>CAWGWA010000007.1:0-145452 GCA_963826105.1 uncultured Actinomycetes bacterium | reverse complement strand
TCCCACCCGGGGCACACTTTTGTTCAGCGATCCCGCCTAGGCGGATCGCTTCTGCGTCCCCGGCGGCCTGATCTGGCATCGAGTCCCCGACCTGGCGACAGTCTCGACTTCGGGCTCGATCGTTGCTACTTGGTGCGGGTTCCCTTTTTCTGGATCCGGATCTGGCGCATGGCTATCCCCTCCCCTTAAGGAATCCTGTACTTACCCAGAGATATCGGCCCGGATATCGGGGGGGATACATGCGTAAGAGTGACTACTTCTGAGGCTTGGAACCGGGTGAAAATGGGGCGAATCACCCGAGGGCGGAGCGGATCTCCTTGACGAACGTCTCTACCGCGGCCCTGCCCTCTTCCATCGCGCGCTTGACGATCGCGCTACCGATGACGACTCCGTCGGCTGTCGACGCAGCTTCGACGGCCTGCTCGGGGGTCGAAACTCCGATGCCGACGAGGACAGGCAGGTCCGTTGCCGCGCGGCACGCGCCGACGACGCGGGACGATCGCTCCGAAAGGGATTCGCGGACGCCGGTGACCCCCATGGTCGAAACCGCATACACGAATCCGGTCGCGGTCGCGGCGATCCTCTCGACGCGCTCGGCCGTCGAAGTGGGGGCGACGAGCGGAACCCAGGCGAGACCGTGGGCGGCGGCGTGTTCCATAAGGGAGCCCGACTCCTCGACGGGGAGATCCGGCACGATGAGTCCACTGACCCCGGCTGCTGCCAGGCGGCCGCAGAACTCCTCCTCACCGAGGTGATGGATCGGGTTGTAGTAGGTCATCGCGAGTCGGAGGGGACCGGCCTTGGGTGCCCCGGCCACGAGATCGATCGCATCCAGTGGTCCGATGCCGTCGGCGATCGCACGCTCCCCCGCCGCCGCGATCACCGGACCGTCCATCAGGGGGTCGGAGAACGGCAGCCCGATCTCGATCGCGTCGGCCTCCTCCAAGGAGAGCAGTGCGGTGAACGTCTCCGGGTCCGGGACCCCCGCCATCAGATACGGGACGAAGATCTTGCGGCCGGAGGAGCGCACCGACTCGAGGTGCTCGAGCAGTGCGGTCACGGCTTGGCCTCGAGGAGAGCCGCGGCGACGGTCTCGACGTCCTTGTCGCCACGACCCGAGAGCCCGAGCAGAACCGTTCCTTGGATTTCGGTTCTCAGTAGATACGCGATCGCGTGCGCCGGTTCCAGCGCCGGGATGATCCCTTCGGTCTCCGCCAGCACGCCGAATGCCTCGAGGGCCTCGGCGTCGGTCGCTGATTCGTAGGTCGCACGGCCGGAGCGTGCGAGAGCGGCGTGCTCGGGTCCGACCCCCGGATAGTCGAGCCCGGCCGAGATGGAATGTGCGTGGGCGATGAGGCCCTCGTCGTCCTGGAGTAGGAGGCTCCGGGCTCCGTGGAGGATCCCGGGCGTACCCTTGGTGATCGAGGCTCCGTGTGGTCCCCCGCCGCCCTCTCCCCCGGCTTCGATCCCGACCAGCCGCACCTCTTCGTCGTCGTAGAACCCGCGGAACAGCCCGATCGCGTTCGAGCCCCCACCGACGCAGGCGACCACCTCGTCGGGCAGTTCGCCGATCATCTGCAGGCACTGGCGCCGGGCTTCTTCACCGATCACCTGCTGCAGGCTGGCCACGATCTCCGGGTAGGGATGCGGCCCGACGACCGAGCCGAGGACGTAGTGCGTGTCTTCGACGTTGGTAACCCAATCGCGCAGTGCTTCGTTGACCGCGTCCTTCAAGGTCGACGAACCGGCGGTCACCGGGATCACCTGGGCGCCGAGCAGTTCCATCCGGACGACGTTGAGATGCTGACGTTCGACATCGACCGCCCCCATGAAGACGACGCACGGCAAACCGAAGTACGCGGCCGCGGTCGCGGTAGCGACTCCATGCTGGCCGGCCCCCGTCTCCGCGATGATCCTCGTCTTGCCCATCCGCTTGGCGAGGAGGACCTGACCGACGGTGTTGTTGATCTTGTGGGCGCCGGAGTGCGCGAGGTCTTCTCGCTTAAGGAGGACCCTCGACCCGACCCTTTCGGACAACCTCTGGGCGTCGTACAAAGGCGTCGGACGGCCCACCACCGCAGCCAGGAGGTCGTTCAGTTCGGTCCGGAATCCCGCCTCCGACCATGCATCGGCCCACGCCGTTTCGAGCTCCCCGAGCGCACCCATCAGCGCCTCGGGGACGTAGCGTCCACCGAACTCGCCGTAGCGCCCGAGTTCATCAACCTTGGGGATCACGAGGCGCCCCTCAATCGGCGCAGCTCGGCTGCCGGGTCATCCGCCGTCACGAGAGCCTCCCCGACGAGTACCGCGCGCGCCCCGATGGATCCAAGTGCGACGACGTCGGTCGGCTCCTTCACGCCCGACAGTCCCACCAGAAGTACGTCGTCGGGGATCTGTGGCGCCAGTTTGGCGGTGCGGTCGGGATCGACCTCGAAGCTCTCGAGGTCGCGGTGGTTGACACCGATGACTTTGGCCCCGCATCCGAGCGCGACTTCGAGATCGCGTTCGTCGAAGACCTCGACCAGCGCGTCCATCCCCAAGGCGCGGGCCGCTTCGAGCAAGATGTCGAGTCGATCGCCCACACATCGCACGATCAACAGCACGGCATCCGCCCCCCAAGCGCGCGACTCGAGCACCTGGAGTTCGTCGATGATGAAGTCCTTACGAAGAACGGGGAGACCGACGGTCAGGGCCGCCTCGAGGTCTTCCCGCGACCCGTTGAAGTGATCTGGTTCGGTAAGAACGGAGATCGCGGCGGCTCCCCCGTCGGCATACGCCCGGGCCAAGTCGGCCGCGTTGAGATTGCGATCGAGGTCTCCCGCCGAGGGCGAGGTCCGCTTGATCTCGGCGATCACCGCTACCTCGGGGGTGTCCAGCGCCGCCGCGAAACCCCGAGGGGTAGGCAGGGCCGCGATGCGCTCCTCGAGCGCGTCCTCGGTCACGCGCTCTTCCAGTTCGTCGATCCGGGCGCGGGTCGAGTTCAGGATGTCTTCGAGGAAGGACATCGTCCGAGACTAATCGGACCCGGACGACAGGAAGTCGAACAGGACGACACCGACTGCGATGGGGTCACCCGAGATCGTGACGTGATCGAAGCCAGCCTCGGCAAACACATCCGGCTCACTCGACGTTGCCGGCAAAGGATCGCAGTCCACGTTCGCGCCGAGCGCCACGTCTTCTGACCCTGGGCTGGCAGAGACTTCGACGCAGGCCCCTTTGACGATGCGGGAGAGCGAAACGATCATGGGCTCCGACTCCCCATCCAAGAGCTCCTGAGCCGCGCGGCGTGACCCCAGATTGCCCTGACCGAGGGCCGCGTGCTCGGCGCCCAAGGCCGTGAATGAGACACCGTGGTTGCCTTCGGCGACCCTTAAGGCCCGGGCAAGCTCGAGGAACAGGCCCAGGGCGAGACCGTCGGTAGGAAAGTCCTCGGTGGTGTCGTACGGCACCATGACCACTACCTCGGGCGCGTCACCTGACGGAGCCCGTGCGACGACGTTAGTCGAACGCACGAGATCCTTGACCGGTACCCCGTCGAGGAACACCACGTAGCCGGCCAGCTGGAGATGCCCACTGATGTAGGTGGCAGCCGCCAACTCCTCCTGCGAACCGGCCGGGCGGATCGGGACGTCGGTGTCGAACTGCTCGGCGTGGTTCGCCACGTCCTCGACTCGGATCGATGGCGGCCCGGTTGCCTCGACCTCCGGGATCGCGTCCCCCGAGGTCGAGCACGCGCCGATCAACAGCCCCGCGATGGCAACGCCGATGGAACCGCGACGCCTCATCGGGGCAGATCTCGCTCCAGGGCTTCGGCGCCGGCGATCGCCCGGATCAGAGCCTCGGCCTTGCGTCTCGTCTCCTCCGCTTCCATCTGCGGGATCGAGTCGGCTACGACTCCAGCACCGGCCTGCACGTAGGCCATCCCGCCGGTCGCGACGATGGTTCTGATCGTGATGCACGTGTCGACGTTCCCAGAGAAGTCGAAGTAGCCGACGACCCCTGCATACGGCCCTCGCCGCGTGCGTTCAAGGGAATCGATGACCTCCATCGCTCGGACCTTAGGCGCGCCGGACACGGTTCCGGCCGGGAACGATGCGGTGAGGGCATCGAATGCCGACTGCCCATCCGCCAGACGACCGCTGACCGACGACACGATGTGCATGACGTGCGAGTAGCGCTCGATGACCATCAACTCGTCGACCGAAACGGTTCCGTAGCGAGAGACTCTGCCGACATCGTTGCGGGCCAGATCGACGAGCATCACGTGCTCGGCGCGCTCCTTCTCGTCCGCGAGAAGTTCCTTCTCGAGCGCGTCGTCCTCCTCGGTGGTCGCACCTCGGGCTCTGGTCCCTGCGATGGGCCGCGACAGGACGAGGTCGCCGGTGACGCGCACGAGAGGTTCGGGCGAGGAACCTGCGATGTCGAACCCCGCGTGTTCGTCCGTCTCTCCGAAACGCAGGAAATACATGTAGGGACTCGGGTTGATCGTTCGTAGCACACGGTACGCCGAGAACGATGTCGCGGTCATCGGGGTTTCGAATCGGCGCGACGGCACCGCTTGGAAGATGTCGCCCGCGAAGATGTGTTCCTTACAGACCTCGACCCAGCGCGCGTACTCGGCATCGTCCACCGACGAGGAGAACTGCGGAGTGATGTCATAGGAGATATCGGTACGAGCGGCCCCCAAAGGTGCCTGGAGTTTCGCGATCACTTCGTCGCACCGCCGGTCGGCGTCGTCATAGGCGGCACCGAGATCTCCTGCAGAGCGAACGTTGGCGATCACGAACGCCTTCTGCATCAAGTGATCGAACACCACCAGGGTGCGGGTAAGAAGCAGGGCGAGATCGGGAAGGCCGAGGTCATCATCGGGAGGGTCGGGCAGGTGCTCCAGCTCTCTAACGCAGTCGTAACCGAGAAAGCCGACCGCCCCCCCGTGGAGTGGGGGGAGTCCTTGGATCGTGGGCGCCCTGCTGGCCTCGAGCAGCCGCTTCACGTACGCGAGTGGTGCCTCTCCGTCTTCGGGATGAACCGGCGGGTCACCCTCGACCGAGACCACACCCCCCTTGGCTTTCACGACCGCGAACGCATCGCCCCCGAGGAACGAGTAGCGCGCCCAGCGCTCGCCTCCCTCGACACTCTCGAGGAGGAAACCGTTCGGTTGAGGATCGAGCCGCATGAACGCCGCCACCGGCGTCTGGAAGTCGGCCAGGACCTCCTTCCATACCGGAACGATCGGGTAACGGCCGGCGAGGTTCTCGAAGGTCGCCCGGTCCGGCTTCGGACGCATCACGGCCCGGGCACCGTCCTGTAGAAGCAGGACCTCTCTCCGGTGTGGCATGCCGGACCATCGGGCGTCACGCGATACAACAAAGTGTCGGCGTCGCAGTCATAGCGCACCTCGACGACGTGTTGCACGTTGCCCGAGGTCGCGCCTTTGTTCCAGAACTCGCCCCGCGACCGGCTCCAGAACCATGTGGTCCCGGACTCGATCGTCCTCTTGAGAGCCTCCTCGTTGGCCCACGCGAGCATCAGGACCTCCCCCGACGCGGCGTCTTGGACGATCGCCGGCACCAGACCGCGCTCGTCGTAATTGATCTCGGGCAGGTCGGTCACGGCGTCAGGTCGTAGGGGAACGGATCGGTGAAGCGCTCCGGGCCGTTCGCCGTCACCACGATGGTGTCTTCGAGTCGCACGCCTCCGATGCCGGGGAAATAGAGGCCGGGTTCGACCGCGACGACATCCCCCTCCATGAACTCGTCCGGACGCTGGCCCATGTAGGGACGCTCGTGTACCTCGAGACCCACCCCGTGCCCCAGGGAGTGGAAGAAGCCCTCGCTCAGTGGCCCCTCGCCCGTGTGGTGGGCGAAGGTCGGGAAGCCGTTCGAGTGGAAGTAGTCAACGACCTGCTGGTGGGCATCGCGCGCTCCCGGGCGGATCGCGTCGTAGGCGATCTCCAACGCTTTCCTTACGTGGGTGTGGAGGTTCTTCAGTTCGTCCGATGGGGTCCCCGGGACGAACGTGCGCGTCATGTCCGTGTAGGCGCCCGAGCGCCGGTCCTTCGGGAAACAGTCGACGATGCACGACTGGTTCGGAAGGATGGGGCCATGACCGATGTCGTGGCCCGCGAGGCAGGCGTCGCCCGACTGCACCAGGATCTCCTCGGACTCCGCCCCCTGCGGTAGCAACTCGACCTGCATGGCTTCCCGGATCAACTCGGCAGTGAGGATCTCGCCGCTGAAACGAAGGAGTCCATCCGAGGTCGGTTCGGCCTCGCGCAGCATCCTGGCGGCGGTCAACATCGCGTTTTCTGTCGCCCGCTGGGCGCGCTCGATGCCCTCGAGCTCGGTCGGGTTCTTGCGACGGCGCCGCAGGTCCCACCCATCCCCGTCAACCACGATGTCGAGGCCACGGTTCCTGAGATAGTCCGCGACGTTGAGCCTGAAGGTCGGCGGGACCGCCACCTTCGTGATGCCGAGCTTGTCGAGGACCCGGCCCACCAGCTCGGGCATGAGGTCCTCGGTCGCCACGGAGTCGTCCTTGACGAGCTCTCGATAGCCGAACGTCTCCCAGTTGAGGAACTCATCAACGACGTCTTCACGCTTCTCGAAGATGGAGGCCTCGAGCACGCTCCCGACCACGATTCGCTTGTCGGCGTGGTCGAGGAACAGGATCGGGTCCCCGATCGCTTCGGTGATCTCGTGGCGAAGCTCGTAGCTGCGGATCGCGTCGTCGAACAACAGATAGGTGGTCATGAGCTCTGGCCCTCTCCTCGTGGGTGCGGAATCCTAACGGGCAGGCCACGTTCCAAGAGAGCGCGCTTCGCATCGAGTACCGAAAAGGTTCCGAAGTGAAACACCGAAGCCGCAAGCGCTGCCTCGGCTCCTCCGAGGGCGGGGTCGACGGCGTCGGCGAGGTGAGACGGCTCTCCCGCTCCGCCTGAAGCGATCACCGGCACCGGCACCGCATCGGCAACCGCCCGGGTCAGATCGAGGTCGTAATTGTCGGTCGTGCCATCCCGGTCCATCGAGGTCAACAGGATCTCTCCGGCCCCGAGCTCGGCGGCCCTCGTCGCCCATCCCACGGCATCGAGCCCGGTCTCCTTCCGGCCCCCCTCGACCAGCACCTCCCAGCCACCCTCGGCCCTACTCCTCGCGTCGATGGCTACGACGATCGCCTGGATGCCGTACTCGTCGGCGGCCTCGGTGATCAGTCCGGGGCGGAGGACCGCGGCGGTGTTCATCGCCACTTTGTCGGCGCCGGCGCGTAGGAGGGTCGAGACGTCATCGACCGACCGGACCCCTCCGCCGATCGTCAACGGGATGAAGACGCTCTCGGCCGTTCGCCGAGCCACGTCAAGGATCAGGTCGCGACCCTCGTGACTCGCGGTGATGTCGAGGAACACGATCTCATCGGCGCCTTCTCGGTCGTACCTGGCCGCGAGTTCAACCGGATCCCCCGCGTCCTTGATGTCGACGAAGCGCACGCCCTTCACCACTCGCCCCTTGTCCACATCGAGACAGGGAACGATGCGCTTGGCGAGGGTCATCAGCTCTCGACGAGTGGAGGCTCGTCCCGTCCCGCAACTACCTGGTCGCTGGCGAGCATCGCCTCGCCTACGGTGAACTTGCCTTCATAGAAAGCCCGGCCCACGATCGCGCCGGCCACCCCTTCGGAGTGGAGGCGAGCGACCCCTTTGAGATCCTCGATACTGTTGATCCCGCCCGATGCGATCACCGGCAGGGTGGTCGCGGCGGCGACCTTCCTGAGCCCTTCGATGTCGGCACCGGTCATCGTTCCGTCGCGGCTGATATCGGTGTAGATGAACATCGACACGCCGGCGTGCTCGAACTGTTCGACTGCTTCGAGCAGTGGGATCCCCGTCCCGACCGTCCAGCCGTGACTCGTAAGGTGCCCGCCGCGGGCATCTAGTGACACCGCTATCCGGTCACCGAAACGCTTGCACACGTTGCGCATCTCTTGTTCGTCCTCGAGAGCGATGGTTCCGAGCACTGCCCGGTTGGCTCCCGCCGCGAGAACCTCGGTAACGTCATCGATCGATCGCAATCCCCCGCCGGCCTGGACCGGACACGCGGCGAGACGCACGACCTCGAGGACGAGTTCGCGGTTGATCGGATTGCCCGTCTTGGCGCCGTCGAGGTCGACGATGTGCAACCACCGAGCGCCGGCCTTAGCGAACCCGAGAGCAACCTTGACCGGGTCGTCCGAATAGATCGTCTCGGTCCCGAACTTCCCCTGAAGGAGGCGCACGCATTTCCCCGCGGAGATGTCGACCGCGGGATACACAGTGAAACTCAACCGTTCACCCAACCTTTCAACAGCGCGATGCCGTCATCCCCACTCTTCTCCGGATGGAACTGCATCGCCGTCACCGATCCGCTCGAGATCGAGGCGGCGAAACGCTCGCCATGCTCACACCACCCGGTAACCACACCCTCGTCGGTGGGTCGAGGAACGAACGAGTGATCGAAGTAATAGAAGGTGGAGGAAGAAGGGGTCTCCACTTGATTCCATCCTATGTGAGGGATGGGTACCTCCCCCTCCAGGCGCGTAACCTCGCCCCCCAGGAGGCCGAGGCCGGCGACCTCGGACTCGCCGCCGTAGTCGAACAGGACCTGCATACCGAGACAGATACCAAGATACGGACGCTCGGCCTCGATCCACTCAGCAACAACCTCACCGAGGCCGTCCTTGCCGAGCGCGGTCATGCAGCGTCCGAAGATCCCCTGGCCGGGGACGCATAGCCCCGCGCAGCGCGAGATCTCGTTTGGGTCCGCCGACACGACGACCGACGCTCCCGCCTCTTCGAGTGCCTTGGCAACACTTCGCAGGTTGCCCATCGAGTGGTCCATGACCGCAACTTTCATCACAGGCGGCCCTTCGTGGACGGCACGACCTCCGGCGCCCGCGGATCGATCGAGGTCGCGGTACCTAGGGCAACGGCCAGCGCCTTGAAGATCGCCTCGACAGAGTGGTGCGCGTTCCCCGACGCCAGGAGCCGGACGTGCAGGGTCAATCCGCCGCTCCGCGTCAATGCCATAAGGAACTCCTCGGTAAGCGGCGTCTCGTATTGTCCGATCATCTCCGCTTTGATGTCGGCATCGAAGACGAGAAGGGGTCGACCGGAGATGTCGAGAGCCACCTGAGCGAGTGACTCCTCCATCGGCACGGCCGAGTCGCCGTAACGTCGGATCCCTCTCTTGTCGCCGAGGGCCTCCGTAAGGGCCTCTCCCAGCGCTATCCCGACGTCTTCCACCGTGTGGTGCGCATCGATCTCGAGATCTCCCTGAGCGGTCACCTCGAGCCCGAGGCGACCGTGGCGGCCGATCTGCTCGAGCATGTGGTCGAAGAATGGGACCCCGGTCGCCACGGACACGTCTCCGCCGTCGAGATCCAGCGCGACCGTAACGTCTGTCTCGGTCGTCTTGCGCTTCACCTCGGCGGCGCGGCTCACATCTCCTCCAGGGTCGTCCTCAATGCCTCCAGGAACGCGTCCGTCTCCTCCGGGAGCCCTGCAGTGACCCGCAGGGTGGAGGCCAGCACAGGTGATGAAGGGTAGTGCCGCACGAGAACCCCGCGGTCCAAGAGACCCTGCCATAGAGAAAGCGTCTGATCCGGATCGGGCCGTGTGCGATCTCCTGTCTCGAATAGCACGAAGTTCGCACTGCTCGGATAGGCGTCCAGCCCCATCTCTTCCAGGGCCCCTGCGATACGGTCGCGCTCCGAGGCGATGGCACCAACGCGCCGGGCTCCGTCATCCTCATGCCCCAACGCGGCGACCCCCGCCAACTGGGTGAATGTCGACAGGTGGTACGGGAGCCGCACCCTGAGGAGTTCCTCTATTACCTCCGGCGTCGTCCTGAGATAACCGAGGCGGACGCCGGCGAGACTCCAGGCCTTCGAGAACGTGTTGACGATCACCAGGTTCGGATGCTCTTCGAGCATCGGGGCGAAACTCGAGCCCGGGCTCGCGAACTCGATGTACGCCTCGTCGACGACGACCATCGGTGCGCGCTCGAGAGCGATCTCGATCGCCGAGGTGGATTCGATCGCGCCGGTCGGGTTGTTCGGGGAGCAGAAGACGACGATGTCGGGATCGTGCAGGTCGAGCGCCGCTCGGACGGCGTCGTCCGTCACCTCCCAGGTCGGTCCCCGAGCTCCGGCAGCAACACCCGTCCCTGCGATGCGGGCGATGTTGGAAAAGAGGCTATAGGTAGGCTCGAAGGTGAGGCAGGTCCGCTCCGGGCCGCCGAACGCGAGGAACAAGTGGAGGAACACCTCGTTGCTCCCGTTGGCGATCCACAGTCCCTCACGAGGCCATCCGGTCCGCGCCGCGAGTCCGTCGACCAGCGCGTTCGCATCGCGCTGCGGGTAACGGTTGAGAGCCTCGGCCCGCAAGGCCTCGGCAACCTCGTCCACCAGCTCCTTGGGCGGCGGATACGGGGACTCGTTCGTGTTGAGGCGCACCTTCGCCGGCAGTTGCGGCGAGATGTACGGAGCGAGGTCGGCGAGGTCGGCGCGCACGCCGAGCGGGCGATCGCTCATCGCTCCTCCTCGAAACGAAGGTCGACCGAACGCCCGTGCGCCGGCAACCCTTCGGCCTCCGACAGCGCCTCGATGTGCGGCGCGAGTCGCTCGAGCGCGCTCCGCTCGAAGCCGGATACGTAGATGTGTCGCACGAAGTCCCGGACGCTGAGCCCCGACGACCAGCGAGCGGCGCCGCCACTCGGGAGCACGTGGTTCGTCCCGCCGACGTAGTCGCCGACCGGCACCGGTGAATAGCGTCCGATGAAGATCGAACCGGCGTTGTGGATGCGATCGACCGCGGCCCTGGCCCCTTCGAAGACCAGCTCGAGGTGCTCCGGGGCGAATGCATCCGCGGTCGCCAGCGCGTGCTCGAGGTCGGAGACGATCACAGCACGCCCTCCCTCGATCAGAGCATTCTCGACCTCATCGGCGCGCGGGTGGTGCATCACTTCCCGGTCGAGCGCCTCGATCACCTCGTCGACCAGGTCCGGAAGCCAGGTGATCAAAACGTGAGTGCCGAGCGGGCCGTGCTCGGCCTGCGCTACGAGGTCGGCAGCTACTTCTCGAGCCCGTGCCCCTTCACCGGCCACGATCGCCAGTTCGGTCGGACCGGCGTCGGTGTCGACACCGACCCAGCCGGACACTCTGCGCTTCGCCAGCGTCACGTAGATGTTGCCGGGACCGACGATCTTCTGCACCGGCCGAACACTCTCGGTGCCGTAGGCAAGCGCCGCTATCCCCTGCGCACCTCCCATCCGGTAGACCTCCTCGATCCCAACGACCGAACAGGCCGCCAGTGTCGCCTCGGGGATGTCACCCCCGGGTCCCGGTGGAGAGCACACCGCGATCCCCTCAACCCCCGCAACCTGGGCCGGAACGGCGCCCATCACCACGCTCGAGGGATACGTCGCTCGCCCACCGGGGACGTAGATGCCAACCCGATTGAGGGGCCTGACGACCTCCCCCACGAACTCATCGGTGCGCTCGTCGAACCAGTCCGTCGTCAGCTGCCGTTCGCAGGTCGTGCGCAACTTCTCGGCCGTAACCTCGAGGGCATCGATCAACTCGGGGCGCACGAGCGACCGGCTCCGGGCGATCTCTTCGGGAGCGACCCTTAGGCGGTCGGGGGTGAGGCGGGCTTTGTCGAATCGCTCGGTGAAAGAGATCACGGCGCTGTCTCCGTGGTCCCGGACGTTCTCGACGATCCCCCGAACGGTCTCCTTGGGTTGAGCGAGGCCCCCGTGGGGCCGGGGCCTCAGGATGTGGACCGGCGTGCTCTGGGCGCGACCGTCGATGATCTCCAGCATCGAGGAAGCGTAAAGCGTAAAGACTGACCTCAGTCGCTCCGCACGCTTTGATCGTGACCGCACCCGCGACAGACGATCGAGCCCATGATGATCTGCAGACGGGTCCCCCCACAGGCCTCGCAGACCCGCAGTTCCTCGGTCCACCGTGGATCTTCGGCCTGGCAGTCGGGGCACAGCAGTATCTGTTCATCACCGACGACGCCGCGGGCCCACGGTGATGGGCCACCCTTGCGAGGGTCGGTCTGGACCGCGCCGCACTTGAAGCAGGGCATACCGCGACGATAACCCTCAGCGCTCCCCGATTCCGGTGGCATTATGCCCGGTGTGAGAGAGATCGCCCCTGGATTGCACCTCCTCGACGGCCGGCCACGCAATACGTTCAACGTGTACCTGATGGGCGATGTTCTCGTTGACGCCGGGACGCGCTACGCCCGCCGCAGGATCCTCAAGGGCCTCGCCGATAAGCAGCTCAGCGCGCTGGCTTTGACCCATGGACACGCGGACCACCAGGGCGCAGCACACAAGGTGTGCACCGCGCTGGACATCCCGTTGATGTGCGGGGCACTCGAGAAGGATGCCATCGAGGCCGGCGATATCGCTTCTCTGGTACCGCCCAGCTGGTCGGCGAAGGTTTCTGCGAAGCTGTGGGCCGGCGCCGGACATCCGGTGGCGCGCTCCCTGCGCGACGGCAGCGAGGTCGGCGGCTTCCGGGTGATCGAAACCCCGGGCCACAGTCCAGGACACATCTCGTTCTTCCGCGAACGAGACGGCGTTCTGATCGCGGGCGATGTCATCTTCAACCTCAACCCATTCACCGGGCGTCGCGGATTACAGTTCCCGCCCGATCTCTTCACCGTCGATCCCGAGATGAACCGAGCCTCGGCACGCAAGCTTGCCGACCTGGGGCCGTCGTTCATCTGTTTCGGACACGGACCGCCGGTCGAATCAACCGAGTTGACGGCCTTCCTCGAGGGGGCCCGGACTTAACCGGTCGCCTGCTGTCCCGTCGGGTGACCCTTCGGTGGGAACAGCACGTCGGGACCGAAGTGAGCCTTGAGTTCCGCATGGAGTCCGTTGGTCTGATCGACCCAGTACTCGCTGGCCAGCCTCAGCGTCGTCGACTTCGCCCGGCTGATCAGATGGAGGTACACCTGCGAGCTTCCCGAGTGTCCCGAGAGGATGTCCTTCAGTTGATCGATGAGCCTCGGCGTGCACTCATCGAGTCCGAAGTAGATCTCGAGAGGCAGGTTGTCCCCGAGCTTCGGCTCGCGGATCTCCATCGCCACCATCTTCACCGAGTCATCGCGCGCGTCTCGGTCGATCCGTCCCTGGATCAGAAGGATCGCGTCGGTCTTGAGGTACATCCCGTACTTCTCGACGGTTCGTGGGAAGCAGAGGACCTCGATCTGAGCGCCGGAGAGATCCTCGAGGGTCAGGATCATCATGACCTCGCCTTTGCGAGTGACGCGCTTCTGAAGGATCGCTACGAGACCACCGATCGTGCAGTTCTCGCCCTGCGTGCGCGCCTCGAGTGAGCTGATCGGGCCGTCGGTCATACGGCCGAGTAATCCCTCGACCCCGAGCAAGGGATGGTCTGACACGAACACGCCGAGCATCTCCTTCTCGTACTGGAGGAGCAGTTCCTTCGGGAACTCGCCAAGCGGGATCGCTTGATCGACGCGCTTGGATTCGTCGCCCGCATCGACGCCACCCCATAGTGAGAACTGTCCGGCGTCCTCCTTTTCGCGCCGCTCGAGGATCTCGGCGCGGAGCGACTCGAACGCATCCATCAATCCCTTGCGCGAATGGTTCAGGGACTCGAACGCGCCGGCCTTTATCAAGGACTCGAGCGTCTTGCGATTGAGGCATACCGGGTCGACCTTGCGGCAGAAGTCGTGGAAGGACTCGAAGTCGCCTTTCACCTTGCGCGCCTCGACGATCTTCTCGACGACACCCTCCCCCACGCCGCGCACGGCCGAGAGACCGAATGCGACGCGTTCCTCGACCGGCGTGAAGTCCATGTCCGAGGTGTTCACGTCGGGCAGGGTGACCTCGATGCCCATGCGCCTCGCCATCGATAGGTACTTCGGCTTGTCATCCTTGCGATCCTTGACCGAGGTCAACAGCGCGGCCATGTACTCGACCGGGTGGTGCGCTTTGAGCCACGCGGTCTGGTACGCGACGTACGCGTAACAGGCAGAGTGCGCACGGTTGAAGGAGTAGTCGGCGAACGGCTGGATCAGGTTCCAGAGCTCTTTCGCCTCCGGCCCGCTCATCCCCGAGGTCGCGCACCCCTCGATGAACCGGGGCTCCTCCTCCGCCATGATCTTGCGGTTCTTCTTACCGATCGCCTTTCGAACCATGTCGGCCTGACCGGGCGTGTAGCCGGCGAGGATCTGCAGCATCTGGACGATCTGCTCCTGATACACGAGGACCCCGTAGGTCTCCTCGGTTATCTCCTCGAGTTGCGGATGCAGGTAAGTGATCTTCGACGTGTCGTGCTTACGCGCGAGGTACTTAGGGATCTCGGCCATCGGACCCGGGCGGTAGAGGGCGATAAGGGCCATGATCTGCTCGAAGCGGTCGGGCTTGAGCTGCACCAGCACTCGCCGCATGCCGTCGGATTCGAGCTGGAAGACTCCGTCGGAATCGCCGCGGCACAGCATCTCGTAGACCTTGGAGTCCTCGAGGTCGAGGTGGTCGATGTCGACCTCCTCGTCCTTGTTCGCCCGGATGTAGTCGAGCGTGAGTTCGATCACCGAGAGGTTGCGGAGGCCGAGGAAGTCCATCTTTAGAAGACCGAGTTCGTCGACCGCGCCCATGTCGAACTGAGTGACGATCTCGCCATGGTCTCCACGCCTCAGAGGCAGGTGCTCGACGAGCGGATCGGGCCCGATCACGACGGCCGCGGCGTGGATGCCGGCGGAGCGCTTCAGGTTCTCGACCTGGAGGGCGGTGTTGATGATCTCGGTTGCCGCGCCCCCGGACTTGTATGCCGCCGACAGCTCGGCCGAGGTTTCGAGGGCCTTCTTGAGTCCATGGTCGCGACCCTGGTCGAGCGGCGGGTACATCTTCGTGAGCTTGTCGCCCTCGACGTAAGGGAATCCGAGGACCCGCGCGGCGTCCTTGATCGCCTGCTTCCCCTTGATGGTGCCGTAGGTCACGATCTGAGCGACGTGATCCTCGCCGTACTTCTCTTGCACGTACCGGATCACGTCACCGCGCCGGCGGTCGTCGAAGTCGATGTCGATGTCAGGCATCTGGATACGTTCGGGGTTCAGGAAACGCTCGAACATGAGGTTGTAACGGATCGGGTCGAGTTCGGTGATGCCGAGCGCGTAGGTCACCACCGAGCCGGCCGCGCTTCCACGTCCTGGTCCCACGCGGATCCCCTGGTTCTTCGCCCAGTTAACGAAGTCCTGCACCACCAGGAAGTAACCGTCGTACTTCATGTCGCCGATGGTCTTGAGTTCGTACTCCGCTCGCTTAGTTACCTCAGGAGTCATCTCGTCGTAGCGCTTCGCAAGCCCCTCGAATACGAGCGTGCGTAGATGCGTCTCGAGCGTCTCGCCCTCGGGGACGTCGTAGCGCGGAAGCAACGCGTTGCCGAGACTGATGTCGACGTTGCAGCGCTCCGCTATCTCGAGGCTCGTTTCGCACGCGCCGGGCCACCGCTCGAACTTGCGGACCATCTCATCCGGCCGCTTGAGATAGAACTCGTCGGAGTCGAACTTGAAGCGGTTCGGATCGCTGAGCTCCGAGCCGGTGTTGATGCACAAAAGAACCTCATGACCCGGGGCGTCGTCCTTGTGTGTGTAGTGGGAGTCGTTGGTCGCGACCCACTGGATGCCGAGCTCCTCACCGATCTTCACCAGCTCGTCGTTCAGTGGCTTCTGCTCGCGGATCCCATGGTCCTGGAGTTCGAGGTAGAAGCGATCGCCGAAGACGTCCTTGTAATCCTGTGCCTTGCGCCGGGCCCCCGCGAGATCGCCGGCAACGATCCTCTTGGGGATCTCGGCGGAGAGACAACCCGACAGGCAGATGATGCCCTCGGAGTACTCCTCGATAAGGTCCCAGTCGGTGCGGGGCTGATAGTGGAACCCTTCTAGCCATGCCTTCGAGCTGATCTTGACCAGGTTCTTGTAGCCGATCTGGTTCGAGGCAAGGAGCGTCAGGTGGAAGGTCCTGTCGGTGTTCTCGCGCTGCGACGGCTTCTCGCCGCGGTTCCCGCCGAAGAGATAGCCCTCCATCCCGAGGATCGGCTTGACCCCGGTCTTCTTCCCCGTCTTATAGAACTCGAGGACCCCGTACATGACGCCGTGGTCGGTGATCGCGCACGCGGGCATGTCGTACTTCGCCGCGGCCTCGAACATCTCGCCGATCCGACTGGCCCCGTCCAGCATCGAGTACTCCGAGTGGGCATGGAGATGGACGAAGCTCACGCTGACAACCCGCTCACACTGTTCCCCTAGACACGTCGATCCCCCACCTTGGAAGTCGTCTTGGAAGTCGTCTTGGATGTCGCCGTCCCGGCCGCCCGGGCTCATCGATCATTCCGCCTAAATCACATCGTTGTGCTTTACCTGTCTACTCCCGCCACGACCCCGTTTCAAGGAGGGTTCCCTGACCTGCAACTTCGCGCGAGTCAAGCACCCGAAAGTCACTCCCGGCCCGCCTTCGGCCACCCTCCCCCGAGCCCCCTGTGGGCAACAAGCCCCACAACCTGTGAACTCGCTACTGAGGGTTGGAGGTGAGGCCCTGGGACTCCAGGGGGATTGCTAGGTCGGGAGGGAGAGGGTCGTGGACCTCGATCCGGGCTCCGGTCGTGGGCTGAGGGAAGGCCAGGTGGTGGGCGTGGAGGAAGGTCCGGGGGATGCCGAGGCGAGCGGAGAGCTCGGACCGGCCCCCGTAGGTTGCGTCGCCCAGCACCGGGAGGCCGAGGTGGGCCAGGTGGACCCTTATCTGGTGGGTGCGGCCGGTCTCGAGGGAGACCTCGAGGAGCGCGACCTCTTCGGTGCGATCGAGGACGCGGTAGTGCGTCACCGAGGGCTTGCCTCCGGAGACGACAGCCATCTGGCGGCGGCGGACCGGGTGTCGTCCGACGGGCGCCTCGATCGTGCCCGACGAGACCGGCGGGGCACCGCGGACGAGGGCCAGGTAGCGCCGCTCGACGGTCCGAGCCTTGATCGCGGCGATGAGGGACTCGGCGGCCGCGTCCGTCTTGGCCACCACCAGGAGCCCCGAGGTGTCTTTGTCGAGGCGGTGGACGATCCCCGGCCGGATCGATTCCTCCCCAGAGAGTTTTATTCCGAGCCCGAGCAACGCATTCACCAACGTCCCGGCCTCGTGCCCCCGGCCTGGGTGCGTGACGATGCCCGGCGGCTTCGAGACAACGAGGACGTCATCGTCCTCGTAGCGGATCGTCACGGGGATGTCTTCGCCCTCGGGTCGCTCGAAGACCGGCTCCGGAACCTCGCCCTCGATCCGGTCTCCCTCCTCGAGCCGGTAGCTCGGGCGGACGATCCTTCCCGACACGGTGACCTCGCCGTCTTTGAGGGCGCGCTGCGCAAGGGTGCGAGTAACGGCCGCTCGTTTCGCGAGAACGACATCGACGCGCTCCCCCACTTCCTCGGATCGCGCCGCGAAGTCGAGCATCTACCCGGACGACTTGGGAGCGCGAGCGCTCATGAAGATCAGGAGGAGCACTCCGATAACGATGCACGAGTCGGCAACATTGAAGACCGGCCACACGTGGAGGTCGACGAAGTCGACCACGCGGCCGTCCGTGTCGCGCACGACGCGATCGATCACGTTGCCGACACCCCCACCGAGAACCAGCCCGAGGGGGATCGTCCACGATGTCTCGGTCAGCTTGCGCGCCCAGAAGAGAACCATGACCACCACCAACACGGTCGCCACGAGGAAGAATTCGGGGATGCCCTGCAGGATGCCGAAGGCACCCCCCGGGTTGAAGGTGAGCCGCAGGGTCAGGACGCCTTCGATCACGTCGATCGGTCCATCCTCGAGCGCGTTGAGCGCGAGCGTCTTCGTCACCTGATCGATGACGATGACGATCAGCGCCGTCAACAACATGCGCGGGTAGATGCCGGAGGTTCGTTCAGAGTCCACTACTAGATGGTGCCCTTCCGCCGGCCTTACCGGGGCGTCGGTCAGCGCTCCCGCTCCTCGCGCCGCTTGCAGTCGAGGCATAGCAGTGCATGGGGAAGGGCCTTGAGACGAGCCGCGTCGATCGGCTTCCCGCATCGTTCACACGTTCCGTAGACGCCCTCGTCGATGCGCGCTATCGCCCGCGTCATCTGATCAACGAGATCCTGGATGTTGTTGCGGATCGAGAAATCCCGCTCCCGATCGAACGTCGCGGTGCCTGCGTCGGCGAAGTCCTGATCCATACCAACCTCACCGGAGGCTTCGCTCTGGGTGTCCTCGAAGGCAGCCGAATCAAGCTCCTCCTGTTGGCGCTGAAGTTGAGCTCTCTCTTCCTCCAGCGTCGCCTTGATCTCCTTGAGCATCTTCTTGTCGAACTTGGCGGGCCTCGTGCGAGGTGTGGGCTTCTTAGGAGGTCTGTTCAGCTTCATCGCCATCGGCGACGGCTTCCTAGGAGCGGTTTGCTTGGCTACCGGCTTCGCGGCCGTGGTCTTCTGGGCAGTCGCCTTCTTCGCGGGTGTCTTCTTGGCAACGGGCTTCTTGACGGCTGTCTTCTTGGCGGTTGTCTTCTTGGCGGTTGCCTTGCGCACGACCGTCTTCTTCGCCGGCGTCTTCCTAGCGGACGTCTTCTTAGCCGCGGTCTTCTTGGCGGTTGTCTTCTTGACCGCGGTCTTCTTGCTCGCTCTGCTACGAGAGGTGGTTTTCTTGCGAGCGGTGGTCTTCTTCGTGGTCTTCTTCTTGGCCGGGGTCATTGGCGGCGGAAGATAGCACATCGAGACTCGGAATCCTTACCAGGCCCCCTCGGTCAGGGGTCGGGAACCTCCAGAACCCCTGCTGCTTCGGCAACTTCGAGTCCTTCGATCCTCACCCGTTTGAGGCGGCTCGAATGCCCGCCGACGACCGCAACTCGCCCTTTCGGGACGCGCAGCAGACCGGCGACGAAGGACTCGAGGGCCCGATTGGCCCGGTCGTCGACCGGCGCAGCGGTGACCCTGATCTTCAGGGCGGTCCCATGGAGACCCACCACCGCAGAGTTCGATGACCGGGGCTGGAGGTAGACCTCGAGGATGCAGGAGTCTCCGTCGGGGCTCAGGTACACGGGGGTGGTCATGATCCCTTCGTCTCGGCGACCCGCTCCCCGACCCACCCCACCACGAGATCGATGAGCCATGGTCTCGCGTCGATGAACGCGTGATCGGCATCGGGATGGATCTCGAGGTCTTTGGGATCGCTCGCCGCGTCGAACGCGAGCCGGGCCTGATCGACTGGGATCACAGAGTCGTTCCCTCCGTGGATCACCAGAAGCGGCTTGGAGAGTTGAGCAGCGGCCTCGGTTGCCGGTCGCGCTCCGGACCACTGACGGACGAAGTCCTCGGGCGACACGCCGCGTAGCCACGGCGAGTAGTTCGCCGCGGCGTCATCCGCGGTCACCTCAACCGAAAACGCATCGACGACTGAAGAGATCGCCACGACGCCGCGCACCCGTGGGTCACTCCCGGTCGATAGCGCGGCCCAGCCCCCCAGGCTGTGGCCGATCAGGAAGAGTTGCTCGGGGTCGACCTCAGAAGCGGCCCCCGAGGAAAGGAAATCGAGACACGCGGTTACGTCGGCGGGAACCCCTTCGATCCGGTAGTCCCCTTCACTGCCCCAACACCCGCGGTAATGGAAGATCACCGCGTTGAGGCCCGCGTCCCTGAGCGCGTGAGCGAGATCGTGGTTCTTCTCGATCCCGGGGATGCCGTGGAGCAGGATCGCGGTGGGAGCCGGCTCTCCGGTCGCGGTGAAGATCGTCCCGAGGATCTTCGAGCCTTCGCTCTCGAAGACGATCCCTCGCTGACCTCGCGGCACGCTCGCTCCTTGCGGTAGACCACCTTGAGCCCTCCTCGCAGAGGCTACCCTTGCTATATGTCTGAAGACCTCTACCGGGACGTCGCTGCACATGTGTCGTTCCCCGACCTCGAGACCGGCATCATGGAATCCTGGGCGGCCAACGACATCTACAAGCGCTCGCTAGCCGCCCGAGAGGGCGCGCCCGAGTGGGTCTTCTACGAAGGTCCTCCGACGGCCAACGGCAAGCCCGGCATCCATCACGTCGAGGCCCGCACGTTCAAGGACTTCTTCTGTCGCTTCCGGACGATGCGCGGCCACTACGTCTACCGCAAAGGCGGCTGGGATTGTCACGGCCTCCCTGTCGAGATCGAGGTCGAAAAGGAACTCGGCATCACCCAGAAGCGCGAGATCGAAGAGCGGGTCGGCATCGAGGAGTTCACCCGCCGGTGTCGGGAATCGGTCAAGCGCTACGTCGGTGACTGGGAGAAGCTCACCGAGCGCATCGGCTTCTGGGTCGATCTGGACGATGCGTACTGGACGATGTCTTCGGATTACGTCGAGTCCGTCTGGTGGATCTTGAGGCAGATCTGGGACAAGGGTCTGCTCGAGGAGGACTTCCGGGTCGTCCCCTACTGCCCTCGGTGCGAGACCTCGCTGTCCAACCACGAGCAGCACCAGCCGGGTGCCTACCGCGACGTCACCGATCCCTCGGTGTACGTGCGCTTCCCGCTCGCCGACGACCCCGGGACCTCACTGCTGGCCTGGACCACTACCCCGTGGACGCTTCTGGCCAATATGGCCGCAGCGGTGGGTCCGGACATCACCTACGTGAAGGCGGTCGACCCCAAGAACCCCGGGACCCACGTCATCGTCGCCAAGGAGCGCGTCGAGGCGCTGTTCGGAGAGGACGCCGAGATCGTCTCGGAGATGCCGGGAAGCGATCTCGTGGGGGCCCTCTACACGCCGCCGTTCCCGTTCGTTCCTACGGGAGAGGCTGCCCATCGGGTTCGGCCCGGCGACTTCGTGTCGACCGAGGACGGGACCGGGATCGTCCACATCGCCCCGTACGGCGAGGAAGACATGACCGTCGCCAAGGCCTACGACCTCCCGATAGTCCAGATCATCGACGCATCGGGGCACGTCGCCCCCAACGGCGGCGACTTCGCCGGCATGTGGTTCAAAGACGCCGACAAGAAAGTGCTCGCGGATCTCGAGTCGAACGGAGCGCTGTGGGCGTCTGAGATCTACAAGCACGCGTACCCACACTGCTGGCGGTGCGGGACGCCGCTCATCTATTACGCGCGCAAGGACTGGTACGTGCGCACATCGCAGATCCGCGATCAGCTTCAGGCGTCTAACGAAGACACGAACTGGCAACCGCCGACGATCAAGCATGGACGCTTCGGAGACTGGCTGGCCAACAACGTCGATTGGTCCCTGTCCCGCGATCGTTACTGGGGCACGCCGCTTCCGGTCTGGCGCTGTGAGGACGAGCACGCGCATTGCATCGGTTCGTTCGCCGAACTGTCGGAACTGACCGGAAGCGATCTCTCAGGCATGGATCCACATCGGCCGCACATCGACTCGATCACGTTCCCGTGTCCAGAGTGCGGCAAGACGTCAACCCGAGTGAAAGCTGTGATCGATGCATGGTTCGACTCAGGCTCGATGCCCTTCGCGCAATGGCATTACCCGTTCGAGAACGAGGAGATCTTCGAGGAGAAGTTTCCGGCAGACTTCATCTCCGAAGCGATCGATCAGACGCGCGGGTGGTTCTACTCGCTGTTGGCCGTCTCGACGCTGATCGAGGGACGCAACTCGTTCAAGAATGTCGTTTGCCTGGGTCACATCGTCGACTCCGACGGACGGAAAATGTCGAAGTCGCTCGGCAACATCCTCGATCCGTGGGTTGTGCTCGACGAGCAGGGAGCCGACGCTCTGCGATGGTTCCTAATCACCTCCGGCTCCCCGTGGGCGGCGCGCAGAACGTCCAAGGAGACGGTCGGCGAATCGCTCCGGAAACACCTGCTTACCTTGTGGAACACGTACTCCTTCTGGGTTACCTACGCGAAGCTCGACGGCTTCGACCCGTCGAAGGTCGCGATCGAAGTAGCAGACCGTCCCGAGCTAGACCGCTGGATCCTCGCCGAACTCGACGACACGATCCGCATCATGACCACGGCGCTCGACGGATTCGACGCCACCACCGGCGGCCGGCGCCTCGAACGATTCGTCGACGATCTCTCGAACTGGTACGTGCGCCGGTCGCGCCGCCGCTTCTGGCGTGCAGGGGCCGACTCCGATAAGGACAGTGCGTTCCTCACCCTCTGGGAATGCCTCGAAGGTGTGTCCCGACTCTCTGCGCCGTTCACACCATTCATCACCGATGAGATCTTCACCAACCTCACGGCACCGGTGGGCGGTCCCGACTCGGTGCACCTGGCCGACTGGCCGGCCCCCGACGACGACCGGCGCGACGACACGCTGCGACGGCGCATGGGTCTGGTTCGCAAGCTCGTGGCCCTTGGACGGTCGGCGCGCACCGACGCCAAGGTCCGGGTGCGTCAGCCGTTGAGCCGTGCCCTCGTCGTGCTTCCGCAGGCAGAGATCGCCGATCTCCAAGGCCTCGAAGACGTCATGAGCGAGGAGCTCAACGTCAGGTCGATCGAAATCGCCAGCGGTCTCGAAGATCTCGTGTCGTACACGATCAAACCGAACTTCAAAGCCCTAGGCCCTCGCTTCGGCGCTCAGGTCAAGGACGTCGCCGCGGCGCTGTCATCGGTCGACGCTCATGCCTTCGTCTCTCATCTGGAAGATGCAGGAGGCGCTGAGATCGAGGTCGGCGGCAAGAAGGTAGGCCTAACGCGCGACGAGGTCGACGTGCGCGTAGAGGGTCGCGAGGGCTTCTCGATCGCGCAGGACAGTCATTACGGCGTCGCGCTTGACATCGAGTTGACCGACGAACTGATCGCGGAGGGCGCCGCGCGTGAAACCGTTCGCGGCGTTCAGGACCTCCGCAAGGCGAGTGGGCTCGCGGTCGAGGATCGCATCCATCTGTGGCTCGCAACCGACCCCGCGACGCGCTCGATGCTCGAGCCGCATGCGGAGTTCATCGCGAGTGAAACTCTCGCCTCCGAGATCGCCTTCGGGGCTGCGGCCGACGGACTTCCATCCGCTGACATCGAGGTCGAGGGACGAACCATCACGGTGGCGCTGCAGAAGATCTAGGCGTCGAGCAGGATCTGACCGAGGTCGGGCAGGCTCCCCTTCGTGTAGTACGCATCGGCCCAACTCGGACGCTCTTCGAGGACACCGGAGAACGCCACGATCCGCACCCCGGGCTGCTTCTCCCGGATCAGCGGGGCAACCTTGGCTCCGTCCATCCTCGGCATCCAGTAGTCGAGCAGGATCACATCGGGGTGGAAATCCTCGAGGACCCGGAGCGCGTCGGTCCCATCGGCGGCCTCACGGACCTCACCGATGCCGTCCTCGACCGAGAGGGCGATGCTCAGGAGGCTCCGGATCGAGCGATCGTCGTCGACCAGGAGCACCTTCACGCCCTCGGACTCATGCTTAGGCATGGCTTGATTTTCGGGCACCCGTAGGGACTGGTGAATAGGCAAAATGCGCAATCCGCTCAGGTCGGAAGCTCGTCCTCGGCCTCTTCGGGTTCCGGCTCGGGTTCCGGCTCGGGTTCCGGCTCGGGTTCCGGCTCGTCGGGGCCCAGGGCTTCGATGTCCACCGGCGCCCGGGCGGCCCGGATGCTCAGGTAGTAGGCGACCGCCAGGAGTAGAGCCGCGGTACTCGTGGCCGCGATCGACGCATAGATCAGCGACTCGTTGGCGACGATCCAGCCGAAGCTGAGCGACACCGCGGACCCGGCGATCAACAGAATCGCGAAGGCGATCATGAGCGTCACGGTTAGCGGGGGCGGAAGGTCGCGCCGGTTGAGTCGGGCGCTCCCTCACCGCGCGACATCCACGCGTCGCGCTCGCGGGGCGTTGCCGGAGACGCAGGAGGACGCGGTCCCCCACCGGTCAGGCGCGGGGGCCGGGCCTCGGTGAGGGCATCGAGAGCCTTGAGCTGCTGTTGGAAGAACAACTTCAGACGCGCCTTCGCGTCGCGTTCGAACTGGCGCAGACCATCGATCCGCCCCTCCATCTCCTTGGTGCGATCGCGGCCCTCGGCCTCGGCCTTCTTCACGCGCGCGTCGGCTTCGGCCATCAGCTCCTGTGCCTTCGCTTTCGCACGCGAGATCGCGTCCTCGGCGGCACGCTGCGCGGTCATCAGGGTTCGTTTCAACATCTCTTCGGATTCGCGACGCTCCTGGATCTCGAGGTCGAGCATCCGGATCCTCTCGCCCAACGACTGAAGCTCTCGTTGCGCCCGGTCGAACGACTCGGCGACGAGGTCGAGGAACTCATCGACCTCCGCCTGGTTGTAGCCACGCCACGAATCGTGGAAGCGCTTCTCTTGGATCGCCCGCGCACTCAACTCCATGGGTCGAAGTATCCCATCCGTGACACCGGGAACCCGGTAATCACTCGCACGTCAGGTAGACCCTTTGAGCTCAGAAGCCGGTCGTCTCGACGACCGGCCAGGAAAGACGGGAAGGCCAGAGGATCGCCCGGCCCGCTTAACAGAACGTTGACTGCAGGACGATGATGATCAGGATCAGGACGAGGAAGGACGTGTCGAACATGCCGGCGGGAGGGATGTAGCGGCGGAGGATCCTGAGAGGCGGCTCGGTCAGCGTGTACACGAACCCGTAGATCGGTCTGATGCCGTCGGGGATGCGACCCTGGAAAGCCTCGACCCAAGAGAAGATCACGCGCACGATCAGGATGATGTTGTAGAGGAATAGGAGATAACAGATCAGTTGCATTGGGCTCGACTATGCCTGGTTGAAGAAGCCGCGCTCTTCAAGGAAACGGCGGCGCTCCTCGGCAGAGACCGTGACCCCGGCGGGTGTGATCAGGAAGACCTTCTCGGCGACCGGCTGCATCGATCCGGCGAGGCCGTAAGCGAGTCCACTGGCGAAGTCGACCAGGCGCCGGGCGAGCTCGGGATCGATCGCCTGGAGGTTCATCAGCACCGAGTACCCCTCGCGGAATTTGTCGCCGAGTTCCTGAGCGTCGTTGAACGAGCTGGGCATCACGAGATGGAAGCGTGGCGCTCCGGTCGCGCCGTGATGCATCGGGGTGGGCATCGGTCGAACGACCGCATCGCTCCGAAGATCGCCCTCCGGCCCCCTCCGGGCACCGTGGCGGGCCGCCCCCCGGCGCGACGGCTCTGCATGACGGGCCTCGTGGCGGTGATCCCCGGCCTGCCCGAACGCGTCCTCATGCTCGCTCGAGAAGTCGTCGTATGCGTATTCCTCGAACTCGTCGTCCTCCATGAGCCCGAGGTACACGAGGGTCCTTCTCCAAAGTCCGGCCATGCTGCTCAGGATAGCCGCATACGTGACCAGGACCACGTCATTCGCCTGCCATCCTCTGCCCGCCCGCCTTCCGCGTCAGGGGGCGGTGGGACGTGGCCCGAAGATCGCCTCGCCCACCCGCACGATGGTGGCTCCCTCTTCGATGGCGACTTCGAAATCGCGCGTCATCCCCATCGAGAGATCGACAGCCTCCGGCAGGGTGTCCTGCAACACGGTAGATAACTCGGCGAGCTGCCGGAAGTAGGGGCGGGAGTCTTCCGGAGCATCGGGAATTGGGGGGATCGTCATCAGTCCCTTCACCACCACGCCTTCGATACCGGCCACCTCAATCGCCAGGGCAACCGCCCGGGCCGGCTCGACCCCCGCCTTGCCGGCTTCGGCGGCGAGATCGACCTGGATCAACACGTCCTGGAAGCTTCCTAGATGAAGGGCGCGTCGCCCGATCGCTTCGGCAAGCCCGAAGGTGTCTACCGAGTGGAGCAAGATCGCGGTGCCCACCACGACGCGCACCTTGTTCGTCTGGAGTTGGCCGATGAAGTGCCACCTGATCTCGTCCCCGCCAGCGACCAGCGCCTTGTCGCGCAACTCCTGTGCGCGGTTCTCTCCAAGATCCAGGGCCCCTGCGGCGGCCGCATCGAGAACGAGGTCGATCGGATGAGTCTTGGTCACCGCGACAAGAGTGACGTCCTCGGACGATCGCCCACCTCGTTCGGCGGCGGCCGCGACCTGGGCGCGCACCGCGGCCAAGCGTTGCTCGAGCGATGCGCTGGAGGTCAGCTCAGCCATGCGAAGGCCCCCTGCCGGCCGGTCACGCCGTCACGCCGGTAGGAGAAGTACCCGCGATCGTGATGGGTGCAGTCGGGGGACGCGTAGGTGGGCACGCCGGCGCGTTCGAGGATGTGGGCCGCGGACGCTCCAGGATCGACGCAGGAGTCCCCCGGCACCGGCAGGTCCCGTTTGGTCCACGCAGCGACCACCTCGGGGCCGACCTCGTAGCAACACGAATGGATCGAGGGTCCGACCCAGGCGGCCCATGGTTTGCCTACCAGCTGGAGGCCCCGCTCCACGACGCCGCCGACTATGCCCCGCCAACCGGCATGGAGCAGAGCCACGCCCTTCGAGCCGGCCACAACGACGGGAGCGCAGTCGGCGGTCATCATGGCGAGGACCACCTCAGGTCCGCGGGCGACCATGCCGTCCGCCTCGCCGATGACTCCGCCGGCACCCTCAAGAACCTCCAGAACTCGGACCCCGTGCACCTGCCGAACCAGCACGAGGGAGCCCGGATCGAAGCCGAGCGCGGCCGCGGCCGCCCTTCGGTTCTCGGTCACCCTCACGGGGTCGTCGTCGCTACTGAGCGCGAGGTTCAGGGACCGGTACGGATCGGTGCTGACCCCTCCCTCACGACCGACGAACGCGACGTGAACACCCAGCTCGCCCGCGGCATCGTCGCTCAGCACGTCGATGCCCCGGACGGTCCGGTGGGTGAGTGTGGGGGTGAGGTTCATCCCACACAGTCTCTCAGGGTGTGGCTACTCGTTCCTCAGGAACGAGGGAACGTCGAGGTCTTCGTCGGCGTCGAACACGATCCGCTCGGCCTCGCGCTGCTCCTTGGAGATCTCTCCTCCGAACAAGGAGTCGTCCTCGCCCGAGGACATCGAGAAGATCTCCTCGTCGGGGCGAACGATCTCCTCGGCATCGCGCTGTCCCCAGCGGTCGAAGCCGGCCGCGATGACGGTGACGCGAACCTCGTCGCCGAGGGTGTCGTCCACCACCGCTCCGAAGATGATGTTGGCGTCGGGGTGAGCTGCCTTGGTGACCACGTTCGCGGCCTCATTGACTTCGAAGAGACCGAGGTCGGAACCACCGGCGATGTTCAGCAGAACCCCGCGAGCGCCATCGATCGATGCCTCGAGAAGAGGCGACGAGATCGCCGAGCGGGCCGCGTTCTCTGCTCGCCCATCACCGCGCGCCTGCCCGATCCCCATGAGGGACGATCCGGCATCGGTCATGACAGTCTTCACGTCGGCGAAGTCGAGATTGATCAACCCGGGGGTCGTGATGAGGTCGGTGATGCCCTGGACACCCTGGAGGAGAACCTCGTCGGCCATCCGGAACGCTTCGAGCACCGAGGTGGTCTCGGTCCCGACATCGAGCAGTCGATCGTTCGGGATCACGATGAGGGTATCGACCCTCTCCTTCAACGCCGCGATGCCCATCTCCGCCTTCTGGGAACGCTGGCGCCCCTCGAACGCGAACGGACGGGTAACCACACCGATCGTTAGAGCGCCGAGTGACTTGGCGATCTCAGCAACAACAGGGGCACCACCGGTACCGGTACCGCCGCCCTTGCCGGCGGTGATGAACACCATGTCGGAGCCCTTGAGCATCTCCTCGATCTCTTCGCGGTGCTCCTCGGCGGCCTGTCGTCCGATCTCCGGGTTCGCTCCGGCCCCCAGCCCACGGGTGAGCTCACGGCCGATGTCGAGCTTGACGTCGGCATCCGACATCAACAGTGCTTGGGCGTCGGTGTTCACCGCGATGAACTCGACCCCCTTGAGGCCGACCTCGATCATCCGGTTGACGGCATTCACGCCGCCTCCGCCGATCCCCACAACCTTGATAACGGCGAGGTAGTTCTGTGGTCCTGTCGCCACGTCTCGTCCCTCCTCTTCCTGTTCCGCCTCGATATCGGTACCCAGGGCCGAGCTCAGGCGTGTTCTTCCTGACTCAACCTCAGGTAGAGGCTTATAGTTATGTCAACCTGTAGTGACGGTTGAGGAATATAGACCTCACGCGCGCGCTCGTCAAGCGGTGGCGCGCATCAGCCCCGTGCGGGCCCCAGGGCGGGGGCGGTGGGCACGCGCACGTCGATGTACTCGACCACGGTCCCCTCGACGGCAAGGCGGTCCAGGATCGTGGTCAGGACCTCGTTCTTCGATTCGAGGTCTTCGGCGGCGCCGTAACGGATCAGGGTGCCATCGACGAGGGCGAACGACACCCGCTCGACCGTGGGGGCGAACAACGTGGTCACCTGATCGCGGAGGACCTCGGGGAGCGAACGCCACGCGCTCAGGGCCCCTGTGATCTCCGGGGTCGACAGCGCCTTGCCCGGCTCGACCTCTTCGAGCTGAGGATTGGCGAACACCGGGAGCCTCCCGACCGCCACCCCCGAGGTCAGCACATGACCGGTTGCATCGATCGTCCACCGGGCGGCGCCGAGCGACAGGATCATCGCCGGGGCTCGCTCTTCGATCCGGATCCGTATCGAACCCGGGAGCATGCGTTCGACCGAGGCGTCCGCGACCCACGGGAGCGATTCGACCCGTGACTCAACGCCCTCGGTTGAGAGCAGGAGCAGGTTCTGGTCGGAGCCGATCGCCGCAGCCGCGGCGACCTCATCCGGTGTCATGTGCTCGGAACCCACGACTTCGATGTCGCGAACCAGGAGGACAGGCGAGAAGAACGCGACCCAAACGAGCCCGCCAAGGGCAGCGAGGATCGCGAGGCGGACGAGGATGCTTTTGCGACGAGAACGACTAACCGCGCGCCGGCGGCGACTGATGCGCGGATCCGTCGCCACGCGACGAGGAGTACGACCGGCGGTCTTGGTCGTCACGAGACGCTCCCATCATCGAAGTCACCGGCGAACCGGACCTCGGGTTCGAGTTCGATCCCGGAGGAGTCCTTGACCCTTCGGGCGACCTCATGGACGAGGTCGTAGACGTCCTGTGCGGTGGCGGAGGCGTCGGAGACGAAGAAATTGGCGTGAAGCTCGGACACGGAGACACCCCCGAGCCGGAAGCCCTTGAGCCCGGCCGCTTCGACGAGCCGCCCGGCGAAATCGCCCGGGGGGTTCTTGAACGTGCTGCCGGCGTTCTGGACCGCGGGAGGTTGCGTCTCCGCACGATGCTTGCGGAAGCCGTCGAGCCGCTCTTTGACCTTCGCTGGATCCTCAGGCACCAGCTCGAAGGCCGCCTCGATGACCACATCGTTCTCGGTGAGGTTCGAATGACGGTACGAGAGCTCGAGCTCCGAGGCCTTTCGCTCCCCTATCTCGGCGGCCCCGAGATCCAGCACCTTCACGGTCACGAGATGATCGGCCGTAGCACCGCCGTGGGCACCGGCGTTCATACGCACCGCTCCTCCGACCGAGCCCGGGATGGCGATCATGAACTCGATCCCCGACAACCCCCTTCGAGCGGCCCAGTTGGCGACCACCGGCAACGAGGTCGCGGCTCCCGTTACGAGCGAGTCGGGCCGCTCGCCGGGACGGACGAATGAGAAGGACTTCGACTCGAGCCTGACGAGAAGGCCCCGCCACCCCTTGTCCGAGATCACGATGTTTGAGCCGCGCCCCAACGTGAGCACCGGAACACCCCGGCCGGCCTCTCGCAGGCAGCGAGCGAGAGCGACGAGGTCGTCGTCGGAAGCGGGCTCCAGGTAGAGAGCGGCGGGGCCGCCGATCCGGTAGGTGGTCAGGGGCGCGAGCAGGACATCGCTCTCCAGACGGGGACCGAAGTGCCCGGCGAGACGCGCCCTGAGGTCGGGAAGACTCATACCTTCCCCCTCAGGCGACCGAGGAGGTCATCGCCGTACGCGGTGATATCTCCCGCCCCCAGGGTCAGTACCAGGTCACCGGGGCGGAGGTTGACGGCTAGATAGTCGAGGACCTCGTTCCGATGTGGGAGGTAGGCGATCGAGCGACCCGGGAGGTTCTCCGCGACCGCGTCGGACACGAGCTTCCCGGTGACGCCGGGGCGCGGGCCCTCACCAGCTCCATAGATGTCGGTGATGACGATACGATCGGCCCCCGAGAACGAGCGGCCGAACTCGCCGTAGAACGCTTGGGTGCGGGAGTAGCGGTGCGGCTGGAAGAGCGCTACGACCCGTTTCCATGGTCCCGGCCGTGTCGCGGCGAGTACCGCCTTGATCTCGGTCGGATGATGAGCGTAATCATCGATCACGATGACCCCGGCAGCCTCTCCTCGCTTCTGGAAGCGCCGTTCGACTCCCCGGTATCCCTCCAGCCCGTGGGCGACGTTCTCCAGCGATATCCCGGCCGCCAGACAGGCGGAGGCCGCCGCCAGCGCGTTGTAGACGATCTGCGCTCCCCTTACCTTCAGGACGACAGATCTGGTCTCGCCACCCGAGGTGAGATCGAAGCGCGCTCCGGGCACGTCGAAGGAAACGTCGACCGCCGTGACGTCTCCCTCGTCGCCGAAGGTCAGGACGCGGCGTCCGGTGGAACGCGCCACGGTGATCAGGTGCTGGTTCCCCGACGGTACGCAGATGGTTCCTTTCGGGTCGACCTGCGACATCCAACGATCGAATGCCTCAACGATCTTCTCGAATGACCCCCAGTGGTCCAGGTGATCGGCTTCGACGTTAGTAACGACCGCGATGTGTGGTTTCAAGAGAAGGAAGGACCCGTCGCTCTCGTCCGACTCCGCGACCGACAGCGGCCCCGAACCATGACGCGCGTTCGTACCGGAGTCGTTCAACCCTCCACCGATCAGGTAGGTGGGATCGAGCCCCGCGGAACGAAGGAGCGACACGATCATCGATGTGGTCGTGGTCTTCCCATGCGTGCCGGCGACGATCACCGCTTCGGTTCCCTCGAGAATGAGAGCAAGAGCCCGCCCGCGCGCGATGACTTCGATCCCGGAATCGCGGGCGGCCATGACCTCGGGGTTGGTCTCGGGGATGGCCGACGAGATCACCACCAATCCGGCCCCCGCAACATTGATGGCGTCGTGGCCGATCGACACGACCGCTCCGGTCGCCTCGAGCACGCCGATGGCCTTGGATCGTTTGAGATCGGAGCCCGAAACCTCGATCCCCCTTTCGAGGAGGACCTTGGCTATGGCAGACATGCCGGCACCGCCGATGCCGACGAAGTGGACCCGCCCGTTGCCGAATCCGCTCACGACGCTGCCTCCTCGACGACCCGCGCCAGGCGATCCGCGGCATCGGGGACCCCCATAGTGCGAGCCGCTGCACCCATGGCCATGAGGCGGTCCGGATCGGAGAGAAGAACTCCGGCGAGATCATCGATCCTCCCCGCGGTCACCGAGGCGTCGTCCACGACGATCGCGGCTCCGGCCTCTGCCAGCACCTTTCCGTGAAGCTCCTGCTGACGGTCTCGGTGGTGCGGGTACGGAACGATAAGGGCCGGAACGCCGGTCACTCCGAGCTCGGCGACGGTGGTCGCGCCGCCCCGGCACAGCGCAAGGTCGGCAACCGCATACGCACCGACCATGCGGTTGACGAAATCGACCTGACGGTAGATCAAGGCTCCGGTGTCATCCCCGACCGCGGCGCGGACCGAAGCCCCGTGAGCCGCCCCGGTGATGTGCAGCACCTGAAGATCCGAGCGATCCTTCCAAAGCGCCGCTAGTCCAGCGGCGGCTTCGTTGATGCGGAGCGCTCCTTGACTCCCACCGAACACCAGAAGGGTCCGGCGTCCGTCCTCGAGTGAATAGGTGTCGAGGGCCTGTAGACGTTCGGTTGCGAGGTCCGTTTCGACGAACGCCCTGGCGACCGGATTGCCGGTGTAGCGACCCTTGGGGCCGGCCTTAGGGAGGGTCGCTTCGAAGGAGACCGCGACCGCGGCCGCCGATCTCCTGCAAACCTTGTTGGCCAGACCGAAGACGATGTTCTGTTCGTGGATAACGATGGGGATACGACGCGATCTAGCCGCGAGGCATGCGGGAAGGCTCACGTAACCACCCACTCCAAGCACGACATCGGGCGCCTCGGCTTTGAGGATGCGACGCGAGGCCTTTACCGCGCCGATGGCTCGGAAACCAGCCGAAACGATCGACCGTTTCCTTCCGCGATCGAACCCCGCGACCTCAACGGTCTCGAGTTGGTACCCGGCGTCGGGCACGAGGCGAGCTTCGGCTCCGGTGCGGGTGCCGATGAAGGAAACGTTGTGGCCCCGGAGTGCGTCGGCGACCGCGATGGCCGGATTCACGTGACCGGCCGTCCCCCCTCCGGCGATCACGATCCTCACCGGCGCCTCTTGGACCGGACCGGTGCTCGCCGTGACTTCGTGGGGGTCGCTCCCTGGTAGGCGATGTTGGTAAGGATGCCCATAGCGATGAGCGAGATCAGGAGCGAGGTTCCGCCGAACGAAACCAGTGGGAGAGGAACGCCGGTGATCGGTAGTGAGGCAGTCACCGCTCCGATGTTGATCAACGCTTGCAGGGCCAGCCAGATCGTTATCCCCGAAGCAACCAGCAACCCGTATCTATCCGGCGCCTTGTGGGCCGTGCGCACGCCGAGGTAGGCAAGGAAGGCGAAGAGACCGATCATCAGGACCGAGCCGAACAGTCCCGTCTCCTCGGCGAAGATCGCAAAGATGAAATCGGTGTGCGCGTTCGGGATGCGTGACCACTTCTGACGGCTGGCTCCGAGACCTACTCCGAACCATCCACCGGACCCCACCGCGATCAACGACTGCACCGTCTGCATCCCGGTGTTGAACGGATCACGGAACGGGTGAAGGAAGGTGAACACGCGTGCCCTTCGGTAGGGCTCGGCAAGCGCCAGCGCGGTGGCCAGGAGTCCTCCCACCGCCATCGTCGGCGCGATATAGCGGACCGGACCTCCTGCGACGAACACCATCCCCATCCCGATCAGGCCGAGGATCATCGTGGTGCCGAGGTCAGGCTGCTTCATGATGAAGAGGCCCAGGATCGCAAGTGCCGGGATCAACGGCATCATCGTGTGCGCGAAAGTGTCGAACAGCTCCTCGCGCTTGCGAGAGAAGACGTCGGCGAGGAACAGGATCAGCGCTAGCTTCGCCAGCTCGGACGGCTGGAACTGCAGAGGCCCCAAGGCGAGCCAGCGGGCACTTCCCCCGACCGAAACGCCGACCCCGGGGATGATCACCGCCAGCAACAGGAACAAGGTGACGGCGAAGGCCAAGTAGCCGAGGTTCCGCCAACGGCGGTAATCGACGAACGCAAACACCAGGAACCCAACGATCCCCACAGCAGCCCATATGAGCTGCTTCTTGAAATACACGAATGAGGTTCCGTAGGTAGCGAACGACTCGACCGAGCTGGCCGACAGGATCATGAGGAGTCCGATCAGAACCAGTGCGCCGGTGGTGGCGGCCACAAGGACCGCGGGATGGCCGGGCCTCAGGGTTCCGGCCCCCGCCGACTCGCGAGCCTTTGACCGTGAGGCGGATCGACGTACAACGGCGCTCGAGTGACTCGCCATCAGTCCTCCTCCGATCTCGTCATCAGATCCTTGACCGCGGCCGTGAACGCGGCTCCTCGGGCGGCGTAGTTGTCGTACATGTCGAGGCTTGCGCACCCCGGAGACAGCAGAACGACTCCCCCGCGAACCGCGTGCGAGCGAGCCGCTCGAACGGCCTCGGCCATCGACGCTGCGCGTTCGACCGGAACGATCGGAGAGAAGGCACTTTCGACCTCGGCGGCCGCCTCGCCCATCGCGATAACCGCGCTCACGGGAGGGACCGTCTGCTTCAGGGGCGAGAGATCGATCCCTTTGGCCCGGCCCCCGGCGATCAGCACGACGTCCTCCAGCCCCCGCACCGCGGTCAACGTTGCATGAGGGTTGGTTGCCTTCGAGTCGTTGATGTAGGTGATCCCGTCAAGCTCCGCGACCACCTCGAGACGGTGGGCCAGCGATTGGAACCCCTTGATGGCGCGCTTGACGGAGCGCGGATCGACCCCGTACTCCAGCGCGGCACCGGCAGCCGCTATCGAATCCTCGAGGCCGGCGACGCCGCTCAATGCGGTGTCCTCGGCCGAGAAGATCTCTTGCCCCTTCCACAGGATCCGACCGGCGGTGACTCCGATGCCGTCCTCCGGAGCGCGTGTTGCAGAGAAGGGAACCACCTTGGCCTTGGTCGACTTCGACATGCTCCAGGCGACCGCATCCTCTGCGTTAGTAAGGAAAACGTCGTCGCGTCGTTGGTTCTCCGTGATGCGCGCCTTGTCGGCCGCGTACGCATCGAAGGAACCGTGCCAGTCGGTGTGATCTTCGGCGACGTTGAGCACCACGGCGATCACGGGACGGAAGCTCGTGATCGTGGAGAGCTGGAAGCTCGAGACCTCGAGCGCTATCGCGCCTCCCCGAGGGATCTTCCTAACCGCCTCGAGAGCAGGGGTTCCGATATTGCCGGCGGCCATCGAAGTGATCCCGCCTTCCGCTAGCATCGCCGCGAGGAGAGCGGTTGTGGTTGTCTTGCCGTTAGTACCGGTCACGGCAAGGAGATCGCAATCGGCCAGCCGGTAGGCAAGTTCGATCTCGCCGATCACTTCGGCCCCCAAGTTCACCAGCGCCGTGATGATGGCGGAGGACGTGGGGATCCCGGGACTCACGATCGCCAGATCGCAATCGATCCCGCTGAGGTCGTGTCCGCCGGTTTCTACCTCGATCCCCTTAGCTCGCAGCTCTTTTGCGCGGGTCTCGATCTCGGGGGTGGTCCCGGCTTCGGTGACGCGCACGATGGCCCCCTCTTCGAGGAGCGTCTCGGCGGCCGCGTATCCACTCACGCCGAGACCGACCACGAGAGCGGTCCTGCCACTGAGCGACTCCTTGTTCACGGCAATCCCCCCTTCCCGAGGAAGTCGGCGTAGAAGAGGCCGAGGCCGAACGCGACCGATAAGCCGGAGAGGATCCAGAACCTCACCATCACGGTGATCTCGGGCCACCCGCCGACCTCGAAGTGATGATGGATCGGCGCCATGAGGAACACTCGCCGCTTGCGGGTCTTGTAGAAGAGGACCTGCATCATCACCGACAGGGTCTCAACCGCAAAGATGCCTCCGAGTAACAGCAACAGAAGCTGTGTGTTGAGGAGGATCGCGAACGTCGCCATCGCTCCGCCGAGCATCAACGAACCGGTGTCTCCCATGAAGATCTTGGCCGGCGCGGTGTTCCACCACAGGAAGCCGGCGCACGCGCCGAACATCGCCGCCGCGAGGATCGCCAGGTCGAGTGGGTCGGACCCGGTTACCCCGATGTCGTAGAACCTTGGATGCCGGAACTGCCAGAACCCGATGACGACGAATGCCCCGAGAACCTGAGCCGATGCACCGACGGCGAGTCCGTCGAGGCCATCCGTGAGGTTCACTCCGTTCGACGATCCCGCAACGAGGATGAACACCCAGATGTAGAAGAAGATCCCGAGATCGATCGCGGTCGAACGGAAGAACGAGACATCGGTGCCAACGTCGACGACACTCGAGGCGAGGAACGCGAGGACCACCGCGATGATCGCCTGTCCGATGAACTTCGCCCTACTCCTCAGACCGAGGTTGCGAGCCTTGCGCACCTTGATGAAGTCGTCGATGAATCCGAGGATCCCGAACGCGATCGTGGCCCCCAGGGCGACGAGTCCACTGTCGCGGAACGGAACCGGGTCGCGTCCGATGTGCCCGAGGAGGTAGCCCAGGACCGTGGCCGCGAGGATGACGATCCCGCCCATGGTGGGGGTCCCGCTCTTCTCGTAGTGCGCCTTGGGACCTTCCTCGCGGATCGTCTGACCCCACCCCCAAGCTCTGAACCGCTTGATCGCAACGGGAGTGAGGAACAGCGACACGGCGAGGCCGACGATCCCGGCGATAAGGATGCTGATCATGCGCCGGTCCCCCGTCCACGCTCGACCAGGACCTCGCGAGCGACCTCACGGTCGTCGAACGGGATCGTCACGTCGGCGAACTGCTGCCCAGTCTCGTGTCCCTTCCCTGCGATGACGACCACGTCACCGTCCCTCGCCTCGCCGAGGACGTGAACGATCGCCTCTCTGCGATCCACAAGCGCGGCGTCGGCTCCACCGGCGCGCTCGCTGATCACCCCCTTGAGGATCTCTTCCAGGATCGCGCCCGGATCCTCGCTGCGCGGGTTGTCCGATGTCACCACGACGTAGTCGGCAAGGCGGGCGGCGGCGATCCCCATCAGGGGGCGCTTCTGTCGATCTCGATCTCCTCCGCAACCGAAGGCAACGATCAGACGACCTCCATCACGAACCAGTCCGCGGGCCACGCGCAGAACGTTGTCGAGCGAATCCGGGGTGTGTGCGTAATCGACCACGACGCCGAACGGTTGTCCCAAGTCGATCGACTCGAACCGGCCCGGGATCGCCGTCGGCGACTGCAAGCCTCGGTGGATCGCATCCGGCTCGATCCCGGCAAGGAGCGCGGTAGCCGCGGCCGCGAGACAGTTAGAGACGTTGAAGGAACCAACCAGCCCGGTCGACACCGGGATCTTCTCGGTGATCCCGTTCACGTCCTCGACGACGATGATGAACTCGCTCCCCCGCTGTCCCAGGGTCACGTTCTCGGCCCGGACCCGAGCATCGAGTGCGAACCCGAAGCCGATACAAGGGACCTCCGAGGACTCCAGCAGCCGCCGCCCGTAGGGATCGTCGAGGTTGGTCGCACCGGCGATCAGATGGTCGGGGGTGAACAACCGGGCCTTGGCCTTGAAGTAGTCCTCCATGTCCTGGTGGAAATCGAGGTGGTCCTGGGACAGGTTCGTGAACGCTGCAGCAGTGAATCTGACCCCTTCGACCCGATCCATGGCAAGTGCGTGCGACGTGACCTCCATCGCGATGGAGTCCGCTCCCTGAGCGTGCATCTCCGCCAGCAGCTTCTGCAGGTCGAGTGACTCCGGCGTCGTTCGGACCCCCGGACTCACGTGATCTCCGACCCTAGTCAGGATCGTGCCGATCAGCCCGGGGCTCCGGCCGGCCGCAGCGAGGATCGACTCGAGAAGGAATGCGGTCGTGGTCTTCCCATTGGTACCCGTAATACCGAGCATGGTCATCTGATCGGCCGGGTGCGAGAAGAACGCGGCCGAGACCCGCGCCATGGCGACGCGCGCGTCGGAGACGACCACCTCAGGTACCCCGAGTCCCAGGTCGCGTTCGACGCACAGCGCGATCGCCCCCGAATCCACCGCCGCGGGAGCGAAGTCGTGTCCGTCGGAGAGGAGACCCCGGATGCAGAAGAAGAGATCACCAGGGGCGACCGAGCGGGAATCGAACGCCAGCCCGTCGACCACGGTCCCGTCGTCGCCTTCGATGCGGGACACGACGTCGCCTGCCGCTCCGGCGAGATCTGCCAGTTTGTGCTGACCGTGCATGGTCTCCACCCTAGTCGTGGACAACCGGTTCCTCGGGGCCTTCTTGCAGCTCCTGAAGGTCCTTCTCGGCATTGTTCGTCGGGGCCACACCGAGTTGACGCAGAGTGAATGCGACGATCTTCTGGAAGGTAGGTGCTGCGGTTGAGCCGCCCCAGATCGGCGAGGGATCGTCGAGACTCACCAGAACCGCGATGTTCGGATGATCGGCGGGTGCCACACCGGCGAACGACGCGATGTACCCGTTGCCGTACCCGCCACCCTCGTCCGGTTTCTGAGCAGTCCCGGTCTTCCCGGCGATCAGGAACCCGGGAACCGCGGCTTCGATCCCGGTCCCGTTCTCGACCACCTCGGTGAGGATGTCGAGGACCTGGCTCGCGACCTCCTGCGATAGCACCCGGCGGCGCGCCGGGGTAGCGGCGGGAACGAGTGCGCCATCGGCATCGAGGGTTGCGTGAACCAGCTTCGGCTCGACCCACATCCCGCCGTTGCCGAGCGTGGCGTACGCGGTCACGAGCTGGATCGGGGTGACCGCGACTCCCTGGCCGATGGGGATCTGCGAGATGGTCGATCCGTACCATTCGTCGAGATCGAGCACGGTGCCGCTCCCCTCACCGGGGAAGTCCAGACCGGTCTCCTTACCGAAGCCGAAACGACGGACCCACTTATCGAGGAGATCCTTGCCGAGCTCGAGACCGATCTTGATCGTGCCCACGTTCGATGACTGTGCGATCACCTCGGTGAAGGTCATGTCCTCCGTTGGATGCGGGTGGGAATCGTTGATGACACGGTCCGACACCTGGATCGCGTCCGGCACCAAGTACACGCTCTCCGGATTCGCGAGGTTCTCCTCGAGCGCAGCCGACGCGGTGATCATCTTGAAGACCGATCCGGGCTCGAACTGATCCGTCACTGCCCGGTTGCGTCGAGCGTCGTCATCGAAATCGGAGAAGTTGTTCGGGTCGAAATCGGGGACGTTCGCCATCGCGAGGATCTCGCCGGTCCGCACGCGCATCACGATCGCGGTTCCCGATTCGGCGTGGTACTGCTTGGCCGCGGCAGCGAGGGTCTGCTCGGTGAAGTACTGGATCTCTTTGTCTATGGTCAGGAATAGCGACCGTCCCGGCACCGCGGGGATCTCCGTGTAGCCGACCTGCGGGAGGGCTCGCTCATGTGGATCCTGCTCCTGGATGATCTTGCCCGGCTTTCCCTTGAGGATGTTGTCAAACTCGGTCTCGATGCCTCCGAGCGCCTCTCCGTAGTCGTTGACGAAGCCGAGGATGTGCGACGCCAGCCGGCCGCCGGGATACAAGCGCTTGGGCTCGACCTGAAGCGTGATCCCGTCGAGTTCCAAGTCGCGCACCTTGTCGGCGGTTGCATCATCAAGCTCGTGCGCAACGGGCACGTCGCGCGAACCCTCCGAGCTCCCTTCGAGGATCCGGGCCACTTTCCGCGGTTTCATCTCGAGCACACCTGCGAGTTCCCTGGCCGTCTTCGGTACGTCCGTTACTTGCATCGGGTCGGCGATGACCACTTGAAGGTCGACCGTCACCGCAAGGGAGTGCCCGTCCCGGTCGAAGATCGACCCACGTACCGCCGGCAACGTGATCGTGCGCTCGCGGTAGTCCGCCGCCATGGCCGAGTAGCGCGGAAACTGGACCACCTGAAGCACGACCAGTCGCGCGGCCATCAACGCGAAACAGCCGAACAAAGCAACCATGACCCAGTTGAGGCGTCGGGGGGAGCGCGACCGTCCTCCACGCACGTTCGGATCGCCTCGCCGCGCAGCAGACCGAGGGGAAGGGCGTCGCGGAGTCCGCGCGCGAGAAGGGGCCGACCGTTGACGGGCCGACCCCCTATTGCTTCTGGAACGATCCGCCATCAGGGCGTCCCGCCACCGAGAGCGGTTCCGATATCGGCACCGTCTCCCACCGCGATGCCACCGGCAGAGGAGCTAACCCCTCCCGAGGTACCGGGTGGTCTGATGTCGGCAACGATGTATTGAACCCCGGTGGCGACGGGATCGACCATCCCGAGGACCTGACGGGCGAAGCGCTCGATCCTGGCCGGGCTCTCGAGCCTGGCCGCCTTGCGCTGGAGTGTCTCGTGATGCTCCTCGGCCGCCTGGAGCCGGGCCCGCTGTTCGGTGAGACGGAACGCCGACTGGGCGAGGACAACCTGTTCCAAGAGGATCCCGAACACCAGGGCGATGACCACGATGACTCCGCCGACGAACATCGGGACCCGTCGCCTTCGGGCGTCCGGAGCGATCAGGCGCTGGGGCTTCGAGCGACGCACGACCCGGAGCGCCGGCCTGGCCGCCGGACGCTTCTGCGCGCGCCGAACCTGCGACGGCTGGGCGCTCATGCCATTCCCCTCATGACGCTTTTCTCTCACCAGGGAGGGGTGCGGCCTCGGTCGAAACTCGTTCGGCCACGCGAAGCTTGGCCGCAGAGGCTCGGGGGTTCCTCTCGATCTCTTCAGACCGAGGCCGCACCGTGGACCTGGTGATCACGCGCAGGGAGGCTTGCGCGTCGCAGCGACATACGGGGAAGTCCGGTGGACAAACACAACCCGTGGCAGACTCGTTGAAGAACCGCTTCACGATCCGGTCCTCCAGCGAGTGATACGAGATGACGACCACTCGACCACCCGGCTCGAGGGCATCGACGACCTGGGGAAGCGCACGCTGCAGTTCACCCAGCTCGTCGTTGACCTCGATCCTGATCCCCTGGAACGTGCGGCGCGCCGGGTGACCACCGGTGCGACGTGATGCAGCCGGCACGGCGCTCGCTACTACCTCAGCCAGTTCGGTGGTGGTCGACAGCGGCCTGGCCCGAACGATCGCCCGCGCCACGCGGCGCGCGTAGCGCTCTTCGCCGTAGGAGCGAAGGACGCGCTCGAGGTCGGCAACCGGATAGTCGTTCACGACACCTGCCGCCGAGAGAGGTTGGGTGGGGTCCATGCGCATGTCAAGGGGTCCGTCCCCTCGGAAAGAGAAGCCTCGATGCGCTTCATCAAGCTGGGGTGAGGAAACTCCAAGGTCGAGTAGGACTCCGCGAACCGACGCAATCCCGAGTCGTTCCAGTACGGCCGAGAGTCGCGAGAAGTCGTCACGAACGAACCGAACGCGCTCCGCATACGAGGCGAGGTTGGTCCGACACGCCTCCAGGGCTTCCGGGTCGCGGTCGATCCCCACGAGTTCGGCTTGCGGAGCGCCGTCGAGAATGAACCGAGCGTGTCCACCGCGACCGAGTGTGCCGTCGACGACGACTCCCCCGTGTTCCAACGCAGGGAGGAGGAGGTCTCTGGCTTCTCGTGCGAGAACTGGCTCGTGCTCCACGTGTGGTCTCCCATCAAAGGTTCCCCAGCGCCCGGACGGCGACCTGGAGCATGCCCACGACTACTGCTGCCGTCGATGCGCACAAGGCGGCAACGAGTACAGCCTGGCCCAGATACGTCCTTACGTGATCTCTCCTGTAGTCCATCGCGCCCGTCCTTTCCTCTCGCCGCATCAGAAGTCCAATCCACTGGCTAGGTCGTCGAACGATTCGCCCTCGGAGGTGTCCGTTTCGTGCTCGGCCCACCGCTGCGGGTCCCACAGCTCGACATGGTCGAGCGCGCCGATGACAACGGTGTCCTTGTCGATCCCGGCACCATCCCGCAGCTTCTGGGACACTGAGACACGGCCCTGCTTGTCGATCTCTTCGTGGGAGGTACTTGAGGTGAACTGCCTTACGAACCGGCGGGCGTTCGGCTTCGACCGGGCCTGCTCCTGGAGCTGCTCCACGATCCGGCCCCAGCCCTCCTCCGACCACACCGCGATGCAGTTATCGAGCCAGCGAGAGAGGCGAACGTCGCTCCCGAGCTTTTCGCGCAGGGAGGAAGGCACGATCAAACGCCCCTTGGCGTCGATCGAGTGCCGGAACTCCCCGGTGAAATCCACTCGCTCCCCTGTCGTCGTCTCGTTGGAGTCGTGGCCGAGGTTCTGCTCCCCGTTGAACCACTTTCCTCCACTTCACTCCACTTGAAGGGCAAAGTACGCCCGTTTGCCCCACCGAGTCAACGATGTAGGCATAATTACGAACTTGTAATTTGTTGCGCGTGTTGTTCCTGTTAAAGCTTGCACTTGCTTGTGATGGCGAAAGTCGGCGTTTATCCACCGAAATCGGACACCGAGAACAAATCCCGTGGAGAACGCGGGTGAACGACGGTCTTGCCCGAACCTCAGACGAGGTGGGCGGTGAGTTTCTCCGGCAAGCGGAGGTACTGGTGCCAGGTCGGATCGATGTGGCGATCGGCAGCGACCACGATCCAGACGCTCTCGTGCGGCGCCCGGGGGGCTCCGCGGAGCCTCATGCCGAGATCGGAGGGGGCTTTGTTCTCTTTGCGTGAGTTACAGGGGCGGCATGAGGCGACGACGTTCTCCCACGTGTGCTGCCCACCTCTCGAGCGAGGCACCACATGGTCGACGTTCTCCGCCGGCCGCCCGCAATACTGGCACTCGAAGTTGTCTCTCACGAAGACGGCCCGCCGGGACAGCGAGGCCCGTGCCCTAAGGGGGACCTTCACGAAGTAGTTGAGCCGCACCACGCTCGGGGCCGGGATCTCGAGGGACTCGGAGCGGAACACGATCCCGTTGTGATGGAGGACGTCGGCCTTGCCCTTCAGGGCGAGGACCAGCGCCCGCCGCACTGGAACTACGCACAGCGGCTGGAATGAGGCATTGAGTACCAGCGCTCTACCCAAGGTGGGGCAAGTATATGTAGAAGCGGTGCCCCCAACGCCCCAATCCGCCAGGACGCGCCCCGCAAAGCCCCGCCCCCCTAGGGGGCGGGGCTGGGCAAGTTACTTGTGAAGTGTGCCCACGGTCTGCGTGCCGGAGAAGCCGATGCGCTCGGCGGTCTCCTGGGTTAGGTCCCATTCCGCCGAGGTGTAGGGGCCCCGGTCGATGACCGGAACCGTGATCGAGCGGCCCTGGAACACGATGCTGACCATCGTTCCGCACGGAAGCGTGCGGTGGGCAACCCCAAGGGTCTTGCGACGAAGGGTCTTGCCGCAAGCCGTGCCGTTGCCGTAGAAACCCGGTCCGTACCAGGTCGCGGGGTCCGGGTCGTAGACCTTCAGGACACCCTTGCGACTGCGAGCCGGGTTCAGCTTGTCACCGGGGAAGATGGCTTTGAAATGCCGCTTGCCGATCGAATCCGACGCCACCTTCAGCGCGAAGGTTCCGTCGCCGGCGGCCACCTTCTTCACGGTGCTCCACCCACCGTTGGCCTTCCGCATGATCGTGACCTTGCGGCCCGATATCGCAGGAAGTAGCGAACCCTTGAGCTTCACGCTCGCACCCTGGAAGGCATGCTTGGGCTTGAGGAGCACCGTCAGTTTCGGGCGCACCTCGACCCGGTGGGTTTCGCTGTACTTGCTCACATCGGTGAGCTCATCGACCCACTGCAGCCGGAAAACCTTGGTGGTCTTCAGCTTGGCAGCTCGGAACGAGACGGTTCCATCCTCGGAGACCGGCTTGGTCTTGAAGTCGTTCCACTCGCGTCCGGGTCGTTTGAACTGCAGGGTCACCTCGTCACCTGGGGTTCCGTTCTCGAGATGTCCCTTGATCGTTGCACCCGAGAGGTACCAGATGGCACTGGGAGCGCCGTCTATCACCGGCTCGGGGGTGGCCTCCTGCGCGAACGCAGGTACTGCGAGGCCGATCATCAACGCCGCCACCGCAAGGCGGAGGGCGCGCGTCGAGATAGTAGGTAGGCGCGACATCGCGTCTCCTTCTGCTCGTCTTACTGACCGCCCCGGCTCCCCGTGGTGGGGTTGCCGCCGGAACCCGGAGTACACGCGGGCTCTCTCTGGTCGCCAGCCGTACGGCGGGACATTTCAAGGCGTCCACATCCCGTACGACCACACCCGGTTGCAAGCTGCTTGAAGCGCCTGCAGCGACCGACTCCCGACCGACCGTCACCACCCGCCTAGGCGGCGGTGCAGCGGATCAAGCCCGGAAGGGCACGGCCGAGAGGTTAGGCCACCTTGCTAACGATTGCAAGCACCCTCCACGGGGCTCAGGCTGGGTCGTGGGGGGTCAAGGCCCCGGAGCGGATGGCTTCGGAGTAATGGCACGCGACCAGACTGCCGTCGTCGATCGGCCGCAGCACGGGCACCTCGGTGTCGCACCGTTCCGCCTGCCGGAAGGGGCAGCGGGTGTGGAAGCGACACCCCGACGGTGGGTTCACCGGCGACGGGAGGTCACCCTTCAGGATGATGCGTTGGCGCTTGCGTTCGACCTCGGGATCCGGGATCGGGACCGCCGAGAGCAGCGCCATCGTGTAGGGATGGGCCGGATCCGTATAGAGCCGGTCGGCCGAGGCGACCTCGACGATCTTGCCCAGGTACATCACCGCGATGCGGTCCGAGATGTGGCGCACGACCGCGAGGTCGTGGGCGATGAACAGATAGGTGAGGTCGAACTCCTTCTGGAGGTCCTCGAGGAGGTTGATCATCTGGGCCTGGATCGAGACGTCGAGCGCCGATACCGGCTCGTCCGCCACGATCAGGTCGGGATTAAGTGACAGTGAGCGCGCCAGGCCGATGCGCTGGCGCTGGCCACCGGAGAACTCGTGCGGGTACCGGTTGGCCGCCCCCGCGGGCAAGCCGACGACGTCCAGCAGCTCGGCGACTTTCTTCTCCATGTCTTTCCCGGACGCGATGCCGTGGATCTGCATCGGTTCGCCGACGATGTTGCCGACGTTCTGACGAGGGTTGAGCGATGAGTAAGGATCCTGGAACACCATCTGCATCCGGCGTCGCAGCTTCCTGAGTTCCGGGGCATTCAACGATCCGACATCGACACCATCGAACGTCACGGTGCCTTCGGTCGGTTCGTAGAGGCGCAGCACGGTCCGACCGACGGTTGTCTTGCCGCAGCCCGACTCCCCCACCAAGCCGAGGGTCTCACCGCGCTTGACGTCGAACGAGACTCCATCGACCGCCTTGACGTCGCCGACGTGCCGATCGATCAGCACGCCCGAGCGGATCGGGAAATACACCTTGAGGTCCTCGACCTCGAGCAACGGACCGGCGTGCGGAGTCGTCATGCGAGCGGATCCTCCAGAACTTCGTGCCTGGGGAGGTCGGAATCCGGCACGGGGTTCCAGCATGCGACGAGGTGGTCGGGCGAATCGATCTGGTGCAACTCCGGGGTCTCGGCACGCGACTGATCGGTCGCGTAGAGACAACGTGGTGCGAACGAACATCCGGGAGCCAGGCTCCGTTGATCGCGAGGCGATCCGGCGATCGGCTCGAGCCGTTCCTTGCGGGCAGCGTCGAGACGCGGCACGGACTTGAGTAGTCCGAGCGTGTATGGATGCCGCGGCTTCGCGAACAGCTCGGTGGTCGGAGCTGTCTCGACGAACCGACCCGCGTACATCACGTTGGTGCGTTCGCAGATCCCGGCAACAACGCCGAGATCGTGGGTGATCAAGATCAACGCCATGCTCTCTTCGGCCGACAACTGCTTCAGGACCTCGAGGATCTGCGCCTGGATCGTTACGTCGAGTGCGGTCGTGGGCTCGTCGGCGATCAGCAGTTTTGGCTTGCAAGAGATCGCCATCGCGATCATCACGCGTTGCCTCATCCCGCCGGAGAACTGGTGCGGGTAGTCGCGCAAGCGGTCCTTCGCGCTCGGGATCCCGACACGGTCGAGCAACTCGGCGGCTTCCTTCTTCGCAACGTCCTTGTCCATCTCGAGATGCTTCTCGAGTGTCTCGGTGATCTGTCGTCCGATGGTCAGCACGGGGTTCAACGACGTCATCGGATCTTGGAAGATCATCGCGATGTCCTTGCCGCGGATCTGCCTCAGCTTCTGATCGGGCAACTTGAGGAGGTCGACGTCCTGGAACGAGACCACGCCATCTTCGACGCGGCCGGCCTTCGGAAGGATGCCGAGCATCGCAAGGGCCGACACCGACTTCCCGCAGCCGGACTCGCCCACGATGCCGAGGGTCTCTCCCGGCTCGAGATCGAAGCTGATGCGGTTGACCGCGTAGATCGTCGACTTGCGGGTCGAGAAACGAACCTCGAGGTCCTTCACCGAGAGCAGCGACATCAGGACTTCAGCCTCGGGTCGAGCGCTTCGCGAAGACCGTCGCCGATCAGGTTCAGGCCGAGAACGCTGATCACGATCGCGAAACCGGGAAACAGCACCAGGTGCGTGCCGGTCTCGAGTCGGGCGGCCGAATCGGCGAGCATCTTGCCCCACTCCGGCAGGCTCGGGTCGTTCGGGCCGAGGCCGACGTAGCTGAGCCCGGCGACATCGATGATCGCGGTCGCCATCGCGAGGGTTGCCTGGACGATGACCGGAGCGAGGCTGTTGGGCAGCACGTGACGTAGCAACAGCCGCCTGCCACGGGCCCCCAATGAGCGCGCCGCGAGGACGTAGTCGGATTCACGCTGGGCGATCACCGAGCTCCGTAGCACGCGCGCGAACTGAGGGACGTTGGTTATCCCGACCGCGATCATGATCTGCCACAACCCCGGCCCAAGGGCCGTCACGAGACCGATGGCTAAGAGGAAGCCAGGGAAGGCCAAGAGGATGTCCATCACGCGCATGATCAGCGAGTCCAGCCAGCCTCCGAAGTAGCCCGCCATAGCTCCGAACAGGAGTCCGAGCGAGAGTCCGACCGCGACGGACACGATCCCGACCAGTAAGGACAGGCGCGTGCCGTGGATGATGCGGCTCATGTAGTCGCGGCCCTGCTTGTCGAGCCCCATCTTGTACTCGGAACTCGGCCCGTCGGGCGTTGAAGTCGGTGCCTCGACTCGTTCGTTCGCGCCGTGGGGGGCGATCATGGGAGCGAACAACGCCAGGACGATGAAGAGTCCGACGATGACCGCTCCGATGATCGCTCCGGGGTTACGGCGTAGGCGATCGAATGCGTCGCGCCACAGTCCCGACGTTCCTTCGATGTTGAGTTCGATCGCTTCGGCCTCGAGGATGCTCATGCTCTAAGGCTCACTGGTATCGGATCCGCGGGTTGAGGAACGCGTAGGAGACGTCGACCACGAGGCTCGAGAAGATCGTGATCAGGGCGAAGAACAGGATGCCGCCCTGGATCACCGCGTAGTCGGCGTTACGGATCGCGTTGAGCATCCACGAGCCGACTCCGGGCCACGCGAACACTGTCTCCGTGAGCACCGCTCCTGTGAGGATCAGGCCGGTCTGAAGACCCACAACCGTGACGACCGGCAACATCGCGTTCTTCATCACGTGCCGGCGGTCGACCACCGAAGGATCGAGTCCCTTAGCGTGTGCGGTTCGAACGTAATCCTCGTTCATCACCTCGAGTACTGCCGCGCGGGTGATGCGGGCGATGATCGCCAGCGGGATGGTGGCGAGGGCGAGAGCGGGAAGTACGAGATGTTTGAGCACGTCGACAAACGCGGCCCAGTTCGTATCGATGATCGCGTCGAGGAGATAGAAGTTGGTCGGATGAGGCAGGTCGATCGTCGCCTCGATCCTCCCGAAGCTAGGTAACCAGCCGAGTTTCACGGCGAAGATCCACTTCAGGATCAGGGCGAGGAAGAAGATCGGGAAGCTGATCCCGATCAGCGACGCGCCAAGGCTCGCATGATCGAGGAACCCTTGATAGCGCTTCGCCGCTAAGAAGCCCAGCGGGATGCCGAGGATCAGAGCGATAAGCACCGCGCTGAGTCCGAGTTCGACCGTCGCGGGGAACCGCTGCTTCAATTCGGTCATGACCGGCTGGCGCGTGATGATGCTGGAGCCGAAGTTTCCCTGGACCAGGTTCTTGACATAGCGGCCGTACTGAACCGCCAGCGGCTGGTCGAGGCCGAGGTCCTTCCGGATCGCCTCGCTCGATGCCTCGGTGGCACGCTCGCCGAGCAGCGCGATCTCCGGGCCCCCGGGGAGCGACCGGACGTAGATGAAGACGAGAAGCGACAACCCGAACAGGATCGGGACCAGCAGTACCAGTCGCCTCAGGATGTACTTCAGCATGGTCTGAGCAGACTAAGGCGGAGCGGGGAAGTTCCCCCGCTCCGCCCCGTCTTCAGATCTCTACTCGACCGTTACGAGAGAGAACGGCTCGAGCGAAACCGGGCTCGGCACGTAGCCCGAGATGTTCGCCGTAAAGGCGAGTCCCGGCTTGGTGTGCACGTAAGGCATGCCCGGCAGGAAGTCCATGATCAGCCCGTTGCACTCCTCGTACTTCGCGGTACGAGCAGCCTCATCGGTCTCGATCTCGGCCTCATCCAAGCAGCCGAAGATGTCGGGGTTGTTGAAGCCCCAGGCCTTCTGCTCGTCCTGGAAGAAGGTGCCGATGAAGTTGTCCGGGTCACCGAAGTCACCCGTCCACCCGAGGAGGTACGCCCCGTAGCGGCCGTTGTCCGCGTTGTCGAGGTAGTTCGGGCTCCAGGTTGCGGAGTCCGTGTTGACCTTGAAACAGCAGTCTTCGAGCTGCGCAACCATCGCCTCGAAGTTGTCCTGCGGCGACGGCATGTACGGACGTGAGACGTCGGTCGGGAAGGCGAAGTCGATCTCGACCGGCAACGTGTAGCCGGCCTCCTCGAGGAGCGCCTTGGCGCCCTCGGGGTCGAAGTCGTAAGTGGTCACAGAATCCGACCAGCCGAACAGTTCCGGCGGCATGAATTGAGTCGCAACCTCGCCCTGGCCCGCGTAGAACGCGTCGACCACTTCCTGGCGGTTGACGGCCATGGTGAAGGCCTGGCGGACAGCGATGTCCTCGAACGGCTCGTGCTTCTGGTTGAAGCCGACGTAGCCGATGTTGAACGCAGGACGGTTGAGCAGCTGGAGACCGGACGATTCGATGGTCTCGTAGTCCTGGGGCTCGACGAGGTCATATCCGTCGATGTCGCCGGCCTGAAGCGCCTGTAGACGAGCGGCGTTGTCCGGGATCGGACGGAAGATCAGCTCGTCGACGTTGCCGGGGAAGTCACCCCAGTAGTCGGGGTTCCGTACGAACGTCAGGTGATCGTTGCGGACCCACTCTTCGAACATGAATGGACCGGTGCCGATCGGGTGCTCGGTGCCGAAGGTTCCGGTGGCGTGGAAGATGCCCTCTGCGTCGACCTCACCCTCGTCCGCCTGGAACTCCTCGAGAGCAGCCGGGCTGGCGATCGTGAAGTTGGTCAGAGCCAGAGCCGCCAGGAACGACGACGACGGCTTCGTGAGGTTGATCACCACCTGCAGGTCATCCGTAACCTCGCACGACTCGTACAGCGAGTCTTCGGGGGCTCCGGATTCCGGGTCGGTCTCGGCGAATCCGCCGAACACGGTCTGCCAGTAGTACGACGCCGCGGGGTTCTGGAACGAACCGGTGAAGTTGTACCAGCGGTCGAAGTTGTAACAAACCGCTTCCGCATTGAACTCAGTGTCGTCGTGGAACGTCACACCCTCTTGAAGGTTGAAGGTCCACGTGGTCCCGTCCTCGTTAGCTTCCCAGTCGGTAGCGAGGTTCGGAACCACCTCAGTACCCCCGGGAGCGAGCGTGACGAGTCCTTCGAAGATCTGGTCGATCGCACGAAGTGATTCACCGTCGGAAACGAGAGCGCCGTCGAGGACGACCGGATCCGCCGACGTTGCGAACGTCAGGGTCGCTCCGGCAGGTGCCTCGTCGCCACCCCCGTCGTCGCCGTCATCCTCGTCGCCACCACAGGCGACTGCCATCAACGCGATCACGGTCAGCAACGCCAACAGGCGCAGCCACCGCCGCGAGGTCGAAAGACCCATCTATTCCCCCCTTGATCGGCCGGATCCACTCCGGCTACTTAGTGGTGCTCTCCCCTGTTACGCACTACGACTGACGAGTATAGTCAGCTTCCTACTACAACTGTAGGAGTCATCCTTGATCTTCTCTGAGTCCTTCAACGAAACGGTGGAATGCCAGATGGTCGGAGGTGCACTCGGCGGTCTCGTCGCCCTTGGAGAGCTTCACCGTGTCCGACGGTCCCCCGGCCGCGTCCGGGTCCTCGGAGATCTCGGCGACCTCCCATCCGTCGGCCAACATGCCCCGGAGCCGCTCGAGCTCCGGATCGTCACCCCAACCCGCCATGTAGTGGAACCCCCTGTGATCGATAGCTGTATGAGAGTTGTAGGGCGGAAGCCTACGCCGAACGCCTTACAAAATCAGCACGCTGCTAACCTGAATATCCAATCGCTTGCCAAGGGAGGGCGGGGATGACCGATGCACCCCCGAAAGACTTCAACCACTTCCAGACCGTTTTCGAACGGATCGCGGAGAACATAGAGCGGACGATCCAAGGCAAGGGCGATGTGATCCGCCTCGCCTTGATCGCTCTTCTATCGGAAGGACACGTTCTCCTCGAAGATGTCCCCGGCGTCGGCAAGACGATGCTCGCCAAATCATTGGCTCGCTCGATCGATTGCACCTGGCAGCGGATCCAGTTCACGCCCGACCTGCTTCCCACCGACGTCACCGGCGTCAACTTCTGGGACCAGCGGACGCACGAGTTCGAGTTCAAGCCGGGAGCCGTCTTCGCCAACATCTGCCTCGGTGACGAGATCAACCGTGCGTCACCCAAGACCCAGTCGGCCCTCCTCGAATGCATGGAGGAGCGACAGGTCACCATCGACGGCACCACCCATCCTCTCGATCCCCCGTTCATGGTGATCGCGACCCAGAACCCACTCGAGCACGAAGGGACCTATCCCCTCCCCGAGTCCCAGCTCGACCGTTTCATGATGCGGTTGTCGGTTGGATACCCCTCGCGCTCGTCGGAGCTCGAGATCCTCGATCTCCACGGAACGCACTCTCGTCTCGATGAACTAGAACCGGTGGCCAATGCCGGAGAGGTAAGCGTTCTAGTGAAATTGGCGCAGGGTGTCCATGTCGCTCCGACCTTGAAGCGATACATCGTCGAGATCACGGAGTCGACCCGCGACCACCCCGACGTCCATCTTGGGGCGAGCCCGCGGGCCTCGCTCTACATGCTGCGATCGTCACGGGCGCTGGCCGCCAGCCGCGGGCGCGACTACGTCGTTCCCGACGACATCCAACAACTCTCCATCCACGTCCTCGCTCACCGCGTGATCCTTTCGCCCGAAGCTCAGATGCGTGGAGCGACCGCCGAGGATGTCCTGGGCGAGCTCGTCGAGCGCGTCCCTATCCCGGCACGGGGTCAGGCCTAACTTCCCGGTGCCGTCGCTGCGCGGTTGGGCGACCTTCGCCCTCGGGATCACTCTGTGGGTGGTCGGCCGTGGGTTCGGTGCCAGCGGTCTCGAACAGGTTGGATTCGCTCTGGTCGCTTTGGTCGGGATCGCGGTCATCATCGTTTCGGCCAGACGGCACGATCTCGTCATCACGCGCACGCTTTCACCGCCGAGAGCACGCGCCGGCCAGCCGGTTCGGGTTCACCTTCGGATCGAGAACGAAGGCCGGGGTTCCGCGCCGCTCCTGATGCTGGACGACGCACTGCCGATCGAATTGTCGGGACAGGCGCGGTTCGCCCTCAACGGGGTCGAACCCGGCGGTACCCGTGATGCTGAGTACGAGGTGCGCGCACCCCACCGGGGCCGCTACGAGGTCGGCCCCCTCCGTACCTCCATCGTCGATCCGTTCGGTCTCGCACGCACGCGCAACGTTGCGGCCGACGTCGACAGCCTCCTCGTCTACCCGCGCATCGAACGCCTCGCACTGCCCCGAGACCTCGGGCAACAGAGGAGCATGGCGGTCTCGGCCCTAAGACAACTCTCCGGAGCGCGGGGCGAGGACTTCTACACGATGCGGGAGTACGCGCATGGGGACGATCTCAGGAAGATCCACTGGCCCTCGACCGCGAAGCGCGCCAAGCCGATGATCCGGCAAGAGGAGACTCCCTGGCACACTCGGGCGACGATCCTGCTCGATGATCGCTTCTCGGCCCACGAGGGGCACGGCGACGGCTCGTCGTTCGAGCGCGCGATCGAGGGTGCGGCGTCCCTCGCCGATCTCTATCACCGGTCGGGCTACACCTACCGGTTGATGAGCGCCCATCATCAGGGTCGCCCCACATCCCGAGGCACCGACCACTACCACCAGATCCTCGATGCCCTTGCGGTCCTCGAACCGGGGCACGACGCCCCCGACCACGACTCCTTGGTGCTCCGGTTGGCCGAACTGGAATCCGGAACCTCGGCCGAGGGAACGCTCGTGTGCGTAACCGGCGAGCTGTCGGACACCGTCGCGGTCGGGATCACACGCTGCCGGCGCCGCTTCCGTCAGGTCGCGGTCATCGTCTACCCGGGCCACCGTTTCGGTGGAGCAACCACCAAATCGCGCTGGGAGGGCGAGCAGCAGACACGGGGAGCCGTGACACTCCTCACCCGCTCGGCGGTGCCGTCGCTCGTACTCGGTCCGGGAGAAGGACTGGGAGCAGCCTGGACAACCCTCTCGGTCGGCGGACGACGAGGGGGTGACGCATGGGCTCGGAAGCCAGAACTCGCCTAGCCCTCATCGGCCTTCTCGCGGTCACGCTGTTCTCGTTCTCGCAGCTGTTCGCAGACGGCGATTATCCCGGGCCGGCGGCCCTCGGCATGTTGATCGCCGCGGGGATCGCGATCCTGGGTCGGCGCTTCGGGGTCTCTATCCTGCTGACGGCGATCGCCTCGCTCGTTACCCTGACGACCTACCTCGCGTTCATATTCCAGACCAAGAACACGTTCTACGGACTCCCGACGCCGGGCGCGGTGCGCGGTCTGGTGGACGCAGTGAAGCAGGCGATAGATCGGGCCGAGCTCGACTTCGCCCCGGTCCCGGTGCGACCCGGCTACGTGATCATGGTCGTCGCCGGCCTGTGGATCGCGGCAGTGCTCGGCGAGGTAGCGACGTTCAGATGGCGGAAGCCACTGATCGCGTCGGTCACCCCGGTCGTTCTGTTCTCGGTCGTGATGGTGGTCGGCACCGGAGCCGGCACTCCCCTATTCGTCGCGCTGTTCCTGATATCGCTGCTCGCCTACTGGGGGGTCGAGTCCTCCCATCGACTCCGGTCCTGGGGTCGGTGGGTTCCGACATGGGCAGATCACAGCTCCGAGGAGGAGCCCGATTCGATCACCGGCGAGATCGCTCGGAAGATGGGTGCGACGTGCGTCGCACTTGCGTTGATCGCGCCGATCTTCCTTCCCGCCTTGGGAGACGGACTGCTGTCGTGGCGCAACCCGGGTGGGACTGGCGGCTCGGGGACCGGAGGCAGTGGAGACGGAGACGGCGGGGGCCGGATCGATCCCCTCGTCTCGATCGCCCCGAGCCTGATCAGCCAATCGGACACCGAGTACTTCCGAGTGCAGGCCGAGACGAACACCTACTGGCGCTTGATCACGCTGCCCGACTTCGATGGGGCAACCTGGAGACCGTCGAGCGCCGATCTTGTGCCGATCGAGGACGGCGTCATCGACGGCCCCGAACCGGTATCGACCGCGTCGACAACCTTGGTTCAGAGGATCACGGTCACCGGGCTTGTTTCGGAATCGCTTCCCGCAGCCGTGCAGGCGACGGACCTCCAGCTCATAACGCAACAGAACATCGGTGACGGTCTCCGCTACGACCCGGAGAGCGGGGATATCCGGAGCACGACCGAACTCGGCGGCAGCCTCGTTTACCAGGTGACTTCGCAGGTCCCCCATGAGAGCTACACCGAGCTCGTCAACGCCCACATCGGCGACCCGGGGATCCCGGGAGCCGACATCTACACGCAGCTTCCGGATGAGCTCACCCCCGAGGTCAAAGATCTCCTCGCCGGCTGGGTGAGCACCGCCAACACGGAGTTCGAACAACTGGTTGCGATCCAGAACCACCTCCGAAGCGAGGAGTTCACCTACTCGATCAATCTGGAAGAGCTCAGGGCCGAGCAGGAGGCATCGACCGACGACCTCACGAACTTCCTTATCAACACCAAGACCGGCTACTGCCAGCAGTTCTCTACCGCCTTCGCGGTCCTGGCCCGGGAGCTCGGTTACCCATCCCGTCTCGTGGTCGGATTCCTCCCCGGCGAGGCCGTCGGCGACGGTGAGAACGCCGTCAAGGGCACCGACGCCCATGCCTGGCCCGAGGTGTACTTCGAGCACATCGGCTGGGTCGCGTTCGAGCCCACCCCCCGGATCGATGTCAACCGCTCTACGAGCGTCCCTCTATACACGACCCCCCAGGACCCGGGCAACGAAGGGCCCATCGGCGTTGACGGTGCGAATTCGGTCCCGAACCCGGAGGGCGTCGACCCACGGTTGGAGGATGCGGGAGTCAACCCGGGGGGCGACCTGAGCCCCGAGGAACTGCAGAACCTGATCAACAGCGGAGCGATCCCGGGCTCTGGGGAACTCGCCGAGACTCAGCCGTGGGAGCGGACCTTCCGTGTCGTATCGATCGTCCTCCTCGCCGCGGCGTTGCTGTTCATCCTCTCGATCCCCGCCATGAAGGAGTGGCGCATCAAGAGGGCTTATGCCCGGGCGAAGGGCACGCCGCGATCTGGCGTCTGCGGCCTTCCTCGACTTCTGTCTCAACGCTCGTGAGCTCGCCACCAACCGGGGGGTCGCCGAATCACCGACGTCCTACGTCACGAGGGTCGCGGAACTGAAGGGCATCCCCGAACGCGCCGCGATCCGACTTGCCGCGATCTACGAAGCATCCGAATACTCGTTGCGCGAGGTATCTGCTCTCGATGCCGGCGAGGCCAGGAAACTCGCGCGTGGCCTTCGAAAGAACATGTGGTCCCGCTCGACGATATGGCAGCGCGCGGTACGACTGTTCTCGCCCAGGAACCTCTCGCTGAGTCTGCCGAAGCTGAGGCTGCCGCGGATCAGTGGGCGGCGCGCAGCCGCCTGATCACCTTGTCGTCGAGCTCCTCTTCTGCCTTGGACTCGACCCGTTTAAGGGCGGTGACGAATTCCTCACGGTCGTAGAGGTACTCGGAGACCTTCCCATCGACGCTCTGTGCGATCTCGTTGATCGCCAGGAAGAAGGACATCTGCCCTTCCTTCAGGGCATCGAGAACTTCGCCGTCGTCGTGGCAGACCTTGAAGATGCTGACTCCGTCGGTGACGAGCCGCACCTCGGACAGATGATCCTCGAGACCGGCCTTCTTGCGGAGGTAGTCGTAGGCCTTCCTAACCCGCTGGAGGCTCATGCCGCCGTCGAGAAGTGACTTCACGACCTTGAGTGCAACCAGGTCTCGGAATGAGTAGAGACGTCTGACGCCCGGACGGCCACCGGTCTGCTGAACCCCAGGCTTTACGAGAGCGATTCGATCCCAATAACGAAGCTGATGTGGCGTGCACCCAGTGAAACGACATGCCTGCTCTGCAGTGAAACCCTCCATGAGTGCGCGCGAACCTCCCGCCTTTTCAGTTACAACCTCGACAGAAACGTGAACAAGACTTCCCCGAACAAGATCCCTTTGGGGGGTCCGAAGACTACATCCCCTCGCCCCGGGATCCCCTCGCTTTTGTGAACTCCTGCGAATCTAGCGCGTCAGGTCGCGGCGCGGCAAGGGGCAAACGGCGATACGGAAGATTGTTCTTGAAGTTTGGTCCTCAGGAACCTTTATCGCGCTTTCGGACACGCGACTCCCACTGCTCGAAAGTCTTGAGCAGGCGGTCCCGTGGGCCGGTACCCGGTCCGCCTCGACCCAGGGTCAAACCCGTTATGGAGCCGGCGACCAGAACGATCCCGCCGACCATCGTCCCAAAGGCGAGGACTCCGATGATGATGTTGCTGGTGATGAAGAAACCGATGAGGATCCCGAAGCCGATGAGGAAGAGAACCGCACCGAGTTTCACGCGCCGCCGCTCGCCCATCTGAGGGGATCGCCGCTTCACATCGCGCGCGAACTTAGGATCCTCTTGGTAGAGGCTCTTCTCGATCTCTTCGAGGATCTTCTGTTCGTGGTCTGAGAGAGGCACTGTGCCTCCGATTATAAGGATGGAGCGCCTTTAGTCAGCCCCTTTGGCGTGCAACATTTCAAAGGTCGTCGCCATCGAGTAGGGCAGCAGGACCTACAGACTCGTCCCCGAAGCGCTCACGGATACTGTCGATCGCTTCCGTTGCCTCCGTCCATCCCGGGCCTCCCGGCCCCGACAAAAGAGACATCTGCCGGCGCGGAGGCCCATCCGTGACTCCGCTGATGCTGACCCCGAGAAGCCGGATCCGAGGGCGAACCGGGTCGAGCTTCTCGAACAGCGATCGGGCCGCGTCGTAGATCTCGTGGGTGTTGTCCACTTCCTCATCGAGGGTCCGCGACCTCGTGATCGTCTTGAAGTTCGAGAACCGGACCTTCAAGGTCACCGTCCTGCCACAGAGGCCGGCACCGCGGAGCCGTCCCGCGGTCCGCTCGCTGAGCCGCAAGATCTCGCGGATGATCACTTGGGTCGAGTCAAGATCGTGGGAAAAGGTCTCCTCCGAGCCAACCGACTTGGTCGGTTCATGAGGTGTGACCACGCGCTCATCGACCCCGTTGGCCAGATCGAACAGGTGCGCCCCCAGGGAGTCACCCACGGCTCGTTGAAGCGTTCTCCGGGGCATCGCAGCAACATCCGCCACCGTCTTCAACCCGAGCCTTCTGAGGGCCTCTCCTGTCTTCTCCCCCACCCCCCACAACGCGGTGATCGGGAGAGGGTGGAGGAAAGCTTCGATCCCGTCGGCGGGAACCCGGAGGAGCCCATCCGGCTTCGCCTTCTGCGATGCGAGCTTGGCGAGGAACTTATTGACGGCGATCCCGACGGTGCATGGAAGTCCGAGCTCGGCGACATCGGCCTTGATCTGTGCGCCGATCGAAACCGGATCGCCGAACAACCTCACGGACCCGGAGACATCGAGGAACGCCTCATCGAGCGACAAGGGTTCGACGAAGGGCGTGTAGGAGAGGAACACCTCGCGGATCCTCCGAGAGAAATCGGTGTAAGCGGTGAAGTCGTTCGGAAGGAAGATCGCGTGTGGGCACAGCCGCCGGGCTCTGACGATCGGCATCGCCGATGTCACTCCGTATTCGCGCGCTTGGTATGAGGCGGAGGTGACGACCCCGCGACCCCCCAGGCCCCCGACCACGACCGGCTTTCCTTGGAGCATCGGGTCCTTGGCGACCTCGACGGACGCGTAGAAAGCGTCCATGTCGACGTGGAGGATCGTCTCGGGAAAGGAGGCCTGGTTCACCACCGCGATGCTACTGCCGCCTCGATCCCGGATCAGCGGATGATCTTGCGCACGACCCAGGCTCCGGGACCTTTACGCACCAGTCGGTACGCGACCCGAAGGAGCTTGGCGCGGAACGGGGCGAGGTCGAGGTGATAGCCGAGGACCTGCTCCGACACACCCCCCCATTTCTCCTTGAAACGAGCCAGCGATTCGTCATCGACACCGGTACCCATGAAGTCGAGGAAGTGGTCGCCGCGCTCCACCGATAGGCAGATCGCATGGTGGAACAGAAGGTCGTTGACCCTGAGCTTTAGACCGTCTTCCGAGGATCCACCCATCCAGTAGTGACCTCCATGTTCGGAGTAAAGCATCGCCATCATCCCGATCATGTGACCGTCGTGCTTCACGACCAGGTATCTCACCTCGCCAGTTGGTACGAACCGGTGCATCAGCTCGACGAACAGATCCTTCGGGTACCAGGTGGGCGCGTAGTTCCGCTCCATCGCCGAGCGGTACATCTCGTAGATGTCGTCGACCTCTGCCTCGGACGTCGCCTCGGTGACCACGAGTCCGGCTTCGCGGGCGCGTCGCACGTTCTTCTTGACCGACTTGTGGTACGAGCTGAAGATCGCAGCCTCATCGATGGGACCTTCCCGAGGTTCCATGGACCGAACGTGCCTGCGGCCGAATACGGGCTGAGCGACATGTCTTTCGGGTAGCCCGCAGGAGGGATCCTCAACCACGAGTGAGTGGTAGCCGCGCTCCTTCAGCGCGGGAAGAAAGTGGTCCAGCAGTTCATCACCGTGGCTCACGTCACCGATCAGGCCGCCGTAGGGGAAGAACGAATGGAGTATCCGGAAACCGACCGTCTTGCGTTCCGTCCCGATCATCGCAACCACGATCTCGTCGCCGTCCATGAGGGTTGCGAACAGCGCCTCGCTGCCGAATCCGGCGGCAACCGCTTCGGTCCAGCGGACGGTCGAGAAGAAGTAGCGACCCGAAGCGCGCGCGAACTCATCCCACCCCTCAGGAGGGGTGCGGTCGAGATGGAAGGTAAGTACGGTCACGTCTCCATCTTCGGGCATCGCGAGGGTGCGATTGAGACGAGCTAGCAGATCAGCCACCGGCTGAGCCCCCGCTGGCGTGCCACAGCTTGCGCCCGGCGGCCATCCGGGCCTTCATCGGACCCGTCGCCCGCTTCCTCTGCCGTGCCAGAGCCTCGGATGGGGTCATCCCGGCGGCCCGGTCCCGGGCGATCTCGGCGAGATCGAACGCCTCCTCGACCACAACCGTGACCCCGACGTTGTTCGGGTGGGTCCGCCTCGTCCTCGATGCCCCACCGCGTTTACGCACCGCTCCTCGGAACAACAGGATCCAGGAGTGGAACACCGTCGCCGCGCACCACGGCTGCACACGTTCGAACAACGTGACGTCCAACGGCCCGGTGAGATCGTCGAGCGTCACGAAGATGATCCTCTGCCCGGAACGGATCTGGGGGGTCTGGCTCGACACCTTCACCCCGGCCACCCAAACCTCGGAATCGTTACGCTTCGTCCGCAGTTCGGCTCCCGGGGTACAGCCGAGCTCCTTCATCAGCGGCTCGTAGAGAGCCATGACGTGCCTCCGTGCATCGATCCCGGTGACCTCGAGCTCGGCTTCGGTCTCCTCCATCGCGGTGTAGTCGGTGAGTCCCTTGAGTTCGCTGACCGCAACGTCGTCATCGAGCGACAGGGACATCTGCTGACCGGCCTTGTACCGGGGACGGGCGGCGAGATCGGTGGCGCGCCACAGGAGCTCGCGGCGCGACCGTCCTCCCGAGATGGCCTCGCAGGCCCCGATATGAACGAGGTGCTCGAGCACCGGCCGCGACAACTCGGTCCGGCGCCACAGATCCTCGAGCGAAGTGAACGGCTGCGCCACCACGATGGAATCCATCTCGGCCTCCGAGATGTCCTTCACTTCGGACAACGCCAGCCGAACGCCATGTCCATTTCCCGCGTCTCGCCGAGGCGACCCGCTTCTGGCTCCGGTATCTACGGGTTCGGCCCGATAAACCGTGTCAGAGTGGTTGACGTCGACCGGCAGGATCGGCACCCCCGAGGTCCGGGCGTCGGCCACGATCAATCGTCGCGGGTACATCCCGGGATCATGGGTCAAGAGCCCGGCCACGAACTCGGCCGTGTGATGAACCTTGAGCCAGGCCGAGATGTAAGTGGGCACCGCGAACGCAGCCGCGTGTGACTTGCAGAACCCGAACGAGGCGAACGCAAACACTTCCTTCCACAGCGATGCAGCCTGAGACGAGCTCAGTCCGGTGGCGACCGACGCCGACTGGAACCAGCTGCTCACGGTGTCGTCGGGGTGGTCGGAGTCGAGGTGCCGGCGGATGTAGTCGGCATCGGCAAGGCTGCATCCGGTCGCCATCGCGATGACCCGGATCAGCTGCTCGTGGAACACGATGATTCCGTTGGTTTCGCGCAGGATCTCTCTGAGGGTCTCGTATGGATAGACGACATCCTCGAAGCCGTGACGGCGCATCAGATAGGGACCGACCATGTCGGATTGGACGGGGCCTGGACGGAACAACGAGATGTCGACGACCAGATCCTCGAAACGATCCGGTTGCATCCGGGCGAGCAGCTCTCGCTGCCCCGGCGATTCGATCTGGAAACATCCGATCGTGCGCGACGACCGGATCAGGTCGTACGTGGCGGGGTCATCGCGCGGGACCGAGTCGATGTCCAACTGCTCGCCGGTGATCCGCTCGATCTCGTCTGTCGCGTGGGAGATCGCCGAGAACATCCTCACCCCGAGTACATCGAGCTTCACCAGCCCGAGGTCCTCGACGTCGTGTTTGTCGGCCTGCAGCATCGTGAAGCCGGCAAAGCTCTCCTGCATCGGGACCCGGTCGCCGAGATCATTCGACGACAGGATCACCCCCGACGGATGGAGCGCGAGATGGCGGGGGAACCCGTCGATCGCGAAACAGAGCTCGAACATCTGCTCGAGCTGTTCCGACTTGAGATTAGTGCCCCCGAGTTCGGGAAGACGTTCGATCGCAGCAGGGATGTCCTTGGCCCGGATCCGAGGGAATGCCTTGGCGACGAAATCGAGTTCCTCGGGCGGCAGGCCGAGCGCCTTGCCGACCTCGCGGATCGCACCGCGGGCCCGGAAGGTATCGACCATGCAGCACACCGCGGTCTGGTCGCGTCCATAGGTCTTGAGGATGTATCTCAGGATCTCCTCCCGTCGATGGGACTCGACGTCGATGTCGATGTCGGGGAGTTCCTCCCGGCGCGAGTTCATGAAGCGCTCGAACAGGAGGTCGTAGCGCACCGGATCGACATCGGAGATCCCGAGGACGTAACAGACGAGCGAGCCTGCCGCGCTCCCCCGGCACGAACATCTGACGCCCATCTCGTAGCGGACGTGATCGACGATGTCGGCCACGAGGAGGAAGAACGCCGGCCACCCCATATCCAGGATGACGCTCAGTTCGTGTTCCAGGCGCTCCTCGATGATCTTGGGGATCGGGTTGTAGCGACGGGCGGCGCCCTCAAAGCAGCGTTGCCGCAGATCTCCACCGGCCCTCCGTTCGTCGCGGCCGGGAACGTCGGGGAAGTGGTAGCGGCCAAGCTCGAGCTCGAAGTCGCACTCCTCGGCGATGTAGCGGGTCTCGCGGAGAGCCTCGGGAACGTCGTCGAACAATGCGGTCATCTCGGCGGGTGGCTTGAGGTGGTACTCGGAGTTCGAGCGCAACGCCTGGGTTCGGGACAACGGCACGATGGCATCGAGCGCGTGCAGGAGTTCGTGGGTACCGGAGTCCCTCGCCGATGCGTAGTGGACGTCGTTGGTCGCGACCGGATGGATCTCGGCGTCGTGCGCGACCTTGAGGAGCCGGTCCCGGAGCATCCGGTCGCCGTACCCCCGGTGATCGAAGACCTCGATCCGGTAGGCCTCGCCGAGCGCGCCGTGCCACTTGCGGGCGATCTCGACCGCCTGCGGGATCCGACCTTGCGCCGCGAGGCGCGCCACGTCGCTGCGCGCGCAACCGGAGAACACGAACAATCCGTCGCATCGCTCGGCGATCGACTCGAACGTCGTCTCGGGATCACCTCGTTCGTTGGTGAGGTGAGCACCCGAGATCAACCGGCACAGGTTCCCGTAACCGGTCTGGTTCCGCGCGATCACGGTTACGTGGCTCCGGGCTACATCGGGAAGGGCCGAGCGAACGGTCAGCTCGGCTCCGTAGATCGGTTTGATCCCCGCCCTCCGGCACGCCTTGGTGAACCGCACCGCCCCCAGCAACGAATCGTGATCGGTCATCGCGACCGCATCGAACCCCCGCTCGGCCGCCAGCGCGGGCAACGCCTCGGCGGTGATCGCCCCATCGAGCAACGACCACGTCGTATGGCAGTGGAGATGAGTGAAACCACTCATGTCGGGGACGCCTCGAAAAGGCGACCACTTGAGTACTCAGAAACGGATCGTCTCGACGATCCGTGGACTAGATGGGCACACTCGCGGGGATCTCCGTGCCGGAGGCCTTGGCGATCAAGGTGCCACTCTCGTCGGTGATCTCGGCTTCGGCGAACAGTACGCGCCGGCCGGCTTTGAGCACGCGTCCCTTGCCGGTCAGAGTCGTGCCCGCAGATGCGGGGCGGAAGATCGAGATCTTCATCTCCACGAGCGCGGGGTACTGCTCGGGCGGTAGATGCAGAGCACTCGCTCCCCCGAGGACCGAGTCGGCGAACGCGGCGAGCATCCCTCCCTGGATCCCTCCGGCGGAGTTGCAATGCTCGGGCGCGACCACGTAAGTGAACGACGATCTCCACGGCAGTCTTGGAGTCGTAGGTGAAGCCCATCGCCTCGTTGATCGGTATCCGGATCGTTCCGTCGGCGATCGCATCGGCGCGCTTGTCGTGTGTCATCGTCCGGACGATAGCGCGTCAGTCCCATTCCATCAGTCCCACACTCGGGCCAGCTTCCATCCTCCACGGGATACGTCCCGGTAGACGTCGTAGACCGCTCCAAGCTGGACCAGGAATCCATCCGAATCGAGATTCCCATCCGAGAGTCAGCCCCGCAGGCCGCGCCAGAACCCGGAAGTACTCCCGTTGCTTGTGTCCGTCCCGGCCCGCGATCCACGCTTCGCGCCACGACGACAGCCGTTGATCGATCTCGTAGCGTCGTCCCCGCCACCGGAACGCGACCGGGACATCCGCATCGATCGGATCCGGCACCACCTCGATGGCCTCGTCGTACCGCTTCGCCACGTGTTTTCGCGCTCTTTCTCCTGAAAGAGAAGGAGGGCCCGACCGACCCGCCCGGGGGAAGCACCGGGCGAGCCCATCGGGCCCCATATCTCGTTCGGCCGTCGGTGGCGGGGACGGTGCGCCGGGGAGCAGAACCGCCTCGATCCGAGCCCGGGGAGGAGCCCAACAGAGAGGCCCACCACGAACAGTCGAACGTATGTTCGATAGTAGGCGCGCTCTCAGCCGGAGTCAAGACATCCGTGTGAAGGGGTCCTAGATAACGCCGAGGGCGGAGCGGGCGAGGGGGGACATCTTCTCGGGGGACCACGGCGGGTACATGACCAGCTCGGTGGTGACCTCCCCGATGTCCTCGATGTACTGCGAGGCGGCCCGGATCTGCTCGTCGATCATCGGAGCGATCGGGCATCCCATGGTGGTCAGGGTGAATTCGATGTGGACGTCGCCGTCCTCGTTAACGTCGATCTTGTAGACGAGTCCCAGATTCCAGATATCGATCCCGAGCTCCGGGTCATCGACGGTCTGGAGGACCTCGACCATCTTCTCTTCGATCACTTTCGTATCAGCCATGTCATGCAGCATAACGACGGGCCCGGCCCCCAGATTCCCCGAAGACCCACGTCGGGCGCTGAGACACTCGCCGAAAACTGTGGTCGGTGCGGTCAACGTGGTCGATGCGATGACCGCTGGAGCTTCGGTTTGTGGTCGATGCGATGACCACACAGACCACGTCGACCACAGTTTTGACGATCTTGGGATGGCCTTGCGGAGCCTCGGGAAGTCGAAGAAGCTGGGCGACCACGACGACGGAAGGCCCCCAGGGATGGGAGTTCTGCTTTGAGGGATGTCAACGGCTTCATCACCGTCAAGAACGACCGCCTCTTCTACGAAACCGCGGGCCAGGGAGCCGACCTGTTGTTCCTGCATGCCGGGATCGCGGACGGGCGGATGTGGGACCACGAGGTCCGGACGTACTCGAAGGACCATCGGGTCATCCGCTACGACGCTCGGGGGTACGGGCGATCGTCGGCCCACACGGAGTCGTTCCTATACGCCGAAGATGCCGAGACCGTGATGGACGAGGTGCGGAGCACCAAGGCCACATTGGTCGGTTGTTCGATGGGAGGACGGACCGCGCTCGAACTGGTCGTGCTCGATCCCGCGCTCGTGAGCGGTCTGGTCCTGATCGGACCCGCTCTCCGGGGGCATGAGTGGTCGGATCCCATCGTTGCCTACGGGGATGCGGAAGACCTCTTCTTCGAGCAGGGCGATGTCACATCCCTCGTCGAGTTGAGTCTCCGCACCTGGGTCGATGGGCCTTACCGACCACCGACGGCCGTCGATCCACAGATACGGGAACGCGTCGCCGACATGCTGAGCGAGTCCTACTCCAAACTGATCGAGGCGAAGGATTCGTTGAGCGATGAGCGGCAACTCGAACCGCCGGCATCCGAACGACTCGGAAGCATCGAGGTGCCGACGCTCGTCGTCGTGGGAGACAAAGATGTCTCCGACATCATCCTGATCTCCCAACGCGTCGCCTCAGAGATCCCTGGCGCTCGCTTGGAGATCGTGCCGGATACCGCTCATCTGCCGTCGATGGAACGCCCGGAGGAGACGACCCGGCTGATTCAGGATTTCCTGAACGAGAACGGGCTCTAGGTCCCAACTACAGGAAGAAGAAGCTGATCGCCATGATGGCGTAGGCCGCCAGGAGCTGGGCGCCCTCGAACCAGTTGGAGCGGCCGTCCATGACCACGAACCCGAGGATCATCGCCGAGAGTGCTACGGCGGCGATCTCGAGGCCGCTGAAGATGAGGTCCATCGGCTCTCCGGCGAAGTAGGAGACGAACACCAACACCGGAGCGATGAACATCGCTATCTGGGTCGAGGAGCCGATCGCGATCTCGATCGAGACCTCGACCTTGTCCTTGGCAGCCAGGAAGATCGCCGACGAGTGCTCGGCCGCGTTACCGATGATCGGGACGACGATGAGTCCGACGAAGAGCCTCGATAGCCCGAGTTCCTCGACCGTTTCCTCAAGTGCGCCAACGAGGAACTCACTCATGAACGCGACGCCGACGGTCGCTCCGGCGAGCGTTCCGAGGGCGCGCTTCACCGACCATTTCGGTTGGCCGTGCTCGAAGTCGGAGCGGAACAAGGACCGGTGGGTTTTCAATGTGAACACGAGCCCGAGAACGTAGGTCGCCATGAGGACGATCGAGACCCCCATCGAAACCGCCTCGGTCCGGAAGAACGTCGCCTCGGGTGTGAACGAGAACAGCGCCGGCAACACCAGCGCGCTGACTGCGATCGCGAGCGACGCTGTGTGAAGTCCCGCCGAGTTCCGGTTGAAGGTCTGCTCGACCCGAGTCCATCCACCGACGAAGAACGAAAGACCGAGAACGAGCAACACGTTGCCGATGATCGACCCTGTGATGGAAGCCTTGACGATCTCGATCTCGCCCCGGGTGATGAGGAAGAAGGCGATGATGAGCTCAGTGACGTTCCCGAACGTCGCATTGAGCAGGCCGCCGATCTGAGGTCCGGTCCGGGCGGCGAGATCCTCGGTGGCGTGCCCGATCAACCCAGCGAGCGGCAGGATCGCCAGGGCCGAGATGACGAAGATGGCGATCGCATCTCCATGGGTTAGCTCCAGGACGACGGCGATGGGAACGAACGCGAGGAGCCATTCGAGGCGCGGCTTGAACATGGTCGGAGAGACTACCGGGCCACCAGCGGTTGAGCGTCGAGCTTCTCTTTGAGGCGAGCGGCCGCCCCGACCGGGTCGGCCGCCTCGGTGACCGCCCGGACGACTACCACTCGCCGTGCCCCTGCTCGGATGACGTCGTCGAGGTTCGTCTCGTCGATCCCTCCGATAGCGAACCACGGGAGGTCGCCGGCGGCCTCTGCAGCGAAGCGGATCAGATCGAGTCCCGTTCCCGGACGCCCCGGCTTGGTCGGCGTGGCGTACACAGGACCGACCGCGATGTAGCTCGGGCGCGGACTTGCTGCTAACTCCGCAGAGACCTGCTCCCGCGAATGGGTCGACCGGCCGATCGCTGCATCGGCGAGGATCCGACGAGCCAACTCGGCGGGCACATCGTCCTGGCCAAGATGTAGCCCGCATCCAAGCGCGAGGGCGATATCGGGCCGATCGTTGATCACGAACGGGATGCCGGCGGCGCGACACGCATCGGCAACCTCGGCACCAAGTTCGAGCACCTCTCCCCCATCGAGGTCCTTCTCACGCAGTTGCACGAGGTCGACCCCGGCCCCCGCGAGATGCCCGACGAGGTCGGCAAGGCGACCCGCTTCGAGTTGAGCCGGCGCGACCAGATAGAGGCGGGCCTCTTCGATCGATTTCACAACGCGAGTTCAGTCGGGCCGGGTCCGTCGTCGCCGAGGTCTCTCTCCGGATCCTCTCCGATGTCGCGCTCGTAGGTCCTGATGCGCTCGGCGATCTTGCGCAGCGACCCTGGGGCCCGGAGGAGCGCGATGGCGATAAAGGGGTAAGGCAGTGCGTCGACGGCGACCTCGTACCAGTACTTGTCGAGCGCCGGTGCCGCCGCTATCCACACCGCGACCAGAGCCAACAACACGATGGAGATCTTGGGGGCGATCCCGCTGTCGGCAAGGTCCTCGAACCGCACCCTCATCGCCCTCGCCGCACGACGACCGTGTCGACTCCGGATCCGCAGCCAAGTCTGCTTCGAGGGATAGAAGCGCCTTAGCCCCTCGGCGTACCCGAGGAACAACACGGCCAGGAGGGCTGAGATAGCACCACTCGTCATGAGACCAGGTTACTTAGAACCCGCTTACCTAAAACCCGGTTGCTTAGAACCCGTACGTCACGTGGCCGATCTTGCGGATCAGCCGAGCGTGGATCGACTGCGTTTCCACCGGCTCCCCAACTGCCTGCGGAACCCTCAACTCGACATTCGAGAGCGCGATGGTTCCGGTGCCCGGCTCGAGCATCGTAGGCGCCTCGTTGGCGGTGAGCTCGAGACGGATCACGTGTCCCGCGGGGAACGTCCATCCGTTCCCGAAGAGCTTGACCGACACCTCCTGAGGAGACAGGGGCGTAGCTCCAAGTTGATAGACGCCGCGGGTCACAAGGGTCTGCGTCTCGGCCTCGGGGTCGACGTCCCACAAGCGCAGGCCGACGTACAGGTTGCCCGCGGTTGGAACCGCTTCGAAGGTGGCCTCGGGCAGCCCAAGCATATCGAGGTCCCCCTCTAGCGGATCGGAATCGACCGCCACGTTCCCTTCCGCCACCGCAAGGTCGGTGGTCGGACAGGTGGGATCGGCGTCCGGCTGGATCGGGTTGATCTGACCCGCATGGGGGTCGGTCACCGCGGTGTCCAGAAGCCCTGCCCCCAGGGTTGCCAGCGGCGTCTCGGGCATCTCGGTGAGCTCGGACCAGGTTGCCCCCCGGTACATGTCGCCGAGGTCCTCGCTGTAGCAATCCTGGAAGCGCGCTTCCACGTCGTGAGACGGCTCGGCGCCCTTGTCCCTCAGATAGAAGTTGAACCACTTGAGGATCAGGCCGTTGTGATAGGCGACCTCGGCGGCCTTGTTCTGCGCGATCGGGTGACCGATGTCGCCGAGGTAGGTCTTCACCGGATAGTCGGGGTCATCGGCGATCAAACGGTTCACCATGCGCAAACCCTCGTTCGCAGGGAAAAGTGTGTCGGTGAATCCCTGGAGAACCAGAAGCGGGGTATCGAAGGAACCCTTCTTGTCGATGTAGAAGGCCGAACGCTTGGTGAGGAGCTTGTTGATCGCGTCGAGGGAGACCTCGTCGTCGTATGGAGGACCCTCGTCGAAGTTGTCTTTCCACTCGGTCAGGTACCCCGGCAGGAGTGCTCCCGTCGTTTGGATCATGCTGTAGTAGAGGACGCCGACGTACGAATCCTTGAGGACGCCCGGAGTTTCTGCCGGCGCGCTGTTCAGCGTCGGGCCTCGGGCTGAAGTCGTCGCGCGCCCTGCCATTCGGGGTAAGAGCCTCGACGAGATCCGTCCAGCCGATGATCGGAACCGCAGCACCGATCTTGATCTTGGTGCCATGAGGTGACTTGAAGGAGTTCCTCCGAGAGAGCAGCCAGGTGTGACCACCGCCGTAGGAGACCCCGACGACGCCGACCCGCGACGGGCTGATCTTCACCGAATCGTCACTCAGCAGGGTTCCGTCGACCAACCTCCCGATGAGGTACTGGGTGTCTTTGATCTCGTGATCGATGCTGTCGAGCTGAGCGCGACATGCGGGGCTCGGACCGTAGAGCTCGGTGTTGCCATCGGTCGACTCGATCGTGGCGTCGAGACACCTGCTCTCGTGAAAACCACGCGCCGTGTAGGTGAGGACCGCGTAGCCTTTGGACGCGAACCAGAGATGGTTCATGTGGTAGTTGCCGCCGGTCCCCTCGATCGGCCCCACGACCTTCCCAGCATCATTGCGCATCTCGAACGATTCCTTGGAGCCGCCGAGGCCGTGAAGCATGACGATCAGACCGAGCGGCTTCTTGCTCGCCGCGGGAAGGGTGACGTCCACATCGAGCCTCGCCGTCCCATCGGCCGACTTGATCTGCGGGACGAATCCGCTCTCGCAGAAGCGGAAGGACTTCCCCTCGACCTTCAGGGACTTGCACTTGATGGTCGGCTGCTTCGCCGCGGCGGCTCCCGGGGACACCGTGACCAGCAAGGAAGCACCGAGCAGAGCGACGACCATCAGGGCGGTGAAACGGCGCATCCAGGACCTCCGGGATAAGGAACGAGGGTTTGGCCCCGCGAAGGGGACCCGGCGAACCTAGCCCGGGGAGCGCCCTAAATGAACCGAGTTGCGCAAAATACCTAGACGACGACCCTCGGAAGTGGGCCCGTGTCGGCCTCGTCGAAGGGAACGAGGTACTCGGCTTCATCGGCGGCGGGGTCCGTAGGGCGTCGCGACGCGATCAGCGACGAAAGGCTCCGGTAGAAGTGGTCCGGTTCCGGCAGTCGTTCGATCCTTAGCAAGGGGCGCCCCTCGAGGTAAGGCCCAACCCCGGTCATCTCGATCACGCCATATCCGAAGAGTCGTCCCATCACCGGCCTGCGGTAGAGGATGTCCCCCACCCGTCCGAATGGGATCGAGATGACCTGCCGGGCAACCATCCCAGTGACGATGATGATGCGATGGTCGGTAAGCACGATCTTCTTACGGCGGAGCGAGAGTAGCGTCCACGCGAAGCGCAGTGCCGCAGCAACCGCAACGATCCCCACTGCGATGTCGACGATGTCGTCCCCTCTCTCGGGGGAAAAGACGAAACCGGCGGCCGCGGCTGCCCCCACCACGATGACGGTCGACAGTGCCGGCCAGATCAGGGCAGACCGATGCACGCCCGTCTCCACGATGGGGTGTTCGTCCGGATGGAGCAGACGGGAGATTCTGGACATACTTTGAATCCTAGGGGCGATATCCCTTTACTCCCGGAACTAGTGACAGGAACTAGGCCGAGACCTCGCCCCACCATTCGAGCCATAGGCGGCGTGAGGTACGGAGGTGCTCTCGCTCGCGGGAGAACACCTCGAGGGTGACGGTGCCGTCGTAGCCGTGCTGCTTGAGCAACCTGATCGAACCTTTCCAGTCCACACTGCCGGCCCCGAGCGGAAGATGGAGGTCCTCGGTCCCGCCGCGGTTGTCGGAGGCGTGGACGTGAGCGAGGCGATCGCCGAAGGCCTCGAGGAGCCCCGCGGTGCGATTCCCTCCCCTTAGACCACCCCTCAGGTTGGCGTGACCGATGTCGAGGTGGAAGCCGAGATCGGGGAACGCGTCGAGCACAGGGGCGAGATCGTCAACGTCTGCGAACTGCCGATCGAGGTTCTCGACCATCAGCCGGATCCCACGACCGGCGGCATCCTCGGCAAGTTGGGCGATCGCCTCCGCGTTGCGGGCCCGAACCTTCTCGATCGGATGCAGTGGGATGCGTTGATCGGGGTGCACGTTCACCAATTCGATACCGGCATCGGCGAAGCAGTCGAGTCCGCGGCGATAGAGGTCGCGGGCCTGTTCCTTCAGTTCCGGAAAACTGGAAGCGATCGGGAGGTAGTAGGCGGTGTGACCCACGGCGTGTAAGCCGAGGTCGCCGAGCAATCGGCCGACCTCCTTGCCGTCGGGCAGCCAGGCGGCCGGGGGCTCGAGGGTGAGATCGAGGAAGTCGAAACCGTCCTCGTGGACGCGGTGGATCTCCTTGATGACCGAACGGCCGGGGAAATTCATCGATCCGACAAGCATGCGGATCATCATTCCATCTCCGGCGAGCCGCTCGATCCCCTCGCATATCCTGGAGTGATGGAGACCTACGAAGCGATCATGACCCGACGCTCGGTCGGTAAGACGACCGGCGAGCGGCCCGATCGCGCCACGATCGAGAAACTGATCAACGCCGCGGTTGCGGCCCCCAATCACCACCTGACCGAGCCTTGGCGATTCCTTGTCCTTTCCGGCTCGGCCCTGGAAGAGCTCGGAGAGGCGTGGGCGACAGGGGCCGAGCGAGAGGGTAAGGATCCCGCCGGGCTCAAGGAAAAGGCCCTGCGTGCGCCGGTCATCATCGTGGTGATCGAGAAGCCGAAGGGGCACCTCCCCAAGGTGATCGAGGTCGAAGAGCATCACGCGGTCGGGGCCGCGATGCAGAACATGTTGCTCGCCGCGCACGAGATGGGACTGGCTGCGATGCTCCGAACGGGGCCGGCCGCGCACATCAAGGAGTGTCACGACTTCATCGGTCTGGGAGACGACGAGCTCGTCGCCGGATACGTCTACGTTGGATACCCGCCGGAGGGCTTCATCAAGGCGCCCCCGCGCAAGACGCCGGCCGAGGAACTCACCGAATGGAGGGGTTGGGATGACTGACTTAGACGGCAAGCACGTCCAACGAGCTGCGTTCTTCGATCTCGACCGGACCTTGATCCCCGGATCGAGCCTCTTCCTCCTGGCGCGCGGGGCCTACGAACGCGACATGTTCCGTGTGCGCGACCTGCTCCGCTTCGCGTGGGGTCAGGCGATGTTCCGCCTCCACGGCGAACAGCAGAAGAACATGGACCGGTCGCGTGAGTCGACCCTTGACTTCGTTACCGGCCGAAGCCGCAGGGAGTTGCTCGGGTGGGGACGCGAGATCGCCGAGGAGAAGATCCTGCCGCTCGTCTACAAGGACATCGTCCAGGTCATCGAGGTGCACAAAGCGCACGGCGATCTGACCTTCCTGGTTACTGCGGCACCGGTGGAATTGGCCGACTCGATCGCCGAGGAACTCGGCATGACCGGTGCGATGGGCACGATCGCCGAAGTCGATCAGCACGGGTTCTACACCGGCCGTCTCGTAGGTCACCCGATGCACGGGATCGAGAAGGCCAAGGCCGTGGCCGAGGTCGCCGCCGAGCGCGGGCTCGACCTCCACGAATGCCACGCTTACTCCGATTCGATCAACGACCTCCCGCTGTTGGAGTCGGTCGGCTTCCCCCATGCGGTCAACCCCGAACGCGAGTTGCGCCGCATCGCCCTCGCTCGCGGGTGGACGGTGCAGGAACTGAGAGCGCGACGCAAAGCGCTGCTCGTCGGCATCCCCGCCGGACTCGGTGGCGTCTCTCTCCTTGGCGGTGGGATCGCGCTAGGGATGTACCTCGAACGCCGTCGTCACAGGAAGATGCCGCGCATCATCGAACGGATCGCCAAGCAACTCCGGCTTTAGCCGGTCGGCGCTAGTCGCACCCACCTGGGTACCAGCCACCGGGCACCCGTTCGAAGTCGATCTCGATGGGGTGCTTCTCCCCCATGTGGATCATCCGGCCCCGGAAGCGAGCCCGCTTCTCGGAGATCCTCTCCATCTCGCCTCTGAACCAGATCCCGTGTTCGGTTTGTCGGAGCATGGGCGGACGGCTCGATATCAGCCAGAAGCTTCCGGCGAAGTCCGGGGCGTTATAACAGATGCCTCGACCGAGACTGATCAGTTCGAGACGTCGAGTCGCGCCGACCTCGAGATGGTGCGACTTCGGGCACACGGCTCGGACGGTGATGCTCCTGAATTCCTTCGGCGGAGGCTTCTCGCATCGGGCCGTTTGGATCCGCGGCGAAGGATCCGGAGACGGGGCCGACGACTCTCGCTCGTCTTGGGATGAAACCTGGCACGCCCCGAGCGCAGCGACCGCAACCGCCACACCTGCTACCCACCACGCCTTCATCGGCTGAGCCCAGGAGACCCTTGTCGGTTGGTGAAGCCCCGAGTCAGTTGACGATCGCCTGGTAGGGCCTGCAGGGCTGGTTACGGAGACTCGGGCACGGCGGCAAGTCCGTGGGTGCCTCCAGGCCCGGGACAACCGGAAGCACAAGGATCGACGGCCGCTTTCTCCTGAATGCGACGGCGACCTTCGAAGTTCCCGACTCGGGCCGCGGCTCGCCGAACGACCACAACGGCTGTTGGCCGTTCGGTCCGGCGATCGTGACCCGGATGCGAGACCCCGACCGGTACGCGTGTCCCTGGTAGTAGAGCGGGATCGCGACCTTCACGAATTTCCCGCGGCGGCATCGTCGGGCGTCGGCCTTGGTGAAGGTCGGGATCGGACTCAGCAGCGTGCTCGGACGCTTGAAGATGTTCTCGGAATCGGTCGAGAGCTTCCGGGCGCTGGCACGCATGTAGCCGTTCTGCACGAACGTCTCGTTACCGTCCGGACGCACCTCCGTGATCGTCGCCTGCAGGTCGACATCGCGCGTGGAGGACCGCACCCAGACATACACGGCTCCGCCGCCGACAACGGTGATGTCGTTCGCCAGCGGTTCGGAGACATAGGAGACCGCCGTCCCCTCCGGGTTCTGTTCCCACTTCCAGTCCCACTGCGACGCGTTCCCCACAGGCCGCCGGTTCCGGTGTTACTCCCGTAGTTGGTTAGGGGCAGCGCGCTTGCATCCGAGGTGTATCGATCGATGCCCGAGGTAGTCGGGCGGGTGTCGGACAGCGTTCCGTCAGGGCCGAAGTACCAGGTGCGGGTCTCGGCCTCGGGGACCGGGAAGGTCGAGAACGAAGCCTCGAAACCGGGATAGGGGTCACCCGGAACGGCGGTTCCGGTCGGCCCGGCGCCGGCCCCGTTGTCGAACAAGACGCGTACCTGTGGCAGCTCCTCGAACGCCTCGAGCGCCAGGTCGTAGGTGGGGAGCGCCTGGATCGGATCTGCCGGCAGCGTGACGATGTCGTCCTGAGGGAGTCCCATCGCAGCCTGGTAGATCACCGGCGCAGCCGCGCGAGGAGCCGCTTGGTTGACCATGGGCGCCTGTTCGGCGACATACAACTGGAGGAAGTCGTACCAACGGTTGAAGGTCTCTGGGTCCAGGGAGTCGACGTGGGTGCCGTTGGTAAACGTGAACCATTTCTTGTCCGTTCCGGTGAAGTGAGAGACGAGTTCAGGGCAATGACCCCCGGTCTGCTCGTCCTGCCACTGGCACACGAGGAACGTCGGAACGTTGATCTTGTGGACGAACGTCACGGGATCGAGCGGGTCGGCAACCTCCGGGACATAGTGGTCGTTGGCCTGGATCTTCGCGTTGAGATCGGCCGCCTCGGGGTGCAGCGCTTGGTTCGCGGCGCACGTCTCATCGCCGTTCTCGATCCGGTCCCAAGCCCATGCCTGCCCGCTGTCCGGCCCGGCCGGCTTCGCCTCCTCCTGCCGCTCTTTCGCCCAGTTGACGGCGAAGCCCGTATTTAGGTTTCCGCCGGGATAGAGCGTCGACGCCGTCGCGTCGATGACCGACAGAGGAGAGATCGCCGCCAGAGACGGCGGCTGGTGCTGCGCGGTGAACAGCTGACTGATACCGCCGTAGGAGATCCCCATCATGCCAACCTGGTTACCCTTCACCCAGGGCTGATTCGCGATCGTCTCGATCACGTCGTAACCGTCGAGGCTCTGCAGCGGCTCGAAGAAGTCGAACGCACCGCCCGAACAGCCCGTTCCGCGCATGTTCACGTCGACGACCGCGAAGCCCATGAGGTTCGCGAGAACGGCGATGCCGCTGTGCGGCCCGGCCGGGTCGGCGTACCCGTATCCCGAGTATTCGATGAGCGTGGGGTACGGAGGGAGGTAGTCAGTAGGACCCTCAGGAAGCTCCGTGCCCGGGGGTAAACCAGGTTGCCCCGCCGGGCTCGTCGGCGGATGCACGGTGAGCGCAAGCTGCGTCCCGTCTCGGGTGGTCAGGTAGGAGTAGCCGCTGGAGGGGATCGTCTGGTCGTAGATGCTCGGATCCCACGGAGCCGGGTCATCGCCGTGCACAGTGAGCGGATCCGACTCGGTCCCTTCGGATTCAACGGCATACCCGTCACCGGGAGGAACCTCGCGGAAGAGGACCCCACCCAGGGGATTGACGGTTTGCGACTTGATGGTCTGCCCGTCGGCATCGAGGAGCGACGCCCCCGCTCCGGGCGTGAGACCGGTGACGTACACCTGCTCGACACTGCCAACGGCATCGATGCCGGACGGTGCCGCTGCCGTGGCTCCGGCCCCCGCGAGCGAACCGGCCAGGAGCCCGACGCTCAAGAAGACAACACCCAACCGGACACGCCGTGCCCCGGATCGCTTCTCCACCCGCGCTCTACCCAGCATGTCGGGGGATTTCTCCGCGTAGCCGCCGTTTCCTCCCTCGAGCAGACCCCGAAGCGGCTCCGGCTCTACGAGGAAGGCGGGGCGAAGAACTCCAGGGGCAGGTTGTCGGGGTCACGGAAGGAGAGGCCGGACCCATAAGGCGCATCGACGATGCCGCCGTGCGTGATGCCTAGATCGTCAAGGCGCGTCTCCCATGCCTCAAGATCAGCGCGGCTTGCGCACGCGAACGCGACGTGGTCGAGGCCGGTGCGAAACTCGCTGAAATCAGGTTGGTCGTTCTCGCGCGGATGGTTGTGGATGCCGAACAACGACGCGCCACCCAGAGCCCAAACGACGTGAAAGAGGTTCCCAGCGTCTTCATCTAAGACCGGTTGTGAACCGAAGAGCTTGGAGTACCACTCGCGTCCTCGATCGATGTCGGTGACAGTTACTGCAACATGTCCGAGTCCGGGGAAGTCTCCGGCCATCCGTCTCCTCCTGTCAGCCGTGTCCGGCGACCATCGTTCCGCTTGTAGTGCCCCACTACGTCGAACCACCTCTTCGCGCTCAACCCAACCTTCAACTCGATGTCTGCAGTAACGATCCCTTCCGCGTCGTAGAGGGGACCGGCGATGATCTGGCCCCCACGAGGTTCGATGATGGCGGCTCCCCCGCGGCCGAAGACTTTGTCGTCTGGGAGAGACACCGGGAAGTCGTCCGGGAAGTCAGCTCTCTCGATGTACTGGGGAACACTGATCACAAAAGCGCCGGACTCGATCGCGATATGCCGCATCGATGCCAGCCATCCTTCGGAGTCGTCCGCAGTAGGAGCTACCCATATCTGCACCCCCTTCTCATAAAGCTCGTAGCGAGCAAGGGGCATCCGGTTCTCCCAGCAGATCAGTCCCCCGATCCGGCCCAACTCTGTCTCGACCACGTTCAGATCCGTTCCATCTCCGGCTCCATGGAAGAGGCGTTCATGCATCGTCGGGACGAGCTTGCGGTGTTTGTTCAACACACCTTCTGGCCCCATGAGAACGAGAGAGTTGTACAGAGAACCCGGGCGATCGATCTCTCGTTCGTTGATACCAAGAGCGCAGTAGATCGATCGCTCGGCGCACGCGGCGACCACCTTGTCGATGGCAGGCCCGGGGACCTCGATCGAAGATGCCCACAGTCGCTCCCACATGTCATCGAACCCACCGAACTGTGCCGCTTGATGACCCCAGGCTCCGCTCGGGTAGACGGACACGAAGGTTTCAGGAAAGACGGCCAGCTGAACCCCTTGATCGGCAGCCTGATGGAGAAGGCCAATGGCCTTATCTATGGACGCATCCGAATCCAGAATGACCGAGGAGGCCTGGACCGCGGCCACCTTTACGGTTCCAAAGTTAGTCATTCCCGTCACGATAGGCGACCGTGTCCAAAAGGGTCAAGATGGACGTTGAGCGCGCAACAGGTCCGCAAGCTCCTGAGCATTCTGCTGCGCGTAATCGCGGTAGCAGTTGTTCATCAGGACGTGGGTCGTCTCGGCCTCAGAGGCGATCGATTCGATCTTGGGAACCCATTCCTTCAGTTCCTTCTCGGAGTAGAGGTACTTGAACCGTCTTCTGGACCGAGCCCGATTCCCAATCGGTCGGAGTTGCGGCCGTGGAACCTGACGACCGCAAGATCGGCGGTCGCAGCGGCTACCGGGGGTAGCGACGACTTGAAGCCCTGCGGCATGTCCACACACACGAACGGCAGGCCGTTCCCCTCCAGGAATTCGATGGTCTCGTTCAGGTTGTCGTCTTTCATCCACGTTTCGTTCCGCAACTCAACACAGATCCGGTACGGCGCGCAGCGCTTGGCGCACTCGATGATGTAGTCCTTGTTCTTGCGGGCGATGACGAACCAGGGCGGGAACTGGAACAGGATCGCCCCGAGCTTCCCCGCCTCATGAAGTGGTGTCAGGGCGGACAGGAACCGGTCCCACACTTGCTGCATGTCGGCCGGCGGAGGTCGTCGGGATAGATGCGCTTCTTGCCCTCCGGCTTAGCCATGTCCTTATAGAGGGCCTCGGCGCGAGTCGGGTGCTTGGTGAGTAGCGAGAACGCCTTGATGTTGAAGGTGAAATCGGGCGGCGTCCGCTCGGCCCACCTCGTGGAGTTGTCCTCCGATGGCGGGAAGTAGTAGGTCGAGTCGACCTCGACGAGCGGGAAGTTGGAGGCGTAGAACTTCAGCCGGTCCTCGGCGCTCTTGGCATCGGGCGGATACCACCCCGAGTCGATCAGGGACTTGTCGGTCCACGACGCCGTTCCGAGCCGGATGTCAGCCATCACCGATTCTTAGCACCTCGCGTGGAGTTCGCGTTGCCGTCGATCTCCCCGCCACACGGTCTACACGAAAGGGACCAAAGGGCCTAACTCTTGTCCACATCCTTGTTTAGCCGCTTCGCCCCACTTACTGTGAGGGACCCCAAAGAGATCCGTTAGACCCCCGAAGGGAGCACCACAATGAGGACCCCAACTCCCCGCGCTCGCCGGTGGCGCCTGGTAGCCATCATCGCTTGCGTCGGTCTCATGAGCCCGTTGCTCGTCGGCTCCGCCGGTGCGGCACCGCCGTCATTAGAGCTGGTGGGGTCGGGTGAACCCATCGAGCTGGGCCACTACAAAGGTCAGGCGACCTACCTCGACACCGGCGTGCTCCTGGCTTCGGTCGGGGCGCCGTTCGAGATCCAGTTGACCAGACCGGACTACAACGGCCCGATCATGGCCGCCCAGGTGATCGACGGGAACCCAGTCGCGCTGCCGAGCGACATGCCGGTGTCGTGGGACGGGTTCGAGGGCTTCTTCGAGATCGAGATCACCAAGGCCGGCGCCCCGGTCACCACGATCAGCGTCGACTTCTGTCCCAACAGCTTCGACCGTCAGCGCGTGAGCGATGACGGCCCCCAACTCCCCACCTATCCCGAAGCCTGCTTCGCGAACCCGTTCACGAAGGGCATGGTCTGGGGGATCGATGAGGACTGGGCCACCTCTACGATCGGTTACTACGGCACCTATGCCGATCTCACCAACGGCGCCTACGAGGTGACGACCTCGATCACTGAGGGATACGCCGAGGTGTTCGACGTCGCCGAAGACGCACGGAGCGTCACGACGAACATCAACGTAACGACCATTAAGGACCCCTGCCACCACGGTGGTTGCGGTGGCGCACCGAAGAGCAGCTTTGCGCCGACCGCGAAGAGCCAGGTCCCGGTCATGGACAACCCGTCTCCCGCTATCCTCCCCGACCTCGAGGCGCTTCCCGCGTGGGGCATCTCGGTCCAGAACAAGAGGAACGGCAAGAGCTTCGTCACCTTCGGCGCCACCGTGTGGACCTCGGGTGCTTCCGACATGGTCGTCGAGGGCTTCCGCCGTCCCAACGAGGCCGTGATGGACGGCTACCAATACTTCTACGACAACGGCGCGGTCGTCGGTAAGTCGCAGGTGGGCACGCTCGAGTACGACAAGCGCGACGGACACAACCACTGGCACTTCCTCCAGTTCGCCGGTTACTCGCTCCTCGCGACCGAGGACGCCGAGGATGGCATCAGGAGCCAGAAGGAAGCCTTCTGCCTGGCCCCCACCGACGCGATCGACCTCACCCTCGATGGTGCCGCGATGAATCCGCAACTCGGTCTGTCGACCGCCTGCGGAAGCCAGAGCTCGCGGTGGATCCGTGAGATCCTCCCGCTCGGCTGGGGTGACACCTACTTCCAGGGCCTTCCCGGACAGTCGTTCAACATCACCGACCTCCCGAACGGCACCTACTGGATCGAGGTCGAGGCCAACCCGGGCGGCAACTTGCACGAGCAGACCGACGCCAACAACGTCGAGTTGCGCGAGATCCAGCTCAAGGGCACCTACGGCAAGCGCAAGGTAGTCGTCCCTCCGTGGAACGGGATCGACACCGACTGATCGACTCATGGGAGGAGGGTCTCGAGGCCCGGCTTTATGCCGCCTTGAGACCCTCCTCGCTACGATGGATCCATGCGCGTGCTGGTGGTCGAAGACGAAACCGATCTCGCGGATGCGGTGGCACGCGGGCTCCGTAACGAGGGCTATGCCGTCGACATCGCCTACGACGGTGACGATGCCCTCGACAAGGCCGCGGTCAACACCTACGACCTCGTGTGCCTCGATCTCAACCTCCCCGGTGTCGACGGCCTAGAAGTCTGCCGTCAGTTGAAAGTGGAGGCGGACGGTCCTCGGGTGCTCATGTTGACCGCACGGGACACCCTCGGCGATCGCGTCACGGGACTCGACCGCGGCGCCGACGACTACCTCGTGAAGCCCTTCGAGTTCGCCGAGCTGAGCGCTCGGATCCGCGCCCTCCTGCGCCGGAACGGTGGGCGATCCGGAGCGGTGCTCGAGGTCGGCGACCTCATCCTCGACACGGCCCGGCACGAAGCCAGCCGCTCGGGACACGCCCTGGCGCTAACTCCCAAGGAGTTCGCCCTCCTGCGCTACTTCATGTCTCACCCGGGAGAGGTGTTGTCCGCCGAAGACCTACTCGAGCACGTCTGGGACGAACATGCCGACCCCTTCACCAACACCGTGAGGGTCACGGTCATGACCCTGCGTCGCAAGCTCGCCGAGGCTCATCCCGATCAGCCGATCGAAACGGTCGTCGGAACCGGATACCGGCTGGGAGACGGAGCGTGAAGCTACCAGCGTGGACGGGATCGATCCGCTTCCGCATCACGGTCCTGTACTCGGCCGTCCTCTTCGCCATCGCAGCACTGTTGGTGGTCGCCCTCTACGCCGGATTGGGATGGAAGCTCCGTCAGGAGCCGCTATCCGACAGCGTCGCAGTCCGTCAGTACTTCCAGGCCCCGAACGGAACCATCTACCGCATGGACCGGTTGGTCATCTCGGAGGCCCGTGCGCTGGAACGCACCGTCAACGAGAACACCCTCCGTCAACTGCGGAACTTCTCGTTCATCGCGCTTGCCGTGCTGTTCGCTCTCAGCCTCGTGGTGGGCTGGATCGTTGCGGGGCGGGTGCTCTCCCCCATCGGTCACATCACCGACGTCGCACGCAGGATCCAAGCGACCGATCTGTCGCGCCGTATCCGCCTCAAGGGACCCAAGGATGAGCTCACCGATCTCGCCGCGACCTTCGACGACATGCTCGATCGCATCGAGGAAGCGTTCTCGTCGCAGCGCCGCTTCGTTGCCGATGCCTCACACGAGTTGAGGAATCCTCTCGCCGTGATCCGAACGAATCTCGACGTCGCACTCGCCGACCCGAACGCGGATGAAGCGGAGCTACGCCACGCGGCTGAAGTGGCGAGGAGCGCCGGCGACCGGATGTCGAGGATGGTGGAGGACCTCCTGATGCTCGCCCGACTCGAAGCTCGCGTCGAGACCCACTCGGATTTCTCCCTGGGTGAGGTGATCGAAGAGGTGGCCGAGGAATTCAGAGCGGTTGCATCCGAAGGCAACATCGCGTTCGACATCAAGGCATCCGCTAACGCACCCGTGAACGGCGATCGTGACGCGATCAAACGAACGCTCGCCAACCTGCTCGAGAACGCGATCCGTTTGTCGCCGGGAACGAGGGTCGAGATCGATTCCGGCGTCGCCGACGGATGGACATGGATGGCGGTTGCCGATCAGGGGCCGGGTATGGAGGCAGACGATCTCGAGCACATCTTCGATCGCTTCTACCGCGCCGACCCGGGTCGCTCACGATCCGACGGTGGCACCGGCCTCGGGCTTGCGATCGTCGAACGCATCGTCGAAGCACACCGCGGTGTCATCCGGGTCGCCTCCCGACCGGGCGTCGGCACCACGTTCCTGATCTGGCTGCCGGTTACCGGGAGTTACCGAACCGAGGCCCCCGCAGGCGATCCCGTCCTCCTGACCTCCTAGGCCCCCCCTACCTTTAGGCGGGATTTATCGGCCGTCTCGTAGGTTGGGTATCGAAAGACAAGACCTCTCCACCGGACGACCCCAAGGAGATCTGATGAGCCAGGCAGAGACGCCCCCGACCCCCGATCCAAGCGAGCGAGACACCACGGAGATGACCCCTCATCGTCTGTGGATGCCGGAGCCCGTCGACGAGCCCCCGGGTGGTCCTCCGCGGCGACCGTGGGTCCGCGCCGTGGCGCTCGCTCTGATCATCCCGCTCCTGCTCGTCACCGGCATCCTCGTAGGACGCGTGACCGCACCCGAAGAAATCGAACCCTCGGCGCCCGCGGCTCAGGAACGGGAGGACGCCGCGCCCGACGTACCGCCGATCACCAGTTCGGGTGAGGAGCCCGTGGCCGACATCGCCGCGGCATTGCTCCCCTCGGTCGTGCAACTCGAGACCGAGTCGGGACTCGGCTCCGGCGTGATCTACGACGCCGACGGACTCATCCTCACTGCGGCACATGTCGTCCAAGGCGTCGACACGGTGACGGTTCGCATGAGCGACGGATCGTCGATCGATGGAGAGGTTCTGGGGACCGACACCAACAGTGACATCGCGGTCGTAAGGGTCGAGGAGGGCGGGCTTCAGGCCGCCGAACTGGCCACCGAGGTCGACCTCGAGGTCGGACAGCTGGCCGTCGCGATAGGTAGCCCCTTCGGACTCGACTCGACGGTTACCTCGGGTGTGATCAGCGCGATCAACCGGAGCGTCGTCCGTCCGGACGGGAGCGTGGCGAGCATGATCCAGACGGACGCATCGATCAACCCGGGGAACTCCGGCGGTGCGCTCGTCGACCGCGCCGGTCGTGTGATCGGCATCAACGACGCCATCCGCACCGAGAGTGGCGGCAACCAGGGAGTCGGCTTCGCGGTCCCGATAGATCAGGCCGCATGGGTCGCGGAGAAGCTCGTCGCCGGAGAGCCTGTGGTCCCGGCGTTCCTCGGTGTTAGTGGAACGAACGACAACTCCGGTAACGCCGGCGCACTGATCACCTCGGTCGAGCCGGGGACCGCAGCCGACGATGCGGGCATCCAGAAGGGTGACCTCATCACCAAGGTCGACGACATCACGATCGAAAACATGCAGGGACTTGCGGCACAGATCCGAGCGACGCCGCCGGGCACCGAGATCACGCTCACCATCGTCCGGGACGGCGAGGAGATCACCATCACCGCGACCCTAGGAGACACCTCCACTTCCTCCTGAGCGGATCGGGACCGGCCCGGCGTTAGGATTCGCTCGGTCCGGTCCCCTCGGGGACACCGGCGAGGGGAGGGTCCGATGACTGCCACCCAGTTCCGCACCTGTCCGCTGTGCGAGGCGACCTGTGGTCTCTCGATCACCATGGAAGGTGACCGGATCCAGAGCGTGCGCGGGGATGACGACGACGTCTTCAGCCACGGGTTCATCTGCCCCAAGGGAACCGCGGTTAAGCATCTGCAGGAAGACCCCGACCGTCTCCGCCGCCCTTTGATCCGCGACGGCGAATCCCACCGGGAAGCAACCTGGGACGAGGCGCTCGCCGCTGCCGAACGGGGCCTCGCATCGGTGATCGAGAGCGGTGGGAAGGATGCCGTCGCTCTTTACGCGGGAAACCCGTCGGTCCATAGCCTGTCTGCCACGGTGATGCTGCCGATGTTGATCAGGGCGCTCGGATCCAAGAACTTCTACTCGGCTGCGTCGGTCGACCAGATCCCCAAGCACGTCTCCTGCGGCTTGATGTTCGGAGACCCGCTGCTGATCCCGGTACCAGATCTCGATCGCACCGACTACCTGTTGGTACTCGGCGCCAACCCATGGGTCTCGAACGGGAGCCTCGCCACGGCGCCCGACTTCCGCGGACGGCTCGAAGCGATCAGCAGGCGCGGGGGCAAGGTCGTCGTTGTCGATCCTCGACGCACCGAGACCGCGGCCGGGGTCGACGAGCACCTGTTCATCAAGCCCGGCACCGACGCGTTCCTCGTCCTCGCGATGGCTCACACGCTCTTCGCCGAGGGGCTCGTCGAACTCGGGGACCTGGAGGGGCACGTAACGGGTCTCGATGACATCGAACGGATCGTTCGGCCGTTCACGCCCGAGGTAGTCGGCGCGCGCACCGGCATCTCCCCCGACGACATCCGCAGGCTCGCCCGCGAGTTCTCGGAGGCGTCCTCCGCGAGCATCTACGACCGGGTCGGTGTCCACCAACACACCTTCGGAACCCTGACCTCGTGGGCGAGCGATGTGGTGAACGTGATCACCGGCAACCTCGACCGTGCTGGAGGTCGGATGTTCCCATTGGCGGCGCACGCGCAGCCGGATCCAGAGGAGCCGCGCGGACGCGGGTGGTCGACGGGACGGTTCTCGAGCCGGGTGAAGGGCTACCCGGAGGCGTTCGGGCAGCTCCCGGTTGCCACCCTCGCCGATGAGATCGAAGAACCGGGGGAGGGACAGGTACGTGCCCTGATCACGATCGCCGGTAATCCGGTGCTCTCGACCCCGAACGGACGGCGCGTGTCCGCAGCCCTGTCCTCACTCGACTTCATGGTCGCGGTCGATCCGTACCTCAACGAAACGACCCGACACGCCGACGTGATACTCCCTCCCCCGCCATTGCTGTCGCGCCATCACTACGACTTCGCCTTCTATCAACTGTCGATCCGCAATGTCGCCAACTACAGCCCGCCGCTACAGGAGTTCGACGGCCCCGATGAATGGGAGATCCTCGCTCGCCTGGCGCTGGTGGTCAGCGGCGGTAGCGCGGCCGCCGACCCAAGGCTCGTTCCGGCGATGGGCCTTCAGTACCTGATCGATCGCGCCGTTCGTCCCGGGGGGCCGCTAGAGGGTCGCGAAGCCGGCGCCATCGCCACGGCACTCGAGGGACGGGAGCCGGTCGAACAGATCCTCGACCTGCGCCTTCGGTCGGGACCTTACGGCGATCGTTTCGGTGACGTCGCCGATGGACTCTCGCTGGCGGTGCTCGAAGCCAATCCGCACGGCGTCGATCTGGGTCCGCTCACACCGAGGCTCCCGAACGCGCTGCGAACCGTTACGGGCAAGGTCGAACTCGCTCCCGAGTTGATCGTGGCCGACGTTCCGCGTCTGCTCGCCGATCTCGACGGGCCGGTCGAGGACATGGTTCTGATCGGCAGACGGCAACTCCGTTCCAACAACTCGTGGATGCACAACGTCCCTGCGATGGTGCGAGGCAGCAATCGATGCACACTGTTGATGAATCCAGCCGATGCGACGCGCCTCGCGTTGGTCGAGGGTGCCGGAGCACGGATCGTCTCGCGTGTCGGCGAGATCATCGCCCCGGTGGAGGTGAGCGACGAGATGATGCCGGGGGTGGCGAGCCTCCCTCACGGATGGGGCCACGACCTTCCCGGTGTGAGGCTCTCGGTTGCGAAAGCCAACGCGGGGGTCTCGGTCAACGACTTGACCGACGACGCCATGATCGATCCGCTATCGGGGAACGCCGCCCTCAACGCCCTGCCGGTGACGATCACCGCCGCGGCCATCTCGGGGAACGGTCAATCCTCCGAGCCGTCGAGTTCGGGGAGTCCCTCGAAGGTGGTCGACGCCTCTGCGTAGAGCCGCCGAGGGATACGACCCGACAGGCGCGCCAGCCGGCCCGCCTCGACCCCCTTACGGATCGCCTCCGCCATCCCCGCGGGGTCCTGAGCGCGGGTGATCGCGCTGGCAACCAAGACTGCGTCACACCCGATCTCGAGTGCGATCGCGGCATCCGAGGCAGTGCCCACCCCGGCATCGAGCACCACGGGGACGGAAAGATCTTCGACGATGATCGCCAGGTTGTACGGATTGAGGATCCCCTGTCCCGATCCGATCGGGCTTCCCAGAGGCATGACCGCGGCGCAGCCGACGTTCTCTAGGCGTCGGGCGAGGATCGGATCGTCGTTCGTATAGGCGAGCACCACGAAGTTGTCGGCGACGAGCTCCTCTGCGGCCGCCACCAGATCCACCGCATCGGGCAACAGGTTCTGGTCGTCGCCGATGACCTCAAGCTTGATCCAATCGGTTTCGAACGCATCGCGCGCCAGCTTCGCCGTTGTGACCGCATCCTTGGCCGTGAAGCAGCCCGCGGTATTGGGAAGCAAGCGGCATCCCGTCCGCTCGAGCACGTCGATGATCGAGCCGCGCTGCTCGGGACTGACCCGGCGGAGAGCGACCGTCGCCATCTCGCTGCCCGAGGCGACGATCGCCTTCTCCAGGGCCTCGAGACTGCTCGCTCCCCCGGTGCCGAGGATCAACCGCGAGGAGAACGTCTCGCCTGCAATTACAAACTCATCATCCATCTTGATCAGCCTCCCTGCGACGCCGTCAGGACCTCGATCGCGTCGCCGTCAGATAGGGGCGTGGTCGGCCATTCGGCGCGGGTCACGACCTCGCCGTTGACGGCGGCCGCGGTCCCCTTTCCAGAGGCGTCTCCCCTCGTCGCCTCCACAAGGTCGGCGAGAGTCGTGCCGGGATCGACCGACTGCTCGGCGCCGTTCACCCGGACGTTCATGACGCGACCTCAGCTTCGAACCTTCTCGGAGTGAAAGGGGCGATCGTCGGCGAGACCTCTCCGGTGGCGAGGAGGTGCGCGATCTCGTCGGCCGTGACGGGCGCCAGGAGGATGCCGTTGCGGTAATGCCCCGTTGCGATCACAAGCCCGTCGACCGCGGAGGGGCCGAGCATCGGCGCGTTGTCGGGCGAGCCCGGTCGGAATCCGACCACCATCTCCAACAGCTCGAGCTCGCGCAGTCCCGGGATCAGTTCGTAGGCATCGCGCAACAACGTGTAGACCGCGTCGGCGGTCACCGTCGTATCGAACTCCTTCTCTTCGACCGTTGCCCCCACCGCTATCCGGCCGTCGGTTCGGGGAACGATGTAGACGTCGAGTCCTCGGACGTTCCTGCTCAACAGCGGAGAGGTCTCGGACCCCTTGAGGTAGAGCAACTGTCCTTTGACCGGCCTCACCGGCGGGCGCGCCCGTTCTGGGATGCCCGCGATCCGTCCACTCCACGACCCGGCTGCCAGGACGACCGTTGCGGCCTCCACTTCACGATCGGCGAGCCGCACGCCGGTCACGCGATCGCCGGTGGTGATCACTTCCTCGACCCGCCCGCTGATCAAGTCGACACCGGATCGCCGACACGCCTCCTCCAGTGCTCCAACCAGGAGCCGGTTGTCGACATGGTGGTCGCCTTCGATGAAGAACGCGCCCCTGATCGATGGGGCAAGTGCCGGCTCCATCGATCGAGCTTCGCTCGGCTTCAGCGGGCGCGCATCGAGTCCCAGACGGCATTGGAAGGCGAACAGCTCGTTCAGTGCCGCGAAGTCATCTCCGTCGGGGGCCACGATCAAGGTTCCCGACTGCCGGTAGCCGACTTCCCGGCCCGAAGCTGCCGCCAGGTCGGCCGCGAACCGCGGGTAGCGGCGCGACGACTCGAGGTTGATCTGGAGAACGGCTTCCTCGCCGTAGTGGACCTCGGTGACCGGTGCGAGCATCCCGGCTGCCGCCCACGAGGCGCCGTGGCCGAACTTCTCGTCGATCACAGCGACGTCGAGACCGCGCTCCTTGCTGCGCCATGCGATGGAGAGCCCGATGGCTCCACCGCCAACGATCAACGCATCCATCAGTGGTCGCCTCCCTCGCCCGCGTTACCGGACGGGTCAGGGGGTCGCGAGCAGCTTCGGCTCGCCTCTCAGCCCGGTCGCTCCGAGCTCCCCCGTGGTCTTGCACGGTCCCTCCCAGGATATAGGGCCCCGGGGGTATCGCGTCAGCCGAAGAAGACCTCTGCGGTTTCGTACAGCCCCGTGTCCAGAGTCTTCAGGGTCCCGACCGCTTCGGACAGTGTCACCCGTACGATCTCCGTCCCTCGGAGGGCCACCATCTTTCCGAAGTCACCGTCGTGAACCGCATCGATGGCCGCGATCCCGAAACGCGTTGCGAGCACGCGATCGAACGCGGTCGGCGTTCCACCCCGCTGGATGTGCCCGAGGATCGTGACGCGGGTCTCGTAGCCGGTGCGCTCTTCTATCTCACTCTCCAGCGCAACCCCGATACCGCCCAAGCGCACGTGGCCGAAGGCATCGGTCTGCTCGGCCGCCGTGATCTCGTCACCTTCCTTCGGGGTGGCGCCTTCGGCGACGACCACGATGGAGAACGCTCGACCGCGCTCATGACGCCTTCGGATGTGGTCGCAGACCTCGTCGAGGTCGAAGGGTCGTTCCGGTACGAGGATCGCGTCCGCGCCACCCGCGATCCCTGAGTAGGTGGCGATCCAACCCGCGTGGCGTCCCATCACCTCGACAACGAGCACCCTGTTATGGGATTCCGCCGTCGTGTGCAGGCGGTCGATGGCGTCGGTACAGATCTGCACCGCGGTATTGAACCCGAAGGTGAAGTCGGTGGCATTGAGATCGTTGTCGATCGTCTTGGGCACGCCGACGACATTCACGCCCTCTGAGTGCAGCTTCTCAGCAACCCCCAGGGTGTCTTCCCCGCCGATCGCGATCAGGGCGTTGATGTTCGAGGCTGCAAGATTCTCCTTGACCCGTTCGACGCCGTTCTCTTCCTTGAACGGGTTCGTTCTAGACGACCCCAGGATCGTTCCACCTCGAGGCAATATCCCCGATGTGTTCTCGATGTCCAGCGCCATCGACTCGCCCTCAAGGACACCCTTCCAACCGTCTCGATATCCGACGATCTGATGACCGTGAACGTTGACGCCCTTCCGAACCACCGCCCTGATCACCGCATTGAGACCGGGGCAGTCTCCGCCTCCGGTCAGCATCCCGATCCTCATGTCGATCTGGCCTTCCTCTTGGTCGACGACCGCTCTGACTGCGTCTCCGTCGACGCCACGCGCCCCATAATCCCCCGTCTTGGGCCCGTGACTCAATCCAGAGGAAAATAGTGACGAAACTCCAGATATATGAGCAACCGGCTCCTACGCGCCCTGGGACTCCTGGCGCTGACGGCTTTTCTGGCGTCGGCGAGCGTGGCTGCGCGTCCCGCAAGCGCCGCCGACATCCACACGATCCGCGAGCGAGCGCAGGCCGTGGCCGACAACGTCACCGCCCTCGAGCGCAGGTTGGCGACCCTGGAGCGCCGGCAGACGCGCCTACAGAGTGAGATCGAGCAAGCGGGTGCGGAGCTGGCCACCCTCGAGGCGGACCGCCGCGCCGCGGACGCCGCGTACCAGAGCGCCATGGACGGCTACGTCGCCGATGCGATCGAGGTCTACAAAGGAGGCGACCCTTCAACCAACCTCGCTCTCGTTCTCTCCGCTCGCGACCTCAACGACCTCGAGCTATTCAGCAAGATCACCTCGGCCGCGGCCAACCGCGCACGCGAATCGCTCGCTGCGTCCCAAACTCAGCTCGAGACCGCTGCCGCGGCCCAGGAGGAGATCGACAACGGTAAGCAACGTCTGCTGGACGAACAGCGAAAGGTCGATGCTCTCGCCGACGAGATCAGAAAGAGCCTCGCGCTTCGGCGCGACACCCTCGGTGAACTCCAGGAGCAGATCGAACAACTGGAGGAGGCGGCCCGCGCTGCACTACTGACCGGTGGGGTCAACCCAACCGGAGCATTCGCGGCGGCGCTCGCAGGAACCGGGCCTGCGTCCGAGATCCCCGACGGCCTGGCAGGAACCGGAGTCACCTTCCAGGGGACGGCGTCGTGGTACGGCCCGGGCTTCGAAGGCAACTACACCGCCAACGGTGACATCTTCGATAGTTCGCTCTACACCGCCGCCAGCAAGGATCTCCCGCTCCCGTCCTACCTGTTCGTAACGCACGAGGGCCGCGGGGTCGTCGTCCTCGTGAACGATCGGGGTCCGTACGTCGGGGATCGCATCCTGGATCTGAGTCACGCCTCTGCCGAGGCCATCGGTATCTCCGGGCTGGGATGGATCGAAGCCGAGATCCTCGTCAGGAACTGAGCCGCTTCACCAACGAGACGACGGTTCCTTGGGGCGAGACATCGACGTCGACCTCATCCATCAACTCCCGGATGATCGTCAGGCCGTAACCGCCGACGCGCTCCTCGGCCGCTTCCGGCGAGAGTTGCGATAGCCCTCCGGATGGATGCACGGCCATCGACCACTCCTGGCCGGCGAAGTCCTGCACGATGAAACGAACCTCTGCGTCTTCGATCACCCAACTGACCTGCGGCATCGGACCACCGTCCTCGACGCCGTGCATCAGCGCGTTGGTGCATGCCTCGGTAACCGCAACGAGACAGTCGAACAAGACCGCATCGTCGACGCCCGCGCCGTTGAGGTCCGACCGTATGCGTCGGCGAACCCCGGACACGCTAGCTTTATCCGTGATCGGATGAGAAAGCACCCAACAAGTATGTCTGCCCTGACGGAGGCCCGATGCCAGAGCTGATCCTGTCGGTCGACGCCGGTACCACCGGTGTGACCGTGTTCGTCGTGAACCCGGAGGCCCGCGTCCAGGGCCGGGCCTACTCCGAGTTCCAGCAGTACTACCCGAGGCCCGGGTGGGTCGAGCACGACGCGGTCGAGATCTGGGAGACGACCCAAGCACTCCTCGTGCGTGCCCTGGAGGACGCGGGCGCGAAGCCGAGCGATGTGGCCGCGATCGGGATCACTAACCAGCGCGAAACGCTCGTTCTGTGGGACCGGAAGACCGGCGAGCCGGTCGCTCCCGCGATCGTGTGGCAATGCCGTCGCAGCGCTTCGATCTGCGAACGGCTGAGGACCGATGGGATCGAAGACGAACTGAAGGCGCGCACCGGCCTCGTCCTCGATCCGTACTTCTCCGCAACCAAGCTGCTCTGGTACTTCGAGAACCTCCCCGACGTCCGGGGCCGGGCGGAGGCGGGCGAACTGGCGCTCGGGACGATCGACTCATGGCTCATCTGGAAGCTGACCGGTGGAGAGCGACACGTCACCGAGCACTCCAATGCCTCCCGCACGATGCTGTACTCGCTGGAAGACGGCAATTGGGATCCATGGATCCTCGAGACCCTCGGCGTCCCGGAGTCCCTCCTCCCCGAGGTCCTTCCCTCCAGCGGCCGCATGGGCACGACCGCCGAGGGGGTTCTGCCGGGCGCCAGGATCCCGGTGTCGGGTGCCGCGGGAGACCAGCAGTCGGCGCTCTTCGGTCAGGCCTGCTTCGAGACCGGCATGGCGAAGAACACCTACGGCACCGGCTCGTTCGTCCTCATGAACACCGGTGCGGAGGTTCGCCGGTCGAAGCACGGGCTGTTGTCGACGGCCGCCTGGGATATCGGGGACGGCGTTCGCTACGCGCTCGAGGGCGCGATCTTCATTACCGGTGCCGCGATCCAGTGGCTGCGGGACGGACTTGGGATCATCTCGCAGGCATCCGAGACCGGGCCGCTGGCGGGGTCGGTGCCCGACACCGGCGGCGCGTATCTCGTCCCCGCGTTCGTCGGCCTCGGGGCGCCGCACTGGGATCCGTACGCCCGTGGGGCTTTCGTCGGGATCACACAGGGAACGACCCGCGCTCACCTCGCCCGCGCCGTGGTCGAAGCGATGGCCTACCAGACGCGCGATGTCGTCGAGGCGATGACCCTAGATGCGGAGACGCCGCTGAAAGAGCTGCGGGTTGATGGTGGGGCCAGCGTGATGGACGTCCTATGCCAGTTCCAGGCGGATCAGCTCGGCGTCGTCGTCCGACGACCGAAGGATCAAGAGACCACCGCACTCGGTGCCGCGTATCTGGCGGGACTGGCGGAGGGCGTGTGGGCCGCCCCCTCGGAGATCGGAGCAGGTTGGGCGGCGGGGGCCGAGTACGAACCGAAGATGTCACGCGACGAGGCAGATTCCCTGCACGACGGATGGAAACGAGCGGTCGAGCTGTCGAAGGGCTGGGCCTCGAAAGAGACCTAGCCAGCGAGGACCTCATCGCTCAGATCGATGTCGTCCACGATGCGGACCGATTCGGGCATCGGGACGGTCGACTTCTTGGAGGCGTACTCATCGACGTACTCCTGGCCCGACAACTGCATGATCTCGTAGACGATCTCGTCCGTGACGCTGCGAAGGACGAAGCGGTCCTTCTCCTGTCCCTCGTGACGGGTGAAATCGAGCGGGGCACCGAACGACACCTGAACCCGGATCCGTCCGGTGAGGCGGGGGAACTTACGGTCCTTCGGCTGCACGAGGTCGGTGCCGATCAGGCCGGCCGGCACGACCGGGACCCCGGCCTGAAGGGCAAGGCGCGCCACTCCGGTCCGTCCGCGGTGGAGTTTGCCGTTGGGCGATCGGGTGCCCTCGGGATAGATGCCGAGAAGCTTGTTCTCGCCCAGAACCTCGAGCGCGATGTCGAGCGACTGCTGGGATTTCTTGCCGCCCTCCCGCTCGCACGGGATCTGGCCAACACTGCGGAAGAACCACGCGGTCTTCCATGACTTGAAGTAGTCGGCCTTAGCGAGGTAGGTCATCTTCCGCCGTTTGATGACCAGGGGGATGAAGAAAGAGTCGAGGAACGAGAGGTGATTGGCCGCGATGATGGCCGGGCCATCCTTCGGCACGTTCTCGAGCCCGCGCACCTCGATCTTGTAGATCAGGCGCATCAACGGCTTGAGGAACGCCTTGATCAACCAATAGATCATCGTCCCGCGGACCCTCTCGATAGAAACTTCCGGACGTATAGTGCATCTCCGTCCGGCTTCTCACTCCCCCTGCCCTACATGGTAGGCAATCCGGCGAGATCGTGGAGCCGGACCCTCCGGTCAAGTTTTCGGCGCCACCCGTAGACGGATCTGGGACCTGAGAGTACCCGGAGAACGCGAAAAGCGACAAACCGAACCGAATCAAGGAGGACTCGTGGGCGAACCGCAGGTGATCGAGGGGGCCGAGGCGTTCTCCTTGGGCGAGGGGCCGATCGGCGCGCTCCTGGTCCACGGCTATACCGGGAGCCCTCAGGGAATGAGGGGCCTCGGTGAGTTCCTTGCCTCCAAAGGCATCGCGGTCGTGGCGCCCCGCCTCCCCGGTCACGGGACCACGTGGCAGGACCTGGACACGAAGACCAGGGACGAGTGGCGGCGCACCGTAGCCGAGGGCTACGAGCAGGTCGCCGGGGGTCGGAATGAGGTCTTCATCGTCGCCCTCTCGTTCGGGGCGGCGTTATCGCTCGACTTCATCGCTCGGAACCCCGGGAAGGTGAAGGGGATCGTGACGCTTGCGGGGATCGTCGACACCAATGACCCGAGACGCCACTTCGCTCCGGTCATCAAACGGCTGACGCGCTCGATAGCCGGGGTCGGCAATGACATCGCCGACCCGGAGGGTCACGAGATCGCCTACGACCGGCTCCCCACCCGATCGACCCACGAGATGTTGAAGACCCTCAGTGAGGTCAAGGAGGCCCTACCGAAGGTCGACTGCCCGATCCTGATCATGCATGGGCGGAACGACCACACGGTCAAGCCCTACAACGCTGAGATGATCCTCGAAAGGGTGGGCTCATCCGACAAAGAGCTCGTGTGGTGCGAGAACTCGTTCCACGTGATCACGCTCGATAAGGACCGGGACAGTGTGTTCCGCCGCACCTACGAGTTCATCAAGGAGAGGTCCACTTATGCCATCTGAGAACGTCCTCCTCGAGGGACACATCATCGACTCGCTCACCCTGCCCAAGATCTTCGACGAGATCATCGATCGGGGGGCCGAGTACGAGGTCCTCGAGCTGACCATCGGTGTCCATCACACCGACACCTCCGTGGCCCGCCTCAAGGTCATCGCCGACGACGAAGAGACGCTCGAGCTGCTGATCGATCACCTCACGCAGTACGGAGCCAACGCCGAAACGGTTGAAGACGCCACCATCGCCGTCGCGGACGTCGACGGTTCCTTCCCTCCGGGCTTCTACTCAACAACCAACTTCGACACCGACGTCCGCATCAACGGCCGCTGGGTGGCGGTCGAGCGACCCGAGATGGACTGCGGCATCGTCATCTCCGATGGGACGCCGAGGACCGTCCCTATGGCCGACGTGACCAGGGGGATGCAGATCGTCATGCGCGGCTTCGGGATCAGGGTTCTGCCGCTCGACAAACCGAGAGGCGAGGGGGCCGGGTTCGAGTTCATGTCCTCGGACGTCTCGAGCGAGAAACCCAAAGCCCTCGTCGTGGAGCAGATCGCCGATCAGATGCGGGCGGTCAAGGAAAACGGGGGCCGGATCCTCTGGGTCGCGGGTCCAGCTCTGATCCACACCGGAGCGGCCCCGGACCTCTGTGCCCTGATCCGGGCCGGTTACCTCGACGCCCTGTTCGCCGGAAACGGGGTCGCAGCGCACGACATCGAGTCCAACATCTACGGCACCTCGCTCGGGGTCTACCTCCATAAGGGCACTGCGGCCGAACACGGACACGAACACCACATCAGGGCCATCAACGAACTTCGACGTCACGGCTCGTTCAAGGCGGCCATCGACGCCGGACTGTTCTCCGACGGCATCGTGTACCACCTCGTGACTCAGGACCTCGACTACCTCTTCGGCGGGAGCGTCCGCGATGACGGACCCCTGCCCGAAACGGTGTCCGACATGATGGAGGTGCAGAACAGGCTCCGCGAGATCATCTGGGGGGTCGACGGGAAGGCTCCCATCTCGTTCTGCATCGTGGTCGGGACCATGCTGCATGGGATCGCCACCGGGAACTGCCTCCCGGCCTCGGTACCGCTGGTGTGCGTTGACATCAATCAGGCGACGGTCACCAAGCTCATGGACCGAGGCTCGTGGCAATCCACGGGAGTGATCACCGACGTCGGATTGTTCGTCCGCGAACTCGTCGAGCAACTCGCACCCGAAGAGGTCAGACGTTCTAAGAACTAGAGCTCGAGGCGCTCCGTGAGCTCGTCCTCGAGGCTCGGGCTCGAAATGACCTTGAGCTCGTAGCTCGCCCGGTAGGCAGGTTTGTCGATGTGGATGATCTTCCGGAGGTCGATCGGCGTCGCTATCAGCACCGCATCCGCATCCGAAGCATTGATCGTGTCGGCGAGATCCTTCCGCTGCCGCTCCGAGTAGCCCATCGCCGGTAACAGCTCTCCGATGTGCGGGTACTTGGCGTAGACATCCTTTATCGTTCCGGCCGCCCACGGGCGAGCATCGACGAGCGATGCCACTCCGGCGCGCTTGGCGGCCACCACTCCGGCTCCGTAGGTCATCTCACCGTGGGTAAGGGTCGGACCGTCCTCGACCACGAGCACCCGCTTGCCCTTGAGATCGGCTCCCTCATCCACCGTGACCGGGGACTCCGCCTCGATGACGACGGCGTCGGAATTGAGTTCGCCGATCGTCTTCTTCAGTGTCTCCACATCGCCGGGATCGGCCGAGTCCATCTTATTGATCACGACCACATCAGCCATGCGTAGATTGGCCTCGCCAGGGTGGTAGCTCGTCTCGTGACCCACCCGCAGTGGGTCGACGACGGTGATGTGGACGTCGGGAACGTAGAACGGGAGATCGTTATTGCCGCCGTCCCACAGGATCACGTCGGCTTCCTTCTCCGCACTCCGGAGGATCTCGCCGTAGTCGACGCCCGCGTACACGATCGAACCGCGATCGAGATGCGGCTCGTACTCCTCACGCTCCTCGATGGTGCAGTCGTGCTTCTCGAGGTCAGAGTAGGTCTCGAAACGCTGGACCGCTTGCGCGACGAGGTTCCCGTAAGGCATGGGATGGCGGATCACCGCGATCTTCTTCCCGGCGGCCTTGAGGATCTCCGCAACAGCGCGGGTCGTCTGCGACTTACCGGATCCGGTCCGAACGGCGCAGACCGCAACGACCGGCTTGTCCGAGTCGATCATCGTTGCTTTGCCACCCAGTAGAGAGAAGTCGGCCCCCGTGGCGATCGCTCTAGAAGCGAGATGCATGACCGTTTCGTGGCTGACGTCGGAGTAGGCAAAGGTCACTTCGTCGGCCCCGAACTCGGCCACGAGGCTCTCGAGCTCGTCCTCGATCCGGATCGGGATGCCGTCCGGGTAGAGGCTCCCGGCCAACTCCCTCGGGTAGACGCGCCCGTCGATCCCGGGGATCTGGGTGGCCGTGAAAGCGACCACCTCGACGGTCTCATCGTCCCGGTACCGGACGTTGAAGTTATGGAAATCCCGTCCGGCGGCGCCCAGCACGATGATCTTTCGTCTCTTATCTGTGGAATTCATGGCCGAAGGCTACACCGGCGGTAGGCTGGCCGCCGTGAAAGAACGGAAGCTGACGAAGCGAGGAACCAAGCGGCGCGAGCAGGTCCTCGAGGTCGCGGCACGGCTGTTCGCCGAGCAGAGTTACCACGGGACCACGGTCGGAGACGTGTGCGATGCCATGGGCGTCGGCAAGGGCGTCTTCTACTGGTACTTCGAATCCAAGGAAGCCCTCTTCTCGGAACTGCTCGAAGGTTCGCTGCTGCGGCTGCGTCGATCGCAGGAAGAAGCGATCACCCTGGCCCGGGACCCCGTCGCTCGCATCGAGCAGGGCATCCGAGCGTCGATCAAGTTCTTCGATGACAATCCTGAGGTGCTGTCACTGATACGGATCGCCGGGCGCTACGAGGAATTCCAGACCCTCGTGCAGCGAGGACAACACATCGTAGTCGCCGACACCGCCGGGCACATCAAAGAGGGCATGGCCGCGGGGCTCATCCGTCCAGGAGATCCGGAGCTGATGGGACACGGCATCCTCGGCGCGATCTTCCACTTCGTCGAGGTCTACATGGATTCGACCGACGGCAACGATCGGCCCCAACTCGCCGACGAAGCCGTCGCTTTCTGCCTTCGGGGACTCTTAGAGGGCATTTAGTCCGCGATCACGCCGAGGCCGATCGCTAGGTAGTAGGAGGGCCCTTCTCCAGCGCGCGGCGGATGCCGCGGGCTGCTTGGCGGATACGTTGCTCGTTCTCGACCAGTGCGAACCGCACGTAGGGATCGCCGGCCGGACCGAACCCGAGCCCCGGCGCGACGCCGACCTTCGCCTCCTGAACGAGGTACTCCGAGAACTTGAGCGAGCCCATGTGCTGGAAAGGTTCGGGTATCGGCGCCCACGCGAACATCGTGGCCAGAGGCACCGGGATCTTCCAGCCGGCACGCTCGAGCGACTCGCACAACGCGTCCCGGCGGGAACGGTAGATCTCACGGATCTGCTTGGGGGCCTCGGTGCATTCGTTGAGGGCGATGATCGCGGCGATCTGGATCGGTTGGAACACGCCGTAGTCGAGGTAGCTCTTGAGCTTGGTGAGAGCGCCGACCATCTCGGTGTTGCCGACGCAGAAGGCGATGCGCCAGCCCGGCATCGAGTACGACTTCGACATCGAGAAGAACTCGACGCCGACGTCACGCGCCCCCGGCACCTCGAGGAACGAATGCGCCCGTTCGGCGTCGAACACGAGGTCCGCATACGCGAGGTCGTGGATCACCATGACGTCACGCGCCTTGGCGAACTCGACCAGCTGTTCGAAGAACTCCCTCGTTGCCACCGCCGTCGTCGGGTTGTGCGGGAACGAACACAAGACGACCCGTGGACGCGGCTCGGTGTGTTCGTAGGCATTGACGAGATCGGCGAAGAAGTCCGACTCGAGCGACATCGGGATCGATGTCAGGTTGGCCCCGGCCAGGATCATGGCGTAGGTATGGATCGGGTAGGTGGGCTCCGGCACCAGAACCGAATCGCCCGGGCCACAGAGGACCCACGCGAGGTGCGACAACCCCTCCTTGGCCCCGATCGTCGTGCAGATCTCGGTCTCGGGATCGAGCGTCACGCCCCACCCCCGCTCGTAGAGGTCGGCCACCGCCTGCCTCAATTTCGGAACGCCACGCGAGGTCGAGTAGCGGTGGTTGCGCGGGTTATCGGCGGCTTCCTTGAGCTTGTCGATCACCGCGTCCGGCGGCGGGATGTCCGGATTGCCCATCCCGAGATCGATGATGTCCTCGCCGGCACGGCGCGCACGCATCTTCATGTCGTTGACGGTCGCGAACACGTACGGCGGGAACCGCTCTATGCGTCTGAACTCCATCCACTGAAACTAGCAGAGGAGGTAAGCCCCTCAGCGACCGGCCGTCGAAAAGCGGGCGAACGGTTTCCCGTTGCGCGGAATCGCCGAGACGTACAGCCTCTCGTCGGTAGCGCGGACGATCAAGAAGTGGTGCCTCGCGAAACATCCATCGGTGAACCACTTCTCGTCGCACCCGTAGAGGGACGCACCTCCACCACCGGTGACGACGTACCGGATCTTCTTGAGCTCCTTAGTCGCGGAGAAGACGTGATCGTGGCCGTTCAGGACCAGATCGACCCCATGCTCACGGAAGAGGTCCGGAAGAGCGGGCCGGAAGCCGGGTGTCGATCCATGTCCGGCGCCGGACGAATAGACCGGGTGATGGAACACAACGATGGTCCAGCGATCGCCTTCGATCGCCGGGAGATGCTCGTCGAGCCAGGTCATCCTCAGGTTGTTCGAGTTCGCTATGACGAAGCGGATGCCCTGATAGGTGACGACATGGTTGCGCTTGCGGATGCCGAAGAGCGGCTCGTCGATCTCAGGCTGTCCGTCGTCGGTCACCACATCGTGATTCCCGAGCGACGCTCGGAACTTGACCCCGGCTTCCAACAAGCACGAGTAGGGCTCGAAGAAGTTCGCCGAGAAGTCGTCGGGATGCCCTGACGGATAGACGTTGTCACCGGTGGTCACCACGAGGTCGTAGGGATGATCAACGCGCCATGAACACATGCGCTCGGCAACCTCCGCCTGCTCCGAGCCGCCGGTCCCCATGTCGCCGATGACCGCGAACCTGACTTCGGTCTCCAGCCCGGCCCCCGACGACGGAGGTGGATCGGTTGCCGCGAGGGATGGAATCGGAACGGCCGCCATCACGAGCAGTGCGACCGCTGCGGCAACCCGCCTAGTCATTGGGGTCGTCGAGGTCGGTGCCTGCACCGTCCAACCGAACGAGATCCGACACCACCAGAGTGTCCCCGTCGAGTCGCGCCTGGAACGACACCGCTCCCCCGTTGCTCACTCCCCTGAGCCTCGCGGAGTATCCGTCGTTGTAGCCCATCGCCTCCGCCGACATCCACCGAATGGTGCCGCCATGGCTGACGACCACCACGGTTCCCTCGGGGTGGACCTCAACGATCCGCTTGATGCCGGCCAGCGCCCGCTTCCTCACCTGTGCCGGTGACTCGCCGCCGGGACGGGTGCTGTAGTGACGGGCCGCACCCCACATCTCGGGCCACGCCTTCTTGATGTCGTCGACGTGCAGACCTTCCCATTCACCCTGGTCGATCTCGCGGAAGTCCGGGTCGGACTCGACCTCGAGGCCGTGAGTCCGCGCTATCGGCTCGGCGGTGTCGCGCGCCCGGGAGAGATCGCTCGAGTAGACCGCCACGATGTCGAGGTCGGCCAATTCCTGAGCGATGCTCTCGGCCTGTTCCCGGCCGGCATCGTTCAGCGCGATGTCGGCTTGCCCCTGAGCGCGCTTCGTGTGGTTCCATTCGGTCGCGCCGTGGCGCACCAGGTAGATCGTTGTGATCGCCTTCTCCCTTTCCGTCCTGGTTATCGCTCGCCCGACAGTGCCTGAGCCAGCCTGACGGGAGAACTACCCAACCCGTGCACCTCGACCAGCTCGTCGATCAGCTCGCGGTCCGGTTCGTGAGCCTCACTCATCTCGATCTTCGCATCCGACACCATCGGCACGACCGTCTTCATCGCCTCGAGATAGTCGCGTGCATTCTCGAACGCTTCCTTCTGCTTGGGAGGGAGCGAGTCGAGGCTGTTCAGGATCCCCTCCAACGACCCGGATTCGTTGAGCAACTTCGCCGCGCGCACCGGGCCGATCCCAGCGACCCCCGGTAAGCCGTCGGAGGGGTCGCCTCGCATCGTTGCGAAATCCCCGTAGAGGCTCGCGGGGATCCCATACTTCTCGATCACCGCGGCCTCGTCGAAGACGGCGACCTCGCTCAACCCCTTCACGGGAAAGACCACGGCGACCTGCGGATCACGCACCAGAGCGACAAGGTCCCTATCCCCGGTGACTACCAGGTATCGATCCTTGCCTTTCGCTCCGGCCGCCAGCGTCGCCAGCACATCGTCCGCCTCGAGCCCCTTGGCGATCGCGACGGGCATCCCGACCGCGTCCAGGACCTCCCTCAGGACGTGGAACTGCCGGGGCAACTCCGGCGGATCCTCGGGCCGGTCGGCTTTGTAGCCGGCATAAGCCTCGACCCGGTAAGCGGGGCGCCAGTCGTCGTCGAACGCGGCGATGATCCGGGACGGCCGCCGGTCGAGGGTCAATCTGGTGACCATCTCGAGGAACCCTCTGACCGCGTTGATCGGACGCCCCTCCGGGTCGGTCAGCGTCTTCGGCAGCGAGAAGAACGCCCGGTACACCAGGGCCGAGGTATCGAGATGGAGCTCCGGAGCCATCGCACCATTCTTGCAGCCCGGCGACTCCGAGGCTCCGCTAGCCCCCGACCGGCTTGAAGCGCCTCAACCGCAGGGCATTCGCAACCACGCTGACCGATGAGAAGGCCATCGCGGCGGCGGCGATCATCGGGTCGAGCAGACCGAACGCAGCAAGTGGGATGGCGGCGACGTTGTACCCGAATGCCCAGCCGAGGTTCTGCTTGATCGTCCTCAGGGTCCTACGGGACAGCTCGATCGCGGCGGCGGCCAGGAGAGGATCACCACCGACCAGGGTCAGGTCGGCCGCCTCGATCGCGACCTCGGCCCCCGTTCCGATCGCCACCCCTAGATCCGCACGCGCCAGAGCGGGGGCGTCGTTGATCCCATCTCCGACCATCGCGACCTTGCGTCCTCGTTCTTGCAGTTCGGCGACGGCGGCGACCTTGTTCTCGGGACGGACCTCGGCAAGGACACGATCAATGCCGACCTCCCGGGCGATCGCTTCCGCGGTTGTCCGGTTATCTCCGGTGATCATCAAGGTCTCGAGTCCGAGATCGTGGAGTCTGGCAAGCGCGGCCGCGGCTGTGGGCTTCAAGGTATCGGCTACCGCGACGACCCCGACGACCCCGTCGCCGGATCCGACCCAGACGACGGTCTTGCCTTGGGCCTCGAGAGCCTCGGCTCTGTCGGAGAGGACGGAGGGGATCTCGACGGACTCGAAGAACGAGCGACGTCCCACGGCAACCTCGTTCCCGTCGACCGTCGCCTTCACCCCGGTACCTGTCGTCGATGCGAACCCATCGGCCTTCGGAAGATCGCCGAAGCGCTCGGCCGCGGCGCCGACTATCGCCCGGGCGATGGGGTGCTCCGACAGGGCCTCTGCCGCGCCGGCGAGCCGGAGCACGGTGCCTTCATCGCGCTCGGGGGCGGTGACGACGTCGGTCACCGACATCTCTCCCACCGTCAGGGTTCCGGTTTTGTCGAAGATCACCGCATCGATGGCTCCCGAACGTTCGAGCACGTCACCGCCCTTGATCACGATCCCGAGTTGCGCGCCCCGACCGGTGCCAACCATCACGGCCGCCGGCGTCGCAAGTCCCATGGCGCAGGGGCAAGCGATGATCAGAACCGCTACCGCAGCGACGAGGGCTTCCTCGAGGGTGCCACCGAAGATCAGCCACGCGGCCATCGAAACCAAGGCGATCGCGATGACGATCGGAACGAAGACCGAGGCGACGCGGTCCGCAAGATGTTCGATCGGCGCCTTGCGCGTCTGCGCCTCTTCGACGAGCCGGGAGATTCGAGCTAGGGCCGTATCGGTCCCCACGCGCGTGACCTCGACCAACAGCGAGCCCGCCGAGTTGATCGTCGCTCCATAGACATCGTCGTCCGGGCGTTTGTCGACGGGGACCGATTCCCCTGTCAGCATCGACTCGTCGACCGACGATTCACCCTCCTTCACGATCCCATCCGTGGGGATCACGGCTCCGGGCCGCACGCGCACCATGTCCCCGACAACGACCGCTTCCACCGGGACCTCGACCTCGGCGCCGTTGCGCACCACGATCGCGGACTTCGCTCCCATCTCGAGGAGAGCCTTGATCGCCCGCGACGCGCTGCTCTTGGATCGATGCTCGAAGTACTTGCCTAGGAGCAGGAAGCTCATGATGACTCCGGCGGTCTCGAAGTAGAGATGGCCATCGAACAGGAGCGAATAGGTCGAGAAACCAACCGCGCTCAAGGTCCCGATCGCGACCAGCGTGTCCATGTTGACGGCACGGTGACGCGCCTGCTTCCAGGCGCTCACGAGGAACCGACGACCGAACCAGAACTCGACCGGGAGGATCAAGAAGAACTGGGTCCAGCGCGACCAGTCGGGCGCGACCGCTTCCATCCCGCCGCCCATCCCTTCCATCCCCGCGGGCACCTCGGTTGGACCGAACATCGCAAGTAGCACCGCCGGGATCGTGAGGATCGCGGCACCGAGGAACTGACGCCACGCGACGCGGGCCCGCTCCTCCTCGGCTCCGATCGTGATCCCGTGGTCGTGACCTTCGTGCTCCCCATGCATCTCCTGCGGGGGAACCAGCTCGTAGCCTGCGTTCTCGACCGCGGTGCTGAGCTGCTCGAAATCGATGGCAGTGGCCGAGACCGTGACCTTCTCCAGAGCGAAGTTGACCGCCGCCTCGGATACTCCCGGCTGTCCCGCCAGTGTGCGCTCGACCCGCCGGGCGCACGACGCGCAGGTCATGCCCCTGACGTCGAAGGTCTGTTCCTCGGAGGTGTCCCGGTGGTGATCCCGTTCTGTCTTCATGCCTCCACCATATACCCCCCAGGGGTATCTGCGCAACCGTCAGCCGAGGCCCAGGAGCCGGCGGATCTCGGATCCCAACCGGGCGTAGTTGGATGGGTCCGCCGGATCGGTGAAGGTCACAACGAGGTGGGTCGCGCCCGCCTCCACGAACCGCCCGAGGGTGCGGGCGACGGTGTTCGGGCCCCCGACGACGTATCCCTTGGGATCGCGCTTGCCGAGCTTCGCCTGCGCGGCATCATCGGTATCCGCCATGATCACGAGGCCGCCCCAGGTCAGTTGAACATCGCGGCCGGTGGCCGCGGCCACTACGATCGCGGCGTCGCGGGCGAACCCCTCGGGCGTTCCGGCCCACCCGTTCCACCCATCCCCGACCCGGCCGGCGGCCTGGAGCACAGCTTGGCTCCGGCCCCCGAGCCACACCTTCGGTGGCTCGGGGGCCGGGCTCACCGGAAGGTCTTCGAGCGTGACGTAGGCATCGCTCATCGACACGCTTTCCGTAGTGACGTACCGGCGCACCGCATCGGCGGCCGAGATCATCTGAGGCACGCGATCGTCCCCCGAGTAGTACGGGATGCCGTAGGACTCGTTTTCCGACCGGCTCATCTCGTCCCCCGAGCCGATCGCGACGATCAGTCTCCCCGGGGCGATCGAGGCAACCGTCGCCGCCATCTTCGCCAGCACCGCGGGATGCCGCAACGACGACCTCGTCACCAAGGTCCCGATATCTATGTCCTCGGTGACCGCCGCGATGTGAGCCAGCGTGGTCCACGACTCGAAGATCGGACGTCTCCTTGCCTCCGGTGAGCGGCCACAGGTGGTCGAACACGAACACCGAATCGAGTCCCGCTTCGCGTGCCCGACGTGCGCCGTCAACGACTACGGTCGCGTCGTCGGTGAACTGCGGAAGGGTGACGCCGAGCTTGACCATCACCCGACCTTACGTGGCGTTCAGCATGAGATAACGCACGAGGAACTCGGCAACCCCCGCAGTCAAGATCGCGACGTAGTAGAGCCCGGTCGCGGACTGGATCGAACGGATGTCGACGCACCGCTTGGCGGCCCAGACGATCACCCCGGTGAAGATCACGAGCGCGATCCAGATGATGAAGAACGCCGGGCCGAACGAGTCCGAGGAGCCCGGTAGCCCGAGCGCTCCTTCGGTACGAGCGTCGATCAACTTACCTGCCGCGACCAGTCCGAGGACCCCGGTAACACCCGAGGCGATGAGGGTAAGGAGGGTGATGCGCGCGAGCGCCCAGGTCTTCAAACCCGGCTGATTCAGGTACCAGTGCCCGAGCAACATGCCGTTCGTCACGCCACCCAACAGCAGCGCTCCCCCGACCAGCTCGATGCCGGCAAGGGCGCCCGGCCAACCTTCGACCAAGGCGCCGGTCGCTCCGAGGGCAACCACTCCCGCGGCGCCGGCGGCGTAACCAAGGACGGCTCCCGGGACGTCGGTGCGCGACCACTGAACGACCAGATGGGCAACCAGCAGCACCAACAGCACGATGAGGGCTGCGTCGAGAACGCGATGCGCGGTCGAGTTCGGGATCCCGTCGGCGACCGCCCTCAAAGCAAGGAACGAGAGAACCCCGAAGAGAAGCGCTCCCCAGGCATTGATGCGGAAGTTGCCGCGCCGGACGACGGCCCAGGACTGCGCCCACGCGGAGACCGCGACCCATCCGACGGTCCACTCGAGAAGGACGACCGCGGTGATCGCTCCGGCGCCGCTCAGGGTTCTAGCCCAGGGCCTTGTCGAACGCCTGCCGTGCCGCTCCGACGATCCCCGCGTCGAACCCCAGCGTGCTGAGCACCACGCGCATCGGGCGGCGCCTCTGGGCCGCGGTCATCTCGGCGAGCTTGTCACGAGCCGGTCCGAGGTACGGCTCCCCGGCTCCGACCACGCTTCCACTCAGCACGATCACTTCGGGATCGAACAGGTTGGCAATGTTCGACATACCGATCCCGAGATACGTCCCGGCGCGACGGAGAACGTCTTTGGCGGTCTCGTCCATCTCGCGCGCTGCCTTGGCCACGTCGAGACCGGTTATCTCCTCAACCGACCCGGCGAAGTCGAGTATCGAACTGTCGGGGTCCTCAGCGATCGCTTCACGGGCCATCCTTTCGATCGCTTGGCCGGAGGCCAGCTGCTCGATGCAACCCTTCAGGCCGCAACGGCAGAGCGGGCCACCCACATCGATGATCGTGTGTCCAAACTCCGCGCCCGTGCCCGTATGTCCCCGGATGAGACGCCCGTTCTGGACGATGCCGCTGCCGATCCCAGTACCGAGCGTCATGAGCACCAGGTCATTCGCCCCCGGAACGGCCCCGAACGATCGCTCTCCCCACGCCGCGGCGTTCGCGTCGTTGTCGAGCGTCACCGGGGTACGCGCGGCCTTCTCGACCGCGGCGGCGATGGCGGGATCCTCATAGACGAGGTTCGGTGCGAACGTCATTGACCCGGCGTCGAAGTCGACGAAACCCGCAGCACCAACTCCTACGCCCACCACTTCGAGGTTCTCGGTGGCGGCGATCGCTAGAACCTCGCCGACGATCGACACGATCGACGCGGTGCCGGCCAGGGGGTCGGTGGGCTTCTCGGTGCGATGCGAGATAACGCCGGCTTCGGAGACCAGCGCCGCCTTAACGGCGGTGCCCCCGATGTCGACGCCGATGGCGACCCTCGATCCAGAAAGGGACTCTGATCGCTCAGCCAAGATCGATCCGGGTGACTTTCGATGATCTCTTGTTGGGTTCTCCAGATTCCCCGACGGTCTCCTCGGTCCGCCCGACGACGTTCTCCGCCTCTTCCAGCAAGATCCCAGCCGCAACGATCAGTTCGCGGGCGGCGGCAGCCAGGTGTTCGAGGACCTCTGGGTTGGTCTTCCGGACCACCGCGATCACCGAGCAGATCGGGCAGTAAGCGCAATCGGAGGGGTCCCCGTGCTCATGGTCCGCGGCTCCGAAGAGATCGCTGTCAGCGCGCGGCTCGCTCGCTACTTTCGTTCTCAGTCACGAGCTTTCGCTTTCTGTTGATGGTCGTTGGAAGATGATCTCGATGCGGTCACCTTCGAGAGCGGCCGAAGCGACCTCACGCATCGAAAGGACCCCCGGCAGCATAATCGTGCGCCGGTACGGTCCCACCCTCACGAAAAGTTCGTCCTCCTTGCGAGACAACTCCAATTCCTCCTTACGAGCGAACGGCAATTCGAGGGACAGCACGTAGTCCTCACCCCTCTTGGCCACGCTCATCGATTCACCCGTATAGAGAACCGCCGCGGGATCGAGCGCCCCATAGACCTCGGCACCGAGATCGGCGAGAAGTTCGTGCCCGCTGAGCTCCTGGTCCCTAAGTCGTGCGGTGAGGATGGGCAGCGGCTTGAAGGACTCCTCGATCGTCTTGAGGTGGTCCTTCTGGATCTCTTTCCACCGGGCGAAGTAGGGATCGGACACCTCGGGGGGCAGGAGCCGGTTGGCGATCACCGCATCGACGCGATAGCCGAAGAGGTTCAGGTAGGTGTAGGTCCGCTTCGCTTCGGCGATCACCATGCGTTCGGGATTGACGACCAAACGCACCGACGTCGTCTCGGGATCGGTGAGGACCTCCCGCACTCCGTCGAGCTTGTCGTAGAAGCGCTTGACCGCGGAGTACACGCCCTCGTCGGGCAGCGGCAGATTAGTGAGCCGGCGAGCGACGGGCCTGAGCACGCCCATGACACGGCGTTCTATCGGGAAGATGCGCTCCATGTACCACTGGATGATGTCGGGGAGGCTCAGCAACCTCAGGGTCTCGCCGGTCGGAGCACAGTCGACGATCAGCACGTCGTACGGATCCTCGTCGTAGTGACGCTTCACGTCGGCCAGTGAGAACAGCTCGTCGAGTCCCGGGATCACGGAGAGCTCCTCCGCCTCGACCTCGGCCAAGCCGGCCCAGTTCATGACCGCGACCGCGTGCTGCTGGATGTCCTTCCAGTTCTCCTCGAGTCGCTGCTGGGGATCGATCTGTTCGGCCCACAGGTTCGGGGCGATCTCGGTCGGGTCCGGGCTCAACTCGACCGCGAAGGCGTCGGCGAGCGAGTGAGCGGGGTCGGTCGACATCAGCAGGGTCTTGTGTCCCGCCGCGGCGATCTTCAGCGCGGTCGCAGACGCGATCGTCGTCTTACCGACGCCGCCCTTGCCAGTGAAGAGAACAACCCTCATCGAAGCCAGACCCCTGTCAACCCTCGACGCGCTTCTTGAGATCCTCCAGGGCTCCCTTGACGACGGCCTTCTCGACCTGACGGCGGAGCATGCTGGGGATCTTGAAACCCGGATCGGCTTTCATCTCGTAGGTCACCTCGGTGACGTCGTCGAACCCGTCGAACGAGTACGACCCGGACAACTCCTTGACCTCACCCTCGATCAGCTTCCAGGAGAAGGACTCGGGCGCACTGGAGTAGTCGTACCCGAGGGTGTAGGCAACCTGCTTGAGCTTGAGATCGACCTCGAAGTACGCCTTCGACGGTCGCCCCTCATCGTCGGTCTCTTTGATCTCGACCTTCTTGATGTTGGCGTTCCACTCGGGATAGGCCTCGAGATCGGTGGCGACCTTGAAGATGTCCTCCACGGACGCCTCGATGTCGATGTTGTCCTTCACGCTCTCGGCCATGAGGATCTCCTTCGGATCAATGGTTGTCGAGGCGAGCGTAGTCGAGGTCGTGAGGGAACGCCCGGGCCGTCTTGCGGAAGTAGCCGACGTTGATACAGAGGGTCTCCCCGACGTACATGCTCGAGACGAGCGGCTGGTGGACGTGTCCGAAATAGTGGCGGGCAGGCTTCACATCGTGGAGGAACTCGAGCAGATCCTCGCTCCCCCGCTCGGACTTCCGGGCGACGGTGTCGAAGCAGAGTTCGGGCACCGCCGGAGGGATATGGGAACAGAGCACATCGACCTCTCCCAGAGCACCGATCGATGCGGCCATCTCCTCCTCGGTAACTTCGCCCGCCACATGGAGCGGTGTGGGGAGCGCACCTCCGATGAACCCGAAGCGTTGTCCCTCGATCTCGAAAGTACGACCGTTGCACTCATGAACGCCTCCATGAGCCTCTGCGTAGGAGTGGGCCAGAGCGGGATTGTCGACGTTACCGAGGATCATGTACGTGCCCTGAGGCATCGCATCGAACACAGCCGAGTACTGCTCGCGCACGCGCCGGCCGATCTCTTGCTGGATCTCATCCTCACGACCCTCGGCGCGGGTCCGCATCGCCTCGCGTGCTTCTTCGAGACGACCCTCCGTGCGAAGGCGGACGACGCTGCTGACCGCCTCTTCGGAGAAGACGTCGACGAGGATCCCGGTCATGGACAGGTAGTCGATGAAGTTGATCAGGTCGCCGAGGAGGATCAGGGTGCCTCCGGCCGGTACCGCCCGGCTCAGTGACTCCGCGGCCCCATGAACATCGGATACGACGAAGATAGCCACCGGAGCAGGATACGAGGGGTGCTAGAGGCGCGACGCGAACGTCGCCAGCACGAGTCCCAGGAACAGGGTGCCGAGCAGGCCGACGGTCACGTAGAGATAACGCCTCCCCCTCAGGATCACCAGGGCCTCGACCCCGGTAGCCGAGCGGTAGGCATCGTGCGCCGCGATCAACCAAAGTCCAAACGCGGCGCAGCCCAGGATGAGAGCAAGTCCGATCGACCCAGGGATATCGCTCCCGATGGACATGAGCAGGGTGAGCCCCAGCACCCAAAAACTCAGGACCGCGCGGGCCAGGGCGGCTCCCCAGTCACCGATGTAGGCATGCCCCATGCCGGGGAACAGCAGCGAAAGGAACGCCGCGGTCCTTGGGTCGGAGGTTCGGATCACGTCCGGTTCCTCCATCGTGATCGCGAACGGACTCGCGCATGCCGAGCAGAAGGCCTCGTCGATCGGGTTAGACGTTCCGCACTGTGCGCATCGCCACGCGACCGATTCGCCCACCACGGTGAAGGGACCGCGCTCCAAGGTCGCCGCAGCTCCCAAAGCGGGTTCGCCGGACATGGCCGTTCCCGCTCCCAGGGTCGCCTTATGCCTCAATCCGGCGGCGATGGCCCCCCTCGTTCCGTCATCGGGAACCACGGAGGTCGCATCGACCGTGGCGATCGGTTCGGTGGGAAGTGGCGGGGGTGGCGGCGGAGCGCTGAAGCGCTTCATGCACTGACCGCACCATTCTGCAGTCGCGGGATTGAGGCCACCACAGTTCTGGCACCTCATCGTCGCGTTCATCTGGTTCGGTCTCCCATCGCCCGTGAGCAATCATCCTCCACACCATGTCCTCGGGCGCGGTTTAGCGGCTCTCTACCTAGGAATCGGAGGGGAGCCGGTGTTTCTTGAGCGTGGGCGCTCAGTACGAGTGCTCGGGGGCCGGGTAGATGCCCTCTGCGACCTCCGAGGCGTACGCCTGCGCGGCGGCACGGATCTCGTCGCCGAGGTTCGCATAGCGCTTCACGAAGCGAGGCAGTTTTCCAGGAGTGATCCCCAAGAAGTCGTGGAACACCAGCACCTGGCCGTCGCAATGAGGTCCCGCTCCGATCCCGATCGTCGGGATCTCGAGGCTCGCAGTGACCTCTTTAGCCACGTCCGAGGGAACCGCTTCGAGGACTACGGAGAAAGCGCCGGCCGCCTCCAGAGATTTCGCGTCCTTGACCAGTTGGTGGGCCTGCTCGTCGGTACGACCCTGCACCCGGTAGCCCCCGAACTGGTGAACCGACTGAGGGGTCAATCCGAGATGACCCATGACCGGGATCCCGGCATCGGTAAGACGGGAGACGAGCTCGAGGACCCGGCCGCCTCCTTCGAGCTTGACGCAGTTCGCCCCGGCCTCTTTGAGGAAGCGACCCGCGTTGTGGATCCCCTCATCGAGCGAGCCCTGATAGCTCATGAACGGCATGTCGCCGACGACGAACGCATCTTTCGCCCCGCGCCGAACGGCACGGGTGTGGTGGAGCATCTCGTCCACCGTCACGGGGAGGGTCGAGTCGTGACCCAGGACCACCATCGCCAGCGTGTCCCCCACGAGCAACAACGGGATACCCGCTTCGTCGAGCAGGCGCGCCGAAAGCGCGTCGTAGCAGGTGAGCATCGCGAAGCGCTCTTTGCGCTCCTTGAACGCGCGGATGTCGCGCACAGTGATCGGCATCGGTCGCCTCCATCTCAGGTAGACGCTGTTGAAAAGATTCTAGCTGCTATTTGCGTTCGGGGGCTGAAACTGCGCCCGAGGCGGGGGTGTCCTTCTGGTACATGGCCTCGATGGCCGGCTCGAAGATCTCGTTGATCTGGCGGCGCTTGACCTTGAGGGTCGGGGTGATCTCGTTGTCCTCCTGGCGGAAATCCCGCTCGAGCACCCGGAACTTCTTGATGCCCTCGACCTTGGCCAGCTTCTCGTTGATGGAATCCATCCAGACCTCGAGCTCCTTGAGGGTCAGTTCGTGACCGGCGATGGCCGCGAGGTCTCCCTCGATGCCACGGACCGCCGCCCACGATGGAGCCTTCTCTTCGTCAAGGGTGATGAGAGCGGTGAGGAAGGGCCGCCGGTCGCCGATCACCACAACCTGCGAGATCAGCTCGTGGAACTTGATGCGGTTCTCGAGTTCCTGGGGAGCGATGTTCTTGCCACCCGCGGTGATGATCAGGTCCTTCTTGCGGTCGGTGATCTTCAGGTAGTTGTGCTCGTCCAAGTGGCCGACGTCACCCGAGTGCATCCATCCCTCGGCGTCGATCAACTCGGCGGTTGCAACCTCGTCCTTGTAGTAGCCAGGAGTGACATTGGCGCCGCGCGCGAGGATCTCGCCGTCGGCCGCGATCTTGACCTCGACGCCCGGCATCGGCTTACCGACCGAACCGATCTTGACGGCCTCGATCGGGTTCCATGTAGTCGGGCCGTTGTCCTCGCTCTGGCCGTAACCCTCGGAGATCTTGACGCCGATCGAGTGGAAGAACCAGATGAGCTCGGGATTCAGCGGGGCAGCGGCCGACAGGGGAAGCTCACACTGCTCGAGACCGATCGCCTCGCGCAGCTTCGTGAGCACCAGCTTGTCGAGCACACGATGCTTCACCTTGAGTCCAACCGGAACCCTGGCGTCGGACAGCCGCTTACCGGCCGAGACGGCGGCCTGCTCGTGCTTCGCGACCTCGCGGCCCGCGGCGATCGCACTCAATGCAAGCTTGACCTTGCGGTCGTGGGGATCCGCGGCCGCGAGCTTTCCCTGGATGCCGGCGTAGAACTTCTCCCACACGCGCGGCACCGCGAAGAAGTAGGTCGGCTTCACCTGCTTGAGGTCGTCCATCAAGGTGTCGAGCGACTCCGCGAACCACGTCTGCGATCCGTAATAGATGTGAAGGAAGTGACTGATCATCCGCTCCGCGATATGGGATAGCGGCAGATACGAGATCGTCCGGGAGTTGGCGGGATCGGCCGGAGCGATCATCTGGCGGCCCGACTCGCATGTAAACCAGATGTTGGCGTGGGTCAGCATGACGGCCTTCGGGGGTCCGGTCGTCCCGGACGTGTACACGAAGGTGGCGAGGTCCGAAGGGCCGACTCCCGCCCTCGCCTCCGTGAAGGTCCCATCCGGGATCTCCTTCCCGGCGGCGATGAAGTCGTCCCACGACATCACGAGCCCGGCGTCGTCGCTACCGTCGTAGCCGGCGATGACGACGACCTTCTCGAGCTTGGGGAGCTCGGCTTGCATCTTCAAGATCTTCTCGAGCTGGTCCATGTCTTCGACGACCGCGACCTTCGAGTCCGAGTGCTCGACGATGTAGGCGACCTGCTCGGGTGAGTTGGTGGTGTAGACGGGAGCCGTAGCGCCCCCGATCGAAAGACAGGCCATGTCGGCGATGTGCCACGCCGGCCGGTTCTTGGACAGAAGGCTCATCTTGTCGCCGGCGGAGAACCCTAAGGAAAGAAGCCCCTTGGCCGCGTCCTTGACGTGCGCGCCGTACTCGGCCCACGAGATGTCGGTCCACGCCCCGTCCAACTTGTAGCGGAGGGCGCTCTTCGTGGGGGTGCTGGCCGTTCTATCCCAGAAAAGTTCGACGAGGGTCTGCGGTGCCATCGGGGGTCCCCTTTTCGGTTCGGCTGAGCGACTCGGACGCCTGTTGTGGCCTGAGTCTAGGCCTTTGGGCCGGGGCCCACCATAAGTTCGTCGATCCGATCCGGGGTCGGTGGGTGCGTAAAGAAGAGCCACACCGCGATCCTTGGGGGCCGGAGATCGGAGATGTTGGAGAGGGCCAGACGGCGGAAGACCCTGGTGGCCGTCGCGGGATCTTCCGTGAGACCGATGGCGATCCGATCGGCGGCTGCCTCCTGCCTCCTCGAAATGGCGTTCTCGAAAGGCATAGCCACGAAGGTCGCCGCGATCGCGAACAAGAGCAAGACCGGTAAGGCCCGGATGTCGCCGATCCCCGAGGCCCCCGCCCACCTCCACGGGCCTTCGGTCGAGGCCAGCCATCGGAGCGCCACGAACGACAGGAGCAGCCCCAGGACCGAGAGGGCGACACCCTGAGCGACGTGGTTCTCAACCTTGTGACCCAGCTCATGAGCCACCACGAACGCGGTCTCGTCCTCATCGCCGTTCTCGATCAGCGTGTCGTACAGCACCAGTTGCTTGCTGCCAAAGAGCCCCGCAACGTAGGCGTTCTCGGCCGTCGTTCGTCGAGATGCGTCGGACACCAACACGTCGCCGACCTCGACACCTGCACTCGCCGCCAGGGCAACGACCCGATCCCTGAGTGGCCCCGCCTCGAGCGGGGTGAAGCGGTTGAACAGCGGAGCGATGACGAGCGGCCAGAGGAACACCAGGACCGCGGTGAGAAAGGAGAAGGTGGCCCAGCCGATCCACCACCATGCTTTCGGCTGCCACCGGACCACTCCGAAGAATGCGATCGCCGCGATCGCCGCGATCACGAGCCCGACCCCCGCGCCGCGGAGTTGGTCGTTCAACCATCCTGCCGTGTCCTGGGTCGACAGTCCCCACGCGCGACCCATCCCTTGAGCACGGACGTAGCCGAGCGGAAGGGTCGCCAGCCACAGCGCCAGCGCCACGAAAGCTGAGGCGACCAGCGTCCTCGTGATCCACCCCCCGGGCCACGAGTCGGTTTTCTCGAGGACGGTCCCGAGCGGACCGCGAGCGAGGACGATCAACACGACGATGTTGACCACGAGCGTCAGTAGATACGCGAGATAGGCGGGGCCACGGTAGTCGCCGTGGGATGCGACCTGATCGTCGGTGAAGGTCGAACCGAGGGCCGGATCGGTCGACCCACTGCGCGCTTCGGACCGGATCGATGCGGGGGTACGGGAGACCAGCGCGATGGTGCCCCCCGCGGCCATCGCCAAGAGCGCGATCACGAGAAGGACCCGAGTGATGCTCATCCCCGAAGGGTAGACGAGCGCCGCGGCTAGATCGCCTCGGGCTCGGCTTGTGCTTCGGCGGTCGGCTCCGGCGGCTGAGAGCGCGGGCGGAAACGAAGGACCGGGATAAGGCCCGCCTGCTGCAACGCTCCCAGGGACGACTCGAGATCGTCATCGATCTCGACCGTGTCTGTGAGTGGGTGCAGGACGGCAGTGACCAGACAGTCGTCACAGTGCTCCGACTGATACATCTCGCAGTTGCTGCACTCGATCTTCATGCTTCACTCCCTTTGTCGGGCGACCCTCGTGACGTAGCGTGTGCCGTTCTGGGAGTCACGTTAATGATGGGGTACGACAAGAATCGGCGTCGTGGATCGCATGACCGGAAAGGAGGCGGAAATGGGGCAGGCGAGCAGATTCCGCTTCCTGAGGAGGCCCTTCCCGAGCGCGAATCAGGTCCTGGTGACCGGGCCGACCCCCGTGTTGATCGACACCGGATTCGGTAGCGATGCCACCGAGACCCTGCGCCTGGTGGAGTTCCAAGGGGTTACCCCCGGCTCTCTCGCGGCGATCCTGAACACCCACCACCACTCCGACCACGTCGGGGGGAACTACGCGCTCGCCCGCGCGACGGACGCACCGATCTGCGGTCATCCGCTGGAGGCGCGCCTCGTGAACCGGCGCGACCTCAAGGCATGCCGGGCCGAATGGCTCGATCAACCGGTCGAGCCGTACCAGATCGACCGGCTCCTCTCGGGGGGAGACCGGGTCGATCTCGGAGATACCGAGCTCGAGGTGATCCACACGCCCGGCCACTCAACCGGGCAGATCTGCTTTTACGAATCGGGCGAGAAGGTACTGGTCTGCGGCGACGTTCTGCTCGACTCGGAGGTCAGCTGGATCAACCTCGTCAACGAAGGCACCTCGCCGGTTGAGGAAGCCATCGCGTCGCTAGAGCGGATCATGCGCCTGGACGTCTCCATCGCGTATCCCGGCCACGGGACGGCGATAACGGACGTCGGCGATGCCTGCCGACGGACGATCCGGCGATACGAGCGGTGGATCGATGACCCGGAGAAGGTCGCCTGGCATGGATGCCGGCGGATCTTCGCCTTCGCCCTGATGATCAACAACGGCATCCATCGTGACACTGTGCACGGGTACATCGAAGGAACACAGTGGGCTCGCGATCACGCTCGGGTGATCCTTGGACTTCCGGTGAACGAGTTCGCTCGCGAGTTGATCGACGGACTCCTTGCCACCCGCGCCGTCTACTGGGCTAGCGATCGGCTGCACTCGAGGGTGCCGCACAAGGTCCCGCCGCCGGGCTGGGCGAATGCGCCGACCCGTCCAGGGGCATGGCCGCCGGCCGACGCCGCGAGCCGGTCGGTTACCGACCGCTAGCGAAGCAGGGACAGGAGCTGAGGCGAGTTCGCCACGTTCGCGCCGTGCTCCTCAACCCGTTCGGTTAGTTCACGATCACTCGTGACGACCACGACGGGGGTCTCAGGAGATCGCTGCACCAGACCCACGAGGTGATCGTCCGCGATCTCGCCTTTGGAATAGTGAACGTTCACGTGTCCCTTCTTCTTGCGTGCGGGATGGCGGCCGACATCCTTCCCATCGAAGACGACCGTCGTCGGTACGCCCTTCATCGCCGCCAGGCTCGCTATCTCGGTGATCAGTCGCTCGCGCTGGGTCTCGAGCCGAAGATCGCCGAATCCGCCCTTCGCCATAGTGACGTTGTAACCGTCGATGAGCAGCCTCACCGTGGGAGCACTGAGCCACTCGTCGAGAGTCTGCGGATCCGAGGGAAGCCGGCCTTTGGGCACCGGCAAAGGAACCCGACGTTTGCCCCGCGCCTTCGGGGTCGTTCCCGGGACCTTCTTGGCGCGCTCCAACCTCGTCTCGAGCGTCTCGATGCGTGCCTCCAAGCGATCTCGTTCTTTGGTCACCGCGGTCAGTTCGCGCCGGAGTTCCTTAAGCTCGGATCGAGCCTTGAGGGCATCCGCCTCAGCCTTCTCGAGCGAGCGCGCCGCCTTGCGGACGGAACGATCCGCATCCGTACGAGCTGCCTCGGCGGCACCACGGGCCGCGGTCGCGGCTTCCATAGCGGTCCTGTTCTCGGCCCTCGCGGCGTCGAGTTGTCTGGTCAGGTCGGCGATCTGCTTGGTCCGTGAATCGATCTCTTTGGTCGCTGTGTCCTTCGCACGCTTGTGGTCCTCCCGCGCTCGCTTCACCTTCGCCCTCTCGCGTTCGAGATCCCCTGTCAGACGTTCGACGGGTTCGGCTTTGGCGCGCGGAGCGGCGGGGGTGGAACGTGACGCCAGTGCCTCGGCCCACCCGTCCTCTCGAACGGCCGCTATGCGGAGGGCTCTGAGGTCTCCCTTCGGCAACGAAGGCTTCATCTCATCGAGCCAGTCGACGATCTTCGCGCGAAGCTCTTCGTCCTCGAGCGCGGCCAAAACCTCGGCACGATGCTTCATCAGGGTTTGAGGGCGGAAGCTCTGTAGAGGTCTCAGGGACTTGGGAAGCTCTTGGGCCGGCATCGCCCTGATGAAGGCACCGACCGCCCGAACGAGCGAGGTCTGTACGTCGGTCTCGGGAGGCATCAGATCGCTCCCGCGGCCCTGAGGGAATCGACCTCCTCGGAGGTGACCCCGCATTCCGACAAGACCTGCTCGGTGTGCTCCCCCATCTTCGGCGGAGGGAGTCGATCGATCGAGCCGGGGGCTTCCTGCAGGCGGATCGGATCTCCGATGTGACGCCAGACTCCGGCCCCCGGGACCTCTACGTCGACCACCATGCCGCGGTGGACCGCCTGCTCGTCAGAGAATGCCTCGGAGAAGTTGTTGACCGGCCCGACGCAAACGTCCATCCCGGCGAGCGCCTCCATCCATTCCGCACGCGTCTTCGTAGCGAACAGTTCCGTCAGTTCGGTCACGACCTCATCGCGCCGCTCGCCCATGGCAAAGGCGTCGTCGAGCAGGTCGTCCCTTCCAAGTGCCTCGCATAGCGCCTTCCAGAACTGAGGTTCGAGCGCTCCCACCGTCAGGTGGCCATCGGCGGCCGGATAGATGCGGTAGCACGGGTACCTCCCGGAGAGGTGCATGTCCGACCAGGACGGATCCGCCCCGGTAGCGACGTACTCGCCCGCATGGATCGTCAGCCATGACAGCGCTCCGTCCATCATCGAGATGTCGCAGAACTCGCCCGCCCCGGTGGACGACCGGCGATGCAGCGCCGCGAGAACCGCGATCACCGCGCTCATCCCTCCTCCGGCAAGATCGCCGATCTGCACCCCGGGGATCACCGGAGGCCCACCTTCCGGACCGATGATCGAGAGCAACCCGGCGTAACCGATGTAGTTGACGTCGTGACCCGCGGTCTGCGAGCGAGGTCCGTCCTGCCCGTATCCGGTGATCGCGCAGTAGATCAAACCGGGATGCTCGGTCCGAAGAGCGCTGTAGCCGACGCCGAGTCGCTCCATCACTCCCGGCCGGAACGACTCGATCACCACGTCGAAATGCTCGACCAGCCGTAGCATCAGAGCGCGTCCCTCATCCGATCGGAGATCGATGGTTATCGAGCGCTTGTTGCGGTTCAGCGCGATGTGCGCGGCTGAGAACTCGCCGACGAGCGGCGGTGTCCACCTGATGTAGTCGCCCTTGCCGGGCTCTTCGACTTTGACGACGTCGGCGCCGAGGTCCGCCAGAAGCAGGGTCGCGTAGCCGCCCGGAAGCAATCGCGTGAGATCCAGGATCCGGACGCCTTCGAGGGGCCCGCTCATCGATCTTCGGGTGCCATCGAAGCCTGCTCGACGATCGACTCGCTCGAACCGCACCAGCGGCAGACCACCTTCTCGATGGTGCGGTCCAGGATCTCCTCTTCTTCGACGTTCATCTCACCGCCAAGCGAGTAGTGCTGAAAGGTGCGCATTCGCCTGCTCTCGAAAAGGTCGAAGCGTGTCTTGTTGCCGCACGCGGTACAGAGGTACATCAGACGCCACCACCCGGAACCTTGCCGATGATGCCGTCGAACGACATCACGATCACGACGGTGTCGTCTCTGATCGAACCGAACTCTCTGGCGTCCTCGAAGATAGCGCGCGCCAGCTCGTCATCGGAGTGAGTCGGCGCCAAACGTTTGAGCGCGGCGATCAATCGCTCGGTCCCATACATCTCGTTTCCGGATCGAGCTTCGAGGAGCCCGTCGGTGCACGCGAGGAGAACATCGCCCGGCTCGAGTTCGTACGCGCTCTGTTCGTACTGTTCATCGGGGAAGCACCCAAGCAACCCGCCCTTCGGCTCGTGGGCCTCGACCTCGCCGGTGCCGGCGCGGTAGATCAGGGGGAACGGGTGGCCTGCGACCGAGACCTGGCCGGAACGGTCCTTCGGATCGATCGTCGCGAACAGGGCGGTGGCGAACCGTTCCTCATCGAGGGCACGCTCCAGAGAGTTGTTCAGGTGGAATAGGGCCGACGCTGGAGACGGATTGCGGCTGGCGAACGCCCTCAACATGTACTTCGCTTGGGCGGTTAGGGCCGCGGCTTCCGCACCCTTGCCGGAGACGTCTCCCACGACCAGACCGATCCGGGCGTCCGGGAGATCGAACACGTCGAAGAAATCACCGCCAACCTCGGCGTCGTCGGTGGCCGGCTCGTACACCGTTCCGATCCGGAACCCTTCGACGGCGGTGACATCCGTTGCGAGCAATCCTCGCTGGAGGCTGCGCGCAACTCTCCTCTGTCGCTCGAAACGCTGGGCGTTCTCGATCGCCATCGCACTTTGAGCGGCGAGCACCTCGAGGGCCTCGATCTCGTCGGAACCGAGGGCCACCGACCGTTCGAAGAAAACGACGATCGCACCGAGGATCGCCGAAGTAGCACCCAGGATCGGGCTCGCCACGATAGAGAGGGGCTGTCCACCTTCCGGTTGGAACCGACCCTCCGAGGCCGGAACGTGGATCGTCCGGCCCTCAGCCAGCCCGCCCCACGGCTCCTCGGTCAGGGGGATCCGGGCGAAGTCGCCGCTGCTTCCGGCACCCCGGCGGGCCGCGGGAAGGAGCTCCAGGCGGGTGGCATCGGCGAGATACACCCCGGCGCCGTCCCCGTCCAACAGTCGCTCGGCCCCCGCGGTCACCTCTTCGATCACAGGACTGAGTCGGAGCACACGTCCGAGCCGGAGCGAGAAGCCCCTCAGCGTGTCCAACTGTGTGAAGCGCCGAGCATTGACGAATGCGGTACTGACCAGGCGGCCGATGGCGAGCGTCAGGGTTACTTCCTTGCCGCCGAATTCGCGGGCCCGCTTGTACTCGAGGGCGAGTATCCCCAGCTCCTCGCCGTCCCTCGTCAGGGGGATGCCGACGTAGGCCCCGAGCTCACGGGTCTTCACGTCCTGATCCTTCACCACCGGGAACGTCGTCACGTCGGAGACCAGCAGCGGGGCCCTGCCTCCGTGGAGGGCACTCCTGAGGACGGGGAAGCCCTCCGTCGCCGCCAGATGGTCGTTCAGCTCCTCCAGATCCGGTCGGAAGCCCCAGCGAGCATGGATCGTGAAGCGGTCCTGAAACCGGTCCCAAGTGGCGGCGAAGCACCGGTCCGCTCCCAGCATCTCGGGGACCATCCGCACCGCGAGTTCGAGTGTGTCGTCCACGGTCCTCACTTCGGCTAGGGCCCCCGCCAGCCCCAGCAAGGCCCGAGAGACCGCGGCGTCCTCGCGCAGCATCTCGAGGGTGTGGTTCAACTCCTCGTAGACGTCTTCGCTGATGATCGCCGGAGCCGGACCGTCGCGGACCATGGCGAGCATCCTATTTGCGCACCGCCCTGTTTCTTTCCCCCAACGACCCCGGCCGTCCTTGCGTTAGCGAACGTATGTTCGTATGTTCATCACTATGCTCGCCCAGCGCTCGTTCGAGGACCTCGGGACTCCTCTGTCACAGGTGACGTTCTGCGTCGTCGACCTCGAGACCACCGGAGGCTCCCCGCGAGACTCGAAGATCACCGAGATCGGTGCATTGAAGGTGAGGCGCGGAGAGGTCGAAGGGAGTTTCCAGAGCCTGGTCGATCCGGGCGAACCTGTGCCGTCGTTCATCAGGCTGTTGACCGGCATCTCCGACGACATGCTCTTCGACGCTCCCCCGATCGAAGAAGTGCTTCCCAACTTCATCGAGTTCCTCGGGGGCAGCGTGCTCGTGGCGCACAACGCTCGGTTCGATGTCTCTTTCCTCAACTCTGCATTGGCCCGTAACGACTACGCCACCATCACGAACCAGGTCGTCGACACCGCCCAGCTCGCGCGAAGGATCCTGCAAGGAGAGGTCCGCAACAACAAGCTGGAGACCCTGGCCCATCACCTGCGCTGCGCGCACAAGCCCTGTCACCGTGCCTTTGCTGATGTGCTCGCAACCACCGACGTGCTCCATAACCTCATCGAACGCGTCGCCGGATTCGGAGTCACCACCCTTGACGACCTTCTGTCGATGTCCTCGGCACGCATCGATGGCACGTTCTCGAAGATCCGTCTAACCGATGACCTTCCCCGCTCCCCCGGCGTCTACCGGTTCCTCGATGGTGGCGGCAGGACCCTGTACGTGGGGAAAGCCACCGATCTCCGGGCGCGTGTGCGCTCGTACTTCTACGGCGATCCGCGGAGCGGCATCCGGAATCTATTGAAGGAGACACAGGCACTCTCCTTCGACGTCCACGAGAGCGTGATCGAAGCCGAGGTCGCCGAGGCACGGTTCATCGTGGAACAGCAACCGCCGTACAACCGTCGCGGGAAGAAGCGATCCTCCTGGTATCTGAAGGTCGAACACCGCAAGCGCGTCCCCCGCATGGCGGCTGCGCGCAAGCCACAAACGGATGGATCGCTGTACGTCGGTCCCTTCACCTCGAGTCGCACGGTGAGGACGTTGATCGACGCTTTCCGAACCGGCTCGGGGATACACCGATGCACGAACCCGGCCAGATGTCGCGGGTGTGGCCTCGAGGAGATCGGCAAGTGTCCCGGTTCGGGCGGCCAGCGCGAGGAGATCCGCCGGGCTGCGGAAGCGATCCTCTGCTCGCCGGCGCGTGTCGCCGGGCGTATCGCCCAGAAGATGCACGTCCTCGCCCGGGCCGAGCGCTTCGAGGAGGCAGCCGAGGTGCGAGGAAGAGGAGCGCTCCTCGAGGACTTTCTTATCCGCTCGATCCGGCTTCGTTCCCTGCTGGATGCAGGGCGGATCGTGCTCGCTGCAGGAGACCGCATGTTCCTGATCGTGCGCGGACGGATGGTGGCCGCCATGCCACTCGGAACCGAGGATCCATCGGCCGCGGCTAAACGCTTGTTGGCGAGCTATCCGGCCGGGTCGGTACCGGCATTCATGACGCCGGATGCGGCGGCAGAGGCCGGACTTCTCGACACATGGATCGAGCGCAGCAGCGAGCTAGCTTTACTCGCGGTGGATGGTTCCTGGGCACATCCGATCGGATGTCACTCGGAAGGAGCGTTCAAGGCGCCTAAGAAACGCCGGTCAGGCGACCTGACGTACGCGGGCGACTCCGTCGAGCAATCTCCAGATCGCCGCCGCTCCCGCACGCGCTCCGGCAGTAGCCTCGGCTAGATCCTCTTCGCCACTGCAAACCTCGTCGATCGCACGAGCCATCTCGGCCGAGTGCTCGATGTCGAGTTCGCCGTGGAGCTCGAAGTACTCGACCCCCGGTCCCTCGATCCCATAGTGCTTCTTTAGCCCTTCGATCTTGGTCGCTGCGACCGCGGGGGTCTGGGACTCGTAGCCGTAGAGCATCCCCAGAGCGAACGGAACCGAGTTGTTCTCGGCCGCATCGGTGAAGGCTCCGACACAGGAAGCGGTCTCGTCCTCGACCGTGGCTCCGCGAACCGCATCGGCATCGACGCCCAGGGACTCGGCGAACGCGAGCCACAGACCGGGGTGGTCGTCACCGACCTCATCGGCGAGGTTCTCCTCGACGATGCTGCGGGCCTCGCCCGGATCGATCCGCCCGGCGAGCGTCGAGAGCCACGTCGGGAACGCCTCTACCTGGCGGAAGTACTGCTGCGAATAGAACGAGAGGTCGTCGCTCGTAAGGCGTCCCTCAGACCAGGCCACGTAAAAGGGGTGCTCGAGAAGGTTGAATCCCTTGGTCTCGGCATCGAGTCGCTTCGCAACGTCACTCATGAACGGCCTCCCGTTGTGAATCAAGCGGACCAGGGGAATGTAACCCGCCGGACCCTCAAGAGTTGGATACGGCCACTAGCCGCTCGAGGGATTCCCCTGCCCGACCCGAGTCGATGGACTCGGCGGCCGCCACGATCCCGGCCGGGATATCCGCCGCGAACCCGGCGGCCACGAGCCCGGCGGCCGCGTTCAGCACGACGATGTCACGCCTGGGGCCCTTGTCCCCCCGCATGACCGAACGGATCGTGGCCGCGTTCTCCTCGGCGGTTCCGCCGGCGATCGCTTCGATCGGAGCCCGCTCGAACCCCAGCTCCGAAGGATCGATCGTCCATCGAGATACGACGCCCGCTTTGAGCTCGACGACATCCGAGGGGCCGGCGGTAGCAAGTTCATCGAGTCCCTCGTAACCGTGGAAGGCGATCACGTGATTGCTTCCCAGTCGCCCCAGGGCCTCGACCATCACCTCGATCATCCGTGCATCAGCAACTCCCAGGGCCTGGCGCGTGGCTCCGGCTGGATTGGTCAACGGGCCGAGGAAGTTGAAGATGGTTGGCACCCCAAGTTCCCTACGGGTCGAGCCTGCATGGCGCATCGCGGGGTGGAACACGGGAGCGAAGCAGAACCCGATCCCTGCTTCGGCCAGGCAGGTAGCCACTCCGGCGGGCGGAAGGTCGATCTTGACTCCCAGCGCCTCGAGAACATCGGCGGAGCCGCACTTGGACGACGCCGCCCGGTTGCCGTGCTTGGCCACCCGGGCCCCCGCTCCGGCGCACACGACCGCCGCCGCGGTCGAAACGTTGAAGGTTCCGGTCCGATCTCCACCGGTGCCGCAGGTATCGAGAACCTCGCCCACGACATCGACCTTGTCTCCGAACCGACGCATCGTTCGCACCAGACCAACAACCTCATCGACCGTCTCTCCTTTGGCGCGCAACGCGATGACGAAGCCGGCGATCTGGGCAGGCGTCGCAGCCCCCTCCATGATCTCGGTCATGGCGCGCTCCGCGATCTCCTCATCGAGGGAATCGCCCGCAAGGAGGTGGGAGATCGTCGAACCCCAGTGGAACGTCTCGGTCACGAACGCAGGTTAAACCGCGGTGACGGTCACGACTGCGTTGTAGTCCGGGATGTCGGCCTCGGGCGAGCGAGGCCCCGACTCGATGAGGACCTGACCCTCGGGCCAGTGGACCTGCAACGAGCCGGCTTGAACGGGGGCCAGGAGGACCGAGCCCTGCAACGAACCGGATTGACTCGTAAGGATCACCTGGTCTCCGTCGGTCAGATGCAGGCGGTGGGCATCCGTCTGGTTCATGAGGATCGCATCGCGCAGGGCTCCGGTCAGCGCGTCCTTCCGCTCGTGAACCATCGAGTTGAACTGCTTGCCACGCCGCGTGGCGACGACGAAGTGACCATCGGGGATGTTGCGTTCGGGGACGGTCACGGTGGCGAAGTGCGCCTTGCCGTCCGGGGTCGGGAACTCCCACCCCCAGCAGAGGTGTGCTCCTCCATATTGGAACTGATCGCCCTTGACCTTGAGGTGCTGGATCCCCTCGTAGTTCGGGATCACCCGCGCTATCTCTTCTCGCACCGCCTCCGTGGTGGTGAACCGCACACGGTCCTTAAGCTCGGGGCGCACGCGCGCGGCGAGGTCGCCGAACACGTCCCACTCGCCTCGCGCCTCTCCGATACGGGGGCCTGGGATCTCGGGCGAGAAGATCACGCGTCGCTCGGTCGATGTCTCGGTCACGCCTCCGGGGATCTCGTAGCGGGTCGCCGCGGGGAGGAGGACACATGCTTCCTTGGCGTCGACGAACATCTGGCTCGAGAGGCAGATGTCCATATGCATCCGTACCGGGACGCTGGACAGCGCCTCTCTCACCCGCGTGGGATCGGGCAGGACCTCGAGGAAGTTGCCGCCGGCCGAGAACAAGAGATCGAGTTCCCCTCGATGAGCGGCATCGAGCATCTCGGCGGCGGTGAAACCGGCCCCCGCCTTGACCTCGAAGCCCCACTGCTCGGTCATCCGAGCGGCATTGATGTCATCGACCGGAAGGCCGCCGGGGAACGCGGTCGAGTACGCCCCCATCTCGGCTCCTCCCTGGACGCCGGAGTGTCCGCGGATAGGCATGACGCCGCAGCGGTCACGTCCGAGGAAACCTTTGGTCAGCGCGAGGTTCACTATCGAGCGGACGTTGTCCTCACCGAAGATGTGCTGGGTAACGCCCATGCTCCACACGAACACCGCGGTCTTCGCGGAGCCAAGCATCTCCGCCAGGTCCTCCATCGATGATCGCCCGCACCCCGCGCCGCGCTCGAGTTGCTCCCACGTCAAGCTCTCGACGTGTTTCGTCAGCTCATCGAAGCCGGTGGTGTGACGGTCGATGAAGGAACGATCGAGGTGACCCCTCTCGATGATCGCCTTCATAACGCCGCTGAGGAAGGGGATGTCGCCTCCAACGTCTATCTGGAAGAACCGGTCCGTGATCACAGTCCCGAAGACCGCACTTTCGGGTGAGGACGGGATCCAGTAGCGATCCATACCCGGCTCCCGATATGGGTTGATACACACGACCTTGGTCCCGGCCTTGCGGGCCAGGTAGAGGTACTTCATCCCCACCGGTTGGTTGTTGGCGATATTGGAGCCAACGAACACGATCAGATCGCTGCCGACCCAATCGGTATACGAGCACGATGTCGCCGCGATGCCGAGCTGTTGCTTCAGCGCCGAGGTACTCGGGGAGTGACAAACACGCGCGGCGTTGTCGATCGAGTTGGTCCCCATCGCACGAACCGCTTTCTGCGCCGCGTAGTACGACTCGTTCGGCATCCCGCGGCTCGTCAGGTAGAACCCAAGTCGGTCTGGCGTGCTCCTTTTGATAGCGGCGGCTCCGATGTCGAGCGCCTCATCCCACGTGATCCTGGTGAAACCCTTGTCGCCGGGCCGCCTCACCATCGGGTACGGGAGTCTGCCGAGGGCGCGGAGATCCTTGCTGCTCATCTTGCGCAACTCTGAGATGTCGTCGAGGAGCGAAACATCGAGGGCCGGCATCGTATTGAGTCGCAGCAGGCGTAGGCGGATGTTGCAGAGATGTACGCCTTCGATCGTCCAGTCGTGCAACCCGGTAGTCCCCAAAGCGCACCCGTCGCAGCACCCGTCCTTCAGGATCCGCCACGCGTAACGTGCGTTGTCACGGTTCTCGGCGACCGCGCGGAATACCTCTTTGTAGTTGTTGGGGCGCTGCTCGCCGACGCCGAAGGGCTTGAGCCCCACCCAGAGGGACGGCTTCAGCAGCGGCCACTTCATCCCAGGAGTTTCGCGAAGGTCAAGGCGTAGGTCGCGGCGCAGCGTTCCAGTTCGGCCAGTTCAAGAGACTCGCGGGCAGTGTGGGCGAGCGCGATGTCCCCGGGGCCGAGCACGATCACGTCGGCTCCGGTGTCGGCGATGAACCTTGCATCCGATGCACCGCGGAAGCCGATCAATTGCGCGGTAGCTCCGGTGACCTCTGTGACGGCCGCCGCTGCCGCGGTAACGACGGGAGCATCCGCCGATACCTCGTAGGGGTCCGCGTGCTGCGAGATCGTCACCGTCGCATCGATATCGGGGAAGCGCTTGCGAGCAAGTTCGACCGCCTTCTCGACGCCGGCGATGAGGCTCCCCTTCGACTCGCCGGGGACCGAACGACGATCGACCTCGATCCAGCACGACGCGGGGATGATGTTGACCTTCTCTCCCCCACCGATCCGGCCGACATTGATCGATGGTCCGCCGAGGATCTCGTGCGAAACGTCCGGAAGGGTCTCCTCGAGATGCAGCACGATCTCGGCCATGTGCTTGATCGCGTTGATCCCTCGTTCGGGGGCCGATCCGTGACCAGCGACGCCCTTCGTGGTCACCATCAACCACGACGCGCCCCGCTGGGCGCGAACGACCCGCAACGAGGTCGGCTCGCCCACGATCGCGACATCCGGAGCGATGATCCCTTCGTCGACGAGATATCCGGCTCCGATGAAACCCATCGTCTCTTCGTCGGCCACGAGAGCCAGTTCGAGGGTTCCCTTCGGCTCCCACCCCGTCGACTTCAGGGCGGCGACCGCCTCGAGCGCGGCTGCGATCGGCCCTTTTGCGTCCGCGGTGCCGCGCCCGTACATGACACCGTCTTCGATCTCCGCTCCGAACGGAGGCCTCTCCCACAATCCAAGATCGCCGACGGGCACGACGTCGAAGTGCGAGCAAAAGCAGAGGGTCGGTCCATCGGAGCCGTGCCACCGGGCAACCACATTCGGGCGTCCCTCGACCTTCGCGTGGATCGAGACCTCGAGGTCAAGAGCGCGGCAGTACGACGCTACGAGTTCGGCCACGGCAGCCTCCTCGCCGGGCGGATTCTCTGATGGTGTCCTCACCATCTCCGCTAGGCGGACGGTCAATCGATCCGGATCGATGGATCCGACGATATGTCCGCCATCCAAAGCTTCGTTCTGAGACACTTGGTCCATGACCCCCTATCAGCTCTTCCTACTAGGAATCCTCATACTGTGGCCGTTCGCCGCGATGGGACTGCTGTTCCTGATGAACCGGTTCGAGCATTACGTCGCACGCTCCGCTGCGGGGACCCCGGAGGAAGCAGGATTGGAGCCGATCGAGGGCCGGACCTCCGACCCCGAGGTGAAGGTGGTCTTCGGCGACGAAGTCGTCGGGAGCTAGACCGGCGAAGCGAGAGCGGGTCACGATCTTCTAGCGATGCACTCGACCTCGACCCTCGCTCCCTTTGGTAGCGCGGCCACCCCTACGGTCGCTCGCGCCGGAGGATCTTCGGTGAAGAACTCGGCATACGCGTCATTGAACTCCGGAAAGTCGTTCATATCCGTAAGGAACGCGGTGACCTTCACAACCTCGGCAAGAGAAGTCCCGGCCGCTTCGAGTACCGCGGTGAGGTTCTCGAAGCATCTGCGCGTTTCCTCCGCTATCGAGCCCGAGACCAGCTCACCGGTCTCCGGAACCAGCGGGATCTGACCGGAGCAGAACACGAGCCCGTCGGAGTCGATCCCCTGCGAATAGGGACCGACCGCTCCCGGTGCTCTATCGGTCGCGATCACTTTCTTGTTCGTCATCCGAAACTCCTTTATCGGCAGAAGGAGAACCAAGCCTGCAGGTTAATCTTCCCTGAGAACCGGGGGGTAGGTGTGGCTGCACTCGATAAACGAGCAAGTCCCAGGCAGGGGAAGAGACTCGCGTCCTTCCTCGACGTGAGCGTCGGGCTCACTCAGGAGCTCGACGCCGATTCGATCGTGGGCGTCATCCTCGACCGATCGATGGAACTCGCCCGTGCCGACTACGGAGCCTTGGTGACCTTCGATCCCGCAGGAGCGATCGATCACTTTCTGTCGCGAGGGATCGACGACCCGGAGATCCAGATGGGCGCTTCGCTGCGGGCTCTGCTCTCGGTCCGCGACCGGTTGATCGGGGGGCTCTATCTATCCCGGGCCCCCGGCGAACCTCCCTTCAGCGAATCCGACCGACATCTCGTGAACGCGCTCGGCGAGATGGCCGCGGTCGGTCTATCCAGCGCACGCCTGTACCGCGAGGAAGCCGAGCGAGGAAAGCGCGGCGCCTTGATGCAACAGATCTCGTGGGCGGTCAGACATTCACTCGAGATCACCGAGGTCCTAGTCGACGCGGTCGAAACCCTCGGTAAGGCGGCCGGGATCGACCGCTGCTACATCCGCCTCATCGACGAGGACGACGGCGAGCTTGGCCCCATCGAGGTCGAGTGGGACCGCCCGGGCGTAGAACCCTTGAATCCCGATCGATCGGTGAACTACCCGATCGGATCGCTGGCCTCGAAGACGCGATTGACACAATGGACCGACCATCTGGGCTCCGACCCGCGCTTCGCAACCGAACCCTCACTCGACGTCGACGTGGTCGGAAGCGTGATCCTCGGAGGAGCGCTGGCGACGCCCCTGGAGTGGGGCGACGAACTCATGGGCGTTGTGTCCTTCCAGACGATCGCCCCCCGGTCGTGGACGTCGGCCGACATCACGCTCATCGAGAACGCAGCCCGCGAGGTATCGGTTGCGCTACACCACGCACGGCTCTATTACTCGGCGGTGGACACCGCTGAAGAGTTGCGAGAGATCGACGAGATGCGTAGCGACTTCCTGTCGATGGTCTCCCACGAGCTGCGCTCGCCGATGACAGTGGTGTCGGGGATAGCTCACATCCTCAAGTGGAAGGACGACCGGCTCACGCCCGAGGCGAGAGACGAACTGCTCAACACCTTAGAACGCGAGTCGCGACGTCTCTCGAGGTTGGTTTCTGAATTCCTCGATCTCGAGGCCATCGAGCGCGGCAAGATCGAGCTGCGTTCCGACGAGGTCGATCTTTCCGAGCTCGTCGCCGAGGCGATGGTCGACGCCGGCCAGTCGGCGCGGACCACGCTCGAGGTAACCGGGAGCGACTGCCACGTGAGGGCCGATCGCGACCGCGTGAAGCAGGTGCTCCTGAATCTTCTGTCGAACGCCGCGAAGTTCTCCTCCGAGGGGACCCCGATCGACCTGACGGTTGAGCCCAAGGAGGATCACGTACTCGTCCGAGTGATGGATCACGGCCCCGGGATCAAGCCCGACGACATGGATCGCCTGTTCGCGCGCTTCAGCCGTTTAGAGACCACGGTGAAACAGACTTCCGGATCCGGCGTAGGTCTTTTCGTGTCGAAGACGATCATCGAACTCCACGGAGGAGCCATCTGGGTAGAGAGCACCCTCGGAGAAGGTGCGACCTTCGCCTTCACCCTGCCGCGATGATATTCGCGTGAAGGTCATCGGTAGCGATGTCCACGAGAAACACGTCTCTCCGTTCGAGATCGTCGGCGGCCGGGAGACCCCTGCCTACGAACACCCCGGTCGCATCACCGCGATCCGAGAGGCCCTGAAAGCCGCCGGAGGACACAGTTTCCAGGCCCCCGAGCACCACGGCGACGCTCCGATCCTCGCGGTCCACGATCCCGCGCTGCTCGAGCACCTTGCGGGGGCGTGGGATGCCTGGACCGAGATGGGCAACTCGGGAGGCGCGATGCCGGACACGTTCGCCCTCCCCGGTCTGTCGCACCGAGCGCTCGAAGCGCCGGCCACGATCGAAGGACGACTCGGCTACTTCTGCTTCGACATGGGCACCCCCATCGTCGCCGGCAGTTACGAGGCGCTCCGAGAGTCGGCCGACATCGCTTTGACCGGCGCGCGGGAGGTGCTCCATGGTGACCTCGCGGCCTATGCGTTGTGTCGGCCGCCGGGCCACCACGCGGCCACGTCCATCTACGGTGGCTACTGCTTCCTCAACAACTCATCGATCGCAGCACGTTTCATGCAAAGAGAAACCGGCTCCGGGATCGCGATCCTCGATATCGACTACCACCACGGGAACGGGACCCAAGAGATCTTCTGGAACGACCCGAACGTGCTGACGATCTCGCTCCATGGACACCCCGACTTCGAGTACCCCTACTTCATCGGCCGCGAGGAAGAGACCGGCGGCGACCGTGCTCCGGGCACGAACCTCAACATCCCCCTTCCGAAAGGAACGACCGGCGAACACTTCATCACCGAGGTCGAACGTGCGCTGAGCGCGATCGAGACCTTCGGCGCCGAGATGATCGTGGTGCCGTTCGGCGCCGACACCGCGCATGAAGATCCGATGGGCACCTTCGAACTACACCCGAAGCACTACATGAGGATCGGTGAGTTATTGCGCGCCACCGGATGGCAGGTGCTGGTGGTGCAGGAGGGCGGCTACGACGTCGGCGCATCGGCAAGGGCCACCACTGAACTGTTAGGCGGTCTCGAGCCCTGACGATGCCGACCGAGGCGTCCTTATAGATCAGACACGCAGGGTCGGCGAGAGCCGTTCGTCTCGACGAACGGCAGAAAGAAAAGATAGGAGTGGGCCTGTAAGCCGGATCCTGTACCTCCCGGAGGAGGTGGTGACCATCCATCTGGGACGAACGTTGCCGTTCGCCTCGTGCGACCTACCCGGGGATCGAACGGGCGGGCCACCCATCTCCCCTGCTTGGTCTTGCTCCGAACGGGGCTTGCATAGCCGCCCCCGTCGCCGGGGACGCTGGTGAGCTCTTACCTCACCGTTTCACCCTTACCTGTGGTGGCAAGCCACCCATCGGCGGTGTGCTTTCTGTTGCGCTGGCCACGGGTCACCCCGCCTGGGATTTTCCCCAGCGTCCTGCCCTGTGGAGTCCGGACTTTCCTCGACCGGCGAACCGGCCGCGGCCACCCGGCCCACTCCTAGTCGTCATTATCAACGCCCTCGGGCTCGGGTTACTCCCGTGACGAGACCTCGTCGAGGCGAGCGCTCAGGAAGGCCCGCTCGGCGGCGTTACTGGTCTTGCCCAGCGCCCTCCGGTAGGCGGTGGCAGCTTCGTCCCAGCGTTCGAGCCGCCGCAGGAGGTCGGCTCGGGCCGCGTGCATCAGGTGATAGTTGCTGAGGTCGTCCTCGACCGAGGCGATCATCGCCAATCCGGCCTCGGGCCCCGTGGCCATCGCAACCGCCACCGCCCGATTGAGGCGCACCACCGGCGTGGGCCACAGGCATTCGAGCGCTCCGTACAGGGCCTCGATCTGCTTCCAGTCCGTGTCCTCAGACGCCGGTGCAGTCGCATGCAGAGAAGCGATCGCGGCCTGGATCTGATTCGGACCCGAGCGTTTTAGCTTCAGGGCGCGCTCCAGGACGCCTTCGGCCTCATCGATCTCGTCTCGTTGCCACAAAGAGCGGTCCTGATCCTCGAGTAGGACCAGGGATCCATCGCCCCGGGTACGCGCGTCACGACGAGCGTGATGGAACAGCATCAGCGCCAGGAGCCCGAGCGCCTCCGGCTCGTCCGGCATCAACTCGACCAGCACACGAGTGAGGTGGATGGCTTCGAGCTGGAGATCGGAGCGTTGAGCGACGTCGCCCGAGGCACTCAGATAGCCCTCGTTGAAGATGAGGTACAGGACCTTCAGAACTCCGTCGACGCGCTCGGTCAGCACATGACCCGGCGGAACCCGGTACGGGATCCCGGCATCCCGGATCTTCCTCTTAGCCCGCACCAGTCGTTGAGCCATCGTCGGCTCCGGGATCAAGAAAGCCCTGGCGATCTCCGGAGTCGTTAGCCCTCCCAACGCTCGGAGGGTCAGTGCCACACGAGCCTCTAAGGCAAGCGCGGGATGACAACAGGTGAAGATGAGACGCAGGCGATCGTCTTCGATCTCATCGTCGAAGTCACGATCGGGTTCTTCGAACGGCTCCGCGAGGAACTTCAAGGTCTCCTTCTTCGCTTCCAGATTGCGATCTCGCCGGATCCGGTCGAGAGCCCGATGGCGAGCGGTCGTTAGCAGCCAGGCCCGAGGGCTCGACGGAATACCGTCACGCCGCCAGCGGTCCGCCGCTATCGCGAACGCCTCCTGCCGCGCTGTCCTCGGCCAGATCGAAGTCACCCAGGTGACGGATAAGGGTGGCCACGAGGCCACCCCACTCCGCCTTGAAGACCTCTTCGACCGATCCCGGTGAGCCCTCCGGCATCCGAGCGTCAGCCCTCCTGCGGGAATTCCATGACGGGACGTACTTCGATCGAACCGTACGTGGACGAGGGGATCCGGGCGGCGATCTCTACCGCCTCATCCAGATCCTTCGCCTCCACGAGGTAGAAACCACCGAGCTGTTCCTTCGTCTCCGCGAAGGGTCCGTCGGTCGTAAGGGCCTCGCCGCTACGAACCGTGACCGTCGTCGCGGTTGACACCGGGAGAAGAGCCTCCCCGCCCAGGATGTGGCCGCTCTTGGTGATCGACTCGGTGAACGTGTTGTAGTCGGCCATCAGCTTGTCTCCCTCTTCCTTGGGCCGGCTCTCCCAGGCAGCCTCGTTCTCGTAGATCAACAGCGCGTACTTCATCATCGAACCTCCATACTCACGACGACCCTTGCGGTCATCTCTATCAGGAAGACGAACGGTCTCGACCAGAATCGACAGGTTTCTCGAGAAAGTCCACCGAGACGTCCTTTCGGGAGTCGCCGTCGAACTCCAAGACCGCCACCTCTCCGGGACACGGATGGCGATCCGCGCCCGTAGTGCGAACGAGGGTCCGGATCACACCACCGTGGGTGAACGCAAGATGGTCGCCGGCGGGGAGATCGTCGATGAACGCCTCCAGCCGGGTCAGGAGACCGGCGGTCGACTCCCCTCCCGGGGCATCGAATCCGTTGAACGCCGCGAGGGCATCCCTCGTAGGGCCGTCGAGCCCAGCCCATGTCATCCCTTCCAATGTCCCGAAGTCGATCTCCCGCAGGCGCCGGTCCGGCGTCGCCTCGATGCCGGACAGCAGCGCGGTTTGGCGAGCCCTCTTCAAGTCCGAGGTCCACATCCCGGTCCACGAGCGATCGGCGAGCCACGTGAGCCCTTGGGCCTCGGCCGTTCCACGTTCGCTCAGAGGTAGGTCGGTCGACCCGGTGAAGCGACCGGCCTCGGACCATTCGGTGCTGCCGTGACGCACGAGCCACAGGCGGACAATCATCGCCACCACGCGGCTGGGAGCCAGGAGTTGGTCGCGATCGCCGCTCCCATGACAAGGATCAAGGACTCGGCGATCTGCTCGGCGGCACCAAGGAAATCTCCGCTGATGCCTCCGAGCTTCGCCATCGCTAGACGACCGACGATCACAGCGGCGACGAACCCCAGGCCGACCGCGGGCAGCACCCAAAGGCCCGCCGAGAGTGCGCCGATCCCTACTGCAGTCGACAGTGCGAGGACGACGTGAGTTCGGCGCAAGACCGACGTGTACGCGGAACCGAGTCCATCCCCCGGCGCCGCGGGGACGATTCCCATCAACCCAACCGCACTGGCCCGCGCTACCGCATGCGCACACGGAAGGATCGCGACCGCGGTGACAGCGTCCAGAGTCGTGAGAGCGCTCCAGCGGATCAAGATGCTGAAGGTCATCGCCAGGACCCCATAGCTTCCATGCCGGGGGTCCTTCAAGATGCGCCGGACATCCTCGGCATCCCGTCCCCCACCGATCGCATCGATCGTGTCCGCCAATCCGTCTTCGTGGAACGCTCCGGTCGCCAGCACGCCGACGGCCAGAGCGATCGCGGCGGCCACCTCCGGTGGGAGAAAGAGGAGCGCTCCGGCGAAGCTACCGGCAACCGCAAGCCCGACGAGCGCTCCAACCGTGGGGAACCAAGAGACCCCACGCGCCAACTTCCCCGGCTCGACGTGACCGACCGGGACCGGTACCCGCGTAAGGAAGCCCACCGCGACCAGGAAGCTCACTCGATCCCCCACTCCGAAAACGTCGCGACGTCGGTCACGCACGCGGCGGCCAGCTTGATCAAAGGAACCGCCGCAAGCGCGCCACTTCCCTCGCCGAGCCTGAGGTCGAGATCGAGCAACGGGTCGAGTCCTAGTTTCTCCAACAGCAATCGGTGGCCGGGCTCCGTCGAGCAATGCCCCGCGATGCAGTGATCAAGTGCTCCCTCGACGGCGACCGCTAGGGGCGCGACCGACGCAGTCACGACGAACCCGTCAAGCACCACCGGGATCGATCTCAGGCGCGCCTCGTAGGTCGCGCCCGCGATCGCGGCTAGTTCCGAACCGCCGGCTCGCCGCAGGACCTCGAGCGGATCGGCCCCCTCGACCCGACGGCGCGCACGCTCCACCATCGCGATCTTGTTCGTGTAGGTGTCGTCATCGACGCCGGTGCCGCGTCCGGTCCAGTCCTCCGCCCTCATCCCGAAGATGCCCGCGGACACTGCCGCTGCCGGAGTCGTGTTCCCGATCCCCATCTCTCCGAAGACCAGAAGATCGGCATCGAGGCGCGAGACAGCGGCGCGGCCGACGCCCCAGCGGTCCAGAAACCCTTCGAGCGACATGGCGTCCTCGACCGTGATGTCGCCCGTTGGTTCCCCAACTCCCACATCGATCACCTCGAGTTGGATCCCGAGATGTGCCGCCATCACGCTCGCAGTCGCGGCTCCATCACGAAGAGCACGCAACATCTCGGCGGTGATCTCCTTCGGGTATGCGCTGACACCCCTGGCGGCGACACCGTGATCGGCGGCGAAAACGATCGCGGCCGGACGCTCCACCCGCGGCCGCGACGTTCGCTGCCACCCGGCGAGCCACGCAGCGATGGCATCGAACCTCCGGAGAGCGCCGGCGGGCCGCAGGATGTCGGCAGCGCGCTCCACCACCGCGTCAAAGGCGCTGCTATCCCGCTCGGGAAGCGGTGTATCGATCACGAGGGTTCACCCCGAAGTGATCTGAGGGCCAAAGCGCGTCCGGCGACGACCAGGTAGGCGTCATCGGCGGCCGCGGCCCAGATCGAGTTGACCGTTCCGAGGAGATCTTGATAGTCGCGCGCCAACTCCGACATCGGCACGATGCCCGAACCGACCTCGTTGCTGACGACGATGGCCCCCGCAGCGCGTGCGGCCGCGATCGAGGCAACCTCGAGGGAGCGTTCCTTGATGTCATTCGCGTCGAGTCCCTCCTCCATCGCATTCGAGAGCCACAGCGTCAGACAGTCGATGATGACCAGCGATCCATGGTCGGCCGACCCGATCGCCCCTTGGAGGTCGAGTGGTTCCTCGATCACCGGCCACTCCGCCGGCCGCTCGGCCTTGTGCGCCGCGATCCTCCTGGCCATCTCGTCGTCGCGCGCTTCGGCGGTGGCGATGAAGGTCACCGGGCCTCCTGAATCCCGGGCAAGGAGAAGCGCGAGGGTCGACTTGCCGCTCCTCGCTCCCCCGGTAAGGAAGGTGAGTGCCATCAGATGTCGATCTCGCGACGCGCCGCATCCGGTCGGGCATCATCGGCGCGCGATCGGACGGGAATGACCAGGACGCCGCCGTCCCCGTCGGGGAGCACCCGGACCGAGGCTCCGTAGTGCTCTCTGATCGCGCTCTCGGTGAGCACCTCCGCCGGTGTCCCGGATGCGACCGCCTTCCCTCGGTCCATCATCACCAAGGCATCGGCGAATTGGCTCGCCTGAGTCAAGTCGTGCATGGCGCTGAGGACGGTCAACTCATGCTGTCCTCGCAAGACGTCGACCATCTCCAGAACCTGCTGTTGGTGGCCGACGTCGAGGGCGCTGGTCGGTTCGTCGAGCAGCAGAACCGGAGCTTCCTGAGCGAGGGCTCGCGCCAGAACGACGCGCTGGGCCTCACCTCCGCTGAGGTGGCCCAACCTTCTATCGGTGAGATGCGAAAGCTCGAGGCTGTTGATGACCTCCCTGACGATCTCGAGATCCCGCTTGCCCTCCGACGAGAAATACGGGATGTACGGCGTGCGGCCCATCAGCACGTATTCCGAAACCTCCATGGCATCGGGCAGGTAGGGACGCTGGGGAACGAGCGCCACCTTCTGGGCGATCGCTCGCCGACTCAATCCTCCGGCGGACTCGTCACCAAGATGGATCGTCCCCTCGTACTCGACCAGGCCCGCGACCGCTCGGAGGAGCGTGCTCTTGCCGGCACCGTTCGGTCCGATCAGGCCGAGCCACGCGCCGGCTGCGACCTCGAGGCTCAACTCATCGACCACCGGGTCCGCGCCGTAGGACACGCTCACCACATCGAGCCGGATCGTGGTCATGCCATCCTCCTACTCGATCTCAGCACCACGATGAAGAACGGCGCACCGAAGAACGCTGTGATGACGCCGATCGGCAACTCGGCCGGGGACGACACCGTGCGCGCAACGAGATCGGTGAGGATCAGGAACGATCCCCCGAACAGGATCGACAGCGGCAGCACCAAGCGGTAGCTCGATCCGAACACGAGTCGGATCGTGTGCGGAACTATGATTCCGACGAACCCGATCAGGCCACTGACGGCCACCGCGGCCGCGGTCGCCAGGGTCGCGGCGATCACCACCACGATCCGCACACGCGCCGCGTTCGATCCCGAGGCTCCCGGCCTCTTCGTCCCCGACGCTCATGACGTCGAGCAATCTCCGATGCAGGAGGATCCCGATCCCGCTGAGCAACACGTACGGCAGGATCAGCCCGACCTCGCGCCACCCCGACGTCGACAGCCGACCGAGGATCCACGCGTAGACCTGTTGCAGCGTGTCGGACTCTCGCTGCTGGAAGTACGTTTGGACCGCAGTAAGGAACGATGCCATCGCGACACCCGCGAGGATGAGCGTCGTCGCCGACCTGCTCCGGCCCCCGGACCGTCCCAGGATGTAAGTAAGGAGCACGCTCACGAGCGCGCCGACGAATGCGGCGAGAGGCAACGGATCGATCGGCCACGACGACGAGTCATCGATGTAGGCGAATACGAGGGTCGCACCGAGTCCAGCTCCCGCGGCTGCCCCCAGTAGGTATGGATCGGCGAGAGCGTTGCGGAAGACACCCTGATAGGCCGCTCCCGACATCGCGAGAGACGCCCCCACCAAGCCTCCGAGCACGACGCGCGGCATCCGCAGCTCCCACAGGATGGCGACTTCGCGCTCACTGAGACCCGAATCGATGCTGACGAACGGGAGGCGGTCGATGAGTTCGCGTGCGATCCCTCCGGCGGGGAGACTCACGGCCCCCATGGCCACCGCGACGATCATCGAACCGAGGAGGCAGATGAGTCCGATGGCGATGCCCCCCGGCCGCAAACGAACTAAGCGCTCTCGTCCCCCGTCCGCCACCGCGATCACCCCGAAGCCTCCGCCACCGCATCGGACACGATCCTCAGGAAGTCGACGACACGGGGCCCCCAACGCGAGGCGATGTCGTCATCGAGCTCGATCACGTGATCGTTTTGGACGGCCCCGATCTGATCCCAGCCGGGCCTCGCGGCGACCGCAGCACCATCCTGATCGCAGCACTTCGTGTCGGCCAGGAAGATGAGATCAGGGTCTGCATCGATGATGAACTCCTCGGAGAGTTGCGGGTATCCCGTTCCGGCCTTGGGCGCCTCGTCGGCGATGTTCTCGAGTCCGAGGAGGTCGTAGATCCCACCGATGAAGGTCGCCGAGGTCACCGTGAAGTAGGTCGTGTCGAGTTCGTGGAAGTAGGTGAGTGGTTCGTCGAGCTCCGGAGCATCGGCCACGATGCCGTCGATCTCGGACGTCATCTCGTCGACCAGTGCCTCTGCTTCCTCGACGTGGCCGGTAGCCTCACCCAGTTGTTCGATCTGAGCGAACGTGTCGTCGAGCGAGGTCGCCGCTGGTTGTATCAGCACCGGGATCGAGAGCTTCTCGAGTGACGCCACGAGATCGCCGAGGTCGTCCGACGCGATCACGAGGTCGGGCCCGTAGCCGGCGATCGCTTCGATATTGGGCTGGTATCCGGAGAGTTCCGTCGTCGGTGCCTCGGGCGGGTAGTTGGATGTCTCGTCGGCGGCGATCACCTGGTCCCCCGCTCCGATGGCGAAGAGGCTCTCGGTTGCCGGAGACGATAGCGACACGATCGCCTCGGGTTCCTCCTCGATCGTCAAAGGACCGTTGGGTCCCTCAAGAGTGACGGGAAAGGAGCTTTCCTGCGGCGATTGTTGAACGGCGGCGGTCGGCTCGTCGCCGTTTCCGCAAGCTCCCATCAACAGAGCAAGACCAACAACAAGTGGTGCGATGCGGCGCACGAGCCGCAAGCGTTCTATCCCCATCCGAACCGCTCCTTCCCCGGGTTTCCTCGCCCGGAACTAGAAAAGGCCCTCCGAGGACGGAGGGCCTGAGCGGTCGGCGGTGCAACCGCGCCCTGTCCCCTAACCACGGAGGAACTCAGAGCGACGCGTCTCGTGAAGTTCCTGGCTTACGGGGATCTCCCCCGAACACAGTTGCGGGACAGCGCCGGTTTCTCACCGGACTTCCTTGCATCGAGATGCGGCGATTCTGACTGACTGTGTAACGCGCCCGACTCTACTCCGGATCCCCATCCGCCCGCCGGAGGTTGCGGCTGACTATCATCGGCACATGGCGCCGCTCAAGAGGTCTCGCCGCCCCAACGTCGCCTTCGTCCTTGGGGGTGGTGGACACCTCGGTGCCTACGAGGTCGGGATGCTGCGAGCGCTGATCGAGCAGAACATCATCCCCGACCTCATCGTGGGCACTTCGGTGGGGGCATTGAACGGCGCCGCCATCGCCGCTCAGCCGACCCTCGAGTCCGTGAAGCAGCTCGAGGACATCTGGACGACTCTGAACGAGAACGAGGTCTTCTCGGGCTCCGTTTTCTCGGGAGCAGCGAACCTGATGCGATCGCGTACCTCGATCCACACCAACGAACCCCTTCGCCGCATGCTCGAGGATCTTCTGCCAGCAACGACCTTCGAAGAACTCCAGATCCCCTTCCAGTGCGTCGCGGCGTCGATCGAGAAGGCGGCCGAGCATTGGTTCTTCGAGGGACCGCTCGTGGATGCGATCCTCGCCTCCTCGGCGGTGCCGGGGATCCTTCCGCCCGTGGAACTGGCGGGAGAGCACTTCCTCGATGGAGGGATCGTCAACAGCATCCCGATCGGCCGTGCCGTCGAGTTGGGGGCCCGAGAGATCTATGTGCTCCACGTCGGTCGGATCGAACAGCCGCTCACCGCTCCCAAGAACCCGTGGCAGGTCGGCATGGTGGTGTTCGAACTAGCGCGCCGACATCGCTTCGCTCGTGACCTCGCGAACCTGCCCAAGGGAGTCGTCGCGCATGTCCTTCCTTCTGGAGAGGTCGAGCCGACACCCTTCGATAGCCTGTCTCAGCTTCGATACAAGGACTTCCGTTCGGTGGGTAAACGCATCAAGCTGGCCCATGGGGCAACAACCGAGTACCTGGCGAAGGCCGGTGGCGGCTGAGTAGAGCCGCAACGGAAGTTAGGGGGGTGAGTGGACAGGGTTCCACCGAAGATCGTTCGGCGTTTGATCGTGGGGCCATTGACCCTCGTCCTCTGTCTGTTCTTTATCGCGATATCTCCCGTGGTCCTGGTGGGCGCCGCGCTGGCCGACCTGTTTCTCCCCGGCTCCTGGCGGACCTTGAGACTCGTAACGTTCGGGGTCGTCTATCTCGTGGCGGAGGTCGTCGGCCTGCTCGTGTTGTTCGCCCTCTGGGTCGCGAGCGGATTCGGGCTTCTGATGAAACGCCCTCGCTTCGTCGATCTCCACTTCGGTTTCATGGCGACGTGGTTGAAGGCGATGTACAAGGCGGTCTCGGTCCTCTTCGGTTTGAAGATCAACATCGAGGAACGACCCGAGCCCAGGCCCGGTCCGGTCCTCGTCTTCTGTCGCCACGCGGGTCCCGGCAACTCGTTGATGCTCATCGGAACCATGATGATCGCCTACCGTCGCCGCCCCCGGATCGTCATGCTCGCCAAGCTCCAATGGGATCCGCTGTTCGACACGATGGGGAACCGGCTTCCCAACCGCTTCATCAAACACAACAAGAAGGACAGCGCGCGCTACGTCACCGCGATCGGGGACCTGGCCGTCGGGCTCGGAGACCAAGACGCGTTCGTCCTCTTCCCGGAGGGCAAAGACTTCACGGTGCGGGTCCGCGAACGAGCCATCGCCTTCCTCCGGGAGAAGGGCTTCACCCGCCATGCCGATCGAGCAGAGGCGATGACCAACGTGTTGCCCCCACGCCACAAGGGCCCGATGATCGCGATCACGAACGCACCGGAAGCAGACGTCGTCTTCGTCGCCCACTCGGTCCTCGAGGAGATCGGGACGATCAAGGAACTCTGGCGACGGGTACCGCTGCAGCAACCGGTCGACGCCCAGTACTGGCGTGTACCTCCAGGCGAGGTCCCGCGCACCGAGCCCGAACTGATCGAGTGGCTCTATGCATGGTGGGAGAAGATCGATGCCTGGATCGACGCCCACAAACTCGACGTCGCCACCGAAGACCCTTCATAGCCACCCGCCGAAATCTGTGGTCGGCGTGGTCAACGTGGTCAACGGGTCAACGCCTCGACCGCACTGACCACGGTTACCGCACTGACCACGGTTTTCGCCGTTAGGCCCTTAGGGCTCCGTCCTTCAGGAAGCGGCGGCGGCGGCCGGGGTCGGCCAGGCTGAAGGCGACGACGAACCAGGCGAGGATCAGCAATCCGAACGCCTCGCCGCCCCAGGTACCGAGGTGGGCCAGCGGATCGGTCAGAAGGTCCCACGAATACGGTTCCCGGGGGTTGGTGGCGAACTCCGTCCCGAAGGCAGGCCAGAGGAAGGTCTTAGGCGCGGACCACATCCCATCGCCCACGAGATGCAGTAGCCAGCCCACGAAGATGCCGAAAACGGCGGTACGACGTTCGGCGCGGAACCCGAGCAGGATCACTACCGCGACCACGAGAGCGGCGAGCAAGGTATGTGCGATCGAGCGTCCGGCGGGGCCGTTGTACACGCCGAAGAGATTCAGGCCCCCGTCGACGAGATCCGGGAGCACAGCGCCGAGCAAGACGTACCGGTAGTCGACTCGCCGGCGCCCGATCGTGACGTACATGATCGCGACGGCGACCCCCATGTGCCAGAGGAGCATCTAGGCGGGTTCCACTAGAAGAGGGACTCCCCGCCCCCGAGTTCTTCGACCAACGCCGCCTCGTCCATAGCCAAGTTGGCGAGAGCGTCGGCCCGCTCGTTCTGAGCTCGACGCACATGTGTGATGCGAGCCTTCTCGAACAGATTCATCAGCCTGCGCGCGTTGACCGCGAGGCCCCTGAGTCGGTCGTTCTTGATCTTCCATTCACCGTTCAGTTGATTAACGACCAACTTCGAGTCCGCACAGATGTCGATCTCCGACACTCCTCTCTCGAGGGCGAGTTCAAGGCCGGCGATGACGGCCTCATATTCCGCGACGTTGTTCGTGGCGTGACCGAGCGAACGAGAGACCTCGCCGATCGGCTCCCCATCGGGGGTCGTCAGAACGGCGCCGATGCCGGCCGGACCGGGATTCCCCCGGGCTCCTCCGTCGGTGTAAAGGAGGGCCTTCATCTCAGGTGATCACGAGGATCCGGCGGCAGTTGTCGCACCGCTGGAGGCCTCGTTCGGCCTTGAGGCGTTCCACCTCTCGCGCAGGAAGCTGTGTATGGCAACCCTGACAAGTTCCGCCCTCGAGTGCCGCAGCACCGATTCCGTGCTTCTGCTCCCGAAGCTTCTCGTAGAGATCGAGAAGCTCCCCCGAGAGAGTCGCGGCGACTTCAGAGCGCTTTGTCCGGTGTTTGAGCAGCTGAGCGTCGATGTCCGACGAGATCTCGTTAACCGTTGCCGATAAGGAGTTGGCTTCCGTCTGTAGGGAGTCGCGCTCCGCGGTTAGACGTTCGGCTGTGGTGGCGTAATCGTCCTTCTGAACCATCGCTTCCAGCACCTGATCCTCGAGGACGCCCCGCTTGCGCTTGAGCATCTCGATCTCGGCCTGCAAAGCACTTAGCTCCTTGGGGTTCGAGACTCCCCCGCCGTACATCCGGGCTTCTTCCTTGGCGATCTTCTGGTCGAGGATCTCCATCTCGCCCTCGGCCTTCGACTGGTCGCTGGCGAACCCGTCCTTGTTCTTGGTGGCGGTGTTCATGTCGGCCCCAAGTTCCTCCAGCTGCTCGTTCATCTGGGCGAGGCGCGCCGCCTCTGGAAGAGCCGCCTTCCGGTCCACTAAGCGCGTGATCTCAGAATCCTCCTCCTGCAGCTCGAGGAGTCGGCTGAGGGAGGCGTCATCGGCTTGGATCGGCATCGGCCGGAGCGTAACACCGGAGTTCTGCCACACTGGCGGGGAAACCGCGAGCGACCTTGGAGCGGTATTGGAACTGGAAGCCCGAGCCGACGAAGCACAACGCGCCGACGAGGACACACTTCTCGTCGCGGTGGCTCGCGGGGATGTCGAGGCTCTGAGGCAGATCTATCGGGCCTTCGAGCGCCCGCTGTATTCGCTCGGGATCAGGTGGCTAACCGATCCCAAGGCGGCCGAGGAGATGGTGCAGGAGGTGACCCTGAGGATGTGGAGACGCGCCGATCGCTATGACCCGGCCAAAGGGGCGGCTTCCTCATGGATCTTCGGGATCGCCCGGAACGTCGCCGCCGACATCGCCCGCACCAACCGAAAGCTCCCCACCCCGATGGAGGAGCCGAGACTCGAAAGCGCGGAGCCGTGGGATGAGGATGAGGTCTGGACCGGTTGGCAAGTGGCCCGGGCCCTCCGGACCTTGCCTCCCGAACAGCAGAGCGTGCTCGAACTGGCGTACGCGAACGAGATGACTCAGTCCGAGATCGCCGAGCATCTCGACGTCCCCCTCGGGACGGTCAAGACGAGGACCTATGCGGGCCTCAAGAAACTGAGGATCGCCCTCACCGACATGGGTGTCTTGGAGCCTCGAACGTGATCTGCGAACGCATCCTCCGTGAGCTTCCCGCCTATGTCTCGGGTGAGACTCCCGAACCCGAACGCTCCGAGATCGCCGCCCACCTCAGTGACTGCACGGGCTGCGCATCGGAGCACGATGAGATCGCTCGCACGCTCGTTCTCCTACAGTCCGCTCCCTTCCTCCACGGACCACCCGCCGGGCTCGAGGACCGGGTTCTCGATCGGGTGGCGCTCGAACCACTCGGCCGGCTCGTTGCTCGAGCGCCGATCCAACCTCGTCCTCCCGATGACCTCGAACGCCGGTCGCTCGAAAGGGCGGGAGTTCTTATGTCGACCGGCAGCGACCGGACGATCCTTCAGCGAGCGGTGGCGCCGGGGCTCGCGGCCGCGGTGGTGGCGCTCGCCTTCGTCGGGATGCAATGGCGCAATGACGTCCAGGAGATGACCAATCAGTTCGGGCCCCCGGGCGAATCGCTGCAGCAGGTGAGCTTCGTGGGACCGAGCCCCTTCCCCGAAGGTGGAGGAGCCGAGCTCGAGGTCGTTCGTTACGCCCAAGACGACTATGGGGTTGTGATCGAGGCCACCCGCCTGCCGATATGCCGGGTCAATTACCACTACGAGGTATGGGCCTCGGGCACGGGAGGCGATGCGTTCCTCGGATCCTTCAAGATGCCAGGAAGGGCCGTCTACAACTTCCCGATGGGAGTCGATCCGGCCGACTACGACGAGATCCAGATCACCCACGAACCGATGAACGGGAACCCCGCCAAGAGCGGCAATCTGCTCTGGGAGGCTCAGCTGCCTTAACACCGACCCCGGTCGAACTCCGCCGGGCTCGCGCGCCGGGGTGCTATTTTGGGGACCCAAAACCCAGTTTTCAGGCGGAGCGAATGACCTACGACCCAGGACAATTATCCAAATCCGACCGCGAGACGCTCAAGGCGATCTACCGATTGAGCAAGGATGGCCACGAGGCCCTGACCGGAGCGCTGGCCGACAGCCTCAAGGTCTCTCCCGGAACCGTGACCGCGGCGCTGAAACGCCTGGCCGAGAGAGGCTTCGCCGACTACACGCCCTATAAAGGTGTCGAACTAAGCCGCGATGGGCGCAAGGCTGCCATGGCTGCCATCAGGCGGCACCGGATCGTCGAGCGCTTCCTGTCCGACATGCTCGGCTACGCTTGGAACGAGGCCGATCGGCTGGCCGGTACCTTCGAACACGAGTTGCCTCAGGAGGTCGAAGACCGGTTGTTCATCGCACTCCACCGACCCGAGACATGTCCCCACGGCTTCCCGATCCCCGATCCCCAAGCCATGGAGATGCCGGAGATGCCACCGCTATCGGCCCTGGAACCGGGTGACGTTGCGGTCGTAGCCCTGCCGGGCTCGACCGATCCCGAGGTCGTCCAGTTCCTCGAGAACATGGGACTCCGCCCCGGGGTGGAGGTCGAGGTTCGAGAGAAGCACCCATTCGATGGACCTCTCGTCCTTAGGGTTGGAGGCAAGGACCGCACCGTCGGCGAGAAGATCGCCAGCCAGATCTTCGTACGTAAGAAGTCGGCCTGACCGGTGCGCCGTTCATGACCAAGACCCTGAACCGAGTTTGGTGGCTGCTTCGCTTCCTCACCGCTCTCTTCATCTTCGTTGGTGCTCTTCAGTTGATGAAGACGGGCGCGGCCTCGCTGGACTTTCTCCAGGCGGGTGGTTACTTCGTCAGGAATGCCGGCTCGACCTTGGGGCTTGGGTGGCTTGGAGCTCTGTTCGTCCTCTCCGGCTCCCCCATCGCCGCGACCGCCTTGACTCTCGTCGCGGCCGGTTCGATCAGCGAGTCCCAGGGATTCACGATGCTCACTGGGTCGCGCCTCGGTGCGGCCTTCGTCGTGCTCGTTACCGCAGTCATCTTCGCCCTTCGATCCGAGAAGGGCGAGAAGATGAAGCCAGTCTCGACCGCGGTGATGGCTCTTTCAACCACCGCGATCATCTACATCCCATCGGCCCTCATCGGTTTCACCATCTTGAGGTGGGGTCCGTACAGCCGGCTCAACCTGCAGTTCCCCGGACAGTTCGCCGACATCATCGACGTCATCTACGGAGGAATGCTCGAAACCATCTCGACCTGGCCCTCGATCCTCGTGTTCCTCGGAGGGCTCGGGGTTCTACTGCTCTCGTTCAAACTGCTCGACACTGTCATGCCGAAGATGGACGGCGAGCACATGAGTGAAGCGCGCCTCGCGTGGTTGCGGAAGAAGTGGCCGATGTTCGGTCTCGGCTGTCTGGTCGCGCTGGTCACGATGTCGGTATCGGTCGCCCTCACGATCCTCGTTCCTCTCGTCGCCAAGGGCTACGCGAAACGAGAGGACATCCTTCCGTACGTCATGGGAGCGAACATCACTACGTTGGGGGACACGATGCTGGCGGCGTTCGCGCTGCACTCCGCCGCGGCGGTGAGGATCGTGCTGGTGGAAGTCATCGCGACCACGATCCTTAGCGTCGTTCTCCTCGCGTTCTTCTATCCACAGTTGAAGAGCGGGATCTGGCGATTCCAGCGGATGATCGTGAAGAGCAAGCCGAGGCTGGCGGCATTCACGGCGGGGCTCTTCCTGGTTCCACTTGCGATCATCGGCATCTCCGGTTTCGCGGGCTGACGGCACCAACTAGTCTCACCCGTCATGGAGATCTGGCCCGGCACCCCGCACCCTCTCGGTTCGACCTGGGACGGTTCCGGGGTCAACTTCGCGCTGTTCTCGGAGAACGCAGAGGGAGTTGAACTCTGCCTCTTCGACGACGACGGGAACCAATCGATCCTCGACCTGACCGAGGAAACGTCCTTCGTGTGGCACGGCTACGTTCCGCGGCTGAAGCCCGGTCAGCGTTACGGGTACCGGGTCCACGGTCCCTACGATCCGGAGCGCGGACACCGTTTCAACGCCTCGAAGCTGCTGCTCGACCCCTACGCCAAAGCGATCGAGGGCGACATCGTGTGGGGGCCCGAGATGTTCGGCTACAAGCTGGGGGCCAAGAAGGAAGACCTCGAGGTGTCGCACGCGGATTCGGCAGCCATGATGCCGAAGTCGGTGGTCATCGACGAGTCCTTCTATTGGGGGGACGACAAGAAGCCCGACGTGCCGTTCCACGACACCGTGATCTACGAGACCCACGTGAAGGGCTTCACCAAGCACCATCCCGGCATCCCCGAAGAACTGCGCGGAACCTATGCGGGGCTGGCTCACCCGGCGGCGATCGAGCACCTCCAGTTGCTGGGGATCACTGCGGTCGAGATCATGCCGCCGCATCACTTCATCCACCCGCAGTTCCTGCTAGACAAGGGCCTCCGCAACTATTGGGGCTACGACCCGATCAACTACTTCGCGCCGCACTCGGAGTACTCGTCGTCGGGCGTCCGCGGCGAGCAAGTCACCGAGTTCAAGCAGATGGTCAAGGCGCTGCACGAAGCCGGGATCGAAGTGATCATCGACGTCGTCTACAACCACACCGGCGAGGGGAATCACCTCGGGCCCACGATCTGCTATCGGGGGATCGACAACGCGTCCTACTACCGGCTCATGGAAGACGATCGCCGGTTCTACATGGACTTCACCGGAACCGGCAATTCTCTCAATGTCGGGCACCCACAGATCCTGAAGCTGATCATGGACTCGCTACGCTACTGGGCGACCGAGATGCGGGTCGACGGGTTCCGTTTCGATCTTGCCGCCGCGCTCGCACGCGAGCTGTTCGATGTCGATCGACTGTCCGCGTTCTTCGACATCATCCACCAGGACCCCGTCCTTGCCGAGATCAAGCTGATCGCGGAGCCGTGGGATGTCGGGCCGGGCGGTTACCAGGTTGGCCAGTTCCCGCCGGGCTGGTCCGAGTGGAACGGCAAGTACCGCGACACCGTGCGCGACTACTGGCGCGGAGAGCCGGCCAGCCTCAGGGACTTCGCTTACCGCTTCACGGGTTCGTCCGACCTCTACGGGTCGGGCGGCCGCCGACCCGCCGCGAGCATCAACTTCATCACCGCCCACGACGGTTTCACCCTCCACGACCTCGTCTCGTACAACGAGAAGCACAACGAGGCCAATGGCGAAGACAGTCAGGACGGCGAGTCCCACAACCGCTCCTTCAACTGGGGCGTCGAGGGCGAAACCGAAGATCCGGAGACCAACGAACTCCGCGGGCGCATCAAGCGGAGCTTCCTAGCGACACTGGCGCTCTCCCAAGGCGTGCCGATGCTCCTGGGGGGAGACGAGGTCGGGCGTACGCAACAAGGAAACAACAACGCGTACTGCCAGGACAACGAGATCTCCTACTACGACTGGAGTCTTCGGGACGAGAACCTCGAGATGCTCGGCTACACACGCAAGCTGATGGAGTTCCGCAAGTCGCATCCGAACTTCCGGCGGCGCAAGTGGTTCGAGGGTCGGGCGGTTTGGGGCTCGGGGCTCAGCGACATCGGCTGGTTCAACCCCGACGGAACCGAGATGACCGAGGACCAGTGGCAGGATGACTACGCCAAGACGATCGGGGTGTTCCTCAACGGCGAAGAGATTCCCAGTCCCGGCCCCCAAGGAGAACGGATCGACGACGACAGCTTCCTGATCCTCTTCAACGCCCACTCCGAAGCCATGAGTTTCACGATCCCAACCGGCGATTGGGGGGAATCATGGGAGGTCGTGATCGACACCAGGGACCACCAGTTCGAGACCGCACCCCATACCCACAAGGCCGGCGAGAAGGTCGAAGTCATCGAGCATTCCGTTGTGGTCCTCCGTCGTGCTGGCTAAGGAACTCCGCGCCACCTACCGGATCCAACTGAATCCCGACTTCGGATTCGATGACGCCGCCGCAGCCCTCCCCTACCTAGCCCGACTCGGGATCAGCCACGTGTACTGCTCGCCCTACCTGCAGGCGGCACCGGGAAGCACGCACGGCTATGACGTCGTTGACCACACCCGGATCAGCGATGACCTCGGAGGAGCAGAGGCACACGGGCGCTTCGTCGACACGCTGGATGCCCACGGGATGGGGCACATCCTCGACATCGTGCCGAACCACATGGCGGTCGCCGGGCGAGCCAACCGAGCCTGGTGGGATGTGCTGCGGAACGGGCGCGACTCGAGCTTCGCCCGCTTCTTCGACATCGACTGGGACCCGCCCGATGACCGCCTGACCGGAAAGATCCTGCTTCCGGTCCTCGGCGACCGTTACGGGCGAGTGCTCGAAGCCGGAGAGCTCGGGATCGCACAAGAGGAGGAAGAGGCGGTCGTCACCTATCACGACGACCGGTTCCCGGTCGCTCCCGGATCGATCGAGAAGTTCCTGGGGGCCGGAGATCCCGACGAGACGATGGCCCGGATCAACGACGACCCCGCACTACTCCACACCTTGCTGGAAGCGCAGCACTACCGGCTGGCGTTCTGGCGCAGCGACCTGGAGCTCAACTACCGGCGCTTCTTCGACATCAACGAGCTGATCGCACTGCGGATCGAGGAGCCGGAGGTGTTCACCCACGTCCATTCGGTTGCGCTCGAACTGATCGAGACCGGCAAGCTCGACGGCTTGCGTATCGATCACGTCGACGGCCTGCGCTCACCCAAGGCGTACCTCACGCAACTTCGGGACGCGATCGGCAATGCCTACCTCATCGTCGAGAAGATCCTCGAAGAGGGCGAAGAGCTTCCCGATTGGCCCTGCGACGGGACCACCGGGTACGAGTTTCTCAACCTCGCGCTCGGGCTGTTCGTCGACCCTGATGGTGAGGCCCCTCTCGACGCGTTCTACCGCGCGTTCACCGGGGACCACCAACCGTACGAGGATCTCGTTGGGCTAACCAAGCATCTGGTGATGGACGATCTCCTCGGCTCCGACGTCGACAGGCTCTCCAAAGCCCTAACCGCCGTCTGCGTGGGACACCCACGTCACCGGGACTACACGTGCGCGGAACTCCGAGAGGTCATCCGCGAGACCATCGCCGCGCTCGAGGTGTATCGCACCTACGTGGACCCCGACACCGGCGAGGTATCGCAAGAAGACATCCACTACGTCGAGGACGCCGCCGCGAAAGCACGCGATCACCGCAACGACATCGACGACGACCTCTTTGAGTTCCTCTCGGCAATCCTCTTGCTGCGTCACGACGGGGGCAACGAGGCCGACTTCGCGGCACGGTTCCAGCAGGCGACCGGGCCGGTTATGGCCAAGGCGGTTGAGGACACCGCGTTCTATCGCTACGTCCGGTTCTCGGCACTCAACGAGGTCGGCGGCGATCCGACGGTGTTCGGCCGCTCCATCGATTCCTTCCATCGAGCCAACGAGAAGCGGGCTGAACGGTGGCCTCGCTCGATGCTGGCGACCTCTACCCACGACACCAAGCGCTCCGAAGACGTGCGGTCCCGGCTGGCGTTGCTGTCCGAGATCCCCAAGGCGTGGACCGCAACCGTCGGACGGTGGAGCGAGCTGAACGAACCCCATCGAACCGACTCACTTCCCGATCGTGGGGCCGAATACCTCCTCTATCAAGCACTCGT
>CAWGWA010000006.1:0-412701 GCA_963826105.1 uncultured Actinomycetes bacterium | reverse complement strand
TTGAACCCACACGCCCTTTCGGACAATGGATTTTGAATCCATCATGTATGCCGTTCCGTCACCGGGGCAGGGGCACATCTTACAAGCGGCTAATCGCTCGGTTCCGTAGCGAGTACACCTATACTTTCTCGTCCGATGCACCTTCAGAAGAGCCTGACCCAGCTACGTGAGCGCCTGGCCCGAGCGCGGGATGAATTGCGCATCGTGGAGGAGCAGATCCTGTTCCAGATGGACGTCCTCGAGGAAGCCAAGACCCGCATGCTGGTGTCCGAGACGCCGATCGCCGACCGTGAGTTCCGGATCGCCAGGGACGACTACGAGCGCCTGGTGGCCCAGCGTTCCACGATGAACTCGGAGATCACCGACCTCCAGAAGGAGCAGGACCGGCTGCTCGACCGGATGCTGAGCGCCTGATGGCGGACGCCTCAGCCGTTCCCCGTTCGGACAACGCTCCTCGGGTCCTGATCGCCGAAGACGAGGCGATCATCCGTCTCGACCTCAAGGAGATGCTCGAGGAAGAGGGTTTCGAGGTCGTGGGTGAAGCCGCGGATGGCGACGCCGCGATGAGGATGGCGGCCGAGCGCTCTCCCGACCTCGTCATCATGGACATCAAGATGCCCGGAACCGACGGGCTGACGGCGGCCGAGAGCATCGTTTCGGACGATCTTGCGGCCGTGCTGATCCTGACCGCGTTTTCACAGAAGGACCTCGTCCAGAGGGCCGCCGAGGCCGGCGCGATGGGCTACCTGGTCAAACCGTTCCAGAAATCGGACCTCCTGCCGGCGATCGAGATAGCTCTCGCCCGTCATCAGCAGATGTCTCAGGTCAAGGCTGAGAGCGAATCCCTCGAGAAGCAGCTGGAGACGCGGAAGCTCGTCGACCGGGCCAAGGGCCGGTTGATCGACTCCGAGGGGATGTCCGAGGCGGATGCCTTCCGGCACATCCAGAAGCGGGCGATGAACGAGCGGATCTCGATGGCTCAGGTCGCCACCGACATCCTCGAGGGGCCCATAGAGCCCGGCTAGACGACTCGGTTCCGACCGATTCGCCCCTTCTCTACTACCTGTGTCGTTGGTCTTGTGCACAAATGTAGACACTCTTTTCCCAAGATGGTGGACAAGCCCCCCTGTCTCGATAGACTGAGCGCCGATTTCCGCTTGATAAGTCCCACCCCGGTTACGGGTGGCGGCGGCGAGTGGAACGGGGTCCGTAAGTTGGCAGAAGTAAGGGGGAAATGAATGAGAAAGCCGAAATGGTTTTCTTTGGTTGCACTGCTTTTCGTTCTCAGCTTGGTCGCGGCGGCTTGTGCCGATGACGAGCCCGAAGGTGGCGGCGGTGGCGGCGGCGACGGCGCGTCCGCAGCCTGTGAAGCCGATGAATTCGGCTGCGTAGAGGTCGCCGACGGCGACGCGATACAGCTCGGCACGTTGCTCGTCATCACGGGCGAGAACGCCAGCCTTGGTCTGGACAGCCAGTACGGCGCCCAGATCGCGGTCGACATGTACGGCGAAGTTGCAGGACACAGCGTCGAGCTCGTTAACGAGGACGATGGCTGTTCGGCCGAAGGTGGTACGAGCGGCGCTCGTAACCTCACATCGAACGAAGAGATCGTGGCCGTCATCGGCACGAGCTGTTCGAGCGCCGGTGAGCCTGCCTCGCAGATCACGTCTGACGAAGGCATTGTCATGATCTCGCCGTCCAACACGGCGCCGTCACTGACTGACCCGGCAACGCACCAGCCGTTCTACCTGCGTACCGCGCACAACGACAAGATCCAGGGTGCCGCGATGGCCCAGTTCGTTGGTGAGGAGCTCGGTCTCACGACCGCGGCGACCATCCACGATGGATCCCCGTACGCGGAGCAGCTGCAGGCGGTCTTCGCCGACACCTTCTCGGGTGAGTACGGCGGCGAGATCACGGGACAGGAAGCCATTACCGTCGGTGACACCGACATGAGCGGCGCCCTCACGAGCGTCGCGGCTGCCAGCCCCGAGTTCCTCTACTTCCCGGTCTTCGTCGCCGAGGGTGGCCTCCTGGCCGCTCAGGGACGTGAGACTGCGGGTCTCGAGGACACTGTGTTCGGTGGAGCCGACGGCATGCTGACCCCCGACTGGGTCGACGCTGCCGGTGCCGCGAACGCCGAGGGCACCTACCTCTCCGGACCGGACCTTGCGTTCGGCGGTGACTTCTACGAGGCCGAGTTCCTTCCCGCCTACGAGGAGGCCTACGGCGCCCCTGCGTCCGTGTTCCACGCCCACTCGTTCGACGCCACGAACATGGTCCTTGCGGCCATCGAGGCTGTCGCCATCGAGGAGGACGGTTCGCTGTTCATCCCGAGGACCGCTCTGAGGGACGAGTTGTTCTCCACGAGCGGATATGAAGGAATCACCGGTTCACTGACCTGTGACGAGAACGGCGACTGCAACCCGGGCGCCACCATCTCGGTCAGCGAGGTCGTTGACGGTGGTTTCGAGCGTATCTGGCCGTAAAGCAACGCTGAAGCACTGAGCTGCATCGGCGGGAGTCCCACACGGGACTCCCGCCTGCGGCCCGGCTCGTCCGGGTCGCTTCTCGGGACCCGCACGGTCTGTGAGCGGAAAGAACACCTCTGGGGAAGGATGATGCATGCGGTTGGCCCTACCTGAGCGCTGGTCGGTTCAGAAGATCGTCCAGATCCTTCTGGCGATTCTTCTGCTCTTCGTCGTCATCAGAGGCGCCTCCGCAACCCTCGCCGACGGGAAGTTCACCGCCGCCGCGTGGAAGTCCCTGATCGTCGGGGGGGTTGCGCTCGGAAGCCTCTACGCCCTGATCGCGATGGGCTACACGCTCGTCTACGGCATCCTGTTCATCATCAACTTCGCCCACGGCGAGGTATTCATGTCGGGAGCCTTCTCGGCGTTCTTCGTTGCCAGGGCGATGAATGACTCCGGTTTCTTGAACGATCAGCCGGTGATCGCGATCGCGATCCTCTTACTGTTCTCGATGCTGGTTTCCACGATGATCGCTATCCTGCTCGAGCGGATCGCGTATCGTCCCCTGCGTGGCGCCCCACGCCTCGTGCCTCTGATCACGGCGATCGGGGCATCGCTCTTCCTTCAGAACACATTCCGTGGCCTCTTCGGCGCAAAGGTTCGTGCTTACCCCCAGATCGAAATGCTCAACGGGACCGTCGACATCTTCGGCTTCGTGGTCGGCAAATCGCAGCTGTTGGTCATCACGGGGGCCGCCCTCCTGGTCGTCGCCTTGTACTTCTTCATCGAACGGACGAAAACCGGTCGAGCGATGCGCGCAGTCGGCGAAGACAAAGAGATCGCATCGCTCATGGGTATCGACGTGGACCGGGTCATCGTGACGACATTCGCGATCGGCGGGATGCTCGCCGGAGCGGCGGGGGTCCTTTGGGCCATCAACTTCAAACAGGTCGACTTCTTCATGGGATTCCTCCCCGGCATCAAGGCCTTCACCTCGGCAGTGCTGGGCGGCATCGGGAATGTAGTCGGAGCAGCGCTCGGTGGTTTGATCCTTGGTCTCCTCGAAGTCGTTGCTCCCTCGTTGCTGCTGACCGGCTACGACGTCCCATCCCCCAACCAGCTCAAGGACGGCATCTCGTTCTCGGTCCTGGTGTTGGTGCTCATCTTCAAGCCCGGTGGGATCCTGGGCTCCGACGAGCCGGAGAAGGTCTGATATGGCAACCACAGATGTGAAGCAGAGTTCCCCGATGAAGCTGGCGGTCAAGTTCGGTCTGATCGCCGGGATCGCGTCGATCTATTTTCCCATCGTCGGGATCACCGAGCGTTTCGACGACCGGACCATCATCGATGGTGTCCTCCAGCTCGGGAATGCGATCTTCCTGATAATCGCACTGGCGGCCGGTTATCTCGTGGCGAAACCCCGACCGCTTCCGGGCGAAGAGCCGGAGACCCCCGGACCGGAGGTGATGCTCCACGGAGCGATCGCGTCCGGCATCGCCGGTCTCATGATCGGGCTATTCGTCCTCCTGGCCGACAGCGTCGAGTTGCGGAGCGTGTTGATCAGCGTTACCGCGGCGCTGATCGAACGGCTGTCCTACGGCGGTAGTGCCGGGTCTGCCATCTTGATCATGACGTTGGGGGGCGCGGTCATCGGGGCACTCGGAGCCGGACTCCAGTTGATCTCACCCAAGGTGAAGCGACCCTTGATCACCGCCGTTTTGACCGTGCTGTTCATCAGCCTTATCGAGCCCCTCCTCAATGCCATCATCCCGGAGGTCCTCACGCAGCTGGGACTCAAGGACGACACCTCCTGGCTATATGAGGGTGGGGGACTCTCCGTAACGGGAGCGATCCTCGTTCTCGTCCTCACCTTCGCCGGGGTCTCCTGGTGGGCGAACAAGGGTGCGGGAGTCAAGGCGGCCTACAAAGAACGTCCCGAGCAGCAGCGCAAGATGATCAAGGGTGGGGCGCTCCTACTGGCGGGTCTGTTCCTCGTGTACCTGCCGCAGATCCTGACCTCGTTCCTATCTGAGGTTCTGGGGACCGTGGGGTTGTACATCCTCCTCGGTCTCGGCCTCAACATCGTCGTTGGGTACGCAGGCCTGCTCGACCTCGGTTACGTCGCGTTCCTCGCCGTCGGCGGCTATTCGACGGCGCTGTTCGTCTCGGAGCGGTCGTCCCTCGGATGGACCCTGCCGTACTGGCAGGTCGTCCCGCTGACGATCGTCATCGCAACCGTGATCGGGATCATGATCGGTGCCCCCGTGCTGCGATTGCGAGGCGACTATCTGGCGATCGTGACCCTAGGTTTTGGCGAGATCGCTCGGTTCATCGTCCAGTCCGACTGGGCCGCTCCCGCGCTGGGAGGCGCTCAAGGCATCCTCGGCATCAGGGCGCCCGAGGTCTTCGGGGTCGACCTCCGGGATCCGCAGAACCTCTACTACGCGATCCTGGCCTGCGTAGCGATCGTGGCATTCATCTCGTGGCGATTGTCGAAGTCACGGGTGGGTCGCGCGTGGAACGCCATGCGTGAGGACGAACAGGTGGCCGAAGCTATGGGCGTGAGCATCATCGGTTACAAGCTGCTCGCTTTCGGCACCGGTGCCGCTCTCGGGTCGCTCTCGGGCATGTTCTTCGCCATCAAGCTGGGCTCGGTCTTTCCGGCGAGCTTCAACCTCCTCGTGTCGATCAACGTTCTTGCGCTGATCATCCTCGGCGGGATGGGCAGCATCCCCGGTGTGATCGTCGGATCGTTCGTCTTGGTAGGGCTTCCCGAGCTCCTGCGAGAGTTCGGTGAGTTCAGACTGCTCATCTTCGGCATCGTGCTCGTGTCGCTCATGCTCCTCAAGCCGGAAGGTCTGGTCCCCAGTAGGCGCCGGAAGGCAGAGCTGCACATCGAAGAGGTCGAAGAGGAACAGTTCGAGAAACTGGCCGGCACCGACGGCCCCGAACCCGCGGTCACGTGAGGAGCTGAGGGATGTCACTGCTTGAGATCAAGGGAATGACCAAGCGTTTCGGTGGTCTCACCGCGGTCGATCAGGTCGACCTCAGCGTCGAAGAGGGCGAGATCGTGGGCGTGATCGGGCCGAACGGAGCGGGAAAGACAACCGTCTTCAACATCGTGACCGGGTTCTACGACCTCGATGAGGGCGAGATGAGCTTCGACGGTGGCAGCCTGATCGGGCTCAAGCCGAACCAGGTCACCAAGCGAGGCATCGCTCGGACCTTCCAGGCGATCCGGTTGTTCCCTGCGATGACCGTCCTCGAGAACGTCATGGTCGGCCAGCACTGCAGGACGCGAGCCGGACTCGGAGGCGCCATCTTCATGGGGCCCCGCACCCGAGCCGAAGAGAAGAGGATCAAGGAGAACGCACGCGAGGCGATCGCTTTCTTCGGTAAGCGGTTGAAGCCGCTCGAGAACGAGATGGCGGGGAGCCTCAGCTACGCCGACCGCCGCCGGCTCGAGATCGCCCGTGCGATGGCCACCGAAGCCAAGTTGCTACTGCTCGATGAACCCGCCGCCGGGATGAACCCAGGGGAGAAGGATGGGTTGATCACATTGATCGGACGCCTGCGGGACGAGAAGGGCTACGCAGTGGTGTTGATCGAGCACGACATGCCGGTGGTCAAGGGAGTGTCGGACCGCGTCGTGGCGCTCGACTACGGCAAGAAGATCGCGGAGGGCTCGTACCCGGAGGTCGCCAAGAACCCGCGTGTGATCGAGGCCTATCTCGGGGCCCGCCACGAGGAGACGGCATGAGTGACGTGAAACAGACCGGCGAACCGATCCTCAAGCTCGTCGACGTCGATAGCTACTACGGCCCGATCCGAGCGCTCGAAAACGTCAACATGGAGGTCTACGCGGGCGAGATCGTCTGCCTGCTCGGATCCAACGCGGCGGGGAAGACCACCACGCTGAAGACGATCCTCGGGATGGTCGTGCCGCGCTCCGGTGAGATCTACCTGCGCGGCAAGCGGATCGACGGGAAGAAGACGACAGAGATCGTTGCGCAGAAGGTCACCATGGTCCCGGAGAACCGCCGCCTGTTCACCAGGATGTCGGTGCGCGAGAACCTCGAGATCGGCGCCGAGCTGCGCGACGACAAGGACGAGATCGAGAAGGATCTCCAGAAAGTGCTCGAGATCTTCCCGCGGCTCGCCGAGCGCATCGGCCAGAAGGCCGGGACGCTGTCCGGTGGCGAGCAGCAGATGCTGGCCATGGGCCGTGCCCTGATGGCCCGGCCCGAGGTCCTGCTGATGGACGAGCCTTCGATGGGCCTCGCACCGATCCTCGTCCAGCAGGTCTTCGACACGATCAAGGAGATCAACTCGCAGGGGACCACGATCTTCCTTGTCGAGCAGAACGCCCACATGGCTCTCGAGATCGCCGATCGCGCCTACGTGCTCCAGACCGGGAACATCGTTCTCTCGGACAGCGCAGAGAAGCTGCTGAACGACCCGAAGATGCAGGAGGCGTACCTCGGCGAAGTGACGTGAAGTTCGTCTCCTCAGACGAACTCGCAGAGCTTCTCCCGATGGCTCAGGCCGTCGATGCACTGGAACGGACCTTCGGTTCGGCGACCACTGCCGAGGCGCCACTCCGCTCGCACGTTGAGGTTCCTTCCGGCACGCTCCTCACGATGCCGGCCGCTGGTGACGATGGCGTTGGCGTCAAGCTCGTTACATTGAATCCGACGAACCCCGACAACGGCCTGCCGTTCATCCACGGCGTCTACGTTCTGTTCTCGGCCGCCACGCTCGAGCCCGAAGCGATCATCGACGGGGGAGCGATCACCGCTCTGCGAACGGCCGCCGTCTCCGGTCTGGCGACGCGATGCCTCGCCCGCGCCGATGCATCCCGACTGGTGATCTTCGGCGCCGGAACTCAAGGGCATTCCCATCTCGACGCGATGCTCGCGGTGCGTCCGATAACGAGCGTGACGGTCGTGTCCCGCTCGCCGGATCCAGCAGAGGAGCTCGCGTCGAGAGCGAGATCCCTCGGACTCAACGCAACCGTGGGAGATCCGGCGTCGGTAGCACAGGCGGACATCGTCTGTTGCTGCACGACGAGCCCTACGCCGGTGTTCGACGGCGCCCTGTTGCCGGACGGATGTCACGTCAACGCGGTTGGTGCCTACACCACCGCCACCCGCGAACTTGACGAGGCGACCATGGTGCGAGCGAGGATCGTCGTCGAGGAGAGAGACGCTGCTCTGGCCGAAGCCGGCGACATCGTCATCCCGCTCGAGTCGGGAGCGATCGAGGGAGACGCGGTGGTCGCCGATCTCTTCGAGGTGGTGGCCGGAGAGCCGGTTCGAACCTCGGAAGGCGATGTCACGGTGTTCAAGTCCGTGGGGATCGCATTCGAGGACCTCGCGATCGCCCGTGCCGTGGTCGATAGATTGGGGTCATGAAGCGATACGACACGATCGTGGTTGGTGCCGGCATCGGCGGAGCGGCCACGGCCTACTGGCTCGCCCGGGACGGCCGGAGCGTCTTGTTGCTGGAGCGTTTCGAGCTCGGGCACGACAAGGGTTCCAGCCATGGAGCGTCGAGGATCTTTCGGTTCTCTTACGACGAAGCACATTGGGTCGCCGACGCCATGGAGTGTCTCGTTCTGTGGCGCGACCTCGAGGAAGAGACCGGTGCGACGCTCTTGACGACGACCGGGGGCTTCGATATCGGCCCGAACGTTGAGGCCCACCGCCGATCGTTGGACGAATGCAACGCGGTCAGCGAGCTGATCGACGCAACCGAAGCTCGTCGCCGGTTCCCGTTGATCGGTTTCCCCGAGGATCAGCCGATCCTGTTCCAGCCGGATGCGGGGATCTGCCATTCCGATCGCAGCGTGAAGGCATACGTCGAGGCGGCCGTCGCGCGCGGCGCGGAGTTCCGACCGAAGACTCCGGTGGAGGCGATCGACGTGACCGATGATCACGTCACGGTGCGAGCGGCAGGCGAGGAATACACCGCGGGATGCGTCGTCGTGAGCGCCGGCGCTTGGGGCAGAAGCATCCTGGGTGAGATCGGAGTCACGTTGCCCGTCACTCTGACCCGCGAGACCGTCGCTTATTTCTCGACCGGTGGAGGTGTTGAGGTTCCGTCGGTCGTCGACTGGACCGGAGATCCACCGTTCTTCTCTCTGTGGGATCCAGCAGCCGATCGCCTCAAGGCAGGATGGCATCACGCCGGTGCCGTGATCGACGACCCCGACCTCGATGAGCTCCCGGAGGAGCGAATCATCGCCGGGCTGTCGGCCTGGGTGGCCGAACGGTTCCCCGGCGTGGATCCCCAGGCCGTCGCCGCCGAGACCTGCCTCTACACGACGACCGCCGATGAACGGTTCGTCATCGAGCGCCGTGGCCGCGTGGTCGTTGGGTCGGCATGCAGCGGACACGGCTTCAAGTTCGGGCCGGTCTCCGGCCGGCGGATCGCCGATCTTGCCCTCGAGGTGCTCTAGCTCCCGTCGTAGGCCTTCTGAAGCGTGGCGATGTCCATCTTGCCCATCTGGAGCATCGCGCTCATCGCACGGCTGGCGGCCTCGGTGTCATCACTCTTGAGCATGTCCTCCAGGGCGACCGGGGTGATCTGCCACGAGACGCCGTAGCGGTCCTTGAGCCAGCCGCACGGTCCTTCTGCGCCACCGTCCGACAGCCTCTTCCACAGATCGTCGATCTCGGCTTGCGTGTCGCAGTTGACCAGCAGGGAGATGGCTTCGTTGAACTTGAACTCGGGACCTCCGTTGAGTCCGGTGAAGTGCTGACCGTCCAGCTCGAACTCGACGGTCATGACCATCCCCTTCTCGCGGGGACCGGCGTCGAGGTAGTGGGTGACGTTGACGATCTTCGAGTTCGGGAAGATCGAGACGTAGTACTCCGCGGCTTCCTCAGCCTCGGTGTCGAACCACAGGTTTGGAACGATCTTCTGCACGATGCTGCCTCCTTCTTCTAGGGGTCTATGAAATTAGACGGTGAGGGGGCGCAAGAATCATCGGTCGAGCGAGAATCCACCGTCGACGGCCGACACCGTGACGGTTTCACCGCTCTTGAGACTCCGGTACGTCTCGGCCGACAGCGTCGCCACCAGCACTCGAGTCCCGTAGAGCTCCCGAGCCACCAGGGCCCCCAGGACCACGATCGGGTCGTCCTCTCCGAGCAGGATGGCTGCCGGCGCCGTTCCCAGGCGGATCGCTTCCGCCAACACGCTCGAGCTGGAGCTCGATCCTCGTCCAGAAGGCATGACGAGGACCGTCCCGGTCAGGTTCGCTCCGTGCTGGGGATGGTGCCCGTCGATCACGAGACCCGAGTGAGGATCGAATCCGCCCCAGAAGGACAGAGGGGCGTCGAGGACGACGACCTCGCCGGTCGCTTCGCCCGGGTGGAGACCCCGGTCACCCCCAGAGCGCGTCGTCACGCCACACCCGGCCCTCGATCGTGGAGCGCACGCACTCCTTAAGGCTCCCAAAAACGACGTCGACCCCGATGTTTCCCGGCGCGTACCAGGCCCACTTGGCCGAGTTCGTCATCACCGACCCCGGCTTTGGCTCGAGGATCGGGGTGATGTAGGTGCAGGTGTCGACCACCATCCGCGCACCCGCCGCTTCGAGGTCGGCCAGCCACCCCCGCCGTTCGACCTCGGCGAGAACGTCCCGACCGGTCGAGACCCAGAGGTCGATCCCGGGAGCGACCGCCCCGTCGAGCAGGGAGACCAGCTCGGCGAACTCGTCGATCGAGAAGTGGGGGGTTCCGATACTGACCGCGCCGAGTTCCTCGGTTCCAGCCGAGCCGAGTTGATCGCGTGCGCGCTTGAGATCGTCGAGCGTCACCGCGACGGTTCGATTCGGCTCACGGCCCCCGAGGGCGGCGGCGCGATCAGGGGCCTCGGGAGTCGAGCCAACCGCGTGGAACATCGCGACGGCTCCGGACGACGCCGCTCCGGCCCCTAGCGCCTTCAAGCGATCCTCCGATTGGCCGCCCGGCAGACCGTCGATCACCGGCATCTCGATGCCGGTCGTCGCCGCTCCGATGAAACATCCGAGCACCGGATAGAGAACCTCCTCGTCGAGAAGGCCACCCGGTACCGCGGTCAGATCGAACAAGCACGGTGCCGTACCGGTTGTCATCGAGATGGAGCCCGGCCTCCGGAACCCGCCCGGTGAGAGCCGCACAGATGTCGATGAAGTCGCCGTAGCGATCGGTCCTCGCCCCGAGCACCGAGTTGGCGAACACGATCGCATTCGACTCCGCCCAGGCGATGTGCTCACCGAAGGCAGGCCGCTCTTGCAGTTGATAGGGAGCGCAGGTCCAGGTCGTCCGGCACCCCATGGCGACGTAGGCATCCATCAGCCTCCGGGCGTGGGCTCGGTCTTCATCGGGGCCCCGGTAGAGATCGGGATGGATGAGATCGAGCGACGAGACGTTGAGCGTCGTCGGCACCACGACCCGTCCACCGGCGGCCGCCAGCTTCTCGGCGAAGTCGAGACCGGCGATCCCATGGAACAGGCACGAGTCGATATGGGCGCCCGCTGATGTCGATCAACCGCTCCGCCCCCGAGATCCCGGCCATCTCGACCAGGATCTTCATCGCCAGCGAGGCAGCCTCTCCTCGCTTGCCATCCAAGATGGCCCGGTCGTCGGTGGTCAGGGAGAGGTCGGTCACAGCGGGGAGTCTACGTTCGGCCCCCGGAGCAGGCAGGTAGCATGTCGCGATAGTTGGGCGGAGGGGGAGTCCTCCGGTTAAGGTTCATCAAACCGAGCTACCGCACCAGGGGGAGAACGCATGATTGGTTCCAGGAAGAGCCGTTGGTTGAAGCTGTTCACGTTGCTTGCGGCGATGCTGATGCTTGCCGCCGCTTGTGGTGACGACCCAACCGAAGCCGAACCGGAAGAGCCGGCGGCCAGTGCCTCGGAGCCGGAAGAAGAGGCCCCCGAGTTCACGACGCTCGAGGAAGGCGTCCTCCAGGTCGCATCTTGCCTCGATTACCGCCCCTTCGAGTTCGTCAAGGACGGCGACGAGCAGGGCTTCGATGTCGAACTTGCCGAGGAGATCGCCAGCCGGCTTGGCCTCGAGGTCGAGTGGGTTCGGGCAGACTTCGACACGATCTTCGACAACATGGCAGCGGGTCAGTTCGACATGGTTGCCGCCGCTTCGACCATCACTGAAGAGCGTCTCGAAGTGGTCGACTTCTCCGACGCTTACTTCAACGCTCGTCAGGGCTTTACGGTGAACAGTGACGAGACCCCCGACCTCACCAGCACCGATCAGCTTGAGGAAGGCGACGTGGTCGGCGTACAGAAGGGCACCACGGGTGAAGCTTGGGCCAAAGAGAACCTGGAACCCAACGGCGTCGAGATCAAGAGCTTCACGGCCGTCACCGGCGCCTTCACAGACCTTGAAACGGGCGGTGTCGTCGCGGTTCTCAATGACGAGGGCTCGTCCATCGCTGAGGCCGCCGAGCGTCCGGGTCTGACCGTTGCCCAGGCGATCGACACAGACGAGCACTACGGGCTCGCCTTCTCCAAGGACAACCCGGATCTGACCGCTGCGGTCAATGCGGCGCTTGCCGAGATCATTGCCGACGGGACCTATGCGGAGATCTTCACGACATGGTTCCCGGAGCTTCCGGTTCCGGAGGAGTACGCAGGATCCTGATCGATCAGAGAGAGGGGCGCCGGCTTAGGAGTCGGCGCCCCTTTATCAATCCCCCGGCAGAAGGCGCGGCGTGAACACGGCAACGTTGAAGAGAATCGACGGCCCCCCCGATACACGCGGCGGCACCGGCCCGATCCCCATGGGGACCTTCCTGGCCGGGGCCCTCGCCCTAGGCATCATTCTGCTGGGCACTTTCGTGGTCCAGCTGGGTTACCACTTCGGGGGCGCCGGGGGCATGACGCCCGGGTGTCGTGCCGAGCTGACCGTCACGATTGCCGAGGAAGAAAGACTGATCACCGGAGCTGAGGGCGTCTGCAATGTCGTCCGCGGATTCGTCTCACCGACCCAGACCGCGATCGTATGGACCGCGATCATTCTGGGCTGCCTGGTCACCGCAGTCGGATTGCTGCTCTACAAACGGATGCCCTCCCGGAGGATGCGCAACCAGTGCATCTCGGGAACCGCGATGGGAGTTCAAGCAGTCTTTGCGGCCGTCGTATTCCTTTGGTTCCGAACTGGGGACATCTTCGGGTTCGCCAGGAGCTTCATGAACTTCGGGATCCTCGAGGGCTCACTCGACGGCTTCATCTTGGGTGCCAAGAACACTATGCAGCTGGCGATCTTGGGCGAGCTTGGCGGGATCATCCTTGGCCTTCTGCTGGCCCTCTTCTTGTTGTCGAACCATCGAACCGTCCGGGCGCCGGCGCGTGCCTACATCAACTTCTTTCGCGGGACCCCTTTGATCTTTCAGCTCGGGTTCTTCAATCTTCTGTTCGCGTTCGGATTCAACATCCGCTTAGATGCCTTCAAGATCGCGACCCTGGTGTTCGTTTGGAATACGGGCGCATACGCCGCTGAGGTCTTCCGTGCCGGGATCCAATCGGTGGAGAGAGGCCAGATGGAAGCAGCCCGTAGCCTCGGTATGTCCTATCTGCAGGCCATGAGGTACGCGATCGTTCCCCAGGCGGTAAGGCGCGTTATCCCACCTCTGATGAACGAGTTCGTCATCCTGATCAAAGACACTGCTCTGGTGGTCGTGCTGGGTCTCTTGGCCAGCCAGCTTGAGATCTACGGATTCGCCCGTCAGGGGCAGGCTGCCACCTTCAACGCCACCTTCTTCACCGCGGCCGCGGTCGCGTATCTGGTGGTCACCCTGCCGTTGATCCGGTTGGTCAACTACGTAGAGAACCGGATGCGCTCCGGACTTACCGGGAGGGTTGGCTGATGCCGAATCCCGACGACTCTCTGATCAGGCTCGAGAACATCCACAAATGGTTCGGTCAGAATCACGTGCTCAAAGGGATCGACATGTCGGTCAACGCGAAGGACGTCGTCGTGATCATCGGACCGTCAGGTTCCGGCAAGTCGACCCTGCTGAGGACGATCAATCTGCTCGAAGAACCATCTGAGGGCAAGGTCTTCTTCGACGGCGCTGATATCACAGACATCCGAACCGACGTCAACGAGGTGCGTACCCACATCGGTATCGTGTTCCAGGCCTTTAACCTCTTCCCTCACATGACAGCCAAGCAGAACATCACGATCTCGCTCCGGAAAGTGCTGGGGAAGAGGGAAAAGGAAGCAGATGAGTTAGCGATGCAGGAACTGAAACACATGGGACTTCCCGAAAAGGCCGACTCCTATCCCTCGCAACTCTCGGGTGGACAGCAGCAGAGGGTCGCGATCGCCCGGGCCCTCGCCATGCGGCCGAAGCTGATGTTGTTCGACGAGGTGACCTCGGCTCTTGATCCTGAGTTGATCAACGAGGTCCTTGAGGCGATGGCTCGCCTCGCCGAAGAGGGCATGACGATGGTCATCGTGACCCACGAGATGGGGTTCGCCCGCGAGGTCGGGACGCGTCTGCTCTTCACGGACGGAGGCAAGATCGTCGAGGACGGAGTACCGAGCGAGCTCTTCGACAACCCGCAGGACGAGCGGTTCAAGTCGTTCCTGTCGCATGTCTTGTAGGCGCCTGGCGAAGATCACGCTGTTCGTCGCCGCGTCCCTGCTCTTGAGCGCATGTGGCTCCTCAGATGAAGAACCCGGAGGAGGGCGGACGATCCTGCCGCCGACGACGGGGCCATACACCTCGGTGGCGGTCAACAATCATTTCCACGATGTGCATCCAGCCGATGATGTGCAATTGACCGGCGATCGGTCCCTCGTGATCCGGAACGAGGGCTCCAACCTCCACAACGTCACCCTCGCGGAGGCGGACATAGACGTGGATCTGGAGACGGGGGAGGAGTTCTCGATCGGCCCGCCGCTCACCGAGCAGCTCGAGGTTGGAACGACCTACATCTTCTTCTGCAAGTACCACCCCGAGGACCGGATGCTCGGGCAGTTCACTGTCACCGAGCCGGCTAACTGACGATCTGCTCGACGATCCCTGCGGCGAGAGGGCCGAGGAACAGCGCGGGTAGGAGGTTGACGACCCGGATCTGTTTGATCTCGAGGAGCCGCAGCGCGATCCCAAGCACGAGGAGACTCCCGACCGCACCCAGCTGAGCGATGACCTCGGTCGTCATCAGGGGTTCGACCGCGGCAGCCGCCAGGGTCATCCCTCCCTGGTACACGAGGATGACCGCGAGCGACGCCATGACCCCGATCCCGTAGACCGACGCGAACCCGAGCGCCGCGAAACCGTCGAGTGCACTCTTGATCGCCAGGAGTTCGATGCTGTCACCGAGGCCATCCTCGATCGCGCCCAGGATGGTCAGGGGGCCGACGCAGAACACGGTCGATGCGATCACGAACCCCTCGACGAAGCTCGAGTGGTCGGCCAGATGATGGGCGTGAGGGTCCAGCATGTCTCCCGGTCGCTCTGCTCCGCAACCCCGAAGCGCTCCTTGATCCGGTTCCCGAAGCGCTCGAGGCGATCTTCGAGGTTGAGGGCCTCGCCCAAGAGGCCCCCGGCGATGATCGACCCGATCAGGATGATGAAGCGTCGTAGTCCGAGGTCGGCGTCGTAGAGCGGCTCGAGACCGGTGATGCCGACCGCAAGAGTCACGAGCCCGAGGCCCTGCATGATCGTTACCCGCATGCGCTCGGGCAGTCGGTCGCCCACGAATAGGCCGAGGGCGCCGCCGAACGCGACGGTGCCGAGGTTGATGAGAGTCCCCAGGCCCCTCACTGGAGCACCTGGGTCGTTAGGGTCATCGTCATGGCTCGCAACGATGACATAGAAGCGCCTACCCCGGCGCGTACCCCGGCTTCCTTGGTCGCGCCATCGCTGAGCGAGCTCTCCGAGATCGTCACCACCTGCAGGGCGTGCCCCCGGCTTGTCGCCTGGCGGGAAGAGGTGGCGAGGGAGAAGCGCGCACGGTTCGCCGACCAGGAGTACTGGGGCCGGCCGGTGCCCGGCTTCGGTGACCCGGAGGGTCGTATCGCGATCGTCGGCCTCGCTCCGGCGGCGCACGGAGCCAACCGGACCGGGAGGATGTTCACGGGAGACCGCTCCGGCGACTTCCTCTACGCGTCGCTGTTCCGGTGCGGTCTCGCGAACCAGCCTCTGTCGGAACACCGCGGCGACGGCCTGACCCTCAAGGATGCGTACATCACCGCGCCGGTTCGTTGTGCTCCTCCGGCGAACAAGCCGACGCCCGAGGAGCGGGATCGCTGCCACCCGTACATGGTCACTGAACTGGCACTGCTCGAGAACCTGGCAGTAGTCATCGCTCTCGGTTCATTCGGATGGGACGCCGCCGTACGCGCCGACGGAGTCATGGGAGGGGAGCGGCGCAAGCCGAAGCCTCGCTTCGGGCACGGCGCCGAGGCCGCGCTCGACAACTTCACCTTGGTCGGCAGCTACCACGTGAGTCAGCAGAACACCTTCACCGGCAAGTTGACGCCGGAGATGTTCGATGAAGTCGTTCGCAGAGCGATGGTTCTAGCGGGCCGGTGACCCGGAGCGCCTCCGGCGCCGTGGTCGGGTGGGCGGTGGCCGCGATCTCACCGGTGGCGTCCAGGTACGGTTCCCCGGCGCACCACCGAGCACGTATCCGTGGATGGTCTTCAGGTAGTGGTGATGGGGACACAACCAGTCGAGGTTGTCGAGTTTGGTGTCATGTCGGTCACCGTTGATGTGATCGATCTCGAGATGCCGCCTGTTGCCACACCCCGGTACCGCACAGATGCGCCCTCGGGCGATCAGTGCGCGCCGCACCCGGGCGGGGATCGTGCGCTCGAGCCCGGCGACGTTCTTGATATCGATGCCATCGCTGATAAGAGGTGAGACATAGGCATCCTGAGCCATCGCCTGAGCGATGACCGCCGGCACCGGTCCGACTCCCTGGATCTCGCAGGTCTCGCCCTCGAGCACCTCACCCCGGACCAACGCGGCGTGATCGACGACCACATGGATCATCGAGGCCGCACCTCGTCCCGCCGGGGCCTGATCGCAATCCCTGGAGTGCTGGGCGATATCGACCAGAGCATCGGCCAGGTTCGCCTCGTCGCCGTTCCGCACTCCCTGGCGGGCGTTCTCGTAACGGATCCGCTCGGCGACCGGCTTGAGCGCCGCCAGCACGGCTGCTCCCGCATCCGGAGTCAGCAACGCGTCCAGCCGGAAGGCCCCGTCCGGATCACTCCCGTGCCGCAACCTCCGGCGCCGACGGATGTCTTCATAGCGAGCCTTCTCGTCGGGAAGCGCCGCCGCGCGATCGCGCAGGTATCTCTGAGTGAGGCCAGGTCTTCTGTCGCCGCCGCCTTCAGCAGTTGCTTCTCTGCCTTTGGAGCCGCAGCAGCAGCCGAAGCGACTTCCTTGACCTGTACCTCCGACAGTTTCCCGGCGCGGAAACTCCGATCCACGGAGGGAAGCTCCTTGAGCGCCTCGGCAGTCTTGAGCACGCCCATCGCTTGACCAACCGACGTCCCGGTCGCCCTGGCCATCCAGTTGGCGGCGCTTCTCTCGCCGGAGGAGCGCCAGGCCCCCGAGGCAGCCACCCGGCGAGCCACCAGGGCCTTGCCGGCGGCCGCCTTTCGCTCCAGGGTCGCGAACCGCTCGACCAGGGCTTGGGCATCCCGGGAGTCGAGGACCTCGGGCTCCAGCTTGGCCAGCACCTCGTCGAGTCGCGCCTCGGCCATTTTCAGATTTCTTGCGAACATGCCCACGACACTAATGAGGGGGTGTGACACGAAACGCAGTTCACGCGCGCTCGGGGGGCCCAGATCCCGAAGATGCTTGCTACTAGGCCGCCGAGACGGCTGTTCCCTCGAACAGGGCTTCGAGTCGAGCGACCTCGGCGACGGGAGCGACCCGCTTGAAGTGGTGGGATAACTCGGCCCAATCGTCCAAGATCGTCTGTGCGATCGGGGAGTCCGTCGCTTCGAGGTGACGGAGCACGACCCGTTGGAGTGACGTCAGTTGGCCCTCGGTGGGGTCGTAGGCGGCCACGAGCTGGCCGTTCAGGTTCGCTTCGAGCTCGTCGTCCGGGTCGTAGACGTACGCCTCTCCACCACTCATCCCGGCCCCGAGATTGCGGCCCGTGGGCCCGAGGATGACGACCGCTCCTCCGGTCATGTACTCGCAGGCATGGTCACCGGTGCCCTCGACGACCGCCACGGCACCGGAGTTCCGGACCGCGAAGCGCTCGCCGGCGCGCCCGGCGATGAAGAGCTGACCTCCGGTTGCTCCGTAGAGGACGGTGTTCCCCGCGAGCACCGGGTTCCCGGCGTCGTTCTCGGGCGGCCTGATCGGTACACGTCCACCACCCATGCCCTTGGCGACATAGTCGTTGGCTTCGCCGGTGAGGTTGAGACCCATCCCATCGGACAGGAAGGCACCGAACGACTGTCCCGCGGCGCCGGTGAAGTTCACGCCGACTCCACCCGGGGGCCGCTCCGGACTCCATCGCGACGCGGCCCAACATCCGAGTCGTGCGCCGACGGTTCTGTCCGCGGTCGAGAATCTTGTATTCGAGGGTGGTCTTTTCGCCCGGCTTCGAGTGCCGGGGCCCCCGCAGCGAAGAGCTCGTCGCCGAGGCTGGAACGCGGCGACTGGATCGGAAGGCTCCCGGTGAAGGAACGGTCACCGACCGGCGGCACGAGGAGAGACGAGACATGAGGCGAATCGGCGCGGGGATGGAAATCCACTGCGCGTGGCTCGAGTAGATCCGCACACGCCCGACCGCTTCGTCGATCGACCGGAGTCCAAGAGACGGGAGCAGCTCGCCGCGCTTCTCCGGCCACCGACATCAGGTACTCGGCGACCATCTCGGGGGTCCCGGCGAACTTCGCTCTGAGCTTCTCGTCCTGGGTCGCGATGCCGACGGGACAGGTATTGCGATGACAGGTCCGAACCATGATGCGTCCCTTCAGCAATCAAGTAGCGGTGCCGGAGCGGGAACTTCGTCGGCGCCGAGCAGCGCGGCCACGACAACGTCGCGTCCGGTCTGGAATTCCGCCATAAACCCGGACCCGGGCGCGACCGCGCAGGTCGTTGCCGGCCAGGGCCTCACGAACCTCCGCCAAGCCGATCTCCCACGGCAATCCCGCGTTCTTCATACGAGCCGAGAGGGCTCGCTCCGGTGCCGCCGTCGCCGCCGGAAACGTGGACGACATCGGCGAGACCCTTGACGACACCGGCCGCGATCGTCCCGACGCCCTCGCTGGCGACGAGCTTGACCGAGACCTTCGCTGCCGGGTTCGCCTGCTTCAGATCGAAGATCAGCTGTGCGAGGTCCTCGATCGAGTAGATGTCGTGATGCGGCGGGGGAGAGATCAACACGACTCCCGGGACCGTGTGCCGCAGACGTGCGATCTCGACCGAAACCTTCTTGCCCGGCAGCTGGCCCCCCTCGCCGGGCTTCGAGCCTTGCGCCATCTTGATCTGCAGCTCCGTGGCTCCGGCGAGATAAGCGGGGGTCGCGCCGAAACGGCCGGAGGCGATCTGCTTGATCGAACAGTTGCGGTCGTCGGCGAACCGTTCGGGGGCCTCCCCGCCTTCGCCGGAGTTGGCCGCTCCGCCGATCAGGTTGAGGGCTCGCGCCATCGTCTCGTGGGCTTCGGCCGACAACGCTCCGTGCGACATCGCTCCCGACGAGAACCGGCGTGCGATCGACGCGGCATCCTCGACCTCATCGAGGGGGACCGGCGTCGCATCCGCGAACGCGAGCAGATCCCGGGGCTCCGCCGCGGGTCGCTCGTTCACCAAGCGTGCGAAGCGGTCGTACGCGCCCGGCACGCCTCGTACCGCAGCCCTCAATTGATGCGCTGCAGCCATCTCGTCGTCTTCGTTCTCGGGTCCGTTGTCGGTGATCCCAACGTGTTCGTGCAGCGCGTCTACCACCGGCGGCTCGAACGCGTGGTACTCGCCGCCCTTCTTGAACTTGATGAATCCGGTGTTTACGAGTCTCGGCTTGAGCGCGGCGGCGGCCTCGTGCCGGATCAGGGCATCGGCACCCAGCTCGACGAGGGAGAGCCCACCGAGAGCCGAACTGACGCCTGGGAAGCAGAGATCGATGACGTCGGGTCCGAGACCGATGGCCTCGATGATCTGTGCTCCCTTGTAGGAGTCGAGGGTTGAGATCCCCATCTTGCTCATCACCTTCAGTACGCCGTCCTCGACCGCGCGAGCGAATCGTTGTTGCGCCTCCACCGGTCCGGCGTCGCCCCCCAACCGCCCGTTGACGGCGAGATCGCATAGCGACTCGAGAGCGAGGCGCGGACAGATGGCATCGGCGCCGTTGGTCAGCAAGCAGGCGAAATGATGCGTCTCGCGCGGCATCGTCGGTGTCGACGACGATCCCGACCGAGCCACGTACTCCGGCCTTGAGCAGTGCGTGATGGACCGCTCCGGCAGACAGGGCCGATGGGATCGCCGCGCGGTCCTCCGATACACCTCTATCCGAAACGACCACGATCTCGGCCCCGGACCTGGCGGCCGAGCAGGCTGCCGCCCCGACGGCACGGAGCGCGGGCTCGATTCCGTCGGGTCCTTCGAGCACGTCGAAGGTGGCGTCTAGAAGCACCCCGCCGGTCGCGATCAGATCCTCGACGGCGTCGGGGAACAGCACGAAGGACGGGTAACGCCTGAGACCTGCGGCGTCACTCTTCTCGTGTAGCAGTGCCGCCTGCCGGCCGACGTAGGTCGAGGTCGACATGACGTGGCGCTCGCGGAGGTGGTCGATCGGAGGGTTGGTGACCTGGGCGAAGCGCTGCTTCAGGTACGAGAAGACTCCCCGAGAGGTTCCCGAAAGAGGAGCTTGAGCGGTGGCATCAAGCCCATCGATGAAGTCGGCTCCGCGCCGTCGCTGCCCATCGGCCGGATCACGACGGTGAACTCTTCCTTCGAGTGACCGGGCAGCGACCTGCCTCGCGGCGACATCCGAGGGCGCCTCGGTCACCGGCGAGCCGACGGAGGCAGGGATGCCGGATGCGTCGACCCAATCCCCGTCGGGGCGTCGGCCGGCGAGCCGCTTCTTTATCTCGGCATCCCGGAGGAGTCCCCCCTGGGTCGGGGAGAGGAGCAGCATCTGGCCCGGACCCAGACGATCGCACCCGTGATGCGGCCGTGTCCTCTGGTCGAGACCGCCCCCGCCTCCGACGAACGCGCAACGAGTCCGTCTTCGCAGACAGTCTGGACCCGCAGAGGACGGAGCCCGTTCCGGTCGAGGGTCGCCGCAACGCGTAGGCCGTCGCTGGACGCCGGACCCCGGCCGGACCGTCCCAGGGCTCGACCAGGGCCGAGTGATAGCGGAAGAAGTCGCGCACTTCCGGAACGATCCCATCGACGTGTTCCCATGCGGCGGGGACGAGCATCGCTGCGGAGTGGTCGAGTTCGCGCCCGCCGCGCGCGCAGAGCTCGAGGGCTTCGTCGAGCATCGCGGAGTCGGAACCGCTCTCGTCGATGATCGGTACGAGCAGATCTTCGGGGGCCAGGTCCTCGGCCCCTAATTGTTCCTTCACGGGATATCATCCACACGACGTTCCCTCGGATCGTGTTGATCTCACCGTTGTGTGCGACGAAGCGGAACGGCTGAGCGCGCTCCCAACTGGGAGCTGTGTTGGTTGAGTAGCGCTGGTGGAAGATGGCGAACCCACACGCTGTAGCGATCGTCCGCGAGGTCCGGGTAGAAGCTGGCGAGTTGATCGGCCGCGCACATCGCCTTGTAGGTGATCAGTCAGAACAACAGGAGGCGACGTACAAGCTGGTGCCACCTCCCCACGCTCCGGCTTCGATCCTGCGACGCACCCCAGGAAGGCGCGACGCTCGCCTTGCGGCCTCGTCGATCCCAAGCGGCCGGAGGAAGAGGGCCTGCTCGATGCGAGGGAGGGTGGCGAGCGCGGACTTCACCGAGAGCTGCTCCATCGATGGGAACGTCTCTGAACGTCGGGTCCTCGATGCCTTCCGCCACGCACGCCGCCTGCACGAGAGCGTGGGCAGCGGCGGCATCGTCCGGAGCGACAAAGAGCATGGCGGCGCCGATCCGCTCGGGTTCGGCGGCTCCCAGATACGCCCCGAGGATGTCTCGGGGCAAGGGAAGAAGGAGCCCGGCACCGTCTCCAGGGTGAGGGCATCGGCCACGATCGCGCCACGATGTTTGACACGGCACAGAGCATCAAGCGAGGTGTCGACGATGGTCCTCGAGGATCGTCCCTGCTGGTCGGCGACGAAAGCGATCCCGCATGCGTCCCGTTCGTCCCCTGGGCTCCAGAGGGCCATGCGGTGGTCCTTTCCGGCGCCCCCCGGAAAACAAAAAAGGCCCCCTGCGGGTGCAGAGCGCCTTTGCTCACGAAGTGTTCGTTGGCCGCAAACTACCGGGCACGCCGAGTCGTGTCAAAGACCCCGCGGACCTCCGGTCCCCGGACCCCGAAGGTTCAGCCCACCGAAGGCTCCGTCCGCGGTCACCCCGTGCTGGAAGATGCGCGCCAACCGTCCTACCATCACAAACAGCCAGGTCTGCGGCGAGCAAACGAGATCAAGAGAGAGGAGACGAGAGAGAGAGGTATCACCATGGCGATCCCCAAGCGGGTCGAAGAAGCGATGAACCGCCAGCTTGCGTTCGAGGTTCACAGTGCGTACGTGTATCTCGGGATGTCCGCGTACTGCGAGGCGGAGAGCCTCCCGGGCTTCACGAAGTGGCTGCGGGCTCAGTACCAGGAGGAGCTGGATCAAGCTGATGAAGGTCTACTCGTTCATCCTCGACCGCGGGGGCCGGGTCACGCTCGACGCGATCGAGAAGCCTGCCACCGATTACAAGTCGCCGCTGGCGGTGTTCGAAGCCGCATTGACGAACGAGGAGTCGGTCACTGCGGCGATCGACGATCTCTACACCCTGACGGATGAGGGACAACGCGACTACGCAAGCCAGGCGTTCCTGAACTGGTTCGTCACGGAGCAGGTCGAAGAAGAGAAGATCGTCGGCAAGGTCGTCGACTCACTGCGACACGTTGGTGAGAAGGGCGAGGCGCTGTTCCTGCTCGATCGGGAGCTCGGCGGCCGCGAGGCGTAGTTCACACGTTGTCCCGGAGAGCTGTCCTTCGAGCATCCGTCCGGCGGTCACTCCCATGGTCGAGGCCACCCTCTGACAGAGAGAGGTGAATCCACGCGCCCGCGCTGCCGGCGTGGGCGAGGACCAGGACACCGATGTCACCGTCGGCTCCCAGCGGCACTGCGCATTTCGCCACGAGTCCGTCCTGTAGCGAGTGGGGGGATAGGGGAACGCGCTCTGACTGAGATCCTGCTCGACGAGCATGCCCTCCGGACCGCGGCCTGCTGGAGCGGGAGCAGAGCGGCGATGACCTCGTCTTCGGTTCCCGTGGGACGCCGCCCCTCGTCGGCCATCAAGAGCTGCGTGTGTGATCCATTCAGGAGGACGGCCCCGAACTCGCATGACAGTCCGCGGGCTGCCAGTCCGGCGAGTTGAGCGGCGGCGCCCTCGAGCGTAGACGTGTCCATGGCTTCCAGGGCTTTAACCGCTTGGCGCAACTCGAGGGCGTCGGCTTCGGTCTTGCCGGCGGGGATCTCATGAATCGCGTCGTTGCGCGTCGACGGCCGCGTCGATGAGTTCCCGGTCGCCGCAGCTGGCCACCGATCCCTCTCCGAAGACCACGACGCCGTTCTCAACGGGGACGATCGCAACGGAGCTCGACCAGTACGGTCCGAACACGCGGAACGGCACCCCCGAACGCTTTCGGACCAGGTTTCCGTTCAGCGCCTCATGGAGCATCGGTTCTTCCGCGGGAGCCACCGAGATGTTCCCCGCCCATCCGGCACCACGCCCGAAGCCGTCCAGGTTGAAGAGACGACCGTCCTCCAGTTTCCTGAGGATGAAGACGTCCTTCGCGCCGGTGCGTTGGGCTACGGATGGCGGGCTCATTCCCGTGTTCCTTCCTTGGGGATCGTGATGCTGAACCTGGTCCATTCGTCGGAGCGCGGGTGCCCGGACCTGTCCTCCAAGCTCTTCGGCGAGCCCTCGAACCGAATGGAGACCCAAGCCGGTTCCGTCGCCCCTCTGTGGGTCTGTCGCGTAGGCGCCGAACAGGCCCGGCAGGACTTCGGGGGACACCCCGGGGCCGTTGTCTGCAACCGTGAAGGTCACGCTCGATCCCTGTTCCTCGACGATGATGTGTACGGGTACGTCGGCCGGCGAGTACTTGAGGGCGTTGTCGGCAAGGTTGAGGAGTGCTCTCTCGACGCGATCGGGGTCGGTAACGACCTCGAGATCGTCCTCGCACTCCACGACGACTTCGCCGGCACGGCCGGTGTGCGCCGCGGCAGCAGCACGTTCGGCGACGTCGGCCGCATTGACCAGCCTGAGCCGCAACGGCCCGCTGATGTCACCGGTCTCGCGAGCGATCGCTTCGCCGATCATCCGGTTCAGTCGCTCGGCCTGACAGATGATCAATTCCAGCAGACCGGCCTGCTGGTCCGCGGGAAGCTTGTCGGGATGCTGTTTCAGGGTGTAGGCGTAGCCGAGGATCGAGGTCAGAGGCGACCTGAGATCGTGCTGCAGGGTCGAGGCCAGGAGCGACCGGTCCTGTGACATGTGGTGGACCTCCCCACGGAGCCTGGCAATCTCGCGTTCCTGAACGACGGCCTGCACCATGAGGCCTACCGGCGCAGACGCGCGGTAAAGATCGTCGGCGTCGATGGGATTCTCCGAGCCCGCGATCAGGACGCAGGAAGAGGAGTCGCTGAGAAGCGTGCTGATCCCGGCGACGTGTTCGTTCTTGGACCACGGTGGACAGTTGCCGAGGGCAGGGGAGTTCTCCGTGAGGGCGACCTCTAGGGACACCGCTCGGACCAGCGAACTCTGGCGCCCGGAAACGTTCCCGGGAGGGCCCAAGACGGCCGCTTGAGGGCCGCCCGATGCAAGCATCTCTGCCGGATCGTTGCCCGGAGGGATCAGGTACGCGGCAACCATGCAGGCATCCAACTCGGGGGCCACCGCCGCAAGCACCGCGGCGAGACCTGTCTGGGGATGCCGTAGAGCTCGAAGCGCGGTGGAGATAGCGCTCTCCTGCGATCGCATGACCATGCCTGACTAATCGGCATCCGAGGGGTGGGATTTAGCTACTACATGAGTAGTTGGCTCAAACTGAGTATGGGGGTAGACCCATCCCTGGGACGGTCAGGCCGGCAACACCCAGAGGTTGTCCGCCAGACGGCTCCCGAGGGCCACCTGGCGACCCCCCACCTCGAGGGTGCGGGTGCCGTCCGGCGCGACCTCCAGGAGGGTCAGGTCGCGACCCGGCAGGAGATCGTGCTGCTCGAGGAAGTAGAGGACGTCGTGATCCAGTTCCACATCTTCGAGGAGCCTCGTGAGCCTGCCTTTGTCTCCCGCGGCGAGGGCAGCGACGGGAGTGAGTTCCGACCACGCCACGGGGGACGGCTCTCCGGGGATCGGGTTCCCGTGGGGACAGGTTGGCTCGCCGTCCAGCTTCGAGAGGATCGCTTCCTCGACCTCGGTCGTCATGACCTTTTCCCAATCTTCCGCCTGCTCGTGGCACTGATGCCAGGGGATCCCGAGGATGTCGACGAGCATCCGCTCCGCCAGCCGGTGACGGCGGACCAGGGTGCGGCGATGAGATCTGCCCCTCTCCGTGAGCTCGATGTCGCCCGCCCTTCACGGTGATGTAGCCGTCGGCAACCAGTTTCTTGATCCCCTCCGACACCGTTGCGGCGGCCAGGCCCAGCGTTCGCCGATCCTTGCCTGGAGGACCCGGCTACCCTCCTCGCCCAGCTCGAAATGGCCTCGAGGTATTCCTTGGAGGCCGGATTCAGCTCGCGTAGGTCGGCGCACGTGGGTCATGGCGACGAGTCTATTCGGAGGAGTCGTCGTCCCTCACGGGTAAGCTCGATCCGATGGCTCCCAAGACCAAGAAGAAGCGGCCCAAGCTCCTCCTGTTGGACGGGTATTCCCTCGCCTTCAGGGCCTTCTACGCGCTGCCCGAGGACCTGCAAACGACGGACGGTACGTTCACGAATGCGGTCTACGGGTTCACGTCGATGCTGATCAAGTTGATGCAGGAGCAGAAGCCCGACCACATCGCGACGTGTTTCGACATGGGCGCTCCGCTCCAGAGTACCGAGGAGTTCGCGGAGTACAAGAGCACCCGCAGCGAGGCTCCCGACAACTTCTCGTCTCAGGTGCCGCTGATCAGCGAGGTCTTGAAGGTGATCCAGATACCGGTCTTCGAGCTCGAGGGCCACGAGGCGGACGACATCATCGCCTACCTCGCTCGGATGGCCGAAAAGAGGACGTCCGAATCGTCACCGGCGACCGTGACTTCTTCCAGACGGTGAACGACCACATCCACGTCCTCTACAACCGGCGCGGGATCACCGACATCGTCGAGATGGATCCGGCCGGTCGAGGAGCGCTACGGCGTTCCGCCCGAGAAGTACGTCGATCTCAAGGCGCTCGAGGGCGACAACTCCGACAACCTGCCCGGCGTGCCCGGGGTCGGGACGAAGACGGCGGCCAAGCTCGTGCAGAAGTACGGGAGCGCGGAGGAAGCCGTCGCCCATGCCGACGAGCAGACGCCCAAGCTGGCCAAGAACCTCGCCGAGCACGGCGAACAGGTCGCGATCAACAAGAAGCTCTCGACTCTCGGGGAGGTCCCTCTGGAGGGCGTCGATTGACGACATGAAGATGGGCGGCTGGGACATGGAGCAGGTACGCGAGCTCTTCATCTCGCTGGAGTTCCGCAGGCTTCTCGAGCGACTTATGGCCGACCTGCCCGAAGCCGCCGAAGGAGAAGGCGAGCCTTTCGAGCTCGAGCTCGTCGCCGACATCGACGGTCGAAGATCTGACCGAAGCCGGCGGGACGTCACGATCGACGTGATACCGATGTCGCCCGTGGAGCCTCGCTCGATCGCGTTCGCATGGGGGAGAAGGCGAACGGCGTTCGTTCCGCTCGGCCCCCAAGGGCTGTCGGCGGAGGAAGCCGTGAGGCTCGGCCGTGCTCGAGGATCGAGAGATCGGGAAGTCGCGCACGGGGCGCGTCGGTTACCTGTCGCTCGATGCGATCGGGATCAGCTCGAGGGGTCTGCTCGACACGCACATCGCGTTACCTGCTCGATCCCGGCGCGTCCGCTATGCGCTGGAAGAGATCGCACGCAATTACACGGGGCGCGAACTCAAGGCCGTAGACGGCATCGAGCGGAACGCGATGGCAACCAGGGCACGCTCGATCTCCTGGCGGGAGCCGGTCGAGACGAAGCCGAGGACGCCTCTCTCCGGGCGCTGGCCATCGTAGAGATGGCCGGCTCGATCGAACCCGAGCTGGATCGCTTGGGGATGAAGGAGCTCTACGCGAACGTCGAGCATCCATTGATCCCGGTCCTCGCTCGCATGGAACAGATCGGCGTCAAGATCGACCTCGACTATCTGGGCGAGATGGCGAAGACTCGACAAGCGCATCGGCGAGCTCGAGACCGAGTGCTACGAACTCGCCGGCGAGGCATCAACCTCGGATCACCGACCAGTTCGCGTGCTTCTCTACGACAAGCTGGGACTGAAGACGACGCGACGCACGAAGACCGGTCTCTCGACCGACGCTCGCGCCCTGCAGCATTGGTCGATCAACATCCTTTCGTGCAGAAGCTGCTCGACTACCGTGAGCTCGCCAAGCTGAAGAACACCTACGTCGACGCGTTGCCTCCGCTGGTCGACCCCGACGACGGGCGCATCCACACGACCTACGACCAGACGGTTGCGGCGACCGGTCGGCTGTCGAGCACGAACCCGAACCTGATGAACATCCCTGTTCGCACCGATCTCGGCAAGCAGATCCGCCGGGCGTTCATCGCCGAGGAGGGCAACGTTCTCCTGTCGATCGACTACTCGCAGATCGAGTTGCGCGTCATGGCCCATCTCTCCGAGGACCCGATCCTGATCGAGGTTTTCAACCAGAACGAAGACATCCACTCGGCGACGGCGTCCCAGGTCTTCGATGTCGCCGGAGGAGCTGAAGACGAAGCAGCGGTCGGTCGCCAAGATGGTGAACTACGGCCTCGCCTACGGCATGGGGGCGGCCGGGCTCGCCGACCGCCTGAACATCCCCGTCGCCGAGGCGGAGGACATCATGGACACCTACTTCGAGAGCTTCGGAGGGGTCGCCGACTTCCTCGATGAGGTCGTCAAGCAGGCGTACGCCGACGGGTTCACGACGACGATGTTCGGACGGCGGCGGTACCTGCCGGAGCTCGGCAGCGGCAACCCCAGGGTCCGGGCGATCGGGGAGCGCCAGGCCCTGAACGCGCCGATCCAGGGCACGGCCGCCGACATCATGAAGCTGGCGATGATCAACGTGGAGCGAGAACTGGCCACCTCCGGCCTGGCTACACGCATGATCCTCACCGTCCACGACGAGCTGGTGTTCGAGGTGCCTCAGGCGAGATCGACCGCCGCCACCGAGCTCGTCGAGCGTGAGATGACCTCGGTTTGCGAGATGAAGGTCCCCCTGGCGGTCGAGTCGTCCACCGGGGTGAACTGGGCCGAGGCGAAGAGGCTGAGCCCTCGCACGCCAGGTGCCACCTTTGAGCTCAGGAGAAAGGCCGGAAGGCATGGTTGAGCGGCACTGCAGTGGCCCTTATACTTCTTCGGCCCCCCTGACGGGGGGTAATCCCTGTAAGGAGGAACCCTTTCCATATGAGTGACCAGCTAGACGGCGCTGCGCAAGCGTCGGGCGAACCAGAGCAGACACTGCCGGACGGCCACGGGGGCACGATCACCCGTACCGCTCCATCCACTTCGGGCGAGAGCTTCGCCGGAGGCATCATCGTCGAGAACGACGTCGGCGAGACCATGGAAGAGCTTATGGCGGCGATCGACGCCACCATCAAGCCCTTCGACGACGGTGACCTGATGACCGGAACCGTCGTGAAGATCGAGAAGGATGAGGTCCTTCTCGACATCGGCTACAAATCCGAAGGTGTCATCCCATTGCGAGAACTCTCCATCCGCAATGATGTCGATCCCCCGAGGTCGTTTCCATCGGTGATGAGATCGAGACCCTAGTACTCCAGAAAGAAGATGCGGACGGCCGCCTCATCCTGTCCAAGAAGCGGGCCCAGTACGAGCGTGCCTGGGGCCGCATCGAAGAGATCAAGGCCAAGGACGACACCGTTACCGGACCGGTCATCGAAGTGGTCAAGGGTGGGCTTATCCTCGACATCGGCCTGCGTGGTTTCCTCCCAGCATCCCTCGTCGAGATGCGCCGGGTCCGCGACCTGCAGCCCTACGTCGGCCAGGAGCTCGAGTGCCGGATCATCGAGCTCGACAAGAACCGCAACAACGTCGTTCTGTCCCGCAGGAAGTTCCTCGAGGAGTCTCAGGCCGAGCAGCGCCAGGAGTTCCTCACCTCGCTCGAAAGGGCGAGATCCGGACCGGAACCGTGTCCTCGATCGTCAACTTCGGTGCCTTCGTGGACCTCGGTGGCGTCGACGGTCTGGTTCACGTGTCCGAGCTTTCGTGGAAGCACGTCGACCATCCGTCGGAGGTCGTCGAGGTCGGCCAGGAGGTTCAGGTCGAGGTCCTCGATGTCGACCTCGAGCGCGAGCGTGTGTCGCTCTCCCTCAAGGCCACGCAGGAAGACCCGTGGCGCCAGTTCGCACGCAGCCACGAGGTCGGAGACGTTATCGAGGGACGAGTTACGAAGCTTGTCCCTTTCGGCGCTTTCGTCGAGGTCGACGACGCGATCGAGGGTCTGGTCCACATCTCCGAGCTTGCCGAGCATCACGTCGAGAAGGCCGAGGACGAGGTTTCGGTTCACGATCGCGTTCCGGTCAAGATCATCGACATCGATCTGGATCGCCGCCGGATCAGCCTGTCGCGTAAGCAGGCCGTGCGCGATTCCGAAGGTCCCGGCGAGGGCGAGATCCCCGCAGCCGCGGCCGGCGAAGAAGGCGGGGGCGTCGCGGTCGAGCCGGAGGCAGCTCCGGAGCTTTCGGTCGAGCCGGAGATCGAGCCCGAGGTGTCTGTCGAGGACACCGCGGAGGCGACCTCGGAGCTTCCCCCACTCCCGCAGAGGAAAAGGAAGAGGCTGCGATCTCCGAGCACATGGATCCCGACGTCGCCCCCGAGACCGGCGAGCACCTCACCGCGGCCGAGGGCAGCGACGATCTCGACGAGGCCCTAGAGCGCGAGGAGCCCAAGAGGGCAATGAGCCGGGAACCGCCGTCGAGGCGATCGCGGAGGACGAGGCGCCCGAAGAGGCCGCCGATGCCGACGGAGATTCGCTCGAGTCGATCGTCAAAGATCTGAAGCGCGCCGGCCAAAGCTAGCGTCGGGCCGCACACAGATGCTGTCTGTCGGTCTTACCGGAGGTATCGGCTCCGGTAAGTCAACGTTTGCAGCCTTCTTAGCCGAGCGAGGCGCGGAGATCGTCGACGCCGATGCCATCGGCCGGTCGGTCCTTGAGCCGGGAGAGATCGCCTGGCGGGGTGTAGTGGACCAGTTCGGACACGACATCCTGGTGCCCGGGACGATGGAGATCGCCCGCAAGCAACTGGCCGAGATCGTCTTCAACGATCCCTCGAAGCTTGCCGCACTGAACGCGATCACTCATCCACGTATCGTCGAGCGGATCGCGCAGACCTTCGAGATGCTCAGCGACACGGACGAGATCGTCATCCTGGATGCCGCCCTGATCGTGGGCACTGGCTTCGAGCAGCTGGTGGAAGTCATCATCGTCGTGGATGCATCAGACGAGGTTCGAAACGGCGCCTCATCGCCGAGCGAGGGATGCTAGCTAACGACGTCGACGCTCGCATGCGATCGCAGATTCCCCGCGACGTATTGGTCGCAGAGGGCAGACATCGTGGTGGCGAATGAAAGTGGCGTCGAAGACTTGCCTGGCGGCCGGCAGGGTGTGGGACGAACTCGTTGCACGGCGTGACGCGTGATCGAGTTCGTGTTCTTCGATGCCGGAGACACGCTGCTGCGACCGCATCCGTCGTTCGAAGAGCTGTTCGCCTCGGTTTGTTCTGCTCGGCTACGAGGTCACGCCGTCCGACGTCGCCGCCGTCCGGGCGCGGATGGCCCCGCATCTCGTGGACATCGCCGAGGTCACCGGGGTCCAGAACCCCTCGCTCTCCGCCGAGGCCAGCCTGACCTTCTGGTCCTTCCTCTATCGCCGATTCCTCGAAGAGCTGGAGGTGGCCGACGAGGACCTGGTGAAGGAACTCTTTACTGTGTTCTCGAGTTCGGCGTCCTACAAGCTCTATGCAGACGTTCTCCCCGCGGTGGAAGCCCTGAGGTCTTCGGGCTATCGCATGGGTCTGATCTCCAACTTCGAGACCTGGCTCGAGGACATGCTCGTCGACCTCGAGCTGGGCAGCGTGTTCGAGCCGGTGGTGATATCTGGTCGGGAGGGGATCGAGAACCGGACCCGGCTCTCTATCAGATCGCGGTCGAAAGGGCCGGCATCGACCCAGCCCGGTGCGTCCACGTGGGTGACTCTCCCAAGATGGATGTAGAGCCCGCACTGGAGGTAGGCCTCAACGCGATCCTCCTCGACCGGTTGGATCGCTATCCCGACGCGCCCTACCCGCGCATAGAGTCCCTTGCGGAACTCATCCCAACGATCCGGAGGCTGTGACGTGTCCCAAGAGCTCGCATTCCTACCGGCGACCCGCCAGGCGGAATTGATCAGGGCCAGAGAGATCTCTCCGGTCGAGCTGACCGAGCTGTACCTCACTCGGATCGAGAAGCTCGACGGCGAGCTGAACGCATTCGTCACCGTGACGGCAGAGGAGGCGCTTGCCGATGCGGCCCGCAAGGAGAAACAGGTTGCCGCGGGCGAAGACCTTCCCCCGTTCCACGGGGTGCCGATCCCGATCAAGGACCTCGACGACGTCGCCGGGGTGCGCACCACCTATTCGTCGCGTTCGTTCGAGAGCCATGTACCCGGACTCGGACGCCGCCACGGTTGTACGAATAAGGGCGGCAGGGTTCGTGCTCCTCGGAAAGTCAAACACCCCGGAGTTCGGGACGATCCCGATGACCGAGTCGGACCTCAATGGCGTATGTCATAACCCGTGGGACGTCACCCGTACCCCGGGCGGTTCCAGTGGGGGAGCGGGCGCCGCAGTGGCATCCGGAATGGCGCCCATCGCGCACGGTTCCGACGGCGGCGGTTCGATCAGGATCCCGGCATCGTGCTGTGGACTATTCGGGTTGAAGCCGTCGCGCGGGCGTGTCTCGCAGGCTCCCGGTGGTGAAGGATGGGCTGGGTTCTCGACCCAAGGTGCGTTGACCCGTACGGTGCGCGACTCGGCCGCGATCCTCGATGTGCTCGCGGGCTACGAGACCGGCGACCCCTACTGGGCTCCACCTCCGGAGCGCCCCTTCACCGATGAGGTCGGCGCTCCCGTCGAGCGACTGAGGATCGGTTTCACGACGATCTCGCCTACCGGATCTCCGGTCGAACCGGAGCCGATAGCCGCCGTCGAGGAGGCGGGGCTGCTCCTCGAGGAACTCGGTCACCAGGTCACCGAAGTCACTCCAGATTGGTCCGACCCGAACCTGACGCCGATGTTCCTGGCCGCGGTGCAGACGGGCACCGTGTACTACCCGGGAACCGACCTCGACAAGATCGAACCCCTCAACCGGATGCTCGCGGAGACCGGGATGACGACCAATAGCCTCGATTACGTGCGTGCGATGGAGGGACTCAAGGCGATGTCCCGGCGGGTGGTGGCGCTCTGGGATGAATACGACGTGGTCATTACGCCGACCCTGGCGATGGTGCCTCCCAAGACGGGATGGATCCGGGACCAGGAGGACCTCTTCATGCAGATCGCATTCGCCGGGGCCTTCATCCCGTTCACGCCTGAGGCCAACATCACCGGCCAGCCGGCGGCCTCGGTACCTCTGCACTGGACCGACGAGGGTCTACCAGTCGGAGTCCAGCTGATAGGCCCACCCGCGGGCGATGCTCTCCTTCTGAGGCTGTCGGCTCAGTTGGAAGAGGCAAAGCCGTGGTCGGAGCGCCGCCCGCCCCTATCCTGAACGGCCCGGCTACTCGATCCATGGAGGAGCGATGACCGACCCAACGATCGAAGCGATCGTCGATCGCGTACTTGAAGAGGCGAAGGCGTTCGTCCACGAGAACTCGGGAGATCCGGGGATGTCTCACACCTTCGGGTACTTCACCGATCATCCCGTCGCCCGCCTCAACCGAGAGCGATTGACGCTGACCCTCGAGGAAGTGGCGGAGCGGGCCCCCGGCGGAGCGCGCCTCCTCGACATGGGCTGCGGGGGAGGCCTGTTCACCGCGGCCTTCGCCGCCAGTGGCTATCTCACTGCGGGGGTCGACCTGGCCCCCGAGGAGATCGCCAGGGCGCACCGGTTCGCCGAGCGCATGAAGAGTCGCGCCCTCACTCTTCGACGGAGACCTTCAGGCGGACGATTGGATGGCTGAAGACCGAGGCAGCTCTGGGCGGAAAGCCGGAGGTGCTGTTCTACGGCTATTGCCTCCATCACCTGCCCGACGTTCGGGCCCACCTCCACACCCTTGGGGAGTGGCTGCCTCAGGGAGCCATCGTCGTGGTGAACGAGGAGAACCCCCGCTCGCCGACCTGGTTCCTGAAGAACGCCCTCCGGAGCGTCATCCAACGCGACACGAAAGAGGAGCACCAGCTCAGTCACAAGAAGTGGACCGCCCTATTCGCCGTCGCCGGCTTCGAACCGGTCGGAAAGGTGCGTGGGGTGGACATGATGCCCGGGGTCCCCGTGGGCGCTCGGTGGTCCCAGGTCTACAGCTACCGCAAGACTTAACAAGCCGTCCGGGACTAGTCAGAAGTGCTCAATCTTGGACTAAGCCCCTTGCCCTAAGGACCGACGGGGACCATTGTTTTCCAGTCAGGCCCAGAGGGCCTATCGCGCGTATCGAAGTTGGTTGGGGACACCATGAGACTTGGGGGGTACTTCGATGTGGACCACAGCTAGGCGCCACAAGAGGCTGGCCGTGCTGACGACCATAGGCCTCCTGGCGAGCCTGGTTCCGGGACTCTACGCACCCGCGCGCGCCGCCATAACGATCGTGGTGGACGACGATGGATCCGGAGTCGGTCGGAGACTGTGACTCAGCGACCCCGCCCGAGACCACCATCACAGCCGCAGTCGCCCTTGCGGTCAACGACGACACGATCTTCGTCTGCCCCGGCACCTACGCCGAGACGGTCGCGCTGACATCCTTGAACAACTTCACGCTGACGGGCTCGGACCCGAACGACCGCCCCCGGATCACGGGCGGCATCGTTTGGGGCGCCGGCATGGTCGGTGTAACCCTCCAGGATATCGAGGTGACCGACACCGACGGATTCGTGATCAACGGCGGCAGCGTCACCGACTTGACGATGGATAATGTTGAGATCGACGGCGGGAATGTGCCCGGCCAGCATGGCGTCGGCGGCGGTCAGCTCAACGGCGACATCGACATCCACGATTCGCAGTTCATCAACATCCCAAACTGGGTGGTGTTGGACACCAGATCGGGCAGTGGCGGAGCAACCGAAGGCTCGAGCATGGACGTCGTCAATTTCTCCGACAACTATCTGAGCAACAACGGCGGTCACGTCGCCTTCCGCGGCACGATCGGCGATGAGACGACCTCCGTGACGATCAGTGGGAACACCGCCGAGGACTACCCCGACGCGCCCACCAATAACTCCGCGTCGGTTTTCAAAGTCTTCTACTCCCTGCAAACCGACTTCACCGACAACGTCATCTCGAACATCGGTACGTTGCAGACAAGCATCGGCGGGTTTCCCTACGGGACCGGACTGATGCCCCGGAACGCCGGGCCACTGACGATCACGGGGAACACCTTCGCCGATTCGGTCCAGGGGATCGCCCTGGAGCCACGGAGCACGACTTCGGGAGGCTTCCCCGACGGAGTGACTTCCGGCGGGACGATCAGCAACAACCAGTTCACGGGGAACACCCAGGGCATCTTCATCACCGCGACCAATCACCCGAATAGCACGCTCGGGGCGCTCAACATCGAGTTCAACAATTTCGAGGGCAACACCGAGGCCATCGACAACAACAGCGCCACGGTGCTCGACGCCGAGGACAACTGGTGGGGCGACCCTTCGGGACCAGGCCCCGTCGGACCCGGCAGCGGTGACCCGGTCTCTGCGAACGTTGACTACGACCCGTGGCTATGCGCCCCCTGGGAGAGCGGCGATGAGGACTGTGCCTACGACGATGTCGCCCCCGGCGGCAGCGTCACCACCGATCCGGGTACCGGCCCTTCGCCGAGCGATGACACCACGACGAGCGTGGTCACTCCGGAAGGCGGCCCGGTGACGGTCACCGAGTCGGACGCCCACACCCAGTCGGAGCCCGTCGGGTACACGTTCCTCGGCCAGGAGGTCAGCATCACGGCCGACCCATCACCCAACCCCAACCCGCTGGTGATCACCTTCAAGCTCGACGCTTCGATCGTGGCGGGTCTCGACCCGAACGATGTTGTGGTTCGCAAGGACGGTGTGGCCGTACCCGACTGTGACCCCGGCAACGAGCCCTCGGCGATCCCCGATCCCTGTGTCGAGAGCCGCACGATCGACGGGAACGGCGACCTCGTTCTAGTCATCTTCACTACGTCCGCCTCGATCTGGGACTTCCTCGAGCCGGTCCCCGATCTGCACGATCACCGGCACGCCCGGCCCCGATGAACTCCACGGCACCTCGGGCGATGACGTCATCTGCGGCCTCGGCGGAGACGACAAGATCTACGGTGAGGGCGGGAACGACGAGCTGCATGGCCAGGGCGACAACGACACCCTGTACGGGCAGAACGGCGGAGACGACATGTTCGGCGGTGGGGGCAACGACGACTTCTTCGGCGGCAACGGCGGAGACGAGATGTACGGGGGCCTCGGCAACGACCGGATGTGGGGTGGCTTCGGCAACGAGTTCATGTCCGGTGGCGATGGCCACGACCTGATGGTCGGTCGCTTCGGCAACGACGAGTTCGACGGCGGTCCCGGTGACGACACCGTGCTCGGTGGCGACGGTAACGACCTGATCAACGTCCACGAGGGCAACAACGACGTCTACGCCGGCATCGGAAGCGACATCATCACCGCCGGTGCCGGCAACGACCGGCTCCGTGGCGGCGGAGGTTCCGACTCGATCACCGCCGGAGACGGCAACAACGAGATCCTGGCCGGCGATGGCAACAACTTCGTCTTCTCAGGCACCGGGAACGACTACGTCGACGCCGGACTCGGCAACGACTTCATCGACGTCGATGGCGGCAACGACAGCGTCTTCGCCGGTCATGGCACCAACACCATCTTGCTCGGCGAGGGTGACAACTACTCCCTGTCGGGGACCGGACCGGACTTCGTGACCTCGGGCACGGGCGTCGACAAGATCGAGACCGGCCTCGGAGACGACAACGTGCAGTCTGGTGGAGGCGACGACGCTCTGTACCTCGGCGGCGGCAACAACACCGCCAACGCCGGCGACGGCAATAACTACGTGCTCGGCGGTCCCGGGATCGACAACATCACGGCCGGCACAGGCAACGACCGCATCGACGCCGAGGGCGGTAACAACATCGTGAACGCTGGGGACGGCAGCAACGCCATCTTCACCGGCCCCGGCAACAACACGCTCAACACCGGGTCTGGCGCCGACTTCATCCTGGCGGGCCTCGGTGCCGACATCATCTTCTCCGGAGCCGGCAACGACATCGTCTACGCCGGACGAGGCACCAACGACATCAACGGTGAAGCCGGCGACGACTACCTCGTCGGCGGGGAAGACAACGACGACTTCGACGGGGGACCGGACACCGACACCTGCGACGCAGGCTCGCTCGGGTTCGACACCCAGGTGAACTGCGAGAACCTCGTCGGGACGTTCCCCTAAGGGGGCGGCGCGCACACCTTGAGTGAGGGCCCCGGGTGATCCCGGGGCCCTTCCGCGAATCCCCCATATCGGGATATAGCGGGAGAGCCCACCAAGATTTTCCAAAAGATTTCCAATATTTCGGTACTAAGCCCCTTGTCTTACGACCTCCGGTGACCCATTCTTTTCCAGTCGGGCCCATTGGGCCTAGACGGACCTTTCGCTATGGACAGGTGTATCCGGACTATCGCTTGGGGGTTGTACCGATGAGAACGAAGGTTGGGTCGAGCAAGAGACTCGCTGGTCTCCTGGCCCTGGCTCTGATTGTGGGCCTGGTACCGGGATTCTTTTCCGCCGCGTATGCGGCAACTACCCTCGTGGTGGACGACAACGTGATCGGGCAGCCCAGCGACTGCTCCGGCACACCGAACTCCACTCACAACAGCGTCCGCCTCGCGGTTAATGCCGCGCTGGATGGCGACACCGTTCTGGTCTGCCCCGGGACCTTCACGGAGCAGCAGATCCGCATCAACGTCAACAACCTGACCATCCAGGGCTCGGGCGTCGGAGTCACCACGATCCTTCGCCCCGGAGTCACCAGTTACGGGATCCACGTGCTGGGCGACCCGAACATCCCCGGCTACAGCGACGGACACGCCGGCGGTAGCGACGGTGTCACGCTCAGGGACTTCACCATGGACGGACAGCGCACCAACAACACGGACCGAGCCTTCGGCATCAAGGTTGACCCGGGGGCAGACAACGGACTGATCCACACCGTCGCGGTCAAGGACTTCTACCGGACGGGCGTTGACTTCAACACGACCGATAACTGGTACGTCTACAACACGTCCTCCGAGGAGGCCGTGACCGGAAACGGTTTCCAGTCGACCGACTCGACCGACCTCACTTACGAGAACATCACTGCCACGACCAACGGTTGGGGCGGCGTCGGCGTATTCACCCGGGGCGAGTTCAGTGGGTCGCCGGGCACCAGCGGTGTGGTGTTCCAAGGGACCAACACGCTCGAGGCCGTCGGCAAGAACCCCGATATCTACTTCGAGGGGTTCAACCAGTTCGACCAGGGCAACCCGACTCCGATCACGTACTCGACGAGCCCGGGATCCGAGGTTCTGGTTCAGGCGTCCGAGGTCAACTTCGCCTACGAGGGCGTCTTCGACGACCCCGGAGTTCCGAATCACTACTACTCCGCTCTGTACACGACGCTGGCGGAAGCCCGCGACGCGGCCACCCCGCCGCGGTGGAAAGACCTCAACCCGGGCACGATCCGCAACATCTCCACGGGTGAGTACTACCCGGTGGCTCCTGGCGATCCGGTCCAGGCCGACCCGGGTGACACCGTAACGACCGACGACGGCAGTGGCCAGCCCACTCCGAGCAACCCGCAGACCACATCGGTCACGACTCCCGCGGGTGGGCCGGTCACGATCACCGAGTCGTCGACGCATACCCAGCCGCTTCCGAACGACTACTCACACTTCGGCGACGAGGTGAGCATCACGGCGAACCCGTCACCGAACCCGAACCCGCTCGTGATCACCTTCAAGTTCGACGCATCGACACTCAACCCGCCGGACCCGAACTCGATCACCGTTCGTCGAAACGGTGTCGAGGTGCTTCCCTGTGCCGGCGGCCACGGCACCTCGGCGATCCCGGACCCATGCGTCGACAGCCAGGGCGTGGACGGCAACGGTGACCTCGTCATCGTGGTCTTCACGACCGCGGCCTCGATCTGGGACTTCATCACCCCGGCAGCCGTCTGCACCATCAGCGGCACCCCGGGTCCCGATGAACTCCACGGCACCCCCGGCGACGACGTCATCTGCGGCCTCGGCGGCGACGACAAGATCTACGGCGAGGGTGGCCTCGACGAGCTGCACGGACAGGGCGGGAACGACACCCTGTACGGGCAGAACGGCGGAGACCTCATGTTCGGTGGAGACGGTAACGACGACATGTTCGGCGGCAACGGCGGGGACGAGATGTACGGAGGCCTCGACGACGACCGGATGTGGGGCGGCTTCGGCGACGAGTTCTTCTCGGGCGGCGACGGCCACGACCTCATGGTCGGCCGCTTCGGCAGCGACGAGTTCGACGGCGGTCCCGGTGACGACACCGTGCTCGGTGGCGACGGGAACGACCTGATCAACGTCCACGAGGGCAACAACGACGTCTACGCCGGCATCGGAAGCGACATCATCACCGCCGGTGCGGGCAACGACCGGCTCCGTGGCGGCGGAGGCTCCGACTCGATCACCGCCGGAGACGGCAACAACGAGATCCTGGCCGGCGATGGCAACAACTTCGTCTTCTCAGGCACCGGGAACGACTACGTCGACGCCGGACTCGGCAACGACTTCATCGACGTCGATGGCGGCAACGACAGCGTCTTCGCCGGTCATGGCACCAACACCATCTTGCTCGGCGAGGGTGACAACTACTCCCTGTCGGGGACCGGACCGGACTTCGTGACCTCGGGCACGGGCGTCGACAAGATCGAGACCGGTCTAGGCGATGACAAGGTGTTCTCCAGTGACGGTGACGACGCTCTGTACCTGGGCGACGGCGCTAACTTCGCCAACGCCGGCGACGGCAACAACTACATCCTCGGTGGACCCAGCGTCGACACGATCGTCAGCGGTACCGGTAACGACCGCATCGACGCCGAGGGCGGTAACAACGTCGTCAATGCCGGGGACGGCAACAATGCGATCTTCTCCGGCAACGGCAACAACAACGTCACCACAGGCTCGGGCGCGGACTTCTTCTCCCTCGGCCTCGGTGCCGACATCATCTTCTCCGGAGCCGGCAACGACATCGTCTTCGCCGGTCGTGGCACCAACGACATCAACGGTGAAGCCGGCGACGACTACCTCGTCGGTGGGGAAGACAACGACGACTTCGACGGGGGACCGGACACCGACACCTGCGACGCAGGCTCGCTCGGGTTCGACACCCAGGTGAACTGCGAGAACCTGGTCGGTACGTTCCCGTAAGAAACTGAGTGATATTCAGTTAAAGGGCCCCCGGAAGGGGGTCCTTTGGCGTCGGGGGACAGGGAGTCGATCTCCTGACGGAATAGTTGTCGCTACCCGTCGTTACTATCGTTCCGTGCCCCCCTTTAAGGTCATCTCCGATTTCGAACCCGCCGGCGACCAGCCCGGCGCGATCACCCAACTCGTCGACCGGATCCGTTCGGGCGAGAAGTTCTCGACCTTGCTGGGGGCGACGGGAACGGGCAAGACGGCGACCATGGCGTGGGCGATCGAGCAGATCCAGAAGCCGACGATCGTCATGGCTCCGAACAAGTCGCTGGCCGCCCAGCTCGCGAACGAGTTCCGGCAGTTCTTCCCCGAGAACGCGGTCGAATACTTCGTGTCCTACTACGACTACTACCAGCCGGAGGCCTACGTTCCGTCGTCCGACACCTACATCGAGAAGGACTCGTCGGTTAACGACGAGATCGAGCGCCTGCGACACTCGGCGACCTCGGCCCTGTCGATGCGGGACGACGTGCTGATCGTGGCGTCGGTGTCGGCGATCTACGGTCTGGGATCTCCCGAGGAGTACGAGAAGCAGATCGTTGGCGTCGCCCGCGGGGGAGTGGCCGACCGGGACTTCATCATCCAGAAACTCGTCGACATCCAGTACGAGCGCAACGACGTCAACTTCGTCCGTGGGAAGTTCCGCGTCCGCGGGGACACGATCGAGGTCTTCCCCGCATACGAGGAGAAGGCGGTTCGTATCGAGCTGTTCGGCGACGAGGTCGACCGGATCGTCGTTCTCGACGTTCTGACCGGCGAGATCACCGCCGAGCTCGACTACGTACGCATCTACCCGGCGTCGCACTACGTCGCATCGCAGGAGCGGATGCAGAAGGCCGTCATCACGATCGAGGAGGAACTCGGCGAGCAACTCCGGAAATTCGAGAAGGAGGGCAAGCTCCTCGAGGCCCAGCGTCTGAGGATGCGAACCGAGTACGACCTCGAGATGATGCGCGAGGTCGGGTTCTGCAACGGGATCGAGAACTACGCCCGCCACATCGAAGGACGACAGCCCAACACGCGTCCCTTCACGCTGCTGGACTACTTCCCCAAGGACTTCCTCATGGTCCTCGACGAGAGCCACGTTGCGGTTCCCCAGCTGAACGGCATGTACGAGGGCGACATGTCCCGCAAGCGCACCCTGATCGAACACGGTTTCAGACTCCCTTCGGCCCTCGACAACCGTCCCCTGCGGTTCGACGAGTGGTTGGACGTCGTCGATCAGGTCGTTCTGATGTCGGCGACCCCGGGACCGTTCGAACGCAACAAAGGTGGCAAACCCATCGAGCAGCTCGTACGCCCGACCGGTCTGATCGACCCCGAGGTCATCGTTAAGCCCACCAAGGGGCAGATCGACGACCTGATGGACCAGATCAGGAGCCGTACCGAGGTCGGGCGCTCGCATCCTGGTCACCACCCTGACCAAGAAGATGGCCGAGGACCTCACCGATTACCTACTCGAATCCGGTATCCGGGTCCGCTACCTACACGCCGACATCGATACCGTCCAGCGGATCGAGATCCTCCGCGACCTGCGCCTCGGCGAGTTCGACGTGCTTATCGGGATCAACCTGCTTCGAGAGGGCCTCGACCTTCCCGAGGTGTCACTCGTGGCGATCCTCGACGCCGACAAGGAGGGCTATCTGCGGTCGCAGACCTCGTTGATCCAGACGATCGGCCGCGCCGCTCGTAACGTCGAGGGCCAGGTCATCATGTACGCCGACGAGGTCACGGATTCGATGAAGTTCGCGATCAGCGAGACCCAGCGTCGGCGAGAGATCCAGATGGCTTACAACGAGGAGCACGGGATCGACCCGCAGTCGATCCGCAAGGCCGTCTCCGACATCCTCATCTATGGAGCGGGGCACCGGAAGTCGGCCCCCGTGCCGACCAAGTCGAAGAGCCGGCTGAAGGACATCCAGGGCACGCCCGACGAACTCAAGCGATTGATGCTCCAACTACAAGAAGAGATGCATCAGGCGGCGAAGGACCTCGCGTTCGAGTACGCCGCACGCCTCAGAGACGAGATCGCCGAGATCAAACGCGAACTCAAAGAGGTCGGCTAGTACCTCGAGCGGTTCGCTTGCACCGCCGCGACGTACGCCCGCTGCCCGGAGTTGAGTGGCCCCCGCACGTTGCCCGGCCCGGAGTAGTAGGCCGCCAGAGCCCGATTCTCGGTCCTCATCGTGTGGAGCATCTTCGACAGGTACATGACCCCGAGCTTCACGTTGTCGTCGGCACGGTGGACATCGAGAGAGCCGCCACCAAGAACGACGTTGACGTAGTCGGCGGTGTCGGGCATGACCTGCATGACGCCGATCGCTCCGGCAGAGGACACGACGTCCTGCTGCCAGCCACTCTCGTGCCACGCGACCGCTTTTACCAACGAGGGATCGATACCCGCGGCGCTCGAGTGACGCACGAGCGAGGATTCGATCGAGGTCCCTACCGGGCTCGCTGTGTGGGCGACCGGGACTGAGGTTGAGCCGCGGACCTTCAGGGTCGTACCGGTGACGATCAGGTTGGGATCGGTCAGGTGGTTGAGTCGCTCAAGACTGCGTATCGGTACTCCATAGTGCGCGGCGATCCCGGAGAGGGTTTCCCCTCGCCTAACCCGGTGGGATCGGGCCGGCGAGCCCCCGCCGCGGATGCGCAGGGTCGAACCGATCAGGATCAGATCGGGGTTCGAGATGTGATTGGCGCGCGCCAGTTGGGTCACGCTCGTTCCGTAGCGGGCGGCGATCCCCGAGAGGGTGTCGCCCGGCCGGACCACGTGACTTCCCGAGGCGGCCTGAGCCGCGGGGCCCGCGACCCACATGACCGCGGCGGTACCGAGGATCGCCGGACCGTGCTTCTTGGGGCGGGGCCTCAGGTGCTTGCCGACGTAGCGTCTGGGATACACGGGGGCCTCCTGGGTTAGAGGGGAGCTCAGAAGCTCACAAGAGCCACGATATATAACAAAAGTGGTCAGAAAGCACAAGCCCCGTGCGGCCGTAACATCCGTGGCTATGACGATCAGGCGGCCGGGACGGAACCAGTACGACCGGGCGATCTTCGCCCTCGCGGTGCCCGCGCTGGGGGCTCTCGCCGCCGATCCCATCTACTCCCTGGTCGATACCGCCTTCGTCGGCCACCTCGGAACGCCGCAATTGGGGGCGGTCGCGATCGGCTCTGCGGCCTTCACCGCATCGTTCTGGATGTTCTCGTTCCTCGCCTACGGCGTGACGCCCCGGGTCGCCAGGGCTCTCGGTCGTGGCGATCTGGTTTCGGCAGCCTCGACCGGAGTTCAGGCGATCTATCTCGCGGTCGCGTTCGGGGCCGCTGTCAGCCTTTTGGGCGTCCTCTTCGCCGGCCCGATCGTCCGCGCTCTGGGGGCAGGGCCCGAGGTTGCGGCGTTCGCGGAGCCGTATCTTCGGATCCGTATCCTCTCGTCGATCCCCGTACTCCTGGCTCAGGTCGGTCACGGCTGGCTGCGCGGCGATCACGACACTCGCACCCCCATGTACATCGCGATAGCGGGCGCGTGCGCCAACGTCGTCCTGGACTACGTCCTTATCTACCCGGCCGGTATGGGAGTGAACGGGGCTGCATGGGCGACCTTTGTCAGCCAAACGGCGGTCGCTGCCGCCTTCGTGCTCGTCCTCGCACGCCGCTTCACGGAACCACGATGGCGTTTCTCCCCCGAGATCGCACGTCAACTACTGAGCGTCGGGGCGGATCTTGCGATCAGGACCGGAGCCCTCCTCCTGGCCCTAACCGTGGCAACTTCCGTCGCTGCACGCATGGGCGAAGTGCCCTTGGCCGCGTGGCAGATAGCGATGCAGGCATTCCTGCTGCTGGCCCTCATGCTCGACTCGATCGCGATCGCAGGGCAGGCCTTGATCGCTCGCGACCTTGGGGCCGGCTCTCTTGACCGGGCCATGGAGGTCGGACGGCGGCTCATGTCCCTCGGATTGATTCTCGGCTTCTTGCTTCTGGTGGTAGTGGCAGTTGTGGCTCGCCCGCTGGCGGGGGTATTCACCGACGATCCGGCGGTGATAGCGGCGGCAGGCGATCTGATCCTGTGGATCGCCGCGATCCAACCTCTTTCCGCCATCGCATTCACCCTGGATGGGATCTTGATCGGAGCTTCGGACACGCGGTTCCTAGCCGGCTCGATGGCACTCTCCAGCGCGGTCTTCGTCTCGCTGGCCTTCGCAGCACTGGCGTGGGGCTGGGGGACCGCCGGGCTCGCGGTGGGAGCCACCATCTGGTTGGTCCTCCGTTCGGCAACCACCGGGGCCCGGTTCGTTCGTGGCCGGTGGGCCGTGGATCAGTGAGCCAGAACCTCGTCCAATTCCTTGAAGCACGAATCGATCTCATCTTCGGTGTTGAAGAGATGTGGCGAGATACGAAGGGCGTCGTGTCGTTGGTCGAGAACAACGTCCCGCGCGAAGAGTTTGTGAAGGACCTCCTCCGCCTTCGATACCCCACCGGGTACTCGTACGCGCACCAAGCCGCCGCGGCTGTCATCGTCAACCGGCGAGAGCAACTCCATGTCGCGTTCCATGGCGCGCTCCACGATCCGGTGCGTGAGGACTTGGTTCCGAGCTCGTACGTTATCCACGCCGACCTCGAGGATGATTCCCATCCCTTCCGCAGCGGTCCATGCTTGGGGGAGCGTGTAAGTGCCCGTCTCGAACCGGCGCGCGTCGTCCCGCAGGATCCAGTTCCGAACGATCGAACCCGAAGGGATCCTTCGTTCCGAACCAACCGACGATCATGGGGTGCATCTCAGTCAGAAGGTCGCGACGGCAGTACAGGAACGCGATGCCCTGGCCCCCGCACAACCACTTGAGTGCACCGGACAGGAGAAAGTCCACCCCAAGATCGTGGACGTCGAGCGGTAGCACTCCGGTGCCGTGGAAGTCGTCAACCATCACATACGCACCGTGGTCGTGAGCGGCCGAGACGATCGGTTCGAGATCCATGATCCAAGAAGATTCGAAAAGGACACGGTTGACGTTGACGAGAGCGGTGCGATCGTCGATGTGCTCGATCACGTCGGTCGCCTCGACCCTGATCCCGTCCGGCGTCCCCACGACGTTGAGTTCGACCCCCCGGGGCTTCTGCGCCTTCCACACGTAATGGTTGGTGGGGAAGTCCATGGCCGTGGCGACAACCTTGGGCCGGGCGGAGTAGTCGAGGCAGGAGGCGATGGAAGCCAGTCCGTTCGATACCGAGGGAACGATCGCGATCTCATCGGCATCGGCTCCGATCAGGGCTGCGAAACGCTCCCTGCAGATCTGGAGCTTCGGCATCCCGTGTTCGAACCAGAGCTCCTCGGGCCCGAGCCGGGACCACAACTCTAGATGCTCGAGGGCCGCGGCATGGGCCCGGCGGGATAGAGGCCCCAGCGAGGCCGAGATCAGGTAGTTCCTTTCCTTGGTGATCGGGAACTCGTCCCGGTAGTCCCTCGGCCCCATCGCTGTAAGGCTAGCAGGCGGCTTGACGGGAGAGGTTAGGCAAGCCTAACCTTCGGCGCACCGAACATCATGCTTTAGGCTGGCCATAGAGAATGGAGAGGTTGTTGAGGAAGAACGTGTCCCCGCACAGGTGGTTCGCTGTCCCCCTAGCCCTGATGCTGCTGGGGGCCGCCTGTGGTGAAGCCGTGGAGCCCTCCGGGTCCTCCGGAACGGGCTCGGAGCCGACCCATGAGGGGGGCTTCGATGCCGAAGTGATCGCTGTCGGGGAACTGCTCGGACAGGTCCATGGCCACCACCTCGCCGCCCTGGAACTGTACGACGATGGCGACCGGACCGGGGCCCTCGTCCACGCCGCGCACCCCGTGCACGAGATCCTCGCTTCCGTGGTCCCCGAGATCGAAGCCGCCGACCCCGCGGTCGCTGCGGAACTCCAGGAGACCATCGAGGAGACCAGGCGACTCGTCGAGGACGGAGCCGAGATCGCTGAGATCGAAACCGCCGTTGAAGCCGCCGGAGTCGCGACCGACTCGGCCCGTGCCGCGGTCGCGGGAGATGCCGAAAGTGACCCCGCCTACGAGGCTTCGGTGATCGCGGCACTGCTCGCGACCTCTGGTCACGAGTACGAAGAGGCTCTTGCCGGGAGCGATGGGGCCGAGGTCCGCAATCTGCCCGAGTACCAGGATGGCTACGCATTCGTCACCCAATCCGCACGTATGTACGACACGCTCGCGTCCGAAGTCGAGGGCGTGTCGGCCGAGAGCGCGACCGAGATCGAGCGTGCTTTCGCCGTGCTCGGGGAGGCATTTCCGACCGTGAGTCCTCCGGTCGAGCTCGTGAGCCTCGTCGACGTTCAAACTGCCACCGGGCTGATCGGTCAAGAGCTGGAGGAGACGCTCGGAGCTCTGCTTCTGACCGAATCAGATCCCACCGCGATCGTTGCCCAGATCAACTCCCTGCTGGACGAGTTGGTTGAGGCGTATGAAGGCGGCGACGCAGACGGGGCGGCCGAGTTGTCGGCCGAGGCGTACCTCGAGAACTACGAGTTGATCGAAGCCGGCGTCATCGAGAACGCACCCGCCGTCAACACCGAGCTGGAGCCGCTGCTGGGGGCCGAGCTCCGACGTCAGATCCAGGAAGGTGCTCCGGTCGAGGACATCATCGGGATGGTCGAACGCGTCCGCGAACTGCTGGACCAGGCCCTGGCGTCGTTGGAGGCCACTGAGTGAGGATCAGGCTCCTTCTAGTCGCCGCGCTGGCGCTGCTCGCGCTTCTGTCGATCGGGGGCCCGGCCCTCGCGCAAGACGGCGGCGTCACCCCGGACGAGGGGATCGAAGAACTCGACGTCGCACGTGAGCTGATCGACGAAGCGGTTGAGCTCTACGAGGCAGGCGACGCGGAGGCGGCGTATACGGCGGCGAGGAATGCTTACCTAGACCACTTCGAGTTCGTTGAGATACCGCTGCGCGTGAGGGACGAAGCGCTGACCCTGACGTTAGAGGAGGATTTCGCCAACCTCCGCAATCAGATAGAGGCGGGGTTCCCGGTCGACGAGGTCACGGACACCGCCACCGAGGTGAAGCGCGGTCTCGACGATGTTGAGCGCGTTCTCGCCGAACCAGGGTTGGCTGCGCCGCTCCTGGCGGCGGGGTACTCGTTCATGATCATGTTCCGAGAGGGGCTCGAAGCCGTCCTGGTCGTCGCCGCAGTCCTTGGTTACCTCGAGGCGAGCCGCAACAGTCGCTACAAGGGTGCAGTTCTCAAGGGTGTTGGTCTCGCTGGCCTGGCGACCATCGCCACCTTCCTGCTGGCCGCCGTTGTCATCAACATCGCCCCGTTCCAGCGAGAGCTGCTCGAAGCCGCTACTGCACTGCTGGCGGTCGTGATGCTCTTCTACGTCTCGTTCTGGTTGATCACACGCCTCGAACATCGTCGGTGGATGGAGTTCGTAAAGGCAAAGGTCTGGACCGCCGCCTCGACGGGGTCGACCCTTGCTCTCGCCGGAGTCGGATTCACCGCGGTCTATCGCGAGGGATTCGAGACCGTGCTCTTCTACCAAGCGCTTCTGTCGTTCGCTCAGGGCTTGACCCAATGGGTCGTTCTCGGGGCCGTCCTGGGCGTTGCCGTGTTGGTTGGTGTCGGGTACTCGATCTTCCGGGCCGGGAGGAGGGTGCCGATCAAGCTGTTCCTAGGCACCGCGGTCGTGCTGATCATGGTCCTGTCGGTGGCTTTCGCCGGGAACGCGGTCCGTGCACTCCAGCAATCGGCCGTCATCCCGGTCACCTTCCTGGAAGGGGTGCCCAGGTTGCCGATCTTCCTCGCCGAATTGACCGGGTGGCATCCGACGACTCAGTCGCTCATGACTCAGGCGGCTCTGGCCCTCGTTTACATCGTCGGAGCGATCTGGACGTTCGTGATCCTGCCCCGGCGTGAGAAGCGCGTGCTTCCGGTACAGACCGCTACCGCCCTCGAAGAGGTCCCCGAACCCGAGCCGAGTTCCACCGGTGGAGGTTGAGCGTGAGTCTGCGAGTCGGCGTCGATGTCGGCGGAACCTTCACCAAGGCCGTGGCCTGTGATCCCTTAACGCACGAGATCGTGGCACGCGCCGTGGTGCCAACAACGCACGCGTCCGCATCCGGCACTTCCGAAGGCGTTGCCGAAGCCCTGGCCGCGTTGACCGACGTTGTCGAACGAAAGGGCCTGGGCTCGATCGAGCTCGTGGGGCACTCGACCACCCAGGCCGTCAACGCTCTACTCGAGGGCGACACCGCGACCGTGGGGGTCCTGGGGATCGGACGTCACCCCGACCTGCGGCGAACCCGCAGTCGAACCCGGGTAGGAGACATCAAGCTCGCGCCGGGTCATTCGCTGAGGTCTCTGCATGCATTCGTCGATGTGTCCGCCGGTCTCGATCGCGCGGTGATGGAGCGTGCCGTTAGAGGACTGGTGGAGAGCGGCGCAGAGGTCCTTGCGATCTCTGAGGCATTCGGGGTCGAGGACCCACGCTCCGAGTGGATGGCCCTCGAGATCGCGGAGGAGTTGGGGATCCCGGCATGCGCCGGACACGAGCTCACCGGCCTCTACGGGCTCGAGATGAGGACCGTAACCGCTGCGCTGAACGCCAGTATCTTGCCGACCGCTCTGTCCACCGCCTCGGTCGTGGAGAACGCCGTGGCGGACCGGATCGGGGAAACGCCGCTGTTGATCATGAGGGGCGACGGCGGCGCGGCCGACATCCACTCCCTTCGCCGACATCCGATCCTGACCGCATTCAGTGGACCTGCGGCCTCGATCGCCGGTGCTCTGAGGCACCTCTCGGTGACCGACGGTGTAGTCGTGGAGGTTGGAGGTACGAGCACGAACGTGAGCATCGTCAAGGGCGGACGCCCGGTTCTTGCTTACGTGCGGGTCCTCGAGCACGTCACCTGTGTCCGGAGCCTCGACGTCCGCGTCGCCGGGGTTGCAGGCGGGAGCCTCATCCGGATGCGACGATCGCTCGGCCGCCTCAAGATCGCGGATGTCGGGCCCCGATCGGCGCACATCTCGGGCCTGAAGTACTGCTCGTTCGCCCAGCCGGCGCAACTTGAGGGAGCACGCGCCGTGCTTGGATCCCCGAAGGAGGGTGATCCCGCGGATCATGTCGTAATCGAAACCACGGAGGGAACCCGGTTCGCGTTGACGGTGACCTGCGCGGCCAATGCCCTTGGCGAGATCCCGGAAGGAGCCTACGCAGCCGGGGACCCGACCTCCGCGAGGTTGGGTTTCGAGGCCCTGGCCCTCATTACCCGCACGTCCTGGGAACGCCTGGCGGCTCGGACGTTGGAGATCGCGGCTCACAAGATCGCCGGCGTTGCGCAGGAAGCACTAACGACTCACGAACTCGCAGCTCCCACCATCGTCGGGCTCGGCGGAGGAGCGGGAGCGCTGATCCCGGCGCTCTCGAAGGCGATCGGGACCGACTACTCGATCCCTGTCGACGCAGAAGTCATCTCCTCGGTGGGGGATGCTCTTTCCTTGGTACGCATCGAGGTCGAACGAGCGATGTCTCGTCCTTCACCCGAAGCCATGGCCGCACTGCAGCAAGAAGCAGAGGCAGCAGCGATCGCCGCCGGCGCGGCGCCCAACACGATCCAGTTCGAGAGCGAGGCGATCACCGAGCGGCGCGCGATGCGGATCACCGCCACCGGATCCGTCGCGCTCGACTCGGATCTCGGGCCTGTGATCGAGGTCGACGATGAAGAGATCGCCGTGGTCGCCAAAGAGGCGTTGGAAGATCCAGTCCTGATCCTCAGCGACGGGTTCTACACCGTCTTCACATCGGGTGAGGGCCGCGAGCGTGACTTCGCGATCATCGATCGCCGCGCCACGATCGCGGCGCGAGGGCGTGGGGTCGTACTCAATGGACCGGCGAACACGATCGCAGCGGACATCGATCGTGAGGTCATGCGGATGGTGCGCCACCTGGGACCGATCTCGATCGCTCCCGCGGTCACCGTCCTCAAGGGGGCGCGCCTGATCGACCTCAGCCTGTTCTCCGATCCGAACCAGGTGATCGAGGCAACCGCAGCCCAGTGCAACGGCTCCGAGGAGCCGATGGCCGCCTTCCTCGTCCGCACCTGATGGCGATCTACCGCCCACCCCGTCCCCGCTGGCCGGCGATCGTCGCGGCTGCGGGCATCGGCCTGCTGCTCGGTATCGCCCTCGGTTGGGCACTGGGGAGCAGCGGGGGATCGGATCCCGTCGAGGCCTTGGCCGAGGTCAGGACGAGCCTATCGTCGGCATCCGACCTGCTCGATGTCGCCGAGATCGAGTACACCGAGGCGGTTGTCGACGGCGTCGTCGTGAAGGAGGCCGAGCTCTCCGGAGCCCGTGGCGCCGTAGAGCGCAGCCGGGAGCGGTACGAGGAGGTCTCCGAGGCCGCCGCCCTGATGGACCCAGACGCCGCCGCCTCCATCGACGAGGCCTACACCGAGATCCTCGCCCTGATGGACGCTCCCGCCGACGCCCCCGAGGTCTCTGCGGCCCTCGAAGAACTGGCAGGGCTGTTAGACCGGTTCTAAATAACAAGCGCGTCGTTTATCCTCGAAGGTTCATGGATATCGCCTCCGCAGGGGGCTCCGGGGACCGTCTCGTGGTCCGGGGGGCCCGAGAGCACAATCTGAAGAACGTCCACCTCGAACTGCCCCGGGATTCGCTGATCGTCTTCACGGGCATCTCCGGTTCGGGGAAATCGTCGCTTGCCTTCGACACGATCTACGCCGAGGGGCAGCGGCGCTATGTCGAGTCGTTGTCGTCTTACGCACGGCAGTTCCTCGGTCAGATGGACAAGCCCGATGTCGACTTCATCGAGGGTCTAAGCCCGGCGATCTCGATCGATCAGAAGTCCGCGCCCAAGAACCCTCGTTCGACGGTCGGGACGATCACCGAGATCTACGACTACATGCGTCTGCTGTTCGCGCGGATCGGGCGGCCGCACTGCCACAACTGCGGACGACCGATCGCGCGCCAGACCCCGGAACAGATCGTCGATCAGGTTCTGAATCTGCCGGAGGGTACGCGCTTCCAGGTGCTTGCTCCCGTGGTCCGAACCCGCAAGGGAGAGTTCCAGAGTCTGTTCGACGATCTCGCACGCCGCGGGTTCGCACGAGCTCGGGTCGACGGCGAGATGCGTGAACTCACCGAGAAGATCAAGCTCGACCGATATCACCAGCACGACATCGACGTGGTGGTGGACCGGCTCGTCATCAAGGAAGGCGTCGGCACTCGCCTTGCCGACTCTCTCGAGACAGCGCTGGGACTTGCCGAGGGACTCGCTGCGATCGATCTGGTCGACGATGACGCAGAAGACATCTTGTTCAGCCAGCATCTCGCGTGCGTCGATTGCGGGATCAGCTTCGAGGAGTTGGCACCTCGTAACTTCTCTTTCAATTCGCCGTACGGAGCGTGTGACCACTGCGACGGACTCGGAACCCACCTCGAGGTTGACATCGAGCTGGTCGTCCCGAACCCCGACCTCTCGCTCGAGGCCGGCGCGATCGGTCCGTGGTCGGGCCGCACGCTGGAGTATTTCGATCGGCTCCTGGCCTCTGCGTCCAAGACCTTCGGCTTCAAGATGGATGTCCCCTGGAAGCGGCTTCCGAAGAAGGCCAAGGAGGTCATCCTCTACGGCTCGAACGACGAGGAGATCCACGTTCGGTACAAGAACCGCTTCGGACGCGTCCGTTCCTACTGGACGGTGTTCGAGGGGGTCGTGACGTGGCTCGAGCGCCGCCGTTCGGAGACCGATTCCGATTACGCCCGGGAGCGCTACGAGCAGTACTTCCGCGAGGTCCCGTGCCCCGAGTGTGATGGAGCCCGGCTCAGGCCCGAGACCCTGGCGGTGACCCTGGGGGACAAGAACATCCATGAGGTGACGTCGCTGTCGATCGACCTCTGCGATGCGTTCATGCGCACGCTCGAACTCAACGATCGCGAGACGCACATCGCCGAGCGCGTCCTGAAGGAGATCCACGCGCGTCTTGGATTCCTACTCGATGTCGGCCTCGACTACCTCACGCTGTCGAGGAACTCCGCAACCCTGGCCGGGGGTGAGGCTCAGCGGATCCGTCTCGCGACGCAGATCGGATCCGGGCTCGTGGGGGTGCTGTACGTCCTCGATGAGCCCTCGATCGGACTCCACCAGCGCGACAACCGACGCCTGATCGAAACCCTCGTACGACTGCGCGACCTCGGCAACACGCTGATCGTCGTGGAGCACGACGAGGACACGATCCGAACGGCCGACTACGTCGTAGATATCGGGCCCGGAGCGGGGGAAAGCGGCGGCGAGATCGTTCACGCTGGGTCTCTTCAGGGACTCCTCGACATGGAGGGTTCGTTGACCGGCGATTACCTCACCGGCCGCAAGATGATCGACGTGCCGCTCGAGCGCCGCAAGGGCAACGGTGAATCGATCGTGGTCAAGGGGGCCCGGCAGCACAACCTCAAGGAGATCGACGTTGAGTTCCCGTTAGGTCGGTTCATCTCTGTCACCGGCGTGTCGGGCTCGGGGAAGTCGACCCTCGTCAACGAGATCCTGCATCGGGCGGTGCACCATAGGTTGAATCGCCAGGCCAAGTTGGTCGCGGGCAAGCACCGCTCGATCGACGGGGTCGATTTCGTCGACAAGGTCATCGACATCGACCAGTCACCCATCGGGCGGACACCGAGGTCCAACCCGGCGACCTACACCGGGGTCTGGGATCACGTCCGGAAACTGTTCGCCAAGACCCCGGATGCCAAGCGACGCGGCTACCAGCCGGGGCGTTTCTCGTTCAACGTCCGAGGGGGTCGCTGCGAAGCCTGTGCCGGTGACGGAACGATCAAGATCGAGATGCACTTCCTTCCGGACGTCTACGTTCCGTGCGAGGTGTGCAAGGGCAAGCGATACAACAGGGAGACCCTCGAGGTCCGCTACAAGGGGAAGAACGTCTCCGAGGTGTTGGAGATGTCGGTGTCGGAGGGGGCGGAGTTCTTCAAGGCGATCCCGCCGATCGCTCGCCACATGAACACCTTGAACGACGTGGGACTTGGCTACATCAAGCTCGGCCAGCCCGCGCCGACCCTGTCGGGCGGCGAGGCCCAGCGCGTGAAGCTTTCAACCGAACTCGCCAAACGATCGACGGGCCAGACCTTGTACATCCTCGACGAGCCGACCACTGGCCTGCACTTCGAAGACGTCAGCAAACTCCTCGGCGTTCTACATCGTCTGGTCGATGCGGGGAACACGGTGGTCGTGATCGAGCACAACCTCGATGTGATCAAGACCGCCGACCACATCATCGACCTCGGGCCCGAAGGTGGTTCTGGCGGCGGATCGATCGTCGCAGAGGGAACCCCCGAAGAGGTCGCCGTGACCAAGGGCTCATACACCGGGGAGTACCTCGCTCCACTCCTGAAGTCGACCCCGGCAAAACGGAAGGTGAAGGCGGTTGCGGCGGCGCGCTCGAAGCGAACCGCGACTCAGCGCGCGGTGACCTGAAGCAACTCTCCGGCGCCGATATCCACGAGGAACATCTCTCCATCCTCTGATTCTCCGAACGAACTCACCGAACGCCCCGTCTCCAGGGCCAGCTTTGGGTCTCCCCTGTGCCCCCTGGCTTCGATGACCCACAACAGGCCCGAGCAATAATCGGCGAACAGGTAGCCGCCGGCGAGGATCGGGTAGTCGTCGCCGCGGTAGACGTGTCCACCGGTAACCGAGCAGCCATCGTCGTGTGAGTACTGGGTTACGGGCATCTCGAGTCCGTCCCTGTCGCACGACGATGAGCCGTAGCAGGCGTCTCCCTCCATCACGTTCCATCCGAAGTTGAGCCCGCCGGATCCGGCCGGAGCACGATCGATCTCCTCGAGGTCCTCCTGGCCGACGTCTCCGAGCCACAGATCCCCGGTGGTGCGGTCGAAGCTGAAGCGCCATGGGTTGCGGAGCCCATACGCCCAGATCTCGGGAGCCCCTCCTTCACCGCCACTCCCTCCTCCGCCCTCCGCGAACGGATTGTCGTCTGGGATGGTGTAGCCGGACGACCCCGAGACATCGAGCCGGAGGATCGATGCCAGCAGCGTGTCGGTGTTCTGCCCGTGGCCGTGCGGATCGCCGCCCGAGCCGCCGTCTCCGAGTCCGACGTAGAGATATCTGTCGGGCCCGAAGACGAGATGTCCGCCGTTGTGGTTCCCGTACGGCTGGTCGACCGTGAGGATCACCTCGGCCGATCCCGGGTCCGCCCGGTTCGGATCTTCGCTCACCCGGTAGCGCGCCACAACGGTGTCGCCGTCCCCGTTCGTGTAGTTGATGTAGAAGCGACCGCTCTCGGCGTAGTCGGGTTCGAACGCTAGCCCGAGCAGGCCCTGCTCGCCCCCGGCCACGATCCGGTCGCTCACGTCGAGAAACACGTCGGCGGAGACTCGCCCCTTTTGAGTCACGATCTTGATACGTCCGGTCTGTTCGACGACGAAGAGGCGTCCACTGCCGTCACTTGCATTGGTTACGAGCAAAGGACTCTCGAAACCCGAGGCAACCGGACGAAGCTCGATCCGTGCACCCAGTGGATCGGGAGCGACCTCCGGCGACGGTCCCGACGTGGGGCCTGGGCCGGGTGACGACGGCCTTGGCGACGCTTCTTCGGGCTCGTTGGACCGGGAACAGCCCCCCAGGGCCAGCGCCAGGATCAGGATCAGGGACGCCGGGCAGCGCACGGTCGTTACCTTCAGAGGTCGCTTTCGATGCCGGTGTCAACCGACTCGAGGTCTTCGGTACCGTAGAAGCGAGGCTCGGCGCCCTCTACGATCGATTGGAGTTGATCGATCAGCCGGTCGCGACTGAGCTTGATCCCGTGCCGCCCGAGGACCTTCTCGTATTCGGGGAATCGGGTCACGAGGTCGATCGCAACGCTTTCGAAAGCGTGCCTCGCGATCCGTTCCCTGCTCCCGTAGTCCATCAGGTTGAAGACGAAGAGGTGCTCGTCGTCCCGCCTCGGCTCGATCAGGATGATGTCGACGTCGGGATGGGCGTGGGTGATGACTTCGAGTTCCTTCTCGACCTGTGCCTGGGCCATGATCCTGAAGCTCTGGGCCGCGATGTGTGGGAAGCCCTTCTCGGCGATGTGGTGTGACGGCAACCCTGTGGAGGTCGGCAGGAGGTATCTCACGTCATGGACGTAGGGGACCAGAGGGTTGATACAGACCACTAGTTTGGCTCCGTGAGCGATCGCTACCTCGATGCTCGTCGTGGAGCGCAGGCCCCCGTCCAGGTACACCCGGTTGTTGATCTCCCTCGGCGCGTAGAGGAGCGGGATCGCGGTCGAGGCGGCGGCAGCTTCGGAGATCGGGATGTCATCGACCCCCTCCTCTCCGAACACCACCCGCTGCGCACTGTCGAGATCGGTGGCGGTGATCAGTAGCCTTCGTTTCGTCGACCGAAAGTCGTTCGTGAACCCGTCCCGGGTGAGGAGCCCACGGAGGTATCGCTCGGTGCCGTCGGTCGTGTAGATCGCTGCTGGGAGTCCCTCGGCGAGCGCTCCCAGTCCGTCGATCAATCCGGTTGTGAAGGGGTGTCCGATGTAGCGGCGGAGCGCTCCAACGACGCTGAGCGGCCACCTGACCATCGACGAGACGATGCCTCGGCGGTCGGGCATGAGGACCTCGTCGGCACCGATGCCCGGAAAGGTCGCCGAGGCATGGCCCATGTTGGCGAGGATCAGATCCTCCGGGGTGATTCCATTGGCCAGGCAGGCAGCCACCACCGCACCTGCGGAGGTCCCGACATAGAGATCGAAGTCGTTGACGCCGGCCTCGGCGCCCATGCCGTTCATGGCGTTCAGGACACCGAGGTGATAGGCCGCGCCGGTGATCCCGCCGCCGCCCAGCACGAGAGCGACGCGACCGTCGCTCCGGGGGGCCTTGCGGGAGTGGTCCTTGAGCCATTCCCGATTGGTGCGTGAGAGGTGGATAACCGAGCCCATTGAACCCACCTTACTAGGCGGCACGCCCTGGGGGACCCCTTTATGGCCGCAAAGGCTTCCCCATAGCTCGCTTGGTGGGCTAGTCTCAGTCGGCTCTGATGAGGACGCTTTTCCAGAGGCGACTAAGGAAGGAGACCGGGCAGGGGAGACGCTGGGTTTGGCATCGCCGAGGCGATGCATCGTTACGCAGAGGCGCGACGACGCGCCAGTCAATGGAGGTACATGATTTGAGCAAGAAGATGATCAGCGGGCTCCTGGGCATGGCCCTGGTGAGCTCGCTATTGATAGGGCAAGCGGGTGCGGTCCCGGCGAGAGATTCCGCCGCTCCGTCTACGACAGGCCACCGGGTCGGCGGAGACAACAGGATTCCAAAGTTCGTACAGAAATGGCAGACCCAGCGTGCCGCGGCAGCAGATGCCGTGATCCGAGGCGAAGCCAAGGTCCGCAAGGATGGGACCGTAAGGATGGCGAACGGCGATTTCGTCGAGTACACGCGGGAGGACGAAGACCACATCGTCACCTTGCTCGTCGACTTCACCGATCCTCTTCACGGAGCGATCGAAGAGCCCAACCGCGACAAGGACAACGCCACGTACTGGACCGACAATTTCGATCGGGCCCACTACGAGGACATGTTGTTCTCCGAGGGTGGCAACGCGACGGGTCTCCCGTCTATGCGCGACTTCTACCTCGAGCTCTCGGATGGTCGTTACACCGTCACCGGTGAGGTTTCCGAGTGGCTCCACATCGATGCACCTGAGTCCGAGTACGGAGCCAACTCCGACCTCGGCGCAGGTTCCGACGACCTGAACGGCCCGTACTTCAGGGTCATCGGCGACGGCATCGCGACGCTCGCTACTCAGGAAGCCGACATCAACTGGGACCCCGCGGTCGTTGACGTGTGGGACCGCTACGACTGCGACGGGGACGGGAACTTCGACGAGGCCGATGGCTACGTCGACCACTTCCAGATGGTCCACGCAGGACAGGGTGAGGAAGAGGGCGGCGGTGCCCAGGGTGGAGACGCCATCTGGAGCCACCGTTCGTTCGCCAACTACTCGCCCGGCGACGGCCCCACCGGCGTTCCCGAGGACTGCCTCCTCGGTGGCTACGCGGTGCCCGGGACCGACCTATGGGTGGGTGACTACACGATCGAGCCGGAGAACGGTGCGGTCGGTGTGTTCGCACACGAGTTCGGTCACGACCTCGGTCTGCCGGACATGTACGACACCTCATACGCAGGCGAGAGCTCGGTTGAGTTCTGGTCGCTGATGAGCGGTGGCTCGTGGGGCTCGCGTCCCGGCGACCCGATCGGTACGAACCCGACGCACATGGACGCTTGGTCGAAGGTTGCACTCGGCTGGGTCCGTGATGCGGACCTCGGGGAGTACGACTACAGCGGCACCCCTGCTGCTGAGGCCACAGAGTTCAACCTGGGCCCGGCTGAGGGTGCTACCGCCGGTCGCAACCAGGTCATCCGGGTGAACCTTCCCGACTACGAGGCTACCGAGACCCTGGTCGAGCCCGACGGCGTGGACCCGTATTACTACTACTCGGGTTCCGCCAACGACCTCGATAACTCGATGACCCATATGTTGGGCGCTCCTTTGGCGGCCGACGCGGACCTAACTTTCCGCGCTTGGTACGACATCGAGCAGGACTGGGACTACGCCTACGTCGAGGCCTCGAGCAACGGCGGTGACGACTGGACCGCTCTAGACGGAGACCTCTCCACCGACGATGATCCCAACGGGCAGAACTTCGGCAACGGGATCACCGGATTCTCCGATGGTTGGGTTGACGGCACCTACACGGTTCCGATGGGCACGGACGCCATCCGGTTCCGTTACTGGACCGACGGTGCCTTCGTGGCTCCGGGATTCATCGTCGACAGCATCAGCCTCGACACGTTCAACGACGACGGTTCGATGGTCGACGCGTGGGAGTTTGAAGGCTTCCAGCAGGTCACGGACGGCGCGATCACGAACATGTACTTCCACTACTACCTGATCGAGTCACGCAACTACTTGAGGAGCGACAGGAGCCTCAGGGGCGCGTACAACTTCATCAAGGGCAACTGGCTTGAGAAGAACTCGTACGCGGACGGCGTTCTGATCTGGTACCGCGACAGCCGTTACACGGACAACGATGTGGGCCTCCACCCAGGCCACGGCCAGATCCTCGTGGTGGACTCGCATCCGACCCCGCGCTTGATGCCTGACGGCAAGAACTACTGGCGGACGAGATGGCAGACGTGGGACTCCACGTTCGGCAACTCGACGCACAAGGTTCGCCTGACCCAGGTCATCAAGAAGAAGTGGAAGACCAAGAAGTACACGGCAGGTGGAGTCAACGTGTTCCACGACACGTCGAAGAAGGCGTACTGGAGCAAGAAGAAGCCCGATGCCAGCACCAAGACCGCAGGTTCTGGCCTGTGGGTCAAGGTCAAGGGCGACGGCTCCGGTGGGAACTACACGATCCTGATCAAGTAGTCCCGACTAGTAGCGAAAGAGGGGGGCGGGCCTTCGGGTCCGTCCCCCTTCTTCTTCTCGTATCATCATCCGTCCCGGGCGGTTAGCTCAGCGGGAGAGCACTGCCTTCACACGGCAGGGGTCACTGGTTCGATCCCAGTACCGCCCACTAACTGAAAGGGGAGGGTCATGAAGAAACTGAAGAGAACGATGGCTGCGGTGGTGTTCGGCGTGACCGTCGCCGCCGTGATCCAGGAGCTCAGCAAGCCGGAAGAGGAGCGGGAGTGGCACGGGATCGTCGCCGGCTTCGTTCCCTATGACTTCCGTCCACCGACACTCGATCGCCTGCGCGACTCGTGGTGGAACCCTGAGAGCGAAGAGTTGTTCACCGATCGAGTCTTCGGTGTGGGCTGGGCGGTCAATCTCGCCCGGGTCGCCGCACTCGTTAAGCAGCGGCAGGCCGGCTCGGTTTAGGAGCGGATCCGGAAGGAATCGAGGATCGCCTGCATCGTGGGCAGGGTCTCGGTGGGGTCGGCGGCTGCGTTCGTGTACACCGCGATCCCATAGTTGCCTCGTCCTCCGGCAACCGTGACGGTGAGGAATCTGATGTCGATGCCGGTCTCGTTGACTGCCTCGCCCGCCACCGCTAACGCACGATGATCGTCGATCGTCTGGAGCTCCGCCGCCGACAGGGTCGGGTCCTCGTAGGCCCGAACGACCTTGGACAGGAACCGTCGAGCGGCCCGCCGCAGGGGTCCGTCCGGGGCGGTACCGAAGCTCACGATCTGCTCCGATCCGGGTGCGGTGATGACGCTCGTCGAGCCGTCGTTGCGGACCTTCCAGTTCGACGGATAGGAGAACGAGTAGCCCCCGGCTCGATTGGTGTGCGTCTCCAGAGCCAGTGCAGAGTCATCCGAACCGGGACGATTGTCGTCGTCACCCGCTTCGAACACGCCCGCGAGTGCGAGAGCTGCAACGATCGCGCCGATCACCAGGAGCGCGAGCCCGGCGAGCTTGAGCCTTGGGCCTAGGCGTTCGACGGGGGATGGCGGGACCCCGGTCCCGCCATCCTCAGGGCGTGGTGTTTCGGTTCTCACCGGGTCCGCGACTCACGCCTCGCTGCGAGGACCAAGATCCCCGCGCCCGACAGGAGCAGCATCATCGCGATGGCGAGCATCGTGCTCGTGTCCATCCCGGTGAACGGAAGCTGCGATGCCTGGGCTCCCTGCACTCCGGGGTCCTGGGTCTCAGGACCGTGAGGCTTGACGACCGGCGGCTCTTCCTCCGGAGCGTCTTCGCCCTCGCTGGCAACTGCCGTCGTTCCGACCTCAGTGGCATCGGCATCGCCGGCGTTCTCACCATCTAGCACGCCCGGCAGGACGTCGCCGGTAAGGCCGGAGCCGTCGTGGCCGATGCCGTCGGCGATCGCACCGGTCTCATCCTCATTGAAGAGCAGACAGGCGATCGAGCCACCCTCGGGGCAATCCGGGGGCAAGGCGATGCTGGTCTCGTCCGCTATGAAAGTGGTTCGTTCGCCGCTCTGGTCGATCCCCAGGACGTACGACTCTCCCTCGGCTTCGGCGTCACCGGGCTCCGCGTGGGACTCGGAGTCCGAGTGCAGGACGACGAGACCAAGCGTCTCGCAGACGCCATCTTCGTTCTCGCCGCCGAGACAGAGGGTCGCACCGTTCGAGCTCTCCCATGCGTGTGAAGAGTTGCCGGCCTCGTCACGCTGGGTGTCGCTATGCGTGTCCAGCACGGTCAGGCCGACGGGCCCGTCACAGGTTCCCTCGGGAGAGGCACCTTCGCCGCCACCAAGACATGCGGTGCCGCCCGCGGTGTCGGAAGATCCGGTGCTCCCGTCGTCGGTCGCCTCGGAAGAAGCCTGCCCATAGAGGAGCGCGAGGCAAGCCTGTCCACCGGTCTGGCTGCAGGTCTCACGGAGGAGGCCGGTCTCGTCGTGACCCGAGCCGTCCTCGGAGTCGGAGTGCGCTCCGATGACCTCGTTACCGAGGACCGCAAGCACTGTTGCGTCCGAGGAGGAGCCATCGTCATCGGACGCCGAGCTGGCCTGACCGAAGACGAGGATCTCTTGTCCAAGGAGCTTGATGTGAAGGACGCGTCCATCAGCGGTTGATGCGCCGCTACCCGGGTGGTCCAGCCCGATACCGTCATCGCCGGCATCGCCATCGCCCTCGGTGACATCGGAGTCTCCGGCGATCAGGTTGGCGACATCGCCGCCCTCGTTGGCGCCGGGGCCGACGTCGCCGTCGATGGTCTCGCGACCGTCGTCGCCGTCATCGGTGGTGTTGTCGTCATTGACGTTCACGCAGGCAAGGGAGCCGCCGTCGGGACAGTCGGGCGGTGCGCCCGCAGCCTGCGGGTCTCCAAGGGCGCCCTGCTCTTCGCCCTGGGCCTCGAGGGACCCGAGAGTGGTGGTTCCGTCCTCTTCGCCGCCGGCGTTCGACGACTCAGACTTGATCACGGAAACGCCGACGCCCTGACACACGCCATCGGCGTCCTCGTTGCCAAGGCACAGACGAGCGCCTTCGGAACTCTGGCTTGCGCCCGAGTCGGAGGCGTCACTGTGGCTGTCGAGCACACGCAGTGCTACCGGGCCCTGACAGGTCTCGTCGGGGGCCGTCTGGTCTCCTGCGAGACAAAGGTATGCCGCGTCCGTGTCGGACGACGAGCTGGTCCCGTCGGCCCACGAGTGGGCGTAGAGAAGATCCACACAAAGCGCGCCCTCGGATGCGGCGCAGCTGAAGCCGAGCGTGCCGAAGGTGGACTCTTCCCATCCCGTATCGTCGTGCTCGGAACTCGTACCGAGGATCTGATGGCCGAGCACCGCAAGCAGCGTGGCACCTGATTCGGAGTCGCCGCCGCCGGCGGAAGAGTCCGAGCCACCGGCCCTAACGACCTCTTGATCGGCCACGTCCACCCCGAGGTTGTTTCCTTCAGCGGTCGTATCGGAATCGTCCGACGATCCCTCTCCGGCATCATCGGGCCCCGCTACGCTCTCGCCGAGATCTCCGATCACCGTATCGGTGACGTCCTCAAGTTGGTCGGTGGCTTCGGTGACAACATCGTGGAGGTTTCCGAGCCCAAGGCCACCGCCCTTGCTGGTTCCCGCCAATGCGGCGCTCTGCCACAGCAGGAGCGCCCCGGTAACGAGTATGGCTGAGAGCGCGCTCCTCGCTCGTCTCGCCGGTGTACTTCCTCGTCTACGATTCATCCTTCTACTCCCTCCGGCCCCGTGTTTCGGGCCTCAGACTGTCGTCCTGTGGTTGTTGGGGGTCCGCCCGCTTGCTTTGCTTGCGACGGATACGGAGTTTTCCGGATATCTACGGAAATAAACCAAGCACCCATCGGGTCCTTTCACGACCCCTTGCGACGTGCGAGCCTTAGCGATCATGGAGAGTCACCGTTGAGCCGCCATCGCGCTAACCGAGCACTTCGCCTCGCGCTGGGTGTCCTCCTGCTTGTTGCCTTGCTTATCGGGTCCCCTCCCGAGGGGGTTAGAGCCGGCTCACCGGGCCCAGACCTGCCCGATCCACTGCCCTGTCCCGATTGCGCGCTTCCGCCGGACGCTCGTGCGCAGTACCAGCTGACCCCGGCCGCGGGGCACGATTCCACCGGCGGGATAGTGGTCGACGTGTCGGCGCGCCCCTTCCGATCTCAGGTACGAGAAACCGCGGTCGTTTTCGATATCGACCTGTACGTGGATTCCGAGGTGGCGGGCGAAGGGGACGTTCTCAACAGTGCTGCAGTAGAGGCAATCCACGACCGTGGCGGCTATGCGATCTGCTACGTCAGCGCGGGATCGTGGGAGAACTGGCGCCCCGATGCCGGCGCCTTCCCGCCGGCGATCAAGGGGAAGAAGAACGGCTGGCCCGGGGAGCGCTGGCTCGACATCAGCGACATAGAGACCCTGGCCCCCATCATGTCGGAGCGCGTCACTAGGTGTGTCGAAGCCGGTTTCGACGCGGTCGAGTGGGATAACGTCGACGGCTATCGCAACGATACGGGCTTCGATCTTCAGGGTAGTGACCAACTGGAGTACAACGTCTTCCTTGCGAACCTCGCGCACGAGCACGGACTTTCGGTTGGTTTGAAGAACGATCTCGGTCAGATCGAGAAGCTGGTCGCATACTTCGACTTCGCGATGAACGAGCAGTGCTCTCAATACAACGAGTGCGATCGGCTACGGCCGTTCCTGGACGCGGGCAAACCGGTGTTCCAGGTCGAGTACGAGAAGAAGCCGCGGGGCTTCTGTCCCGCGGCCAACCGGTCCGGGCGTAACGCGATGTTCAAGGCGTACCGCCTCGGAGCGAAGCCATGGACACCGTGCAGCTGAAAACGGAGGTGGGATGAGCGATCTCGATGCGGTCGTCGTCGGTGCGGGCCCCAACGGCCTCGCCGCGGCGGTGACGCTGGCTCGAGAGGGGGCGTCCGTCCTCCTGATCGAGCGCGACCTCGAGATCGGTGGGGAACGCGGTCGGCCGAGCTGACCCGTCCGGGGTTCGTCCATGACATCTGCTCCGCGATCCATCCGCTGGTCCTCGCGTCTCCGTTCTTCCGCAGCCTTCCGCTGGCGGAGCACGGGCTCGAGATGGTCCATCCGGAGATCCCCCTCGCGCATCCTCTGGGAGGGGATCGCGCTGCGGTACTGGAGCGCGATGTCGGCGCAACGGCCGCGGGGCTCGGGCGCGACGGAGATGCATACGAGCGTCTCTACCGCCCGTTCGTCGATCGCTGGCCCGAGGTTGCCGATGAACTGCTCCGACGGGTGAGGCTCCCGCACCACCCTCTTCTGCTGGCTCGCTTTGGATTGACGGGCATCCGCTCGGCCGAGGGGCTGGCCTCGAGCAAGTTCGACGGGGAGGAGGCGCGCGCCCTCCTCGGGGGTCTCGCCGCGCATTCGATGTTGAGTCTGGACAAGAGTCCGACCGGTGGATTCGGGATGTTCCTCGGGATACTGGCGCACGCGGTCGGCTGGCCCGCGGCGTCCGGGGGCTCGAGCGCCATCGCTTCCGCGCTGGGTTCGTACTTCGAGAGCCTCGGAGGAACGATCGAGACCGGGCGTGAGGTCGGGTCGATCGACGATCTGCCCGCGGCGCGCGCCTACCTCTTCGATGTAACGCCGCGGCAGCTGATCGCTATCGCGGGTTCTCGCCTTCCCGGCCGCTACCGGGAATCGCTGGGCCGGTTCCGCTACGGGCCGGGAGTTTTCAAGATCGACTGGGCCCTCGATGGCCCGGTTCCATGGAGCGCCGAGTCGTGCAGGAAGGCCGGGACCGTACACGTCGGCGGAACGCTGCCCGAGTTGGTGGCTTCTGAGCAAGCGGTTACGAACGGGCGGGTACCCGAGAGGCCCTACGTTCTGGTGGCCCAACAGTCGCTGTTCGACCCTTCGCGAGCACCTAGTGGAGAGCACACCCTGTGGGCGTACTGCCATGTACCGGCGGGCTCGGGGACAGACATGACCGAGGCGATCGAAACGCAGATCGAGCGCTTCGCCCCCGGATTCCGGGACCGCGTTCTAGATCGGAGTGTTCGAACGGCGGCTCAGATGGAGTCTCACAACCCCAACCACATCGGCGGGGACATCAACGGAGGGATCCAAGATCTCCGGGGCCACTTCTTCCGCCCCGTTGTCCGTTTAGACCCGTATTCGACACCGAGCCGGGACGTGTACATCTGCTCCTCCTCTACTCCGCCGGGTGGCGGCGTCCACGGGATGTGCGGGCACCTTGCCGCCCGCTCTGCCCTTCGTCGCAGCCTGGGCTGAACCGATTCGGTCCTTCGACCCCTGCAATGCCGACAAAGGTCTAATGCGAAACGGTCGGACAGCCTTCATCTTGGTCATGTAAGGAGCGATCCAGGGGAAACGGAGTGCAACTTGAGGACGACCTCTTTGGATCTGGCCGAGATCAGAAGCGGCCGGTCCTGGAAATCGCACATGGCCGCGGCGCTGGTAGTCGTTCTCCTTTTCGCGGTCGTTCTCGTTGCAATCATCCCGAGCATCGCTTCTGCGTCGTGAAGAGCGGAGAGCAGGTCAGCGACTCGGAGAACGGTCCGTCAGGGCCCATCCGGTCTGACTCGCGGCCGATGGGGATCCTGGCTCTCGACGTTGCGATCCTCGGTGGAGTCCTTCTATTGTGCGTGCACTTCATCTCGCACCTCGAGCCTCTGGATGCGCCGTTGCAGCTGCGCTGGTGGATGATCGCCATCGGCTTCGCTATTGCCGAGATCTTCGTGGTCCACGTCCAGTTGCAGAAAGAAGCGCTGTCGATCTCCCTCAGCGAAGTTCCCCTGGTTCTAGGTCTGTTCCTCGCGGCACCGTTCGAGCTACTGCTCGGCCAGATCGTGGGGGCCGGACTGGCGTTGCTGTTCCACCGTCGCCAGTACTCGGTGATGAAGCTTGGATTCAATATCGGTCTCTTCGCTCTGCAAGCATGCATCGCGTTGATCGTCTTCCACGCGGTCATCCCCATGGGTGATCCGACGTCGTGGGTGGGATGGGTGGCGACGTTCGATGCAACTCTGGCGGTCGACCTCGTCGGGGGGGTAATGATCTTTGTCGCTATCTCGATCGCCGACGGCAAGCCGCGAGAATCGATGAACCTCATCGGTGTAGGGCTCATCGCAACCTTCATCAACTCGTGCCTTGCTCTGGCGGCGGTCCTGATGATCTGGACGAACACCTCGGCAGCGTGGCTCTTCGGTGTCCTGGTCGTGTCGCTCTTCATGGCTTACCGCGCCAATGCATCGCTCAGGAAGAACCACGAGAGTCTGCGCGTTCTCTACGGCTTCACGCGCGTGGTTCAGGAGCCCAGGCAGTCGGAATCTGTGATCCCCGCGGCGCTCGAGCACCTGAAGCGGATGTTCAAGGCTGAGATCGCGCAACTGATCCTGTTTCCCTCGACCCAAGAGGGACCTTCGTTGCGAACGGTGTCGGGGGCTGACGGAACCGTGCGTCAGATGGAACCGTTGGATAGCGGTTTCGTGACGGGGATCTGGGATGCCTTCGCGCAGGGCAAGGAAGCGGTGCTGCTCACCTCCGAGGACCAACTCAACCGAGCCCGCCTTTTCTTCCCCGAGCTTGGTCAACGTGCCTGCATGATGACGACTTTGATGGGCGCGCAGGGCGTCGCGGGGATCCTGATGGTTGGAGATCCCGCGGACGAGTTGTCGTCGTTCGGGGATCGCGATCTCGAACTACTGATCACAGCCGTGAGTCATATCGGGGTTTCGCTCGAGAATGGTCGGCTGGTCCAAGACCTCAAACACAACGAGCACCGTGCGTTGCACGATCCCTTGACCGGGCTTCCGAATCGAAGCCTGTTCCACGACCGTCTTCGTCAGGCGATCATGTCGGGGGATCGGCAGGGGGCTATGGTCGGAGTGATTCTCCTCGACCTCGACAACTTCAAAGAGGTCAACGACACGCTGGGGCATCACAACGGGGACATCATGCTGCAGGAGGTCGCGGTTCGTCTGCGCGCCGTCTTGCGCGGGAGCGACACGGTGGCACGTCTCGGCGGAGACGAGTTCGCCATCCTCATGCCGAACATGCAGGATCGCGGCGAGGTCGGGCGGGTAGCCGTGAAGGTGCTGGAAGCGCTCCAGGCCCCGATCATCCTGGAGGAGTTGAGCCTCGAGGTAGGCGCGAGCATCGGCGTCGCCATCTATCCGGATCAGGGGGCCGACGCCTCCCTACTCATCCAGCGTGCGGACATCGCCATGTATTCGGCGAAATCCAACCGAACCGGCTACGAGGTGTACTCACAGGAACGTCATCGCCATTCCCCCGGACGCCTCGCCTTGGTCTCAGATCTGCGTGCGGCGCTCCAGAACGGTGAATTGGCCGTCCACTATCAGCCCAAGGCAGAGCTGCCGAGCGGCAGGATCATCGGGGTTGAAGCGCTCTTGCGATGGAACCATCCCGAGCATGGGTTGATCCCGCCGGACGAGTTCATCCCCGTCGCGGAGCACACCGGTCTGATGAGGACGATGACCTTGTTCGTGCTCGAGTCGGCCATCCGTGATTGTTGCGACTGGACCGCCGGGGGACGACCCCTCACGGTCGCGGTGAACCTCTCGGCCCGGAGCCTCCTGGACGCCCGCCTGCCCGACGACATCATCGAGCTGCTGCACCGCTGGGGCGTTCCCGCATTCCGGCTGCGTCTCGAGATCACGGAGAGCTCGATCATGGCCGATCCGGTTCGCCTGGCGGATGTCCTGGCGAGATTGAGTTCGGCGGGCATCGGGCTTTCGATCGACGACTTCGGGACCGGGTACTCATCCCTGGCTCAGTTGAAGAGGCTTCCCGTCGACGAGATCAAGATCGACAAGTCGTTCGTCCTTGGGATGGCCAACAACGAAGACGATGCGGTGATCGTGCAATCGACCGTCGAGCTCGGGCGCAACCTCGGCCTCCGTGTAGTTGCCGAAGGGGTCGAGGATCAGCACACGATGGACATGCTGACCGACCTCGGATGCGATGTCGCTCAGGGGTTCTTCCTCAGCCGCCCGATCTCCGCCGATCAGTTCGGCGCGTGGATCAGGGAACTCGATGCGTTCCGGAACACGCTCAGAGATGCGGTCGGCGACGCGACGGAGATCATGAACGTACCGAGCGTCCTCCCAGTCAGGATCGCCTAAGCGTGTGACCCGCTAGCGGAGGGTTCTGGCGCAGTCGACCAGGATCTCAAGGCCCTCTTCCAATTCCGGATCAGAGATCGTCAAGGGAACGAGGTGCCTGATGACGTTCCCCATGATCCCGCACTTGAGAACGACCAACCCACGCTGACCGGCCTCGGTCAGGATCGCGTTGACCAGATCCGGGTTCGGTTCCTTGGTCGCCGGATCGGTGACGAACTCGACCGCCATCATCGCTCCGATGCCTCTGATGTCGCCGATCTCCGGGATGTCGGAGCGGGCGTCCTCCCAGAACTTCGTCACCGTGCGCTCGATGTCGGCGGCGCGTTCCATCAGCCCTTCCTCTTCGAGGACGGCCAGCGTTGCGTTTGCCGCGGCACAGGCAACCGGGTTGCCGACGTAGGTCCCCCCGATACGTGAGCTACCCAGGTTCATCAGCTCGGGGGAGCCGACCACCGCAGAGATCGGGTAGCCGGAGCCCAGACCCTTGGCCAGGATGACGAGGTCACCCTCGAGGCCGAAGTGCTCCGAGGCCAGGAAGCGCCCGGTCCGCCCGGTTCCAGACTGAACCTCGTCCGCGATCAGGAGGATGCCGTGCTTGTTGCAGAGATCTTTGAGCCCGGAAAGGAAGTCGGGGGTCGGAACGACGAAGCCGCCCTCACCCTGGATCGGCTCGACGATCGCGGCCGCCACGGTTTCCGGGTCAACGGTTGTGATGAATGCCTGCTCGATCGCGGCCAGCGCCTCAGCTCCTGCAGTCGCTGGGTCGGTGGAGCGGTACGGGTAAGGGAACGGCATCCGGTAGACCTCGGGAGCGAAGGGTCCGAACCCCTTCTTGTAGGGGTCGTTCTTGCTCGTCAGGCTCATCGCCAGCAGTGTGCGGCCGTGGAAGGCACGATCGAACGTGATGACTCCGTGCCGTCCGGTGCCTGACTTGGCGATCTTGACTGCGTTCTCGACCGCCTCGGCGCCGGAGTTGAACAGCGCGACGCGCCGGTCACCGCCCCCCATCATCCGGATGATGCGCTCGGAGAGCTCGACGAAGGATTCGTAGGGGATCACCGCGAAGTCCGTGTGGGAGAACCGACGTGCTTGATCGACAACCGCCTCAACCACCCTCGGATGCGAGTGACCGATGATGTTTGGGCCCACCCCGGTGCCGAAGTCGAGCAACACGTTGCCGTCGACATCGGTGAAGGTGCTCCCGTGTCCTTCCTGGATCACCGCGTGGGTGTGGAGGTCGTAAGCGTCCGACACCGCCGCATCCTTACGGGCGACGATGGCACGGGACTTAGGCCCGGGTATCTCGGTGTTGAGTTTGATGGCTCCCACAGGTTCTCCTTAGTTTCGGTACCTCGTCGTTGGGGTTCCCCGCTACCTCAAGTTACCTCTATTGATCGCTCCACAGCCGAACCAGGTGGACGATCGTTGCGGCGGAATCGGCCAGATCCTGGACCGCGACCCATTCCTTCAGGGAGTGGATGTCATGCATCCCGGTGAAGAGGTTGGGGGTGGGGAGGCCCTTGGCGGTGAGCATCGAGCCGTCGGTGCCCCCACGGATGGATCCCCGGCGCGCGGTGAGTCCGGCTGCTTCGATGGCTCGGACGGCGATCTCCGCGACCTCGGGGCGATCGCGCAGATGGTCCTTCATGTTCCGGTATTGCTCCGTGATCGTCACCTCGACCGAGGCATCGGCGAAGGGGGCGACGGTGTCCTCCGCGAGCTTCGTCATGCGTCGTCCTCGTTCCTCGAGGACGTTGGTGTCGAAGTCTCGCAGGATGAGCCTCATGCTGACCTCGCTGGTCGTTCCCTCGATCGAATAGGGGTGGATGAAGCCGTCCCGACCCGAAGTCGTCTCGGGAGCCTCCGCATGGGGGAGCGCGTCCAGGAACCGGCCCGCCAGGCGCATGGCGTTCACCATCTTGTCCTTCGCGGTGCCCGGATGCGTCTGCCGGCCGGTGAATCGGACGATCATCTCGTCTGCCGAGAAGCTCTCGTCCTCGATGGTGCCGGCGGTCGATCCGTCGAGGGTGTAGGCGACCTCGGCGCCAAGGACGTCGAGGTCGAGGTGCGAGATGCCGTTGCCGACCTCCTCATCGGGCGTGAAACAGATCCTTAGAGGCGGGTGGGGGGCATCGGGATTGGCCTTCAAGTAACGGACCGCGGTCATGATCGCCGCAACGCCGGCCTTGTCGTCGGCGCCGAGCAGCGTCGTCCCGTCGGTGGTGATGAGGTCGCGCCCCTTCTGCGCGCGGAGATCGGGGCTTTCGTCCGGCGAGAGCACGAGGTCCGGCGCGGCATCGTAGGTGATGTCGCCTCCGTCGTAGTTCTCGATCAGCCGGGGCTTGACCCCTCCGCCGGGCGCGTCGGGGCTCGTGTCGACGTGTGCCAGGAGGGCGACGACGGTCGAGCCCCCGGTCCCCTCGAGCGACGCGAGTACGTAGCCGTTCTCGAGGCGTGCAGTGGAGACCCCCAATCCCTGGAGTTCGTCCACGAGCATCCTGCTCAGATCGAGCTGCTTGGCGCTGCTGGGGAAGGTCTCGGAGCTTTCGTCTGCTTGAGTGTCGACGGCCACGTAGCGGAGGAATCGGTCGCGGACGTCGGGGCCGAGTTCGGCGGCCAGGGGCGAGGTGTACGGCGCATGGTTTGTCATCGCCTGAGGATAGTTGCCCTCCCTCGGGGCAGGGTCTCGCCGGACTGTCGGGTAGCCGACCTTGACGCCACCTGTACTACAAGTGTAGTAGTAGAAGCAGGATCCGGGGGGTGGGCCCGCATTGATCTGTTCCCCAGCAGATTCCCCCGCAGGACCTAGAGGGCGGTCCTGCCCCCCAGATCGCTTAGCGGCGGGCTCCTACGGAGTTGCGGCGGCGTCCACGGCGGGAGGAGTAGACCAGCATCGGGGGTGCAACCTTGTGGCCCGTGGTCTCTTCGAACTGCTTTCCGATCTTGAGACGGTCGGCCATCCGGGAGACCTCATGGCGCTGGTCCGGCATCACCAGGGTGACGCCGACGCCCGAGCGTCCGGCACGGGCGGTCCGTCCGACCCTGTGCACGTACGACTTGTCGTCGTCGGGCGGGTCGAAGTTGATCACGTGGGTGATGTCGTCGAGGTCCAGGCCTCGGGCGGCGACGTCGGTGGCGATCAGGGTGTCGACCTTTCCACCGTCGAACGCGGCGAGCGCATTCTGGCGTGCCGCCTGCGTGAGATCCCCGTGCATGGCCACTGCCTTTACGCCACGCTGCTTGAGACGGTCAACGAGCCGGTCGGCGCCTCGCTTGGTGCGCACGAAGACGAGGGCGAGCCCTCGGTCCTCGTCGGTCAATACGTCGGCGAGCGCCTGCACCTTTCCGCCGGCGGTGACCATGATGAAGCGGTGGCCGACCTCATCGACCGTGGGCGTCTTGTTCTCGATCTCATGGCGGGACGCATCGCGCGTGAAGCGCTGGGCGAGGAGCCCGATCTGTCCGTCGAGGGTCGCCGAGAAGAACATCGTCTGGCGTTCCTTTGGGATACGTGCAACGAGTTTGTTGACCTGCGGCAGGAAACCCATGTCGAGCATCCGGTCGGCTTCGTCGAGGACGACGATCTTTACCTGCGACAGCGACAGCATCCTTCGGGTGACGAGATCCTCTAAGCGTCCCGGGGTGGCGATGAGGATATGGGCGCGGGCAGCTTGATCGGCCTGACGACGGAGATCCACACCTCCGTAGACAGACGCGACCTTGAGGCCGCGGGCCCTGGCGATGGCGTCGGTCTCTTCGGTCACCTGGACCGCGAGTTCACGGGTGGGTACGAGAACGACGACCGAAGGCTTGGGATCGTCCGGATCGATCTGCTCGACGATCGGAATGGCGAAAGCGAGCGTCTTGCCCGAGCCGGTGCGGCTCTTGGCGAGGACGTCCTTTCCGGCCAGTGCATCGTCCATCACTAATGATTGGATCGCGAACGGCTCGATGATCCCTTTGGTGGCAAGCGCCTCCACGACGGGCGCGGACACGCCGAGTTCTGCAAAGGTCCTTTCGGACATGTGATCTGCTCCTGTTCTTCCTCGGGCGCGGATATATCGCCGAGGTTCTCTGTAACGGGCGAGGGATCCAGCATCTCGAGCCCATGAAGAGGAGCGGGAAGTCGAAACCCTCACGGAGCGGCACCCTGCCGTTCCTGGCGCCCAGGTTAACACGGGGGTCTGTTGTCCCTCGGATATCAGGAAGCGGTGTGGGTAGTGCGCAACGCATCCCGTAGGAGCGGAGGTCGAGTTATGGAGTACACGGAGTTGCTGTCAGAGGTCAAGGACGCGTTGACTGTGAAGCGTGTTTACGGCGATCCGATCGAGAAAGAACTACGAAGAACCGCTCGAAGACGAAGAGGGCCAAGCTCCGCTCGTAGGCTCCCTCGTTTGTCGATGGAGGATCGGGGTATTCATCGAGAGTCAGTTGGTCTTTCGATTGTGAGGTGAGTCATGTCCGAGAAGGAGAAGTCCATCGAGGTCGAGGTTCCCGTTACGGTTGCCTACAACCAGTGGACCCAGTTCGAAGAGTTCCCGAGGTTCATGGAAGGCGTCGAGGAGGTTCGCCAGGTTGACGACCAACGGCTGCATTGGGTGGCTGAGATTGCCGGGCAGAAGCGGGAGTGGGACGCCACCATCACCGAACAGATTCCGGACGTACGCATCGCGTGGAAGGGCGAGGGCGAGGCGAGCAACGCGGGCGTGGTGACATTCCACAAGCTCGATGACTCCAAGACCAAGATCATGCTGCAACTCGACTGGGAGCCCGAAGGCCTCGTCGAAAAGGCGGGCGATGCACTAGGCGTCGCCGGTCACAGGATCGAAGGCGACTTGAAGCGCTTCAAGGATTTCATCGAGAGTCGCGGCTCTGAAACCGGCGCCTGGCGCGGGGAGATAGAGCGCAACTGATCGTCCTACCAGCTTGGTTCAACCCGTGGTGCACTAGGGTCTGACCATGGTGGACAGGATGAGAGAACGCCGGAAGAAGACGACGCCGCCCGGCGCCGGGCCACCCAAGCCGCCCGACAATCAGCGGCAGAGGAATCTGACGATCGGGTGGATCCTCGCCGGGTTGGTCGTGCTGTTCATCTTCCAGACCTCGCTCGTCGGAGCTCCTGAAGAGATCGATTTCTCCCGCTTCCTGCGCCTCGTGCGGGCCGGCAGCGTCACCACGGCCACCGTTACCGACACGTCCGTCAACGGGGAGTACACCGAGGGCGAGGAGACCAAGGAGTTCACCACCACCCTGCCGCCCGGGTACGACACCTTCGAGCTCGGCAAGATCCTCTCGGCCAATGAGGTTGAGTGGACCGGCGCCCAGCCGAGTCTGTGGACTGGGCTCCTGTTCGGCTGGATCCTCCCGTTCGCCATCATCGGGGGCCTCTATTACTTCTTCATCTTTAGGCGTCTCCGCAACCAGATGGGCGGCGGTGCCGGCGGACCGCTGCAGATCGGCAAGAACAAGGCGAAGCTCTATGACCGCACCGACATGAAGACGACGTTCGCGGACGTTGCCGGGGTCGATGAGGTGGAGACCGAGTTGGTCGAGCTTGTCGACTACTTGAAGAAGCCTAAGAAGTACGAGGCGGTAGGGGCCCGGATCCCTAAGGGTGTGCTCTTGGTGGGACCACCGGGGACCGGGAAGACTTTGTTAGCGCGCGCTATCGCTGGTGAAGCGGAGGTCCCGTTCTTCTATATCGCCGCGTCGGAGTTCATCGAGATGTTCGTCGGTCTTGGGGCTGCCCGGATGCGAGATCTGTTCCAGCAGGCGCGCGAGCGTGCGCCGGCGATCGTGTTCATGGACGAGATCGACTCGATCGGCCAGGCCCGATCGGGCGCCGCCGGCAACCAGCTCGGCTCACACCAAGAGCAGGAGCAGACCCTGCAGCAGCTACTCACGGAGATGGACGGGTTCGAGCCGAACTCGGGAGTGATCATCATCGCAGCATCGAATCGCCCCGAGGTGCTCGATCAAGCGCTGGTAAGACCCGGCCGGTTCGACCGCCAGATCGTGGTCAACCTCCCCGACATCAAGGGACGCGAGGCGATCCTCAAGATCCACGCACGGGACGTCAACGTGTCGGCCGACGTCGATCTGAAGGTGATCGCCCGCCGGACCCCCGGCTTTTCGGGAGCACAGCTGGCAAACATCATCAACGAAGGAGCGTTGCTCGCGGCTCGTAGGGACAGCAAAGTCGTCGACATGCACGACATCGAGGAGGCGATCGACCGCGTCATCGCAGGGCTCGAGCGACGCTCGACCGTGCTATCGGACAAGGAGCGACGTCTGGTCGCGTATCACGAGCTCGGGCACGCGATGGTGGCCCTGTTCGTCGAGCATGCAGACCCGGTGCACCGGGTCTCGATCATCCCGCGGGGGATCGGAGCGCTCGGCTACACCCAACAGCTCCCCGAAGAGGAGCGCTACCTCATGTCGGAGCCCGAGCTGAGGGATCGGATCGCCGTCCTTCTGGGCGGCCGTTCGGCCGAGGACATCATCTTTGGCTTCGCGACCACCGGGGCACACGATGACCTCCGGCGCGCCACCGAGATCGCCCGCCGGATGGTTATGGAGTTCGGGATGTCGGAGGTGGTCGGCCCGATCAATATCGCCGACAACGGGCCCCGGTTCCTCTCACCTGCCTTCCGGCAGGGGGACTCGGTCTCCGCCGAGACTGAGGTGGCCATCGACCGTGAGGTCAAGGCGATCCTCATCGAGGGTCGAGACAAGGCCCGCAAGATCATCGAGGAGCACCGGGACGACATGGATGGTTTGGCGGAGATCCTGCTCGAGAAGGAATCACTCGACCACAACGACCTCGACGCCTTCTTCGGGACGACCGTGGACTTCGGGACCACCGTAGAGCTCGCGAAAGATTCATCGTCCGAGGTTGGTCCGGAGGAGTAATCTCGGTACATGGCTCTGGAAGATCCGAGCGTAGAAGCAACTCTGATGGTTCTCCGGTGTTCCGAATGCGGAGACACCTTCAGCTATGACGGTGGGGACACGTTCTGTCCGAGCTGCGGCGGGACCGAAGTAGATCCTGCGTCCGAACCTCTTTTATAGGTGGGTCGGCCTCGCGTAGCGGTCGCTCCGCGCGCGACCGATGAACTCGCCCGAGCGGTGTCGGCCGCCGGCGGCGAGTTGGTCGACGCGGCCGATGCGGAGGCGATCGTGTGGACCGATCCCACTCACCCCGAAGCCCTCACCCAGTTACTCGCTACCTCTTCCGCCTCGTGGATACAGCTTCCGTTCGCCGGGATCGAGAAGTTCGTCGCGGCCGGAGCTATCGACGATGCCCACACGTGGACCTGCGCCAAGGGGATCTACGGCCCGTCGACCGCGGAGCATGCCTTGGCCCTTCTGCTGGCGTCGGCTCGGCGCCTCAACGTGCACATCCGTTCCAAGACCTGGCTCGGCAGACCCGGAAGGGGAGCACCGGAGCGGCAACTCGGAACTGCCAGCGTCGGGATCGTTGGCGGCGGGGGGATAGGAAGATCGCTCATGGAGATGCTTCGTCCCCTGGGTACCGATGTGATCGTGGTCAACCGTTCCGGTCGCCCGGTACCGGGAGCCGATCGAACGACCTCCGTTGACTCTCTCGATGAAGTGCTCGGCTTGGTCGACTTCGTCGCGATCGCGGCTGCGGCAACCCCGGAGACCCACCGGATGTTCAATGCCGCACGCTTCGAGATGATGAAGGACGACGCGTGGTTGGTCAACGTGGCGCGCGGCTCGTTGGTGGACACCGATGAACTCGTAGCTGCCCTGCGGCAGGGGACCATAGGGGGAGCCGCTCTAGACGTCACCGACCCTGAGCCGCTGCCGGACGGTCATGCACTCTTCGACCTCGACAACGCGATCATCACGCCACACGTGGCCAACACCTGGGACATGGCCCTGCCGGAGCTTGCCTCCCTCGTCGAACGGAACGTCGCCGCGTTCGGTCGGGGCGAGCCCCTGGAGGGCATGGTCGATCCGGCCCTCGGTTACTGACCGGGGAGTGCAAGATGGAGGGATGAAACGCCGCCTCCCCCTCCTGATCTCCGTGGCGCTGATCCTCGGCGGGTGCGAAGCGGCGGGGGGATTATCCACCGCTCCAACCGCGCGACCGGCAGAGACGCCCGCGGGAGAGGCACCTACGCCGTCGGACAGGGAGGCCACCGACCGCCCCCTCAAGGTGCTCAACAACGCCTTCGAAGGCAGCAGGCACCGGATCGCTCGAGCCATCCGGGACCTGAAGTCGGTGGACCTGTGGAACCGTCTGATCTCGGAGCGTCTATACGTGATCGAGATCCAGTCCCGCGAGGGCGCGGCCCGCATCCCCAAGGACGGGCATCTCGCAGACGCGACCCTTCAGGGCTACATCGATGACGAAGGATCGGGAGGGCGTTGTTACATCCTGTTCTATCCGGTCGCGATCGAGCGCGACCTGGTCATTCAGCAGCAGGGATTCGAACTCGGACACTGGCCCGAGCCGCCACCGCTGCGCCGGTTCTGGGGCGCGATCCTGGCCCACGAGCTTGCGCACTGTCTCAAGTGGGACGGCGGCGAACCGTTCGCCGAGAAGTGGGAGGCGCGCGCCCTCACAATCTTGGCGGAGGCGGGGATCCCCTAAGGCTCGATCCACTGGGTGCGCGGTATGCCTCGCGTTCCGATCATCACGCCCAGTGATCCGAGCCCATGCGCCGCGGTTAGGGCCGACAGACGCGCTCCTTCGCGAGATCGCTCGCAAGGCGACGCGCCCTTCGCCGGCCGCCGACGCAGTGCGCTCGGCCTCCTTCAATTCGTCGAAGAGCGACGCGGCTCCAAGGTCCCTGAGCACGTCGCGTTGCAGCCGAAGACCGCTCGAGGTCATCCCGGAATCGGACAGCACCCTCGATACGACATCCCAGTTCGCATGCGCGGTGATGTCCTTTTCTCCCGGTGAATCAAGAACGTCCGCGTCGGCACCTCGCTCCGAATAGCACAACAGCGTGCCGCCGGGGCGTTCGAGCAACTGGAGAGTGGAATCCCCGTAGTCGATGAAGACCACGGCACCTTTCTCGATAGCGCGTGCAGCGCTCGTCACGAGAGATCCCGCGGCCACTGGAACCTCGGCGCGGGACCCGATCGCAGGGCCGATCCCGAAACGCTCGACGAGTGTGAGCACGTGGGGTCGAGGAGGGGCCATGACCTCGACCGGCTCTCCCTCCCACGAGATCGATACCTCAAGGGGACCCTCCTGCGTTCCCTCGACGAGCGCGACCGGGAGGTTGTCGAGGATCTCGTTGGCGAACACGACCCCGGCGCCGACCGGCTCCAGGGTTTCGATCCCAGGGGACCATCGGAAGCGATCGCCTTCGAGTCGCTCTCTCTGTCGGGCCTGGAGTAAGGGGAGTGGTTCGACGAGAACGTAGTCGAGCGCGGCTGCGAACTCTCCTTTGACTGCCGCAGCTACCGAAGCTGCGAATCCGGCCTCGCCCGGCCCGATCTCGACGACCGTGAACGACTTGGGGCGGCCGGCCGACGTCCACACCGACTCGAACGCTCCGGCCCACAACCGGCCGAATCCCGGGTCGAGCTCGGGGCTGGTGACGTAGTCGCCGCGTCGCCCGCTCCGCTCTGGCCCCCGGGAGTAGTAGCCGAGTTCCGGGTGGTAGAGGCACAGCTCCATATAGCGATCGAATCCGAGCGGTCCGTGAGCTTCGATCTCGGTCCGGATTACGTCGCTTAGATCGCTCACTCGCGCGGCTTGGGGGTCGCTTGGGGAACGGCTGCCTCCCGCGCCTTGAGTGCCTCGTGCCGCATGCGCTCGTACCAAGCCTTCTTGTCGGGATAGGTGTGGACGTTGGCCAGGGCCGCTTCGGCGACCCGGATGACGTCGGCATGGCGCGCGGCGCTCGAGTGGAGGGCGATCAGCCGGTCGTAAGGCCCCGTCGAATCGAACCCCTGCTCGACCGTGCCCTCGTAGAGCAAGATCGCCTCGTCCATGCGGCCTACCTGCTCCATGTTCTGGGCTTTGAGGAACGCCTTCACCATCTCGACGTTGTCGCTCATGCATCCAATCGAACCACAGAGAGGGAGCCGTCCGGCCCCCGTAGGACTCCGCCCCATCGCTTAGGGTTGGGTCAAAGTCAAACGGAGAGTCAAGAAAAGGAGAGCGCCATGCCACTGGGCTACGAGGGCGACCTATACATCCTCGCGTTCGACCATCGAGGCTCGTTCCAGAAGAAGATGTTCGGCATCCAGGGGGACCCGAGCCCGGAGGAGACCAACACGATCATCGATGCCAAGCGTCTGATCTTCGAGGGGTTCCTCAAGGCGCTCGACGAGGGCGCCCCGAAGGATGCTGCAGGGATCCTGGTCGACGAACAGTTCGGCACCGATGTGGTTCGGGAGGCGAAATCGAAGGGCCTGTTGTTCGCCATGCCGGTCGAGAAGTCCGGCCAGAACGAGTTCGACTTCCAGTACGGCGACGACTTCGGCAAGCACATCGAGGACCTCGACCCGGCCTTCAGCAAGGTTCTCGTTCGCTACAACCCAGACGGCGACCAGGAGATGAACAAGCGGCAGTCCGAGCGTCTCAAGAGGCTTGGGGACTGGCTCCACGACAACAACCGCAAGTACCTCTTTGAGTTGCTGGTGCCTGCCGAGGACGCGCAGCTCGAATCGGTCGGTGGGGATGAGGACCGCTACGACAAGGAGCTCCGCCCCGACCTCATGCTGCGGGCGGTCGAAGAGATCCAGGCTGCCGGGATCGAGCCAGACATCTGGAAGATCGAGGGTCTCGACAAGCGCGAGGACTGCGAGCGGATCGCGGACGCGACGCGTCGCGATGGACGAGACAACGTCGTGTGCGTGGTTCTCGGACGCGGGGCGAACGACGATGCTGTCGACCACTGGCTGCGCATGGGCGCCGGCGTTCCCGGATATGTCGGCCTTGCCATCGGCCGGTCGATCTGGTGGGACGCCCTGAAGGGCTTCCTCGACGGGGGCCTGTCCCGCGAGGACGCGGCCGCCCAGATCTCGACCAACTACCGCCGCTTCATCGACGTCTACAAAGCCGGCTGACCGGACCCGATGGTTACCGCTACCGCGGACGGCACCAAGGACGGATTCGCTCTCGCCAAGGAAGCGGGTGCTAGTGGTCCGCTCGCGCTCGTCGTCGACGGGAAGCAGAAGGACCTGTCGTTCGTCCCTCCCGCCGAATCCGCAGCGCAGATCGTCACCACGACGGACGATCTCGGGCGCGAGATCATGCGGCATTCGACCGCGCATGTCTTGGCCCAAGCGGTCTTGCGGTTGTACCCGGGGGCCAAGTACACGATCGGCCCTCCGATCGAAGACGGTTTCTATTACGACTTCGATGTCGAGACGCCGTTCACTCCCGAGGACCTCGAGACGATCGAGGCCGAGATGCGCAAGATCATCAAGGAGAACCAGCGCTTCGAGCGCGAGGTAGTCGAGCGCGACGATGCGCTGAAGTTCTTCGCCGACCAGCCCTACAAGGTCGAGATCATCGAGGGCGTCGATGCGGAGCGGGAGCGACCGGGAGAGAATCTCGGGGATCCCACCCCAGAGGGTGCTGCCGAGGGTACCGAACTCACCTTCTATAAGAACGTGATGCCCGACGGTGAGGTGGCCTTCACCGACCTGTGCCGGGGACCACACGTTCCCGGAACCTCGCGGCTCAAGGCGTTCAAGTTGCTTCGCAGCGCCGGCGCCTACTGGCGTGGCGACGAGAACAAGCCGATGTTGCAACGGATCTACGGAACCGCGTGGGAATCCAAGGACGCGCTCGAGGCGTACCTGCATCGACTCGAGGAAGCCGAAAGGCGCGATCACCGGAAGCTCGGGCGCGACCTCGAACTGTTCTCGTGGTCGGATCAGGTCGGTCCCGGGCTCGCGCTGTGGCATCCGAACGGCGCCGTGGTCCGCAAGACACTCGAGGACCTGTCGCGCCAGATGCACATCGACCGCGGCTACGAGGGTGTCTACACGCCACATCTAGGTAAGGGCAAGTTGTGGGAGACCTCGGGGCATCTCGGGTTCTACCGCGAGAACATGTTCCCGCCGATGGAGTTCGAGGGCTCGGAGTACTTCAACAAGCCCATGAACTGTCCGTTCCACCTCCTCATCTACCAAAGCCGGACCCGCTCCTATCGCGAGCTGCCGGTGAGGTTCTCGGAACTAGGGACGGTTTATCGCTACGAGCGATCCGGCACCCTCCACGGGTTGCTGCGGGCGAGGGGCTTAACCCAGGACGACAGCCACATCTTCTGCCGTCCCGATCAGGTGGTCGAGGAGATCATCGGGTGCGTCGACTTCCTTCGGGATCTCTACGCGACCGTCGGGATGGGCCCCGACAACGTGCGGTTCTCGACCAGGCCGACGAAGTCCGTCGGAACCGATGAACAGTGGGCCGAAGCAGAAGCGGCGATCCCGATCGCCCTCGAGAGGGCGGGCCTCGACTTCGTGATCGATGAGGGCGACGGTGCCTTCTACGGACCGAAGATCGATATCGACGTGCGCGACGCCATCGGGCGGTCGTGGCAGCTGGCCACCATCCAGGTCGACTTCCAGAATCCCGATCGGTTCGGCCTCGAGTACATCGACGAGAAGGGCGAGCGCGTCCAGCCGGTCATGATCCACCGTGCGTTGATGGGATCGGTGGAGCGTTTCATCGGCGTCCTGGTCGAGCACTTCGCCGGAGCGTTCCCGACCTGGCTCGCTCCCGTGCAAGCCGTCCTGATCCCGATCGCCGACCGCCACGACGAGTACGCCCGCAAGGTCGCGTCCGAACTTGCGGCTCTAGGAGCTCGGGCCAAGGTAGATGAATCCGACAACACGATGGGGGCCAAGATCCGTCACCAGCAGCTCCAGAAGGTCCCCTACATGCTGATCGTCGGCGATGACGAAGAGGCTAACGGGACTGTCTCCGTACGCCCCCGAACCGGCAACGAGCAGCGTGATGTCCCGGCGGGCGAGTTCGCGGCGAAGCTGAGTGCCGAGATCGAGTCCCGGGCCCTCGAACTAAGTTACTGATGGAGCGGCTGTGGAGCCCATGGCGGAGCGAGTACGTGACCGGCACCCGTAGCCCCGACGAGGGCTGCATCTTCTGCGAGCACCTGGCCACGAACGATGACGCTGCGACCCACATCCTGTGGCGCGGCAAGCACGTTTTCGTTCTGCTCAACGCGTTCCCATACAACACTGGACACGTGATGATCGCCCCTTTGCGACACGTTGCGGACCTCACGGAGATGAGCCACCAGGAGCGGGCGGAGTTGATGGACGCGACCAACCGTTGCGTGACGATCATCACCGAGGCGATGGCCCCGGGTGGGTTCAACGTCGGGATGAACCTCGGTTCCGCCGGAGGAGCGGGGATCCCGGGTCACCTGCACATGCATGTCGTCCCGCGTTGGGGCGGTGACACGAACTTCATGACGACGGTGGGAGAAACCAAAGTGCTGCCGGAGATGTTGGCCGGCACCGATGCGAAGCTGAGGCCCCTCTTCGGAAAGGCTTAGGGCGATGGATGCTCCCGCGGTCACCTGGGCACAGACACGGGCGTTCCGCCTGGAGCGAATGCACCTGGTTGAGCCGCTTGGCTCGCGTTCCCTTCGTAGGGTCGCCAAGGATCTAGGCGGCATCCACGCTCAGGTGCACTCGTCCGCAGTGCTCCAGGCCGGCTCCCGCATCGAGGGGATGTCCGACTCGGCGGTCGAGAACGCCTTGAAGTCGAAGTCATTGGTGAAGACCTGGATGATGCGCGGCACGATCCACTACCTGGCGGCCGACGATCTCCCGGTGTGGGCGTCGGCCTCGGCGACGAGGAGGTTGTGGAACAAGCCCTACTGGCAGAAGGCGTTCGGTATCACCGCGAAGGATGTCGAGCGGGCAACGAAGATCATCCCGGAAGCGCTCGACGGCAAGGTGCTGACCCGCGAGGCGATCGCCGACGAGGTCCATCGGATCACCAAGAACAAAGCGATGGACGACTTGCTGAGATCTGGTTGGGGATCGGTACTCAAGATCCTCGCCGGAGAGGGCCATCTCTGCTTCGGGCCGAGTCAGGGCCGCAACGTGGCCTTCACCCGTCCCGACCAATGGCTCAAGGGATGGCCCGAGCCGCCACCGACGGACGAGGCCCTGGCGGCGGTACTGCGCCGCTACCTTGCGTCTCACGGACCGGCATCGCGGGAGGAGTTCGCGCGCTGGTGGGGATTCGCGCCGCCCGACGCGAACGGCGTGTTCAGGGCGCTCGAGAAGGAGATCGTGCAGGTCGACCGCGAGGGTGACAAGGCGTTCATCCTGAAGCGCGACCTCAAGGCGTTGGAGGCGGCAGAGGAGGATGGCATCGTCCGGATGCTGCCGATGTTCGATGCCTACACCCTCGCCGGTCTCCCGCACGATCAGATCGTTCCGAAGGCGAGGAAGGATCTCGTCTACCGCAAGGGGGCCTGGGTCTCGCAGGTCGTGCTGCGCGGGGGTCGGGTGATCGGTGTCTGGACCCACGAGCGCAACCCGAAGGACACAAGGGTCGAGATTGCGTTGTTCAAGAAGCGCAGCGCCTCGACCGCGGAAATGAGGGCCGCTCTCGAACCCCTCACCCCGTTCATCGGCGAGGCCTCAAAGCTGACTACGGTCTGATCAGGCTTCGTCTTTGCCGGCGCGTGCCAGGACCTTCTCGGCGAGGTCGTGGGGGACCTCTTGGTAGTGACTGAAGCTCCACGAGAAGGTCCCCTGGCCTCCGGTCATCGAGCGGAGGTCGGTTGCGTAGTGCGTGACCTCACCGAACGGGACCTTCGCCTTCACGATCTGACGACCACCTCCGACGGTTTCGATGCCCTCGGGGATGCCGCGTCGCTTCTGGAGGTCGCCCATGATGTCGCCGGTGAACGCCTCGGGCACCATCACGTCGAGCTCCCAGACCGGCTCGAGCAGACTGAGGCCCGCCTTCTGCGCGGCGTCCTTGATCGCTGCCGAACCGGCCAGCTGGAATGCCATGTCGGATGAGTCGACGGTGTGGAACTTCCCGTCGAAGAGTTCGACCTTGATGTCGAGCATCTGGTATCCGGTGCCGAGGCCTTTCTCCATCTCGGCGCGGATGCCCTTCTCGACCGACGGGATCCACTGGTTGGGGATCGAGCCGCCGAAGATCTTGTCCTCGTAGATGAACCCCTCACCGCGAGGCAGAGGTTCGACGCGGATGTTGCAGATGCCGTACTGACCGTGTCCGCCGGACTGCTTGACGTGTCGCCCGATCGCTTCGACCTTGCTCTTGATCGTGCTGCGGTAAGGAACGATGAACGGGACCTCGTCGACCTCGACTGAGAACTTGTCCTTGAGGTGATGGAGGACGACGTCGAGATGCGCGTCGCCCATGCCCCAGAGGATCGTCTGGTGCGTCTCGTCGGAGCGTTCGAGCTTCACCGAGGGGTCCTCTTCGATCAGCTTGTGAAGGCCGATCATCAGTTTGTCCTCATCGCCCTTGGTCTTGGGCTCGATCGCTTTGGGAAGGAGTGACTCGGGAGGCTCGATCGACGGGAGGACGACGGGATCGTTCTTGTCCGACAAGGTGTTGCCGGTGAGTGTGTGGTTGAGCTTGGCGATCGCGCCGATGTCTCCGGCCACCAGTTCGTTCACGTTCTCCTGCGTCTTGCCGCGCATCGTGAACACCCCGGCGACCCGCTCGTCGGCTTTCTGAGACGAGTTGAAGATCTGGCCCTCGGCGGTGACCTTGCCCGAGTAGACCCGGAAGAAGCTGATCCGCCCGACGTAGGGGTCCGTCGTTGTCTTGAACACCAGCGCCGACATCGGCCCGTCCGACTTTGCCTCTCTCGTCTTGCCGTCCTCGGTCTCGATCGGAGGGCGGTCGAGGGGAGAAGGCCCCGCGGCAACGATCACATCGGCGAGGCGGTCGACGCCGATCAACTTCGTCGCAGCTCCGCAGAACACGGGGAAGATGGTGGCTTCGTCGATGCCCTCGTGCAGCGCCTTCACGATCTCATCGCGGGTGATCTCGCCGCCTTCGAGGTAACGCTCGAGGAGATCGTCGTCGGTTTCGGCGACGGAGTCGAGGAGGTCGGTGCGGACCTCGTCGACACGTGACTGACGATCCTCCGGCACTGGCAGCTCCTGTGTCTTGCCCTTCTCATCGTAGGAGTAGGCCTGGACGTCGAGTACCGAGATGATGCCGGTGAAGTCGTGCTCGCGACCAAGAGGAAGGCTCAGCGGAGCGCAACCCTTGCCGAACGTGTCGCGCAACTCCCCAAGCGTTCTCTGGAAGGAGGCGTTCTCTCGTTCAAGCTTATTCACGAACACCATGCGGGGGAGGCCGAGTTCCTCGGCGTAGTTCCACGCGACCTGGGTCTGGACCTCGATCCCTTCCACCGCCGAGACCACGAAGATGGCGAGGTCGGCGACACGCATCGCGGAACGAAGTTCTCCGATGAAATCGGCGTAACCCGGAGCGTCCAGGACGTTGATCTTGCAGTCGCCCCACTCGAGGGGAGCGAGGGCGGTGGAGACGGAGATCTGCCGGCGATGTTCTTCTTCGTCGAAGTCGGTAACGGTGTTGCCTTCTTCGACCGTCCCTAGGCGGGTGATAGCACCCGAGAGAAAGAGGAGGGCCTCGGCCAGGGACGTCTTACCGGACCCTCCGTGTCCTACCAGGACCACGTTGCGGATGTTCTCGGTGGCATAACTCTTCATCAGCAGCTCCCCGGGTACACCGACGGTTAGGGGCCATGGTAGCCGCACTGTGGCAGGGTGTAGACGTGCTAAATGCGAGGGTGAGGGCCGGGTGGGACCGCTTCATGCGGCCGCTCGGGCGCGCCGTGGCGAACTCAGGGATCAGCCCCGACGCCATCACCTACTTCAGTGTCGTCCTTGCAGGGGTCGCCGCCTACTACATCGTTGAGGGCCATCTACTGATCGCGGGGATCATCTCGACCGCGGCCGGGGTTGCGGACCTTTTCGACGGGGCCGTCGCGAAGGCAAAGGGGGTCACGAGCAAGTTCGGAGCGGTGCTCGATTCAACCACCGACCGGCTCACCGATGCCCTGGTGTTCCTCCCGATCGTGTGGCTCTACGCCGTGCGCCCGGACCTCCCGAGTCACGACGAGCCGTGGGTCGCCATCACCGCGATGGTCGCTCTCGTAGCTTCGTTCATGGTGTCGTACGTCAAGGCTCGCGCCGAGGGCCTCGGTTTCGACTGCAACGTGGGAATCGCGGAGCGAGCGGAACGTCTGATCCTCATCAACGCGGCCTTGATCCTCGATTTCGTGCCGGTAGCGATGGTGATCCTCGCCGCCGCTGCGATCGTCACGTTCTTCCAGCGGATCCTGTACGTGAGGAAGCAGGCGCGTGCCACCTAGATACAAACGACCGCCCGGTGAGGGCAGGCTCATCCAACTCGTTTACTACACGTTCGTCGGTGGTTCGGCTCTGGCGCGCGCTCTGCCCGAGCGCATGTCCTACGGTCTGGCCCGTGCCGCGGGACGGATGTCGGCGCGCGTCTCGAAGAAGAGGGATCAGGTACGAGCCAACCTCTCGAGGACATCCGGACTACCTATCGACTCGCCGGAACTCGACCGGCTCGTCGTCAAGGCATACCAGTCGTACGCGCGCTACTGGCTCGAGACCTTCTCGTTGGTCCGCGAGGACCAGGCCTTCTTCCTCGATCGTTTTCGGAGCACGACGCAGGACCGCCTCTTCGGCCCTGTCGCGGGAGGTCAGGGTGCCATCGTGGTCGTCGGTCATCTCGGCAACTGGGACGCTGCGGGGGCGTGGGTCGGTGCGAACGGGCATCTGCTCGTAACCGTCGCTGAGGTCCTCAAGCCGCGGCGCATGTTCGACTTCTTCGTGGCACATCGAGCCAAACTCGGGATGGTGATCCATCCCGCCGAGCGAGGAGCGACCCTCAAGCTTGCGGAAGCGGTCGCTAACGGCGCGGTCGTGGCGATCCTCGGAGACCGAGACCTCAAGGGACGAGGACCCATCGTTGAATTCTTCGGCGAGCAGGTGCCTTTCCCGGCCGGCCCCGCGTCTGTCGCGCTAAAGACGGGAGCTCCCGTGTTCGTCGCCGGTGTCTATGGCGTCGTTCATGAGGACGGCAAACGGGGTTGGATCGCCGACATCTCAGAGGCGATAGAGATCGGTGAGGGCTCGGGGCCCGAACACATCCAGGCGATCACGCAACAGGTTGCACGCGAGCTAGAGCGTTGCATCGCCAAGCACCCGGAGGAGTGGCACGTCTTCCAGCCGTTCTGGCCGAGTGACCGTGCCGCCGCGCCTCGATGAAGATCGCGCTGGTCTGCCCCTACGCGTGGGACAAGTTCGGCGGAGTCCAGAGTCATGTCCGCGCTCTCGCGTCCGCGTTGAAGCGGCGAGATCATCAGGTAGAGGTTTTCGCGCCGCGCTCGAAGAACGCGCCCGAGAAGAGCACGGAACCGGGCGTCACCTTCACCGGACGCTCGGTCGCGATCCCCGCAAACGGTTCGGTCGCACCGCTGGCATTCGGTCCCATGGCGGCGGTCTCGCTCAGGAAAGCCCTTAAAGCCTTCGATCCCGACGTGCTTCACCTCCACGAACCGCTGATCCCCAGTCTTAGTCTCCTGGCGTTGTGGAACTCGGACGTCCCGGCGGTCGGGACCTTCCACGCCTCGGCCGAAGCGAGCTTCGGGTATCAGGCCGGCAAGCCCGCCCTCCTCGGCGCGATGAAGAAGCTCGCCGTGCGTACGGCGGTATCCGAGGCCGCCCGTGGACTGATCGGTCGGTATTTCCCCGGCGACTACGCGATGACCCCGAACGGGGTCGACGTGCCCCGCTTCAGCGATGCGACGCCCGCGGACATCGGGTCGGGGGCAACGATCTTGTTCCTCGGCCGGATCGAGCCGCGCAAGGGGCTGGAGGTTCTGATCCGGGCGCTGATCGAGCTCGACCGCGACGACGTCACCCTGGTGGTCGGCGGGACCGGTCCCGAAGAGATGAAGTGTCGTGCGCTCGCAGAGAGCCTGCGCTCCGATACCCGCTGGCTCGGACGGGTCCCCGAGGAAGACCTTCCCGGTGTGTTCAAGGCGGCGAGCGTCTATTGCGCCCCCGGTCTGGGAGGTGAGTCCTTCGGCATCGTGCTGATCGAGGCGATGGCTGCGGGCGTACCGGTGATCTGCTCCGACCTGGAGGGATTCCGAGCGGTCGCCTCCGATGCCGCCTCCGTTGTTCCCGCCGGCGACGCCGGGACCCTGGCCATCGCTATCGCAGCCGTGCTCGATGACGATGCCAAGGCGGCAGCGATGAGGGCGGCGAGTGGAGAGGTAGCCGCTCGTTACGACTGGGCGAAGCTGGTCGTGGACGTCGAGTCGCTCTACGTTCGGGCGGTTAGGTCGCGGCGACCGGAACCGGTGTAAGGATGACGTCGTGACCGAAGCGGAGACAGGGAAGAGAAGGAGCGGATCGTTGCCCGACTGGGACGCTCCCCGGAGACCGACGGTCATCGCGGCGGAGGCCATCTATCTGCTCGCACTCGGCCTCCTCATCCTCGTATTCCTCTTCCTTCTCGGACTCACGGTGCGGGATCTGGGAACCGGGGTCACCCTCGTCCTCTTCTTCATGTTCGGTCTCGGGATCAGCCTGGGAACCTCCGGACGGAGAGCACTGCTGTCGGCGGAGGCTCGGAGGCTGAAGGAGCACGAGCATCCCCGCCTCGCCAACCTCGTCGGAGGGCTGGCGAAGGAACTGGGCGTTACGGCGCCCAAGCTGCGCATCGTGGAAGACGATGGTGCCAACGCGATGGTGTGTCGTTCCGGAGGTCCGGTCATCGCGGTTACCACCGGGCTGATGACGACATTTACCCGGACCGAGATCGAGGCGGTGGTTGCCCATTGCCTCGTGCGTCTTAACAGCAAGGGCCTGCGCATGGCGATGCTCGCCTCCGAGCTGGTATTCCTTGCCGGACCGCTGCGCCCGATGGTCGGGTTCGATGACGACATCAGAGCCGTGGCGATCACCAAGTACCCGCCGGGCATGATCGCGGCGATCCGGAAAGCGGCATCGCGCTCCGGGCGACACCAGCCCCTCTGGTTCGTGGCCGACGATCGGTGGCACAACCCTCGGGAGCACCGGACCGCCGCGATCGAAGATCTCTAAGTGCCCGTTCGGTGATTGCCACGGGAGAGTCTCGGGGGCGTGATAACTTCGCCCGCTGGACGACTCTCTCGCGCCGGATGCCTCGGTAGTCGGTGGAACAGGTGAGAGTCCATCCCGCCGCCCGAGGACTTCCGAGGGCATCTTCCCGGCGGGAACGAGCCCCCACTGGGCGGGGCGGTACGGGCATCTTTGGCCCGTAAGCAAACGAGCCATGAGGAGTTGACGCGTGTCCAAGAACCAGAAGATCGCGGCGATCGGCGGGGGAGTATTGGTTCTCGCCGCCGGCATCTTCTTCGTCCTTCGCGGCGGGGTCGACGAGCTACCGATCATCGGTAAGGACGACCCGATCGCCTGCCCCCTCACCGGGGAAGAGCCCCGAGACGAAGCGATCGTCGAGCGCCCTGCCGTTGGGATCAAGATCGAGAACGCGGCCGTTGCTCGCCCTCTGTCGGGGCTCGAGGATGCCGATCTCGTGTACGAGGAACTGGTTGAGGGTGGCGAGACGAGATTCATGGCGATCTTTCACTGCACCGACACCAAGAAGGGTGGCCCGGTAAGGAGCGCCCGTATCGTGGATCCGTCTCTCCTTCAACCGATCACCAGCATCCTGGGCTTCTCAGGGGCTAACCAGCCGGTCCTCGACGCCTTGGGCGAAGCGGGCGTCGTCGCGCTGACGGAGACGGCGGCCGGGGGTGCGATGCAGCGGGTGGCCCGTGACGGCATCAGCTCTGAGCACACCCTCTACGCCAACTCGGCCAAGCTCCGGAAGGCCGCGGCCAAGGATTTCTCGGATCCACCTCCGGATGAGATCTTCAAGTTCGGAGAGCTCGAATCGAAGGGCAAGAAGGCGTCCACGATCACCTTGAACTTCGGTGGGGCGAGCACCATCACCTATGAGTATTCGGGAGATGCGTGGAGCCGCTCCCAGGATGGTGTGCCGTTCCTTTCGGAGGCCGGGGGCCAGATCGCTCCCACAAATGTGATCGTCGAGGAGCATGTCGTGAACTTCTCGGACACCATCTTCGATGTTGCGGGCAATCCGTCCATCGAGATCGAGGATGAGACCGGCTCGGGACGTGCGGTGCTGTTCCGCAACGGCCGGGCGATAGTCGGCCGGTGGGTCCGCGAGTCGAGCGATTCTCCGGTCGTATTCGAACGTAAGTCGGGGGACCTGATGGTGTTCGCGCCCGGGTCCATATGGATCGAGCTAGTGCCCAGCGATGCGGGCGAAGTGAAAGGATCTTTCTCATATGAGAAGTAGGCGTTCGGCACTCCTGGCCGCCTTGATGGCTATCGCGCTCCTAGGCGCGGCTTGTAGCTCCGATGACCCCGCGGGCACTGCTGATGCCGAGCCGACCGCATCGCCCACGCCGACTCCGGATCCAACCTGCCCCCTCACCGGTCAGGACCCGCCCGCAAAGGTGAAACTCGATCGACCCGCGATCGCGGTGAAGGTCGAGAACGATCCCGCATCGCGCCCGCAGTCCGGACTCGAGAGGGCAGATGTCGTGTTCGAGGAGAGGGTCGAAGGCGGGATCACTCGATTCATGGCGATCTTCCACTGTGGGGATGCCGACGTCGTGGGATCCGTGCGCAGTGGCCGTTTCGATGACCCGAAGCTCGCACTCCCATTCACTCGGTTGATCGCCGCGTCGGGATCCAACCAGACCGTCACGAACGAGATGGTAGCGCGGGGCATCCTCTATCTCACCGAGTCGACGACCGACGGCTTGTTCCGTGATTCGACGCTCGGCTCGGGGGTGCATGGTCTGTTCGCCAACACGAAGATCCTCCGCAAGGCGGCGGTCAAGGACGGCCTCAAGCCGCCCAAGGAGGGCATCCTCACCTTCGGCGAGATCGCCAACAAAGCGAAGAAGGCCGTAACGGTCTCCATGAACTTCACCCCCTCCAACACGATCGAGTATCGCTGGGAGAGCAACGGCTGGGCGCGCTACGAAGCGGGTGCACCGTTCATGACGAGAGCCGGGGCCCAGCTCTCGGTCCCCAATGTCCTCGTACAGTTAGTGCAAGTCGATAACGGTCCGATCGTGGACGTCGCCGGGAACCCATCGACGGAGCTCACGATGTTGGGTACGGGCAAGGTTCTGTTGTTCCGGGATGGCAAGGTGATCAAGGGAACCTGGGAGATCAAGAAGGAAGGGGGAGCCCCCATCTTCACCGACAAGACGGGTGAGCCCCTCGTCTTCGCTGAGGGTCCGGTCTGGATCGAGTTGATCCCGAACAAGGACGGCGAGATCGTGGGCTCGGTGGCGTTCTCCAAGAAGCTCGCTCCCTGATCGGTTCCTGCGCAAAGTCCCTTCCCGGGCCCCGGCGGTAGGATTGGAGCCTGCTGCCGATCCGCCGGTAGCAGATCACAGGGAAGGAACTAGGGAGATGTCCGACACCCAGAGGGAAACCGGATCGGCGCGGGTCAAGCGGGGCCTGGCCGAGATGCTCAAAGGCGGCGTCATTATGGACGTCACCAACGTCGACCAGGCCAAGATCGCTGAGGACGCCGGCGCGGTAGCCGTCATGGCACTCGAGCGCGTCCCGGCCGATATCCGGGCTGAGGGTGGAGTCGTGCGCATGGCCGACCCCGAGAAGGTTGCCGAGATCGTCGATTGCGTTTCGATCCCGGTCATGGCCAAGTGCCGCATCGGACACTTCGTCGAGGCCCAGGTGCTCCAATCCATGGGTGTCGATTACATCGATGAATCTGAGGTTCTGACACCGGCCGACGAGGCCAACCACGTGAACAAGTGGGACTTCACGGTTCCGTTCGTGTGCGGCGCGACCAACCTCGGCGAGGCACTTCGACGCCTGGGTGAGGGTGCCGCGATGATCCGGTCGAAGGGCGAGGCGGGAACGGGCAACGTCGTCGAAGCCGTTCGTCACATGCGTGCGATCACATCCGAGATCAAGCGACTCAGCACGCTAGGTGGCGAGGAGCTCATGGCTGCGGCCAAGGAGCACCAGGCTCCGTACGATCTCGTCCGCGAGATCTCCGAAACCGGAAGGTTCCCCGTCGTTCTCTTCACGGCCGGTGGGATCGCAACCCCGGCGGACGCAGCTCTCATGATGCAGTTGGGCGCCGACGGCGTGTTCGTCGGCTCGGGCATCTTCAAGTCCGGGGATCCGGCCGCACGCGCTCGCGCGATAGTGGATGCAACTACCCACTACGAAGACGCCGACATGATCGCCAAGGTGTCCCACGGCCTGGGCGAGGCGATGGTCGGGATCAACGTCTCCGACATCCCCGAGAGCGAGCGTCTGGCGACGCGAGGCTGGTAGTGAAGGTCGGCGTGCTGGCTCTGCAGGGCGACGTGCGCGAGCACATGCGCTCGATCGAGGGGGCCGGAGCAACAGCCCTCACCGTTAAGCGTGCCGATCAACTTGCTGCCGTGGATGCGCTGATCATCCCGGGTGGTGAATCCACGACGATCGGCAAACTCCTCGACCGCTTCGATCTGCTCGGCCCGCTGACCGAACGTGTCGAGGGAGGGATGCCGGTTTACGGAACCTGCGCCGGCCTGATCCTTCTCGCTCGTGAGATCGTCGGCGATGAAGACGCTCCGTTCCGCGTCCCGGTCCTCGACCTCAAGGTCAGGCGGAATGCGTATGGGCGACAGGTCGATTCGTTCGAGACCGATCTCGACGTGTCCGGCTTCGATGAACCGCTCCACGCGGTCTTCATCCGAGCTCCATCGATCGAGTCGGTGGGAGACGATGTTGAGGTGCTGGCTGAGTACGACGGGGCACCCGTGATGGTGAGGCAGGGCAATATCCTTGCGTCCAGCTTCCATCCCGAGATGACCGACGATGAACGCGTTCACGAACTCTTCGTCTCCATGGCGAAAGGCAACTGAGAGGTACCGATGTCTGGACATTCAAAGTGGTCGACGATCAAGCGCAAGAAGGGGGCTGCGGATTCCCAGCGCGCCAAACTCTGGGGCAAACTCCTGCGTTTCGTCGAGGTCGCCGCGCGCGAGGGTGGTGGCAACGTCGAAGGGAATCCCACTCTCGCGACCGCGGTCCAGAAGGCGAAAGCGAACTCGGTCACGAACGACAACATCGAACGCGCGATCAAACGCGGCACGGGAGAGCTCCAGGGAGAGACGTACGAGGAGACCTCGTACGAAGGGTACGGACCGGGAGGCGTCGCGGTCCTCGTTCGTTGCCTTACCAGTAATCGCAATCGCTCGGCTCAGGACGTCCGGTCCGCCTTCAACAGCCACGGCGGCAAGCTCGCCGAACCCGGCGCGGTCGCATGGATGTTCGAGCCGAAGGGCGTGGTCATGGTCGAGGCCACCTCTACCAGCGAAGACGAGGTCTTCCTGGTTGCCGCCGACGCCGGGGCCGAGGACATCCGTGCCTCCGAGGAGTCGATCGAGGTCGTGACCCCGACCGATGCGATGAAGGCGGTGCGGGACGCTCTCGAGGGGGCCGGGATGACCATCGAATCATCCGATCTCACGATGATCCCCAAGACGACGGTTGCGGTGGAGGGCTCGGACGCCAAGAAGGTCCTGAACTTGATCGACGAGCTCGACGAGCTCGACGACGTCCAGGACGTCTTCGCCAACTTCGATATCTCCGACGACGTCCTGGCCTCTCTGGCTTCCTAGCCACAGCGGTCCCACCACCCCTCGAAATCCGCGTGGCCGTCGGGGGCCTGGAGTAATGTTACGAACATGCGTTCGATACAGGGGTCCAGCGCGCGCGTCCTCGGGGTCGACCCGGGCCTGACCACGACCGGATTCGCGGTGGTAGAGCGGAACTCCGGTCGCCTCAAGGCGATCGCCCATGGGGTGATCAGAACCGATCGGAAGGAGGCCATCGCCGACCGTCTCCTGGCGCTGCGGCGGGAGCTGATCGAGGTGATCGAGGTCCACGGCCCCGTTGGGCTGTCTCTCGAGCGAGTCTTCTTCAATGCCAACGTTAGGACCGCGATCTCGGTGGGGCAGGCGTCGGGCGTCATCCTCGCCACCGCGGCCGAACACGACCTCGTGGTCACCCATCACACGCCAACTGAGGTCAAGAGCTCGATCGCCGGCTATGGAGCGGCCGACAAGGCGCAGGTGGGGGACATGGTGGCGCGGCTCCTCGGGATGAGTGAGCCTCCCAAGCCGGCCGACGCCGCAGATGCGTGTGCTCTGGCAATCTGCATGTTGAACTCGAATGGACTGAACCGAGCGATCCAGGAGGCCCTGACTCGATGATCGGGTTCGTTGAAGGTGTGGTTGCCGCTAAGTCCCTCGATGGGTGCTTCGTCAATGTTGGCGGGATCGGCTACAAGATCGCGTGCTCGACGACGACGTTGACGGCACTTCCGCCCGAGGGTGGGGCCGTCCGCCTGTGGACCCATACGCACGTGCGCGAGGACATGCTGGCGCTCTATGGGTTCCTGACACCGGGGGAACAGCTGATCTTCGAGGCGCTTCTCTCTGTGTCGGGCGTGGGACCGAAAGTCGCGCTTCAGGTGTGCTCCGCCTTCACGCCGGAGGACTTCCGGCGAACCTTGGCGACCGACGATGTCGTCGGGTTCTCGGCGGTTCCGGGAATCGGCAAGAAGACCGCACAGCGCATCATCCTCGAACTCAAGGAGAAGCTGCAGGTGCCGGACCTCCAAGTTGTGGGGTCCGCTCCCGACGCCGTTTCGCAAGCGCGATCCGCGCTCGAGAACCTCGGATACTCGCCCGCCGAGGTGCGGGCCGCGCTCGGTGAGAGTGCGATCGACCCGGTCGATTCCGTTGAGGAGGTTGTGAAATCGGCACTCAAGGTCCTGAGCCGGTGAGCGACGAAGCCGTCCTGGCGGCCGCCGCCGATCCCATCGAGCGTGAGACTGAAGGCTCACTGCGGCCGCGGGACCTGATCGAGTTCGTCGGCCAGCCTGAGCTCAAGGTGCATCTCGGGATCGTGCTCGAGGCAGCCCGCGCTCGAGACGAGGCGGCGGGCCACCTTCTTCTCAGCGGTCCTCCCGGCCTCGGGAAGACGAGCCTCGCCCATGTGATCGCCAACGAGATGGGGGCCGGCTTCAGACCGACCTCGGGGCCCGCGCTCGAACGAGCTGGGGACCTCGCTGCGATCCTCACCAACCTCGAGGACGGCGACGTGCTGTTCATCGACGAGATCCACCGCCTCCCTCGGGTCGTAGAGGAGGTTCTGTATCCGGCGATGGAGGACTTCCAACTCGACCTCGTCATCGGCAAGGGTCCGAGCGCCCAGACGATCCGGCTCGACCTGCGGCGCTTCACGTTGGTCGGCGCGACCACCCGTGCCGGTCTCATCACCGGCCCCCTCCGGAGCCGTTTCGAGTTGACCGAGAAGCTCGACTACTACCCGCCGGCCGACCTGGTCAAGATCATCACCCGCTCCGCGGGGATCCTCGACGTGCAGGTCGACGAGGAAGGCTCGCATGAGATAGCTCGTCGATCACGGGGCACGCCGCGGATCGCCAACCGCCTGCTGCGCAGGGTCCGAGACTACGCGCAGGTTCGAGCCGACGGGATCATCGACGGTGACATCGCCCGAACCGCACTCGAGGTGTTCAAGATCGACGAGAAGGGGCTCGACCGCGTGGACGGAGCCATACTCGATGCGGTGATCAGACGCTTCCGAGGAGGTCCTGTCGGTCTGTCGACCCTCGCAGTCGCAGTGGGGGAGGAACCCGACACGATCGAGGATGTCTACGAGCCTTTCTTGATGCAACTCGGGTTCCTGCGGCGCACGCCACGAGGTCGAGTTGCGACCGAGGCGGCCTTCCTTCACCTCGGGCTCGAGGTCCCTCAGGGACCTGAGGGAGCCCGTCTGTTCGAGTAGGATTCGGCTTGAGCCGCAGGAGCGGCTCTGTTCGCGTGCCTCCCGAATCTGCAAAGCGTCTGGGCACTCGAAGGAGACCAACACGACAGAGTTCGACCCGAATCCGAAGGAGTGAACACGTGGAAGGCCCCGCCTCTAGCTTGATCTTCATTGCGTTCCTGATCGCGATCTTCTATTTCATGCTGATCAGGCCCCAGAAACGCCGGGTTCAGCAACACCAGCAGCTGGTCTCCTCCATCTCAGAGGGCGACGAGATCGTGACGATCGGCGGCATCTTCGGAGTAGTGAAGAACATCGCCGAAGACCACGTCGAGGTCGAGATCTCGCCGGCAACGAGCATCAGGATCGTCAAGTCGGCGATCGCGCGCCGGATCAGCGATGAGGTCTACGAGGAAGAGGACGATTCCGCGGAGGAAACCGAAGAGTGAAAGAAGCTGCTGCGGCTCCGGGTGAGGAACCGGTCGATCCCTTAGGTCGCACGGTCAAGGAAACGCAGCCCCCCGAGCCGGCGAAGACGCCGGAACCTATCGAGGAGAGTTCGGGCATCTCGGTCAAGGATGTCCAGGAGCACGAGGGGATCCGCACGTTCATCGCCCTGGCAGATCGCTATCTCGGAGAGATCGGTTACACCGAGCACGGCTTCCGTCACGCAGGCCTGGTCTCCAATATCTCCTACAACATCCTGAAGCGTCTCGATTTCCCCGACCGGATGGCTGAGATCGGGGCCATCGCCGGTTACCTGCACGACCTCGGCAACTTCGTGTCGCGCACGATGCACTCTCAAACCGGAGCTGCGATCTCCTATGACCTCCTGAAGGATCTAGGCATGAATTATGGCGAGATCGGGGTGATCCTGGCCGCGATCGGCAACCACGAGGAAGAGTTCGGACACCCGGTCAACCCCGCGGGAGCGGCGGTGATCGTGGCAGACAAGTCCGACGTCCACCGCAGCCGGGTACGCGAGAAGGACATGGCGGCGTTCGACATCCACGACCGGGTCAATCACGCGGTCGAGCACTCCTTCCTGAGGGTGGATGCGGATGCCCGAACGTTGACCCTTGAACTTGCGATCGATACGGAGCTTGCGGGAGTGATGGAGTACTTTGAGATCTTCCTCTCTCGCATGGTGATGTGTCGTCGCGCGGCAGAGTTCCTCGAATGCAAGTTCAAGATCGATATCAACGGATCCCAACTTCTCTAGGACGTGAAGGAGATTCGATGAACAGCCCCCGGAACCATGAGTGGTTGAAGGATCACATCCGCGATATCCCCGACTTTCCCAAGGAAGGGATCGTCTTCAAGGACATCACACCCCTCCTGGCGGATAAGAAGGCATTCAGCTACACGATCGACGCGATAGCGCACCAGTTCGACCGGGACGAGATCGACAAGGTCCTGGGTATCGAGGCGCGCGGCTTCATCGTTGCCGCCCCGCTCGCTTACCGGTTCACGGCCGGGCTCATCCCGGTTCGCAAGAAGGGGAAGCTTCCCTGGAACGTCGAGTCGCAGGACTACGAGCTCGAGTACGGGACGGACTCCCTCGAGATGCACAGCGACGCGGTCACGGAGGGCGAGCGCATCCTGATCGTGGACGACGTCCTTGCGACCGGTGGAACCGCGAAGGCGGTCGCTCACCTGACCGAGCGATGCGGGGGGAAGATCGCCGGGATCGCGACCATCATGGAGCTGTCCTTCCTGAACGGGCGCGACGCGATCAAGGACTACGAGTTCTTCTCGCTTATCTCTTTTTAGTACCGCACTAGAACCATCCGGGCATATCGCCGACCCCCTGTTGCGGCGGGGCTCTTGCTTCTATCGTTCACCCGATGAACGTCCATCCGGCCCGGGAGCGCCGCTCCCTCAAATACATCAGGCTCGCAGCATTCCTAGCCGGCCAGGGTGGCGATCGCATCGAGATGTCTCTCGACGAGATCGAAGACCTGGTGGGCGAGACCCTTCCTTCCGGATCCCGGTTCCCCTCGTGGTGGCGGAACGACAGTCGCAAGATGCACGCTCGGGCGTGGCTGACCGCAGGATGGACGGTGGAGGAGTTCTTGGCAGGTGAGGGACGCGTCGTCTTCGCTCGAAACGCGCCCTGACCGCGTCACCGGCGCTTTCCAGAGCCGTTCCCAACATCCGTTCGCCTTTACAATGAGCTATGGCCACTTCTCCGGACATATCCGGGTCCGACCCAACCGGTCCTGAGCCCCAGACGGGATCGAAGGGCCCCACGCGCGGGGTGAAGGGCGTGATCCAAAGGGTCCGGCCCGGGCGGTCGTCGACCTCACCCCTCCTGGACAAGATCCTGAAGGAGGTCCGCTCCCGGCGGCCCAAGGCCGATCTGAAGATCATCGAGCGCGCCTTCGAGCTCGCCGATCACTGGCATGCCGGACAACTCCGGAAGTCGGGGGACCCATTCATCACCCATCCCCTCGGGGTCGCACTCGTCCTCGCTCAGCTCGGGATGGACGAGGCAACCGTGGCCGCTGCCCTTCTTCACGACGCGGTTGAGGACACAGACCTGACGCTGGCCGAGGTTGAGGAAGCCTTTGGATTCGAGATCACGTCGTTGATCGACGGGGTCACCAAACTCGACAAGATCCGCTTCCGTTCTCCGGAGCAGGGTCGGGCCGAGAACCTTCGCAAGATGATCGTCGCGACGGCGAAGGATGTACGGGTGATCCTGATCAAGATCGCCGACCGTCTCCACAACATGCGTACGCTCGCCCCGCTTGCTCCCGAGAAGCGCGAACTGATCGCGCGGGAGACACTAGAGATCTACGCACCACTGGCCCACCGACTCGGTATGTACGCGATCAAATGGGAGATGGAGGACCTGGCCTTCGCCACCCTCCACCCCAAGCGCTTCGAGGAGATCGCCTCGCTCGTGCAGCAGCGCCAGCCCGAGCGCGAGCGGATGCTAGAGGAGGTGTGCCGCAAGATCACCACCAAATTGGCAGAGGTGAAGATCAAGTCCGAGGTCTCGGGCCGCCCGAAGCATCTGTACTCGATCTACGAAAAGATCGTGCTCCGCGGGAAGCAGTTCGATGAGATCTTCGACTTGGTCGGCATCCGTGTGGTCGTCGAGACGGTGAAGGATTGCTACGGGGCGCTCGGTGCGCTGCACACGATGTGGACCCCGGTTCCCGGACGGTTCAAGGACTACATCGCGATGCCCAAATTCAATATGTACCAGTCGCTCCACACCACGGTCATCGGACCGGAGGGGCGACCCATGGAGATCCAGATCCGCACGCAGGAGATGCACCGCGCGGCGGAGTTCGGCATCGCCGCTCACTGGCTCTACAAGGAGCGCAAGCAGGGGAAGGTCTCCGAGGAAGAGATCGCGTGGCTGCAACGCATGATGGACTGGCAGCGCGACTCGGCCGACCCCAAGGAGTTCCTCGATCACCTGAAGATCGATCTCTATTCGGATGAGATCTTCGTTTTCACTCCGAAAGGTGATGTCGTTCCGCTTCCCCGAGGTGCTACCTCGATCGACTTCTCCTACGCGATCCACACCGAGGTCGGCCACAAGACCGTCGGAGCCCGCGTCAACGGGCGTCTGGTCGCCCTCACCTACGAGCTGAGTTCGGGCGACACGGTCGAGGTCATCACCAGCAAGGGACCCACCGGACCCTCTAGGGACTGGCTGCAAGTGGTGAAATCACCGCGTGCCCGCAACAAGATCCGCCAGTGGTTCGCCCGCGAGCGTCGCGAGGATGCGCTGTCCCAGGGTCGGGACCAACTCGTGGCCGCGATCCGGAAGCAGGGTCTGCCGGTGGACAAGATCACCAAGGGCGATGTTCTCGCCCAACTGGCGGACGAACTGAAGTACCCGGATCTGGATGCGATGTTCGTTGCCATCGGTGAGGGGCATCTCTCGCCCCAGTCGGTCACCACCCGCGTTATCCGCATCTTCGAGCCGGAGGCGGCCGAGGAAGGGACCGAGACCATAGAGGTCACGCCCAAGCGACGGCCGTCCAAGCCGAGGGGGAAGGGTGTGATCGTCGAAGGGTTCGACGATCTCCTCGTGAGACTGGCGCGGTGCTGCACCCCGGTACCCGGTGACAAGATCGTTGGTTTCCTGACACGCGGACGTGGGGTATCGGTGCATCGGGAGGATTGTCCGAACGCAAAAGCTCTTCAGTTGATCGACGAGAACCGGATGATCAAAGTTTGGTGGGACAACCGGCAGCAGGGGACTTTCATGGCGGCGATCCAGATCGAAGCACTCGACCGAACGAAGCTGTTCCGCGACGTCACTACCTCTATCTCAGATGTCGGGGTCAACATCCTCACGTCGACCACACGGTCGGGGAAGGACGGGATCGCGGTCCTCACCTTCAGCTTCGAACTGGCGGATCCCAGCCATCTCGAGCATGTGATCCAGGCAGTCCGCCGGGTCGACTCCGTCTTCGATGCCTATCGCGTCGTTCCCAACGCTGCACGGAACTGACGGCAGGCTACTCACACCGATGACACTCCGGCCCCGCAGTCTTTTCGTCGCCTTGCTCGTTACGGTTATCTCGTTCTCCGCCTGCACCGGCGCCGAGGATCTAGACCCACTGCCGTCCACCGCGGCCGCGGCCGACGCCTTCCTCGACGCGTTCAACGACGGTGATTACGAAACGATGGCCTCGATGTTCACCACTGAGGCGGGGGCCGAGTGGCCCGAGCAACGTCTCGGGCGCTGGCTAGAGAAGCGACTCGAGGAGGGCGCTATCGAGACGGTGATCGCGCGACGATCTGCCACTCCGCCTCAACCACGACCGACCCCCACCGAGGAGACTGGCGACGCCCCGACCTACGGCCCCGTGTCGGTCGACTACGAGGTGGCTTACAACTCGGCCGCGACGCCACAGACGGTGACCCTTTCGGGGAGCTTTGAACTCGAATTCGAAGCGGCCGAGCAGAAGTGGCTCGTCGACTGGTCGCCCGAACTCGTGTGGCCCGGTGTCGAGGGTGCCGAACGCTTTGCCGTCCTTACCAAGTTCCCTAAACGCGCCCCGATCAAGGACCGCGACGGACGGATCCTGGCCACCGGTCACGCAGGCTCGCGCCGCTACCCGTTCGGCACGCTGGCCGGCAGCACCATCGGGCACATCAAGACCACCACCACCGACGACGAGGACACGCCGGCCGGTTCTCTGGTGGGCGGGTCGGGACTCGAGGCCGCGTTCGACGAGCAGCTCGCGGGTACTCCTGCGATCCGGCTCGCGATCGTCGATGCCGAAGACGAGCCGATCGAACGGTTCGCCCCCTATCCCGGCGAGCCGGGTCAGGTTCTCAAGACGACACTCGATGTCGAGGTTCAGCAGGCGGCGGAGTCGGCGTATCCCTCGAGCGAGGTCGGGGGAGCCGTCGTGATCCAGCCATCTACCGGAGACGTCCTTGCGGTCGTGGATTCATCCGCGTTCGGCCCCGGCAACTACGTAGGGGCAACCGGCGTGTCTCCCTTCAACCGAGCACTGGTCGGTCGCTACCCACCGGGATCCACGATGAAGGTGATCCCGACGTCGGCCGCGCTCGATTCGGGACTGATGACCCCCGGGACCATGTTGTCCGGACCTAAGGAGTACAAGGGGGTCCGCAACTTCGAGTCGTCTGCCTATGCGTCCGTGTCGCTGGCAGATGCACTGAAGTTCAGCGTCAACACCGCCTTCGCTCAGGTCGCGGAGAGGTTGGGTGATAACCGGATGACCAAGTACGCGGAGCTGTTCGGTTTCAACCGGGAACCCCGGGATGAGCGGATCGTGGCCGCATCGCAGTACCCGCCCCCCGCCGGGAGCCTCAGTGATCTGATGTGGAGCGCTATCGGGCAGGCGCAGGTCCTCGCAACCCCGCTGCAGATGGCGACGGTTGCCGCAACGATCGCCAACGGCGGCCGCCGCATGGAGCCACGCTTCTCGCTGGATCAACCGAAGAAGGGCAAACGAGTCGTCTCCGCGCAGACTGCGGCCGAGGTCACCGCGATGATGGAGGCTGTCGTTCAAGGTGGCACCGGTGTCAACGCCAACATTTCCGGGCTCAGCATCGCGGGGAAGACGGGCACCGCCGAGGTCGACGTTGCCGGTAAGCGCGAGAACCACGCGTGGTTCATCTCCTTCGCTCCGTCGGGCGGCGCCCGCGTCGCCGTTGCGGTCGTCTCCGAGTACGGGGGAGTCGGGGGCCAGGTTGCAGCCCCGATCGCGCGACAGATCTATCTCAACGTGATGCCGGTCGCCCCGTGAGGCTGGTCGTCCAGCGGGTAAGCCGGGCGAAGGTGACTGTCGACGGACGCATCACCGGAGAGATAGGTGCCGGCCTCGTCGCGTTGATCGGTATCTCTCCAGAGGACACCGCCGCGGAGGTCACCTGGGCCGCCGACAAGATCGTGAACCTGAGGATCTTCGAGGACGCCGACGGGAAGATGAACGCCTCGCTGATCGAGAGTGGGGGAGCGGTCCTTCTCGTGAGTCAGTTCACCCTGTACGGCGATGCTCGCAAGGGACGACGCCCCTCGTTCATCCGGGCTGCACGCGGTGAGGTGGCCGAGGCCCTCTACGAAGGTGTCGCCGCCACGCTGGCCGACGCGGGGGTTATCTGCGCGACCGGAGAGTTCGGCGCGTCGATGGATGTGGACTTGGTGAACCAGGGCCCGGTCACTATCCTGCTGGACTCGGAGAAGACCTTCTAGGGATCCGGGCCGGCCTCGAGATCGTCCTCCGGGCGGAGTTTCCCTGAGTCTCTGAGTCCTCGGTTCCGTTCTCGCATCGCCAGATCGGCGCAATAGACCATGCTCCCGGGCTCGCCGCCCCAGCCTGGGAGGCAGGTCTGGGAGTCGACCTCGACCCCGCGCTCTCGGTTCTGTTCCGAGAGATCCTTCACGGCGGTCAGCAGCGGACGCTCGATGACTCGCCCGCGCTCGTCCCGGAACACGAGACCCTCTTCTGTGCGTTCGATCGTGATGCGACCGGCGTCGAGGTCCTTGTGGTGTGGAGGACAGGCGAGCACGGTTCCGTCCCGGGTCGTCTCCTCGAGATCGCGATAGGGGATCACGTGATGGGACTGACGATGTGCGACCCGGTTGCACCCCGGGATCACGCAGCACTCGTCGCGCGCTTTTAGTGCCCGCTTGAGGGCGGTGTTGGGAAGGCGTCGCTTCTTGTCGACATGGATGATGTTGCCGCCGTGCTCGATCATCTCGATGACCGAAGCACCGTCGGCGAGCAACCGTTCGATGGTCCCGCCGGAGACGACACCTCCTCCTTCGATCTTCCCAAGGCCGTCCTTGCCGAGCAGTGTCTCGAGTTCGGCATGGACCACCACGGTGTGACGCTCGTGGGCCTTACGAGGCTCGGAGGACAGATAGGACTCGACGATCTTGAGGAGTGCATCGGCTCGGCGCGCTCCCCACGGATCGAGGGCGTCTTCATCCAATTCGATGCCCTCTTCGTGCATCTCACTCAGTGCCTGGCGCAGCGCGGCCTCGATGATCTCTCCGTGTTCGGAGGCAAGACCGCACGACAAGCTCCAGCAGCCATCATCGCGATGCCCGCTAGTGAGACGCCGGTCCCGATGGGCGGTGTCCTCCTGCAAGGTGATCGCCCGGCGGTAGTGACCGGCGAAGCGGGCGAGCTGCGCACCCGAAAGGTGGAGTCCGTAATGGAGGAGCAGCTCCTCGGTCTCGGGCTCGGCGATCGAGACCAGGATCTTTACCTGCGCCAAAGACAATGACCCGTCCTCGAAGGCCGCCTTGAGCCTGGGGAAGGAACCAAGCTTGGAAGCCACCTCGAGGAGCCGGGCGGCCTCGGAGGGGGTCTGGCCCAGCTTCCAGGTGAGGTAGCCGGTCGCGGACCGGATCCCGACGTGATCGCCCCAGTACTCGTGCTCGAGGTGCTCAGAGACGAGGGCTACCAGTCGGGCCTGGCCGGCATTGACCGCTGCCTGGGCCTCGGCTAACTCGTCCTCGAGTGCGAGGCGAGCTTCGTCCCGGGAGCTGAAGTCGGGCTGTCCTCGCATAGCGAACATATGTTCGATATTAGGGCATATCGCCGGCTCCGTCAAACCGAGGATTCAGGGCGACCCCGAGGGAACCCCGGACGTGCGCGCGGGGTATCAGTGAGATGAACTCCCTCGCACGGGTCACGATCGCTCTGCTCCTGCTTGGAGGGTGCGCCCAGGGATCCGAGGGGAGTGGCTCGGCTCTGGGATCCGGACCTTCTCCCAATGCCCGCGACGTCGACGGCTGTCCGGTGACGGTTCCAGAGCGGGGCTTCGTGCCTCCTAAGCCGTATCCCTCCGAGCCCCCGGTGTTGCCCGAGCCGTTTCGGGACGTCTGGTACGGAAACCCCGGACTTTGGATCATGCTCGATGCGAACGGCTCAGTGTGGGATCTGCCGGTGGCCGAGGACGGTCACGTCGGCAACAAGACGTTGTGGTTCAGCGAGAACTTCACGCTGTCTGCTGTCGAGGACTTCTCTGGGGATGCTGACGTGGCCATCACGGCTGTGCGTCTCGACGGGCCCGCTCCGCCGGTTGCAGAACGAGGCGGGGTCCCCTCCTTCAATCGCGAAATCAGGAACTTCATGCTCGTTGGACTCGAACTCCCACAGCCGGGATGCTGGGAAGTCACCGCCAGGTATCAAGGGGCCGAACTCAGCTACGTGCTGTACGTCGAGGACTCTCGTTCTAGTCCTTGAGCACCCTTCGGGCGGCGTCGAGGATCGCATCGGGGGTCAACCCGTATTGCTCCAGCAACTGATCCGGGGTCCCCGAAGTCGCGTAGGTGTCGCCGACGTCGACGAATGCCATCCTCGTCGGACGGCGTTCGGCCGCAACCAGCGCGACCACCGAGCCCAGACCCCCGTGCGCCAGGTGCTCCTCGGCCACGACGATCCCTCGCGTTTCGTTCGCTGCCTTTTCGATCGCGGCCGCATCGACCGGCTTGACCGTGTGCATGTCGAGAACGCGAGCCTCGATCCCTTCTTCCTTCAAGCCCTCGGCGGCATCGAGCGCCATCGCGACCATGATCCCGTTGGCGATGATCGTGACGTCATCGCCGTCGCGCATGGTGGTTGCCTTACCGATGTGGAACTTCGACGGATCGGTGTAGAGCAGGGGCACCTTGGGGCGACCGCAACGGAGGAATGCAGGACCCGGTCGCTCGATCAGGGCTTTGGTGGCCAGCTTCGTACTCGGCCCATCGGCCGGTACTACGACCGTGAACCCGGGAAGGGCACAGGCGAGCGCGACGTCTTCGATCGCCATCTGCGACGGACCGTCCTCGCCGATCGAGATGCCGGCATGGGTTCCGACCAGCTTGACGTTCTGGTTCGGAAAGGCGACCGACATCCGGATCTGATCGAACGCGTTCGACATGAGGAAGGTCGAGAACGACGACACCACCGGGATCTTCCCGGTCGCCGACAGTCCGGAGGCGATGCCGACCATGTTCGACTCGGCGATGCCTGCGTTGAAGAAACGCTCGGGGTACTTCTCCTTGAAGTGATTCGTGTAGGTGGAATTGTTGACGTCTCCGTCGACCACGACCACGCGCTGGTCGGAGCCGGCCTCGGCCAATGCCTCGCCGAACGCCTCTCGGGTGGCGGGGCCCTCTTCGAACTCGATCCTGGTCAACCCGAAGCTCATACGCTCGCCCCGATCTCCTGTAGTGCCTTCGCTTCCTCGTCTGCCGGGATCGGCTTGCCGTGCCAGTTCCCGGGGTCGGCCTCGAGTAGGGCCACGCCCTTGCCCTTGACCGTGTTCGCAACGATCGCCTGCGCTTTGCCCTTGACCCCACGCGCCCAGTCGAACGCGGCCGCAACTTCGTCGAGAGAATGCCCGTCGATCGTCTTTACCTCGAGACCGAACGACGCGAGCTTGTCCTCGAGGGGATCCAGTGGTTGAACCTCTTTGACCGCGGCCGTCTGCTGGTACCCGTTGCGGTCGATGATCAGCGTCAGGTTGTCGAGCCCGTGGTTGCCGGCATACATCGCCGCCTCCCAGACCTGACCCTGTTCGCTCTCGCCGTCGCCGACCATGACGTAGACACGGGCGTCCCTGCGATCGAGCCTCAGTCCGAGCGCATGCCCGATCGCCAGCGAGAAGCCCTGTCCGAGCGACCCCGTCGACGCCTCGACCCCCGGCAGACGATTCATGTTCGGGTGCCCTTCGAGTGGCGACCCCAGCTTGCGTAGTGTCAAGAGGTCCTCACGAGGAAAGTACCCGGCGGCGGCGAGCACGGCATAGAGCCCCGGTGCTCCGTGGCCCTTGGAGAGGATGAAGCGATCGCGTTCGGGATCCTTTGGGTTAGCTGGGTCGTAGCGGAGGACCCCGCCGAAGTAGAGGGTCGTGACGATCTCGACCATCGAGAGCGAGGTCGAGGGGTGTCCCGAGCCTGCCTTCGTGGTCGCGGTCACGATGTCGTGCCGGATCTGACGGGTGAGCTCTTCGATCGTCGCCCTGTCTTCCGTGCGAGCCTGCGGCATCTGCTCCCCCTGGTCGTCGTCACTGGTCGCGAGTCGTCCCCATCATAGGATGCGATGCACGATGGTTAACGAGAGAGGGCACCTCCGCGTGCCCAAGGGAACCAACGACATCTTGCCTCCGGACTCGTTCCGGTGGGAGACCTTGGTGCGCCTGGCTCAGGACACCTTCGAGCAGGCGGGCTACGAGCCGGCCGAGACCCCGACCTTCGAGGACACCGCCCTGTTCGAGCGCGGTGTCGGCGAGACGAGCGAGGTCGTGACCAAGCAGATGTATTCCTTCGAGGATCTCGGAGGCCGCTCCCTCACGCTTCGCCCCGAGGGGACCGCCGGGGTGGTGCGGGCGGTGATCGAACACAATCTTCACCGCGGGGCGTTACCGGTAAAGCTCCACTACTCGTCCTGGATGTTCCGTCAGGAGCGGCCCCAGAAGGGCCGCTACCGGCAGTTCTTCCAGGTGGGGATCGAAGCCATGGGCACGGACAGTCCCTCGGCGGACGCCGAGGTGATCGAGGTGGGCGACCGGTTCCTTCGGAGCGCGGGCGCGACGCCAACCTTGCTGCTCAACTCGATAGGACACCCGTCCGCCGATTGCCGGATCGGCTACAACCAGGTTCTCGTCGACTTCCTCCGCGAGCACGAGGGAGATCTCGCGCCCGAGGACCGCAATCGGATCGACACCAACCCGCTTCGGACGTTCGACTCCAAGGAGCCGGCGACGATCGCGGTGATGGCGTCTGCACCGGTGATCACCGACCATCTCTGCACTGAGTGTGCCGAGCATTTCGAAGCCGTGAAGACGCACCTCGATGCCCTGGGCGTTGCCTACACGCTCGAGCCGCGACTCGTGAGGGGACTCGACTACTACACCCGCACCGCGTTCGAGTACGTGTGGAGCGGACTTGGATCGCAGAACGCGATGGGTGGTGGCGGCCGCTACGACGGACTCGCCGAGATGATCGGAGGGGATCCACTTCCCGGCATCGGATTCGCTCTGGGGATCGATCGCATCCTGCTCGCGCTGAACTCGACCGGTATCCAGGGAGTCCCTAAGGTCGACGTCTACGTCGTTGCGCAAGGGGACGATGCGGCAGCCGAAGCCATGAAGCTTGCAACACGCCTGCGCCGTGCCGGGATCGGAGCGGATCTCGATCACACCATGCGCGGTATGAAGGGACAGATGAAAGAGGCGGCCCGCTCGGGGGCCAGGTTCGCAGCGATCCTGGGTCCGGACGAACTAGCCACCGGTGAGGTCACGCTCCGTGATCTCACGTCGGGGGAACAAGAGCGGGTCCCGGCGACCGATCTTGAATCCAAAGTGAAGGCGGGATGAGAGCGTCATGTTGAGAACGCACCGTGCCGGTGACCTGAGGGCAGAGCACACCGGTGAGAAGGTCGCCCTCTGCGGCTGGGTCCACACTCGCCGCGATCACGGGGGAGTGATCTTCATCGACCTGAGGGACGTTGCCGGACTCGTTCAGGTCGTGCTCGATCCGCAGAGCCTGCCCTTGGCCGAGGACCTCCGGAGCGAGTTCTGCATCCGCATAGAGGGAGAGGTCATCGCCCGCAAGGAGGGGACCGTCAATCCCAAGCTGGGTACCGGCGAGGTCGAGGTCGCCGCCGGAAGCGTCGAGATCCTCTCTCGCAGCGAGACTCCTCCGTTCCAGCTCGACGGGTACCACGAGACCGATGAATTGCTGCGTCTCAAGTATCGCTATCTCGATCTGAGGCGCGAGTCGATGCAACGCAATCTCAAGTTGCGTCACGAGCTGATATCTGCGATCCGTCGCTTCTTCGACGCCGAAGGCTTCTACGAGATCGAGACACCGATGTTGACCAGGGCGACCCCCGAGGGGGCCAGGGACTACCTCGTTCCGTCGCGCGTCCATCCCGGACGCTTCTATGCGTTGCCGCAATCACCGCAGCTCTTCAAGCAACTGCTGATGGTCTCGGGCTTCGACCGCTATTACCAGATCGTTCGCTGTTTCCGCGATGAGGACCTACGTGCCGACCGGCAGCCCGACTTCACGCAACTCGACCTCGAGATGAGCTTCGTCGAACAGGAGGACGTACTCGAGGTCACCGAACGCATGTTCAAGAGTGTGTGGAAGGAAGTCATGGGTGTCGAGCTGGCCGACTTCCCGCGCCTCCCGTTCTCGGAAGCGATGGAGAGGTTCGGCTCCGACAAGCCCGACCTCCGCTACGGCCTCGAGCTGCGCGATCTGGGGACAGTGTTCGCGAACACCGAAGCGCGAGTGTTCCGCTCGGTCCTCGACGATGGGGGGGCGATCAAGTCGATCACGATCCCGGATCAGGGTGAACTCCCGCGCAAGCAGCTCGACGGATTGGTCGACGACGCCAAATCCCTGGGTGCCGGGGGCCTGGTCTACGTCGGTGTCACCTCGGATGGATTGAAGTCGCCGATGGACAAGTTCTTCTCCGATGCCGAACGCAAGGGTCTGGTCGAAGCCGCCGGCGCGAGCGTCGGTGACTTGATCCTCATCGTGGCGGACAAGCGAAAGAGCGTCGTCTACAAGGTGCTCGGTGGTTTGCGCACGCGTCTTGCCGAACGGTTCGGGCACGTCCCCGAGTACGAGCCCGAGAACCCCGACTACTGGAAGTTCGCCTGGGTGGTCGATTTCCCGTGGTTCGAGTGGAACGAGAACGAGGAGCGCTGGGACCCGATCCACCATCCCTTCACCGGCGTGGTGGAGGAGACGCTCGAGTTCCTCGAGACCGATCCGGCGAAGGTCATCTCGAAGTCCTACGACATCACCCTCAACGGGTGGGAACTCGCCTCGGGGAGCATCCGTATCCATGACCGAGACATGCAGTCGAGAGTGTTCCGTGCTCTCGGGATCTCCGAGGCCGAGGCGAACGAGAAGTTCGGGTTCCTCCTCGATGCCTTCAAGTTCGGAGCGCCTCCGCACGGAGGTATCGCGCCGGGGATCGACCGGATCGTCGCTCTGGCGGCCGGCGAGACCAACATCCGCGAGGTGATCGCCTTCCCCAAGACCCAGACGGCGTTCGATCCGTTGACCGGCGCCCCCTCGACCGTGGACGAGGCGCAGCTGAAGATCCTCAGCCTGAAGTCGACCGCCCCACCCCCCGACCCGGGGGACTGACCGCTTCGGGCGCCGCTACTCGGCGCCGGACCGATGACTTCTTGGATCTCGATGGGTCTTATTCGCAGCGGACCGAGAGAGAGGGAGACCGATGGCTACCTTTGTGCTGATCCACGGTGCGGCGTCAGACTCCTGGTACTGGCACCGGTTGGTCCCGGAGCTACGGTCCAAGGGTCATGACGTGGTGGCGCCCGACCTCCCATGTGACGACGACTCCGCGGGATTCGCCGAGTACGCCGATGCCGTCGTGGACGCGATCGGCGATCGCACCGATCTCGTCGTGGTGGCCCAGTCGCTGGGCGGTTTCACGGCACCCCTCGTGTGCCAGAGGGTCCCCGTCGAGCTGATCGTCCTCGTGGCCGCGATGATCCCGTCGCCGGGAGAGCCGCCGGGGGAGTGGTGGACCAATACGGGCTACGAAGACGCTAAGCGAGAGCAGGCCGAACGCCAGGGCTGGGATCCCGATGGCGATTTCGATGTCATGAGGGAGTTCTTCCACGACGTTCCGCCTGAGGTCGTGGCCGACGCGATGGCCCGCGGAGAGCGCGACCAATCCGGAACTCCGTTCGAGAAGCCGTGGCCGCTCGATGCGTGGCCGAACGTGCCGACCAAGTTCCTTCTATGTACTGACGATCGTTTCTTGCCCGCTCCATTGCTGCACCGGGTGGTCAGGGAGCGGTTGGGAATCGTCCCCGATGAATTCGACAGTGGGCACCTCCCCGCGCTTGCCAAACCCCAGGAGCTTGCCGACCGGCTTGAGGACTACGCAAACGAGTTCGGAGCAAGGAGAACGAGGCGCAGCGATGAGGACTAACCTCGTGAGATGGACCTGTTCGAGAGCTCCCTCGAGGATCGATTCGGAGACTACGCGCCTCTCGCCGCCCGGATGCGGCCTCGGTCGGTCGACGAGATCGTCGGGCAGATCCATATCCTCGGCGAGGGCCGCTCGCTCCGGTCGCTCATCGCCTCGGGCGACCTGTCTTCGATCGTGCTTTGGGGTCCTGCGGGGACCGGTAAGACGACGCTGGCCAACGTGATCGCGGCGTCGACCGACGCTTATTTCGAGCCGATGTCGGCGGTGTCGTCCGGCGTGAAGGATGTACGAGAGGCGATCGAGAAGGCCAAGGATCGTCTCGGACAGCAGGGACAACGGACGGTGCTGTTCCTCGATGAGATCCACCGGTTCAACAAATCCCAGCAGGACGCCCTTCTTCCCGCGGTCGAGAACGGATGGATCGTTCTGGTCGGGGCGACGACCGAGAACCCTTCCTTCGAGGTCAACTCGCCGCTGATGTCTCGCAGCCTCCTGTTCCGGCTCGAAGCACTGTCCGAGGAAGACGTCCTCGAGATCCTCAAGCGCGCTCTGGCCGATGAAGAGCGAGGCCTTGGCACTTTGAGGCTTGAGGTGACCCCCGACGCGCTGGAACACATCGCGCACTCATCGGGCGGGGACGCGCGCTCGGCGCTCAACGCCCTGGAGGCCGCGTCGTCGATGGCGGCGGGCACGGGGAAGATCGACGTCGACGTAGCCGAGGAGGCCCTGCAGCGCCGCGCCCTTCCCTACGACAAGTCGGGGGACTGGCACTACGACGTCATCTCGGCCTTCATCAAGTCGATGCGGGGCTCCGACCCGGACGCAGCGGTCTACTGGATGGCGAGGATGCTCGATGCCGGGGAGGACCCCCGCTTCATCGCCCGCCGCATGGTTGTCTTCGCCTCCGAAGACGTCGGGAACGCAGACCCGGTGGCGCTGCAGGTGGCGATCGCCGCTCACCATGCGCTCGAGTTCGTGGGGTTGCCGGAGGCGCGTATCAATCTCAGCCAGGCGACGACCTACCTGGCCCTCGCGCCCAAGTCGAACGCCGCCTACATGGCGATCAACAAGGCTCAGGAGGACGTGCAGAACCACGGGCCGCTCCCAGTGCCCAAACACCTGAAGGATTCGAGTGGTTCGGCGTCGCGCTCGATCGGCGCCGGCAAGGGCTACGAGTACCCGCATGCACATGGTGGATACGTCGAGCAGCAGTACCTGCCCGACCGCCTGGCGAAGACGAGCTACTACGAACCGATCACCGGCCGCGAGGCCGAACTAGCGCAAGAGCTGAGAACCAAGAGATCAAAGGACGGTTAGTCTCTGGCGATGCTCAAGAGACTGTTCTGGATCGCCCTGGGAGCCGCCATCGCCCTGCAATTCGACCGCTGGTGGCAGGCACGGCGCGATCGATTCACCCCGAATGCCCTGACCGGGACGTTCCTCGACTCCGTCAACCGGAAGCTCGAGGACAAGAACCGTCAAGCCTAAGAACCCTAGGTAGTCTCAGGCCATGAAGACCCGTGAGATCAGGGACCGTTTCTTCGCCTTCTTTGAGTCGCGCGAGCACGATCTGGTCCCCTCCTCGTCCCTGGTGCCCAACGATCCCACCCTGCTCCTGTCGAACGCCGGGATGAATCAGTTCAAGCCCTATTTCCTCGGGGAGCAGAGTCCTCCTTCCCCCCGTGCGATGAGCGTCCAGAAATGCTTCCGGGCGACCGACATCGACGAGGTCGGGGACCACAGCCACCTGACCTTCTTCGAGATGCTCGGCAACTTCTCGTTCGGTGACTACTACAAGGAGAAGGCGATCCCCTGGGGCTGGGAACTGGTCACCGACGGCTTCGGCATCGATCCCGACCGTCTGTGGCCGACGGTGTTCGAGACCGATGACGAGGCATTCGACCTCTGGCGTGATGCGGTCGGTGTACCGGCGGAGCGGATCGTCCGACGCTCGAGGGAACACAACTATTGGGACATGGGGGTCGCGGGGCCTTGCGGCCCGTGCTCGGAGATCTTCGTCGACCTTGGCGATGCCTATGGACCGGCGTCCGACGTCGGCCCCGAAGGCAACGAGGATCGGTACCTTGAGATCTGGAACCTCGTCTTTATGCAGAACGACTGCAACGCCCAGATCGAACCGGTCGCCGAACTCCCTAAGAAGAACATCGACACCGGAGCCGGGCTCGAGCGCATAGCGATGGTGCTGCAGGATGTTCCGACCCTGTATGAGATCGACACCTTCACCGCGCTGATCGAACGCGCTTCCGAGCTCACCAAACAGAAGTACGGCAAGGACGAGCCAGTCGACCGCGGCCTTCGGGTCCTCGCCGATCACGCCCGGGGGATCACGTTCCTGATCGCCGACGGAGTCCTCCCGTCCAACCAGGAGCGCGGCTACGTCCTGCGGCGCGTGATGCGCCGCGCCGTCCGCCACGCCCGACTGCTTGGACGCGAGGAGGAGATCCTTCCCGAGATGATCTCGTCGGTCATCGAGTTGATGGGCGATGCCTACCCGGAACTGATCCAGAAGAAGGGTCACATCACCGAGATCGCCTCGCACGAAGAGGAGCGGTTCGCGGGAACCCTTCGCCAAGGCCTCTCGATGCTTGAGGACGAGATCGACCGGGCACGTGAAGGTTCGACCGGGATCCCCGGCGACGTTGCCTTCAAACTCCACGACACCTTCGGCTTCCCGATCGACCTGACGCGCGAGATCGCTCAGGAGTCCGACGTTCCGGTCGACAGCGAACGGTTCGAGAAGCTGATGGCGGATCAGCGCGCCCGCGCTCGGGCGGCACGTAAGCAAGAAGCGGTGGCGGAGGCGGGAGACGTCGGTGCCGCCATCCTCGAGGAGCACGGCCCCACACTGTTCGACGGGTACGAACACCTCACCGGCACGGCCACGATCATCGGGATCGCCGACAACGGCGTCAGTGTGCCGGTGGCATCCGAGGGCGATGAGGTCGAGATCGTGCTCGACGAGACCGTGTTCTATGCGGAGGGCGGGGGCCAGGTCGGTGACCAGGGTGAGATCACCAGTCCCACCGGGCGCGCCAGGGTCCTGACGACCACGCGCATCGTCCCCGGATTGACCGGACACCTGACCCTCATCAAGGCGGGGGAGTTGAAGGTGGGAGACAAGGTCGATCTGGCCGTTGACGCCGGCTTCCGTCGTAACTCAGAGCGCGCTCACACCGCGACTCATGTTCTTCACTGGATCCTCCGCGACCGCCTTGGAGACCACGCGACCCAAGCCGGGTCTCTCGTAGAACCCGGCCGCTTACGGTTCGACTTCAACCACTTCGAAGCCCTCGGTGAAGAGCGTGTCGCCGATATCTCCACCGAGCTGCAAGAGCGAGTGCTCGTTGACGACCAGGTGCGTGCGTTCGAGACGAGCTTCGACTTCGCCAAGTCGATCGGTGCGATGGCGATCTTCGGGGAGAAGTACGGAGATTTCGTGAGGGTTGTCGAGGTCGGCGACTACTCCAAAGAACTCTGCGGTGGCACCCACGTGCCGCACACCAGTCAGATCGGAGTGGCCGTCGTCACGAGCGAGGGCTCGGTGGGCGCCAACCTCCGACGGGTCGAGGCACTGGTTGGCAAGGACGGACTCGACTATCTGAACCGGAGGGTAGCGGTGCTCGAACGGGCCGCGGCATCGTTAAAGACGACCCCGGAGGAGGTTGCCGAAAAGGTTGAGCGCCTACTGCACACCAGCAAGGACATGGAGCGCCGCCTCGCCGACGCCGATCGCAAGAGGTCGTCGTCCGAAGCCGATTCTCTGGCCGGCGGGGCGGAGGACCTCGGTGGAGTGCGTCTTATCGTGGCGCGCCGTGATGAAAGTGTCGACGCCTTGCGAGGGCTGGCGCTGAGTCTGCGAGGCAAGTTGGGGTCCGCGGTCATCGTGCTGGGGACCGCTGGCGACGGCAAAGCCAACCTGGTCGTTGCGCTCTCGAAGGAGTTGGTCGAGCGCGGTATCACTGCTCGAGACCTGATCTCAGAAGGTGCGAAGTTGCTCGGCGGAGGCGGCGGAGGGAAGCCGGATCTCGCTATCTCTGGAGGACCGGAGGCAGACAATCTCGATCGCGGCTCTCGAGGCGGTGGCGGCCGCGGCGCGCGAGTCGCTGCGCGGATGATCCTCGGCATCGATCCCGGAGAGCGGAGGATCGGGATCGCGGCCGCGGACCGAGAGACGCGCTTCGCTCGGCCCGTCGAGGTTATCGATTCCAAGGACACCGACCCGATCGCTCGCATCGCCGAGCTCGTCCGTGAGACGGGGGCCGACCTCGTCGTGGTCGGCCGACCGGTGTCGATGTCCGGCTCTGCCGGTAACTCGGTGGCTGCTCGGAGTGGCTTCGTCGAACAACTCAGAAGCACGCTCTCGAGATCGACGTCGTCGAACACGACGAGCGCCTGACGACGGTCGTCGCTCAGCAAGGGTTGAGAGCGGCGGGCGGTCGCGCCAAGGCGCGCAAGAAGGTCTTGGACGCGGTCGCCGCTCAGGTGATGCTCCAGGGCTTCCTCGACGCGGGGGGATCCAGATAGCGATGAGCAAGCTGACCCGCCGGGGGAAGGTCGTCACCGCCCTCACGATCGTCTTCAGCCTCTTCCTCGTGGCCGGCGTCGGCGCCTCGGTCTATCTGCGATCGGTGGGGTTCTGGGGGTCGTCGGATCCGGGTCCCGAGGTCGAGTTCGAGATCCCGAACGGCTCGGGCGCCGAGGAGATCGGCAAGATCCTCGAAGGAGCGGGGGTGATCAAGTCTGCGTTCGGTTTCCGTCTGGCGGCCTACTTCGATGGAGGCGCGGAGGAGATCCAAGCGGGCAAGTACATCCTGCCGACCGGGTTGACCGCGAGGGAAGCCCTGGAAGCGTTGAAGGGGACCGGTCCCGCAGGCGAGAAGTACGTCACGGTCACCTTCCCGGAGGGGTCGTGGCTCACGGAGATGGCCGAGACCATGGGGGAGAGCACCCACATCTCGGCTCAGAAGTTCCTTAAGCTCGCGACCAGCGGGAAGATCCGATCGGAGTTCCTACCCGACGGCATCGACACCCTCGAAGGGTTGTTGTTCCCCTCGACCTACCAGGTGATCGAGAAGGACAGCGCACGCGATGTGATCGAGAGGCTGCTCGGCGAGTTCGAGAAGCAGGCCGAGGGTCTCGACTTCTCGAGGGCGGAGTCACTCGGTCTCTCGGACTACGAGATCATCATCGTCGCGTCGATGATCGAGGCCGAGACGAGGATGGATGCGGAGCGAGCCAAGGTCGCCCAGGTGATCTACAACCGGATACGTGCCGGTTGGATGCTCGGTATCGATGCGACGGTGCTCTACGCGCTCGGCGACCGGCATGCGGTTCTGACCCAGAGTGCACTCGAGGTCGATTCACCGTTCAACACCCGCCGGTACGCAAATCTCCCGCCGACCCCTATCGGCGCACCCGGGCGTGCGTCGCTGGAAGCTGCGCTCGTTCCGGCCGATGGCCCGTGGATGTACTACGTCCTTGCCGACTGCGATGGCAACCACGCATTCAGCACCACCGACGCGGAGTTTCTGGAGGACAAGGCTCACTATCAGACGCTGGATTGCGGATGAGATCGGCGAGCCGCTTCGTCGGCATCCTCGGCTGGCCGCTCGAGCACTCCCTGTCTCCGATAATCCACAACGTCGCTTTCCGGACCCTGGGTCTCGATTGGACCTACCTGGCCTTCCCCGTCCCTGCCGAACGGCTCGGCGAAGCGATCGGGGGCCTGAGGGCACTAGGTGGGGAGGGCGCCAACGTCACCATGCCCCACAAGCAGGCGGTGATCCCGCATGCTCGATGACCTCTCCGGGGACGCCCGGGCGGTCGGGGCGGTCAACACGATCCAGCGCCTGCGACGACCGCCTGATCGGACACAACACGGATGTCGATGGATTCCGTGAGTTCGTGGCCGAGGAATCCGGCGTCCCGGTCAAGGGGAAGACCTGCGTCGTCCTCGGCGCCGGGGGCTCGGCGCGGGCGATCGTCAGGGCGTTGGATCAGCTAGAAGTCGCGGGCATCACGGTGGTGGCCCGCAGGGCCGAGGCAGCGGCCGAGGTCACCTTCGCCGCACGACCCGATCTTGCCCGTGCCGCCCCCTGGAGCGAGGCGGTGGAGCTGGCGGGTACGGCCGATGTGGTCGTGAACTGCACCCCGGCCGGCATGGCGGGCGAGGTCGTCCTCCCAGGGACCTCCTTCGGGCCCGGTCAGCTGGTCATGGACCTGATCTATCAGCCGCCGACGACCCCCTTGCTGGACAAAGCCAGGGCCGCCGGGGCTGTGGCCTGGGGGGGTCTAGGCATGCTGGTGCTCCAGGCGGCCGCGTCCTTCGGGATCTGGACCGGACTGGAGCCGCCCGTGGACGTGATGTCTGCCGCCGCCGTAAGGGCCATAGGCTCAACCGCTGGGGCTCATGTGCCGAAAGATAGCTAGAGCACGGGATGGAAAGTTAGTGGCCGCGCGTGCGAGCCTGTTGGTTCGAACATGCGATGTGGGAGGAACCTATGAAGAGCAGCAGAGCGGACCGACTCGCAGAAGTTCTGGACGAGTTCCTCGGGGATGCCCCGGAGATCCAGGCCGCGGCCGTCGTTAGTGTCGACGGATTGCCGATGGCATCCGCTCTGCCACCCGATGTCGAAGAAGATCGCCTGGCGGCGATGTCCGCCGCTCTGCACACCCTGGGTGAGAGGGCCGCAAGCGGCCTCGGCAAGGGAGACCTCGCGCAGGTATTCGTCGAGGCCGAGGACGGGTATGTCGTTCTTATGGCAGCCGGCGAAGGAGCAGTTCTCGTAACCGTGGCCGATAGGGAAGCAAAGGCCGGTCTGGTCATCTTCGAGATGCGCAAGACCGCGACACGGGTCGCCGAGATCATGAACGGCGAGAGTGGAGCGGTTAGCGACCGGGAAAGTGGAGCGGTTAGCGACCGGGAAAGTGGAGCGGTTAGCGACCGGGAAAGTGGAGCGGTTAGCGACCGGGAAAGACGCCCGGAGACCCCTCTGCGGGGAATTCCGCAGGATGAGGCCTTCGAGCGGGCCAGATCGTTCGACGACCAAACGGCAGCACCGGTCCTGGACCCATTCGCAACCCCGACGGAGCCGTTCCTAAGTCCGCCTCCTCCACCACCCGATAGTGATGAAGACGACCACGCCATTTCGAGTTGGCACTGAAGAAGGAATGATCTAACCGTGAAGGACACCAGAGATGCTTAAGGGATCGCTAGAGGAGTTCCCACTGTCGGACATCTTCCGGCTGATCGCTGGTGCCCGAAAGACGGGGCGCCTGGAGATCACCCGGCGTGCCGGCAGCGGTGGTGTCTACTTCCGCAACGGTGAGATCTACTTCGCCGAGTCCAGTGTGACCAGAGAGCCTCTCGGCCAGAAGCTGGTCCGAGCCGGGGTGTTGAGCGAGCGTGACCTCATGAAGGCGCTCGACGAACACGCTGCATCTGGCATGCGAGTGGGCGAGGTCCTCGTCCGCAATGGAGCGATCGACAAGTCGCAGCTCGCAGTTGCCATCCGGAGCCAGGTTCAGGATGCCGCCTCGGACTGCCTCAAGTGGGAGGTCGGCGAGTTCGAATTCGAGTCGTCCTCCGAGGTCGTTGCCGAAATCCCGATCCGCGTCTCGGTCGACTACGTGATCATGGAGGCGTCACGCCTCATCGATGATGTTGCCGGCACCGAGCGCAAGTTGCGTTCGAGGAAGATGGTTCTCCGTCGCGTCGCCGACATCTCGGAAGCGAAAGCGAACCTCAGACTGTCAACCGGCGAGGAGCGGATCTTCCTCCTCGTCAACGGCGAGCGTCCGATCTCCGAGATCATCGGAGACGCCGACAACAATGAATTGGACGTCCTGCGCACCCTTCACGGACTGCTGGCCTCAGGGATGATCGAGGTTGTTCCCGATGCTCTCCGCGAGCCCGAGCCGATCGCATACTCGGTCGACCCGGCCAAGGCAGCCGCGGCCGTGTCCGCCGCCGTCGAGGAGACCGCCTTCTCCACCGCTGATGCCCCTGCCCCGACGCCTCGCCGGGCGCCGCTCGAGAACGGAGCCGTCCAGGTCGAGGAGGCGCCCCCGGTAACCGAAGAGATCCAAGTCGATCAGCCCGAGATCGAGATCGACATCGATTCGATCGAGCCCCAGATGCCGCAGGCCGAAGTTTCCATCAGCCGAGAACGCCGAAGATGAGCCGGTCCCGTTCCGCAGTGAAGTCGAGGCCGAGATCAGCTCGATCGCATCCACGCCGCCTCCCGCCCCGCCCGCACCCAAGGTCGAGGTACCGGAGCCGGTCAAGGAATGGTTCGAGGATCCGGAGCTGAAGAGGGACCACGTTGATCTCACTGGGGCCGAGGAGTCGGCGAGTGCGGTGATCGAACGCCACGTTCCGGAAGTGGAGTCCACTCCCGCTCCGGCGGAGTTCGAGACCCCCATGGAGGCCGCCCGGGTCCAGCCACCGCAGCCGTCCGCCGCGGAGATCAGAGAGGTCCCGGCCTATGAACCGCAGCCGGAGCCCGTCCCCGAGGTCCCCTCCTACGAGGCCCCGCAAGAGGCTGCCCCCGAAGTCCAGCGCACGAGCCCGAAGCCGGAGATGCGCATCGATCGAGCGGTGGTGGTCCGCGAGCTGGCGAGCCTGTTCGGCGAGGACGACTCCCCGGCGCCCGCCCAGAGCGGCGCGTCCCGAGGAGGGGACGGCCAGGCAGCTCGAGGACGATGACGACGTGGATAGAGGACTGATCCACCGGCTGATCGACGGCGTCAAGGGTCTCTAGACGTGCCCACCCAGGAAAGGGGATGGGCGCTCAAGGCTCACAACGTTCCCGCCGCCTCGGCGAATCGACCAGTGAAGATCGTTGTCACCGGACCTTTTTCTTCCGGCAAGACGACACTGATCAAGACCATCAGCCAGGTCACCGTGCTCGGCACCGATCGAGAGGTGACCGATGAGACTCGGGTCATCAAACGATCCACGACCGTTGCCATGGACTTCGGGAAGATCACGGTCGACGACGGCGTGCACCTGCACCTCTTCGGCACTCCCGGTCAGCAACGGTTCGACGTCATGTGGGAGATCCTCAGCGAGGGGATGGTTGCCTTCGTCCTCCTGGTAAGGGCGGATGTGGCTAGCTCGACCGCCGAAGCACGTTCGATCCTCGAGACCTTCCGCGGCTTCGCGGACGTTCCTTTCGTCGTCGGGGTCACCCACGCCGAAGCCGTTCCCGCCGGCGGTGAGGACATCCTGACCAGCGTGCGACATTCTCTCGGGGTAGGGCACGAGGTTCCGGTGGTCCTTTGCGACCCCCGTTCCCGCACCGATGTCAAAGAGGTCCTGCTGGCCGCGTTGATCTCGGTCCTCGCCCGCCTGAGCCCGGCCCCCGTGGCGGTCTCATGAACGTCGACACCTTGCCGCCGATCCCGCCTCGTGACGTCGCCTGGGCGCGTGACTGGAACGCGGTCCAGCTCGTATTCGCCGACGGAACGGTTTCATCCCTGGCCCCCGGTGGTGACCTCCAGGTCCGTATGGTCCGTTTGGCCCGAAAGATGCTCTCCGAGGCCGCCGACACGAGGGCATCTACGTAGGTCTTTTGGCGGACTGCTATTTCAGTCGTCCCCTCCATGCGCCGATAAATAGGTAGCTCGGGCCGTGGGCCCGATCGCTTGATCGACGATGGACAGCGGGTCGCCTCGGCGAGACGCAGACTGGAAGGGGCAACAGAGTGGTGTCACCCGCACGCCCGGCGGCGGACCTCGACAGGATCCTCCTCGACAGAGGACTCATCGATCCCGCTCAGCTGGAGGAAGCTCGTCGTGTGGCCGCTCAGAAGGGGCGGTCCCTCGGACGCGTCCTGATCGAACTGGGCTACTCCCGAGAAGCGCTCCTCGTCTCGATCCTCGCCGAGCAACTCGGCCTCGAGTACGTGGACCTCGCAGAGACACAGCCCGACCCATCCGCCATCTCACTGGTGCCCGAGATCATCGCCCGGCGCGACAGCGCGATCCCCGTTCGTATCGACGAAGAGGGGCGCCTCGTGCTGGCGATGGCCGATCCGGCCAACGTCGTCGCGGTGGACGACATCCGAGCCCTCACCAAGCGAGACGTCGTCATCGTGGTCTCGACGAAGGCTGACATCCTCACCGCTATCAGTCACTACTACCGCCTCGATGGGGCCGCTGAGTCTCTTGCCGAAGAGGCTGCGTTCGAAGCTCAGTCCCAGCAGGACATCGAGATCGATTCCTCGGGAGCCGCGGACGACGCGCCAATCATCAAACTGGTCAACCTGCTGATCACCCAGGCGGTGAACGACCGCGCATCCGACATCCATGTCGAGCCGGGTGAGAAGTCGGTGGTCGTTAGGTACCGCGTCGACGGCGTTCTGCATGAGGTCATGCGCCCGCCGAAGTCGGTGCAGTCCGGCATCACCAGCCGTTTGAAGATCATGGCCGACATCGACATCGCCGAACGGCGTATCCCGCAGGACGGCCGCATCAGTCTCGTCGTCCAGGGGAAGCAGATCGACATCCGTGTAGCGACGCTGCCGACGATCCATGGCGAGAAGATCGTCATGAGGATCTTGGATAAGTCGAGTGTCCTTCTCGAGCTTTCGGACCTCGGGTTCTCGAAGCACAACTTCGATCGCTTCGAGGAGGCGTACTCGAAGCCGTACGGAGCGATCCTCGTCACCGGCCCGACCGGGTCCGGTAAGTCGACGACCCTCTACGCGACCCTGAACATCCTGAACCGACCCGAGGTCAACGTGATCACGGTCGAGGACCCGGTCGAGTACCGGCTCCCCGGCGTCAACCAGATCCAGACCAACCCAAAGGCCGGACTCACGTTCGCGTCCGCCCTGAGATCGATCCTTCGTTCCGACCCCGACATCTGCCTCATCGGTGAGATCAGAGACCGGGAGACCGCTCAGATCGCTGTCGAGGCCGCTCTCACGGGTCACCTCGTGCTGTCCACCCTTCACACCAACAACGCTCCGTCGGCGCTCACGCGTCTTGTCGAGATGGGCATCGAGCCGTTCCTGGTTGCATCGTCACTCGACTGCATCGTCGCCCAGCGTCTTGCCCGGAAGCTCTGCAACAAGTGCAAGGAGCCGTACACGGCGACCGAGCAGGAACTTATGCACGCCAAGTTCCCCTACGACCCGACCCAGGGTCTGCCGACGCTGTACCGCCCCGTCGGTTGCACCAGCTGCGGGAGCACCGGTTACAAGGGCCGTATGGCGCTTCACGAGGTCATGTTGGTTACCGAGCAGATCGAGCGCATGGTCACCGAGCACGCTTCCTCGGAGGAGATCGCCCGTGTCGCCCGGGACCAGGGAATGGTCACGCTCCGCTCCGACGGGCTTGCCAAGGTCCGGATGGGACTCACTTCGATCGCCGAAGTGCTCAGGGTGGTCGTGTGATGTCGCAACACCTCAACGAGAAAGCAGGACGGTCATGACCCAGACGCAACGTAGCCTCGGACAGATCCTGCTCGAGCACGGCCTCGTTTCCAAGGAACTGTTCGATGCCGCTGCCGAGCAAGAGCGCCTTACCGGGGACACGGTAAGCAAGATCCTCGTCGATGGCGGACACGTCACCGACCGTGAATTGTCACGAGCGCGGGCCGTCCAGCATGGCGTTCCGTTCGCCGATCTCGAGAAGGCGACGCCGGCCAAGGCGATCGTCGCGACGCTCACAGCAGAAGTCGTTCGACGCCTGGGTGCGCTCCCTGTGAAACTGCAGGACGACCGACTGGTGATCGCCCTGACCGAGCCCCGCGATGAGGAGGCTCTCGGTGAGTTGCGAACCGTCACGGGCCGGGAGATCGTCCCCGTCGCGGCACACAACCCCGACCTCCTGGGCGCCATCGATCGCGCCTATCCGGTGGGATCAAGCCCAGTCGCCGGCAACGGCGCCGCGGCAGTTGCTCCGGCGGTGGAGGCGAAGCAAAAGATGGAAGATCCCGAGGACGACGATTGGACGCCGGGGCGTGAGCCCGAGGAGGTCGTCGCGAAGCCGGGGGAGGGTAAAGACCCCGATCTGACCGAGTTCCTCATAGCGGTTATCGAACGCGGCGCCTCCGACCTCCACCTCACCTCCGGTATCCCTCCGACCATCCGGCTCCACGGAGAGTTGGTCCCCCTCCCCGGCTACCGCAAGCTCTTGCCCAAAGACCTCCAGGACGTCATCTATTCGATGATGTCGCAGAAGCAGCGGAAACAGTTCGAAGAGGAACTCGAGCTCGACATGTCGTTCGCGTTGCCGGGCCGCGGCCGCTTCAGGGTCAACGTCTTTCGCCAGCGCGACACCCTCGGCACGGCGATGCGTCTGATCCCTTACAAGATCGCGTCGATGGAGGACCTCGGCCTCCCGCCGGTACTGAAGGAGTTCACCCGCTTGCGTGGAGGCCTCGTGCTCGTCACCGGGATCACGGGTTCGGGCAAGTCGACCACGCTCGCGTCATTGATCGATTCGATCAATGCAAACCGCAGCGACCACATCATGACCATCGAGGACCCCATCGAGTTTCTTCACGCCCACAAGAAGTCCGTCGTGAACCAGCGCGAGATCGGTGGCGACACACACGGTTTCGCCAAGGCTCTCCGGCATGTGCTGCGCCAGGACCCCGACGTCATCCTCGTCGGCGAGTTGAGAGACCTCGAAACGATCCAGACCGCGCTGACCGCGGCCGAGACGGGACACCTCGTCTTTGCGACGTTGCACACGCGGGACGCTCCCGGTTCGGTGGACAGGATCATCGACGTGTTCCCACCTCATCAGCAGAACCAGATCAGGATCCAGCTCGCCTCGACCCTCGTAGGGGTCGTATCGCAGCAGCTGGTGCCCAAGATGAGCGGGGGCCGGATCGTGGCCGCAGAGGTCCTCGTGGTCACGGACGGCGTCCGGAACCTGATCCGAGAGGGCAAGACGCACCAGATCTACACCTCGATGCAGTCCGGTGGGAAGCACGGGATGCAGATCATGGACGCCCATCTCGGCGACATGGTCAAGTCGAACGTCATTTCGTACGAGATAGGTCTAGAGAGATGTCACCACGCAGAGGAATTCAAGCGACTTTCGGGAAGGGCCTGAGATGGCTGAATCGTACGCATACACGGTAAGGACCCGTCAGGGGAAGATCGTCGCGGGCGCCATGGAGGCCGACGGCGAGTCGGTCGTAGCGTCCCGCTTGCGGGCCAAGGGCCTCATTCCGATCCAGATCAACAAGGCCGCCAAGGTCACCGCCAAGACCGAGCTTCACATCTTCCCGCCGAAGGTCAAGCTGCGCGACATGGCGGTCTTCTCTCGCCAGTTCGCCACGATGATCAACTCGGGCTTGTCGCTCTTGCGCACCCTGAACATCCTCGGCGAGCAGACCGAGAACCCGATGCTTGCGAAGCACATCCTCTTGGTTCGCGACGATGTCGAGCGCGGCTCGAGTCTCTCGGCTGCGATGTCGAAGTGGCCCAAGGTCTTCAACCCACTATTCATCTCGATGGTCAAGGCAGGGGAGACCGGGGGCCAGCTCGACACCGTACTCGAGCGTGTCGCCGCGGGCTTCGAGACCGACTACAAGCTTAGGCAGAAGGTCAAGTCGGCCATGACCTATCCGGTCGTGGTGGCGGTTATCGCAGTGCTGCTCGTTTCGGTGATGCTGGTGTTCGTCGTGCCGACGTTTGCCAACATGTTCACCGGCCTCGGTGGCACGCTGCCCTTGCCAACCCAGATCCTGATGACCCTGAGCGAGCAATCCAAGATCCTGATCCCGGTGGCTCTGGTTCTGGGTATCGGTGGATTCATGGCCTACAAGCGTGCGAAGGAAGCCAGTGCCGACGCCCGATTGGTCTTCGACCGCATCAAGTTGAAGGTCCCGGTCTTCGGAGACCTCTTTCAGAAGGTGGCGATCTCACGCTTCGCCCGTACCCTTGCCCTGCTCCTCAGGGCCGGAGTTCCCGTGCTGCAAGCGTTCGATATCGTGGCGGAGTCCACCGGCAACGAAGTGTTGGCCCGTGCTGCGATGGACGTTAAGGAGAACGTGAGGCGAGGCGAGACGATGGCAGCCCCCCTCGCGAACCACGACGTCTTCCCGCCCATGGTCGTGCAGATGATCTCCGTTGGCGAGGACACAGGGCAGGTCGACGTCATGCTCGACAAGGTGGCTCAGTTCTACGACCAAGAGGTCGAGTCGACGACTGAGTCGCTGACCTCGCTGATCGAGCCCGTGATGATCGCAGTGCTCGGAGGCATCGTGGGGTCGATGATCATCGCCCTCTATATGCCGATGTTCAAGATCTTCGACCTCGTCAAGTAACCGATCTCAGTACGTCGTGCGGGGGTCTCCGATCATCGGGGGCCTCCGTTCGTCATGGTGCGGCATTGGTCGGGCGCGCTTTGCGACTTTTGTCTCCTTAACGTCCCGGATTTTCCCTCAAGTTCCTTCCAGGTCTATCCGATGACTTCCTTGAGGCGGAACCGTTCCGGCTCACCCAGGTGGACAACACCAGAAGGAGGCCCACCATGATGTCGAAGTTCCGAGCATCACGGGAGCGGGATGAGCGCGGATTCACCCTCATCGAGCTCCTGGTTGTGATCCTGATCATCGCGATCCTCGCGGCGATCGCCATCCCCGTCTTCCTCAACCAGAGGGAAAAGGGTTGGGCAGCACAATCCGAGTCGTCTCTGAAGAACGCGGCGATCGAGGCCGAGACTTATGCCGTTGGCAACAACGGTAGCTACGTCGACTTCGATATTGCGACTAGTGCCTTTGCAGAGACAGAGGGCGTCGACGGTGTCGGTTATCAGTGCCACCGCCAGCGACTTCTGCCTGATGGCTGACCACGACCAGGACACGCCGGACCAGTATTACGACAGCGGGGTCGGCGCTCCCAGCACGGTCGCCTGCACGTGATCCAAGTAGCTATCTGATAGAGGGGGCGGGCAACCGCCCCCTCTTTTTCTTTTCCGACTTTCAAGTTGACTTCAGGAGATGACGAAGTACTAGGCAGGACAGTCGGCCCTTCGGGCCATCGGACCAGAACGAAAGGCGCAGGGGTAGAGGACATGACCGAGCACCTGACACGGAACCGGAGCGGCAACGAGAGCGGTTTCTCGCTCATTGAGCTGCTAGTGGTCATCATGATCCTCGGCATCCTGATGGCGATCGCCATCCCGCGCTTCCTGGGAGCGAAGAACCAAGGCAACGACAGCCAGCCCCAGGCCGCCCTGCGAGCGGGTCTGTCGGCCGAGCGCACTTACTACGTCGACTACCAGACCTACACGACCAGCGCGACCGCGCTTCGAGGGATCGAGCCGAACGTGGTGTGGACTACTACCGACGCCAAGCAGGGAGGCGTCATGGTCGCCATGAACGGAACAGGAAATGGTGTCGTCCTCGTCTCGACCAGCGCGTCGGGGAACCAGTTCTGCATCATGAGCCTGGCTACCGATGTCAGCCTCAACGGGCAGACCACCGCGGGGACGTACTACGCAAAAAGTACAAGCACGGTGTCTCCCCCCTCGACTAGCGTCACCACAGGGCAATGCGGCACCACGGGCTATAGCCGGGATCCCGGCGTCGGATGGGCTACGAGCTGATCCTCAGGGTTCACGCACGGCCTTCCACAGCTCAACGTCGGGCCCTCCGGTGCCGATAACCAGTTAGGACCCCACTCGACTGGATGGACCCCTTGAACCAGATCATTCACAGCTTCCGATCCGCACGCAACGAGCGAGGAATCGCTCGTCGCTTCGCGTCCGGTGAAGCCGGGGTCAGCCTCATCGAGCTCCTCATCGCTCTCACCATCTTCTCCGTGGTCGCTTCCGGGGTTGCGGTCGGGATGGGCAGTGCCCTCGGCCTTACGAGGAACAACCGCAACCGTTCCGTGGCGGCCAACCTCGCCGCCAAGGAGATGGACATCGTCCGCTCGACCAAGTTCGCGTCGCTACCCCTCACCGATGTCACCAAGACGGAAACCGTGACGGGCGTGAACTACACGCTTCTCAGGCAGACGTCGTGGGTGAGCAAGGACGGGTCCGGCGGCGTATGCAGCCCCCCGGCCGGCACCGCACTCGCATTCCTCAGGGTGATCGTGACCGTGACGTGGCCGAACATGCAGGGAGTCAGGCCGGTCCAATCGGAGACGATCGTGTCGCCACCGATCGGCGCTTACAACTCGGGCGCCGGTCACATGGCGATCATGGTCCGAGATCGGAACGCGCTGCCGAGCGCCGGGATCACGGTGACGGCGATCGGTCCCGGAGGTACCTTCACCCAGATCACGGCCGCCGATGGATGCGCGTTCTTCATCGGGCTTCCCCCCGGCGTCTTCAACGTCTCGCTCAATACACCTGCCTTCGTTGACGTTCAGAACCAGACGAACCCGGTACAGCCCCTCACCGTCTCAGCGGGCTCCATCACCTCCGGTGAGTTCGTCTACGACCGCAGCGCCACCATCAACATGACGCTTGTCGGTCTTGCTAACTACGGAGTGCCCGAGGGGATCGGTGCGAGCGTCGCGAACACAGGACTCGCTCTCGGCAGCCAGCCTTTCACGAGTGGCGGTGGAGGTGGGGGAGGGACTTGTACCGCATCACCGACGACCCTCCTCTCGAGTGGGGATGCTTCGGTGCTGCAGTCGGATCCGAACAACTCCACCTACGGGAGCTCTAGCAACACGTACGCCGGCACGTACTCATCGAACGGCGGGAACGGCCGGTTCCTGGTCAAGTTCACCCTCCCGACCGCACCTGCTGGATGCGCTGTAGCGACCGCGACTCTGAGGATCTATGACCGAGTCCCAAGTTCTGGGCGCACGATCCAGGCCTATCAGGCGAATTCGTCGTGGACCGAAGGAAGCACCAACTGGAACAACCAGCCGACCACTACCGGCACCGCGGTCACCGCGACCGCGCCGTCGAGCGCCGGTTGGATGACGTGGGGCGTGACCTCGATCGTCCAGGCGCAGTATGCCGGCGCGAACAATGGCTTCCTACTTAGAGACGCGACCGAGAACGGCTCGGACTATCTGAACCAGTTCGACGTTAGGGAGCTGGCCAACGACCCGGAGCTGGTGGTGACCTGGGGGAACGTCTCGGCGTGCTCAACCCAGGTGACCGTGGGGGCATCCGATGACGCCCGCGTGAGGCAGGAAAAGGCCAACGAGAACTTCGGAGACGAGAAGGAAATGAAGGTTGTCTCTAGGACCGACGATAAGAACGAACGCATCTTCATCAGGTTCACTTTGCCCACTGTTCCCACGGGGTGCGCGTTGGGAGGGGCCGAGCTTCGTCTCTACCAGGATAAGGGAAAGTTGGGGCGCACGATCGAGGTCTACCGAGCGGCCTCCAGTTGGTTGGAGTCCACCATCACGTGGATCGGACAACCTTCGACCACCGGCTCGCCGTCAACGGCGCCGTCCTCCGGATCCGATGATGTGTGGAGGACGTGGGATGTCGGCACCCTGGTGAACAGCATGTACCAGGGATCGAACAATGGTTTCGTCATTAAGGACTCAAACGAGAGTTCCTCGTCGACCATGGAGCAGGTCTACCGCTCGAGCGAGAACACCACCACCAGCCGTCGCCCCGAGCTCGTCGTCTCGTTCGTAGAGAGCCCCATACTTCCGACCAGTCAGAGCGTGTCCGCGACACCGCTGTTTCCATACCTCAACGGTTACCAGCTCTGGGGTGGAACGTGTCTCGACGCCGATCCGGAGGGGGTCAACCCGAGTACCGGGCAGGCCTTCTTCCCGGGTGGACAGCGCGCCTCGGCGGTCACGACGAATCCTGGAACAACGACAACCGCATCCGTCCCGCTGAAGAGCGTGGATGTTCGAGTAAGGCTGTCCAACAACACATCAGTTGCCGGTGCATCTGTGGTCGCTTATCACGACCCCGACAACGGGTGCACTACGGGGCGGACACTCAATCTCGGCGCCACCGGCAGCGATGGATATGTCCGCGTTGCCCTCCCATACGGCACCTGGCGATTCCAAGTGAACTCCAAGACTCCTGTGGGTTCGTGGCCGACCTCGGCCCTGAGTCCGACGACGAGCAACCCTCAGTCGATCACGGTCACGGTGAACTGACATGACGCTAATGAAGGTGCGGGAGGAAGAGGGCGGCTACACGCTGGTTGAGATGCTGGTTGTCGTGTTCATCCTCTCGATCGTTCTCGCGGTGCTCTACCGGGGCCTCGACAACATGCAGATCGCCACCCAGGGTTCCGAGGAGCGACTCACTAACCTCGAAGAGGCGCGCGTGATGATGGCCAACGTGACCAAGGACCTACGGACCGCCTCGCGGCTCGACTCCGGCACGTCACCCTTTATCCTCGCCAACTCGAGGGAGATGATCTTCTACGCGTACCTCGGGAAGACCTCAGGTGGCCCGAGCCGCGTGCGTTTCTACGTCGACTCCACCAATCGACTGGTCGAGCAAGTGACCGCCGCCGGTGGTACGGCCCCCAACTACACCTACACGGGGACCCCGGTGACCAGGTCGGTGACGAACAACATCGTCCCTACGGGAGCCATCTTCAAATACCACTACTTCAGCAACACCTCACAGACTTTCGTGGAGCTCGCTTCCGTTCCGTTGTCACAGACGGATCGGGACAGGGTCCAGTCGGTTGAGATCACGATCTCGGTCCAGCAGCCCAGTGGAATCGGTACACCACCGGCCACGCTCGTCAACCGGGTTCGCCTGGCGAACGTGTTCTACAACCCCGTGTCGGCAGGTAGCTGATGAGACTAGGTCGCAGACTCAGGACACTGAGATCGGACGAGCGCGGGATCGCACTGGTCACGGTGATCATCATCTCCGTCGTCCTGATGACGTTGGTTGCCGCCTCTACCGGTTTCGCCCTTACGTCTCTGAACTCGTCTCGGCGGGATCAGGACTGGAACGCCGCGCTGCCTGCCGCCGAAGCAGGGATCGACGACTATCTCTTCAGGCTGAGTCGTGACTCGACCTACTGGCAGTACAACGACACCACGCCCCCGCCGGACGGCAACACGGCTTTCACCCAGTGGGTGAAGGTGCCGGGCGCGGCCGACAGCTTCTTCCGGTACTACATCGATTCGTCCCTGATGTCGACGCAGGGGATCGTGAAGATCAAGTCATCGGGTCGCGTGAACGGCGTGACCCGAACGATCGAAGCGCTCTTCCGCCGGAGGAACTTCCTCGACTACCTGTACTTCACGGAATTCGAAACGACCGACCCGATCTCCTACTCGGGCAGCCCTTTCAGCCCGGCTCAGGCGCAAACCAATTGCGCGCGTCACTATTACGACAGTCCCTCAAGGAGCAGTAGTTGTTCGGATATCTCGTTCATCAGTGCCGACACGATCAAGGGACCGCTCCACACCAACGATGCTCTTCTCCTGAGTGGATCTCCGAACTTCCAAGGGGAAACCAGCACGACCTGGGATGGGACCTGCCCCAGTGGAGCGACTAACTGCTCCTCCAGTTCGAATCGATTCCGTGGTTCTGCGAGTCCGACGTTCGCGCGGGCGGGAGACCCTGCTTACGCTCCGTCTCTTACGATGCCGCCGACGAACAGCGCGATCAGGAACTACGCGGACGCTACGGTGGGTGGAGAAGGATGTCTCCTCACCGGCCCAACCAGCATCACTTTCAACTCGACCGGGACCATGTCGGTGACTAGTCCTTACACGCAGGACAGTAACTGCAGTCTCGGCACGAACCAGCCCATGCCGGCGAACGGTGTGATCTTCGTTCAGTCGGTACCGACGAACTCGAGCGACCCCAACTACCGGGCGTCGTGCTCGGTGGGTTCGGGGAACCCCCTCGGGTATCCGATCTCGAACGACCTCAACACCTCACAGTATGGATGCTTCGATGGAGACGTGTTCGTTTCGGGCACCGTGAATGGCAAGGTAACCATCGCGGCCCAGGACTCGGTGATCATCACTGGGAACCTGACGTATCACGGCGGAACGTCGGGGACCGACATCCTCGGTCTTATCGCCGACAACTACGTCGAGATCTACCATCCTGCATCGTCGTCGAACAACCTGTCCGGCTCGCTCAGTGATCCGATCGTCCACGCCGCGATCTTGACGATCACGCATTCGTTCCGGATGCAGAATCACAACAGAGGGAATCCGCTTGGGACCCTGTCGATCTTCGGGACTATCGGGCAGCAGTACCGCGGCCCGGTCGGGACTTTCTCGGGCAGTTCGCCATCGACCGGCTATGCCAAGGACTACACCTACGACCAGAAGCTCAAGTACACGACGCCCCCGTTCTTCCTCGATCCGGTGGCGTCGGCGTGGGAGGTCAAGACCTGGGCCGAGTGCAAACCGGCCGACCCTCCAGTGGCCTCCTCGTGCACCTAAAAAGTGCACCTAAAAGGCGCTCGGGGCTAAGGAAACCGCTCCAGATGGTCGATTAGTTCCTTGACCGTTAAAGAGCAAGAGTGTTCACTAATGTCGCCCCATGGAGCCACATGAGGTTCGGGCGGTGAACTACCGCACCAACAGCACCACGGCACGCAGCTCGGGGCTGCGAGCCCGGACATGTTTCTCCATACGGGCATGACGAAAGGTGAAGACGATGTCACAGACGCATCACGAGGCTTCACTCCTTACTGTGGGTGAGGTAGCCGGGATCATGCGTGTGTCCAATATGACCGTTTACCGGCTGATCAAGTCCGGGCAACTCCCGGCCATCAGGGTCGGGAAGAACTACCGGATCCGCCGCGGCGACATCGAGAGATACCTCAACGATCGCACGGTGCGCGTAGAGAACGAGAGCTAGGCCGTGCCGATCGGCTCAGCCCCCATCGTCGGTCTCGACGTGGGGACCAGCGCCTTGAGGGCAGCGCGTGTCACATCTTCCCGCGGTGGCTCGCAGCTGGCTGCTTTCGCGCAGATGCCGCTTCCAGACGGGGCCGTTGTCGACGGCCAGATCCAGGATACGAAGGTCGTGTCCGACGCGATAGCGCGGCTTTGGAAGCGCTCCAAGATGGGGTCCGACAGGGTCGTGATCGGCCTTGCCAATCACCGGGTCGTCGTTAGACAGGTTGAACTCCCTTACCTCGACGAGAAGGAACTCCGCGCGTCCATCCGCTATCAGGCTGCCGACCACGTTCCGATGCCGGCCGACGAGGCGGAGTTCGATTTCGACATCCTCGGTGAGTTCACCAATGACGACGGCGATCGGATGATGAACGTGCTGTTGGTTGCCGCCGCTACCGAGATGGTCGAAGGCTTCGTAGACACGGTTCAGGCCGCAGGCCTCGACATTGCCGGTGTGGATCTCAGTCCCTTCGCGGTTGCCCGCGCGATCAGCCCCGAGGCTCGCGGCGAGGTCGGTGGGTTGGGCGCGCAAGCGATCGTTGACGTCGGGGCGGGTGTGACCGACATCATGATCCACGTGAACGGCGAACCGCGATTCGTGAGGATCCTTCTGATCGGCGGCGATGGGATCACGAGCGCACTGGCGCGTGAGCTGGATCTCAGTCTCGAGCAGGCAGAGGCCCTCAAGTTCGATCTGAGCAAGGGTGTCTCCGACTCGGATGCGTACGACATCGTCGCCCGGGAGGTGGACCTCCTCGCCGAGGAGATCCGCGGTTCGATCGACTACTACACGACCCGCGAGAAGGGCGAGGACGTGTCGTCTGTGCTTCTAACGGGCGGCGGGGCGCTGTCTCAGGGACTGCTTCAGAAACTGGAACTTGGACTGCAGACCCGCGTCGAGATGGCCGCGCCACTCGCGGGTGTGCGGACGAAACTCTCTCCCGAGATCCAGAAGCAGATTGAGCCTGTGGTCGGTACCGCCATGGGCCTTTCGATGTGGTCGGGTTCCCGATGAGCATCATGCGGGGGGCAGATCTCCTTCCTAGGACTTACGAGCTAAAGAGGCGGCAGAGTCGAACCGTCGCGCTCGTGGCCCTTGGGGGCATCGCGCTGTTGGCGCTGGTCGTTCTCTGGTGGGTCAGCCTAGGGAGCAAGGTGAATTCCGAGGAGCAGAGGCTCGCCGAGGCTCAGGCGCTGAATGCCGACCTCCAAGCTCAATCCGATGAACTACAGGAGTTTGCCGCCCTCGAGACGGAAGTCATCGCCAAGACGGGAGCCCTCCAGACGGTCATGGTGGGAGACATCTACTGGCCTTCGGTACTCACACAGCTCTCGAGTCTGATCCCACGGGATGCCTGGATCGAAACGCTGAGCGCCTCAGCCGGCGCGACCGAGGGATCGACTCCGGTGGGGACCGAGGCCGCGGCGGTGAGGATCGCGGAAGAGCCCTCTACAGGGCGCGTTCAGTTCACCGGCCAAGCTCTTTCGATGATCGCGATCGCCGATTGGCTCGAGCGGTTGGAGTCGTCGGAATCGTTCGGATCCCTCTGGCTGAACGGTGCAGCACGAGCGGTAGGAACCACCAGCGGGGATGGATCTTTCCAGTTCGATAGCACGCTGGAGCTCGGGTCCGAGGCCCTCAGCCAGCGCTACCAGGGCGCACTCTGATGAGTACTCGGACGCGCCTCATCGCAGTCGGCGTCGGCTTCGTCCTCGTCGGGCTTCTGATGTACATGTTCCTCATCCGTCCGCGTCAGTCAGAGCTCGTGGAAGTTCAGACGCAGATAGCAACTGAGGAGAACGCCACTCAGGCGCTGCAATTGGAGCTTGCGAGGCTTCAGGCCCTTGAGGAGAACGCGTCCGAGCTCGAGGCGCAACTGGAGCGCGTTCGGGCCCTCGTTCCGCGCAAGAACGCGGTATCGAAGCTCATCCGCCAGATCCAGAGCGCTGCTACCGAAGCGGGCGTGGACTTCGTCGAGATCGGCCCGGAGGTCGCCAAATCCCCGCCTGAAGGAGCAACAGTGGCCGAGGTTCGGATGACCATCGGCGTCGGTGGTGACTTTTTCTCCGTGCAAGATTTCGTCAGACGTTTCTACGATCTCGAGAGGGCGGTGCGCATCGACCTCTTCAATCTGGAAACCCAGATCGATACGGCAACCGGCGAGAGGATCGTGAGGATGAACGCAACCGCCCGGATCTTCTTCGAGTTGCCCGCGGGCGCCGTTGTCACCACGCCGAACGCCGATGGAACGACCACCCCAGAGACAGGGACCACTCCCGCCCCATCCTCGTAGGAGACAGACATGGCCAAGGACCAAGCTCTGAAGAAGGACCTCGACAAGAAGCAGGTCATCACGGTGGTCGCCTTGTTCGCGGTCCTGATCGCGGTGCTCTACTTCTTCGTGCTCAGTGGGGGCGAGGAACCGCCAGCCGAACTGGGGGAGGTGCCGGTGGTGGAGCCGACCGAGGTTCCCGCAGAGGAACCGACGCCCGGTGAGACTCCAGACCCCGGCGAGACCGACGATCCGGGAGACGATCCGCCCACGAATGCCTCGCGCGACCCGTTCGACCCTCCGCCGGGCGCGGTGGATACCGCGGGTAACCCTTTCGAGAGTAGCCAGCCGGTGGATCCGATCCCCGAAGCGACTCCGACACCATCACCCTAGGCGCACCACCGTTCGTGCGCCTTTGGATGCGATGATTGCTCGATGGGACGACTGCGCTACCTGACCGCCGGTGAGTCACACGGCCCCGCCCTCGTGGCGATCCTCGAGGGGCTGCCTGCAGGGGTGCCCGTTTCCAAGAAGGCGATCACCGATGAACTCGCCCGCCGCCGGATGGGGCACGGACGCGGCCCCCGGATGAAGATCGAGGCGGACGAACTCGAGATCCTCTCCGGCGTCAGGGGTTCCCGGACGCTCGGCAGCCCGGTTGCCTTGATCGTTAGGAACTCGGAGTACGAGCAGAAGTGGGCGCACGTCATGCCGATCGAGGGAGACCCCGGTGGCCGCTCGTTGACCCGACCCCGGCCCGGCCACGCGGATCTCGTCGGGATGCTCAAGTACGACTTCGACGACGCCCGTGACGTGCTCGAGCGCGCGAGCGCCCGAGAGACCGCGGCCAGGGTGGCCATCGCCACCGTGGCGCGGTCGTTGTTGAGCCTCCTCGGGATCGAGGTCATGTCTCACGTAGTTCGCATCGGGGAGGCTGCGGTTCCCGAGGATCTCCCACGGCCGGAACCGTCCGACCGCGAGACGGTCGATTCGTCGCCCGTCCGGTGCTTCGACGAGGCGACCGGGGCCGCGATGGTCGAGGCGATCGACCAAGCTCAGGATGAGGGGGACTCTCTCGGCGGGATCGTCGAGATCCTGGCCTTCGGGCTGCCGCCCGGCCTGGGATCCCACGTCCACTGGGATCGCAAGCTCGACGGACGCCTCGCAGCAGAGCTCATGGCGGTCCACGCGATCAAGGGTGTCGAGATCGGGGACGGCTTCGCTTCTGCCGCTCGCCGCGGAACCGTGGCACACGATGAGATCGAAGCCGACGGATCCCGGGCCACCAACAGAGCGGGTGGGACCGAAGGAGGGATGACCGTCGGCGGAACCCTGCGTCTGCGTGCGGCGATGAAACCTCTTTCGACCCTCAAGAAGCGACTCAAGACCCTCGACATGGAGACGGGGGAGCCGGCCGAAGCCTTCCAGGAGCGTACCGACGCATGCGCGGTCCCCGCCGCCGGTGTGGTCTGTGAAGCGGTCGTGGCTCTCGTCCTGGCTGATGCGGTGCTCGAGAAGTTCGGCGGCGACACCATGGACGAACTCAGGTCGTCGTTCGACGCCTACCAGAAGCGCGTGTCGGAACGACTTCGCCCGCCATCACCGGAGTGATAGTCCTCGTCGGATTCATGGGCGCCGGCAAGTCGACCGTCGGCCGTCTCCTCGCCGAACGCACGGACGCACGCTTCGTCGACGCCGATGAACACATCACCGCGACCACCGGGCGGAAGATCAGCGAGATATTCGAGACCGAAGGTGAAGTCGCGTTCCGACGGATAGAAGCCGATGCGATCGCAGCACTGCTCGCCGATCGTCCTGAGGTCCTAGCTCTGGGAGGTGGGGCGCTCGGCGACGAGCGCACCCGGGCGGCCCTGAAAGCGTCCGACTCGATCGTGGTGCACCTCGACGTTTCCGCCGATGAGGCAGAAGTCCGAGTGGGGGAGGACGCCGAGCGTCCGATGCTCGCTCGCTCGGACCTCGCAACGCTGGCATCAGAGCGTCGGGTCGGGTACCTGGCGGCCGCCGATCTCTCGATCCCCGTGGATGGACGAGACCCGGTCGACATCGCCGGGTCGATCGCTCAGCTGGCAGACATCGAAAGGGTGGACGCGGTCGTCGCGGGGGTCAAGAGACCCGTGTACGTGGGGGATGGGAGCTGCCTGGTCCTTGGCAGTCTGCCGGTCGCCCGAGAGGCAGAGAAGGTCTTCGTCGTCAGTCACCCATCGCTGGAGTCCATCGCGACGAGCGTCTCCCGGTCGGTGTCCAACGCCGAAACCTTGATGGTCCCGGAGGGAGAGACCTCCAAAACCCTTGGCGGAGCGGCCATCCTGTACGAACGTCTCGCGGCTTCGGCGGCCCACCGGCACGACCTCATCATCGGCGTCGGCGGAGGAGTCGTCACGGACCTTGCCGCCTTCGTTGCCTCCACCTACAACCGCGGGATGCCGGTCGTGCACGTCCCCACGACCCTCCTCGGCATGGTGGACGCGGCCATCGGAGGCAAGACGGGGGTTAACCTGCCCGCGGGCAAGAACCTGGTCGGCACCTTCCATCAACCGTCGGCGGTCATCTGCGACACGTCGGTCCTCTCGACCCTCCCGGCCCCCGAGTTCACGGCCGGCCTGGCCGAGGTCGCCAAGTACGGATTCATCTCCGAGCCCAGGATCCTCGACATCCTTGAGCGCGGGCTGGCGGCCGTTCAAGAGAACATCGAGGACATCGTTCTCACTTCGGCACGGATCAAATGCAGCGTGGTCGCGCGCGACGAGCGCGAGTCAGGACTGAGAGAGACTCTCAACTACGGCCACACCTTCGCTCACGCCATCGAGGTGACCGGGGGATACGGCTCGATCCGCCACGGCGAAGCGGTGTCGCTCGGTATGATGGCGGCCGCCCATCTGTCAGCCGTGCTCGGTCGCCTCGACGAGACTTCAGTGGATCGACATAGAGGTGTGCTCGAGGCGGTGGGTCTACCGGTCCGAGCGTCCCTGGACATCGAGGAACTCGATCGGGCGTGGGTACGGGACAAGAAGTACAGAGGGGGAGTGAGGTTCGTTCTTCTCTCTCGGCTGGGACACGCAGAAATAGGCATCGTCGCTCCACGGGGCGCGTTGATCGAAGCTCTCGAGAGGCTGGCAGCATGAAAGTGATGGTCGTACACGGCCCCAACCTGAACCTGTTGGGCACGCGTGAGGTCGACATCTACGGTGATCAAACCCTGGAGGACATCAACGCGCTGGTCACGGCGGCCGCCAGGGAACTCGATGTCGAGGTTGAGTTCCATCAGACCCAGCGCGAGGGCGAGATCATCGAGTTGCTCCAAGCCGGCTCCGGACGCATCGATGGCGTCCTGCTCAATCCCGCCGCGTACTCGCACACAAGCCGCGCCATCGCCGACACGATCCGTGCGGTCGATTACCCGGTCGTCGAGGTTCATCTTTCGAACATCCATGCACGTGAGGAATGGCGGCGGTCCTCGGTGACGGCCGAGGAAGCCGTTGGCGTCGTTACCGGTTTCGGCGCCGGGTCGTATGTCGTCGGTCTGCAGGCTCTCAAGCGCACACTGGAGGGATGATGGATCACGAAGGTCGGATCCAACGCGTCGTTGCGAAACTCGACGAGCTCGAAGTCGATGCTCTTCTGATCACGAACCTGACCAACGTTCGCTACCTCACCGGTTTCTCAGGGAGCAACGGACAGGTTGTGGTTTCCCGCTCCGGCTCCACTTTCCTCTCGGATCCTCGCTACCGCGCCCGTGCGGCAAGCTTGGTGACCGGTGCAGACATCACCATCTATGGATCGCAGCTCAAGGACGAGCTTCCGGGCCTCATCGCTTCGCTGGGGGTCTCAAAGCTCGGAGTCGAGGCCGCGTCGGTCACGGTGGCCGAACGTGACGACGTTGTGGGGATGCTCGAAGGTGTAGAAGTGGTCGCGACCAAGGACGCCGTGGAAGAGTTCCGCCGGGTCAAGGAACCGGCCGAGGTCGAGAAGATCAAGGAGGCCGTCCGGCTCGCCGACGAGGCCTACGAGTTGATCAGGGATCGGCTGGTCCCCGGGGTCACCGAGCGAAAGATCGCTCTCGACCTCGAGGTCGCGATGCGTGAAGCAGGCGCGGATGATGTCTCGTTCGAGCCGATCGTCGGATCGGGGGAACTCTCGGCTCACATCCACCACACCGCTTCCCCGCGCGAGTTCGAGAAGGGCGATCTGGTTCTCATGGACTTCGGAGCGCGCGTTGACGGCTACTGCTCCGATATCACCAGAACCGTCGTCATAGGCCCTGCGACCGACGAACAGAAGCAGATCTACAGCGTTGTGCTGGCCGCGCAGGCGGCCGGGATCGCGGCGGCTACGAGCGGCGCGGTGTGCCGTGAGGTGGATGCCACCGCCCGCAAGGTCATCGATGATGCCGGTTACGGAGAGACGTTCGCTCACGGACTCGGGCACGGGGTGGGACTCGATATCCACGAGGCGCCGAGGTTTGCGAAGATATCCGAGGACAGTCTTCTCGAGGGAGACGTCGTTACGGTCGAGCCGGGGATCTACGTCTCGAAACTCGGTGGGATCAGGATCGAGGACGATGTCCTCGTGACCAAGGAAGGTCCTGTGGTTCTGAACAACGCGCCTAAGGACCGATTGATAGAGCTGTGAAGAGGAGCAACGAGTGATCTCCACGAACGACATGAGGCCCGGGCAGACCCTCGAGATCGAGGGCGCCCTGTTCACCATCACCTACTACCAGCACGTCAAGCCCGGAAAGGGCCAGGCATTCGTCAAGACGAAACTGAAGAACGTGAAGACGGGGGCGGTAACGGACCGCACGTTCCGAGCCGACGAGAAGGTCAGCCTGGCGGTCCTCGACAAGCGCGAGATGCAGTACCTCTATCCCGACGACGCCGGACTTGTGTTCATGGACAACGAGAGCTACGAGCAGCTCCATGTTGACCCCGATCTGCTGGGTGGCGCGGCCAAGTTCTTGAAGGACGGCATGATCGCGATGGTTCCGGTCTACGAGGGGACCGCAGTTGGTGCCGAACTTCCGTCGACGGTGAAGCTGCAGATCACCGAAACCGAGCCCGGCCTCAAAGGAGACCGTGTTTCAGGTGCACTGAAGCCCGCGACCTTGGAAACCGGTGCGGTCGTTCAGGTGCCACTGTTCATCGAGCAAGGCGAGAGCATCAAGGTGGACACCCGCACCGGCGAGTACATCTCACGAGCGTGAAGGCAGGCGCCGGGCCCCACGGGACGAGCAAGTACCGGAGGGCGGCGAGGCGCCTTGCGTTGGACGTGCTCTACGAAGCCGAGATCAGGGACTCGCTTCCCCTCGAAGCGTTCGACGGTCGCGCTCCCGAGGGTTGGGTTATCCCGACGACCGGAGACGACGATGCGGCCGCGGCGGTCGAGCACGTGCCGGTGCCGGATGTCATGTCCTACGCCCGGGTACTCATCGCCGGGGTCCAGGGGAACCAGGCAAAGCTCGACGCCTTGATCGCCCGCTACGCGGATCGGTGGGCCGTGGATCGCATGCCGATCGTCGATCGGAATCTCCTTAGGATCGCGATCTTCGAGCTGACCGGCGAGACCGACGTCCCACTCGCCGTCGCCATAAACGAGGCGGTAGAGCTCGCCAAATCGTTGTCCACCGACGATTCTGGGCGGTTCATCAACGGCCTTCTCGGACGGATCGTGGAAGAGGAAGGACTTCGCCCCGCGGATGACTAAGGTCTAGCAATGTCTGACCGAGATCTACCCGACCGCGAGGTGCGGGAGTTCCGGATCCGGATCGTCCACTTCGGCCTCCAGGCACAGTGGTTAACGATGCTCGTCCTCGGTGCTTCAACGATCCTTGCCCGGAGCGCGGGAGAGAACGTCCACCCGGGAGTGGAACTCATCCTCGGGGCATCCCTAACCGTTCTCGTGTCCGTTCTCCCGTGGCGACGGGTAGTCGGAACCCGGTGGGAGTTGCCGGTGTTGATCGCGTGGTCGATCGGTCTCCTGATCGTGATCACGATGGCGATCAACGCGGCGGGGGGCGGCGCATCGACCATCTTCGTCATCTACGGACTGACGGTGGTCCTTTCCGCCGCACTCTTCTCGCTGACCATGCAAACCGTGATGCTCGTGGTCACCTACGCCTTCTACGTCGGGGTCCTGTGGCGGCATGACTTCAACATCGATTCTCAGGACCTCGTTCTCCGGATGGGGTTCCTGGCGGTTCTGATGTTCCTCGCCGGACACCTCTCGTGGGAGCTCATCCGTCAGAAGGAGGCCCATCTGGCTGCCAACAGCGAACTGGCCCGCAGGGCGGAACTCCTTGGGGCCGTTGCCCGTGCCGCTCGCGAGATGACCCTTCGATCGCCGAGCGAGGTTCTGGACGTCCTGGTCGACACTGTTATCGAGCTGGGCTTCGCGACGTCGGATCTGTCCCTCTTCTCAGGAGACGGATCTACCTACAACATGGCTCACGTCAGGGGATGGCCGGAGCACCTTTCGCGCTCGGATCGCCCCTCGACCGAGGGCATGACCGGCCGAGGTGAAGGCCACCGGGAAGACGTTCACGGTGGCCGATTACGCGAGCCTCGAATCATCCGTCGAGGAGTTCGCAGGCGTGGGTGTTGGCGGGGCCATCGCGACCCCCATCTATGCAGAAGGAGAGATGGTCGGGGTTCTGAGCGCGGCACGCTGGGAGAAGGGTGAGCCTCTACGTCAAGAGATCGAGGTCTTCGAGCTCTTGGCGTCTTTGGCGGGTCGGGCCCTGGAGGGCGCTCACCGGTTCGCCATCGAACGAGAGTCGGTGGCTAGGCTCGAGGAACTCGATCGGATGAAGTCGGACTTCATCACGACGGTCTCGCACGAGTTGCGGACCCCCCTGACGGCCATCCAGGGGATGGGTCGCACCACTGGTCGATCGCTGGGACGAACTCGACGAGGAGGTCCGGCGCGAACTGATCGGAAGGCTCACGGCGAACGCGGACTCTCTTCATCGGATCATCGTGACCCTGCTCGACTTCTCCCGCATCGAGGCAGGTCGGTTGGAGACGCAACCAGCGGTTGTCGATCTCAAGCGCCTCGTCCACGAAGTGACCGACCGCCTCGAAGGATTGTTCGTGACCCACCCGTTGTCAACGGCGATCGACAACGGAACGACGGTGTGGGCGGACCCGGTGCTGTTGGAACGGGTACTCGAGAACCTCTTGGCCAACGCGATCCAGCACACCCCACCAGGCACGAGGGTGGCTCTGGCGGCGACCCCCGAGGCCGAGGGCATCAGGATCTCGGTCTCGGATACGGGCCCGGGGATCGCCCCGGCCGACCTCTTGCGGATCGGGGAGAGGTTCTTCCGCGGGGGAGACCCCAATACGCCGGCCGTCGGGCGGAACCGGTTTGGGGATCGCGTTCGTACGGGAGGTGCTGCGGCTCCACGATTCCAATCTTGAGATCGACTCCGCCGGGGGCCGGGGAGCCTCGTTCTCGTTCGTGCTGGCGACCCCGGAGCAAAGTATGTAATGATGTAATCATGACTGGGAAAGGGACGGCTGCAAAAAGAACGGGCGCGAAAAGAACGGATGCGAATGGAATCGGAGCGGAACTGGGGGCGTGGTTCGGCGGCCGCCTCCCCGAAGGGTGGTTCGAAGGCCCTCCGTCGGTTAGCACCGATCGAGACGAGATCCAGGTCATCGGGTTAATCCCGGACGTAGCCGTCGAAGGCGGGGGCGGCGAGGCCGCTCTGGAGGCAGCCCGGACCGGGCGGATCAAGCGCTTCCGCGAGGAGACGAGAGGGGCCCGGATGCATATCGCTGCGGAGGCGGAGCACGCCTTCGGCAAGAAGGTCTCGTGGGGGGCACAGTGCGGGTCGCTGCGGGCGATCTTCACCCACCTCAGCCTCCCGGTTATGACTCGTTTACGGATGCCGGAGCGGCTGGTGCTCGATACCCTCGTCGACGCGGGGGTCGCTCGGAGTCGGAGCGACGCTCTCGGGTGGTGCGTGCGTCTCGTGGCAGCGAACCAAACGACCTGGATCGAGGACCTCCGTGCCGCGTTGATCGATGTCGAGAAGGTGCGCTCGGAGGGTCCGACCGCCTGATCTCCCCCGATGGCCCCGGAAGCTCTGAGGGTCGTTGTCGCTCGTTCGCCGCTCGGTGTAGGTTGAGAGCCGACCTTTAAGAGCGGCCCTGCGAGGCCGAGAAGGGGATGAGGAGCTTGACCCACTGCATACGCGCACACGCCTGCCCGGATAGGGGAGGCGTTTTTTGATGGCGCAACCCGGACGCAAGGGCGATGCCTTCGCCGTCAAGGCACGAGTGATGGAGCCCGACGACATCCGTCGGGCCCTCACCCGCATAGCCCACGAGATCGTCGAGTCGAACAAGGGAACCGATGACCTTGTGATCGTCGGCATCCGGACCAGAGGAGCGCCACTCGCCGATCGCATCGCCGCCGACATCGCGTCGTTCGAGGGCGTTGACCTCCCTTCGGGAGCACTCGACGTCTCCCTCTACCGCGACGATGTAAGCCTCCGCGGCCCTCGCAACCTTGAGGCGACGACCGTGCCGGCCGACCTCGATGGCCGAGTTGTGGTTCTGGTCGACGACGTCCTGTTCACCGGTCGAACGATCCGGGCGGCTTTCGAAGCGATCCTCGACCTGGGACGACCGAGGGCGATCAAGTTGGCGGTCCTGGTGGATCGCGGTCACCGCGAGTTACCGATCAGAGCCGATCACGTCGGCAAGAACCTCCCCACTTCGTCGGGCGAGGACGTCCGGGTACACCTCACTGAGATCGATGGCGAGGATGCGGTCCTGATCGGCCGCAAGGATGGGGGCGAGGCATAGCGATGTTTAAACACCTACTGTCGATGGATCAGCTTTCGGCCGACGACATCACGCGGATCCTCGATACCGCCGAGTCTCTGAGGCAGGTCACCGACCGGCCCATCAAGAAACTCCCGACGCTCAGGGGCCGGACGGTCTGCAACCTCTTCTACGAAGCCTCTACGCGCACGAGGATCTCGTTCGAGCTGGCGGCCAAGCGTTTGTCGGCAGACGTCATCAACTTCTCTGCCGATTCGAAGTCGAGCGTCGCGAAGGGCGAGTCGTTCAAGGACACCGCGTGGACCCTCGAGGCGATGGGGGTCGATGCGATCGTCGTCCGCCACGGTTCCTCCGGGGCCCCGCTCCAGCTGTCCCGCTGGGTCAAGGCGAGCGTGCTGAACGCAGGTGACGGATGGCACGAGCACCCGACCCAGGCGCTACTCGACATCTTCTCGATCCGCGAACACTTCAAGGACCTTTCGGGCCTCAACGTTGCGATCGCCGGTGACGTGCTCCATTCGAGGGTCGCTCGCTCCAACGTCAAGGGCCTCGTGACGATGGGTGCGAACGTCGTACTGGTCGGGCCCCCGACCCTGATCCCGATCCAGGCCCGTAGCTGGGGAGCGGAGATCTCCTACGACCTTGACTCGGTCATCGAGGACATCGACGTCTGCTACCTGCTCCGAGTCCAGAAGGAACGAGCGACAGAGCAGCTATTCCCTTCGAACCGCGAATACGCAGCCAACTGGGGCCTCGATTCTCGCCGGGTAGCGAAGATGAAGCCCGACGCCCTGGTGATGCACCCCGGCCCCATGAACCGCGGCGTCGAGATCTCGGCGGATGTCTCCGAATTGCCCCGCTCGATCGTGCTCGATCAGGTCTCCAACGGCCTCGCTATCCGAATGAGCCTCCTGTACCTGATGCTCGGCGGCACCGAGGAAGGTGATGTGACATGAGCAGTTACCTACTCAAAGGCGGTCGGGTCGTGGACCCGTCCTCCAAGGTGGACGCCGTGCAGGACCTACTGATCACGGACGGCCTCGTAGCGGAGGTCGGGGACTCGATCGATGCGGGGTCGGCAGAGGACATCGACGTCTCCGGACTGGTAGTGGCCCCTGGGCTCGTGGATATGCATACGCACGTGCGGGAGCCGGGGCGCGAGGACGAAGAGACGATCGCCAGCGCCGCGCGGGCCGCGGCGGCAGGCGGTTACACCGCGATATGCACTATGCCCAACACGGATCCCGTTGCCGATACTGCTTCGGTGGTCGAGAAGGTGTGGGCGTTGGGTCGTGAGTCGGGCCTCGTTCAGGTCGTTCCGGCCGGCGCTCTTAGCAAAGGACTCGCCGGCGAAAGCATGGCCGACATCGGCGAGATGGCGCGTTCGGTGGCGCCGCGTGCGGTTGTTCACCGATGACGGAAAGGGTGTTCAGAGCGCCCTGTTCGCGCGACGAGCGATGGAATACCTGATCGCGTTCGATGGGATCTACGCGGAGCACTGCGAAGACGAGTCGCTGGCCCTCGGTGGGCAGATGCATGAGGGCGAGCGCTCGATGGCGCTTGGGATGCGGGGGATCCCGGCCGAGGCCGAGGAACTGATGGCAGCTCGTGATATCGCCCTCTCACGCCTGACCGGATGCCGGCTCCATCTTCTCCACATCTCGACGGCCGGAACGGTCGAACTCGTGCGTCGGGCGAAGAGTGAGGGCGTCCTCGTCACCTGCGAGGCGACGCCTCACCACTTCACCTTGACCGACGAAGCGCTCGAGGGGTATGACCCCAACGCGAAGGTGAACCCACCGCTCCGGTCGGAGGACCACCGGGATGCGGTGATCGCCGGGTTGTCCGATGGAACGATCGATGCGATCGCGACCGACCATGCGCCCCACGCGATCGAAGAGAAGGACATCGAGTTCCAATACGCGCCGCCCGGGCTGGTCGGGCTCGAGACGTCGCTGGCATTGACTTTGACGGAACTGGTCCACAAGGGACATCTGAGCCTCAGCGATGCCATCGAGCGGCTGTCGTGCGCTCCAGCGCGCATCCTTGGACTCACCGACCACGGAAGCCTCTCGGTCGGAGGCGCGGCCAACGTGGTCGTCCTCGATCCGGAGGCATCCTGGGAGGTCGACCCGCACCGGTTCCACTCCCTGTCACGCAACACTCCGTTCGGGGGCCGCAAGGTGACCGGGCGTGTGGTGCACACATTCTTCAACGGCAACCCGACAACGCGGGATTCGGAGCTCGTCGGGGTGAGCGTGTGATCCGTACGCCGGCGATCCTCGCACTCGAGGATGGGACGACCTTCCGCGGTGAAGGCTTCGGCGCGCTCGCCACGGTCACCGGAGAGGCTTGCTTCAACACCTCGCTGACCGGCTATCAAGAGGTGCTGACCGATCCCTCGTATCACGGGCAGATCGTGACGATGACGGCGACCCAGATAGGGAACACCGGCGTGAACGCGGCCGATGACCAGTCCCGCAGGCCATGGGTCGCGGGGTTCGCGGTGCGGGACATCTCCCGGATCGAATCCTCATGGCGCTCGGAGGATTCTCTACCTCGTTACCTCGAAGGCCACGGTGTTCCGGGGATCGCCGAGATCGATACCCGCAAGCTGACGCGTCACCTGCGCGACAAGGGAGCGATGCGCGCGGCGCTCTCGACCGAGATCGACGATGCCGACGAGCTGGTGGATCGGGCGCGGGCATCTCGGTCGATGGTCGGTCTCGACCTTGCCGGCGAGGTGACCACCCCGGAGGCGTATGAGTGGACGGTCGAGATGCTCGCCGAGCGCGCTCTGTCGGGATTCGCGGCGGGTGCGGAAGTAGCACCGGCAACGGCTGCTCTCCTCCAGCGGCTAGAGCGACCACGCCGCCGGATCGCGGCGATCGACTTCGGTCTCAAGCGCAACATCCTCGACCTCCTGGTCTCTAGCGGCTTCGACGTCACGGTCCTGCCCGCGACGGTGACCGCCGATGAGATCGAAGCCGGGAACTACGAAGGGGTGTTCCTGTCGAACGGACCCGGGGACCCCGAACCGGTCGAATATGCGATCGACACCGTCCGCGCGGTCCTCGGCAGGCTTCCGGTCTTCGGCATCTGCCTCGGCCACCAGATCCTGGCCCTGGCGCTCGGGTGCGAGACCTACAAGCTGCCCTTCGGCCACCGTGGCGGGAACCATCCGGTGAGGTGCTCGGCGCGCGACGGGATCGAGATCACCTGTCAGAATCACGGCTTCGCGGTGGACCCAGGTTCGATCGAGAAGACCACCGCCCATCTGACCCACGTGAACCTCAACGATGGGACCGTAGAGGGTATCGAGGTCCCCGGGGTCGCCTATAGCGTCCAGTACCACCCGGAGTCGGGGCCCGGCCCCCACGATTCCCGTTATCTATTCGAGTCGTTCGGTGATCTGATCGAGAACTTCGAGCCATCACGGCTTGAAGTCAAGACCTAGAGAGGAGATCCCTCGTGGGTAGAGGCGATCGCAAGAAGGCGCGCTGGCGCAAGGACCGGCAGCGGAGGAAGAAGGAGCGCGAGCAGCGCAAGGCGGAGGCGAAGGGGGCGAACCGCAGATAGTGGCTGGGTTGGAACTGCTGGGACTAGATCACGTAACCGTGACGACCCCGGCCGAGCTCGAGGCCGAGGTTATCGATTGGTACGAGCAGGTTCTCGGGCTCGAACAGATACAGAAACCTGAGGGTACCGGCGAGAAGGGAGCGTGGTTCTCGCTGGGAGGTTCGCAACTCCACCTTTCGCAGGACCCGCACAACCCGCCGCGCCGGGCTCACTTCGCGGTCCGCGTCGGTGACTTCGAAGGTGCGGTCGAACATCTGCGCGGCCATGGATGTCATATCGAGCAAGCGAAGGAGATCCGCGGCCGGCACCGGTTCTACACGCGCGACCCGGCCGGCAATCGGATCGAGTTCTTCACGTTCGACCGTGGGGCGGACTAGTGCCACGGAGGGACGACCTTCACAAGATCCTCGTGATCGGTTCAGGGCCCATCGTGATCGGGCAGGCGTGCGAGTTCGACTATTCGGGGGTCCAGGCGTGCAAGGTCCTGAAAGCTGAGGGGTATAGCGTCGCGCTCGTCAACTCGAACCCGGCGACGATCATGACCGATCCGGAGTTCGCCGACGCCACCTACATCGAGCCGATCACGGCCGCCTACGTGACGAAGGTCATCGAGCGGGAGAAGCCCGATGCGATCCTGCCGACGCTCGGGGGTCAGACGGCATTGAACGTGGCGATGGAACTGGCTGCTTCCGGAGTCCTCGAGGCCAATGGTGTCGAGATGATCGGGGCCGGGACCGAGTCGATCCGCAGGGCGGAGGACCGCCGGCTATTCAAGGAGACGATGGAAGCCGCCGGGCTCGACCTTCCTCGCTCGAGCTTCGCTTACTCGGTGGACGAGGCACTTGCCGGGGCCGAGGCATTGGGCTACCCGGTCGTGATCCGTCCTTCGTACGTCATGGGTGGTGGAGGTTCCGGCGTCGTGACCGAACCCGAGGCCCTCAAGACCATCGTGGCCGAGGGACTGAGGCTGTCGAGCATCGGCGAGGTCCTCGTCGAAGAGTCCATCTCCGGATGGAAAGAGTTCGAACTTGAACTGATGCGCGATCGCAACGACAACGTGGTCGTCGTCTGCTCGATCGAGAACGTCGATCCGATGGGCGTGCACACGGGGGATTCGATCACGGTCGCTCCCGGCGATGACCCTCACCGATGTCGAGTACCAGGGGATGCGAGATGACGGCGCTCGCGTGATGAGAGCTATCGGGGTTGAGACCGGTGGCTCCAACGTTCAGTTCGCGGTTCACCCCGAGACTGGTCGGCGCGTGGTGATCGAGATGAACCCTAGGGTCTCCCGTTCCAGCGCGCTGGCGTCGAAGGCGACCGGCTTCCCGATCGCCAAGATCGCCGCCAAGCTCGCGGTCGGCTACTCGCTCGATGAGATCCCGAACGACATCACGCATCAGACCCCGGCCTCCTTCGAGCCCTCGATCGACTACGTGGTGGTGAAGATCCCTCGGTGGACGTTCGAGAAGTTCCCTGCCGCCGACCCCGTACTGGGGACCAAGATGAAATCTGTCGGCGAGGCGATGGCCATCGGCCGCACGTTTGCCGAGGCTCTCCAGAAGGGCTTCCGCTCGCTAGAGCGGGACTGGCACGGCATCGCTGGGGACTGAGGTCACCGAGGAAGAGCTCGGCCGGCTCGGGATCCCGACCGAGGGACGGCTCCGGACGGTCTACGGTGCCCTGTACAACGGGATGTCGACCGCGGAGGTCGCCGGCGCGTCGAAGATCGACCCCTGGTTCGTCGAACAGATCGCTCGCATCGCGGAGATGCGCAAGGAACTCGAGGCGGTTGGCTCGCTCGGGGACTGCCGGCCCGAGCTGATCAGGCGGGCGAAGCGACTTGGGTTCTCTGACTACGAGCTCTCCGAGGTGTTCAAGACGAGCGAGGACGTCGTGCGCGCCATCCGGTCCGCCTGGGGTCTCGTTCCGACCTATAAGACGGTCGACACCTGTGCGGCGGAGTTCGTCGCCGAGACGCCGTATCACTACTCCACCTACGAAGACGAGGACGAGGTCGCCGAGAGCACCCGCGACAAGGTCCTCATCCTTGGTTCGGGGCCGAATCGCATTGGGCAGGGGATCGAGTTCGACTACTGCTGCGTGCACGCGGCCTTCGCGTTGCGCGACGCCGGTTTCGAGACCATCATGCTCAACTGCAACCCCGAGACGGTCTCGACCGACTACGACACCTCTGACCGCCTCTATTTCGAGCCGCTGACGTTCGAGGATGTGATGAACGTCGTGGAGCGCGAGCGCCCGGCCGGCGTGATCGTCCAACTCGGGGGCCAGACCCCGCTGAAGCTCGCGACCGCATTGGCCCGCGCCGGAGTGCCGATCTTCGGAACCTCCCCCGATGCGATCGACCGGGCCGAGGATCGCGAGCGCTTCGGTGCCCTGCTCGCCGACCTGAGGCTTCCTCATCCCCCCAACGGGATGGCGCGTTCGGTCGATGAAGCTCGCGCTGTCGCCCGTTCGATCGGCTTCCCCTGCCTCGTCCGGCCGTCGTACGTTCTTGGGGGCCGGGCCATGGAGATCGTCTACGAAGAGGAATCACTCGAGCGTTACATGCGGACGGCGGCCGATGTCTCGCCCGCCCATCCGGTGCTCGTGGACCGGTTCCTCGAAGGAGCCACCGAGGTCGACTGCGACGCGGTGTTCGACGGGAACGAGTTGTATGTCGGAGCGGTGCTCGAACACATCGAGGAGGCCGGGATCCACTCGGGAGACTCGGCGTGTGTCGTCCCTCCGTTCTCGCTCGGTCAAGACCAGGTGGAGACGATCGCCGACCTACACAGAGGCGATCGCGTCGGAACTCGGTGTGGTGGGTCTGATCAACATCCAGTTCGCGGTGAAGGGCGAAGAAGTATCGGTGATCGAAGCAAACCCGCGTGCTTCGCGGACCGTGCCGTTCGTGTCCAAGGCGACCGGGGTGCCGCTCGCCAAAGTTGCCGCCAGAGTCATGGCCGGCGCTTCGCTCGCCGACCTGCGGACCGAAGGCATGGTGCCGCCCGGACGGATCGGGCACGAGGGCATCCCTCATACCGCGGTGAAGGAAGCGGTCATGCCCTTCGAACGGTTCCCCGGCGTCGATACCGTCCTGGGACCGGAGATGCGTTCGACCGGCGAGGTCATGGGGATCGATCCGGACTTCGGACTGGCGTTCGCGAAGGCCGAGGCCGGCGCGGGGGTGCGGCTCCCCACCAAGGGGACGGTGTTCGTCTCGGTTGCCAACCGCGACAAGCGCTCGGTCATCTTCCCCGCCAAACGACTCCACGATCTCGGCTTCGACCTCCTCGCGACCGGGGGAACCGCTCACGTCCTCGAACGTGCCGGCGTCCCGGTGAAGATAGTCGGGAAGGTATCGGATCAGGCGCCTGCGATGCCTGCAGCGCCAATGTGGTGGAGCTGATCGGCGACGGGGCCATCGACCTCGTCTTCAACACCCCACTGGGCAGGGGAGCACGGACCGACGGATACTTCATCAGGACCGCTTCGGTGGAAGCGGGCGTCCCCTGCGTGACGACCATGGCGGGGATGTTCGCCGCGGTGCAGGCTATCGAGGCACTAATCTGCGGAGATGTAGGGGTGCGGCCACTTCAGGCCTACCTCGCAGAGGTACGGAGGTAACGGCGGCATGTTGATGGCATCGGGTGAGATCCTCACGCACAAGCGGTATGGGGACGCCTATCACAGCCTCACGATCGTCTCCCCGGAGATCGGCGAGCAAGCGCGCCCCGGCCAGTTCGTCAGCATCCGCCTCCGTGAGGACTCCGCCCAGATACTGCGTCGACCGTTCTCGGTGTATCGGATGCACAAGCGCGGCGGGTGGGCGTCGACGATCGAGATCGTGTTCGACATCCGTGGTGCAGGCACCCGCTATCTCTCCCAGCTCCGCGCCCATTCCACGATCGACATCGTCGGCCCGACCGGTAGGGGCTTCGTCCTGCCCAAGCGCCGGGCGCACTGCCTCCTGGTCGGTGGAGGGATCGGAGCGGCGCCGCTTTTCTTCCTCGCCGACGAGCTTCGCAATGAAGGTCATCGGGTCGACTTCGTGATGGGAGCCCGCACCTCGGGGCTCCTTCTGAATCCGATCGACGTGCGCAGGCTGGCGTCGGTCTACCGCATGACAACCGAGGACGGAAGCCAGGGTGACCGAGGACGGGTGACCGACGTCCTGGCGGAGACGATGGAGCGTTGTGGCACCGAGGTGGTCTATGCCTGCGGACCGCATCCGATGCTTGCGGCCGTCTCAGAGATCTGCATGGAGCGCGAGACCCCCGTTCAGGTCGCGGTTGAGGAGCTGATGGCCTGCGGCTACGGCGCGTGCATGACCTGTGTCATGCCGGTGCGCCGGCCCCCGAAGCGGGGGGAGGATCCGGCCGACGCGGTCGTCTATGCCCGGGCGTGTACCGAGGGTCCCGTCTTCAACGGCGCTTCGATCGTGTGGCACGGTTCGGGGACGGAACCGGTAGCGGCCGACCAGCAGGAGCTCACACCCGCGAACGTGGCGGTGCGAGACACCGGATTGGACGAGGCCGAAGACGAACACGCGCCGCCGGGAAACTAAGGCGCTCTAAGGCCAATGGCACGCACCAAGGCGGACCTCACAACGAAGCTGGCGGGACTCGATCTCGTCAACCCGGTGCTGGTCGCGTCCGGAACCTATGGTGCCGGCCGCGAGGGGTCGCACTTCGTCCGGCTTAGCGACCTCGGCGGGGTGATCGTGAAATCGATGACGCTGACGGCGTGGAGGGGGAAGCCGACCCCCCGCATGTGCGAGACGCCGTCCGGAATGCTGAATGCGATCGGGATCCAGAACAAAGGCGTCGACCACTTCATCTCCGAGGACCTTCCCTGGCTCCTGAAGCGCGATGCCACCGTGGTTGCTTCGATCGCGGGCAATACGGTCGAGGAGTTCGTGAAGGTCGCCGACAAGCTTCGTACCGCTAAAGGCGTTGCCGCGGTTGAGGTCAACATCTCGTGCCCGAACCTCGAAGACCGGAACGACATGTTTGCGCATTCGCCGGAAGCCACCGCGGCGGTGATCGGAGGAGTCAAGGAGGCTCTCCCCAGGATGCCGGTGTTCGCAAAACTGTCGCCCAACGTGACGTCGCTGACGGACATTGCGGCGGCGGCCGTCGAAGCCGGTGCCGATGGGCTGTCACTGATCAACACCTTGATGGGCATGTCGATCGACGTTGAATCTCGCCGCTCGAAACTTGCCGGCACCTATGGGGGCCTGTCGGGCCCCGCCATCCGGCCGGTAGCGGTACGCGCTATCCATGAGGTCCACAGCGCATTCCCTCACGTACCGATCATCGGGCAAGGAGGGGTCATGTCTGCCTTGGATGCGATCGAACTGATGCTGGCGGGGGCATCCGTGATTGCGGTCGGCACGGCGAATTTCGTCGACCCAACGACCTCCAACAAATCATCGCCGGGATAGCTGACTACATGACCCGCCACGAGATCGCATCGACGGCGGAACTCGTTGGCTCTGTGAAGCTCGAAGGCTAAGGACCAGAGGAGGACTGTGGGCGAGGAACCTCGTGTCACCCTGAAGGACAATCCGATCTGTGTCGCGCTGGATCTCACCGATCGGGCCGAGATCATGACCCTTGCCGAGTCGCTCGAGAGCGGCGTGGGGATGTTGAAGGTCGGCTTGACCGCTTACGGGTCGTGTGGGCCGACCCTTGTCTCCGATCTCGCCCACATCACCGATGTCTTCCTGGATCTGAAGCTTCACGACATCCCGGCGCAAGTGGCCGGCGCAGTGCGCGCGGTGGAGCCGCTCGGCCCGCGGTTCCTCACGGTCCACGCCTCTGGAGGGAAGGCGATGTTGGAGGCCGCCGTGGGGGCGGCGGAAGACATCGAGATCCTCGCGGTGACGGTACTTACCAGTCTGGACGATGGTGACCTCTCCGACATCGGGATGAGCGGTACGTCATCCGATCAGGTCGCCCGTCTTGCGGACCTTGCCATGTCTGCTGGGGTCGACGGCCTGGTGTGTTCTCCGCGGGAGGTGTCCCTGCTCCGGAGTCGCTTCGGAACGGTCTCGGCAGGAGGGCCGGTCCTGGTGGTCCCGGGCATCCGGCCCCTGGGGTCGGACGTGGGTGACCAGCGCCGGACGATGACACCCGCCGAGGCCATCAAGGCGGGAGCAGACCACATCGTTATCGGGAGGCCCATCACCGCATCTCCCGACCCTCTCGCTACCGCCCGTGCCGTCCTAGCTGAAGTCATCGCATGAAGCGGGCGGGCCACTGAACGCCAGCGAGATCCTGACCGAGCTAGAGAGCCGTGGGGCCGTCCTCAGGGGGCACTTCCGCCTGACCTCGGGGCGCCATTCGGACATCTTCGTGCAGAAGTTCCGAGTGTTCGAGAATCCGGGCCTGACGCGCTCTCTGGGAGAGGCACTCGCGGAACACTTCCACGGGAAGTTCGACGTCGTGGCCTGTCCTGCCGTCGGCGCCATCGTGCTCGGATTCGCTTCCGCGCTCGCCGCCAACAAGAAGATGATCTTCGCCGAACGCACGGGAGAAGTCCTCGAGTTCCGTCGCGGTTTCTCGCTTGCGCCTCACGAGCGCGTCCTGATCGTTGAAGACGTGATCACTACCGGAGGCTCGGCGCGCGAGGTCGTCGATCTCGTGAGGGCATCCGGTGCCGAGGCGATCGGGATCGGCGCGTTGATCGATCGTTGCGACCCCTCACGTGATCCCTTCGGGGTGCCGTTCCACGCTCTAGTTGAACTGAAGGTCGAGTCGTGGACCGAGGCCGACTGTCCCTTGTGCGCCGATGGCACTCCACTCGAAGAGCCCGGGAGCCGAAGACTAAGAACGTAGTCCCCGGCGCGGCGTAAGTCCTCAGGGCTATACTCCGAGACTTCCGGGGGTGGATGCACTCGCACGTACGTCAACGTCGCACGCAGACAGATGGTAAGGAGGTCGCACCGAATGCCCTTGCCCCCTCCGCTAAGCGCGGAGCAGCGTCGCCAAGCCCTCGAGAAGGCGGCTATCGCGCGTCGTAAGCGTGCGGAGCTTAAGGAGCAACTGAAGAGCGGCCGGACGACGCTCGGGGCCCTCATGGAGCGGACCCACGACGAGATCGTGGGGAAGATGAAGGTCTCGAACGTCCTCGAATCGCTTCCCGGCGTGGGTCGAGTGAGGGCTCGCAAGCTGATGGAGAAGCTAGACATCTCCGAGTCTCGACGGATGAGGGGACTCGGGTCCAAGCAGAAACAGAATCTCCTCGCTGAATTCTCTCGCCGGTAACGACGTCGCTTGAGACCCTCGAGGAACGGCCACCTCTTCGTGATCTCGGGACCTTCGGGGGCAGGCAAGAGCACCGTCATCCGATCGCTCCTGGCCAAGAAGCCGGATCTCGTTCTCTCGGTATCCGACACGACCCGCCCGGCACGCCCGGGGGAGCGGCAGGGGATCGAGTATGACTTCATCTCCCGGGAGGACTTCCTGGGAAACCGGGATCGTGGTGAGTACCTGGAGTCGGCCGAGGTCTACGGTCACCTCTACGGGACCCCAAGACGGCCCGTCGAGCACCACCTCGACAACGGGCGCGACGTCCTCCTCGAGATCGATATCCAGGGGGCCGCGATGGTCAAACGAGCCCTGCCGGAGGCCGTTCTCGTCTTCATCGAGCCACCGTCCCTAGACGAGCTCTCCGCTCGCCTCAGGGGACGGGGAACGGAAGACCCTGAATCGCTGTTGAAGCGGATGAGGGCCTCCTACGACGAGTTGAAGGCGAAGGGGACCTACGACCACATCGTGGTCAACGACGACATAGAACGGGCCAGCGACGAACTGGCACGTATACTTCAGGCACAAGAGCACAAGCCGTAGCCAAAACCACCCAGAACCCCGGAAGGAACCCCGACCATGATGATCGAGCCCAAGATCGAAGACCTCCTCGAGAAGGTCGATTCGAAGTACACCCTGGTGTCGCTCGCCGCCAAGCGGAGCCGCCAGATCAACGCCTACTTCTCCCAGTTGGGAGAGGGCATCGCCGAGTTCACGCCGCCACAGGTGGCCCTGAGCCCCGACCGTGCGCCGAAGCCGCTCTCGATCGCCCTCCAGGAAGTCGCCGAGGGCCTGGTCACCTACGAGCGCACGGCCGACGGCATCAAATAGGTCAGGGACTCCTCGATGGATCGGGCACCTGAGGGCGCAGACAGCGTTCCTCTCGAGGAACGCGACATGAATGGCAAGAAGGTGCTTCTGGTTGTCTCCGGAGGGATCGCGGCATACAAGGCTGCCTACGTCGCCCGATCGCTGTCGCTGCTTGGGGCGGATGTCAGGGTCGTGATGACGCGGTCCGCGACCGAGTTCGTGGGTGCTCAGACCTTCGCCTCGCTTACCGGAAACCCGGTCACGACCGAACTGTTCACCGGTGGGCCGGATGTCCCTCATGTGGAGCTCGCTCGCGGCGCGGAACTGGTGGTCGTTGCACCCGCCACTGCGAACCTGCTCGCCAAGATCGCCAACGGGATCTCGGACGACATCGCGTCGGCCACCCTGCTGACGGTGCGCTGTCCGATCCTGGTCGCTCCTGCGATGCACACCGAGATGTGGGAGAACGTCGCGACTCAGAGGAACGTCGAGGTGCTTCGGACACGGGGCATCGGGATGGTCGGCCCCACCTCGGGAGCGCTGTCCTCCGGCGACGAGGGGCCCGGGCGCATGTCCGAACCGGACGACATCGTGGCCGCTGCCACCGAGGTTCTGAGACGTAGCCAGGAACTGGTCGGGGTCCGCTTCCTGGTGACCGCAGGGGGCACGCACGAACCGATCGACCCGGTGCGGTTCATCGGCAATCGATCCAGCGGGCGTATGGGTGTGGCCGTCGCCTCCGAGGCCGCGGCCAGAGGAGCCAAGGTCACGCTCGTAGCGGGATCGCTCTCGGTCCCGGTGTCGAGCGGGATCGAAGTTGTCGAGGCCCCGACCGCGGACGAGATGCACGCCGCGGTGATCGCTCGGGCACCCGATGCCGATGTGGTGATCAAGGCCGCCGCGGTCGCCGACTTCAAGCCGGTCGATCCGGCGTCCACCAAGCTCAAGAAGTCGTCCGGGGCGCCGGAGATCCGTCTCGTCCCCACCCCCGACATCCTGAAGGAACTCGGGTCCGATCCCTCTCTCCGCAAGCCGGGGAGTGTCCTGGTGGGCTTCGCTGCCGAGACCGAATCCGACCCGAAGGGTCTGGCCGTCTATGCGGAGGGAAAGCGAACCGACAAGGGGGCCGACATCATCGTCGCCAACGACGTGGCCAGCGCCGATTCCGGCTTCGGCGTCGACACCACCCGGGCCGTCATCGCTACGGCCGCTGGGGTCCGTGAGCTGGACCTGGTCTCCAAGCGGGACCTCGCCAGTGAATTGATCGACGAGGTTGTCCGCCTCCGCAGCAAGCGTGACGTCTAGTATGTCCGGATGACTTCGTCCAAAGAACTCCGTCTGTTCACGTCCGAGTCCGTCACCGAGGGTCACCCCGACAAGCTCGCCGACCAGATCTCGGATGCCGTCCTTGACGACATCCTCGCCAGCGATCCGTTCGGTCGCGTGGCCTGCGAGACGCTCCTCACAACCGGCTGGGTGGTCGTCGCCGGAGAGATCAGCACCTCGACCTATGTGGATATCCCCGCGGTCGCCCGCCGGGTCATCACCGACGTCGGCTACACGAGTTCGCGGATCGGATTCGACGGCGAAACCTGTGGTGTATCCGTTGCGATCCAGGAACAGTCACCAGACATCGCGGCAGGCGTCGACCACGCGCTCGAGGAACGTTCCGGCGAGGCCGATGATGCGACCCTGGACGGTCAGGGGGCCGGAGATCAGGGGATGATGTTCGGATTCGCCTGCAATGAGAACGAAGACCTCATGCCGTATCCGATCTGGTTGTCTCACCGCCTCGCTCAGCGGCTCGCCGAGGTCCGGAAGGCCGGCGTGCTCCCTTACCTCCGTCCCGACGGCAAGGTTCAGGTGACGGTGGGCTACGACGGGCACAAGCCGGTGCGGCTCGACACCGTGGTCATCTCCGCTCAGCACCAGCCGAACGTCGACATCGAGACGTTGCTGAGGCCCGACCTGCTCCAGCATGTGATCGAACCGCTGATCCCGACCGAACTCGACGCGACCGATGTCACGATCTTCGTCAATCCCACCGGCGTTTTCGAGGTCGGCGGTCCGAAGGCGGACACCGGTCTCACAGGTCGCAAGATCATCATCGACACCTACGGAGGCATGGCTCGTCACGGTGGCGGTGCGTTCTCCGGTAAGGACCCGACCAAGGTCGATCGCTCGGCTGCCTATGCCGCGCGCTGGGTGGCAAAGAATGTCGTAGCAGCTGGACTCGCCGATCGGTTCGAGATGCAGGTCGCGTACGCGATCGGCGTCGCTCATCCCGTCTCTGTTTCCGTCGATACCTTCGGAACCGAGGCTGTCGATCCCGAGAAGATCAGGAAGGCGATCGTCGAGGTCTTCGATCTTCGCCCGGCCGCAATCATCCGCGACCTCGATCTGCGCAGACCCATCTATCAGGCGTCCGCCGCCTACGGTCACTTCGGCCGGTCCGAGAAGGACTTCACCTGGGAGCGAACAGACCGTATGGATGACCTCCGGCGACTCTGTACCTGATCAACTCGCTCAGCCGCAACCGACCGTAGCCTCCGTCGTCCCACTGGTGCCGGCCTGGCGCGTCGGCCGAGGGAGTTCGACTACGCAGTTCCGGACGCATTGAGCGAGAAGGTCGTCGCGGGCGCTCTGGTCCGGGTTCCCTTCGGGGGTCGGAAGGTGCGCGGGATCGTTACGACCGTCGAGGAGCGGCCGCTCCGAGCGTGATCTCGAGACGATCCTGTCAGTCGTGATCGAGCATCCGCTCGCTCCACCACCGATGATGGATCTCCTTCGATGGGTTTCACGACGTTACGTGTCATCGCTCGGTCGATCGTTCGAGAAGGTCGTACCGCCCCGCGTTCAGGGTCAGGCCCCGACCGGTGCCGGACACTGCCGAGACGGGCCCCCGACCGGCGACGGTCCTTGGATATGACGGCGGTGAGCGCCTCATCGAGTCGCTGACGGAGGGGGGGCGGGGACCTTCGTTCTACAGTCGGTCCCTGGCGAGGACCGGGTCGCGCTCGTGGCCGAGCTGGTTGCCGCAGCAACTGCAACGGGTGGCGCGGCCATCGTCACCGTCCCCGAGGTCCGCTACGGGTCGGTGCTCCTCGATGGACTCGAGGCGATCTGGCCGGACGCGGCAAGGGTCGATGCCGGCCGCGAGGATTCCGAGCGCGCCCGCGGGTGGGTCGAAGGCGCTGCCGGAGCCTCATTGATCCTCGGAGGTCGATCGGCTGTATTCGCTCCGTCGCCCGCCCTCCGACTGATCGTTATCGACGAGGAGCATCACCCCACTTACAAGGAGGACCGGGCGCCTCGCTACGACGCACGCAAGGTGGCCCGGGAGCGCGCCCGGCTGGGGAGTGCGGTCTGCGTCCTGCTCAGTCCGACCCCCAGTGTCGAGAGTTCGTTCGAGGCGGTCGAGGGAAGGGTGTCGCATGTCGTTGCCGGTAGGGAGGCGCAGCGACGGGCGCGGCCGCTCGTCGAACTCGTCGAGCCTGAGGAAGGCCACTCGATCTCACATGAGCTCCACGAGCGCGTGCGCGACGCCTTGAAGCGGTCCGAGAGGGTCGGCCTATTGGCACCGACGAGCGGCTTCGCCCGAGCAGTGTGGTGCGCCAAATGTCGGAGATCGCTGCGCTGCGAGCGCTGTGAGGCAGGCCTCGCGTTCAACCGTTCGCTCAGCGGTCTGCGGTGCCCCCGCTGCTCGTGGACCGGAGCGGCCCCGGACGTCTGCCCGAGCTGTGGCGCATCCGACTTCCGCTTCCTCGGCGCGGGAAGTGAGCGCCTCGCCGAGCAGGTCGCGTCGGCATTCCCAAAGGCTCGTGTCACTCGGGTCGATCCCGACGTCCTCGGGAGAACAGGTCCCGCAGTGCTCGACGGCGACATCTACCTGACCACATGGATCGGGGCCAAGGAGATCCTTCGCCCCGAGGTTTCTCTGGTCGGCGTCCTGAGCATCGATCCGATGATTCGGAGACCGGATTTCCGTGCCGCGGAGCGTGCTTACCGTGTGCTCGCGGAGATGTCGGAGTGGGCGGGGGCCGGTGGGCGGCTGGTGGTGCAGACCGGGGAGCCGACGCATCACGCGGTCCAAGCGGTCGTTCGTGGGGACCACGGCTTCTTCGTCACGCGTGAGATCGAGCATCGCCGTGAGCTGAAGTATCCGCCGTTCTCGGAGTTGATCAAGGTGACGGTTGCCGGTGATGGCGGCGCGGTCGTGATCGAGGAGATCGTGCGGATCGCCCGGGGAACCGGAGCCTCGGTGCTCGGGCCGATCCCGGTTCCGCTGTCCGATTTCGGAGAAGACGTCCTCGAGGTCCTCATCAAGAGCGCCGATGCGATGACGATAGCGGATGCTCTCCGCCCGACCGCCGAATCGGTCCCCGCCAAGATCAGGCTCCGGATCGACGTCGATCCACGTTAAATTCCCCCCATGGCGGAACTAGAGATCAAGACGTTCGGTGACCCCATCCTGAGGCAGCGCGCCCGGGAGGTCGAGGAGATCACCGACCTCCACAAGTCGTTGATAGCCAGCATGATCGAGACGATGCACCTGGCCCCCGGCGTGGGGCTAGCCGCGACGCAGATAGGGGTACTCGAGCGGATCTTCGTCTATGCAGTGGACGAAACCGTGGGAGCCTTGATCAATCCCGAGGTGGTCAACCTCTCGGAGGAGACCGACACCGATATCGAAGGGTGTCTGTCACTGCCCGGGATCCAGTTCCCGGTGGAGAGGTCGGTCGAGGTAACGATTCGGGGACTTGATGAGAACGGCGATCCGGTTGAGATCGAAGCGACCGATCTCCTGGCGATCGTCTTCCAACACGAGCTCGACCACCTGGACGGGGTTCTGTTCATCGACCATCTCTCCGGACGAAATGCGGAAGGAAGCCCTCCGAACCCTGCGCGATCAGGCTCTCGGCCTAACCGTCCCTGCCCGCGATCCGGCCCCCGAGCACCGACCAGAGGAGACGCTCTGAGGGTGCTCTTCCTCGGGACGCCTGCGTGGGCGGTCCCGAGTCTCGAGGGCCTGCTCGAGACGGGTGTCGAGGTCGCCGCAGTGGTGACGAACCCCGACCGCCCCGCGGGACGCGGCATGGAACTGAAGCCCCCTCCGGTCAAAGAGACCGCCGTTGCTGCAGGACTGGAAGTCCTTCAGCCCGCCGGGGCACGATCTCCCGAGTTCCTCGACCAGATCAACACGATCGCACCCGACGTCGCGGTGGTGGTCGCCTACGGAAGCATCCTGCCGAATCAGTGCTGGATGCGGTTCCCCACGGGTTCGTCAACGTTCACTTCTCCCTTCTGCCGGAGTACCGTGGCGCGGCACCGGTCCAGCGCGCGGTGATGGATGGAAAGAAGGAGACCGGGGTCTCGATCATGGTGCTGACCGAAGGGATGGACGAGGGCCCGGTAGTGGCGACCGCCGCGACCGACGATCGATCCATCCGAGACCTCGGGGGAGCTCGGCGAGAGGCTCGCCGGTATCGGAGCCACGCTACTGTCCCAGTCGCTTCCCGGATACGTCGACGGATCGATCGAGCCGGTCCCGCAGGACGATTCCCTGGCGACCTACGCCCCGAAGATCACCACTGATGAGGCCCGGGTCGACTGGGTAGCGGCCCGCCTCCGAGATCCACGACCTGGTGCGCGGCCTGAATCCGGCCCCCGGCGCGTGGTCCACTTTCAGGGAAACCCGCATCAAGGTGCACGCAACGTCACCGTCAACCGACACGGGCCTGGAGCCCGGTGAGATAGGCGGTGACGAAGAATTGTTGGTCGGCACGGGCGATGGAACCCTCAGGCTCGACGTTGTGCAGCCGGCCGGTAAGAAGCGGATGGATGGGAGCGAGATGAAGCGAGGCATGCGACCGGGACCGAGGGAGAGGCTTCAGTGACGAAGCTTCAGCTGTCGCCCTCTATCCTCACCGCTGATTTCGCGCGTATGGGCGAAGAGGTCCAGAGTGTGGCCGAACACGTCAACTGGTTCCATCTCGACGTGATGGACGGCCACTACGTCCCCAACCTCACCTTCGGGCCCTCGACCGTCGAGGCGATCCACCGGGCCGTCGACCACCCTCTGAACGTCCATCTGATGATCTCGAACCCTGAGGAGTTCCTGGGGGTATTCGCGGCTGCCGGGGCCACCAGGATCTGTTTCCACCCCGAGACGGTCGAGGATCCGCTCCGGACGATCGAGCAGATCCGGGCCCTGGGGGTCGGCCCGGGGCTGGCGGTGCACCCGGATGTCGACGTCGAGCCCCTGGGGGCCCTATTCCCCGATCTGGACGTTGTCCTTATGATGACGGTTCGTCCGGGTTTCGGGGGCCAGAAGTTCATGGCGGAGGTCCTGCCCAAGATCGAGCGGGCGCGAGCAATGGTGCAGGAAACGGGCTCGCATGCCGAGATAGAAGTAGATGGAGGCGTAAATCTGGAAACCGTGGCCCAGACGGTGGGGGCCGGGGCGCAGATAGTGGTTGCTGGTTCTGCGATCTTCGATGGAGTTGATCCTTCTGCTGCCGCCGCGCGGCTGAGGTCAAGGTTGGACGAGCTAGGAGCTGGATGAAGAAGGAAGAAAGCAGCGAGCTGGTACTGGTAGCCGACGACGACGAGGACATCGTCCGTTTCGTCGAGGTGAACCTTCGTCTCGAGGGTTTCGATGTCGTTACTGCCTCTGATGGCGAACAAGCACTTCAGCGCGCCTACGACATGACCCCCGACCTCGTCTTACTCGACGTCATGATGCCCAAGATCGATGGCTTCGAGGTGTGCCAGAGGCTCCGAAGCGACTCGCGCACGAAGCAAATGTCGGTCATCATGCTCACTGCCAAGTCGCTTTCCGCCGACAAGGTCGTCGGACTGACGGCAGGCGCCGACGACTACATGATCAAGCCTTTCGACCCGATCGAGTTGGTCGCCCGGGTCAAGTCCGCCCTGCGACGCTCGAAGGAGATGCGAGATCTCAACCCACTGACGCAGCTTCCGGGCAATGTCCAGGTCCAGGAAGAGGTCTCCGATCGTGTCGCGAGCGGAGCCCCGTTCGCGTTCATGTACATCGACCTCGACAACTTCAAGGCCTTCAATGACTACTACGGCTTCCTCAGAGGAGACGAGGCCATCAAGCTTCTCTCCAAGTGTGTAGTGACCTCGGTCGGCACGCATGGTGGGCCGGAGGCCTTCATCGGCCACATCGGCGGCGACGACTTCGTCGCGATCGTCGACCCGAGCCGTTCCGAGAGGGCGGCCGAAGAGATCATCACGATCTGGGATCGCCAGGTGAAGGAGCTCTACGATCCTGAGGACGCAGCGCGCGGCTACATCGAGGTCACCGATCGAAGGAACCAGATGTCCAAGGTTCCGATGCAGACGGTGTCCGTCGGCATCGCCTCCAACTCGATGCGCCCGATCTACAGCCACTTCGAGGCCGCCGAGATCGCGGCCGAGATGAAGAACTTCGCCAAGCGTGAGTCGCGGTCGTCCTACGCGATCGACAAGCGCCGCAGCGTCGAGACCCTTGCGGAATCGACCCCGCAGACCGGTCCCAACGCTCCCGCCTGATCATTCCTGAGGCCCTCCCCGGGCTTATACTGGTTCGGACAACCAAACCTCTTCGGGGCAGGGTGAGAATCCCGACCGGCGGTTAGAGTCCGCGACCCCTCCGTTTCGGCGGAAGGGTGGACCCGGTGAAATTCCGGGACCGACGGTATGTCCGGCACAGTTCCACGGCCGGATGAGTCCGGATGGGAGAAGAGGCGACCGGGAGCAACCTTGCTCCCGCATGTTCGCGACGCCTTAGGGCGCCGGCGTTCTGTCGTCGCATCCCGCGTTTGCCCCGATCGGGTCGGATCGGAGGAACGATGTCCGGTAGCGACGAGGACTTCATGGAACGGGCACTCGAGCTCGCGCGCTCGCACCCATTCACGTCGCCCAACCCTCAGGTCGGTGCGGTCCTCGTTCGCGATGGCGTGATCGTCGCCGAAGGCGCACACGAGGCGGCCGGTGGGCCGCACGCAGAGGTCGTCGCTCTCCAAGGGACCGATGCCCGAGGTGCGACGCTGTACGTGTCGCTCGAACCGTGCAGTCATCAGGGTAGAACCCCTCCTTGCGTCGACGCGATCCAAGATGCGGGGGTCGCCCGCGTGGTCGTGGCGATGGAGGATCCCGACCAGCGCGTGGGAGGCGACGGCTTCTCTGCTCTTGAGTCTGCCGCCATCGAAGTGACCAGAGGCGTCCTCGAGTCGGAGGCCCGCCTCCTGAATGCTCCCTACATCCATCACCGGCGGACGGGACGTGCGTTCCTGACGCTCAAGTTGGCACTGACCCTCGACGGTCGGATGGCCGCTCCCGATGGATCTGCGCGCTGGATCAGCGGGCCCGAAACCAGAACCGCCGTGCATCGTCGCAGAGCCGAGGCAGACGCGGTGATGGTCGGATCGGGAACCGTGATCGCCGACGACCCACAACTGACGGCGCGTGATGTCGAGGCGCCTCGTCAACCGCTTCGGATCGTCGTCGACTCAACGGGCCGAGTGTCGACCAACCACAAGGTCTTCGACGACGGTGCTCCCACCCTGTTGGTGACCACCGATCGATCACCACACGAGATCCAGACCGCGTGGAAGGAAGCCGGGGCCGAGGTTGCCGTACTCCCCTCGATGCCGGCACACGTCGATCTCGAAGAGCTACTGCCGTTCCTCGGTGAACGCGGCCTCCTCGAGGTCTATTGCGAGGGCGGAGCAGAGCTGGCCACCGCCCTGCTGAGAGACGACCTCGTCGACCGGTTAGAGATCCACTACGGGCCGGTCCTCGTCGGGAATGCTCCCGGCCTCGGAGACCTGGGCGTTGTCTCGATGAAGGACGGACTCCGTTACCGAACCGTCGATGTAGACCGCTCCGGCGACGACGCCGTGGTCATCCTGATGAGGGAGGAAGGCTGATGTTCACCGGGATCGTGCTCGAGAGAGGAAGCGTGAAGCGAGCCAAGGTTCGCGGCGGCATGATCGAGCTCGAGATCGAAGCGCCGCGGATAGCCCGTGAACTCAAGGTAGGCGATTCGGTGTCGGTGAACGGCGTATGCCTCACCGCTACGACCACCGGACGGCGTCGCTTCATCACCCAGGCGATGCCCGAGACGACCTCGAAGACGACGATCGGTGACATCACCAAAGGCGACAACGTGAATCTCGAGCTGCCCGCTCGCCTCAGCGACCGTCTCGGCGGACACCTGGTGCAGGGCCACGTGGATGGGGTGGCGAGCGTCGTGAGGATCGAAGAAGACGACGATGCCCGGCGGGTGTGGTTCTCGGCGGGAGAGGACCTCCTTCGCTACATGGCCGACAAGGGTTCGGTCACGCTCGACGGAGTGTCGCTCACCGTGGTCGAGGTGGGGCGATCCACGTTCCAGGTCGCCCTCATCCCTCACACCCTCGAAGTCACGACGCTGGGGGTTCTCGCGGTCGGGACCCACGTCAACGTCGAGGTCGATGTCGTCGCCAAGTACGTCGAACGACTTCTCAAACGCGACAAGAAGGAGTAGAGGATGCCGCTTGCAAGGGTTGAGGATGCGATCGAGGAGCTTCGCTCCGGTCGGATGGTGATCGTTGTCGACGACCACGATCGCGAGAACGAAGGTGACCTGATCTTCGCGGCCGAGAAGGTGACTCCCGACCTCGTTGCGTTCATGGTCAAGCATTGCTCCGGGATCATCTTCGTCTCGATGGAGGGGGAGCGGCTGGAAGAACTCAATCTGCCCCTGATGGTGTCGAACAACTCGGAGTCGATGAGAACCGCGTTCACGATCTCGGTGGATGCACGCGCCGAGACAACCACGGGAATCTCGGCGGCCGATCGCTGCAAGACGATCCAGACGTTGATCGACCTGGATGCCAAGCCCGACGATCTGGCACGGCCGGGGCACATCTTCCCGTTGCGATACGCGCCGGGCGGCGTTCTTCGCCGTGCTGGTCATACCGAGGCGTCGGTCGACCTGGCTCGCGCTGCGGGGCTCTTCCCTGCAGGAGTTGGCTGCGAGATCGTCAATGACGACGGAACGATGGCTCGGCTCCCACAGCTGGAGCGCTTCGCCGAGGAGCACGGTCTTCTGATCATCTCGATTGCCGATCTGATCTCGTACCGGCGGCGATCCGAGAAGCTCATCCAGCGGATGACGGACGCTCGCATCCCCACCGTCTATGGAGACTTCCGGGCGGTTGCCTACGAGAGTTATGACGGGCGTACCCACGTTGCCCTGGTCAAGGGCGATCCCAAAGGGAAAGAGAACGTTCTCGTGCGGGTTCACTCGGAGTGCTTCACCGGCGACGTCATCGGGAGCATCCGCTGCGATTGCGGACTCCAGCTCCAGGAGTCGCTTCGGGTGATCTCCGAAGAAGGTGAAGGGATCGTCGTCTACATCCGCGGCCACGAGGGACGGGGGATCGGGTTGCGACACAAGCTCGAGGCGTATGCCCTCCAGGACTCCGGACTCGACACCGTCGAGGCGAACGTCGAGCTCGGTTTCGCTCCCGACTCCCGGGACTATGGGGTCGGCGCGCAGATCCTGGCGGATCTCGGCGTTTCGACGATGAGGTTGCTGACCAACAATCCCACCAAGAGGGCCGGGCTCGAGGGCTACGGACTCAAGATCGTCGACCGCGTCCAACTCGAGAGCATCCCGAACGCCGAGAACGTGCACTACCTGAGGACGAAGAAAGAAAAGATGGGCCATCTATTGGAGGAGATCTAGATATGAGGACCTACGAGGGCAACTTCGATGCCCGGGACCTTCGGGTCGCGGTCGTCGTCAGCCGCTTCAACGAGACGATCTCGAAGCAGCTGCTCGACGGAGCGCTCGATTCACTCCGTCGCCACGGTGCGAACGAGGACAACCTGTCGGTGACCTGGGTGCCGGGAGCGTACGAGCTCCCGCTCGCGGCCGACCGGATCGCCGGATCGGGGGCCGTCGATGCGGTCGTCTGCCTGGGTGCTGTGATCCGCGGTGAGACGGCGCACTTCGAGTACGTCGCCGGCGGAGCCGCGACCGGAATCGCCGAGGTGTCCCTGCGTACCGGCGTGCCGGTCGCCTTCGGCGTTCTGACGACCGAGACCACGGAGCAAGCGGAGAACCGCGGGTGGGAAGATGGGCAACAAGGGCGCCGAGGCTGCGACCGCGGCGATCGAGATGGCCAACCTGCTCGCGGCTCTCCCCAAGCCGGATCAGAACATCTAGGAGGGGTACGTGCTGAAGTTCGTCCTGCCGAAGGGCTCGCTCGAGAGAGCGACGCTGGAGCTCTTCGAAGCCGCCGACCTGAGGGTCACGCGAGGCTCGGAGCGCGACTACCGCGCCACCGTGGACGACCCGCGCATCGGCTCTTTGATGTTTCTGCGACCCCAGGAGATCCCGACCTACGTCGAGGACGGTTTCTTCGATGTGGGCGTGACCGGCGAGGACTGGATCGCGGAGACCGGCGCGGACGTGGTCAAGGTGACGCCGCTCGAATATTCGAAGAACACAGACCTCCCCGTGAAGGTGATCCTCGCCGCCCCCAGGGACTCCGGGATCACGTCACCCGAGCAGATCAAACCGGATTCCCGGATCTCGACCGAGTATCCGAACCTCACCAAGGCCTATTTCGAGAAGCTCGGTATCCCGGTTCGGATCTTCCTGTCGTATGGGGCGACCGAGGCCAAGGTCCCGGGGATCGTCGACGCGATCGTCGATGTCACCGAGACGGGCTCGACGCTCCGCCGGAACGGGATCGAGATCATCGATGTGATCCTCGAATCGCGCACGCACCTCATCGCCAACCCCACTTGTTACGAGGACCCCGAGAAGCGCCAGGCGATCGACGAACTCACGATCCTCCTGCGCGGAGCGATAGATGCCCGGGGAAAGTCATGGTCAAGCTCAATGTCGCCGCAGAGGCTCTGGATGCGATCGTCGATCTGCTGCCCTCGATGCGCTCGCCGACCGTGTCCCGCCTCTCGGAGTCGGGCTTCCACGCGGTCGAGACCATCGTGTCCCGGAACTCGATCAACACCCTCATCCCGCAACTGAAGGCTTTGGGTGCGGAAGACATCGTCGAGCTCCCGGTAACCAAAATAGTCCCCTAAGACCCTGGGTCTACTTCGGGGGTGCGGCGGCCAGTTGGGCGTAGGCCATCTGGAGCTGGGACAGCACCCCGCGCAGAGGTCCCTCGGCGTCTCCCAGGCGGGGGCCGACCTCCTTGATGAGGGCGGCGAGGGCATCGATCGTCAACTGGGCCTCTTCGAGGGGGCCGGTCTCGAGCTTCACGCCGGCGACGTTCACGAGGTTCATTGCGCTGGAGACGATCCAATCCCGGGCGTGGACCCCGGCGATCTCCTCGGCCATCCGGCGAGCCTCGGCCTCCTGCTCGGGGGTCCAGACCGGGCGTTCCGAACCGGCCGACGGATCTGCGGCCGGAGGCGGCTCGGCGGCCTCGGAAGCCGGAGGAGCGGGCGTCGCTTCGGGCTCTGGCGCCGGAGCGGCCTTCGGTGGGGCCTTCTCGGCCGAAGTGGTGCCCGCGGGCCGTGCGGAGAATCGCTTGTCGACCACCCGGGGCTTGGACCGAGGGCGGTCCTCTCCTTCGGGGTCGTTGGGGTCCCGCTGTTCCTCGTCCATGGCTGACCGTTATACTCCCTTGTGCGAATGTGTCGCCAAGAAGGGTGGATCTGTTCACCCTCACCTCCCGACCGTTGAGGCCGCGTGAGGTTCTAGTAGTTACCGCCATAGCGGCGCCTTGTGCGTCCCTGCTGCCGGTGACGTCTGGTTCTTGGCGTCATCGGCCTTTTCGCGTTCCGAGGGGTGTAACAGACCCCTGCAGCAGGTACGGCGAACGAATGGTCAACGGAAGGAGATCGGGATCACAACTGAATTGAGGATCAACGACCGCATCCGCATCCCGCAGGTACGTGTCATCGGACCAGATGGCGAGCAGGTCGGGATCTTGGACACCAAGGATGCGTTGGAGATGGCGGAGGAGAACGATCTGGATCTAGTAGAGGTTGCTCCCACCGCCGACCCGCCCGTCTGCAGGATCATGGATTACGGCAAGTACAAGTACGAGCAGGCCGTGAAGCAGCGGGAGGCCCGGAAGAAGCAGTCTCACGTCGTCGTGAAAGAGATGAAGATGCGGCCGAAGATCGACCGCCACGATTACGAGACGAAGAAGGGTCATGTCGTTCGGTTCCTCAACGACGGCGCCAAGGTCAAGATCACCATCATGTTCAGAGGTCGGGAGATGGTTCACCCGGAGATCGGCAAGCGGCTGCTGGACCAGCTGGCGGAAGAGCTGGGGGAGATCGCCAAGGTCGAGAACATGCCCAAGCTAGATGGTCGGAACATGACGATGGTGCTCGGCCCGATCAGGGAGCCCGGGAAGCCGCAAGCGGCACCGAAGCCCTCCGCACCACCACCGCGCAAGCGAGAGATCAGAGCGGCTCAGGCGCCCAAGAAGGCGGTCGCCGAGCCGGTCGAGGAGGAAGAGGTAGAGGCTGAGGTTGAGCCCGATAGTGAGTCTCCTCGGCCCATCAAGGTAACCAGAGCAGAAGGAGGCTGAATCGATGCCGAAGATGAAGTCGCACAAGGGTGCGGCCAAGAGGTTCAAGGTCACTCGTACCGGCAAGATCATGCGCCGTCGAGCGAACCTGAACCACATGCTGGGAAAGAAGACCTCGAGGCGAAAGCGCAATCTCGACGTGCCGACCGCTGTGGTGTCCGAGTCCGACAAGAAGCGCATCCGCCGGATGCTGGGGAAATAGGGAGGAACTGAGATGCCACGCGTAAAAGGGGGCGTCACCGCCCGTAACCGGCACAAGAAGGTTCTCAAGAAGGCGAAGGGTTACTACTCGGCCCGCGGGAAGCACTACCGCGCGGCACACGAGCAGGTCCTGCACTCGGGCGCTTATGCGTTCCGCGACCGCAGGGCCCGCAAGGGTGAGTTCCGTCGCCTCTGGATCCAGCGCATCAACGCGGCCGCCCGTATCAATGGGTTGAGCTACAGCCGGTTGATCGCGGGCCTACGCATCGCCGAGGTTGAGGTCGACCGCAAGATCCTCGCTGAGCTCGCGGTCAACGAGCCCAAGGCATTCGCCGATCTCGCCGAGGTGGCGAAGAAGTCGCTCGAGAAGGCGTCCTGACCGACATCACGAGCCCGAGGAACCCTCGGGTCGCCAGAGCACGCAAGCTGAGGAGGCGCTCGTCCCGGGACCGGGAGGGCGCCTTCCTCGCGGAGGGCCCACAGGCGGTCCTAGAGGCCCTGGATACCGGCTCACCGATCGAAGAGATCTTCCTCTCGGACGAGGCGCCTTCCGAGATCGAAGGACGCGCCCGATCCGCAGGCGTCAAGGTCATCCACGTTGGGGACGACGTCCTTGCGTCCCTCGCGGATACCTCGACCCCTCAGGGCGTCGTGGCCGTCGTCGAGATCCGCGCGCTCGTTCTGTCCGATCTTCCCGCCGATGCCGATCTGGTGGTTGTCCTGGCTGACGTCCGCGATCCCGGTAATGCCGGAACGATCCTGAGATCGGCGCTGGCGGCCGGGGCCGATGCCGCGGTGTTCGGTAGCGGTTCCGTCGATCCCTACCACCCCAAGACGGTTCGATCGGGGGCCGGAGCCCTGTTCCGCCTTCCCGTGGTGCGAGGTATGGAGACCCCGGCTGCGATCGAGGCACTCAAGGCCCTGGGGTTCTCGGTGATCGGGGCCGATGCGTCGGGAGACACCTCCTACACCGAAGTCGATATGACGGGCCGCGTCGCGATCGTCCTCGGGAACGAGGCGTGGGGCCTCCCCGCGGAGACGGCGGCGCTGATCGATCGGTCGGTGGCGATCCCAATGCCGGGGCCATCAGAGTCTTTGAATGTCGGCATCGCCGGCGCCCTTCTCCTGTTCGAGGCCGTACGCCAGCGGGGGACGGGTAACCTTCCGAAATCATGAGCGAGTCAACGCAACGCCCGATGAGATGCACGCCCTCCGCGATTGGGACAGCATGAGTGACCCCCGGCTGGCGGAGATGATCTCGAAGATGGCGCACGAGTTGCGCTCGCCGTTGACTTCGGTCAAGGGCTTCTCATCGATGCTCATCAAGCGCTGGGACCGGTTCACCGACGAGCAGAAGTTCCAGTTCGTGGAGACGATCCATCACGACGCTGAGCGAATGAGCCGGATCGTCTCAGAGGTCCTGGATCTCGCCCGGCTCGAGTCGGGCAGGCTCGAGCTACACAAGGCGAACCACGAGCTGGAGCCGATCGCCGAGCGCGCGGGTCGTAACGTGGCGATGCTCCCCGGTGCGGAGAGGATCTCGATCGACCATCCCCGAGGGCCTGATCGTCGAAGCCGATGCCGAGCGTCTCGAGAGCGTGCTTACCAATCTCCTTGAGAACGCCGTCAAGTTCTCCGACGACGGCCCCATATCCTTGGAAGCGTCGGCCTCGGGAGACATGGTGGAGATCAAAGTGATCGATCACGGCGTGGGCGTGGACGCGGGGCGGCATGAGGAGATCTTCGAGGGGCCGCAACCGACCCGTGCAGACGCGGCGATGCCTACCGGAGGCGGTCTCGGCCTCTATCTCGCCCGCGGAGTATTGAAGGCGCACGGCGGGTCGATCTCGCTGGAGGCGGATGAAGATGCGGGTGGAGCGAAGGGGACAACGTTCATCGTGAAGTTGCCGGGAAGAGGTGCCGCGTGAGCGACGCCGTAGCCGACGTGCGGGGAAGCCTCGAGGAGGCCCGCGCCGAAGGACTGAAGAGGATCGAGGCCGCCGCCGACCTCGCGTCGTTGGAGGAAGCCCAGGTTCGCGTCCTCGGTCGGAAAGCCCCTCTGTCACGCGCCCGCGCTTCACTGCGAGACGTGGGGGATGAGGATCGCAAAGAGCTTGGGATGCTCGCGAACGAGGTTCAGGCCGCGATCCAGAGTGCCCTCGATCGCAAACGAGAGAGTTTCGAAGCCCAGGAACTGGAGCAGCGCTGGGTCTCCGAGCGCGTCGACGTCACCCTTCCGGGGGAGGCTCCGCCGGTCGGTTCGATCCACCCGCTGACGCGCACGATCTGGGAGATCGTCGACGTCTTCGTCGGTATGGGCTACAAGGTCTACGAGGGGCCCGAGGTCGAACTCTCGAGCTACACGTTCGATGCGTTGAATACGCCGAAGGAGCATCCCTCCCGCTCTCCAAGCGACACTTTCTACATCGAGGGCAAGGGTGACGCGGTGGGACTTCGCTCCCACACCTCTCCGGTCCAGATCCGCACGCTCGAGATCGAGCCTCCTCCCGTCTATGGCGTGATGCCGGGGCGCTGCTACCGGCGTGACGAGGAGGATGCCACGCACCTCGCCGGCTTCACCCAACTCGAGGGACTCGCTGTCGATGAGGGCATCACTATGGGAGACCTCAAGGGGTCGCTGCTCGAGTTCGCGCGCAACATGTTCGGACGCGACCTCGACGTCCGGCTGCGCCCCTCCTTCTTTCCATTCACGGAGCCATCCGCCGAGATGGACGTCCTCTGTTTCGTCTGTAGGGGTGACGGCTGCCGCGTCTGCCGGAATGAGGGATGGATCGAGATCATGGGCTGCGGGATGGTCCACCCGTTCCTTCTGGAATGGGTGGGCTGGGACATCGAGAAGTACACCGGGTTCGCGTTCGGGATGGGTATCGAGCGCGTCGCCGCGCTGGCTCATGGCGTCCCCGACATCCGCTATTTCTGGGAGAACGACCTCAGGATCCTCAGTCAGTTCAGGGGGCCCGCATGAGGTTCCCGCTCAGCTGGCTGGAGGAGTACGTCGACATCGACGTATCGCCCGAGGAGCTCAAGGACATCTTCAACTTCTCCGGCATGAAGGTCGAGACGATGGAGCGACCGGGGGCCGAGATCGAAGGCGTCGTGGTCGCCGAGGTTCTCAACATCGTTGAGCCACCCGAACGCGGACACCCTGTCGCTCGTCGACGTCCGCTGGGCGGATAAGGAGGAACAGAGGGTCGTATGTGGAGCGAAGAACTTCGCGGTGGGGGACCGGGTCCCGCTCGCCCGGGTGGGTGCGAAACTCCCGGGAGTTGAGATCACCGAACGCAAGATCCGCGGCGAGGTTTCCCGAGGGATGCTTTGCTCCGGTGCTGAGCTCGGTGTTTCCAAGGATCAATCCGGGATCATGATCCTTCCGGCCGATACGGAACTCGGGGCCGATGTGGTGAAGACCTTGGGGCTCGATGACGTCATCTTCGATCTTGAGATCACGCCCAACCGCGGAGACAGCATGGGACTGATCGGTATCGCTCGGGAGGTCGCCGCTCTCTTAGGGACCGAGTTCAGGATCCCGAAGTTGCACGTGCCGCCGTCCGATATTCCCGAACCCGATCGAAGTGCGGATCGATGATCCATCGGCATGCCACCGGTTCGTCGCTCGCTACATCGAGGGCGTGACGATCGGACCGTCTCCATCGTGGATGGCTGCCCGGCTTCTGGCCTCGGGGGTGCGGCCGATCTCGAACGTCGTAGACATCACGAATTACGTCCTGCTCGAGACGTCTCAGCCACTGCACGCGTACGACGCCCGGGAGATCTCCGACAACAAGATCCAGGTTCGCAGGGCCAAGCCGGGAGAGAAGTTGACTACCCTGGACGGCGTCGAGCGGACGATGGGACCCGACGACCTATTGATCTCCGACACGAAGCGTTCCCTCGGGATCGCCGGAGTCATGGGTGGCGAGAACTCCGAGGTTGCAGGGGACACGACGACGGTGGTTCTCGAGGTGGCAAGCTTCGACAGCGCGTCGATCTCGCACACCAGCAGAAGCCACAAGCTGTGGACGGAGGCCTCCGCGCGCTTCGAGCGCGGGGTCGATCCCGAGGGTCCTGCCTTCGCCGCTGCCCGCGCGCTGCATGCTGTTCGCCGAGTTGGCCGGTGGCCGGGTTTCGGCCGATGTGGTCGACGAGTATCCCTCGCCGCCCAAGCCGCGCTCGGTGACCCTCCGCCCGTCGAGAACCGACCACCTTCTCGGCTACGAGGTTCCCGAGGATGAGCAAGTGTCTTTGCTCCGTTCGATCGGATTCGATGTCGAGACGGCCGGCAATCTGCTCAAGGTCGGCGTTCCGAGCTTCCGGCCCGACATCCAGCGCGAGGTAGACCTGATCGAAGAGGTCGCCCGGCTGGCCGGTTTCGACCGTCTGCCGGCAACCATCCCCAAAGGACACGCTGGGGGACTGACCGCGGAACAACAGGCCGAGAGGCGCGTGCACCAGATCCTCTCGGGAGCGGGGCTGTCGGAGGCGTGGACACCGTCGCTCGTGGCTCCCAAGGACGTCGATGCCCTCGGTTTACCGGCCGACCATCCGGCCCGGAAGATGGTCGCTCTGGCTCACCCGATGACCGAGGACCAGAGTGTGCTTCGGACGACGCTCCTTCCTTCGCTGCTCCGGTCGGTGGCCCGGAACGTGGCGCAGCGAGCGCCAGGGGTCGCGCTCTACGAGATCGCACGGATCTACGAGCCGAGCACCGAGGACCTCCCCCAGGAGGCCGGCGTCATCGCCGCTGCATTCACCGGCGAGCGGGCCAGCAAGCATTGGCGAGGGGCGCCGGGACGCTGGGATTTCTTCTCCGCCAAGGGCGTGCTCGAGGCACTGCTGGACGGTCTCCGCCTCGAGGCTCCTCGGTTCCGACCGGTGACCGGACATCCCTTCCATCCGACCCGCGCTGCAGCGGTGTCGCTCAACACTGCACCACTCGGGGCGCTTGGGGAACTTCATCCCGAGGTCTGCGAGAGGTTCGATGTGCCGGAGGGAACGGTGGCCTTCGAACTCGCCCTTGCTCCTATCCTCGCTGCGCTTCCGCCTCGTTCGCAGGTGGAGTTGCTGGACAAGTACCCGGCGATCTACATCGACCTCGCCTTCGTGGTCGACGCCGACGTCCCGGCGGAGCGGATCGGAGATCTCATCGCCAAGGCGGGGGAGCCGGAGGTCGTAAACGTCGTTCTCTTCGACATCTACACCGGCGAGCAGATCCCGACCGGGAAGAAGAGTCTTGCCTACTCGCTGGAACTCAGAGTGGGGGACAGAACCTTGACCGACGAAGATGCCGAGGTCGTCAGAGACAGGATCCTCGGTGCGGTCAGAGAACGCACGGGAGCCGAACTCAGAACCTGAACCAGTAGCGAGGAGACGACATGGCCAAACGGGACTTCCTGAGCATCGACGATCTCAGCATCGAAGAGTTGGGAGAGCTCCTCGACCGCGCTGCGGCGATCAAAGACAAGCCCAAGGTGGTCGCCGATACTCTCCTAGGTAAGCAGATCGCCCTGATCTTCGAGAAGCCTTCGACCAGGACGCGGGTGTCGTTCGAGGTCGCCGTGACCTCCATGGGTGGCCACCCGCTCATCCTCCGTGGCGACGAGCTGCAGATCGGCCGGGGCGAGACGGTCTCCGACACGGGAACGGTTCTGTCCCGCTTCGTCGACTGCATCGTCATCCGGACCTTCGGCCACGACCGGCTCAAAGAACTAGCCGCGGCCGCGACCGTGCCCGTGATCAATGCGCTCAGCGACTTCTCGCATCCATGTCAGGCACTCGCCGACCTGCAGACGATCATCGAGCAGAAGAAGGACCCCGCGGGTCTATCCCTCGCCTACGTGGGCGATGGGAACAATGTCGCCCACTCGTTGATGTTCGCCGGAGCGAAAGTCGGGATGCACGTCCGGGTCGCGGCTCCCCGGGGGCATGAGCCCGATGCCGGAGTGGCTCAACGTTGCTCCGAGATCGCCGCTGAGACCGGGGGTAGCACCACGGTCACGAACATCGTGGCCGAAGCCGTGACAGGCGCGGACGTCCTCTACACCGACGTGTGGGCATCGATGGGCCAGGAGGCAGAGACGGAGCATCGCAAGAACGTCTTCCAGGGCTACTCGATCGACCGCGCGGCCCTCGATCTTGCCGATGGAGATGCGATCGTCATGCACTGCCTGCCCGCGCATCGAGGCGAGGAGATCTCTGCCGACGCCATCGACGGCCCGCAGTCAGTGGTCTGGGATCAAGCGGAGAACCGGATGCACGCGCAGAAGGCCCTGCTCGAGTGGCTGCTCGCGTAAGAGGTTCGTGAAGAGGCTCACGAGGCCGTTCTTCGAGCGCGACTCATTGTCGGTGGCTCGAGATCTGATCGGGTGCATCTTCGTACACCGGATCGGCGTCGATCGACTGACCGTGCGACTCGTCGAGGTCGAGGCCTATCGAGGTGACATCGACCCCGGCTCCCACGGCTATCGCGGGGTGACCCCACGCACCGAGGTCATGTTCGGACCGCCGGGCCGTCTGTACGTCTACTTCACCTACGGGATGCACTACTGCGCGAACGTCGTTTGCGGCTCTCCCGGAGTGTGCGAGGCGGTCTTGCTGCGGGCGGGGGAGCCCATCGAGGGGATCGACGCGATCCGCTCTCGCCGCCAGGGCATCCCGGATCGGCTGCTCGCTGCCGGCCCGGCGCGCCTGGCTGTCGCACTGGGTATCGGAAAAGACGACAACGGTGCGTCGCTCCTGCGTGGTGGAGAGTTCTGGCTTGCGGAGGACGATGAGACCGGGGCATGGCGCTCGAAGGAGATCGCGGAGACCGTCCGTATCGGCCTCGGCCCGGGAAAGGGAGACGATCTCCCGTGGCGCTACGTGATCCCCGGCAACCCGTACGCCTCTCGGCGCACCTAACGAAGGCTAGGGGTTCACCCAGATCTTGATGGTCGATCCGTTGCGAGCTTCGCCGGTTGGGTTCTGCTCCCAGACGAGACCACTGTTGTCCTTGGCGTCGTCCTTGTCTTCTTCCTTCTTCGTGATGACCTCGACCTCGAACCCGCGGTCTTCGAGTTTGTCGACGGCGTCTTTCTCGGTCATCCCGATGACGGACGGCACCTGCGAATGCGTGTGCTCCCGGCGCTCGTCCTTCGTCTGGAGCTCCGGCGGGACCTTGCAGGTCTTCTTGGGCGCTTTGCCCTCGATGAACGTTCCGGTCACCGAGAACTCGGTCGGCGTCTTTCCGCTGGCGAGGCAGCCCGTCCGGGAATCGATCTGCGCTGTCGTCGTCCCACCCGGAGAAGAGAACCCAAGGACCTCGAGCCCCGAGAGCGCTCTAGCCATGTACGCGCCCCAGATCTCGGCGGGCCACGAACCACCGGTGACCTCTCCCTTCCGGGTCGTCCGGCACGCGCTGGTCGAGCAGGACGACCGCATCTCGATGGCTCCCTCGGGGAAACCCACCCACACCGCAGTGGCAAGGTTCGGTGCGTAGCCGGCGAACCATGCATCTCGATACGCCTGCGCGGTCCCGGTCTTGCCGGCAACCGATCGTCCGGCGGCCCCGGCCGCGGTACCCGTTCCGCGAGTGACGACCTGCTGCAGTGCGGTCGTCGTCAGGTAGGCGACGGCCGGCTCCATGACCTGCTCGGACTCGGACTTGTCCTGGTAGATGACCTTCCCCTTCGAATCGACGATCTTGAGGATGGCCACCGGGTCGTGCTGCTCTCCGTTGGCAGCGAAGGTCGCATACGCATCGGCCATCCCCAAGGGGTTGACGTCAACCGCACCTAGGACGACCGCGTTGTTGGGATACAGAGGGGTGCTGATGCCCATGTTGGTGGCGAGTTCGACGACCTTCTCCGCCCCGACCTCAAGCATCACTTGGGCATAGACGACGTTGACGGAGTTGACCGTGGCATCTAGCAGCGGCAGCCGGCCGGTGTGTCCTTCGCCCGAGTAGTTGCAGACGTTCCAGTCGCCCCCCGCGTTGGCGTTCGGGAAGACCATGCAACCTTGGGACTCGAAGGTGTTCGACAGAGACATCCCATCGGCGAGGGCGGCCGCGAGGGCGAACGGCTTGAACGAGGATCCCGCCTGCCGGCCGGTTCCCGGGGCCTTCTTGACGATCGTGTCACCGACCTCTTCCCGACCGAGGTTGGGTTCGGCCTGGATAGCGAGGTTGAGCTTGGCGAACGGATCCTGCTTCCGCTTGGCGAACCAGTCGCGCCCACCCACCATCGCCCTGACCTCACCGGTCCCCGGCGTGATCGACACGAGCGATGCATGTGGGTCGCCGGGCTCAGACAGGATCGAGTTCACGGTCTCTTCCGCAGCGCGTTGCATGTCGAGATCGATCGTCGTTTCGATCCGAAGGCCCCCGGTGTAGAGGAGGTCCTCGCGTTCCTCCCAGTCTTTCCCCAGTGCCTTGAACCGGGGGTCGTACATGATCAGGCGCTTGACGTAGTCGATGAAGTACGGCGCCGGGTAGGTGCCTTCAGGCGCCCGCTTCAGGTTGATCTTCCGCTCCTTCGCTGCCGCGACTTCGGCTGCATCGGCATAGCCCTGCTCCTCCATCCGGGTCAGGACGAGGTTCCGGCGGTCGGTAGCGAGCTCCTTGTCGTCGAACGGGTCGTACGTGTTGGGGGAGCGGATGACACCGGCGAGGAGGGCGGCTTGCGAGAGGCTGAGTTTCTTAGCCGGCTTGTTGAAGTAGGCGTACGAGGCGGCCTGGATCCCGTAGGCGCCCTCACCGTAGTAGACGGTGTTGAGGTAGCGCTCGAGGATCTCGTCCTTGGAGAGGTGCTCCTCGAGTTGGCGAGCGAGAGCAGCCTCCTGGAGCTTGCGCTCGTAGGACTTCTCGGCGATCTCGCCGGGGGCGATGATGGCCTGCTTCACGTACTGCTGCGTGATGGTCGAGCCACCCTCGGTGATCTCACCCTCGGAAAGGTTCTTGACCATGGCGCGCAGGATCGCTTTCAGGTCCACGCCGTTGTGCTGATAGAAGCGCTCGTCCTCGATCGCCACAACCGCGTGCTGCATGTGTTCGGGGATCTTGGCGAGGTCGATGACCGTACGGTTCTGGGTGCCGTGGAAGCTGGTGATGAGCGAACCGTCGCTGGAGTACACGAACGACGACTGGACCGGCTTGAACCGCAGGTCCTCCTTGGTAAGGGTCGGCAGGCTCTCTGCGATCTCGACGATCTGGGCGCACGAAGTCATCGTCACGGCCAACGCCGCGACGAGACCGATCCGATATGCCTTAGGGAGTCTGGTGAACATGCCCCCTCAGTTTAGCCGGGGTGCCCGCCTAGGCCCGGAGTCGTTGGCGCCGGGGACGATAGGGCCCATGCCGTAGCATCCAGGCGAGATGGCCGACATCAAAGGGCAGGTCGAACGACTCACGAGACACGCCGAGCACGTGGTCCCGGCGGATGAGCTCAAGGCGAAACTCGAGCGGGGGAAGCCCCTTCGGGTCAAGCTTGGGGTGGATCCGACCGCCAGGGACATCACGCTTGGATGGGCGGTTCCCCTCCGGAAGCTGCGCCAGTTCCAGGACGAGGGACACACCGCGGTCCTGATCATGGGCGACTTCACCGCCCGCATCGGAGATCCCTCGGGCAAATCCCAGACCCGCCCGCAACTCACCAAGGATCAGGTCCTGGCCAACGCGGAGGCATGCGTTGCCCAACTCCTCGACATCCTGAGCGAGGACAACCTCGAGATCCGCTACAACTCGGAATGGCTCGAACCCATGGACCTGCCGGCGCTCCTCAAGCTGACCTCGATGTACACGGTCGCCCAGATGCTCGAGCGAGACGACTTCTCGAAGCGCTACGCCGACCGTCAGCCGATCTCGATCGTCGAGTTCATGTACCCGCTGATGCAGGCGTACGACTCCGTCGCCGTCGAGGCTGATGTCGAACTCGGAGGAACCGATCAACTCTTCAACCTGCTCGTTGGGCGTGATCTGCAGCGTGGGTTCGATCAGGAGCCACAGGTGGCCCTCACGATGCCATTGCTCGTCGGCACCGACGGCGTGCAGAAGATGTCGCAGAGCCTCAACAACTACATCGCCATCCGCGAGGAGCCGGCACAGATGTTCGGGAAGATCATGAGCATCCCCGACAAGCTCGTCGGGCAGTACGCACGCCTCGGAACCGATTTCGACGATGAGCAGATCCACGGCCTCGAGAAGGCTGCGGCCGTGGGCGGCCCGGGGGCCGGGCAAGCGAAGCGAACGATCGCTCGTGGCGTCGTGTCCCTGTACCACGGCGATGAGGCGGCCGCCGATTCAGAGACCCAGTTCGATCGTCAGTTCAAAGAGCAAGCTCAGCCCGAGAAGATCCCGGTCGCTCCGATCCCGCATGACGCCGTCGACGGCTTGAGTGTCTACCTCCCAAGAGTGATGGCCGAACTTGGGTTGGCGAAGTCGGGCTCGGACGCGCGCCGCCTGATCTCCCAGAAGGGCGTCAAGGTCAACGGCGAAACGGTGGCCAACGAACAGATCTCTCTCGCCGATCTCCAGGGCGCGGTGCTCCAGGTAGGGAAGCGCCAATTCGTTCGCCTGGAGGACTGACCGAACCCTTGATGGAGCGCCGCACGTGGGAACGGACCGGCACCCGCCCTGACCTGCCCTTTTAGGGGCGTGGCGGGTAGAATAGCGAAGTTGTGTTTTCCCAGGTCGTACGGAGTAATTCGCGACCTTGGGGATGTTTGACCGCCTATCGCAGGGGCTGGTACAGTACGTGAGCCCTGCGGGGCAGAACGTTGGCAGACTCACTCGTCCACCTGAGAGAAACGGGAGCGGCCTAGAGGGCACCTGAGCCTTGTAAGACCCAGGTAGCTTGGTTGCTCGCCGGTGCTCTGAGGCCCGGCGTTTTTGTTTGTCCGGCGGCAGTTCGCTCCTTGAGAACTGAATAGTGTGCCTGCCAATCTAGGTCTCCCTTTGGGAGAGCAGATTGGAATCAGTGGACCCTCGTTGGATACATCACCTTTGGTGAGGTCCAGCGAAAGTACAAACTGAAATAAATCCGGCAACAAACGTATGGAAGGTCACTTCGGTGATCGGTCATCGTTCGTTTGCCAAGCATCAACTTTCTACGGAGAGTTTGATCCTGGCTCAGGACGAACGCTGGCGGCGTGCTTAATACATGCAAGTCGAGCGACGAAACCAGAGTGCTTGCACTCTGGCTGAAAGCGGCGAACGGGTGAGTAACACGTGGGCAACGTGCCCTGGACACCGGGATAACAACGGGAAACCGTTGCTAATACCGGATGATCCCTGCAGATCGCATGATCAGCAGGGCAAAGCTCCGGCGGTCTGGGATCGGCCCGCGGTGTATCAGCTTGTTGGTGGGGTAACGGCCTACCAAGGCGATGACGCATAGCTGGCGTGAGAGCGCGACCAGCCACACTGGGACTGAGACACGGCCCAGACTCCTACGGGAGGCAGCAGTAGGGAATCTTGCACAATGGGCGCAAGCCTGATGCAGCGACGCCGCGTGTGGGATGAAGGCTTTCGGGTTGTAAACCACTTTCAGCGGGGACGAAGCCTTACGGTGACGGTACCCGCAGAAGAAGGTCCGGCCAACTACGTGCCAGCAGCCGCGGTAATACGTAGGGACCGAGCGTTGTCCGGATTTATTGGGCGTAAAGCGCGCGTAGGCGGCCGATCGCGTCGGATGTGAAAGCTCGGAGCTCAACTCTGAGAGGTCATTCGATACGGGTCGGCTAGAGGCAGGTAGGGGAGATCGGAATTCCTGGTGTAGCGGTGAAATGCGCAGATATCAGGAGGAACACCGGTGGCGAAGGCGGATCTCTGGGCCTGTTCTGACGCTGAGGCGCGAAAGCTGGGGGAGCAAACAGGATTAGATACCCTGGTAGTCCCAGCCGTAAACGTTGGGTGCTAGGTGTGGGGAGGTCTTCAACCCTTTCCGTGCCGACGCTAACGCATTAAGCACCCCGCCTGGGGAGTACGGCCGCAAGGCTAAAACTCAAAGGAATTGACGGGGGCCCGCACAAGCGGCGGAGCATGTGGCTTAATTCGATGCAACGCGAAGAACCTTACCTAGGCTTGACATGCTAGTTAAAGCGGGTGAAAGCCCGTGTCCGCAAGGGGCTAGCACAGGTGCTGCATGGCTGTCGTCAGCTCGTGCCGTGAGGTGTTGGCTTAAGTGCCGCAACGAGCGCAACCCCTACCCTTAGTTGCCAGCGGGTTATGCCGGGGACTCTAAGGGGACTGCCGGGGACAACTCGGAGGAAGGTGGGGATGACGTCAAGTCAGCATGGCCCTTATGCCTAGGGCTGCACACATGCTACATTGCGCGCTACAAAGGGCTGCGATCCCGCAAGGGGGAGCGAATCCCAGAAAGGCGCGCCAGGTTCGGATTGGGGTCTGCAACTCGACCCCATGAAGGCGGAGTCGCTAGTAATCGCAGATCAGCAACGCTGCGGTGAATACGTTCCCGGGCCTTGTACACACCGCCCGTCACACCACGAAAGTGGGTAACACCCGAAGCCAGTGGCCCAACCTTAGGGAGGGAGCTGTCGAAGGTGGGATCCGCGATTGGGGTGAAGTCGTAAGCAAGTTGCGACCCTCGCCGGTAACGGCGGGAGAAAAACTTGGCTATATGCTGGAAACCCCGCAACGTATCCTGCGCTACCGGAAGTATCCGGTGACAATGCGTCAGGTGATGCGGACAATCAGCAGGGAAGTCGCCGGTGAAGATCTCTTACCGACCCGGTTGACCCCTCAGAGACTACACGCCGAGCTCCTGGCGACGACAGATGGAGAGACTCGATAAGGAGTCGTCTGAAGTCGACCTCGACACGCAACTCGAGAACCAGGATGAAGATATAGTCCGTGCCCTTTGGCGACATAGGGAATACCACGAACAAGGTAGCCGTACCGGAAGGTGCGGCTGGATCACCTCCTTTCTAAGGAGCAACTAATAGTGCTTCTTTAGTTGAAGCCACTGATTACACATGCCGGCGACGGCACGACAGGCACACTGTTCAGCTCTGAAGGAACGAGCTGTTTTGGAGGCCCCTTCGGGGGCCTTCTTGCTGTCCCGTCTCGTGTCACACCCTCTCTCTAGGGTTCTTGTCTATGGATATGGCCCCTCTGCTCAAGCTTCTCCTTGCGGAAGTGCAGGCAAGCTCACGGGTGGTTCTCGAGGCCTATTTGAATGGTGCAACCCGCGATGCCTCAGTCTCCTCTTTGCACAGAACGACCCGCTTCCATCAGAAGGGGACCGAGTGGCTCACGATCCTCAGCCAGGCACTCACAGCCCTGGGCCATCGGTCCTGGATGTACGAGGAGGGAACTAGAGGGATATTCGTGCTTGAGACGAGTTGGCGATCAACCCCTACGGTGTTCCAACTGAGGGGAGAGATAGCAGCCTTCTGTAGGGGCTACTTCGATGCCGATGGCGGCATGCCAAGATCCGCGTCAGCCCGGCTGTATTTCCAGTTCTCGCAGAAGGATCGCCACGATCTGAGGGTGCTAAGAGATTATCTCGAGGGACTCGACATCGACTGCGGACGATTGCACATCCCTAGCGTGAGAACCGATCCTGACTACTGGCGCTTCTTTGTCAGAGCACGATCGCACCCCCGCTTCATGAATGAGATAGGAGCTTGGCACCCACGAAAGCTGGCAGCCATCCACGAGAGGCTTCGTGGGGAGAAGTTTTCCACGTGAGTCGGCTATAGGACGACTGGTATGGAAAAGTTGTCAGCACGGAGTGCTCTAGGGGGCGCTGAGGATCACGCTGGCGAGGGTCCAGAGGGCTACGAGGCCCAGGGCCACGATCGGGATCAACAGGGCTCGAGGGCGTAGTTGCGCGAGGAGCCACAAGAAGGGGGTTAAGCGGGTGCTCCGAGGTAGGCCTCGCGGATCTCGGAGTGGTCGAGGATGTCGCCGCCGGAGCCCTCGTAGACCAGGGTCCCCTTCTCCATGACCAGCGCACGGTCGGCGATGCCGATGGAGCCGGCGTTCTGCTCGACCATCAAGACCGTGGTCCCGTCACTGTTGATCTGTTTGACGACCTCGAAGACGGTCTTGATGAGCTTGGGAGAGAGTCCGAGGGACGCCTCGTCGATCAGGAGGATGCGCGGACGAGCCATCAGCCCGCGGGCGATCGCAAGCATCTGCTGCTCACCACCGGATAGCGTGCCGGCGGCCTGCGACCAGCGCTCCTTCAAACGAGGGAAGTACTCGACTGCAGTGTCGGAGATCTCCTTGGTGCGGGCGCGGTCCTTGCGGTGCGGCCACGCCCCCATCCGGAGGTTCTGAGCAACGGTGAACTCGGGGAAGACATGACGGCCCTCGGGAACGAGCACCAGACCCTTGGCAACCAACTTGCGCGGGTCCCATCCGGTGACGTCGGTACCGTCGAAGGTGATGCGACCGGCCCACGGCTTGATGAGCCCGGCAAGGGATAGGACCGTGGTGGTCTTGCCCGCGCCGTTCAGTCCGAGCAGAACGGCGGTCTCGCCCTCTTCGATGCCGAAGTTCAGTCCCGAGAGGACGGGAAGGGATCCGTAGCCGGCGGTAAGTCCCTCGACCTCAAGAAGTCGCATCTTCGGTCTCCTTCTGATCTAAGCCCTCGACCTCTCCACCGAGGTAAGCGGCGACGACCTCGGGGTGCGAGGCGACCTCTGCCGGCTTTCCGTGAGTGAGGATCTGACCGAAGTTCAAGCAGTAGACGTAGTCGCAAACGGACGTCACGAGCGGGACGTGGTGCTCGATCATCAGAACCGTGAGGTTGAGCGTCTTGCGGAGCTTCAGCAGTTGTTCACCGAACGAGTGCGCCTCATCGGGGCCCATCCCGGAGGACGGCTCGTCGAGGAGGATCACATCGGGGTCGGTAGCAAGCACAGACCCGATCTCGATCAGCTTCAGGGTCCCGTAGGGGAGTCCACCGAGGCGACTGTGCGCGAGATGGGCGAGCCCGAGGAAGTCGAGGACCTCCATGGCGCTGGCGCGTGCTCTCTTCTCGGCGAACCAAGTGTTGGGCATCCCGAACATCCCGGAGAACGGTCCGTACCCGATGCGCGCGTGCTGCGCGAGGAGGTAGTTCTCGAGGACGGTGAGCTCCTTGACGAGTCCGATGTTTTGGAAGGTCCGCCCGATCCCCAGCGCGACCTTCCGGTGCGTCGGGAGGAGTGAGATGTCACGGTCTCGGTAGCTGACCTTGCCCGAGTTGGGGGAGTAGAGGCCCATGATGCAGTTGAACAGGGTGGTCTTGCCGGCACCGTTGGGGCCGATCAGTCCGACGATCTCCCACTCGGGGACATCGATCGAGACGTTCTCGAGTGCCTGAAGACCACCGAAGCGGATGCTCATGTCTCTTACTTCGAGGACGGCCATCAGGAACTCTCCTCGGCCGTAGCGGCGTTCCGGTTACGCAACTTAGCCAGCAGGCTCGGCTTGTGGTGCGAGCCGCCGCCGTCCGGATGCATCGTGAAACGGTTGCCGGCGAGCCAGTTGGTGATCGGCCGGATCTGCTCGGCGATGCCTCCGGGGAACTGGATCATCGTGAGGAGCGCGAGTGCCGGTCCGATGACGAGGGTGAACTCCTCGGGGTCACGGCCGAGGTTCTCGAGGAAGTCGCTCAGCGGCGTGACCAGATCGATGAGGTAAGGGAACAGGGCGAAGAACATCGAGCCAATCACCACCCCGGTGCGCTTCCCGAGCCCGCCGACCACGATCATGAGCACCCACAGCAGAGCGCTCTCGAAACGGAAGTCGTTAGACACCACGATCTGGCGGCGATAGGCGAACAGTGCACCCGCGAGTCCTGCGAAGGCGCCCGAGAGCATGAACGCCATCAATTTGTAGGCAGTCACGTTCACCGCGTACGAAGCGGCGACTGCCTCCGAGTTCTTGATCGCCAAAACGGCCCGTCCGATGCGAGAGGCGAGGAACCGCCAGTCGATGAACAGGCAGACGGCCAGAGCCGCGAGGCAGAAGACCATGAAGCGGTGGTCGGTGACGAGCAACTTGGGTCGGGGTGCGGGCATGCCGGCCCCGCCGCGGGTAAGGCTCGGGATCTCGAAGATCGAGTTAACCGCAAAGAAGCCGTACGTCAGGGTGATGAGCGCAAGGTAGAGGCCCTTGATGCGGAGCGCCACGATGCCGAGTAACCCGGAGGCGATGATGCCGCTGAGGATCGCCAGGCCGACTGCCACTGCGAAGCCGCCCATCGGGGCGTACTGGCATCCTTCCTCGGGCAGACACCCGGCCCTCTCGGTGATGTGGTGCGCCGCGACGAATGCCGCGAGGCCAACGAATGCATGGTGTCCGAGTGAGACCTGACCGGTGTAGCCGAGGATGACATTCAGCGACAGTCCGATGATGGCGAAGATGACGGCCTGCGAGATGTGATCGGCCCACAGACCCTCGAGGGTGGTGAGACGCAGGGAAACAACGAGAATGAGAGCAACTATGACGGCGATCCGCACCGCCCAGCCGCGGGTACTCGGCCTCCACCGACTCGGTTCCTTGACCTCGGGGATGACCTCAGTGGGCTCGTCGGTGGGTTCGTCGACGGGGGGAGCGATGTCGGTGGCGGTCATCTCAGGCCTCCTTACCAAGGAGACCCTGGGGCCGTGCGAGCAGGACCAGGAGTAGGACCACGAAGATCATCGCCTGCTCGACGCCGGGGATGATGAGGTTCCAGGTCTGGTCGCCGAGCGTGAAGTGACCGCCGGCCCAACCACCAACCGACTGCACGACGCCGATGATGATCCCGCCGATGAACGCACCCGGCAGACTGGTCATGCCCCCGATAACCGCCGCAGTGAACGCGGGGATCAGGATGTTAACGGTCATGACCGCGGGCGTGAGCGTCCCAGTCAATGGGATGTAGAGGATCCCGGCGATCGCTCCGAGCGCCGCGGAGAGTCCCCAGATGAAGCGGGACATCCTCGGGACCCCGATGCCGACGACCTTGGTAGCGAACGAGTCCTGCGACGTCGCTAGGACCGCGAGGCCGAGATCGGTGCGAGAGAAGAACCATGCGAGCAGACCGCCGAGCCCACCGAAGACGCCCAGGGCGATCAGCCGCTGCGGCTCGATGACGAGGCCGAACAGCTTGATGCCGGCAGGGTCGCCGGCCGCGTTGAGCGCCGGGAGGATCGAATCCAGTGAGCGCGGCTCGATCCGTGCGATCAGGATCTCGAGCCCGATCAATGCGAGGGCGATGGCGATGGTGGCTACGAGCACGTTGATCCTCGGAGCCTCGATCAAGGGCCGGATGATCACTCGCTCGAGCCCGAGTCCGATCACGAGCGTTCCCACGATGGCGAGCACGATACCGAGCCAGTAGGGGAGTCCCTTGGTCAGGAAGAAGAACAGGAAGTAGGCACCGAGGGTTCCGAACTCGCCCTGGGCGAAGTTGAACACCCTGGTCCCCTTGTAGACGAGGACGAGACCCAGGGCGACGAGCCCGTAGACGAAGCCGTTCATGACTCCGAGGGTGATGAACGGATTGGGGCCGTTCACGACGTTCGCCCCGAAGAAGAGGCCGAGGCCGATCAGAACAGCGAGGACCAGGGCAACAACCGGCGTCCGCATGTTCCTAGAAGTCCTTCTTGAATGAAGCTTCGGTCAGAAAGCGGTTGTTGGCACAGTCTGCCCGCAGGAGATGCATCGACGTTCCACCCATGTGTCCGCCATTGAAGGCGACATCGGGTAGGACACCGGTCTTGTAGGGCTTGGAGCGCTGGTTGTAGTAGATGAAGCGCTCACGGCTGAGGTCTTTGCCTGGGGCCTTCAGCATCTCGCCGATCACCTTCGACATGCCCCACAGTCCGAACATGATGTCGTCGGTACCGCCGGCCGCCCGGAAGTTCGAATCGAACTTGTTGGAGTCGACGAAGGCCGGGAAGGGGCTGAGGAATCGGGCGTTGTTGATCGACTGACTGTTGCGGCAGGCGACGTTGGCGACCGTGTCGAGGCCCTTGGTCAGGCCGTAGCCGACCCACTGAGGACGGTAGCCCTGGTTCACTGCGGCCTGCGCGAGCTGGATGAAGAAGGTCGGCGAGGTGAGGATGTGGACGTTCTGGATCCCTCGCTGGTTGAGCTCGGTGGCGATGGCCTGAGCCTCGGAGGCACCGGCGGTCTTGGCGACCGGCTTGTCGTACTCGACATCCGCGCCCTTGTCGCCCATGGCGTTCACGAACGAGTCGTGGCCGTCACGGAAGGTCGGCGTGTTGAACCACACAAAGCCGTTCTTCTCGCCGCCGGCTCCCAACTGGTCGGTCAGGAGATCGGCGAGAAGAGGACCCTGCTGCGCGTAGCTCAGCCAGATGGCGAAGTAGTTGGGAAGGGTCTCGAGACCGATCTCGGTAACTCCGGCGGAGATGTAGGGGACGCCGACCGAGGCAGCGTACTTTGCGCACGCCTGGATCTGGTCGGTACCGGCGACGCCGACGAGGAGGAAGACCTTCTCGTCCTCGACCATCTCGCGACAAGCGGTGACGGCCTGCGACGGGTTGTACTCGTCGTTACGGAACACGACCTCGACATCGCGCCCGTTGATCGAGAGGTCCTGCGACTTGAGGAAGTTCCAGTAGAGGTCCTTGCCTTTCTGGAATGACTGCGAGGGAACCGGCGCCGCACCCGTGATCGGAGCGTGGATCCCGATCTTGATGGTGCTGGCGGTCACGCCGGTCGCGTCTCCGCCAGAGGGAGCGTCGGGATCACCCGGTGCCGGGTCCTCGTCGTTGTTAGCGACCTCGTCTCCATCTGTAGTGCCGGTAGGGCCTGAGGTGGTCCCTGGGTCGATGACCTCGCCCGTCTCCGGGTCGATCAGCTCGCCCGTTTCCGGGTCGATGATCGCACCGGTCTCGGGGTCGACCACGGCTCCGGCGGGTAGCCCGGCGGCCTGATCGGCGACACCGTCCTTCTGCCCACAAGCGGCAGCGGACGCCATCATCAGGAGGGCGGTCGCTATCGCGGTCGTCCTTCTACGGAGAGACACGGTTGGTCAGGCCTTTCTCTTGGGAAGCGGAAGGCGCGACACGGCCTTGGTGACGGTCGCGGCGGACGGAGTTGAACTTGCCGCTAAGGGCGGCGAGCGGAGAGACCGCCGTGGTGGCGGCCGGGTCGACGCCGCGTCGCTCTGCATTGATGCGGTGGATCTGAGAGAGGACGCCACCGGGACGTGCTCCGGTCGCCGAGTCGAGGATCACGGTACGAAGAGCAGAGAATCCGATCATCCCCGCGAGCAGCGCCAGCCACCCGTACCAGGGGATGCCGCCGACCTTCGAGAAGATCTCCTCCGCAGACGTCGGACCGGAGGCAAGATCGACCGGCTCCTCTTCGGCCGCCGGGGTATCGGTGCCGAGGTCACTACCGGTGTCGGTCGTGTCGGTGCTGAAGTCGCCCGTGTCGGTCGATCCGGTCGTAGTGGTGCCGTCATCGATGACATCGGGAATCTCGGGGAGGGCGGGCTCGGTGTAGACCATCTCGGTCTTCATGCCGCCCTCTTCGACACCGCCGGCGAGAACGACACGCCAGTTGGAGTCGGTCGCGGGGTCGAACTTCGCTTCCTTGGGCTGCACCGGCTGCAACATGATGGCCGCGACCGGGATCTTGCCGCTGGTCCACTTCTTGGCGAAGCCGGTGAGGTTGAAGGACCAGATGAAGCCGTCGACCTTCTCGCCGTCGGCGTTCTTGACCTTGGCCTCCTTGCGGGAAGCGATCGGGTCCTTCTTGCTGCACTTGAACTTGGGAGCCTCTTCGTACTCTCGGGCGTCGCCGTCACCGAAGAACTGGGTGACGAGGCACGCCTGCAGCTTCTTGCCGTCGGCGTTCATCTGCTGCGACTTCTCGTCATTGGCCTCGACGAAGGTGGCTTTAAAGCTCTTCACCTTGGCGCCGAAAGGAACGACCGAGAGATCGAAGCCGACCGCCGACATCATCTCGGGGGTCTCGTAGTCGGAGTTGACCACCATTACGGGGAGCCGACCAGGCTCGCACTGGCCTGACTCCTCCGGAAGGCCCCCGACGGGCGTCGTGGGACAGAAGGTGTTGGGACCCTCGATCGTGAGGATGTCCGCGTCGGTGGTGGGATCGGTGATGGGCTGGCTCGTCTGGTGTTCCCAGTAGTACGCGGAGGCGGCCAGCCCCGGCTTCGCCTTCTTGGTCTTAGCCGAGGCAACTGGGGCCACGACTGCTAGTGCGGCAAGCATGAAGATGATCAGTACCGAAGCGCCGCGTCGCACTGGATGTAACCTCCCCGTCCATCGGATAGATGTTCCTTCTGAGGGAGGGATTGGCCCCCAGACGCCGTATTCCTGCTTCGTAGCCCAAGGGAGCAAACAGGCTCCTGGACAACCCGACAAACCGGACTTTCACAGGGGGATAGGAACGTCATGAAGAAGATGCGAGCGATGTGGCAGACCTTCCGCACGGACGTCGACCGGCGTGTCCGGACCACCCGGATGCTCGGGTTGCTGTTCCTCGCCGGGGGCTTCGTAGTCATCGCCAAGGCCTGGGACGGCGCCTCCAACCACGTGAGGGTCGACAGCCAGTTCCCCTACCTGCTCTCCGGCGGCTTCATGGGCATCGGCCTGATCGTCACCGGCTGCCTCCTCCTGGTGCTGGCCAGCATGCGCTCCGAGCGTCAAGCCCAGAGCAAACAGTTCGACGACATGGCGACGCTCCTATCCCGCACCCTTGGCCGGATGTCGGCCCCAGCTGGGGCCACCACTGCTGAGTCGATCCAGGTCCTCGCCGGAGGCGACACCTACCACGTGGCCGGTTGCCGGGTCCTCGAAGGCAAGCCCGACCTGCCTGCAATCACGGTGCGTCAGGCGGCCGCCGAAGGCCTCGCCCCGTGCCGCTCCTGTGACCCGCCCCGCCTCGCCGAGGTCGCCGAGCAGAACTCGAACTAGCCGCTCAGCGTCTCCGCCTGGGCTTCGGCCCGCGCCTGCCCTGGAGCTCTGCTGCCGGCCGGGTCTGGATGTTCTTCATCTCCCGCTCGAGGCTCCGGGCGCAATCCCGGTGCCAGTGCTGGTGCCACGCCTCGCCATCCGGCTCGACGTAGCGAACGAGCGTGTGCTCCCGCCCAACCTCGATCTGCCCCTTGCACCCCGGGCAGGTGTAGAGCGAGTGGGAGATCGTGAACGACAGAACGACGGTATTGCCGTCGAGATCCTTGCCCATCAGGCTGTGCCGCCTCGTAGGAGCGCGCCGCTCGTCAGTCATCGCGTCACCCTAGTCGGGGCGTGCTGCGACCGCGAGTTCCCCCAACAATTCACCCCAGATAAGGCGCGGTAGCTCCTTCACCGGCACCCGCAAGGTGACTATCGGAGGAGCTTCGGGTGAAGCGCCTGCTTCGATCCTCTCGAGAGTTGCTTGGTCGATCAGCCGTTGCAGTTTTCGTGTATCCAGAACCTTCTTTGACCATGAGACCCAAATTTCCAAACGTGTCCCCGGGAGGGTGGTGGCGGAGAGGCCACTTAGTCGATAGAGGGGGATCGAATACAGACGCTCCGAGTCGTGAACTTGGTGCGAATCAGAGGGCTCGGGCGACGGGGAAGCAGAAGCCACCGGTTCCGGATCGTGACGAGTCGGCGGTGTAGGGCGGTCAGAACCGACGACTCCCCAGAGCAATGAGATGGCGACGAGGGGCGCTGCCGCAGTGATAATGAGGTTGCGGACCCTTCTAGACATCGACGCACTCCTTTCAAGGAGAGACCGCCGAGGGCATCAGATTCATGGGGATCCACAGTCCCGGAATCGAGGACGCCCCCGGCAGAACTCAATTCTTACGAGGGGGAAGCGTGATCGTTTGCCCGGCGTGTATGAGATTCGGGATCCGCTCCAAGCACCGATCGGTTGGCCTCGAAGATCTTCTGCCAGTAGTTCTGGATCGCAACGGAATCGTCCGAACGGAGTTCCCGCTGCGCGATTTTCCAAAGGGAGTCGCCGGCGGCCACTTCATATCGTTTTGCCATGAGCCCGCGCTCGATTGTGCGACCGGCGCGTTCGAAGAGAGGGGTGAGGACTCGATCGTCCGACCTTCGTTCCGGGTGGATCGCAGGATGTGACGACGGGGCAGTCGGTGGGCGCCTCCCCCCGGGACTCACAAGGGGGTCCGAGTCCGACGGCCGGAGAGGGGACCAGCCCTCGGACTCGGACCAGGGGAAAGCGGCGTGAGGTGAGTGACGTGGGTTTCCTGGGTGACGATGCGTGGAGTCCTCCTGGCGGGGCCCTGCCGCGATCGCTAGGCCAACTAGGGGAAGGAGGCGCTGAAGAGCAGTGGCTCGTATCCGACGGATACGCCGAACCCTGATTCGCACTGCGAGCGCCATCCACAGCACAACATAGAAGAGGCAGCAGACCAAGGCCGCAATCGCCGCGTTCTCGAGCCATGAGTGGAGCGTGAGATCCAGAGAAGCCATGTCGCCTCCTAATCCGTTGGGGCTCCATCCACGTCCATTTGCCCCCGTTTACCTATGTTAGCCTGAGGATGCCATGCCTCACCGAGAGTGTCAATCTGGATGGGTTAGGGATGATTTATGTGGTATTCAATTGAGAGGAAGCACGTTGGCGGATGTGTGGGAGCACCGGGCGGGAGTACCTATGGGGGACGCAGGGCTTAACAGACTTTTCTCTTCCCTAGAGGCTTCATTCGAGGCCGCCATCTCGGCAGAGGACGATGTCCTCGCCCACGATTTGGCGATGAGTCTCCGGCAGGGCCGCACACTGACTGACGTTGCGGCAAGAAGTGGACCCATCGATCTCATCCAAGTTTCAGGTGTCAGGCTTCCCGTCGAAGTCGTCGGCGAGGACTTCGTCGGTGTGGTGGGCGTGCAAAGCATGCTCTTCCCGATGCGAAGGGTGGTGTTGAGCCCCGGGACCGGGGATGCACCACGCCGGGTTCAGATTTCCATGCTCGCTGTCGTGCGTTCAGTCGCCCGAAAGCGAGGGTTAGCGACGCTCGATTTGACGGGACGGGGTCGGCACAAAGGGCGGATCTTGGCGGCTGGCCCGGATCACGTTTCTATACAGACCCCCATCGGAGAACTACTCGTTGGCCTTGATGCCATCGATTCGATCGGGTTCGAGGACGGTGTCGCTCTTGGCTAGCGACTCAACCCTTGGACTTTGGATTGAGGGGATGCGCCTTCGCCCACGCTTGGGTCTCCTCGTGGAGTCGCTCGAGGTCGCTCTCGAGTTGCGCCCGATCTGCACGCCAAACCCCACGGCCGCCAAGCTTGATAGCAGGAAGGTCTCCGGATCGAACAAGCGCGTAGACCTGAGGCACGCTGACGTTCAAGTACGCCGAAACGTCCTCGAGGGTCAAGAACCGGGACTCGACCCCTGCACCTTCTCACGCTCTCTAGGGCTCACGTTTCGGACGATAGCACTGCGACCTCCCAGATTCTTGTATCTGAGCCAGTTTGGTTCCGTTTGGGCTGCTAAGCCTCGGTTGGAAGGAGGAGTGAGTGGACGTTGCTGTGACGAGGCGTCACGCTCGAGCATCTTGGGTCAACGTGAGGACGGCCCTGGGGCTCATCCTCTTCTGCTCGGCGCTGCTCGCAGGTCAGCGCATGATCGAGGGTGCCCAATCAACCGTTCCCCTTTGGACCACGGTCCGGATCTCCCTCAAGACCACATTCTCGGGTCCGACGACTTGAGTTGGTCCAGGCGAGTCTCCCGGCCTCCGTTCTCGCACGCGTTACGTCCCGGCGGAGCGGGTGCTCGAGGGGGCCATCCTGACCCGGGCCGTAGGAGCCGGCGAGCTGATTGCTGCTGATTGGATCTCGTCCACGGAGTCGGCTGCCTCACGATCGATGACCATCCCCGTGGCCCCCGAGCACGCCGTCGGTGGCGATCTCAGGCCAGGAGACAGGATCGATGTCTACGCGACCTTCGATCCTGGGGACATCAGGGCCAAGACGAGTCTCCTCCTCCGCGGTGCTGAGGTACTGGAGGTTGTGACCGCTGGCGGGTTGACCCTTGGAGAGGACGCCCTGGTGGGGATCACTGTTGCCATCTCACCGGAGGATTCCGCAAGAGTTGCCTTCGCCGTGCGGACGGCCGAGATCGATATCGTCCGCGTCGTTGGGGCGGTCGGCACAACGGGGACGGAGACCGTGCGGGCGGAGGACTTTGAATGAATCCCCTCCGACTTGTAACCCTCGCCGGTGACCCCGAAAGGGAGCCCGAAGTCGCGGCTCAGCTTGCGGATCACAGCAACGTCGACCTTCTATTGCGGTGCATGGACCGTATGGAACTCCTTGCGACGATGCGCGGGGGCGGCATCAACGCGATCGTTTCCGTAGGTGCTCCCTCTTGGTTCGATGCTGCATCGGCAGAGGAAACGGCACGAGCTGGGCTTCGCATCGTCGGTGTCGTGGAGGTTGGGGCTGAGGCTGATCGACTTGCGGCTCTCGGCGCTTCGCTGATACCGGCCGGCTCATCCGCAGCCGAGATCGTGTCTCGGTGCCGTTCCGTAGAGGCGCCTCCTCCGCCTCCCCGACCCTCAAGCCAACCCTCGAAGCCCAACGGCAGGCTGATTGCCGTCTGGGGTCCGAAAGGGGCGCCGGGGCGTAGTTCGATCGCTATCGAGCTTGCCTACGAGATCGCCGCAGCCGGGGATACGTGTCTCTTGATTGATGAGAATCCTACGGCGGAGACATCGTCCAGATGCTCGGATTCCTGGAAGAGGTGCCAACAGTGGTGTGGGCAGCCGCGTCCGCGAAGGATGAGCTGGATGCTGCACGACTGGACCTGGACCTTCGTCGATCGGGCAAAGGTGGTCCGGTTGTGCTGCCCGGGCTCCCACGAGGCACCTTGTGGCCCGATGTTTCTGACTACGGTTGGCGTCAGTTGTTGACGGTAGCGCGCTCGTCGTTCTCCTCGACAGTGTGTGACTGCGGGTTCTCGATCGAGAGCCCTGACACGGTTGGTGAGTCGGGCACTGGGCGGGATCGGATGACACGGCAGACGCTAGAGGAAGCCGACAAGATCATCGCCGTTTGCCGCAGCGATCCCATCGGACTCAAGAACTTCCTGTGGGCCTACGAAGCACTGTCTCGAATAGTCGATCCGGACAAGGTGAGGATCGTGGCCGACTCGGTGGGCGCGAGGCGGCGAACACGCTATCGGCGACTTGTTCCGAAAGCATGTCGGCAAGCGACCGGCGGCGTACGTCCCCGACGATCCAGCCGCCTTCGGAGCCGCCATCGGTTTGGGACGAGCTGTGAGAGAGATGGGACCAGGCGGGTCGGTTCCGACTGCCGTCAGATCGCTTTGCGCTTCACTTGGGGCCCCAGCGGAGCCTCGAGGTCTACTCACACGGTTGGTGAGGACACGATGAACCCATCTCCGCTTTCCATTGTGGAAGACGAGGTCCGGGAGCTCGTGAGGCGCCAGTGTCTAGATCCCGGCAGCGATGGCCCTGCTCGTATCTCTAACCTCGTGGACGAGGTGATCGGGGCCTACGAAACCAGAACGCAGGCCAGCAGCCTTCCTCGCATCGACGATCGAGACACGTTGAAACGGCGTGTTCTTGACCGAGTGGCTGGATTTGGTCCACTGCAGCCGCTCTTGGATGACCCTACTGTCGAGGAAATCTCGGATAAACGGACCCGGACGGGTGTTCTGTGTAAGAGACGGACATCACCAGCTCACCAGCATCTTGCTCAACGACGGCGACATCAGCCACCTGGTCGAGCGGATGCTCCGAGCCAGCGGCAGGCGGCTAGACCTGTCGATGCCATTCGTCGATGCCACCCTCACCGACGGTTCTCGACTTCATGTCGCCATACCAGATATCACTCGGAAGCACTGGGCGGTCAACGTTAGGAAGTTCGTCCTCCACACGCATCGCTTAGAGGAACTCGTACGGCTTGGATCACTAGAACAGGCAGCCGCCGATTTCCTAGAAGCTTCTGTAGAGGCGGGGTTGAACATCGTGGTGGGGGGTGGAACCCAGTCGGGCAAGACCACGCTCTTGAACTGTCTCGCAGCCGCCATTCCTCCAAGCGAACGCGTGGTCACCTGCGAGGAAGTCTTTGAGTTGCAGATCAACCTCCCGGACGTGGTCGGCATGCAGACGAGGCAGTCGAACCTGGAGGGTCGTGGCGAGATCGATCTGCGTCGTTCGATCGTGGAGTCCCTTCGCATGCGACCCGACCGCCTGATCGTGGGAGAGGTGAGACAGAAGGAAGCCCTCGATCTACTAGTCGCGCTCAATTCGGGTCTCCCTGGTATGACGTCGATCCACACGAATAGTGCCACCGAGGCAGTGAGGAAGCTCACCACACTTCCGCTCCTTGCCGGCGAGAACGTCAATCACTCATTTGTGATCCCAACCGTGGCGGGTTCGGTCGATCTGGTCGTTCATCTCTCCCAACACGCGGGGAAGCGACGGGTCGAAGAGATCAGAGGGATCACCGGTAGAACTGAAGGCGACACCATCGAGTCAGCCTTGTTGTGGGAAAGGACGCCCGATGGGCTGCGTTGGACGGGACTCCAACCCCCGAGGCGAGAACGATTTGAGGCTGCCGGAGTCGAGCTGGAGCAGATCCTCAGATGAACCTCGTCGCCCTCCTCGCGGCACTGGGGTTACTCCTTCTATACAACGGGCTCACGGTTCCGCCAGTAACCACCGATCGCGGTTCATGTCTCGCCTTGACGATCGTGCGATCGATGCCGGTTTTCCTGCCTTGACCGCGCCGAAGCTCTTGACCGGCCTTGGCGTTTCCACCCTGTTGTCATTCGTCTTTGCAGCGGGCCTGACGTCATCAACCGCCATCGGGATAGCGGGAGCAGTCTTGGGCTCGACCATTCCGTTGTCCTTCCTTCGAGTCAGATCACAACGGCGGCGACGACTTTCAGGGATGCATGGCCTGACGCACTGGCCAGTTTGATTGCCTCCGTTCGGGCCGGAGTCTCGCTCCCTGAGTCTTGCTCCGCTCTGGCGGAGCGCGGACCGGCCGAACTCCGAGCTGGATTCCGGGCCTTCGTCTCCACGTATCGCTCAACCGGGAGTTTCCTCAATGGAATCAACTCACTGACCCGCACCCTGGCCGACCCGATTGCCGATCACGTTGGTGCATCCCTGCTACTCGCACACGAGGTCGGAGGCTCTGATCTCGTACACGTGCTGCGGACCACGTCCGACTTCGTATCAGAGGATGCACGCATCCGGAGGGAGATCGAGCCCCGGTGGTCCTGGACGGTAACCGCAGCACGCGTCGCCTCCGCAGCACCTTGGGTAGTTCTGGTCATGATGAGTACTCGGCCCGAGGCCGCAAGGGCATACGACTCTCCGACGGGGATCCTGGTCATCGCAGGGGGAGGGATGGCTACGTTCGTCGGATACCGGCTGATGCTGCGGGCGGCGAGGTTGCCGGAGGAGCGTCGACTGTCATCAGCGGCGTCGTCGTGATCTTGGGAGCCGCTGGCTTCACTCTCTTCGTATCGTCGCTTCCGTTCGCTCGCCGCAGAAACCTCGTTGATCGAGTCGAACCATATCTAGGGGGCCTGCATGGTCGGCCGAGCCCACTCCTGACAACCGCTCCACGTTCTGTCATGGGGTCCCGCCTCCAGCTTCTCTGGGAGCGGTCTCGACCCGGTTCAACCGCACGTCTAACTCAGCGTCTCAATTCCGCCGGGAGCGAGTTGACTCCTGGACAGTTCCGACTCGAGCAAGTGACCTGGGGAGTGACTGGGATCGTGGGGGTAGCCGCTCTGTTCGGTCTCGGAGCCGCCGCGGGGATAAGGTCTGCGCCGACTGCAGTCGCTGCTCTGGGTGTTCTCAGTTTCGTGACCGGCATCTTGGCGCGGGATTGGTTGTTGGGACGACGAACCATTGAACGCACCGCGAGGTTGGTCCAAGAGCTTCCGGTTAGCGATGGATCTCCTGACACTTTCGATCATGGCCGGGGAATCCGTCCCTGCTGCCTTCGGCAGGGTGTCCGCACACATGCCTGGAGGTATCGGCGATGAACTCCGCCGTGTGGTCGCTGACGTTCGAGCAGGAGATCCATTGATCACCGCCCTTGAGACATTCAAACGAAGAGTCCCCGACCCCACGGTGTTCCGCCTCGTTGATGCATTGATCATCGGGATCGAGAAAGGTGCGCCGCTCTCGGAGGTCCTTAGGGCACAGGCGACGGACCTCCGAGAGGGACGTCGTCGCTATCTCCTGGAACTGGGTGGAAGGCGAGAGGTCCTCATGCTGGTGCCTGTGGTCTTTCTCATCATGCCCGTGGTCATCGTGTTCGCTCTCTGGCCGGGGTTAGTCACGTTGGATCTGCTGGTGCCCTGAAAAGTCGAACTCGGAGAGGAGGTAGATGTGTTCCTTCGCACGTGGGATTGGAACCGCGGTCGGTACGAGGATAAGTCGGGAGACGTTCCCGGGTGGGTTTTGATCGTTTTGATGACGAGCGCTCTAGTAGTGGCGATTTGGGGAGTGGCCCGCGAGCGACTCGTTGCCATCGTCGAAGGTGCTCTGTCGTCCGTCTGCGGCGATCTCGGATGCTGAAACGACAAGAGGGATCGGCCGCGGTTGAGTCGATCTTCTCGATGCTGGTGGTCATGTTCCTTGTGCTCGGGGTGATTGAGATCACGTTCACCCTCTATGCGCGGAATGTTCTCATGGCATCGGCGCACGAGGGTTCTCGTGCAGCTATCGAGCTGGGCAGAACCACTAGCGAGGCAGAAGCGATCGCAACAGCAACTGTCAGGCGGGCGACCGGTCGCTTGGTCGAGGATCTCGATGTCGATGTCGTGACGTCTGTTTCTGGATCCCGGGAGACGATCACGGTTCTGGTCAGCGGCAAAGCACGTGGGATCGGACCAGTTCCCTTCCCGATCCAGATAAGCGCCAGGTCGACGTCGTCGCGGGAGTCCGCCGTTCCATGAAGCCGACCGAGCGTGGGCAAGCAATGATGGAGACGATTCTCCTCGGGCTGCTGCTGATCATCCCGTTGATTTGGGCGCTGGGCGTGCTGGCCGAACTGCACCGTGGAGCGCTGGGCACGACGGCCGCGGTACGGGAAGCGGGAGCCGACGCAGCTCGCTCCATTTCCCTGGAAGAGGGCCGACGAGCGATCGATGCCGCAGTGACCGCGGCTCTCGTCGATCAGGGCCTCGACCCCTCCTTGGCGGAGGTGACGTATTCCATCGACCCTGGCTTCAGGCGAGGAGGAGTCGTAGAGATCCAGGTCGGTTATCCGGTCAGCGTCGTGACAGCTCCCTTGATCGGTTCGACATCGGGACCATCCGTTTGGGTTCGGGCGTCTCACGTAACGCGGATCGATCCCTATCGGAGCCGTGAATGATCACCTCTGAACGAGGTCAGTCCACAGTGTTGGTGATGGGGCTCATGGTCCTGTGCTTTGCGGTCGCTGGCGTGGCGGTCGATGGAACCCGAGCATTCATCTTTCGGCGCAGTCTTCAGAACGCCGCCGACGCTGCCGCGCAAGCCGGCGCCTCTCAGTTGGATGTGTCCGTCTACTACAACTCGACTGGGCGCGATGTCATGCTCGACGAGAGACAAGCCCGACTGGCGGCTGAAGGATCTCTGAATCTCAGGGGAATTCCCGTGAGCGCTACGTTCACGATCGATGGCTCATCCGTCCAGATCGTCCTGCGAAGTGAAGTCAAGACATCCTTCTTGAGTCTGATCGGGATCGGGGAGCTACCGGTCGCCGTGGAGTCAAGAGCGGAGCCGATCGCCGGAGAGTGATCGCTCACTATTTCCACTTGAGTCGTCTCTACGACGAGTGGAGTGGAAATAGTGGCGTCTTGTTTTGCCTCTTGGGGGCGCCCATACTCAGGTTTCCAGTCAACTGAGCTCCCCCTGGGAGCAGATGGGGGAGTCTGATGATTCGAGCGCGTAGAACGTTGATCTTCGCCGCGGTTTCGGTGGCGGTGATCGTCTTCGCGGGTGCGGTGTTCGCTGCTACGAGGAGCAACCAGCCACCGAAGAGCTCCAACCAGCAGGGCGTCACCAACCGAGCCGAAACACCTCGGGACCCGCTCGTATCCAACAAGTACAAGTACCCCGACACCAGGACCGGTTGGTACACCCTGTCGCCGAGCGACTTCACTCCGGACCACGTTCTCACCGACTACTTCAATAGTTGGATTGGCGCCGAGTTGACCAGTACCGACCCGGCCGCGTGTTTCAACGCAGGCATCCATCTTCCGCAGGGAGCGAAGATCACCTGGGTCGACTTCTACTACCGAAGTGGAGCGGCGGGTGATTTCTACGGAGAGATCGTTCGCCAGGAAGTCGCTACGGGGACCGGCGAATCCCTCGGGGTCGTTAATCCGCTTGACGATACTGATGTACCGACCAGCAGCTCGGTCAACATCGTCCCCGGCCTTCAGAAGGTCAAGAACGCGATCTACGCCTACATGATCGGGGCTTGCCCCAACGACAGCGGCTACTTCCATGGGGTCAGGGTCGAATACACCTACAAGAACGCCGGCGACTGAGCCCGATCCGAATTGAACAAAGAGGGGCCCTCCGGGGCCCCTCTTCTAGTCGAGTGAGTTCCAGCCTTTTTCCCATGCTCTCTCTAGTGACGGGGCGGCAGACCTCGACTTGGAGGACCTTCCAGTAGGAAGCGCAGTTTCCCTCGATCGAGTAGCTGACCTGTCGGATATCTGGGAACTGGAAGACGGTGAGGTTCAAGGAGAACTGGAAGGAGATCCCACCGCTGCTGGTCCCCACATTGGGGATGATCATCCGGAAGTCCCTGAAGTCGACCCGAGCCTTTCCGTCGACCACCACTACCTTCCTCACTAGTCCGGCAGTCTCGTCAGAGAACCACGAAGCCAACCCCTCGAGCCGCTCCTTCTCGAAGTCGGACCCTTGACGAGTTCCTGCAACACGATCCTGAGCCGCTCCTCGACTCCGGCATCCTTCGGCACGGCCCTCTCGGCGCCTACGTACGCCTCACTCTCGTAGGGCTCCGCATCCCCGAACGTGAAGAAGGCGCGCACGGTGTCACCTTCGCTGACGCTGGTTGGCGAAGGTTTGGACGATGGAGGAGCGAAGGGCAGCGACGAGCAGGCCGCGAAGATTCCTGCCCCCAACGCAAGGGTCAGTACGGCGAGAGTGGCTCTTCGCATCGACTTGTTTTCCATGTGAGTCGGCTATAGGACGACTGGTGTGGAAGAGAAGTTCTAGTTGTCGGGGCGGGCCAGGATCTCGGAGGGTTTGGAGAGGTCGTCGAGGTTGATGCGGCCGTGTTTGTAGCCCGAGGCGACGAGGTAGATCGCCTGGTACACCGTCTCCTCGACGCTCGATAGGGGACCGGGCGTGTAGCCCTTGGAGTTCATGCCGCGCTGTACGCCCTCGGTCGCCGACCAGTCCTGCTTGTTAGTGATGTCCCAGAAGTCGACCGCGTAGGACGCATCGAAACCATCCCTTGCGACCTCCTCGGGATTGAAGAGCCAGTGGCATTCGACCTTGGTGAGTCCGGGCTCGAGCGGCTCGAAGCGGTGCGTCAGGATGTAGTCGGGCCCGTGGATAACAGCATATTGACTTCACGTCTGAGGGGGAGCATCATGCGTTCAGGGAAAAGCCATTTTGGTTCCGGTGGGGGGAACGTCCTTCGGAGTTCAAGGAGGGGCTCAAGGGTGGGTTGGACCAATTCAGAGCGTGGCATCGTTCTTCTGCTTTGTTCATTCTGGTTGGCGTTGTGGCCACTAGGCACTTCCACAGCTGCTGTGAGCAATTGCGGCACAACCGACTATCACCACACAGGGAAGAAGGTAAACCCGAGTTTCAATCTGAAGGGCGCCCGCGCAAACATCATCATTCGGGATGCAGACACCTGCACTCAGACAGGCTCCACGCAGCCGGGCGAAACGCAGTCGTTGGCGTGGGTGATGCTGACTAACGGCAGCGATGGATGGGCTCAAGTTGGATATGTCACACGATACGACCCGACGAATGGGAAGAGACGCCGTTACTTCTGGCAATGGAAGCGTGATTCGATGCACTTTCATTACACAGGGTATTGGGGCTCCCCGCCACTGGGAACATCCATCAACTTCACGGCCACACGTGAAGCTTCCGATGGATACATTCACCTATACAAGAGCTTCAGCGAAACGCCTCCCTGCAACCAGGACAATGTCTGCCCGGTCACTCCCTTCGATCCATTAGTGGCTTGGTCGAGTAACGTGGAAGCACATTTCGCTGGCGAAGTCTTGGACAGTCAGACGGATATGCCGGGATTAACCGGGTCTCGCACCGTCTTTTCCAGTGTGGCGGAGAAGGACTCATCTAACACGTGGACGTCATTGAACTGGACGGGCACTCAACAGCCTGATCGATGCTGGTATCACATCAACGGAGTTGACTCCAGCACTCAGTTCGAGATCTGGACCGATCCCGTCAACCACAATTGTTAAGGTCCCTTGACTGTGGAGGGGTAGATGCTTGCTAGCAAGATGCTTCGCCGAGGCCTAACTGCGGGTGCAGCCATTGTCATGCTCGGTCTACCTATAGTCCAACTCGGACTTGCAGCATCCAATGGTGGAGAAGATAGCCCACCTCCTCCTCCCGCCACCGTCACCGAGTTGGAGGACCCGGTCTACGTTGAAGGTATGGATATCCTCTTGGAACCGCCCCCTTCGAGCCTGAAGGCGACCACTACCGCTGAGGAGGCCTTAGCGATAGCTTGGGCCGAAGAGGGCCGGGCCGATGCGACCTCAGCAACCGCAACGCTTGCGCTTTTCACCAGTTCACAGGTTGTTCGCAAGGAAGCGCCCACCTGGATCGTCACTTACGCGGGCGTTTGCATACCCATCTACGGCCCGATCACAGACGAGACGACCGATGATGCGAAGACCCAGGAATGTGCGGCGACCGAGCTGAATGTGATCATCGACGCAGCAACCGGTGAGTTTGTAGCTGCCTACAGTATTGGGTGATTGGTTTCTTGTGACGAGTCCGGCAAGCCATTCATTCCCGACTATCGAGCGACGCAGGTCGGAAGCTTATAGCGCTGGCTGACCTGGATCTGGTTGCTGCCCTGAAAGCGAGTTACCTGATCTCCTCGCAATCGCTCGAATTGTGGACCCAGCTCCTCTAGAACCTCCTGCGGCTGGGCAGGATTCAGGGACTCACAATCCTGTCCGAGAGGACAATGAACTGGCTGATCGCTGAGGACTGGCCGGACTGTAATCGTGAGGTCAAACTCCGAAAGAATCTCGCTCTCTTGCAAGCCTTCGGGACAACGGCCCTCGCGGAGAACCACCTTTCCATCGCGCACTTTGGCGAATGCGCCACCACCACCCTCCGTTCCCCCGGACACTTGGATGGATATCACGGTGCCTTCTGGCAGGTTGGTGCTGGCCACAAGGTCGCCACTATCGTCCACGTCTTGGGGCATTTCAATGAAGTAGCCACTCTTTCCGCCGCTGGGGATAGATTGCTGCGGTTGGAATGTAAAGGCCCATGCGACCCCGCCCGCAAATAGCACGGCAGTTGCGGTGGACACGAGCAGAAGATTTCTTCGTCTCAGACGCACCCGAGAAAGAACAGATCGCCGATTACCTGCAGCACTCGCTCTGAGCTCCTTCATCCCTTCTTCGCCGGCCCATTGGAGAGCCTCTGTGACGCGATGGTCTAAATCCATTGCCCCTCCCTATCGATTGAACTGGCGAGAGCCAGCCTCAGCTTCTGGCGTGCTTTTGAGAGTTGGGACTTGACGGCCCCCACGCTGCATCCCATGACATCCGCAACCTGGACCTCGCTCAAGTCTTCCAAGTAGCGCAGGACGACGGCCGCGCGCTGTCTGTGTGGCAGCTGTCGCACAGCCTCCCAAACGTCGAGCCGCAAGACTTCAGAGTCGGAGGCACTCGATCTGCCCTTACTTATTGCGGACAGCGCTTGGAGTCTCCGCATCTCACGAGCCGAACTCCTGCCTCTTGACTTGCAGAGGTTGATAACTGTTTTTCTCGCGTAGGCGAGTGGGAATTCAGCACGAGAGAACAATCGCCAGCTGCTTAGGGCCTTCACAAATGCATCCGATACCACCTCTTCGGCATCGGATGCATTGCCCAGAATGACGAATGCCAGCCTGAAGAGGCTGTCGTGGTTCTGTGAGTAGAAGTCCTCAAACCAGTCGTCTCGATTAATCGTCCTCACGCCTCCGGTTCGCCTCAAAAGCTCATCACTCATCCTGCGAACTGACTCTGTAGGACAGCTGCGAACTGACTCTGTAGGACAGCTGCGAACTGACTCTGCAAAACCTAAACGCTTGAGGAGGACGAAAAGGTTGCCTCTACTTCAGCGAACTTGGAAGTTTTTGCGCAGACCCCTACGGGTCACGCACCTCCCCACCTCTATCTGTCGGGGCGGGCCAGGATCTCGGAGGGTTTGGCGAGGTCGTCGAGGTTGATGCGGCCGTGCTTGTAGCCCGAGGCGACGAGGTAGATCGCCTGGTACACGGTCTCCTCGACGCTCGATAGGGGACCGGGGGTGTAGCCCTTGGAGTTCATGCCGCGCTGGACGCCCTCGGTTGCCGACCAGTCCTGCTTGTTGGTGATGTCCCAGAAGTCGACCGCGTAGGACGGATCGAATCCATCTCTTGCGACCTCGTCGGGATCGAAGAGCCAGTGGCACTCGACCTTGGTGAGGCCGGGCTCGAGCGGTTCGAATCGGTGCGTGAGGATGTAGTCGGGGTGCGGGCTGATCAAGAGATTCGGGAACAGCTCGAAGTAGAGGACGTCGCGCAGCTGCTTGCCCTCGAGTCCGGGGAGCATCTTCGCGGCGCCGGTCTGCCCGTCCATCGACATCGTGTGCATGCCGTCGAGGAGTTCCATGTCGCCGCCGGCCCACGCACCGTCGGGGTACCAGGTGCGTCCCGAGTCGGGCGAGGACACCTGCACCAGTTCGGGATGGATGTGGTTGCAGTGGTAGCACTCGTGATAATTCTCGATGATCGACTTCCAGTTCGACTTGACGACGTACTCGTCGCGCGCCGCGATCACCAGACGGTCGGGCTGATACGGAGCGATCGTGTCCGCGAGGGAGCCGAGGTAGCGATCGAACTCGGGAGCATCACCCGAGACGTTGACGAACACCCAGCCGCCCCACTCATGCGTGCGCGCCTCGGTCAAGGGGAAGTCGGCGGGATCGAAGTCGGGCTGGTCGGAGAAGTGGGGCGCTCCCTTGAGCGAGCCATCGAGCCCGTAGGTCCACCCGTGGTACGGGCACTTGATGACCTTGGCGCTCGCGCTCGACCCGCAGGGCAGCAGCTCGTGACCCCGGTGGCGACAGACGTTGAAGAACGCCTTGAGGTTTCCTCCCGGCTCGCGCGAGAGAACGAGCGAGTCGTTGCCGGCGGTCACCGCGGTATAGGAACCCGGGGCAACATCCGAGGCGCGGCCGACACAGGTCCAGCCGCCCGAGAAGAAGTGCTCCCGCTCCCAGTCGAGCACGGCATCGGAGATGTAGGCAGCAGCCGGCAGCGTGCGGCTCTTACCGAAGGGTTGGAGGGCGGCCTCGATCTCTGCCGCAGATATATCGGGAACGGACATGGCCACCTCCTCTATAAACGCTACTGAACGGCCGTTCAGTCCTTGTTGCTAAGCTAACACGATGGACCTTCAGAACTACGTCAACGGGAAGTGGGTCGACGCCCGCGACGGTAGTCGCTTCGACGTCTTCGAGCCGGCGACCGGCGAGGTTCTGGCGACCGCTCCCGATTCCAAGCCCGCCGATGTGGACGCGGCGATCGATGCCGCCCGCACCGCGTTCGATACCGGTCCGTGGGCGACGATGCCGGAGCGCGAGCGGTCCCGCATCCTGATGCGCGCCGCCGAGATCACTCGGCGGGAACACGACCGGCTCGTGGAGATGGAAGCGCGCGACTCGGGCAAGCCGCTGGCCGAGGCCGAGTACGACATCGATGAGGTCGCCTTCATGTTCGAGTACTACGGCGGCTGGGCGACCAAGATCCACGGAGACATCCCACCGGTCGGGCCGGGAGCGATGAGCCTCGTCGTCAAGGAGCCGGTCGGGGTCGCGGCGATGATCACGCCGTGGAACTACCCGATGCTGATGGCGGTCCAGAAGGTCGCTCCGGCACTCGCCGCGGGGTGCACCGCGATCCTGAAGCCTGCCGAGCAGACGCCGCTGACCGCTCTGGAGATCCCGAAGATCCTCGAGGAAGCAGGTCTGCCGCCCGGGGTGCTCAACGTCGTCACCGGCTTCGGCGAGACCGCCGGGCATCCACTCGTCGTGAGTCCCAAGGTCGACAAGGTCGGGTTCACCGGTTCGCTCGAGGTCGGCAAGCTGATCATGAAGAACGGCGCCGACACCCTCAAGCGTGTGACGCTGGAGCTCGGAGGCAAGTCGCCCAACATCGTGTTCGCCGACGCCGACTTCACCCACGCGATCCAAGGGACCTGCGACGGCATCTTCGGCAATCAGGGCGAGGTCTGCTCCGCCGGTTCCCGGGTCTTCATCGAGCGGTCGGTGTACAACGGACGCTCTCGATCAGATGGTTGCGGTGGCCGAAGACATCACGATGGGCGGGAGCCTCGAGCCCGACACGACGATGGGCCCGCTGGTGAGCAAGGAGCAGCAGGAGCGTGTGCTGTCTTACATCGCCGCCGGCAAGGCCGAGGGAGCGCGACTCGCAACCACCGAGAGGGGAGTGAGCGACGCTCGCTTCAAGAACGGCTACTTCGTACCCCCGACGATCTTCGCCGACGTCAACAACGACATGAAGATCGCACGCGAAGAGATCTTCGGCCCGGTGATGTCGGTGATCCCGTTCGACAACGTCGAAGAGGTCACCCGACTGGCAAACGACTCCAACTACGGACTGGCGGCGGCGATCTGGACGCGCGACATCGGCAAGGCACTGCGGACCGCGAAGGCGATGCGGGCGGGAACGGTGTGGATCAACGACTCACAGCCGGCTCCGACGGAGGCGCCGTGGGGTGGCTACAAGGAGTCGGGGATCGGCCGGGAGCTCGGCCCGCATGGGATCGAGGACTACCTCGAGACCAAGCACATCTACATCAACATCGAGCGCTAGCGGACGCCCAGGACGACTCAGCCTCCACCTCGCTCGGCCCGTCGAATTGATCAGACTCCTGCACTAGATTCATAGTTGATGAGGCAAGACCTTGATTCTGGGAGACGGAACGCAGATCGAAACGGTCGGACCACCTGGACCGCCTTCGACAGCCAATGGTTTAATCCGGCCGGCGCGGAGGGTTACGACTTTCAAGTCCGATTTAACGGGAAGGCGATTCATCAGTCCTCGGGTGCGACGGGTGAGGTGCACCTCGACAACATCAGGGGTGAGGCCCAATGATGAGAGTCGGTGTGGTGCTAGGAGCAATTCTCGCTGTTTCAATTGCGTCCTGTGGGAGCGGCGGGGTGGAAGGTACGGTTTCTCAATCAGAGGCTGCTGAGACTTACGGAGCATGTCCTGATGGTGGTGGTGCCGGCGATAGCGTCGGGTCCGTTGAACTCCTTGCTTCCGTCGAGAGATGGCTCGAGGTGCGCTCGGTAACCGATCAGATGCGCACGTATGAGACGAACGAAGCCTTCGAGAACACCGATTCAGCGACCCAAGAACTCGACCTCTCGGTCTCAGAGGTTAAGAGCGCAGAAGGTCAGGGGTCGGAATCGAAAGTTGAGAAGGTCACTATCCACACGTCCTTTATCCCGGGAATCAATGCCACTCTGGATGAGGGGGGGAGAATCTTTCTGGGCCTGGCATCGGAGAGCGTGGAGAGGGAGATGGTCTTCTTCGTATTGGCCCGCCCTCAAGGCGGCGGAAGTTACTTCCCGGGGAGGTGTCAGTTCGAATCCATGACCGAACCTCTCCAGAGGCTTCTTGGAAACCGGTACGAGGATGCTCTCGCCTCAATCGTGGGTGTGACCGATCGAGAGAAGATCATTGAGCTGTTGTCGGGAGAGATTCCGCCCCAGTCTGCTCAGCCGGCCATTCTTAAACCAGAAGATGCGGGTTCGGAACTCCTTGACGGCTTGACGAAGACCTCGATCTCCTTCGACGTGCCTGCGTCTTTGGAGCTTGGTTCTTAATGGCCCTCTCGCCCCAAATCGGGCCAAAAACGGCCTAGTTCTGGGGGGCCATAAGGCCCTGACCGAACGGGTTGCGGGGGGCTAGGGCGGGACCTAGACTTGAATGGCCGTTCAAACGGTTCAACCAATCATCGTCCGAGCCCTGAAGGGGTGGAAGCATGGCCCAGGTAACCGACACCGACCGGGACGGCGCCCGGCTCGCCGAACTGATCGAGAAGCAGCAGGCCATCTTCCTCGGCCGGCAGAAGAAGTCGGCCGCGATGTACGCACGAGCCGTGAAGTCGCTGGCCGGGGGCGGGACCTCCTCGTGGCAGATCGCCCGGCCCCAGATGATCTGGGTCAGTCATGGATCGGGCTCCAAGGTCTTTGACGTCGACGGCATGGAGTACGTCGACATGCATGGAGGCTATGGGGTCTCCCTGATGGGCCACGGGCATCCCGCGGTCGTAAAGGCCCTGAACGATCGTGGGCCGCTCGGGACCCACTTCGCGCAGCCGACCGAAGACGCCATCTGGTGCGGTGAGGAGCTCGCTCGCAGGTGGGGCCTCCCGTTGTGGAGGTTCGGGAACTCCGGGACCGAGGCGACGATGGACGCCTTCCACCTCATGCGCGCCCACACTGGCCGCGACTACGTCATCAAGATTGAAGGGTGCTACCACGGCCACCACGACTCGGCGATGGTGTCGGTCGCAAATGACGTCGACGAGATCGGACCGGCGGATCGCCCGGCGCAGCCGGCCGCAGGTTCCGGTCTCCCCAAGGCGATCACCGACCTGACCCTGATCGCTCCGTTCAACAACCTCGCCTACGTCGAGCAGCTACTGACCGAATATCCGGATCAGATCGCCGGGATGATCCTCGAGCCGATCATGATGAACGCCGGCATCATCCCGCCGGAGGACGGCTATCTCCAGGGATTGAAGGACCTCCTTCACGCCCACGGTGCCCTGCTTACCTTCGACGAGGTCAAGACCGGGCTCACGGTAGGACCTGGAGGAGCGACGGTGGCGCTCGGCGTCACTCCCGACATCGTGTGCCTCGCCAAGGCGATCGGTGGTGGGATCCCTTGCGGCGCTATCGGTGGAACCGCCGAGGTCATGAAGACGATCGCCGAGGGAGACTACGACCAGGTCGGAACCTTCAACGGCAACCCGCTCACCATGGCGACGGTCAAGGCGACGCTCCAGACGCTCGACGACGCGGCATACGACCACATCGATGAGTTGCGGCGCACCACGGTCGAAGGCATCGAGAAGCTGATCGCCGAATACGACATCCCCGCACACGTTGTAGCGGTGGGAGCCAAGGGAGCGGTCACATTCGCGACCGAGCCAGTGCGTGACTACCGAGGCTTCCTCGCGATCGACGATCGTTTCAGCAATGCTCACTGGCTCTACCAGCACAACGGTGGCGTGTTCCTGCCGCCGTGGGGGAAAGCCGAGCAGTGGCTGTTCTCGGTTCAACACACCACTGAGGACGCACAGAGACTTGTGCACAACTTCGAGGCGATGGCTCGAGACTTCCACGCGTGAGCGCAACCGACGGCCATATCGAACTGAAGGGTCTGGTCAAGAAGTTCGGTGACTTCGTCGCGGTCGACGGCATCAGCGCCGACATCCCGGCGGGGGAGTTCTTCTCGCTGCTCGGACCTTCAGGCTGCGGCAAGACCACAACACTGCGGATGATCGCGGGCTTCGAGCGCCCGTCCGAAGGAGAGATCCTTCTCGATGGCAAGGACATGTCGGCAACCCCGCCACATCAGCGCCCGGTCAACACCGTCTTCCAGTCATACGCGTTGTTCCCGCACCTCACCGTCGCCGAGAACGTTGCGTTCGGATTGAGGTTCGTTAAGGCGTCCAAGGAGGAGAAGGCGAAGCGCGTGTCGGATGCCCTGGCCCTCGTTCGCCTCGAGGAGTTCGGGAGCAGGCGGCCGGTGCAGCTGTCCGGGGGCCAGCAGCAACGCGTAGCGCTGGCGCGATCGCTGATCCTGAACCCGTCGGTGCTGTTGTTGGACGAGCCCCTGGGGGCTCTCGACGCCAAGCTCCGGAAGGCCCTTCAGGTCGAACTCAAGGCGCTCCAGGAGGAGGTCGGCATCACCTTCGTGTACGTCACGCACGACCAGGAAGAGGCGTTGACGATGTCGGATCGGATCGCGGTGATGTCCGAGGGCCGGATCGAGCAAGTCGCACCTCCGAAGGTCATGTACGAGGAACCGGCAACCGCTTATGTCGCCGACTTCCTGGGGGTCTCGAACCTGATGGACGCGAGTTCCCTCGGACGAAGCGGCCAGGATTGCCGGGTGAAGATCGGCGACTTCGAGCTCGTGGCCACCAAGGGGGATCTCGAATGCCTCGGCGAGGTCAAAGTCGTCGTGCGTCCGGAGCGGGTGCGGCTGGGCTCTCAGGACGAGACCGGCGAGAACCGGGTCCCGGGGATGATCGAGCGGGTCGTCTACGTGGGCGCGATCACGCAGGTCATCGTTCGCCTCGGTCCCGGTGAAGTGGTCCAGGCGATGGTTGCCAACCAGGGCGACTCGCTATCTCTGGCTCAGGGAGCCCCGGTGTCGGTGTTCTTCCCCCGAGACGCTCTGCGCGTCCTGGCCACCTCAGCAAGCTAGATATCGAGCCTCGCCAGGTCCTCGACCGCCGAGCCCTCCGCCACCCTCGTTCTTGTTGAATCTCTTCATGACGAGCCCGGCGATCGTGATGGCGATCATCGAACCGATCAGGAGCAGGCTCGCCAGCGCGTTCAGCGCGGGAGTGGGCGCCTGCCGGGCCGCCGAATAGAGGCGCACCGGGATGGTCGCTGACTCCTGGCCCCCGGCGAGGAACGCCGAGATCACGAAGTCATCGATCGATACCGCGAACGCGATCGCCAGGCTGGCGAAGATGGCGGGAGCCAGCATCGGTAGCAGGATCATCCGTAGGGCTTGACTCGGAGACGCGCCGAGGTCCATCGCTGCCTCCTCGTAGTCGCGACCGATGGCGAAGAGACGCCCTCTCACGATGATCACCACGTACGAGATCGTGAACGTGATGTGCCCGAGAGCCTGAGCCTGGGTGCCGGGGGAGATGAAAGTGAAGAGGCTTTCGAACACGAGGAACAGGGACACCCCCATCACGATCTCGGGGGTGATCAAGGGAAACAGCATCAGGAAGTTGGCCGGTTTCGATCCTCGACCGCGCCGAGCGCGACAGGCCGATCGCAAGGAGCACGCCGATGGGCGTGGCGACCACCATGGTTAGGACCTGCGAGCTTGACGCTCTGCACCAAGGCATCGAACAGCGCCGGGTTGTGAAGTACGGAGAGATCCGGGTCTCCCGTGTACCAGCGCAACGAGAACCCCTGCCACGCGGTTCTCGAACGACCGTCGTTGAACCCGAACTGGATCGCGATCAGGACGGGCACGATCGTCCAGACGATGTAACCCCACACGATGAGCTTGAGGAATCGGGGCTTCCCCCATGGGTTGCTCACGCCGGCACGCCTCACTGCTGTGCCTCTCTCGATGCTTTGGCGACACTCGAGAGGTAATACGCCATCAATGCGGCGATGAAGCACATCAGCACGATGGTCAGGGCGGCTCCTTCACGGCCGCCCGATCCGCTGTTGATGAAACTGTCGATGTGATTGGCGATCATCGTGGTCCTCGGACTGCCAGAGAGCAGGTTGTTGGTGTAGTAATCGCCGAACATCGGGAGGATCACGATGACGGCTCCGGCCAAGATCCCCTGCTTGGAGAGGGGGAGGGTGACCTTGAAGAACGCCTGACGGGGACTGGCCCCGAGGTCCTTGGCGGCTTCGATCACCGACTCGTCGATCCGCTCGAGCGAAGCGAAGAGCGGCAGGATCATGAACGGGATGTAGCCGTATACGAGTCCGAGGATGACCGTCTCCGGATGGCCCACCAGCCAGTCCCGGGGTGCGTCGAGGAACCCGGTGAACTGCAGTATGCGGTTCACGTAGCCGTCGATCTCGAGGAGGTTCTTCCACGCCAGCATCCTCATGATGTAGTTGATCCAGAACGGGGCGATGATCAGCACCAGATAGACGGTCCGCCACCTTCCGGCATGTCGCGCCAGGAAGTACGCGACGGGGTACGCGACCAAAACACACAGGATCGAGGCGACTGCCACGTAAACGATCGTGTTTACGAACGCGTCCTGGTAGGTACCGCCGAAGATCTTCCCGAACACCTCTCCAAACACTGCCGGGATCCCACTGCACCGGGTTCCAGACCGGCTCCGCGGAACCAAATATCGGATCGAGCGTTCCCATCGCGACCGCGGTGAGAGCATAGAGCGGCGTGAGGAACAACAGCCCCAGCCACAGGAGGCCGGGGACGGCGAATCCCTGCCACAGGAACTTGCGCTCGCCTACGATGCGCCCAGATTCGGCCACTCGTTCCCCCGGGATCCGGCTACGCGCTCAGGACTTGGCCGCGGCGAATGCGTCGAGCCACATCTTCTCCACGGCCGGCTCCAACTGGATCGGCTGTTGCCCGATGTTGTAGTCGTCGTCGGTGATGGCGGCGCTCGACAGGTAGTCGGGGATGAAGCCCTCCTCTACGAGCGTGTCGGGGTTGAGCGACTTCAGCGGCGGCTGATAGCCGAGCCAGCCGTAGTTCTTCCGGGCGGCCGCCTCGTCCATCAGGTAATTGATGAAGGTGTGCGCGAGGACCGGATGCTCGGCATTCTTCGGGATCGACATCGCATCGTTCGAGATGTAACCGCCGGCAGTTGAGGACTCGCCCCTCGGGGGCCAGAAGTAGCGTAGTTGGGTCGGGTCCTGACCCTTCGGCGCGTAGTAGGGCGCTCCCACTATGTCGCCCGACCATGCGTGGTGAAGACCGAACCGGCCCTCGGGAAGCCCCGAGTACGCCCCGTCGATCGTGTACCTGACGTTGACGAGGTCGACCAGTTCGACGAGGGCAGCGCTCGCCTGCTCGATGGACGCGGCGTCGCCGGTGTTGATGTCGTTGATCCCGGACCGGTAGAGCCCGACCCCGATCGTCTCCCGGGCGTCGTCGTAGAGCCCGACCTGACCGGCGAACTCGGGGTTCCAGAAGACTTCCCAAGGGTTCTCCATCGTGCTCGGGTCTAGGTCGACGATGTCGGCCCGCCACCCGATGCCGGTTTGGTAGATCGTGTACGGCGCCGTGAAGTGAGACTCCTGGTCGTAGTAGGGGTTCGCGACGTTATCGAGGCAGTTTGCAAGGTTCGGGAGGTAGTCGTGGTTCAAGGGTTGAAACAGACCCGCGGCGACGAACTTCGGCACGACTTCGGCGGTCGGGAAGAAGACGTCGAACTGGAGGTCACCGGAGCGCAACTTCCGCGTCGCCTCCTCCATGTTGTAGAAGGTCGTCAACTCGTAGTCGACACCGTATTTCTTGGCGAAGTCCTTCATCACGGGCACGTGAAGGTACTCGTCCCAGTTGAAGATCCTGATCGGGCCATCCTCGATCTCGAGGCCGGAGTCGATCGGGGGATTGTCCTCGGTGACCGGGTGTGTGACCGGATCCTCGGGGGTACCGATCCGGACCGCGTTCGCGGCATTCGGGCTGTCGTTGTTGCCGCAAGCTGCGAGGAAGGCCATCGCCGCAGCTCCGCCTGCGGTCCACCTCAGCATGTCCCTGCGGCTCATGCTCCGATTCCACGGACCCCTGTCACGCGGATGGAAAACCATCGACCTCACCCTCCCCCTTGGTGGCGATCAGGTCGCCGCTACCTCACCAAGTCTCAGTTCTCTGCGCGCGATGTCGAGGACTAGATTGCGTGCTCTCGTCGCGGTGACCTCGCGGTCGCCCAAGATCACCTGGATCGCAAGTCCATCGATCAGGGTCGCGAGCTGCAGCGAGAAATCCTCCGGGTCGACGTCGGCGAACTCGCCCGACTGCTGTCCGTCGCGGACGATCTCGGCGATGGTCGAACGCCAGCGCCGATCAAGTGCCTCTCGTTTACGCGCCGTTTCCTCGTCGCGGATAGCGCGCGACCAGATCTCGACCCACAGGATCCAGCCGCCGGCGTTTGCCTGGGAGCGGTCATCTGGGGGACAGGAGATCTCGATCAACCTGAACAGTCGCTCGCTTGCGCTCGGGATGTCGGTGAGCTCGTGGAAGGTCTGCAGGTAGAACCGGTCCTCGGCGAAGGTCAGGGCCTCGGTGAGGAGTTGGTCCTTGGTCTGGAAGTAGTAGATGACGAGCGCCGCGCTGGTGCCGGCCCGGTCGGCGATGTCTGAGATCCTGGTGTCGCAGAGACCCTTGGACGCGATGACCTCCACGGCTGCCTCGAGTATCTGCCGCCGGCGTTCCGGCGTGAACTTCGGCTTCGGGGCCATGCATCTCCGCTCGTAGGTGAACAGCGGTTCAAGACGACTGCCCGGTGACGTTACTACAGTGGCGGGGAGATTTGCAGGTGCTTGGCTCGCTCGAGGCTCAGGGGTTAAGGTTTGTGCTGAACCGTCATTCAGGAGCGATCCGGGCCGGGGGTGGAATCTTGGGACGCAACGAGTACGACGCCATCGTGGTCGGCGGAGGCCACAACGGCCTCGCCGCGGGAGCCTTCCTCGCCAAATCGGGGGCCCGCACCCTCGTCCTCGAGTCCCGCTACAAGACTGGGGGAGCGACTGCTACCGACACGCCGTGGCCCGAGGCTCCCGAGTACAAGGTGACGACGTATTCGTACGTCATGAGCCTGATGCCCGAGCACGTGATCAAGGCCCTCGACCTCTACAGACACGGCTACAAGGTCTTCCCGATGGGCCCCTACTACCTCGCCTTCCCCGACGGCCGCTCGCTATATCTGTCGAGCGATGACGAGGAGCGCGACCGCGAATCGATGCGGCAGTTCTCCAAGACCGACGCCGATGCGTACGACGATTGGCGCAAGTGGATGGGCGGCATCGCCGAGGTCCTGGCCCCCCTGCTCCACGCGACCCCACCCGAAGCTCGGGTCCAAGCGTCCCGGCGATCTGATGAAGCAGCTCGGTCTTGCATGGCGCTTCCGCGGGCTCGACGTCAAGAAGGTCGGCGACGTAACGCGACTGATGACGATGAGCATCTCGGACCTGCTCGACGAGTGGTTCGAGTCCCCGCAGATCAAGGCCGCCCTGGCGGTCGACGGGATCATCGGAACCTGGGCGGGACCGATGTCGCCGGGTACCGCGTACGTCATGGCCCACCACGAGATCGGCGATGCCGGTATCGGCCTGGGTTCGTGGGGCTACCCGGAAGGCGGGATGGGTGCGGTATCGGACGCGATCGAGCGTTCTGCGAAGTCCTTCGGCGCCGAGGTGCGTGTCAACGCACCGGTCAAGACGATCATGACCAAAGGGGGCCGGGTGACCGGAGTCGCACTCGAGTCCGGCGAGGAGATCACCGCGCCCGTGGTCGTTGCCGCTACGCATCCCAAGATCACATTCCTCGATCAGATCGAACGCTCCGAGCTACCCGAGGACTTCGTGAGTGAGATCGAGAAGTACAAGTCACGCAGCGGGACCGTGAAGGTCAACCTTGCACTATCCGAACTGCCGAACTTCACCGCCAATCCGGGGACGAACGTGCTGGATCACCATGGCGGTGCGATCGAGCTTGCCCATTCGGTCGACTACATCGAGAACGCATTCCAGGACGCTCGCTCCGGACGTCCCGCGGCCAAGCCGTTCTCTGACGGCGTGATCCCGACCGTGTTCGACAAGACCTTGTGCCCCGAGGGACACCACATCATGAGCCTGTTCACGCAATGGGTCCCACATGAGTGGTCGCAGGAACCTCACCGGGAGGAACTCGAGGCGTACGCTGATCGGGTGATCGACGGGTACAACGAACTCGCCCCGAATCTCAAGTCATCGATCCTCCACCGCCAGGTGCTGGGACCCTTCGACATGGAGCAAGAGATCGGACTCATCGGTGGCAACATCTTCCACGGTGAGTTGTCGGTCGATCAGTTGTTCCATATGCGCCCGGCTCCCGGCTACGCGGACTACCGCAGCCCGATCAGTGGTCTCTACCAGGCTTCGTCGGCGACCCATGCCGGGGGAGGCGTCACCGCGGTCCCCGCGTACAACTGTGTTGGGGAGATCAGAAAGGACCGGCGGAAACGACGCTTCGGTCTGAAGTAGAGAGAGACGGCGAGATGACCCCGCTCCGGCGGATGCTTGAGGCGAAGAGCGTCGCGGTCGTCGGGGCAAGCTCCCGCCCCGGGTCCGTGGGCGAGACCATGCTCGACCAACTCGTCGCCGGCGGCTTCGAGGGAGCGATCTATCCGGTCAACCCCAACTACGGAGAGGTCGCGGGTCGAGCCTGTTACGCGGGACTCGAAGACATCGATGAGCCCGTCGACCTCGCCCTGCTGGGGGTGCCCAACGCGGCACTCGAGGAGAGCCTTCGGATCGCCGCCGCCCGGGACATACCTTCGGCGGTGATCTTCGCCAGTGCCGTGGACGACCGTCCCAAGGATCCGCCCCTCGTGGAACGACTCAAGACCATCGCAACAACCCACGGAATGGTCATCTGTGGACCGAACGGCATGGGATTCGTGAATGTCGACCGCCACCTCCGTGCCCTCGCTTTCGCGGAGCGGGACCTTCCACCGGGTCCGATCACGTTCCTCACGCACTCCGGTTCTGTCTTCACCGCGATGCTGCACAACTTCCGCGGCCTCAAGTTCAACCTCGCGGTCTCATCGGGTCAGGAGATGACCACGACGATCGCCGACTACATGGATTACGCGCTCGATCAATCCACCACCGGTGTGATCGCGATGTTCATCGAAACGATCAGAGACCCCGACCGTTTCGTGGCCGCGGTCCACCGCGCAGCAGAGCAAGACATCCCGGTCGTCGCTCTGAAGGTCGGAGTCGAAGCTAAGGCGCGTGAGTTCGTCAACGCTCATTCCGGAGCGCTCGCCGGTGAGGACGGAGCCTACGAGGCACTCTTCGAGACCTACGGAGTGACGCGAGTCCGAACGCTCGCGGAGATGGCCGACACCCTGGAGCTCATGTCCTCCGGACGCCGAGCAACTGCCGGGGGGCTAGCCGCGATCCATGACTCCGGGGGAGAGCGAGCGCATCTGATCGACATGGCCGCCGAGGCGAGCGTTCCGTTCGCAGACGTCTCGCGCGTGACCCTCGACCAGATCGCCGAGAACCTCGACCCGGGACTTCCTCCGTCGAACCCTCTCGACGCATGGGGGACGGGGAACAACCACGACGAGCAGTACGAGAAGTTGATCCGGATTCTCCTCGACGACCCCGATACCGGTGCGTTCGCGTTCGTCGTCGATCTCGCGGGTGAAGAGACCGATCCGTCCTACAGCGGGATCGCCGAGCGCATCTGCTCGTCGACCGAGAAACCGTTCGCCGTCCTCAGCAATCTGTCCTCGGCCATCTCCCCGGAGACGTCGACCCATCTTCGTGCGCTCGGCGTCCCCATCCTGGAAGGCACGTCGACCGGGCTCAGCGCGTTCCGCCACCTCTTCGCGTTGCGCGACTTCCGGTCGCTGCCGCCGCTCGAGGATCAGCCGCGGCCCTCGGACGAGGTGAGGGATCGCTGGCGGGAGCGCCTGGCCGACGACCAGCCCTGGAACGAGGCCGAGGGCCTGGCCCTCTTGGAGGCCTACGGCATTCCTGTGGGCCAGTCGATCTCTTGCCGGAGCGCGGACGAGGTCACCGCGGCCGGTGAGGCGCTCGGTTACCCGGTGGTGCTCAAGTCTGCCGCGGAAGGTCTCGCACACAAGAGCGACACTGGCGGCGTCGTTCTCGGGCTCGGCAACGCCATGAACCTCCTCGGCGCCTACGCCGAGATGAGCGGCCGGCTCGGCCCCGAGGTTCTCGTCGCGAAGCAGGTAGCCGGGGGCGTCGAGCTGGCGCTCGGCATCGTCCACGACGACCAGTTCGGCCCGCTCGTCCTCGTCGGGGCCGGCGGAGTGTTCACTGAGCTGCTTGCCGACCGACGGATGACACTCCCGCCCCTCGATCACGTGCGTGCGGAACGCCTCCTCGACGGTTTGAAGGCTCGCCCCCTGCTCGACGGCTTCCGGGGATCGGCGCCGGCCGACCTCGGCGCGGTGGCCGAAGCGGTCGTGAGGCTCTCGGTCCTCGCCGTCCGACCTCGGCGACGCTATCGAGGCACTTGACGTCAACCCGTTGATCTGCACGCCAGACGGCTGCATCGCGGTCGACGCGCTGGTCATCCCACGGCGTGCATCTGGAACATCGGATAGGCCCAGCAGTGGTGACGCCTAGGATCATGCGCAGTCGGTAGATTCGGCTCCTATGGATAGCCCCGCGTAACCCGGCTCGCTGGCGCGGAGGCGAACTCCAAACAATCTGCCCTGTGAGATGGCCGGCCTGTCTCCGAAAAACGCCAATCCGGAGTTCGGACCACACCCTTGCTCCGTCATCCCGAGTTCCGGTACATCGATCTGAGTGTCCCATCGCGCGCGCATGATCTTGCCTGAGGCGGTCTCCATCACCGCTGTCGCCGTTGTAAGCAGGGGATCGTAAGTGAACGTCACCTGACGAACCTTCGCCGACGCGTAGCTGCTGCAGACCTTGAAGTCTCCGTCCATATGGCAGCGCATCTTCACGACAGAAACCCTGGTGTGGATCTCGCCCTCGAGTGTCTCGCGCTGATTGATCTCGATCTCGATCTCTCTGCCAGCTCTCCCTGGCACCTCCCAACTGGCCCATGCACGAATGAACTTTCCACTGCTGGGCACATCGATTGGATTGCCCGCGCTGGCGGAGGTTGCAGTGATCAAGCTGAAAGAGATTGCCGCGACTACGCCAAAGCACAGCGCGATTCTGCTGGTCCTGCCGACCGCGGATCCAACGCTTCTATCCTCAGGACGATCTAGCGAACGACCCATGCTTAGTAGCACTCCGTCGACTCTGCGCCATGCCCAGGAAGCGTGAGAACGCGCTCGTTTCGGTTCGTAACGTTTGCATCGCCATGCTCCTATCAACACCCCAAAGCCATTGGGGAACGCTCAATAGATTGCTGATCTGAGGATTCGACGCAGCGGTACAAGCTCCTTCAACGGCCGGACAAGCGCCGCATGTCCCTAGGGCCAGGAAGTGAAGAGGTCGCTCCCGCGTTTGCGGAGGTGGTTCCCGATCGTGGTGCGGAGGACCTCAGAGGTTCCCTCCCAGATGCGATCGACGCGGAGTTCTCGGTAGAGGCGCTCGACCGGGTACTCGCGCATGTAGCCCCGGCCCCCGTGGATCTGCACCGCCTTGTCGATCACGCGACCGGCCATCTCGGAGCAGAAGATCTTGACGGTAGATGCGAGCGCGTGGAAGTCCTTAGGGTTCGATCTCGGTGCGCGCCCCACGCCACACGACCCGGTAGAGAAGCGACTTGGCAGCGGCGATCTCGGCGGCCATGTCGGCGAGCATGAACTCGACGCCCTGATAGGTCGCGATCGAGTTCCCGAACTGCTCCCGCTCCTTGGCGAAGGCGAGCGACAGCTCGAGGGCCCGGGACGCGGCGCCGACCGTTCGAGCGCCGATCATCACGCGCTCCTCGACGAACCATTCCTTGGTGAGGTCTCCGCCCTGACCGATCTCGCCGAGGATCTTGTACTCGGGCACGCGGACATCCTCGAAAGCGAAGATCGGGTGCTCGTACACGAACGTGTGCATGTACTTGGGCGTTCGCACCAGCGATACGCCGGGGGAGTCCTTGTCGATGAAGAACACCGCCGGCTTGGTCGGATCACCGTCGACGTGCGCGTGGACGAGGAAGAAGTCGGCCACGTCGCCGGTAGTGACGTGCCACTTCTCGCCGTTGACGACGTAATGATCGCCGTCTTTGGTCGCGGTGGTGGCGACCAAGGACACGTCGGAGCCTGCGCCCTCCTCGGTGATCGCGTATGCATCCCGTCGCTCGCCGCGGCAGGCGGGCCGCAGGTACTCATCCTTGAGCGTGTCGCTCGCCAGCCGCAGGGGGATCGCCGGTCGCCACGGGACGTCCCACAAGGCGTTGGTGGCCCGACCCCATTGCTCCTCGATCAGCATCTGCTGGAACAGGTCGTAGCCCCGGCCCCCGTCCTCGGGGGCGTGGTTGATCGCGTTGAATCCCCATTCAATGACGGCTTGCTTGATCCCCGTCAGGACGTCCTCGGGGAGCCCATCTCCGGCCTCGCAGGCATCCTCGTGAGGGATCAGATGCTGCTCGGCGAAGTCCCTTGCCTCTTGGGCTAGCTCTCGATCGGCTTGGTCCAGCTCGAGGTCCACGGGGTCCCTTCGTAGGTTCCCTTGCTTGATTGAATGGTGGAACAGTACCCTCGGGACAGGGGCTGACGCCAGGGGTGACCAGGGAGGTAGACGCGGGTGTTCCCGATGACCGACGAGGACTTAAGGATCCAGGCGGAGGCCCGCGCCTTCGTCGACCGGCACCTGATCCCCTACGAGGTCGAGGCAGAGATGAACGAGGGACGCCTCCCCGATGACGTTCTCGAACGCCAGAACGTGGCCGCTGCGGCCGCCGGACTCGGCGCGATCAACATGCCGAGGGAACTCGGCGGCGAGGGCTACACCTACTTCCAGCAGACGCTCGTATCCGAGCAGATCGGCCGCGTCACCAACGCGCTCGGTTGGATGGTGAGGACGCCCGCCGGCTGGCTGCCAGCGGTAGCGTCCGAGCATCAGATGGAGACCTGGGTGCTCCCGACCATCAAGGGCGTGCTGCACGAGTGCTACGCGATCACCGAGGAGCATGCCGGCTCGGACGTGGACTCGCTCCAGGCGACGGCACGCAGAGAGGGGGACGACTACGTACTCAACGGCACCAAATGGCACGTGACGTCGGCCAACGTCGCCGAGTACGCGTTCTTCCAAGCGAAGCTGACCGATGGCGAGCACGCGGGCAGCCACGCGATGTTCATCGTTCCGCTCGACACTCCGGGGATCGAAACGGTGAGGACTCCGCTCTACACGCACACCTTCGCCCACCACCACCCCATCCTTTCGTTCACCGACGTGCGGGTGCCCGCGGCCAATCTCGTCGGGAACGAGGGTGACGGGATGCGCTTCACCTACGAGTGGTTCCGCTACGAACGTTTGATGATCGCAGCGCGCTGTTGCGGGGCCGCCGAACGACTCATCGATGAAGCCTCGAAGTTCGCCGGAGAGAGGAAGCAGTTCGGGACCAAGCTGAGCGACTTCCAGGCGATCTCGTTCATGCTGGCCGACTCGCTGACCGAGCTGTGGGCGGCTCGTCTTATGACCTACCGGGTCGCTCAGGAGATGGACGAAGGGGCCGACGTCAAGCTCCTCCACGCCCACTGCTCGATGGCCAAGCTGTACGCCTCCGAGATGGCCGGGAGGGTGGCCGACCGAGCGGTCCAGATCTTCGGAGGCCGTGGCTACATGCGGGAGAACGTCGCCGAGCGCTTCTATCGGGAGGTCCGGGTCGACCGGATCTGGGAGGGAACTTCCGAGGTCCAGAGGCAGATCATCGGCGATCAGCTGACCAAGCGAGGGACCGAACTGAGCCGCTGAGCGGGGGCGGGCGGGGATGAAGGGTTTGCGCGACCGCCCCAGAGCGACTAAACAGGGGCGGAACGGCCAAATACCACCGCCGTTGAACCAAGGATTGCCACCGCAGTGGGCCCCTAGGCCTATAGGGTGGCCACCGGCTCAGGCAGAGCAGAGCAAGCAGCAGGACGACCTGGAGGAGGAGTTAGTGAACAAGAAGGAATTGATCGAATCGGTAGCCGAGGCGACCGGACAGAGCAAGAAGGTTGCAGGCGACCTCGTAGACGCTTTCATCGGTACGGTCCAGACCGCCGTCACCAACGGCGACCGTGTGTCGCTTCCTGGTTTCGGTACTTTCGAGCGGCGTCAGCGTTCCGCTCGCACCGCCCGTAACCCCCGCACCGGCGAGCCGATCCAGATCGCAGCCGCCAAGGTTCCCGCATTCAAGGCCGGATCTGCCTTCAAGGAATCCGTCAACAAGTAGTAAGCCACCACAGAACTCGAAAGGGCCCCGGGCAACCGGGGCCTTTTCTGTGTCCTAAGACCGGATCCGGATCTCTTCCCAGTCGCCTTCTCCGACGAGCTTGATGTGGACCGTCTTGGTGCCGGAGTCGTAGAAGTAAGCCGACTCGGTCTGGTTGCTGAGTGCCGCCAGGCCGGCGACCTCCTTGAGCGGCTGGCCCCAGCGGGTAACGTCCGATCCGGCCGGTGCCTTGAGGGACAGTTGGATCCAACGGCCCTCGCCGCGCCAGAGAACGAGGTGCGTGTCGGTCGGGGTGCCGCCGGTGAACTTCATGCCGTAGCTACGCGCCGGGAGGAGGCTCGTCTGGATATCGGAAGAGTCCTCGCAGCAGCCCATCAATGTCTGCTCGACCGCGTCGTCACGGGTCAACACCAGGGGCTTGATCGCTGTGGGACCGCCGTTGGTGTAGGCGTAGAGCGAGACGTAATCCTCGTCGCAGACGTGAGCGTTCCACTCGTCGACCTTGGTGCAGTTCTCGGTCAGGAGGAACGGGTTGTCGACAACCACGGCACGACCAGCAGTCCCGGTGACCGAGCCGTCGGTATCGACGAACACCTTGGAGGCGTCACCGTCCATACCGGACTCGACGGGAGTGAGATACACGGGGTTGGAGTCGATCACCGTGATGTTCTCGGCGTAGTTGTTCGGATCGATCGAGAACGCGTCGGGGGCCAGGTATCCGAGGGCCCCCGACTCCCGGACCGGATTCGGGGTGAGCCCGGCGAAGGTCACGTTCCTGACGCCCACGAGGCCGTCGTAGAACTCGAAGCCAAGGATCGGCGTGCTGGGCTCCCAGAAGAAGGGGAGCGCACGGCCGTTGTAGCCCGTTTCCTCCCACTCCTCGGCGGTTCCCATGTTGGCGGTCTCACCGGCGATGAACGAATCCTGGATGAAGGCTCCGGAAGAGGCGAACGTGGCGCCGGAGCGGTTATCGGCAAGGGTTGCCCCGATCACCAGTTCACTCGTACCGCGCAGCCAGATGCCGCGGTCCCGGTTCATGTAAGCGGTGAAGTCCTCGAAGCGGGCCGTCACCCGATCGGAGTCGTCGTCGGCCGGATCGAGGCGAGGGTCGTAGAACGCGCTCTCGATGGTCCCGTTGGGGCGGGGGCCATCGTCGACGTTGAGGCCGCGGTCTCCGTTCGAGTGCGCCACGTTGCCCTGGAAGCTCTTAAGCGGGGTGCGGCGGGGCCAGATCTGCTCGGTCGCCGAAGGACCCGTCGGATGCACGGGCAGCGCGTACCAGAACCCGGTCCCCTCGGACCCGGCCGCGACGTTGTTGTCCACGGTGTTGTCGGGGTTCGTGATCCAGAACGTTGCCGGTCGATCGTCGGAGGGAAGGAGGCCGTCTTCGACCGCCGTGGTCCCGAACCCAAGGTTGTTGGTGATCACGTTGTCGACCTCGGCACCGTCCTCGAGGAAGAACCCGTGCCCCTGATGGTCATGGCAGACGTTTCCGTTGATCACGAGCCGGTTCGTCCCGTGGACGACCAGACACCGATTGAAGCTGTTCGTGATCGCCGAGTTCTTTACGTAGGAACCGTCGGCCGAACCGTCCATGTGGAAGTGAACCGGGTAGCGACGGAGTTTCTTGCGTTGGCCCATGTTGTCGAACGTCACGCCGTCGATCCTCACCGTGCTGTCGCCCATGAACATCGTGTGTCCACCGAAGCCGCTCTCGGATGACGACGCGTCTCCCTGCACGACGATGTTGCGCGTGAGAAGGCCGACCTCGGCACGCTCGTCCACGGGATGCCCGGAGACGTCCTGGATCGTGCCCCAGTGCTGGTAACGAAGCGGCCTGTCGAGGGTGAGGGTGTTCCCATCGACGTCGGTGATCGTGCGGACCTCGTCGTGGATGCTCCAGTAATCGGTGGATGCGATCGCGATCCGGTCGCCGGTCGTCCAGCTCGACGCGTCGCCCACCTCGATGGTGTCGTCGCCGGCCGCAGCGGTAGCCGCGAGCAGCGTCCATCCCTTTGCCGCCGCGCCGTGGAGATCGAGCGTGCCACCCATAACCCCGAGGAATTTCGTCCCCATGTCCATGACATCGTTGGACGACTTCGCTCCGGTAAGTGTGATGGTCGCCCGCTGTTCGAACGGCTTCGCCTCGGTCCCGATACGAAGGGATCCGTGGACCATCAACCATCTGGTCGTGAGCTCGAGGTTCTTGCGCGCGAACCGAAGCGTGCCATCGACCCGAACGCCGGCAAGTGACGCGGTATCGGCATCGAGGAGAACGTTCGTCCCGCGAGGGATGCGCACCTTGTCGCCGGAGGAGGGGACTCTCCCTCCCCAGGTCGATGGGTCCGACCACGCACCCGAGCGCGCGGTGAGGCTCGAGTAGCGAGGCGCGGCCGAGGAGGAGGGGACTGCTGGGAGCAAGGTGACGATCAGAAGTAGCAGTGCGAAGCGTTTCGATCGAGACAAGTGGTTCCTCTTCCCCCCCGGGCGATTGGACTCCTCATTATCGTCATCTGTCGAGTCCTTCTGTAGGGGCCGGTAGATTGGGCATATGAAACGAAGCATGGGAGGCGGCGCCTTCCGAGGACCCGTAGCCCACGGCCGCCAGAAGCGGACCATCAGGTTCATGCAGTTGCTCTTCGTCCTCATCGCCGCCGGCCTGGTCGCCTATGCGATCGCGTCCCTCGGGTCACCCGAGACCGAGCCCCTGGGAGGCAGTCACGATCCCGGTGTCATGCAACCTGTGGTGCTCATGATCCTCGCCACCGGCTCCCTGGCCGCAGCCGCCGCACTGGGTGGACGCGCCGGTGTGAAGATTCCCACCCCTGCCCGCCTCGAGGAGCTCGTGGGCCGAGCCGAGCAAGCCGCGGTCCAGCGAGCCGAGCAGATCGCTGCCGAGCCCCGGGACGAAGATCTGGTCTAGAGATATCCGCCCATAGCTTGACATAGGGAACATATGTTCGCTATAGTCTAGATCTCTACCAATCAGTACCCCAGGCGGGGGCGAGCAGAGCAGTGGGCGGGCGGCTGTGGAACGAACGAAGAGATCATCTTCGAGTTGGACTCGATCCATGTCAGCGCGGGTGAGTTGTGGCTGAGGCGCCTTCAGGGCTTCGCCGAGCTTGACCGCCGGGAGGTCTGGGCCGCCGAAGGCTGCATGGATATGGCCCAGTGGGTTGCCGGGCGTTACGGGTTCTCCTGTTACCGGGCCAATCGGTACATCGGTGCGCGGGCATGCGATCTCGAAGCTGCCGCTCATCTCCCAGGCGCTTGCAGATGGCGGGACCGTCGAGGTCGATCGGGTCGTCGAGCTGTGTCGCTTCGCCACGCCGGAGACCGAGGAGAGACATCCTCGAGTGGGCCGAGGGCAAGACCTGGGGGCAGATCAAGTGGAAGGCCGATCTCGAAACCAAGCCGTCGCTCGAAGACGCTCAAACGATCGACAAGACCCGCTCGGTCTCCTATTGGTGGGAAGAGGGCGGAGCGGTCCTGGGGACTCTCGGGTCGGTTGCCGGCGGCCGAGGGAGCGTCGGTCGCCAAGGCGCTCGACCGCATCGCGGAGCGGCTCGCGGTTTCGCCCGAGGACTACGGAGATATCGAAGAACGGCGAGCCGATGCGCTGGTGCTCCTCGCCAAGCAGCAGCTCGCCGAGGACGGCGATCCGGGACCGGGCCACGGTCATCGTCCACGCCGATCTCGAGACCCTGAGCCCCAACGCGACAAGCACCTCGAGCTCGAAGGCGGAGGGGCCATCCACCCGGCGATCCTGGAACGATTGCTGTGCGACTGCAGTCTCCAGACCGTGCTGCATGAAGGTGGCCAGCCGGTCGGGATCGACCGCATCTCTCGCAACGTGCCCGCCAGGTTGATGCGTCTCTTGCGTCACCGGGACAAGTGCTGCACCTTTCCCGGGTGCGAGCACAAGCGCTTCGTCCAGGCGCACCACATCGAGTGGTGGATCGAAGGCGGACTGACCAACATCGACAACCTGCTGCTCGTGTGCCACTTCCATCACAAGCTGGTCCACGAGCACAGATGGAGGGTGGAGTTGGGATCAGCTCCCGGTACCGCGCGGTGGTTCCGGCCGAACGGGAGCGAATACGCACCCGGACCGGATCCTCCCGGACCACCTCAGGAATGGTTCGACCCCGAACCCGAACCACAACAGGAACTGGTACTCGCAGGAACTTAGGTGGTCAGCTTCCGAAGTAACTCCGCGGTTTTCAGCGTGGCCGGTGGATCGGCGCGCAGGAACCGATCGATGTCGGTCGGGGTGTCGAGGTCGAGTTCCAGGCGTTCCAGGGGAAGCACCGAGCAGCGCAGGCCTGCAAGCTCTGCCGCGTGGACATGGCGAGCGAGGCTCCCGGGTCCGAATAGGGGAGCGATCACTTCGGGTGGCCGGAGGTAGAGAGCGTTGGTCCCGCCGTCTCCTTCCGATGGGACGACCACGATGTCGGAGAGTTCCCCGGTATCCGTGATGTCGAGGAGGTCCTCGGGGGTGGCCAGGGGGATATCGCAGGGCAGAAGGGTCACTGATGACGCATCCAGTTCGGTCAGAGGCGCGCGCTGCGGTCGTGATCGCGTCGTTGAGACCGGTTCCGTCGTCCCTCATCGCCTCGAATCCCTGCGTCCTGGCGCGGTCGACGACATCCTGATCGTCACTGACGATCCACCACCGGAGATGTTTGGTCTCACGACATAGATTGAGGGCATCTTCGAAGAGTGCAGCGGCTATCGAGAGGCGGTCCCGATCCGAGAATCGTGACGCGAGCCTGCTCTTGGCCATGTCGAGTCGCTTTACTGCGAGAAGTCCGGCGTCCACCGGTCACGGGATACCATGCCCCGCATCCCCGGCGCGCCGATGCAGCCGTTTGCCGGGCCGACCCGATATCCGGGCGGCCACCGCACAGAAGGGGAAGCATGGCCGTAAGTGAGCGGAAGCACTGGAAACACCTCTACGAAGAGGTCATCTCCACCGAGATCTGCTGCGGATGCTCGGCGTGCATCGTCGCTTGCCCTCACAAGGTGCTCGAGCTCCAGGACTTCGATCCGATCCAGACCGATCCCAACTCGCCATTCGACAACTGCGTCCACGGTGAAGAGGGCTGCTCCTTGTGCGCGATGGCGTGCCTCCGGCTCGATCCCAAGGTCGATGTCATCGAGGAGCTGATCTACGGGCGACGCCGCCAGGTCGACGAGATCTACGGGAAGTACTTCTACAAGACGCTCGTCGCGCACGACCGAGAAGGGCATGCTGGACAAGGTTCAGGATGGGGGAGCGGTCTCGGCGCTGCTTGGATGGGCACTCGAGGAAGGCGAACTGGACGGGGCGGTCGTCGCCGCTCCGTCGGCCAGCGTCCCGTGGCTCGACGAACCCCGCGTGGTCACGAACAAAGAAGAGTTGCTGGCCGCGGCAGGCTCCCGCTACACCTACTGCGCCACACCACTGGGGCTTAAGAAGGCGGCTGAGAAGAAGCTCAAGAACGTGGCGATCGTCGGGGTGTCGTGCGAATCGACTGCGGTGAGGAATCTCGCCGCGGAGGGGATCAAGCGTTGGACCCGACCGGTGAAGCTCATCATCGGCTTGATGTGCACCGAGACGTTCGACTACGACGCATTCGTCGTCGGCAAACTCCAGGGTGAGCTGGGCCTGAACCTTGACGACATCGTCAAGGTCAACGTCAAAGGTGATGTCTTCATCACAATGAAAGACGGGAGCGAGGTCCGCTACCCACTCAAACATGCTCGCCCCACGGCCAACGAGTGGTGCCACCACTGCCCCGACTTCTCGGCCGAGCACGCCGATCTATCGTGCGGTGGACTCGGGATGGAGGGCTGGACGCTGGTCATGGTTCGAACCGAAAGGGGCAAGGACTTCCTCGAGAGGGCCGTTGCGGCGGGGATCGTCGAGCTTCGTCGACGCGGAGGAGGAGCCCAACGCGCTAAAGGTCCTCGAACGGCTGGCGACCAAGCAGCGGATCAGGGCCAAGCCGTGGGATCCGCATGCCGCCGCCGCCTACCCGACTCAACAGGCCATCGACGCGGCCTACGAGTACGAAGCTGAGAAGGCTGCCGAGAAGGCCGCCGCGAAAGCGGCTAAAGCCGCCGAGGCTCAGCCCTTCCGCCGCGAAGTAGAAGTTCCGGCCCGGGGCCTCCATCCCGAGATCACTCTCGGCGCCATAGACCTTCCGGTCGCTGAAACCGGCGGCCTCCAAGGAGCCCAGGACCTCCTCCTCCGAATGGCAGCGTGCCAGGAGCGTTGCGTCCGTCCTCTCCCAGACTCCATCCTTCAGGAAGAACATCGCCACGTTGTACGAGCCCGTCCGCGTCTTCGCGGTCGTAGGCCGGGTGCGTGATGTACGCGTGGTCGTCCTCGACGTGGCCGATCGAAGTAGCGCGCCACCTCTGCAGATAGCCCTCCTCGGTGTTGAGGTCGAACAGGAACACCCCTCCAGGCACCAATGCAGCGTGGACGTTGCGGAAGACGGTGAGGAGCTCCTCAACACTCAGGATGTGATTGAGGCTGTCGTACTGGGATACGACCGCATCGAATCGGCCCGGCATAGAGAAGGTGCGCACATCGCCCGTGATGAAGTCAGCATCGGGGGCGTTCTCCCGTGCGAACACCAGCATCGATTCGGATCCATCGATGCCGGTGACCTCGTACCCATGCTCGGTCAGCATCGCGGCGGTCTGTCCGGTTCCGCAACAAAGGTCGAGGATCTCTGCTCCGGGGTCGAGTTCCGGAAGGATGAAGCGATCCAAGGGCAGCATCAGGCGCTCGGGTTGAGCCCAATGGGTGTTGTAGATGAAAGCGAGCGGATCGTAAGACGAAGCTGAGGCCACGTCCGGAGGGTACCTCTCCGGCGCCGCCGGAGCCGTGGCCGTCAGTCGATCGACTCGAAAAGTCGCACCAGTGGGGCCTGGGCGAAGAGCTTCCGGAGTTCGCGTAGAGCGACCTCGTACTCGCTCGATGCAAGACTGCGTTCCATCGCTTCGATCGAATCCCACTTCGAGATCGCCGCAACCTCCACGAGTTCTCCGCTGTGTTCCTCGAAGCCCACGTACATGTCCACTCCGTGGCACCCATCGAAGGCCTTGAAGACGGGCTGAACCTGTTCCCTGAAGACCTCTTTCCCGTTTTCGATGTCCTCCGGGTGCATCGCGGTTCCGAAGATGCGGACGATCATGCTTCCCTCCATGGGGTCATACGCTCCAAGCTCCTCGGTTGAACATCCCGGCGAGCTGCGGGTTCAAAGACAGCCGGCGCTCGTTACGCTTGTAGTTGGCGGCGATGATCTCTCCGATCCCTGGGTACCTCTGGATGATCCGAACTCGATCGTCGTCTACTTCGATGACGTTGTACGAGGGCCGCGTGTAGCCGCGGACCCGGTAACTCGTCGCGGTGCCCGAGTTGACCAGCAGCATCTCTCCGAACTGCCACACGTTGGGAACGTGTTTGTGCCCCGACAGCACGAGGTCCACGTCCAGCTCGGTCATCAAGGCGAGGACGTCCCCCGCATCCCAGACGATGTTGCGCTCGCGCCCGGTTCCCGGGAGTGGGACGAGGTGGTGATGGAGGACGAAGATGCGGTAGTCGTCGGGATACTCGTAGAAGGACTTTCGGATCCAGTCGTAGCGGTAGTGCCCGACCTCTCCCTCGGCGAAGTCGGGCTTGGATGAGTTCACCGCGACGACCGTCGCGAACGTGTCGTCACCGCCCTCGGGACCCTTGCGGAACGGAACCCGAAGGTTCCGCTCGGACTTCCCGAACGCGTCCCGGAAGTGGAGGAATCCCACGTTCATGAGGTCGTGGTTTCCGGGGATTATGACCATCTCGAGGTCAGCGAGGCGATCGAGGTACTTCTTCGCCTGGCGGAACTGAGGGGCGTATCCCTCGGCGGTTAGATCGCCGGCTACGACCACGAGATCTGGCTGGATGGCGAGGATCTCATCCAATGCGTGGTCGAACAGCTCCCCGTCGAAATAGGGATGTCCACAGTGCGTGTCGGATATCTGCACGACGACAAGATGATTGCCATTCACCGGGGGCATCATAGGCGAGCGGGAAGATGCAGCCTCAGCCTCGTCGCCTGTAACATCCGACTCCAGCGACTTTCGATCAGGGGGCGGGGACTCGATGGTTCGGACCTATGGACTAGCCAAGGGGATCGTCCTTCCCTGGCTCAAGTTCTGGTTCCGCTGCCACTTCGAAGGGCTCGAGAACATCCCGAAGGAAGGCCCTGTCATCGTCGCCTTCAATCACATCGCGTTCCTCGATCCGTTCGCGGCCGCGTACGCGGTCGATAAGGCCGGGCGACGCCCACGATTCCTTGGCAAGTCTGAGCTGTTCCAAGACAAGCGGGTCGGATGGATCCTCCGAGGCGCCGAACAGATCGAAGTCAAGCGTGGGACGCGCGAGGCACCGATGGCGCTCGACCATGCGATCGACGCCTTGAAACGCGGAGAGGTCGTTGTCGTCTTCCCCGAAGGGACCATCACCACGGATCCCGATCTGTACCCGATGACCCCCAAGTCGGGCTTAGCGCGGATGGCACTCGAGTCCAAGGTGCCCGTCATCCCGGCCGCGGTGTGGGGGACGGCCAACATATGGCCGAAGGGATACAAGAAGCACATGTGGCCCCCGCGCCAGGATGTGCTGGTGCGCGTGGGGAAGCCGATGGTCCTCAAGGGAGACCATCGCAACCGCGACGATTGGACCCGCGTCGGCGCCGAAGTGATGGAGGAGATAGGGATCCTTCTGTCGAGCCTCCGCCCTGCGGTTCCCGATCGTCGGCGACCACAGAAGGGCGCCGCGTGACGAAGGTCGCGTTCATCGGCGCGGGGTCCTGGGGGACGGCGACTGCAACTCTCGTGGCGCGCAAGAATGAGTTCGACACGGTTCTGTGGGCTCGTCGAGCGGAGCTCGCGGAGACGATCAACCTGTATCACGAGAACCCGCAGTACCTTCCCGACCTCGAACTCCCCGAGTCACTGCGCGCGACCAGCGACCTCGAGGAGGCGCTCACAGGGGCCGAGGTCATCGTGATGGGAGTCCCGAGCCACGGCTTCCGCGGCGTCCTGAAAGACGTGGCCGAGATCGCCGGGCCAGATCCGCGCTACGTCAGTCTCACCAAGGGTCTCGAGGTTGACTCTCGCAAGCGGATGTCCGAGGTGCTCGAGGAGGAGGTTGACGGAATCACCGAGTCGTCGATCGCGATCCTCACCGGGCCGAACCTGGCTAAGGAGATCGTCCGCGGCTTTCCGGCGGCGACGACGGTCGCGTGCCGGGACATCAAGACCGCAGAGTTCCTTCAGGACGTGTTCCACGCTCCGACCTTCCGCTGCTACACGAACAACGATGTCGTCGGATGCGAGATCGGAGGGGCCTTCAAGAACATCATCGCGATCGCGGCCGGGATGGCCGATGGACTCGGATATGGCGACAACACGAAGGCAACCGTAATGACCAGGGGACTTGCGGAGATGGCCCGGCTGTCGGTGCTGTTCGGAGCGCAGCCGCTGACCTTCCTTGGCCTGGCCGGAGTGGGAGACCTCATCGCGACATGCGCGAGTCCCCAGTCCCGCAACCATCACGTCGGCATCGAGTTGGGCAAGGGTCTAAAGATCGACGAGATCATCGGTTCGATGAACATGGTCGCCGAGGGCGTGAAGACGTGTAAGCCGATCCTGGAACTCGGTCGTGAACGGGATTGCTACATGCCGATCACCGAGAACGTCGTGAAGATCTGTCACGAGGGCGCGTCCGTTGAGGAAGTTGTTATGGACCTCCTAGGCAGGGAGATCCGCTCTGAGTTCGAGGGCGTCGAGGAGTTCCTGAAGCTCGCGCCTGGGCCCGACTCTGTCTAGAGGTGGACCACCGGGCACGTGAGAGTTCGCGTGATCCCGTCGACCGCCTGGATCTTTGCCACCACGAGCTTGCCGAGGTCATCGACGTTCGCTGCTGATGCTCTGACGATCACGTCGTAGGGGCCGGTGACGTCTTCGGCTGCATCTACGCCGTCGATGTCTCGAACCGATTGGGCAACCTGGGCGGCCTTGCCGACCTCAGTCTGGATCAGGATGTATGCCTGAACGTCTGCCACGCCTTCAGCCTCCCTGCGATCGACGGATCGTTTCCATATGAAGAGGGCAGAGTCTACTCAAACGCAGGGACCTGGGTTTGAGGCGCCGTTGGTAGTGTTACGAGGAGTCTGGAACCTCAAGTCCGCCCCGAGAAGGAGCACCTCCGAAAATGTCCGCCGAGTTGTCCGGCATCAAGAACCCCGGCACCGTCCATCTCAACCCGAGCGTTCCCGAACTCATCGAGCTGGCCGTCTCTCGGGGCGAGGGAAGGCTGACCGAGCGGGGAGCACTCGTGGCGACCACCGGGTCGCGAACCGGTCGCTCACCCAAGGACCGCTTCTTCGTTGCGCATGGGGAGTCCAAGAACAAGATCGATTGGGGCGGCACCAATCAAGCGGTTGATCCCGAGGTGTTCGATGCGCTGGGGGAGCGAATCAGGGCGCACCTCGAGGGTCGCGAGCTCTTCGTGATCGATGGATATGTCGGAGCCGACCCCGATCATCGGATAAAGCTTCGGGTGATCACCGATCTCGCGTGGCACGCTCTATTCGGTCGCCAACTCTTCCGTCGTCCGACGCTCGATGAGATGCAGGGTTTCGAACCCGAGTTCACTATCCTGTCGGCGCCCAGCTTCGAGGCTGTCCCCGAGCGCGACGGTACCAACTCTGAAGCATTCGTAGGACTCGACCTCGAGCGCAAGCAGGTCTTGATCTGCGGCACGCGCTACGCGGGTGAGATGAAGAAGTCGATCTTCACATCTGCCAACTACCTGTTCCCGGTCGACGGAGTCCTGGGTATGCATTGCTCGGCCAACGTCGGCGAGGATGAGGACGACGTCGCCCTCTTCTTCGGGCTCTCTGGAACTGGCAAGACGACCTTGTCGGCGGACCCACACCGCCACCTGATCGGCGACGACGAGCATGGATGGTCGAGCAAGGGCGTCTTCAACTTCGAGGGCGGGTGCTATGCGAAGTGCATCGATCTGTCAGCAGAGAACGAGCCACAGATCTGGGACGCGATCGGCTTCGGCAGCGTGGTCGAGAACGTCGTCATGGACGACAAGACGCGGGTGGTTGACTACGAAGACAGCAGCCTCACCGAGAACACCCGAGCCGCCTATCCGTTGGAGGCCATCCCCGGCTTCGTCCCGGAAGGTCGCGCCGGACACGCACGCACCATCGTTTTCCTCACCGCGGATGCCTTTGGGGTTCTACCTCCGATCGCGAAGCTCACTCCCGATGCCGCGATGTACCACTTCCTCTCCGGTTTCACCTCGAAGCTTGCGGGCACAGAAGCCGGACTCGGCGACGAACCCCAGGCAACCTTCTCGACCTGTTTCGGTAGCCCGTTCCTGCCGCTCCCTCCGAGCGTCTATGCGCACATGCTCGGAGAGTGCATCGAGAAGTACGACGCCGAGGTGTTTCTCGTGAACACAGGGTGGACCGGTGGCGCATATGGGGTAGGCAAGCGTATGGACCTCCCCATGACCAGGGCGATGGTCAACGCGGCTACCTCGGGGGCCCTACGCGACGCCGAGACTACGCGACACCCGATCTTCAACGTCGATGTGCCGGTCAGTTGCCCCGGTGTGCCCGAGGGCGTCCTCGATCCTCAGTCGACGTGGGAGGACAAGGACGCCTATGAGATCCAGGCGCGCGAACTCGCAAAGATGTTCGTGGAGAACTTCGAGCGTTTCCGGGACACGGTGCCTGCAGAGGTGGCGAAGGCCGGTCCGTCGGCCGACTGAACCGTGGGGCTAGCGCTCTTCCACCTTGAAGAACAAGCGCACCTCGGTGTGATACTCGGCGATGACTCCGTCTTGAACGACCGCGCTGGTGCTGATGATGTCGAGCTTGGTGATCTGTCGGATGGTCCGCGACGCCTCCTTGATCGCCTGACGAGCGGCGTCTGCCCAACTCTCCGTGGACACACCGGTCAGATCGATCGTGTTCATGACGGCCATTCGATTCCCCCTGAGCGACTATGAGTAAGGACCACCGCAAGGGAACGGTATCCGAACTCGGAGAGGCTGGTCTTCTGAAGTTGCTCTCGGATCGTCTGCCGGCGCCCGCCGCGGGAGAGGTGTGGGCCGGCGATGACACTGCGGTTCTGGACCGTCCGGACGGTCGCCTACTGGTCACCATCGACACCTTGGTGGAGGGGTTCGACTTCGACCTCTCCTACGCATCTGGTGCCGACGTCGCCTGGAAGGCCCTGGCGGCCAACGCTTCGGACATCGCCGCGATGTGCGGACGCCCGAGGCACGCAGTGACCTCGCTCGCACTCCCGCGCCTCACTTCTCTGGCCTTCGTCGACGACTTCATCTCCGGACTGGTTGAGGCCGGGGAACGCTGGGGGATCGCACTGGTCGGTGGGGACATCAGCGAGGCGCCGACCTTGGTGGTCACGATCACCCTGCTCGGAACCGCCGGCGACGCCCTTCCGCTGCGTTCGGGGGCCGGGGTCGGAGACGCCATCTACGTCACCGGCAGCTTGGGAGGCGCCGCCGGAGGTTTGGCGCTCCTGGGAGCGCGCTCCACGCGGGACGACGACGCCGCGATGAGCCTGCGTTCCCGGCAGCTAAGACCGGAACCGCGTTTGGAGGCAGCGCGCTGGCTCGAGGGGTTCGAGCCGACCGCGATGATCGATCTCTCCGACGGCCTCGCCGTGGATCTGTCCCGGCTCCTCGACGCGTCCGGACGTGGCTGTCACATCGATGAGGGCCTGCTTCCGATCGATGACGATCTCACAACCGTCGCGGGGCTCGATCCTCTGACGGCGGCGGTGACTGGGGGGGAGGACTTCGAGTTGCTCTTCACGATCTCCGCCGGACGTGACCTGCCGGAGACGTCACCCGGTGGGATCACTATCACCAGGATCGGGGAAGTGACGGATGGTGACACCCGAACGATCGGATCCCGCGACCTGGGGGCCTGGAAAGAGAAGGGGTGGGACCACTTGAGATGAGAGATCAAGCCTCTATCCCGCGCGTCCTGACCATCGCCGGCTCGGATTCCGGCGGAGGTGCCGGCATCCAGGCCGACCTCAAGACGTTCCTCGCGCTCGGCTGCCACGGGATGAGCGCATTGACCGCCTTGACCGCCCAGAACACGACCGGAGTGTCGGGCATCCATCCCGTGCCAGCGGAGTTCGTGGTTGCACAGATCGACGCGGTCATGACGGACATCGGAACCGACGCGGCCAAGACCGGGATGCTGGTGTCGGCCGAGATCGTCAGCGCGGTAGCTGATGCGATGAGTGCTCATGGCATCGAGAACCTCGTGGTCGACCCGGTGTTCGTCGCCAAGAGCCGCGACTGGCTGCTCGAGCAGAGCGCGGTCTCGACCCTCGTCGAGCGGATCTTTCCGCTGGCGACCCTCATCACCCCAAACCTGTTCGAGGCTGCGGGACTCCTTGGCTGGGACGAGGCAACCACCATCGACGAGGTCAAGGAAGCCGCCCGCGCTCTCAAGGACCTTGGACCGCGGGCGGTACTGGTCAAGGGTGGACACCTTCCGGGGGAACGAGCGATCGACGTGCTCTTCGATGGCGAGCAGTTCCTCGAGGTCTCCGGACCCCGCTTCGACACCGAGGACACCCACGGGACGGGGTGCACGATCTCAGCGGCCATCGCGGCCCGACTTGCACATGGTGACGATCTCACGACCGCGGTGGAGACCGCCAAGGCATTCGTGTCTGGGGCGATCGAGCACGGCTTGCGGATCGGTAAAGGTTACGGACCGGTCAATCCGGGATGGAACCTCTAGGTCTCACGCCCGCAGGGTCTTCAGGTCCTCCTCTCCGAAGTTCTCGGTGCGTGCTCTGACGTCGAGATAGGCGATCAGGCCGGTGGCCGCGATGTACGGGTACAGCAGAGCCTGGATGACGCTCAGGAACGCAAGGACGATCGCAAGCTGCGCCCCTTCGGTGAGCGAGTTGGATACTCCGAAGCCGATCTGGGTGAGCATGAGTTGGAGGAGTCCGATCCCCAGGGCGATCACCAGGAACGCGCCGACGAGCCGCCCGGCGCTTCCTTTGGTCAGGGACCGAGCTCGAGTGATCGCGGGCTGCAGGCGTTGGCGCTCGAGAGCGACCACAAGCACGATGATCGGGGGCCCGAAGAACATGGGAAGGATCAACAGCATCAAAGGGGCCAGTACCACCGCGAGGACCAGGGTGATCGCTGCGGCCAGTAGACCGCTTGCAACTACTTCACGCATGGGGAATCCGGACGACAGCGTCTCTCGCGCGGTGGTCACCTTGCCCGCCAATCGGTCGGCTAGTACCGCGCCTCCGATCGCCACGCCGATGCCACCCAGGGTGACCGTGACCACCACGGGGATGACAAGTCCGAACGCGAGCTCCAAGAGATCCGCTTCCATGTTGTCGGCGATCACGACACTCCCAAATCTCAGAACACCGTCAAAGAACCCGAGCACGAGGAAGACCAACATCAACGTGCGTGGAGCCATCCGGTAGAGACGGAGGGAATCGGCGATCATCCCCGAGAAGTTTGTCGGCGCGGGGTACCCGGTCACCAATTATCGACCGACGCGTCTCTTGGCGATCAAACCGATCACCAGGAGACCGGCGAGGGCAACTAAGCCCACCGCCATCTTCTTGCCGGCCTCGGCCGCCTCGACCTTGGCCCGGCCCACCAGGTCGTCGACCTTGCGGGCGAGATCCTCACGGGTCTGCTCGATCTCGGCGAGCGTCACGTTCGGGTCGGTGCTCATGTGTTCACTCCGATCTCTTTGTTAGGGGGTCCTTCGACCGACGGTCTTGACCATCTCGACATCGGCCTTGAGCGATTCCTTCGTCTTCTCCGCCGAGATCGGGGCCGCCATCTTCTTCTTCGCGAAGAGGAAGGCAAGGAAGCCGATCAGCAGCAGTATCACCGCTGTAAGGATGTCTGCCAGCCACACCCATCCGTTCATCGCAGTGACGAGGCCGTCCCTGATCGAGAGCAGCATGAAGATCAGCGAGAAGAACCCAAGGGTGGCAAGGATGGCGAACGCAGCGATCCCCTTGGCCTTCTCAGAGACCGAATGGCCCAATTCCTGCTTGGCAAGTTCGACCTCCTTGCGCACTAGGGTCGAGAGGTCCTCGGTGACTTCCTTAAGAAGTTGCCCCGCGGATTTCTCGGGGGAGTGGCCGTTGCCTGTGCTCGGATCCACACCTTCTCTTCTCATGGCTTCTCCTCTGGTTCTGGTTTGGTCGTACGTCGCTCGCTCCGCTCGGCCAGGACCGCGTTCAGCTCAGCGGAAAGCAGTGTTACCTGAGCTAAAAGGTACGACGCCACGAGCAAACCCGCAGCCGCCGAGAATGCCCCGAAGGTACGACTACGCCCCTGAGCGCCTGCACTGAGGTAGGCGCCGCCTGCGAGTTTCAGCACCTCGAAGGCGATCGCCGCGACGAGAGCACCAGGAAAGACCTCTCTCCAGGAGCGCTCCTTGTTAGAGAGGTACTTGAAAGCGGTGGCGAAGATCCCTGTATTCACGGCGACCGCGACGACCGAAAGAACCACTGAGACGAGCAGCGTGGCCAGTGTGCTGGAGCCAACCTTCGACCCCAGAACCTGCACGAGTACCGTCGCCGTGAACGAGACCACGGTGGCGAGTCCCAGATACGCGAGCCACCTCAGTGAATCGAGACGCTTGGCGAAGAAGTTTCCTTCGTCCTCGACGCAATCGATCCGGTTGAGTCCGTGGCGTAGAGCGACCACAGCCCCCGAACCCGAGTAGAGAGCGAGGAGCAGTCCGACGATGGCGAGCGTTCCGCGGTTCTCTTTGAGGGACTCGAGCATGTCGTAGGTGAGGATCTGGTTGAGCAGTGGCACCCCCTCGAGCCCCGAGCGGAGCAGGTTCTCCCGGAATCCCTCGGACAGGAAGGTCAGGTACCCGACCGCGGATGCGGAGAAGAGGAGCAGGGGGAAGACGGAGAAGAACATGTAGTACGTGAGAGCGGCGGCGAGAACCCCGCCGTCATTCGCCGAGAAACGACGGAAGGTCGTGATGACGACATCCACGATCCCGAACCGGGCCCGGGCGCGTTCGACCTTGAGCTTCACCCTGGTCGTTATACGTCCCACGTCCGGCCCCGGAATTTATCCGGCTTTAGAGACCTTGTTGGCCTTGATGCACTTCGTGCAGACGCTCATTCGCTTGGGAGAGCCGTTCACGACGACCCTGATCTTCTGCACATTGGGATTCCACCGGCGACGAGAGCGCCGGTGCGAGTGAGAGATTTTGTTCCCGAAGCCGGGAGTCTTTCCACAGATGTCACATACGGATGCCATAGCGGGGGCAGGCTACCAGACATCGGTCCTCGGGCCGCGAAATCCACCCCTGACCCCCCAGCGTAGTTAGTCTCGGAACCCATGGCTGAGGTCGTCGAAGCACCACCCAAAGGGCTCGAGATATACGCGCCACTGCGCCGGAGGATCCCACTGCGGATCACCGGGAAACGCGCCGAAGCGCTCGAGAAACTGGGGATAGCAAGCGTTCAGGACCTTCTTCAGCACTATCCCAGGTACCACGTGGACCGCACCCAACTCAGCACCATCCGGGAGCTCGGGAAACTCGCCGGAGGAGGCCATGACGGCGACGTCACCGTCCACGCAAAGGTCGTCAAGATGGGCCGCCCGTTCACGATGCGCACCAAGACCAAGAACGGCAAGGCGCGCAAGATGCTGAAGGCCACGATCGGGGACGAGACCGGGCGCCTCGAGATCGTCTGGTTCAACCAGGAATGGCCGGCGCGGGCCCTGAGCGAAGGGAACGTGGCGTTCTTCTACGGGCGGATCGGCGTCTACGGGGGCAAGCTCCAGATGGCCGCCCCCCGCTTCGAACTCGTCCGGACAGGCCGCGAGCCATTCAATGTCGGTCGGGTGATCCCCGTCTACCCGGCCTCCGCCGAAATCACAACCGACGGCCTGAGGAAGCTCATCTGGGAAACGCTCGAAGGGGCGGGAGAGATCATGGACCCGCTCCCGTCGGATCTGCGACTGCGTCTGGGATACATGACGCGCGCCGACGCGGTCCGTTCGATCCATTTCCCGGATGACAAGGATGACGTCCTCAAGGCCCGGCGAAGGATCGTTTTCGACGAGATCTTCTCGCTCCAACTGGGCCTCGTGTTCCGTAAGAAGAGGCTCGAGCGGACGGTGCAGGGCGTCTCTCATCCGAAACCTGCTCCCGATTCCTTGCCGGAGAGTTTCATCAGTGCGCTGCCCTTCGAACTGACCGGTGCCCAGCGCGTAGCCTGCAGTGAGGTCGCGGCGGACATGCAAAAGTCGTTCCCGATGCACCGCCTGGTCGAGGGCGAGGTCGGGTCCGGTAAAACGGTGGTCGCGCTCTACGCGTGCTTGATCGCGATCGCGGGCGGCAGCCAGGCGGCACTGATGGCCCCCACCGAGGTGCTGGCCGAGCAACACTTCCTTACCGTCAAGGAGTTGCTCGATCGAGCCTTCGGGGAACACGAGGGTGCCAACCTGTTCGCCGGGACCTCCAGCCGTCCGGTCGTGCGGTTGCTGACCGGTTCCACGCCGGCGTCTCAGAGGACCGAGATCGTCTCCGGTGTCGCCTCCGGCGCGATCGATCTCGTGATCGGCACGCACGCCCTCATCCAGGACTCGATCGACTTCGCCCGATTAGGCGTTGCGGTCGTCGACGAGCAGCACCGGTTCGGGGTCCACCAGCGCAAGTCTCTGCGGGACAAGGGGACGTTAGGAGAGCCCGACATCCTGGTGATGACCGCGACCCCCATCCCTCGAACGCTCGCGGTCACGATCTATGGCGATCTCGATGTCTCGATCCTCGACGAGTTGCCTGCCGGACGTAAACCGATCAGTACCACCATCGCGTTCGGCGAACAGGCGCGATCCGACGCGTACGGCGTGATCCGAGAGCAGGTTGCCGCCGGGCACCAAGCCTTCATCGTTTACGCCCTACGCGACGAATCGAACAAGACCGAGTTGCGGAACGCAAAGGCGGAGGCGGTCCGGCTGGCCGCCGATGTCTTTCAGGATCTCAAGGTCGGACTCGTTCACGGCGACATGAAGAGCCAGGACAAAGAGGAGGCAATGACCTCCTTCAGGGACGGAATAACGCAGGTCCTGGTTGCAACCACCGTCGTCGAGGTTGGGGTTGATGTCCCCAACGCGACCGTCATGTTGATCGAGGACGCCGAGCGCTTCGGCCTCGCGCAACTCCATCAGCTACGTGGACGTATCGGACGCGGGGGACATGCGTCCCATTGCATCCTGGCGACCGATCTTGACCCTGAGGGTGAGGAGGAGGGAACCGCTATGGCGTTCGAACGCCTGGAGGCCGTGGCCGGTACTACCGACGGCTTCGAGCTCGCCATCGTCGATCTACGGCAACGTGGCGAAGGGCAACTTTTCGGCGCTCGCCAATCGGGCATGCCGCAACTGAAACTGACCCGGGTGTTGGAGCATCAAGACGTCATCAAGCAGGCACGTGATCTGGCGGTCCACATGCTTGACGAGGATCCCGAATTGACCGCCTACGAGCACATCGCCCTGAAGCGGGAGATGAGGGATCGTTTCGAGGACGTCGCTCTAGACGTGATCCAGTCTGGATAGGCTACCTTTGGCATATGCGCGTCACAGCAGGTACTGCCAAGGGTCGACGTCTCAAGTCACCTGGAGCGGGTACCCGACCAATGACCGATCGGATGAAGGAATCCCTCTTCTCCGCGCTCGGCGAGATCAGCGGCGCGGTCGTCCTCGACCTCTTCGCGGGGTCCGGAGCGCTCGGCCTCGAGGCCTTGTCGCGCGGAGCCAAGAAGGCAACATTCGTGGAGAGCGCCCGCGATGCGGTGGTGAAGCTCAAGGAGAACATCGAGACGACCGGATTCGATAGTGAATCGGAAGTCCTATGGGCCGAGGTCAAGCCGATCCTCGACAACCACGCCAGCGAGAGGAAAGACCTGATCTTCGTAGATCCTCCCTACAACATGCCGGCCGAGAAGGTCTTGGGAAATCTCGAGCAACTCGTCATGGGCGGCTATCTCTCGGATGACGGGCGGGTGGTCGTCCAGCGCAACGGCAAGGAGAACCCATTGAAGCCCTTCGGCCTTCAGATGGTCTGGGAGCGTGAGTTCGGTCAGTCGAAACTCTTCATCTATACGCACGAGGATGAAGAGGAAGAGAGCTCCGGCTGATGGCCGTTGCACTCTGCCCAGGATCGTTCGACCCGCCTACCAACGGTCACATCGATGTCATCGAAAGAGCGGCGAAGCACTTCGACCAGGTTGTGGTTGCGGTCATCGCCAACCCGAGCAAGGAGCCACTCTTCTCGCTCGAGCAGCGCAAGGACCTCCTTGCCGATGTGCTATCGCATCTCGGCAACATCGAGATCTCATCCTTCGATGGCCTGCTGGTCGACCTCGCCCGCGACCGCGGGATCTCGGTCATCGTCAAGGGTCTCCGAGCGGTATCCGACTTCGAATACGAGCTGCAGATGGCGCAGATGAACTCCGCTCTGCTTCCCGACCTCGACACGATGTTCGTCACCGCAAAGCCCAACTGGGCGTTCCTGTCGTCGAGTCTCGTGAAGCAAGTCGCTCGCTACGGCGGGGCGGTCGACGGGCTGGTTCCCCCTCCTGTGGGTAAGGCGATGGAAGAGGCTTATAAGGTCTCACCACGGAAAGATGACACCTGATACCGACTCACAGTGAAGGGAACGCGATGGATCTCATCGAACGGATCGACGAATTGCAGGTACTTATCGAGGAAGCCAAATCGGTTCCTCTATCCAGCAGCGTCGTCGTCAACCGGGACGAATTCATCGAGTTGCTGCTGCAGCTCAAGGAGGAGGTCCCCGAGGAGGTACGCCAAGCGCGTTGGATGTCGCGAGATCGTGACGAACTCTTGGCCCGTGCCCGTAAGGAAGCAGACCGGATCATCGCCGATGCTCGCGAGCAGCGGGACCGGCTCCTCTCCCGTACCGAGATCGTCAAGGAGGCCGAGAAGGAAGCCGTTCGGATCGTTCAGGAAGCCAACGACAAGGCGGCTCGAAAGAAGCAGGAGGCCGAGGACTACATCGATCAGAAACTGGCCGGCTTCGAGATCCTGCTGAATAAGACCCTGGGGACCGTGGCGCGCGGACGTACCCAGATCAGGGGCGAGGGCGGGCTGGCCGGGGCCGGCGGAGTCGCCACGCCGGCGGTGGACGAGTACCACGATGCCCCATCCGCTCATCCCGTCGCGGCAGGGCCCCCTCCGGCCGCCCCGTTCGACGCGGCCGCCGAGATGGACCCGCCCGAGGACGACCAGGAGTCATCCTTCTTTCAGTAGGGGCAGCTCCCAATAACTGGGAAAAGGGACCTCTCTGGTATCATTCCTTGTGCGTTGCGCCCCGAGCAGGCGGCGCAGGCGCTTCGAATCACAGTCGTCCAGCAGGTGGGGATGTCGCGCGTGCAGAGCTTGAAGATCTCGGTGGCCCAGATCCTGGGGCGGCCGGGTACCCAGAAGGAGATACCGGTGGCGGCTCCCTTGGAGGGGCTGCAGGGTCCCCTCGCGCGCATCGCACCCGAATCGGTTCGTGCCGAACTGCGTCTCGAAGCGGTGGTCGAGGGAGTACTCGTGACCGGTCGCCCGGTGGCGACCCTGGAACTGGAGTGCGCTCGGTGTTTGAAGCCGTTCGGGGCCGAGGTGGCCTCGGAGGTATGTGAGTTGTTCGTCGCCGCCGGAACCGAAGCGCCGGAAGAAGACGCGTACCGGATCGATGGGCTCGAGATCGACCTCGAGCCCATGTTGAGAGATGCCCTCGGGCTCGAGCTCCCGCTCAACCCGATCTGCAGCAAGGACTGCAAGGGCCTGTGTGCGCAGTGCGGCGCAGATCTGAACATCGGGGCCTGCGATTGCAGGGACGACGCCACCGACCCCCGGTGGGCGCCGCTGGAAGAGCTGAAGGCCAAGCTTCAAGAGGAGCCATCCTCATGATGCCGAGGAGAGAGGGATAGAGAATGGCAGTTCCAAAGCGAAGGAAGACCCGTTCCAAGATGCGCATGAGGCGCGCTCACTGGAAAACAGAGGCGCCCACCTATGCCACCTGTCCGCAGTGCCGGCAGCCGAAGCTTCCGCATATCGTCTGCAAGAACTGCGGTTACTACGCCGGCCGTCAGGCCATCGAGACTGAGTAAGGCGACGACCACGGGACTGGAACGTCTCGGGGTTCCCCCCGAGGGCGGGGAAATATACAACCTGGCGCTCACGCACAGGTCGTATGCCTATGAGCAGATAAACCCAACGCAGCACAACGAGCGCTTGGAGTTCCTGGGCGACGCGATCCTCGGGGCCATCGTCACCGATCTGATCTTCACCTCGTATCCCGAACTCGCCGAAGGCGAGATGGCGAGGCTGCGCGCTTCGGCCGTAAACACTCAGGCCCTCGCCGAGATCGCCGAGGAAGTAGGTCTGGGCGATCACATCCGATTGGGCCGCGGCGAAGAAGGCTCGGGGGGAAGCAGCAAGACATCGGTCCTCGCCGATACCTTCGAAGCTGTCGTCGGTGCTCTCTACATCGACCGGGGGATCGAAGCCACGACCAAGGTGTTGGTTCCGCTATTCGAGGACCGGTTGCGGGCGACGCTGGCTGCAGGCGATCGCTACGACGCCAAGACGGCTCTTCAGGAGATCGTGGTCCGAGATCGTGGAGGCTTCCCTGACTACAGGGTGACCTCCTCGGGACCGGACCACGACAAGAGTTTCGCCGCCGAGGTCTTCGTTTCGGGAGTCCTGTACGGAACCGGCGAGGGCAAGAGCAAGAAGGAAGCCGAACACCACGCCGCCAAAGCCGCCCTCGCCCGCTTCGAAGAAGAAGGAACCGTGCGTGAGCAGGCAGACGCCATGGGTTCCGGTGGCACTGACCCCGCAAACCGCGGGAGCGCCAGCGGTCGTCTCGACGACCGCGCAAAAGAAAGGGGATCGGATGCCCGAGCTTCCTGAGATCGAGGTCCTGAAGAGGGATCTCGAGAAGGAGGTCGTGGGCCGGCGCATCAAGGACGCGCAGGTTCGACCCGGCACCAATGCGATGAAGATCGTCGCCCGGCATGGGCGGCGCAAGGAGTTCCAGGAACTGCTCGACGGCGCCAAGATCGAGCACGTCACGAGGATCGGACGGCGTTTGCTCATCGAGCTCGACAACGACCGGACGATGGTGATCGCGCTCGGCGACTCGGGACTCCTTCTGAAGACGAGTGCCACCGAGGAGATAGCTCAGAACACACACATCGTCATCGAGTGGACGATCGGTGGGCACCTTCGCCTCGTCGATCCCGACAAGAAGGCCGACGTGTATGTCTGTCCGACCGCCGATGTCCCGGATCTCAAGGAACTTCAGAGCGACGCCCTCGACCCGCTCGACCCCCACAACCCGTTGACGTGGCAGCACTTCTCATCTCTGCTGCAGGACCGCGCCGAAGAGATGAAGAAACTGATGATGGATGAGAACTTCATCCTTGGACTCGGTGACATCTATTCGGACGAGATCCTTTGGGCTGCAGCGCTTCGCTACGACCGGAAGTCGAACGATCTCTCCTCTCAGGACGTGCGCCGCCTTTACCGGGCGCTCGTCGAGATCCTGATGGAGGCGATCAAGGCGCGGGGGACCAGCTGGGGACCGGAGGGCTTCCGGGACCTGCACGGCGACCTGGGGACCTTCCAGCACGAGATCAAGGTGTTCGAGCGCGACGGCGAACCATGCCGCCGTTGCCGCAACCCGCTCGAGAAGGCCAAGTTCGCAGGTTCGTTCACGTACTTCTGTCCGCAGTGCCAAGTCTGATGAGAGCCCTAAGGGTTACCCGAGGAGGGTCACAGAATGGAAGATAGGACCCGGGTTCACGTATTCGTGAACGGCGACCTGCCGCAGCAGGAGTTCTGCGACGCGATCGCGTCCAAGGCCGAAGAACAGAGCGTCACGGGATGGGTCAAGGCCCTCTCCGATGGACGCATAGAGGCCGTGCTCGAGGGGCCTAGGGACGAGGTGTACCGCGTCGTAGGTCTGTGCCGGGCCGGCCCCAAGGGGGCCAAGGTCGACGGCGTACAGGTGGACCGCGAGCCTCCCAAGAACGAGAAGACCTTCAAGAAAAAGAAGTAGCCGCTCAATTCCGGGGTCGGGCTAGCCCCCCCTGCTAGGTTGCTGCTTATGTACGTAAAAGCCCTGAAGATCGCCGGGTTCAAGTCGTTCGCCGACGGGACGATCCTCGAGTTCGTCCCCGGCGTGAACGTCGTGGTGGGCCCGAATGGGTCCGGCAAATCGAACATCGCGGATGCCCTGAGCTGGGTGCTTGGGTCCCAGGCGCCCTCGTCGCTCCGAGGAGCCTCGATGGACGATGTGATCTTCGCCGGATCCGATACCCGTAGCCGTCTGGGTATGGCCCAGGTCGAGTTGACCCTCGACAACACCTCTCGGATCCTGCCTCTCGATCTCAACGAAGTGACCATCACCCGGATGACCGACCGGGCGGGGGCCTCGGAATACCGGATCAATGGAGCGGCGTGCCGGCTTCTGGATGTCTCCGAACTGTTGTCCGACACGGGCATCGGCCGCAGCATCCATACCGTCGTCAGTCAGGGTCAACTCGATGCAGTGCTGCAAGCGCGTCCCGAAGAGCGCCGGTCGTTCATCGAGGAGGCGGCGCAGGTCGGCAAGTTCCGCCGCCGCAAAGACCGGTCTCTTCGCAAGATAGAGCGAGTCGACGACAACCTGACCAGGCTCAACGACGTCCTCGTGGAACTGCGACGTTCGATCCGGCCGCTCAAACGCCAGGCGAAAACGGCGTCGTTGTACAGCGAACTGGTGAGCGAGCACCGCACCCTCAAGCAGCGTCTCGCCGCGACCGAGATCGTCAGGCTATCGGCCGTCGATCCCTCGTTCGACCCCGTCGCGGAGGCGGCCAGGGCTCAGCTTCTGGCCGACGAACTCGATAGCGTCCGCGCTCGTCTCTCGACCGCGACGGAACAGCGCGTTCGGCTGACCGGCACGGCCGAAGAAGTTCGATCACGGGCCGACCGGATGGGCCGGACCGTCGACCGTGTGGCCGGCCTGGGTCGGCTGGCGGCCGAGAGGGCCGAGACGATCTCCGCGCGCTTGGCGGCCGAGACCGAAGAGGGCTACCGCGAGAGGATCCGGCTGCTGGACTCGGAACGCGAACGCTGGAACTCCAAGAGCCGGGAACTCGAGGCGTCCGCGACTGTTACCCGCTCCAAGGCAACAGAGGCCACCGCCGAGGTCGAGGCGCTCCGAGCTTCGATCGATGAGGTCGAGCAGCGACTCTCACGCGCTCGCGCTGAACACACTCAGGCGGCGCAGGCGGTCGTTCGCGCCGAAGGGAGCGAGGCCGCCGGCCGGGCAACCATCGGTTCCATCGAGGCACGGATCAGTGCGGTCATCGAGCGCAGGGGTACTGCTGAAAGAGAGCTCGAGAACGACGCGCGTCTGCTCGTCGAGGCCGAGAACGAGGTTCGTTCGCTAGAGACCGAACTCGATGCGAAGACGGAGGCGGCAGCAGCTGCCGAGACGAAACTGGAAGCGGCTCGCGAGCGCGCTGAACTACTCAAGGATTCTCTCGGTACGAGTCACGCGCAGCGGTCTGCGGCCGAAGCGCGACTGGGTGCACTCGAAGAGGTCCTGTCACTACTGGCTGACGTGCCGTCAGCAGCGGCCCGCATCGATCCGTTGATCACGGACGCCCGACAACGCGCCGAACTGGCCAGCGTGGGGGAGGCCGAGGCGACTCAGATCCTCAAGGCAGCTGATGACGCCGGTGAGAAGTGCTGGCAGGAGGTCGCGGCAGACGACGAGGAGCTTCGGCGCCTCGATGCGTTGATGTCGGGTGCCGCCGAGCGACTCGGGGGACTTCGCAGGCGCCGCGAGAAGCGCGAGGTAGAGCTGGCCGCCCTCAATGAGGAACTCTCCCGGGTACGCGATGAACTCGCGGGGGCGGAGCGGATGGCCACCGAGGAACGCGCCGAGCTGCCGGTCCAAAGAGCAACCCTCGAAGAGAAGAAGCGGGATCAGGATTCCGCCGAAGGGGCTGCTCGCGAGATATCCGAGCGTCGTTCCTCGGCTCAGTCGCTGGCGACGGCAGCCGAGATGGAGGCGCGCAGCGCGGAAGAGCGAGCTCTGGCCGCCAAGCTGCGGCTCGAGGAGGCAGAGGCCGGGATCGCCGACGCCGAACGGGCGCTGGCGGGACTCGAGGATCTCAGGAGCGATCTGAAGCTGAGGCGGGAACGGTGCGAGGCAACCGCTCTGCTCGCCCGAGAGATCGCCGGCCGCGGCGCCATCTGGGTGGAGGACGCAGAGCAGCGCGCCATCTCCGCTAAGGCGGAGGCCGAGGAAGGTGAACGCAAGCTCGATGAACTCGTTCACCGGGAGCGCGAGCTGTCGGAAGGACTTGAGGACGCCGGACGCCGGCGCAACGAGGCCGAGATTCGGAAGGCTCAGCACGACGCGCGGATCGAGGCCATCGGCGAGCGATCGATGGACGAGTGGGGGATGTCGGCTGACGACCTCCGGTCCCTCGACGTGCTTCCTTCCGACGAGGAGGAGCCGGCCCTCGCTCGTGCCTCACATCTCGACAGGGAGATGCGCCGGCTCGGTGCTGTCAACCCGCACGCTGCGGAGGAATACAACGAACTGGCGGAGCGAGAGACGTTCCTCGAGGATCAGATCGAAGACCTCAAGTCCTCGCGGCGTGACCTGATGAAGGTGGTGCGCGAGGTTGACGAAACGATCGTTGAGGTCTTCGGCAAGGCTTTCGACGACGTCGCTCGCGAGTTCGAGGCGGTCTTTCAGCGCTTGTTCCCAGGCGGAACGGGTGCGATCACGCTCACGGATCCGGACGACCTCCTCAAGACCGGGATCGAGATCGAGGCACGACCTCCGGGGAAGAACGTTCGCAAACTGTCGTTGCTCTCCGGTGGTGAGCGGTCGCTAGTCGCGCTGGCATTCCTCTTTTCCATCTTCCGGTCGCGTCCGTCGCCCTTCTATCTCCTCGATGAGGTCGAAGCGGCACTGGACGACGTCAACCTCCAGCGATTCCTTGGTCTCGTCGGCGAGCTCGAAGAGCGCGCGCAGGTTCTGATAGTGACCCACCAAAAGCGCACCATGGAAGCCGGTGACGTGCTGTACGGAGTGTCGATGTCGAAGGACGGTGTCAGCCGTGTCGTTGCCAGGAAGCTGTCCGAGGTCGGGGTGATCGGGGAGCCGCCGGCCCTAACCGTGCGCCTGCCGGAAAGCGATCCATCGGAAGTGGACCTGCGGGGCTAACCGCATCACCTAGGCTTACCGGATGACCGATCTGCTAGTGATACTTGGACTCGTCCTGGCCGTCGTAGCCGTGGTCCTGGTTGGGGCGGCAGTAGCACGTCGATCTCGGAAGACGACCGCGTTCCCCCGCATCGATGAGGAACCTCCGCTCGTTAGCCCTGAAGCCAGGGAGGCCGCAGAGGCGGCCGGGAGAGATGAGGCCGACCGCTTCAAGGGGCCCTCCAGGCCGGGAGGCGGACACGTCCGGCTGGTCGAGCAGTCTCCAGAGGTGGTGGTCGAGGCGCCGCGAACCAAGCCCCCGACGCCGCCGGAGCAGATCCGACCGACGCTCAAGGATCGAATGGCGAAGAGCCGCAAGTTCCTCAGCGACAAGCTCTTCGATGCTCTCCGCGGCACCCCGACCGATGAAACCTGGGAAGACCTCGAGGCCGTGCTGATCCAAGCCGACATCGGTGTCGAGGTCGTCACACTGATCGTTGGACGCTTACGTGACCGAGCCCGGAGCGAGAAGGTCACCGTTGCGGGGGACCTACGGAAGCTTCTAGCCGAGGAACTCGTGGACCTATTCGACCGGGACCGGGAGCGCTCGCTCTCCTTCGCCGATATCGGGACGTCGGTGTGGTTGGTGGTCGGCGTGAACGGCACGGGTAAGACCACAACGATCGGAAAGCTGGCCTCGGACCTACGGGATCACGGAAGGACCGTCTCCCTCGCCGCAGCGGACACATTCAGGGCCGCCGCCGACGAACAGCTCGGGGTCTGGGCGGAGCGAGCCGGCGCCCAATTGATCAAACACCAGCCGGGGGCCGACCCTGGAGCCGTGGCGTTCGATGCAGTCAAGAACGCACGGGCGAAGGGCATCGATGTCCTCATCGTCGACACCGCTGGACGCCTGCACAACAAGGCTCCTTTGATGGACGAGTTGGCGAAGGTAAGACGTGTCATCGAGAAGGAGGGGAGCGTCGACGAGGCGCTTCTGGTGATCGACGCGACCGCCGGACAGAATGGTCTCGTGCAGGCGCGTCAGTTCGCCGAATCGGCCGGAGTCACGGGCATAGTCCTCACCAAGTTGGACGGAACCGCCAAAGGCGGGATCGCGATCGCTATCGAGGAGTCCCTCGGTCTACCGATCAAGCTGATCGGAATCGGTGAAGGGATCGAGGATCTCGAGCCCTTCGTGCCGGACGACTTCATCGCCGCATTGCTCTCGTGAAGCGGGACGCCGGCACTGAAGGGCGTCCTCGGATGATCGCCCGCGTCCTGATCGTCTTCGCCGGCTACCTGGTGTTCTCTGCGCTGGGAGATGACGAAGTCGCCGCCGGCGCAACGCTGTGGGTCGGTGTAGTGCTGGTGGGGTGGTACGTCGTCGATCGCTTCACCCGGGAGCCGAGTGCGCGGATGGGGACCATCGGGGCCGCGGCCGGTGGTGTCCTGGTTGCCGCCGGTCTGGTTCTCGCCCTGACACCGTAACCTGCAAGCATGTTCGATTCCCTCTCCGGCAGGCTCGATGACATCTTCACGCGGCTCCGCTCGCGCGGGCGGCTCGATGAGAAACAGGTCGACGAGGTTCTGCGCGAGATCCGTCTCGCTCTCCTTGAAGCCGACGTCTCCCTCAAGGTCGTCAAGGCATTCGTCACCGACGTGAGGGAACGAGCCTCGGGCGCTGAGATCCACAAGAGCCTCACCCCGGCGCAGCAGATCATCAAGATCGTCCATCTCGCACTGGTGGACGTCCTGGGCGAGAAGAATGTCGGGCTGAGAGCGGTCGATATGCCGCCGAGAGTGATCCTGATCGCGGGGCTCCAGGGTTCCGGTAAGACCACCGCCTCGGCCAAACTGGCCGCCCTCCTTAAGAAGCAGGGGAGGAAGCCCCTCCTCGCGGCGTGCGACCTCCGGAGGCCGGCCGCGATCCGGCAGCTGCAGTTGCTCGGCGAGCAGGCGGGCGTCGCGGTCAGCGCCGATGCCTCGGGGACCACCGACGCTGTCGCCGTTGCGAAGGCAGCACTTAAGACCGCTCGAGATGAGGGCTTCACCGACCTCATCGTGGACACCGCCGGTCGCATGCACGTTGACCACGAGTTGATGGCCGAATTGGGTGCAGTCGAGAAGGCCGTCAACCCCGCCGAGACCCTGCTGGTGTGCGATGCGATGACGGGTCAGGACGCGGTCAACGTCGCCGAGTCGTTCCTTGCCGAAGTCGACCTCACCGGGGTCATCCTCACGAAACTCGATGGTGACGCGCGTGGTGGTGCCGCTCTCTCGATGGCCTACGTAACCCAGCGACCGATCAAGTTTGCCGGTGTCGGCGAGAAGCTCGGCGATCTCGAGCCTTTCCACCCCGACCGCATGGCCTCTCGGATCCTCGGCATGGGGGATGTCTTAACCCTTATCGAGAAGGCCGAGGGTGTCTTCGACGAGGCCGAGGCTCTCAAGATGCAGGAGAAACTGCGTAAGGCAGATTTCAACTTTGAGGACTTCCTTAGCCAACTGCAGCAGATCAAGAAGATGGGCCCCTTGTCACAGGTCCTGTCGATGCTCCCGGGTGGCGCGAAGCTCCCGGCCGGAGACGACATGGACGCCCAGCTACCCAAGGTCGAGGCGATGATCCGCTCGATGACTCCCGACGAGCGCAACGACCCGAAGTTGATCAACGGAAGCCGGCGGCGGCGGATCGCAACGGGCTCCGGGACCACCGTCCAGGACGTCAACAAGATCGTGAAGCAGTTCGATCAGGTCCGGAAGATGATGCGCTCCATGTCGGGCGGCAAAGGCAAGATGCGCCTCCCCGGCGGCATGAAGCTGCCGCCTGGGATGGGCTAACGGCCGACCTGATAACATCTCTGAGCCCGCCCGGGGTTCATCCGCGCCGGGCGCACCTCGACACCCGAATCCCCAAGGAACGCAAGGAGAGTCTAGGAAGTCATGGTCAAGATCAGATTGATGCGTGTCGGCAAGCGGAAGCAGCCCTCGTTCCGCGTCGTTGTGGCCGACTCGCGCAGCCCCCGCGACGGCCGGATCATCGAGACGATCGGGCACTACCACCCCCGTGAGGATCCCTCGGTCATCGAGATCAATGGGGAGCGTGCCGTCCACTGGCTCCAGCTCGGCGCTCAGCCCTCAAATACGGTCAAGAACCTGCTTCGCATCACCGGGGCATGGTCGGAGTTCTCCGGAGAGCCGCTGCCCCCACCGTACGGCGAGGCCCCCGCGAAGAAGACCACCCCCGTGAAGGCGACCCCCGCGGCATCGGTCTCGGACGAGGCCGTAGCAGCGGAGACCGAGGAGGTCCCCGCTGAGGAGGCTCCCGCTGAGGAGGCTCCCGCTGAGGAGGCTCCCGCCGAGGAGACGGCCGAGATGCCGTCGATCGACGAGGATGTCGCCGAGACCACAGAGGACGACGACGCTAAGTGAGCCGTGAGCTGATCCAGTACCTCGGTGGCTGGCTCCTCGATCATCCCGAGGACCTCACCGTCGACGAGCTCGAGGGTGAAGGCGATCAGACGATCTTCGAGATCACGGTCAACCCCGAGGACATGGGCAAGATCATCGGCAAGCGCGGTCGCATCATCCATTCGATCCGCTCGCTCTCGAGGGTTGCCGCCCAGGGCGAGGGCGGACAGGTCCTCGTCGAAGTAGTCGACTAACCCCTCGTGTTGCTCGCCGGCGCGATCGGCAAACCCCATGGCCTCCTGGGCGAGGTGTACCTGATGAAGTTCTCGGATGATCCCCATCGCTTCGACCCCGGCTCAGTCCTCTTCCATGAAGACGGTCGTGAGCTGGTGATCGTCGAATCCCGGGTGCATGGGAGCGACCGCTTCCTGGTCCGCTTCGCAGGTGTGGATACGCGAGAAGGCGCGGTGGGGCTGCGGGGGTCCGTGTTCGTGACCGAGGAGAGCCGCAGGGAGCTGGCCACTGGGGAGTACTGGGTCGACGACCTCAAGGACCTCGAGGTAGTCCTCATCTCCGGCGAGAGGATCGGCACCATCTCGGATGTGATCATCGGCTCGGCGCAGGACCTGCTCGAGATAGAGACTCAGGTTGGAACGAGGCTCGTCCCCCTGGTCCCCGAGATCGTGGCCCAGGTGGACACGGATGCCCGGCGGGTCGTCATCGATCCCCCCGCGGGACTGCTGGACTGACGATGCGCGTCGACATCATCACCCTGTTTCCAAGCATGTTCGAAGAACCGCTCAGCGCGAGCCTGTTGGGCAAGGCGATCACCGAGGGCTTGTTCGAGGTAAGCCTCCACGATCTCCGCGACCACGGTCTGGGGCGCCACCGATCGGTCGACGACACTCCGTATGGGGGCGGCGCCGGGATGGTCATGCGTCCAGAACCGCTTTTCGCCGCGATCGAGGCGGTGACGACCGAGGACTCGCACGTGATCCTGATGTCCCCTAGAGGCTCTTTGTTCGATCACGCGGGCGCCGTGCGGTTGGCGGGCCACGACCACCTCGTGCTCGTCTGTGGTCGTTACGAGGGGGTCGACCAGAGGGTGATCGACGAGCTGATCGACGAGGAGATCTCGATAGGGGACTACGTCCTCGCCGGTGGGGAACTGGCCGCGATGGTAGTTATCGAGGCGCTCTCGAGGTTCGTGCCCGGTGTCCTGGGGAATCCCGAGTCCCTGGCGACCGAGTCGCACTCTTCAGGAACCTTGGAGCACCCTCAGTACACGAGGCCCGCCGAGTTCAGGGGACTCAAGGTTCCCGAGATCCTATTGTCCGGGCACCACGAGGAAGTGAAGCGGTGGCGCGACGAGGAATCTCACCGGCTCACTCAAGAACGCCGGCCCGATATGCGAGGAGAGTGATGAGTAACCCGAGAGTCGGTCGTTGGCGATTCTTCGGGATCGCCGGACTTGTCTTCGCCGGACTCATCGCCGCGAGCGTCTTCCGGATCTCGACCGTGGTTCAGGACGACCGCCCCAAGGCCGGCATCTACTTCCTCGCCGCCTTCCTCCTGGGCCTCGTTTACATGTGGGGAGCGACCCGCGAGCCCGATTCTCCCTGGAATCAAGACCCTGAGAACCCCGGCAACCATCGTTTCTGGCGGCTGATCCTCGCGGGAGTGATCGTCCCCTTGCTGGACGCGGCGCTGGCCGGAGGCATGTTGCTGATCGCTGCAGGATTCGTCTCGTCCCTTATCGCTTGGGTCTGTAGCGCAACCCTAGGTCGAAAATGGGCCTCTCCAAACTAGATATTTCCCGCAAACCTCTAGTCATCGGTCGCTCAGGTGTATACCTTCGGGCCTGTAAGGGTTTTTCGCGCGGTCTAAGGGAGGTAATGGGTGGAGAGCACAAAGCGCGGTACCCGGAAGACGTTGGCGGTGGTGGTCGCTGGAATCGCAGCGATCGCACTGATCGGCGCTCCGGTGGTCCAGGCAGCAACGAAGAGTGTCAAGGTCAAGGGCAAGGTCAAGATCGCGGCCTCCAACGGTCAGAACGTCTCGGCGGCACCGGTCGCCGACATGGGTCTTCTTTCGGCTCCCGGTAGCACCGGAGCACTAGACGTCCGTACCTACGGTGGTGGCGGTGGCTTCTACGGCACCGGTGACTGCACCGCAGACGCGACCACGAGCCGTCCGAACACCACCACGGTGGAGGCCGGATCCGACAACGTGATCACGGGGATCCTCGTCACCGGTACCAACGCGCGTGTTTCGGTCAGAGCTCCGGACCTGGACTCCCTCATCGGGCCGTTCCCGGTTCAGAACTTCCGCACCGACGCGACATCCCCCAACTTCTCAGTTGCACTGGGGAATGGTCTTAGCGTGTTCCCGAGCCAGCTCGTATTCACCTGCACTGGGTGGGACGGCGGCGACGGTAATGGTGACTACGTCATCATCGGTCAGTAGCTAGCAACAAGCGTTTCGTCGCAGGGCGCCCCCTAACCGGGGCGCCCTGCTGCGCGTATTCGGGCCACCGTCGTATCGTGACGGGAGGAACGGGTGGATAAGGGACGAGGGGGCGGCGGGGTGAAGGACTCTCCATACGCGGATCGCGGCAGACCTCGTCGCATCGCGCTTGGACTCGTCGCCATCCTTCTCTTTTCCGGCGTTACGGGCCTCACTTGGGTGTTCCTCAAGGGTGGATTCCGCGGTGGTACGCCTGTCGATGCGGTCTTCTCCGCCCCCGGCGTGGGACAGCAGCTTCCCGTTGGCGGCGACGTGAAGATCAGAGGCGTGTTGGTGGGCTCCATCGGAGACATAGTCGCCGGGCCGGACAACACCACTCGGATCGAGATGCTCCTCGATCCCGCTTACGACATCCCCGCAGACTCGATCGCTGAGATCCGGTCCAAGACGGTGTTCGGTCAGAAATGGATCGAGCTCATCCCACCCGAGTCGCCGTCGGGCGGGTTCCTCAGCGAGGGGAGCGAGATCCCGGACGCCAACACGGTGGAGCCGCTCGAGTTCGAGAGAGCTATGCAACTCGGCCATGACCTGATCTCTTCGGTGCCACTCGACCAACTGGCACAGGTGCTCAAGAGCCTCGCCGATGGCTTCTCCGGTTCGGAAGAATCGGCCGCGACGGCGATCGACGACGGCTACAGGGCCCTGGTCGCGGTCAACTCGCGCTCCGACGAGCTGGACCTGTCCCTCCGACAGCTGAGGGAGTTCTCTCAGTGGCTCGACGACAACGACACCGACCTTCTCTCGTTCCTCTCGTCCCTCGATTCCGCTAACCGGGCCCTCGTGGGTGCCGCTCCGGAGTTCCGGGCATCGAACGCGAGCGTCCCTGTGTTCCTCGACCAGTTCGCCACCTTCCAGATCCAGACCGAAGAGTCCTTCGGTCGGTTGATCGAAGACGGTGCCGACGTCCTCGAGATCGTGGCGCCGCGCTCGGACGCGCTCGTGTCCCTGATCCGACAGCTGGAAGCGTTCGCAACCATCTGGAACTCTGGACTCTCGCAGCCATGCGCCGGGGAGTTCGAATCGAACATGGTCTGCTGGCAGATCTACGTCCCACCGGGTATCGAATCGCGCGGGCTGTACTCCAATGGCCAGGGCCCTCATACGGACGAGCCGGGGGATCCCAACACCTTCTCGGCTGGATCCGTGACCACGCTCTCGGTTGATGACCTCACTTCGCTGATCCGCAAGTACACGAAGCGGATCGTGGACCCCGCGCTCTCGGGCCTACTGCTCGATCCGGCCATTCGTCTGTTCCTGGATGCCGGGGGTGACGAATGATTCCGGGGTTCCGCTGGACCGCTGTCAAACTCGGGATCTTCACGATCGTGACCTTGATCGTCACCTCGTGGCTGGCCGCCATCATCGGGAACTTCCAGTTCTTCTCGTCGCCGTACACGATCACCGCCGAGTTCGAGGACGCCTCCGGGCTGCTCCAGGGGGATGTCGTTAAGGCTGCCGGGGTAACGATCGGGCGCGTCGAGGAGATCAAGGTCGACGACGGACTCGCACTGGTCCAACTGTCGATCGAGGAGGGCACCGAGCTCCCCGCGGGGGTCGGTGCGGAAGTCCGCTTCCGCAATCTCATCGGGCAGCGGATGATCTCTCTCGTCGAGGATCCAGAGTCGAGCGTTTCGGGGCTCCTCCAAGACGGCGATCTCATCCCCCTGGAACGCACCGAGCCGGCTTTCGACCTCTCGATCCTTTTCAACGGACTGCGGCCATTGATCCGCTCAACGAGTTCCGAGGACATCAACATCGTGACCAAGGAAGTCCTTGCCGCCCTGAAGGGACGAGAAGACGTCACCGCGAGTCTGTTCACCAACCTCGCCGACATCTCCGACACGTTGGCGTCGAAGGATGAGGAACTCGACGTTCTCCTCGAGGGCGTCACCTCGGTGACGTCGAACCTCGCGACTCGAGATGCTCAGCTCCGCTCATCGCTCGAAGACATGGGCTCGTTCCTCACCGACCTGTCGGCAAGCCGCGAGGACATCAGGGGGGCGCTGGTCAACCTCGACGTTGCGGCGCGCAAACTCGGGCAGATCGTGCGTGACAACGACGAATTGATCGAGGCGGAGATCGACGATCTGGCGGTCCTGCTCGATGCCATCAACGACCGGCGTGCGGACCTCCGGAAGATCGTCAAGCGACTCCCCACCCTCCTCGAGGCCGTTCAGCGCACGACCAACTACGGGGAATGGGGCAACCAGCACCTGATCAACGTCTGCAAGGACGACTTCGGCACGTGTGGCACGAGGTACGTGCCATGAGGCTGTCCGTTAGGGAGAGGTCTCCGTGGATCGTTGGGATCATCTCGATCCTCGCTATCGGGCTCGGAGTAGGTCTCGCGTTCTCGGTGAACAAATTCACCTTCATCAAGGGCGTCTATCCCATCTACGCCGACCTTCAAGACGCCGCCGGGCTGATCCCGGGGAACGAGGTCAGGGTCGCAGGGGTAAAGGTCGGAACCGTCACCGAGATCGTGCTCACGGCCGATGCGGCCCGGATCAAGATGGAGATCGAAAGAGACATCCAGCTTCCGGAGGAAACTCGTCTCGAAGTCAAACTCAAGACCCTTCTGGGCCAGAAGTTCATCGACCTTCAGATGCCGAAGTCCTATCTCACAGCCGCCGCCGGGGATGGGAACCCTGCATCGGCAACCAGCGGCTACCTCTCGGCCGGCGATGTCATCCCCTTGGACCAGACGCGCATCCCATACGAGATCCATCAGGCCGCAACCGAGGGGACCGCGAAGCTCGCTGCCATCGACAAGCGTGCTTTGCGCAAGATGTTGCAGGTGCTAGCGAACACGGTCGGGGCATCGAAGGAGGAACTCGGTCGCCTGATCGTCAGTCTCGATGAGGCCGGCGTCGTGCTCGAGGACAAGGGTCCCGAGATCTCTGCGCTGCTCAGGAACACCCAGAAGGTCTCGGCCACTCTCGCCGCGAGCGACAAAGACTTCGACGCGATCCTTAAGAGTTCGGCCGAGGTCTTTGACACCCTGGCCGACGAACGCGCTACCACCAGCTCATTGCTTGCCGCGACGAACGACCTCACTAAGAATCTTGGACTCCTCCTGCAGGTAGCCAGGGGCTCGTTCGATGCTGGTGTCAGCGACCTCAGCTCGGTCCTTTCGGTGCTCAACCAGGAATACGGCTCTATCGACACCGCCCTCAGTCAGCTCGCCGTCTCTCAGGAGCTCTTCGGGCGGCCGCTCAAGTTCGGCCGTTTCGTCGAGGGTCACGTCTGTGCGATCACGACCGAAGACGTCTGTGTTCCGTGGGGTACCCCCGAGGACCCGAAGGTTCCGGTCAAGGGAACCCAACCACTGTCCACGCCTGGCTACACTCCGGGGCCACTCCGATGAGGGCCCGGGTGACCTCGATCGTCGTCGTGCTCGCGGTGCTTGCGGCCGCATTCTTCGGTTACCAGGCCACGGCGTCCTCCAACGGGACCTACGAAGTGACCGCCGACGTCGAGCAAGCTCCCAACCTCTTCGAGGGCGGGCGGGTCATGGTCCGCGGGGTCGAGGTCGGGGTCATCAGCCGCGTTGAGCCGGGACCAGACGCCGTCCACGTGACGATGGAGATCGACGAGGACGTCAAGATCCCAGCCGACGCGACGCTAGGCATCATCCCGATCACAGTTATCGCCGACCGCTACGTGCAACTGTTTCCTGCGTACGAGGGGGGCGCGACCCTTGCCGACGGCGACCACATCCCTCTCGACCGCACCCAGATCCCGGCTGAACTGGACGACGTTCTGACCCAGTTGCAGGGGCTGCTCTCGGCGCTCGAGCCCAAAGAGGGCCAGGAGCACGGCCCTCTTGCACAATTGATCGTCAACCTCGACGAGGCGGTCGACGGGAAGGCCGGCAACCTGGCCAAGGCCCTCGAATCGTCGGCCTCGGTACTGCAGAACCTCGCAGATTCGAACCAAGACATCACAGGTCTGATCGAGAACCTCGATCAGTTGTTCGTGGCATTGGCGGATCGGTCGAGCGAGATCGTGATCGTGAACGAGCGCCTGCAGTTGGTAACAGAAGCCCTCGTCGGCGATCAAGAGAACCTCGAGGGGACCATCGAAAACCTGGCTTTCTTCTCCGATGAGGCGTCGCAGCTGATCGCCGATTCCGGAGACGATCTCGGCGATGCCTTCGGGGACCTCGCTAGGGTCCTCCGCCGGGTGAACGCCAAACAGAGTGAGCTGCTCGACGGTGTCAGGTGGAGCAACGTGATCGCTCAGGGACTAGGTGCAACGAACTCCAGTGGCAAGGGACTCTTCGCCTACAGCGGTCGTCAGGCAGCGCCGGGCACGCCGGGGTCCGAGTACAACTACCGCATCGACACGAGGGACACGATCGCCTGCAACCGCATCGATGCGTTGATCCAGTCGTTCCTGGTCCTCAGTCCCCAGGCGACCCTCCAGCAGCTCAGGGACACGCTGATGGCGTTCTTCCCCGACACTTACAAGGACGATCTCGCGTATCTCGTAGATGCACTGATCCCGATCTGCGCGGACCTCCCGGGCGTCACCTCGACAGTGGATGCCACAGCACAGCAAGCGGTCCTCGACCTCGCCGCACAGGTGGGGGAGAAGCAGCTTGCCGAGCTGCTGGCGCAGTGGTTCGTGAAGGGAGCGGCCCGATGAGAAGCCGTCTCTTGATCGCGACCCTCGGCGCCGCGCTGGTTACGTCTTCGTGTGGCGGACTCGTGGGACCCGTTGCTGGGAACGAGCTCGTGGCCTACTTCTCCGACGTCGGAGACTTGGTCGAAAGGGGCACGGTACAGATCCAGGACGTCAAGGTCGGCCTCGTGACCGACATCTCGCTCGTGCTCCAAGACGGCGACATGGTCGCCCGCGTGGAGATGACGATCGAGGACCAGATCGACGTTCCGATCGAGGGCCTTCAGGCGATCGCCCGACAGACCTCATTGCTGGGCGAGCAGTTCATCGAGCTCCTTCCGTCGACCGAGGGTCCTCCGTTCCTCGACGAGTCGGGGGCAACCATCCCTCTGTCGATGACCCAGAAGCGCGTCGACGTCGAGACGTTCCTTGCCGACGTGGCCGGACTCATCGGTGGGGGCGGGCTCGAGGACCTCAACCGGTTCACGCATGCCCAGGCCCTCATCCTTCAGGGTCGCGGCGAGCGCTTCGGAGACACCCTCGAAGAACTCGAGAAGTTCACCGGCGTCTTGGCCGATCGCCGCAACGACATCGCGGCTGCGATCGACAGCCTCGGATCTGCGAGCCAGACACTGGACGCGAACGAGTCGACCCTGAACTCGTTCCTCGACTCGCTCGAAACCGCCAACGCTCTCCTCGCAGAGCAAGGTGACCGCCTCGGTCCCCTGTTCAGCTCACTCAACCGATTCGGCGAGGTCAACGCCAGATTCCTCACCCAACACCAGTCGGCGATCAATCGTCAGTTCGTTGCACTCGAGCCGATCCTCCGCGCGCTGGCCTCGAATGAAGGTGTCCTTCGATCCGATCTGAGGAAGCTAACGAAGTTCTTCGCCCTCTTCCCCAAGAGCTTCGGCGGAGGTCCCGGCTCGGATGGACAAGGCGACTACATCCAGGCCGACGCTGTCCTGTGTGAGATCCTCGCCAACTGCAACACGAACGGAGAGCAAGGGGATGTCCCCGGTGAGGGCTCATGAGGATCGACCGCCGGCTTCGGATCAACCTCATCAGCGTAGTTCTCCTCGGCGTGCTCATGGTCGGCTGGGTCGTCACGCAGGTCGTCGGCTCGACCTTCTTCACCAACCCGCTTGTGGTTACCGCGGACTTCGCCGACACCGGTGGGGTCTTCACCAACCAGGAGGTGACCTACCGAGGAGTACTCGTGGGTCGCGTCGGTGAACTGGAGCTCACCGATGAGGGAGTTTCGATCCAGCTCCTGATCGACTCCGAGTGGCGAGACAAGATCCCGGCGGAGCTAGAGGCAAGCGTCCAGAGCAAGAGTGCGGTCGGAGAGCAGTTCGTCAACCTGACTCCGGTAGACCTCGCCGGCGATGAGATGCTCGCCGATGGCGACGTGATCGAACGTGAGCAGACCAGCCTGCCGGTGGACTTCCAAGCGTTGCTGAAGACGCTCGACCGTGTCCTGGCCGATGTCCCCGCGGATCAGACGGCGAACTTGGTCGAGAACCTCAACGAGGGCATCGGGGATTCGAGTGACGACATCCAGGTTCTCATCGAGTCTCTCGGGACTCTCTCCGAGACATTCGCCGACGTCGCCCCCGAGCAGAAGAGCCTCCTCGACGGTGCGACCGAGGCGGGCGCCGCCTTCCTCAAGACCAAGGAGAACTTCACCGCGGCGATCAAGGCGGCCGACACGGTCCTGGCCGGCCTCGGGGATGAGCCGGAGGAGCTGCGCGCCTTCTTCGCCGCGAACGATCGGCTCGCCCGCGAAGGCATCGCGTTCTTCGCCGAGCACACCCAGGACCTGACTCAGGGGATCGCGGAGCTCGCCGATTTCACGACGTTCCAGAAGGTGAATAAGGACGAACTGATCATCAAGTCGCTCAAGTACGTGCCCCAGTTCCTCAAGGCGGTGGAGGACGCGTCGATCCCGTGGGAGAACCCGGACGGCAGCCGCTTCTACAGGATCAGGGTCGGCCTCATCACCGACAACATCGAAGCCAGCTGGCCATGCAAGTACAAGGTCCCGTTCGAGTACGAACGCTTCCCACACCAGCGGGGCAAGCGCGCACCGGTCGCGCCGACGAAGTGCGAGCCGAGAAACTCGTCCGACGCGGTCCGGTCGCTGGTGAACGCCCTAGAGCAGTGGGCCGCAGCCAACCCGGTGGATGCGTTCGCCGAGATCCCCGAGGTACCGGACGTCGAGGGCATCGACGGACGTCTGATCTGGCCTCTGAGAGGCCCCATCGCCTCGGTCTTCGGACTTCGTGACGGCAGGATGCACGAGGGCATCGATATCGATGGAACCTCCGGCACCCCGGTCGTCGCAGCCGGCGGAGGAACCGTGATCAGAGCCGACTACTACGCCGATTACGGCAACACCGTCATAGTCGACCACGGCGACGGGATGGCGACCCTCTACGCGCATCTCTCCGGCTTCGCGGTCCGAGCGGGCGACGTCCTCGAGCAAGGGGACGTGCTCGGTCTCGTCGGGTGTACCGGCTCCTGCACCGGTGACCACCTCCACTTCGAGGTGAGGATCAACTCGACCCCGGTCGATCCGCTTCTCTATCTGCCGGGTGGACGGCTCTACGCGCACAGTGTGCCCCGAGAAGCTGACTCGACCCAGTACAGCCCAGGGATCAGTTCCGCCTCCGGACCTTAAGCAGGCCGGTAGCGCCGGTACGCCGGATGTCCTGAGAGAATCGGGGTCAGATGATCTCAGCTACCCGCATCCAGAGGCCGGAGACGGGCTCGATACCCACGAAGCCGGGCGTCTACCTGTTCCGCGACCCTCACGGCAGAGTGGTCTACGTCGGGAAGGCAAAGACGCTCCGCTCGCGCCTGTCCAACTACTTCGCCACCGACCTCCATCCCCGCACGATGGCGATGGTCGAGGCCGCCTCGGACGTCGAGTGGATCGTCACCGACAGCGAGGTCGAGGCGCTCCACCTCGAGCTGAACCTCATCAAGGAGCATCGCCCCCGGTACAACGTGCGCTACCGGGACGACAAGAGCTACCCCTACCTAGCCATCACTCTCAATGAGGACAACCCGCGAGCGAGGGTGATGCGGGGAGCGAAGCGCAAGGGAGTCAAGTACTACGGGCCATTCGCACACGCCTATGCAATCCGCGACACCCTCGACCTTCTCCTGCGAACTTTCCCCATGCGGACCTGTTCGCAAGGGGTGTTCGATCGTTGCCGGCGACGGAATCGTCCGTGTCTCCTCTACGACATCGAACGCTGCGCGGGTCCCTGCGTGGGAGCCGTCAGCCCCGAAGAGCACCGCAAGATCGTCGACGAGCTATGCGACTTCCTCGACGGGAACACCAAGCCTGTGCTCGACCGCCTCGAGGAGCAGATGAGATCGGCCGCCTCCCGGGAGGAGTTCGAGGTCGCGGCCAAGTTCAGGGACCAACTCGAGAACGTGCGGAAAGCGATCGAGCGCCAGCAGATGGTTTCGAACGAGAAGGAAGAGATGGACGTCATCGGGTTCGTTGAGGATGACCTCGAGGCTGCCTTCCAGGTCTTCTTCGTGCGGCGCGGCCGGGTCACCGGACGCAAGGGGTTCATCGTTGACAAGGTCGAGGACCTCAACACGCCGGAGTTACTCGCTCGGTTCGTGGAGCGACTGTACGTCGACAATGAGATCCCCAAACAGGTTCTGGTGCCTGCGGATCCCGACGAGCTCGATCTGATCGAAAAGTGGATGACCGAGCAGCGGGGCTCGAAGGTAGCGGTGCGCGTTCCGCGACGCGGAGAGAAGCGCGCGCTGCTCGATACCGTGACGGAGAACGCCAAGCAGGCATTCACCCGGCACCGGCTCAAGCGATCGAGTGACTTCGCGGCCCGGAGCCGCCAGCTGAAAGAGTTGCAGGACGCCATCGGGATGTCCGAGGCGCCGTTGAGGATCGAGTGCTACGACATCTCGAACACGGGTCCGAGTGAGGCAGTCGGCTCGATGGTCGTCTTCGAAGACGGCTTACCCAAGCGCTCTGATTACCGGCGGTTCGCGATCAAGTGGGGGGAGGGCCAGGACGACTTCGCCAACATGCATGAGGTCATCTCCCGGAGGTTCGCCCGCTTCAAGGAAGAACGCGATATGCCAACCGAGACCAAGCGTCGGTTCGCCTATCCACCGAACCTCGTCGTTATCGACGGCGGCAAGGGCCAGCTCGGCCGTGCGGTCGAAGCGATGGAGGATCTGGGCATCCACGACGTCACCACCGTGTCGCTCGCCAAGCGGATGGAGGAGGTCTTCCTACCCGATCGCCCGGACCCGATCGTCATCCCGCGCGGATCAGAGGCGCTCTACCTTCTCCAACAGATCCGCGACGAAGCTCACCGCTTCGCCCTCGATTACCACCGCAAGCGTCGCGGCAAGAGCATGACCCGCTCCCTCCTCGACGATGTGCCCGGTTTGGGGCCTGCCCGGCGGAAGAAAATGCTGAAGGTCTTTGGTTCGGTCAAGCGGATGCGCGAAGCTTCGCTCGAGGAGTTGGCCGCCGTCCCAGGGATACCGGCGGCGGTCGCTGAAGCCGTGCACTCCGTCCTGCACGCGGAATCACCTGGCCCCCAGAACGGGAGAGGAAGAAGTGGCGACTAGACGCCGCGCCAAAGACGTCGACGTAACCGTCATCAGCGGTTTGTCCGGAGCGGGTCGCTCCGAGGCCGCTAAAGCACTCGAAGATCTCGGCTGGTACGTGATCGACAACCTGCCACCAGCGCTGATCTCGAAGATGATGTCGCTCGTCTTCGCGCCCAGTTCTGGCATCAAGCGCGTTGCCCTCGTCATCGACGCGCGCGGTGGGACCTTCTTCACCGAGGCGATGAAGGAGCTCGAGAAGCTCCGCCGCGACATGAGCAATTTCAGGCTCGTCTTCCTCGAGGCTTCGGACGAGGTTCTCGTACGGCGTTTCGACGCCAGTCGGAGGATGCACCCCCTGGCTCCGCAGGAGAACGTCGCGGTCGGCATCCAGCGGGAGCGCGAGCTGATGAGCCCCTTCCGCGACGGAGCCGACCTCCTGATCGACACCACCGACCTAACCGTACGGAAGCTCCGGGCGAAGATGGGGGCCTACTTCGAAGAGCGAGCCGTGTCCGAAGGCGGCCTCCAGATCACGATCGTCTCGTTCGGATACAAGTACGGGTTGCCCCTCGACGCTGACGTCGTGTTCGACGTCCGCTTCCTTCCGAACCCTCACTGGGTTGAACACCTAAGACCCCAGAGCGGCGTCGATCAGGAAGTCATCGACTACGTCATGGGGCAGCCGTCGACATCTGACTTCCTCGACCGCACGAAGGACCTCTTCGACGTGATCGTCCCGGGGTATCAGGGGGAGGGTCGTCACTACCTAACGATCGCGGTGGGCTGCACAGGGGGCCGGCATCGTTCGGTCGTCCTCGCGGAACGTCTTGGAGCCTTGATCAGCGAGCAAGGAGTCGGAGTTCGAGTGATCCACCGGGACATAGAGAGAGAATCGGTCCCAGTGTGAAGGTTGTTGGGATCGGGGGTGGCCACGGTCTCGCTGTCACCATCGAGGCGGCGCTCGGATACGCGGACGAGGTTACGGCGGTAGTGACCGTCGCGGACGACGGCGGATCCTCGGGCCGCCTGACGCGCGAACTCGGCATCCCTCCGCCCGGAGATATCCGCAACTGTCTCGTCGCTATGGCCGAGAACGAGGAGATGGCCGAGCTCTATCAGCACCGCTTCGAGTCGGGGGAGCTGACGGGGCATGCCGCCGGCAACCTAATCATCGCCGCCCTGACCGAGATGACCGGTGACTTCAACGCCGCGGTGGCCGAGGCCGGTCGCCAGCTAGGAGCGCGTGGCCGGGTCCTGCCTGCAACCAGCGATCTCGTGGATCTCATGGCTCGGATCGCCGGTGGAGTGGTCCGAGGACAGGTTGCCGTCGCCGAGAGCGCCGAGCCTATCCAAGCCGTCTACCTTGAGCCGCAGAACCCCCGGGCCAACCAGGACGCGGTGGACGCTATCGGCGAAGCCGACCAGATCATCCTGGGACCGGGGAGCCTCTTCACCAGTCTCATCGCGACCCTGATGGTCCCCGGGATCCGGGGGGCGGTCCAGCAGGCTTCAGCTCAAAGGGTCTTCGTGTGCAACAACCGCCGGCAGAAGGGTGAAACCGAGGATCTCGACGCGGCCTCCCTGATCGAAGCGGTTCTCGCTCATGCGGGCCCCTTCAGCCTCGACGCAGCCCTCGTCCAGGATCCCGAATTGCCACACGACGGAGTTTCGATCGACGATCGAGCCCTTGCTCACACCGGTGTCGAGATCGTGAAGGCCGACGTGGCCCAACCGGACGGTGGACACGACCCCATTCGGCTCTGCCGGGTACTGAGCCATATGGCAGGAGGCGCGGCAAGCGGCCCCCGGTAGGATGTAGCCGATAACCGACTCTACGAAGGGATCGTCGATGACGACTCGCATAGGGATCAACGGATTCGGCAGGATCGGCAGGAATATGTTCCGGGCCATCCGAGCAAGTGGCGCAGACCTCGAGGTCGTCTCCGTGAACGACCTGACCGACCCCGAGACGCTGGCTCACCTTCTGAAGTACGACTCAGTGCTCGGCCGCTTCGACGGCGAGGTAAAGCTGAGTGACAAGGGATTCTCGGTTGACGGCACCGAGGTACGCGTCACCTCAGAGCGCGACCCGGCGAGCATTCCGTGGGCCGATCTCGGCGCCGACATCGTCATCGAGTCGACCGGCTTCTTCACGAAGCGGGCCGATGCACAGAAGCACATCGACGCCGGGGCTAAGAAGGTCATCATCTCTGCCCCCGCTAAGGAAGAGGACGTCACGATCGTCATCGGCGTCAACCACGACAAGTACGACCCGGCCGCCCACCACATCATCTCGAACGCTTCGTGCACAACCAACTGCGTCGTCCCTCTGGCCAAGGTGCTCCAGGACAACTGGGGGATCGACAAGGGCTTCATGACGACCTGTCATGCCTACACGAACGACCAGAACACCCTCGACCTCGCGCGCGACGACCTGCGCCGCTCGCGGGCCGCAGCCATCAACATCATCCCGACCAGCACGGGTGCGGCGAAGGCCGCGAGCCTCGCGATGCCGGAGCTGAAGGGACGTCTCGACGGTCTCGCCCTTCGAGTGCCCGTGCCCGACGGGTCGATCACCGACATCGTGGCGGTCCTCAACTCCGAGGTCACCGCGGAGCAGGTCAATGACGCATACAAAGAAGCCGCTCAGTCGTCGGCGCTGAAGGGGATCCTTCGTTACACCGAGGACGAGATCGTGTCTTCCGACATCGTCGGTGACCCCCACTCGTGCATCATCGACGGCAAGTCGACGATGGCGAACGGGAACATGGTCAAGGTCCTCGGCTGGTACGACAACGAGTGGGGCTACTCCAACCGCCTCGTGGACTTGACTGTGCTGGTGGCGTCCAAGCTCTAGCTAACGCTAGTTCGGGGCTTTCCAGAGGACGTTGGTCGGGCGCTGACCCGTGATGACCTCGATCGTGTCGAAGATGAAGGCCGTCTCGGTGATGCCCTCCTTGGCGATCAGATCGACGAATCGCTCGTTGGCTGCATCGAGGACGACGATGAGGTTGATCCTCCAGCCCTCATCATCCCGAACGAATTCGTAGGTGAATTCTGACTGGTTGCCATCGGATGTGACGGTCGCCTCGGCGACATCACCGTGGATCTTGATGTCCTCCAACTCCTGTAACTGGAGTGTGCCCTGACCGATCAACCCCGTATCGACCGAGTAGGCGACGATCTCGGTCGGAGTCATCTCCTCGAGGCGCGGGGGAGCAAGCACGTAACGGAGGGTCAAGGTATGCAGCCGGTCGATCAGGGATCGCTTCTCCAGTTCCTTCCGCGGTGCGGTCAGGGCGAGGTCTCTCATCTCGACATAGAAGTCGACCGACGATCCGGACAGTGTGCTGAAGGCGGCGTTCCCGTCTCCGGCAAGAAGCGCGTTGCGGTAGCTATCGAAGTTCTCCCGAATCTCCTGGTCGTCGGAGGAGGCTGGGGCCTCGCCCCCGATATCGGACTCTGCGGGAGAGGGATCGTCGCCCCCGGAGCATGCAGCGCCGAACATCACGAGAAGCAGGACCGGAACCATCAGACGCCGCCGGAGTCGCATCAGTTCACTCATATCACCACGCTAACCCGGAGCGTTACCTACTAAACGGAGGTGTCATTCGAGCGTCAAGGCCCGATACGCTGGACTCGTTCTCAACCAAACAAGGGTTGGTAGCCATGTCACTCACAGGTGCGGAACTCCCATCGCTGGACGATCTTGATGTCCAGGGGAAACGCGTGTTGGTCCGTTCCGACCTCAACGTCCCACTGAAGAACGGCGAGATCACCGACGACTACAGGATCCGTGCCGCACTCCCCACCATCCTCGAACTACTCGAGCGTGGGGCCAGGGTCATCGTCTGCTCGCACCTTGGGAGGCCCAAGGGAACCGTGGTCGAAGAGCTCCGCATGGCTCCGGTCGGTCGCCGGCTCGAGCAACTCCTCGGACGCCCCGTGGAGACCCTCGATACCGTGATCGGCGACGCAGCCCTCGCCGCCAGCATGTCGCCGGCCGATGTGATCCTGCTCGAGAACCTCAGGTTCGAGCCGGGCGAAACCGCCGATGACCCCCAGTTTGCCAAGAGCCTCGCGGGGCTCGCCGACTGCTACGTCAACGATGCCTTCGGATCGGCGCACCGTTCCCACGCGTCGACCGTTGGAGTGGCCGCGTTGCTCCCGGCCGCGGCCGGTCTCCTACTCAAGAACGAGGTCGAGAAGCTAGCTAAGGTCCTCACCGGGGCAGAGAGCCCCTTCGTGGCGGTCCTCGGTGGCGCCAAGGTCTCGGACAAGATCGCCGTCATCGGCAACCTACTGGACCGCGTCGACTCGCTCTGCATCGGGGGAGCGATGGCCTTCACGCTGCTGGTCGCCCGCGGCGAAGAGGTCGGACGGTCGCTAGTCGAGGAGGACCGGATAGACGAGGTCAAAGCGATCCTTGCCGCCGCCGACGCCAAAGGTGTCGAGGTACTGCTGCCCTATGACGTGATCGCGGCCGACTCTCCGGATGAGGGTTCCCCTCACGAGACCGTTGACCTCTCCGCTATCGGGGATCGGATGGGGGTCGACATCGGGCCGAAGTCGGCGAGTCGCTTCGGCGAAGAGATCGAACGGGCGAAGACGATCCTTTGGAACGGACCGATGGGCATCTTCGAGATCGAGGATTACGCAGGGGGCACGAAGTCAGTCGCCGAGGCGGTTGCAGCCGCTACGCGACATGGTTCCTACTCGGTCGTCGGTGGGGGAGACTCGGCCGCAGCACTCAAGCAGCTCGGACTCGATGATCAGGTCTCTCACCTCTCGACAGGCGGGGGCGCGTCACTCGAGTTCCTCGAAGGGATCGAACTGCCAGGCATCGCAGCACTGACGAAGTAGGAAAGGAACGCTTGATGAGAACACCGCTGATAGCGGGCAACTGGAAGATGTTCAAGACGCATCTCGAAGCGATGCGACTGGTTCAGGGCCTCGGGCACGAGCTGGCCGAGCACGACTTCGAGGTCGTCGAAGTCGTCGTCTGCCCTCCCTTCACCTCGCTCCGTACGATCCAGACCCTGATCGACTCCGACCGCTACCGCTTCGGGCTCGGCGCGCAGAACGTGCACGTCGAGAAAGAGGGTGCCTTCACCGGCGAGATCTCTGCGCCGATGCTGAAGGCCCTCGACGTTGACTACGTGATCCTCGGCCACTCCGAGCGCCGGGAGCTCTTCGGCGAGACCGACGAGGGTGTCAACGCGAAGGTGAAGGTCTGCTGGGCGAACACTATGACCCCGATCGTTTGCTGCGGCGAGACCGAGGCCGAGCGCGAGGCTGCAGCGACCGAAGAGAAGGTCGAACGCCAGATGCGCGGAGCATTCAAGAACGTCACCCCGGAACTCGCACGTAAGACCGTCGTCGCATACGAACCGATCTGGGCGATCGGAACGGGGAAGACCGCAACCCCTCAGGACGCCCAGACGACGATCGCATTCATCCGAGGAGTGCTGGCCGAGGAGTACGACTCAGAGGTTGCGGGTGAGATCCGCATCCTGTACGGAGGCAGCGTGAAGTCGGGCAACGCGGCGTCCCTGATGTCTCAGCCGGACATCGACGGCGGTCTCGTCGGTGGCGCCTCGCTTGAGGCCGCCGAGTTCGCCGCGATCGTCAAGGCGGTGCCGTAGTTGGCCATAAAGAAGATCCTCTACGTGATCCTCGACGGTCTCGGTGACGACCCGCTCGATGCACTCGGTGGAAAGACGCCCCTCGAAGCGGCGAGAACGCCCCACCTTGATTCCCTCGCGGCACGTGGGAAGAACGGCTATGTGGTCACGGTCGGCGAGGGGATCGCGCCCGAGTCCGACATCGCGGTCTTCTCGGTACTCGGCTACGACCCACGCGAGCACCACTCCGGCCGTGGACCGATAGAGGCGGTTGGAGCCGGCATCGAGGTCAAGGACGGAGACCTCGCGTACCGGGTGAACTTCGCAACCGTTGAGAAGGACGGCGACGGCTGGGTCATCCTCGATCGCCGCGTCGGCCGTTCGCTGAGTTCGCTCGAGGCTCACGACCTTGCCGAAGAGGTCCAGAAGAAGGTCACGATCGGCAAAGGTAGCTTCGAGTTCAAAGCCACCGTCGGACACCGAGGGGTGCTCGTGCTCCGTTCTGAGGAGGGCCCGCTGTCGGCAGAGGTGGAGAACTCCGATCCCGCGTACGGTCGTGAGGGAAGCCTCGGGGTCGCCAAGGAGACGTTCGACGATCACGTCGTGAGGGTCGCCCCGGTGAGCGGGCACGAAGACGACGAGGCGGCACAGCGAGCTTCGGAGTTGACCAACGAGTGGCTCCGGAAAGCCTTCGACGTCCTCGACGCGTCCGAGGTGAACAAGACGCGTGCGGCAAAGGATCAGATGGTGGGGAATTTCATCCTCACGCGGTGACGCTGGGGATCACGTCCCGAAGCTCGAATCGTTCAAGTCGAAGTTCGGTCCCGAGATGGGGTGCTTCGTCGAGATGCCCGTCGAGTTGGGGATCGCCCGTCTCATGGGCATGGGTGTGGTCGAGGCCCCAACAGGGATCCCTGCGGAACAGCAGTATGAAGAGTGGGCGGCATTGACCCTCGAAGCGATCGACGACTACGACGGCCTCTACGTACACATCAAGGGCCCGGACGTGCCGGCCCACGACGGCGATCACCAGGCAAAGATCAAGAGCATCGAAGACATCGACCGGATCTACTTCGGCGGCGTCCTGAGCCAGATGGATCTCTCCGAGGTTGTCATCGCAGTGACGTCCGACCACTCGACCTCGTGCGCACGGAAGGCCCACACCGACGGCCCGGTGCCACTCCTGATCGCCGGGGGAAACATCACCCCGGATGGCGTCGATGTCTACGGGGAGTCGGCCTCGCGCCACGGAGCCCTTGGCTACCTCAAGGGGACCGAGATCATGCCGAACCTCGTTACCGCCGCTAAGGCGTGAAAGACCTCGCTCCGGGGCTACTAGGCAGGTAGTATGGGTGGTTCAAGCAGTTCGACGAATGAGGTTCTTTATGGCAGCTAGGCGGAAAAACACGCTGGGGGAGGTGCTGGGCCCCCTCGAGAGCGAGATCATGGAAGTGGTCTGGGACTCCGACCCGGTCACGGTTAGAGACGTCCATCGAGCCCTGAACAAGCGGAAGCCGACCGCTTACACCACCGTCATGACCACTCTTGGGCGCCTCGCCGACAAAGGGTTCCTTAAGAGGCAAGAGGCTCAGCCTGCACATATCTACAGCGCGCGGATCTCCAGGGAGCAGTACGCTAAGTCCACGGTCAAGTCGGTCGTCGATTGGCTCGTAAGCCACTTCCCCGACCCGGCCGTTTCGTACTTCATCGACCGGGTGGAGAAGGAAGATCAGGATGTGATCGATCGCTTGAGGGAGGCGATCGAGCAGAGGAAGGCCGGGGGCGACACGGCAACGTAGCCGTCCAGCACTGGGGGATGTAACCGGGTGACATCAGCTGCTCCCACGATCCTTACGCTTGAAACCGATTCGACCTGGATCCTGATCCTGGTCGTTTCGCTGGTTACGCTCCCCGCAACACTCCTGCTTCGTCGCCTGATCGGCCGTCCCGGCGGCGTGGCCTCAGGCCTACTTCTCTCCCTTCCCCTGCTGCTTCCGCTGGTGGTCGCGGTCATCTATCAAGGCTCGCTGCTTCCCGAATTGGCGGTGCTTCGTCCCGCGAGGGAAGTCTTCTCCGCCGGCTCGAGTGAACTCATGCACCTCCTCTACTTCTTCGATGGAGGTCGGGTAACTCCGTACGTTGCGTTCGGGAGCCAGGGGCCCTGGATCATGCTCTTCGGCCTCTCGGTCAGCTCATTCATGCTCCTGAGGAGGGCCCTTGGCACCTTCCTCGTTCACCGACTGATCAGGCGATGCGAGGTTCCCCAAGGATGGGATCACCGCCGGCTGTCCGCGATCGTGGTTCGTCTGTGCGAGATCGTCGGTCTCAAACGCCCGCCCCAGGTCCTACTGCTTCCGCCCGGCGTCTCGGGAGCCTTTGCCGTCGGCATGCGTCGTCCGAGGATCCTCATCTCGACCAACCTCCTGGACCGGCTCGATGAGGACGAACTCGAAGCGATCCTGGCCCATGAGATAGCTCACATCGAAGCGCGCGATATCCCGGTGATCTTCACCTCGGGCCTGATGCGAGACATGGTCGCCTGGAACCCCTTCGCCCACCTCGCATTCCGGAAGCTCCATCAGGATCGCGAGTTCGAAGCCGACCGCCGGGCCGCCACGATGACCGGCAAGCCTCTGGCGGTCGCATCCGGCCTGCTCAAGATGTGCGAGATGGTCGGCAAGCGGCGTCACGGACGCCAGGCCGCCCTTGCCTTCTTCAAACCGGGAGGACGCGTGGCTCGTCGGGTCACGAAACTCCTGGCAGTGGCCGACGGACGGATCTCGATGGCACGAGAGTCTGCCCTCCCGTATCTGATGGCCGCTCTGATGGTCGCCGTCCTCGGCCTTCAAGCCGGAGCCAAGATTGCCAACGACACCAGTGGCTTCGCTATCACGTGGGGCACTGCGGACTCCTCGGCAGCGGTCTACGCCCCCAAGCAGCACGGCAAGGGCCCAAGGGTCCTTCCGGAATCGACGCAGAGGGCGGAGTTGGAGTCTCCCCAACGTCACCTGGGAGCTCGCAGGGCGTCCACGCTCAATCAGACCGACATGGAGGCCTGGCTCCAGGACATGAGCCGGTGGGCGGCGCGTCAGGGGGCCCAAGGCCTCTCACCGGTGACCGTGGCCTGGGAGGCCCGCCAGGACTGGCGGGTCGTGCCCCTACGATGTCCGGTGGGGTCGTTCTGCATATACCGGGTAGATATGCAGGGTCCCTAGCTACACCGGTCGGTCGCCCTAGTGCCCTCGTTCCGGCTACCCTGGGGCACTCGCTCCAACTTCAAAGACGAATCAAGCTATGAGAGAGGTGCCGAAGTGACTGCTGTGATCGTTGCGATCCATATCCTGGCGTCGCTGATGTTGATCTTGTTCATCCTGCTGCACGCTGGACGTGGTGGCGGTGTCTCCGAGATGTTCGGCGGGGGCATGCAGACCCAGGCCATGGGCTCCACCGTGATGGAGAGGAACCTCGACCGGATGACGGTGATCACGGCGATCGTGTTCAGCGGCACCACGGTCCTCCTCGCGTTCCGCCTCCAGTAGGCCTAACGACAGAAGACTCGGCTCCGGTGCGGCGGACGTCCGGAACTCGGCTCGCATCCCTCGTCGTGGCGATGGTTCTCCTTGGCGCGGCTTGCACGGGCGGGGGATCCGAAGAGGTGGCCGGCCCCGACGCGACCGTCGGAGGGTCGCCCTCGCCCACACCCACCGACGATCACGATGTTCCCCTGAACGAAGGAACGCCGGTCTTCCCCGAGGGCGCAGACGTTCTACGAGTCGCCATCTCGGAACCGGCCACACTGGATCCGATGCGGATCGGCGACCCGGGCTCAGTGGTGATCGTGAGACAACTCTTCGAGGGCCTCACCAGATGGGACCCGAGCACTGAGGAGGTTGTTCCCGCCGCTGCCGAATCCTGGGCGGAGGAAGACGCTGGACGCAGGTGGATCTTCACCCTGCGACGGGGCATGACGTTCCACGACGGCAGGGCCGTGACCGCCAACGACTTCAAGTTCGCCTTCGATCGCATCGCTCTCCGCAAGAACGCATCGGACATCGCCTACACACTCGAACGGGTCAAGGGATTCCTGGACGTGAACCAACTCGGCGATGTGAAACACCTCAAGGGGGTCAAGGCGATCGATGACTACACCCTTCAGATCGACCTCGACGAACCGTTCTACGACCTCCCGGCCGTCATGACTCACCCGGGCCTGGTCCCGGTACCGGAGAAGGCCGTCGAGAACATCGATCAGTTCCTCGCCTTCCCGGTTGGCAACGGACCATTCCAGATGGCGACCCCGTGGGCCTCGGGCACCGAGGTCGACCTCGAGCCGTTCGAAGGAGCGCTCGAGGCTCCGACCATCGACGGGCTCAGGTTCATCCCGTTCTCCGATGCCTCGGAGTCATGGCTCCTGTTCCGGGACAACGCGATCGATGTCTCTGAGGTTCCGATCGGGCAGTTCGAGGCCGCGGCTGAGGAGTTCGGAGACGAGGGCTATCAACCCTTCCTCGCCGGTTACTACTTCGGGTTCAACCTCGATGCCGCGTCGTTGCGGGACAAACGTCTTCGCAAGGCCGTGAACCTCGCGATCGATCGAGACCAGATATCCGAAGAGATCTACGGCGGGAGCCTGGTGCCGCCACGCGGGATCGTTCCCGAGGGTATGCCCGGGTTTGAGGACGATGTCTGCATAGATCTCTGCAGCTTCGATCCCGACGCGGCCAGCGCTCTGGTTCGGAAACTGTCCAAGAAGAAGCGCTCGATCACCCTCGACTTCACCCGTGGTGAGCCACACGGTGAGGTCGCCGCCGAGATAGAGAGCCAACTCGAGGAGGCCGGATTCGAGGTCAAGGTGAAGGGCTATGCGTTCGAGCCGTATCTCAAGAGGCTCCGCGACGGCGATCACCGCTTCTTCCGCTTCGGCTGGATCGCCGAGTTCCCGGTTCCCGATGTCTTCCTGTCGTCGCTCTTCGAGGGACAGTCGCCCGACAATCAGACCGCCTTTCAGAACCAGAAGGTCGATGCCCTCCTGCGCGAAGCCCATGCGGAGAAGGATCCCGAGAAGCGCCTCAATCTCTATCTCAAGGCCGAGCGGAAGATCCTCGCCGAGGTACCCGTCGTCCCGATCGGTTCCTTCGTGATCCACTGGGTCGCGGGACCGGGGGTCGAGGGCCTCGAGTTCGACGTCATGGGCGGCTTCGACGCCGTTGGCATCTCCCTGACGGAGTAGGGGACCCTCGGCTCGCTATAATGCCCGCAAGGCCCTTCCCCGGAGGAACCCTCCGGCCAGGGCCCTTTCCACGTCGGAGTGGCGGAATTGGTAGACGCGCTAGGTTGAGGGCCTAGTCCATAGAAATATGGGTGGGGGTTCAAGTCCCCCCTCCGACACCCCTTGGTCTAGTCTGGACAGATGACCGGGCGGCCTCCTACCAGGGAGGAGCAGGAATCAAACGCCAGTTCGCGCAGGGATCAACGCAGACGTTCCTAGGTGCCGAATGGGACCCGAGGGCGGACGAAGGTGCCCTCAGAGGTGGCGCAGACCTCCCCACCGGATGAGAGAGACGCCGCAACGGTCGCGCGACGGCCATCGAGGTGAGTCACCCACGAGCGCAGCTGGACGGGATGGTCTGCCGGGGTGGGGCGAAGCAGGGTCACGGCATAGTTGGCAGTCACGGTCATCCCGAACTCGCCGGTCGATTCCATCAAGGCGACGACCGCCGCCCAGTTCGAGTGGCAATCGAGCAGTGTCCCGATGATCCCGCCGTTGAGAACTCCGGGGAACGAGCGGTGGTTCGGACCCGGCGTCCATTCGGCAACGATCGCACCGTCGCCGAGGAAGCTCCGCAGATGTAGACCCTCGGGATTGGTCGAGCCGCATCCGAAGCACACACCCTCGGGATTGTGGATCTCCTGCAGACTCTTCTCATCGGTCATCCCGAGAGGATATCCATCAGGCTTCCTCCAACTCCTCCTGGATGAACTTCGGCGAGGCGTGGATGCAGACGATCCGCAGTTGGTCGGTTCCGGAGTTCTTGAACTTGTGGGGCGTGTTGGCGTCAACGACCACGATGTCGCCCTCGCCGGCTTCGATCGTGGTCCCGTCGACCCCGAAAGTTGCATGACCCGAGACGACGAGCCAGGTCTCGGAGTAGGGGTGTCGGTGCAGATCCGGTCCCTGGCCGGGATCGTTGTTCACCCAGAAGAAGGAGATGCCCGACCCGTGGGTTACGCCCTCGAAGACCGCGGTCGTGCTGTTATTGGGTCTCAGGTCCTCAGCCTTAACCACCGTGTACATCGGATCCCTCCTTCTCATCGATGCTCGATAGCCATAGGACCGATGCAAGGAAGCAGAATCATCGCTGGTCGTCGAGGAAGAGGAACGTGTCGACCCTCAGAAGAGAGAGGATCAGTCGCACCGGCGCCGGAACCACGGTGTCACGTGGTTCGCGTACCTTGCGGGGCTCGGTGAGATCGTGGACCCGCCCCCGGTAGAGCAACCGGGCGCCGCCCGCGGCCATCACGTTCTTGACCCAATCCGCGCTCGGTCCGTAGGTTAGGGCGAGCTCGAAACCTCCGTCCCGTCGGAACACGTTCACCGGGGTCCGATACTCGCGGCCTGACCGTCGGCCCTTATGGATCACGACACCGAATCCGGGCAGGCGACCGGCGAACGGTCGGGAGATCCGATTCGTCACCAGCCGGTTGAAGCGAGCGAGAGCTTTCGGCAGGGGCATCTACCGATGATGCCACCCTGCGGTCGGAGCGGTCGTGACGTAGGGTTTATGCGAATAGGAGGTCGTTCACACATCTAGGAGGAGCGGTAGATGCGTTCAACTTCAGTCAGGGTGATGGCAGTCGCGGCTGTCTCGGCGCTCCTCTTCACCTCGTGCGGTGGCTCCGATGCGATCGAGCCGGGTGCCTACGCGGAGAGCATGTGCAATTCGGTGAACGACTGGGTCACGGCGATCCAGGAACGTGCCGCGGGACTCGAAGGCGAGCTCACGGGCGAAGCTGCCCAGGCTAAGGAGAAGCTCGATGAGTTCTTCGGTGTCGCGATCGATGCAACCGACACCCTCATCGCCGAACTCGAGGAGGCCGGTACGCCGGATGTCGATGGAGGCGAGGGCCTTGCCGAGGATCTCATCGAAACGTTCGAGAAGGCGAAGGCGGCGCTCGAGGAGGCACGAGGGAAGGTCGCCGACCTCCCCGAAGATGATCCCGCTGCGTTCCTGGAGCAGTCCACCGCGCTGGGAACCGATATTCAGACGGCGATGAACGACCTCGGAAGCACGATGGAGGATGCTCCGGACGCTCTAACCGAAGCGACCCAAGAAGAGCCGGCGTGTCAGCAGCTCACCGGCGCGGGCGCCTAGTGAACGTGGGTCGGAGACAGGGAGTCCAGTAAGGAGCGCGAGGCCTCGGTGATCTCCGCCACCGCGCGGTTGAACACATCCTCATTCCTTTGCGAGGGCTTCCGGAATCCAGAGATCTTGCGAACGAATTGGAGCGCGGCCGCTTCCACGTCTTCGTCCGCGGGCGGGTTCTCGTAGTCACGCAAAGTTTTGATGCTGCGGCACATAGTGTCTCCTCCTTGTCTCTCGACCTCAAAAGCTAGCACCGACTAGTCTCAACGGAATGACCGGCGAAGGGTGGACCGAGGAAGCGTCACTGGTCTATCAGGCTGTTGCCAGGGTCGCAGTACCCCGGCGCGCTGAGCAGATGGCGACCATGCTGTCGCTGATCCCTTACTTCCACGCCCCCGGCACCGTGGCGGTGGAGTTGGGATGCGGCGAGGGCCTCCTTTCGGCGGCACTGCTCGAATCGAACCCATACGTCCGGGTCATCGCTCTGGATGGCTCCGAGGAGATGAGGGCGGCGGCCGGTGCCCGGCTGGAGCGCTTCGGAGAACGGGTCGAGGTGCGGGATTTCGACCTCGGAAACGCCGACTGGCTACCTGCGCTCGACGGCGCCGGGGTCGTCCTGTCCTCCCTAGTGATCCATCATCTCGACGACGCCGAAAAACAGACGTTGTTCGGACAGGTGAGGAAACGCATCTCGGTCGGCGGGGCGTTCCTGATCGCGGACATCGTTCATCCCGGGCGACCGGAGGTGAATTCGATGTTCGCGCGCTCCTACGAGGCCGAGGTAAAGACACGGTCTGTCGAGCTAACCGGTGATCTCCGACTGTGGGAACGTTTCGATCAAGAGCACTGGAACCACTACCAAACCCCAGACTTCGATCTCGACAAGCCGTCGGTCCTGGTCCAACAGCTCCGGTGGCTCGTCGATGCCGGGTTCGCGCTGGCGGATTGCTTCTGGATGTTCGCAGGACATGCGGTCTATGGGGCTTACGCATCGGCTGAGGGCTCGTCGAACCTGATCGATTACGAGCGTGCCCTCAAGGTCGTCCGCGGGATCCTGGGGGAGTAGTGGCAGATTCTGCACAAACCCGCCGTCCCCGCTTGGACAAAGTGGTCTGGTCTGGCCCGCCCTTGCCTGCTAGGTTCCTCGAACGCTGGATCTGACCGAAGGGAGTCGGAAGATGGCCCGCACGCTCCAGAACTTCATCGACGGCGAGTACGTGGACGCCGGCGCGACCGACTCGCTCTCGCTCGTGAATCCTGTGACCGCCAAGGAGTTCGCCACCGCGCCGGTGAGCTCCGATGCCGACATCGACAAGGCATGCCAGGCCGCGGCCCGGGCGTTCGAGAAGTGGCGCGATGCGACGCCCTCCGAGCGATCGCTGGCGCTGATCCGGATCGCCGACGCGATCGAGGAACGGGCCGACGAATTCGTGAAGATCGAGAGCGAGAACACCGGGAAGCCGCTGGGTCTCACCGCCGACGAAGAGATCCCCCCGATGGTCGATCAGATCCGGTTCTTCGCCGGGGCCGCCCGTAACCTCTCCGGTCTCTCCGCCGGTGAATACATGGCCGGTCATACCTCTTTCATCCGCCGAGAGCCGATCGGCGTCTGTGCCCAGGTAACGCCATGGAACTACCCAATGATGATGGCGGTGTGGAAGTGGGCCCCTGCGATCGCGGCCGGTAACACTGTCGTTCTCAAGCCATCGGACACCACACCGGTATCGACCTTGCGGATGGCCGAGGTCATGGCCGAGTTCCTTCCACCGGGCGTCTTCAACGTCGTAGTCGGTGACCGAACGACCGGCTCCAAACTCGTGACCCATCCGATCCCTCAGATGGCCTCGATCACCGGAAGCGTCCGAGCCGGCATGGAGGTAGCGCGCGAAGCGGGAGGGATCCTCAAGAACGTTCACCTCGAACTCGGGGGAAAGGCCCCCGTCGTCGTGTTCGATGATGCCGATCTCGAAGCCGCGGCCGAAGGGATCGCAATAGCGGGCTACTTCAACGCTGGGCAGGACTGCACCGCCGCAACGAGGGTCCTAGTCGGTGCCGGAGCCCACGACAACTTCGTCTCGGCCTTGTTGGAGCAGGCCAAGGCGACCAAGACCGGCGACCCCGACGATGAGGACGTCCTCTACGGTCCGCTCAACAACGCCAACCAGCTGGAGCGGGTCAAGGGCTTCCTCGCCGGCGCGCCCAAGAACGCCGAGATCGCAGCCGGCGGCAACCAGGTGTCGCGTGATGGTTACTTCCTCGAGCCGACCGTGGTGACCGGTCTCGAGCAGAACGACGACATGATCCAGCAGGAGATCTTCGGTCCCGTGATCACGGTCCAGCCGTTCGACGACGAAGAGAAGGCACTCGCGTGGGCCAACGGGGTCGAGTATGGGCTGGCCTCGAGCGTGTGGACCAAGGACCACGGTCGTGCGATGCGGATGGCCAAGCGGCTCGATTTCGGATGCGTGTGGATCAACACCCACATCCCTCTCGTGGCTGAGATGCCGCATGGCGGCTTCAAGAACTCGGGCCACGGTAAGGACCTTTCGTTGTACGGGTTCGAGGACTACACGCGCATCAAGCACGTGATGTCGAACATCGAGGCGTGATGAGGGTCCTCGTCGTCGGAGCCGGGGGAGTCGGTTCCGCGATCGCCTCGGTCGCGGCCTCACGTCCGTTCATCGAGCACATGGTGTTGGGCGACCTCGATCCCGGGCGCGCGACAGAAGCTGCCGCCAAGGCCGGTGACCGGTTCAAGGGGATCACTCTGGACGCATCCGACGATGCGGCGATCTACGAGGCGGCGAAGGAACACAAGGTCGATGCGGTCGTGAACGTGTGCGATCCGCGATTCAACCCGCCGATCTTCGATGCAGCACTCAACGCGGGTGTGAACTACATCGATATGGCGATGCACCTCTCGAAACCACATGCCGAGGAGCCGTACTCCAAGACTGGCGTGATGCTGGGTGACGAGCAGTTCAAGACCACCAAGCAGTGGCAGGACAAGGGTCTGCTAGCGCTAGTCGGTGTCGGGGTCGAGCCCGGGCTCTCTGACGTCTTCGCGCGCTACGCCTCGGATCATCTCTTCTCGCAGATGGATGAGGTCGGAGTGCGAGACGGTGCGAACCTCGTGATCGAGGGCTACACCTTCGCCCCGACCTTCTCGATCTGGACCACGATCGAGGAATGCCTCAACCCACCGCTGATCTTCGAGCAGAACCGCGGCTGGTTCACGACCGAACCGTTCTCCGAGCCCGAAGTCTTCGAGTTCCCCGACGGCATCGGACCGGTCGAATGCGTGAACGTGGAGCACGAGGAGGTCGCCTTGATCCCGCGCTGGCTCGATGCCGGCCGCGTCACGTTCAAATACGGACTCGGGGACGAGTTCATCGGAGTGCTCAAGACCATCCATCTGCTCGGTCTCGATTCGACGACGCCGATCAAGGTCAGAGGTGTGGAGGTCGCTCCGCGTGACGTCATCGCCGCGGCGCTGCCCGATCCGGCACGCCTCGGCGACCGGATGACCGGCAAGACCTGCGCCGGTACGTGGGTGAAGGGTCTCGACAAGAACGGCAAGCCCAAAGAGGTGTACCTCTATCACGTGCTGGATAACGAGGAGTCGATGGCCAAGTGGGGACACCAGGCGGTCGTCCTCCAGACCGCACTCAACCCCGTGATCGCCCTCGAGCTGATCGATTCCGGCGTGTGGCAGGACACCGGAGTGCTCGGCCCCGAAGCGTTCCCGGCCGACCCGTTCCTTGAACTCCTGGCGGAGTACGGTCACCCCCACGGCATCGAAGACCGCACCTAGCAACGATCCAAGCAAACGCTTCGCCGGGCATGTGCGCGACCATGTGGTCATGAGGTTGCGGGTGGTTGCGGGCGTCGTGGCAGTGGTTCTGGCGGTTTCTGCGTGCGCCGGGGACGAGAGCGAGGACCCCAAGGCCCAGACTCCGGCCGGCAGCGGACCTATGACGGACGTCGAGGAGCAGAGTGTCGCGGGACCGTCGGGATACGAGTATCCCGGGCCCAAGGCCGAGATCCCATCCAGGCCCCAACTCCTGGCCACCGAACTCGAGGAGTTGAGGGCCGCCCTTGCCGAAGACATCGATCACTGGATCGCCGAAGGAACCGAGCGCAACGACACCGCAAAGGCCATCGCTCTCGGCGGCCTGAGGGACCACAGGATCGCCCGCCACCTGAACTCCCACACGGGGGCGAAGCGGAAGGTCGTAAAGCTGCTCGGGCGCAGGCTCGCCACGGCCGTGCTCCGCAACTACAAGGCCGGGCACTCTCTTACGACCCTCACACCGCCGGCGACGAAGGTCCCCGACTGGAAGATCTACGCCGCGGCGCCACCACACAAGCTGCTGGAGTTCTACCGGAAGGCCGAGAAACGTTTCGGGGTCAAGTGGTATTACCTCGCTGCAATCAATCTCGTCGAGACGCGGATGGGCCGTATCAAAGGTCCAAGTTCGGCCGGGGCTCGCGGGCCGATGCAGTTCATGCCTGCGACCTGGGACGCTTACGGGAAGGGCAACATCAACGACCCGCACGATTCGATCATGGCTGCGGGTAGGTATCTCCAGGCCAGAGGAGCGCCCGGGGACATGCGCTCTGCGCTTTACAGCTACAACCCGTCCTCGTACTACGTGACCGCGATCCAGTCCTATGCACGAGCTATCAAGAGCCATCCGGACGATTTCTACGTCTATTACTACTGGCAGGTTTTCGTCCGCACGACGAAAGGTGACGTACAGCTGACCGGGCCGGGTACGTAACCGCTCTCGGTCCGACTCGCTTACCATCGCCCCATGCCCGAGCTACCGGTTAACGAGCCGTTCGAGACCCGCATCACCGAACCCGATGGATCCCTGGCCGCCCTTGCCTCGGCGTCTTCGCCCGCAGACATCAGAGCGGTGGCCGCGCAGTATCCAGAGTGCCTCACCGCCTGGGCGGAGCTGGGGGAGCGAGCACTTGCCGACGGCGACGCGGTTGGCGCTTATGCCTTCTTCCGAGTCGGCTACCACCGCGGCCTCGACCGCATCCGGGGAGCCGGATGGAGGGGAACCGGACACGTTCCCTGGTCACACGAAGAGAACCGCGGTTTCATTCGTGCGCTCGCCGGGCTCGGCACGGCGGCAGGCGCGATCGGCGAAGACACCGAGGCGACCCGTTGCAGCGATTTCGTGATGCAGCTGGCCCCAGACCGCCCCCGCTAGTTCATCACTTCGGCGACGAAGGATTCCATCCGCTCGAGACCCTCGGCAGGCCAACTGACCACCGCGTAGTCGAAGCCTGCCTCTTCGAGCTCGTCCCTCTTCTTCTTACACTCGTCGATCGTGTCCGACGCGGCGAGGTAGGACGCGCGGCGGATGTCTTTCGGATCGCGGCCCGCGTCCTCGGCATGACGGTCGAGAAGCCCGGCCTTGCGCTTCAGGGTGTCGATGCTCCCGCCCGAGTGCCAGACATCCGCATGACGGGCGATCAACGGGAGCATGAGCTTTTCTCCTGAACCCCCGATCCACAACGGAGGCATGGGGGACTGCACCGGCTTGGGGTTGTAGCTCGCATCCTTGAGCGTGTAATAGCGCCCGTCGAATTTCGCTCCGTCTTCGGTCATCAGGAGACGCATGACCTGCACCGCCTCATCGAGCCGGTGTATCCGCTCCGCGGTTGAGGGGAACTCGATCCCGAACTCCTCGTGCTCGCCCTCATGCCACGCCGCGCCCATCGCCAGTTCCAGCCGGCCTCCAGAGACGTGGTCCACCGTGACAGCTTCCATCGCCAGGATCGAAGGGTGCCGGTAGGTCACGCCGGTAACGAGGGTCCCGAGACGGATGCGCTCTGTGGTTGCAGCAAGCGCAGCCAGCAGCGTCCAGCCCTCGAGGCACGGACCGCTCGGATCGCCGTAGAGAGCCTTGAAGTGGTCGAACACCCAGGCTCCATCAAATCCGGCGTCCTCGGCCCAGCGCGTACGTTCGAGAAGTTGTGACCAGGTCAACTGGTGCTGCGAGACATCGATCCCGTACCTCATGGCGTCCTCCCCATCCCAGCTACACGACTTCCTCGAGGAAGTTCGCGATCGTTGTTACCAGCGGTTCGTACTTCGCCCAAAAGAAGTGGTTCGCAGCCGGGATCTCCTCGAACCGCGTTCCGGCGCTGCTCGCCCAGGACAGGCAGTCCTCGGGCGAGGTGAGATCGTCGTTGCTCCCGACCACCACCAACACAGGGATGTCGAGTTCGATCTCGTCGGGGGCCGGCAGACCTACCGACACGCCCGGCTTCTCGTTGATCGGCGGTGCGATGGCCACACACGCGCTGAGGTCATCGCGCTCCACCGCAACCCTCACCGCGACGGCGGCGCCGTACGACCACCCGGCGATCGCGATCGGGAGATCGGGAAAGCGGTCCTTCATGAGATCGACCGCACCATGGGCGTCGGCAGGCTCCTCGAGACCGATCGTGGGGGTACCGGCCGAGCCCTCGATCCCTCGAAAGTTGAAGCGTAGAACCGCGTAGTGCCGAGAGACCATCGCATCTTGCAGAGCGATCAGCAGTGGAGACTTCATCGTTCCACCCATGTTGGGATGGGCATGACAGATCACGAGCGCGGCGTCGACTTCGTCGGGCACCTTGAGCTCGCCCACCAGTTCGAGACCGTCACGCGATCGTAAGGTCAGTTCGCTCATCCTTCGAGTGCCGCCCGGATGCTCGCGGCGGTCGCCTCCATGTGCTCCGTACCCTCGTACTTGTGGCGCGGCCAGAAGAATCCCCGCAGACCGTCCTTCGGATTCCGCGGCACGACGTGAACGTGGACGTGCGGAACACTCTGGCTGACCTTGTTATTCAGCGCCACAAATGTGCCCTTCGCCCCCATAGCGTCCTCCACGGCAGCAGACATCTTCTGAACGATGGTGAAGAGGCCGGCGATGACGTCGGGCGAGAGGTCCGCGATGGTTTCCAGGTGCTCGCGGGGGATCACGAGCACGTGCCCGTGGATGAGGGGACGGATGTCGAGGAACACGAGAAAAGCGTCGTCTTCGTACACGACCGCGGCCGGCACCTCTCCGGCCACGATGTCACAGAAGACGCACATCGTCCGAGCCTACGGTTTCGTGACCGACCATCCGGCATGGTCAAATCCATACCGACGAGATGGGCGAGATGGGGAGGAACAGTGGACGAGAGCATGGTTCGTAGTAGTGCCCAGGAACATGGCGATGCAGTCGTGTCGGGAGACTTCGCCACCGCCGGTCGCACCCTGACCCCGGGATCCACCGATCAGGCACCCGCGGTGATGAAGGCGCTCCCGAAGCCGCTGACCGCGGCCGATGTCGAGTCGGTCGAGCCCAAGGGCGACGGTTTCGTTGCCCGGATCAAGTACTCGAACGACACCGATTCAACTGTGGTGGCCTCGACCTGGGAGGCGGTCGACGGCGAAGCCAAGATCGTCAACCTCGAGGTCCTCTGAGCGGGTCAGCGCACGCCGGCGGCCGCGTGGACTTGCTATCCTCACGCCCAATGGATCTCACCCAGTTCGTGGCCGACATCGACGGCCATCAGCGCAAGATCGTCCAGCACGAGATCCGACCCGCCCGTCGCGACCCCGGCGCCTCGGGCATCCCGCTCAAGGATGGGCGCACCCTGCCGTTCGTCGTGAGCAGGGCATGGAACGCCCCCGCTGGTAGGTATCCCGAGCAATGGTTCCTCGTCGACCCCGAGACGTGTGAGGTCCTCTACGAAGGCCCGCAGCGGCTACAGAAAGTGATCGGCCTGCTCTCCTGGACCGAGGTCGAAGACACCGTGCCCGAAGCCATCGAGCTGAAGCCCGGCAAGTACATCGTCATCTTCGCCCTCGGAGGCGTGATGGGCGGCGAGGCCGAGGTCGAGGCCGCCGAGGCAACCGTCTAACAGGAGCCGGCCTTTTCGCGTCCGAGCTACGACGCTCCGCCGCCTATCCTCAGCCAATGGGAAAGCGAGTGTGGAGGACGGCGGCGTTCACGGCCCTCGTCCTGATCACGCTCAGCGTCATCGCGGTCACCGGTAGGGGGACCACCAGTCATGACCTTCCGAGACCCTCGGTGACCCTCGACCAGGTCTCTCAGGCCCCGCCTCCATCGCAGGTCGCCGACATTGTCGAGGACGTCCTGCCGGCGATCGTGAACGTTCGGGTGACATCGTTCGCGATCGGAGAGGAGGGCGAACTCCAACGGGGGGTCGGCCAGGGTTCGGGCGTAGTTATCGATCCCCGCGGCGTCATCGTCACCAACTTCCACGTCGTACAGGGAGCGCTTGAGGTCGAGGTCAAGATCACCGACGGGAAGACCTTCGCCGGTGAAGTCATCGGCGGCGATCAGGAGCGCGACCTAGCGGTGATCCAGGTCGATGCGGACGATCTAGTTGCGATCGAGCTCGGGGAATCGCGCCTCCTCAGACTCGGCGATGAGGTCATCGCCATCGGCTTCCCGCTCGGGCTCGGAGGCCCCACGGTGACGCGGGGGATCGTGTCCGCGATCGACCGCACGATCGAGCCGGAGGGTGGGCTGAGGCTCGAACACATCCTCCAGACCGACGCGGCGATCAACCCCGGAAACTCGGGCGGGGCGATGATCGACCTCAACGGTCACCTCGTGGGGATCAACACCGCCGCGGCCCAAGCCGGATCGGCCGAGAATGTTGGCTTCGCGATCCCGATCGACGAGGCGCTCGCGGTGATCGCAACGATCCTCGACGCACCTCCGACCAGCAGATCGTGGCTCGGCGTTGCTTTGGATGACTTCACCGACGCCATGTCGGAGGACCGGGACCTAGAGCCTGGCGGCGCCCTCGTCACCGGCGTGTTCCCCGATAGTCCCGCCGAACGGTCGGAGATCGAGACCGGCGACGTCATCGTCGAGGTGAATGCGGAAAGTGTCCTCACCGCGGCCCAGCTGATCGACTTGCTCCGAGGGTTCGACGCCGGCGATGAGGTGACGCTGACCATCAAGGATGAGGAGGGCTCGAGAGAGCTCACGATCACCCTCGAGCCCCGCCCGGCGACGTTCCCGGAGCTTTGAGCCCGCTGCAGCGGCTATACGCTGCCGACATGACCACCGCACGGAAGCCCCTCATGGCGGGGGAGCGCGTGCTGCTCATCGACTCACGGGAGCGCCGCTATCTCGTGACCCTGAGGAGCGGCAAGCAGTTCCACTCGCACATGGGGATCATCGAGCACGACGCCATCATCGGGGGCGACGAGGGCTCTTACGTGCGAACGACAAAAGGTGGACGACTGATCGTGTTCCGGCCGTCGCTCAGCGACTACCAGCTGAAGATGAAGCGCGGGGCGCAGGTCATCTATCCGAAGGACGTCGGACAGATCCTCGTCGGCGCCGACATCTTCCCGGGCGCGTTCGTCGTAGAGGCCGGAACGGGTTCGGGAGCTCTGACCCTCGCCTTGGCTCGCGCGGTCGGGGAAGGCGGGCGCGTCGTCTCCTACGAACTGCGCGAGGACCACCATGCTCAGGCCCTCGAGAACATCGACGCCTGGTACGAGGGGCTCGGCGGAAAGCCCGAGAACCTCGAGCTCAAGGTCGGCGACGTCTTCGGTGGGATCGAGGAGGAAGGCGTCGATCGCATGGTCCTCGACCTCCCGGAACCGTGGGCAGCGATCCCAGCGACCACCGACAGCCTCCTTCCCGGCGGCATCCTTTGTTGCTATCTCCCGACGATCCCGCAGGTGTCGCAGACCGTCGAGACGATGCGGGGACACGGTTTCGACTTCATCGAGACCCTCGAGGTTCTGCTACGCACCTGGAACATCGAGGGGCAATCGGTGCGACCGGATCACCGCATGGTCGGGCACACAGGTTTCTTGATCACCGGCCGGAAGCTGGCCGAGCCTAGGTCCACAGACGTGGAGTAATCCCCCCTGATTGCCGCTTGGGAGGGGTAGTCTTCCTCCCAAGGGAGGTGGTTGCGGTCTCGGAACCAGATCTGGAACGAAGGATCTCCGAGTACGACCGTGAGGTCCAAGAGCTGCAAGGGCAGGTCAAGCTGCTTTCGGATGAACTCGCCCTAACCCGCCGCCGTCTCGAAGACGCCCCCAAGAAGATCCGCAGCCTCGAGAAGCGACTCGTGGACATCACCGAGGAGCTGAGTGCGACCCGAGACAACAACGAGAAGTTGGTCGAGACGCTCAGTGCCGCGCGCTCGAAGGTCATCCAGATGAACGAGGAACTCGAGAAGCTAAAGCAGCCACCGGCGAGCTACGGGGTCTTCCTCGAGGCTTATGACGACGGCACCGTCGACGTCTTCACCAACGGTCGCAAGCTCCGAGTGGGCGTCGCCCCCGAGGTCACCGTCAAAGACCTCCAGCGCGGCCAGGAACTGATGCTGAATGAGGCCCTGAATGTCATGGAGGTTCGTCGCTTCGAGGTGCAGGGCGAGGTCGTGACTATCAAGGAGATGCTCGAAGGCGGCCGCGCACTCGTTCTCGCTCGCGCCGATGAAGAGCGCGTGATCGAGTTGGCCGATTCGCTGAAGGACGAAAAGCTGAGGACCGGCGACAGTCTGCTGCTCGACACCAAGTCGGGCCTCGCGCTCGAGAAACTTCCGAAGCCCGAGGTCGAGGAGTTGATCCTCGAAGAGGTTCCCGACATCACGTACGAGGACATCGGGGGCCTGGCCGAACAGATCGAAGAGATCCGCGACGCTGTCGAGCTTCCATACCTGCATGAAGAACTCTTCCGCGAGCACAAGCTTTCTCCGCCGAAGGGGATCCTGCTGTACGGACCACCGGGATGCGGAAAGACCCTCGTTGCCAAGGCTGTCGCGAACTCGCTCGCCAAGAAGGTCGCAGCGAAGCTCGGACGCACGGACCGGCAGTCGTACTTCTTGAACATCAAGGGTCCCGAGTTGCTCAACAAGTACGTCGGTGAGACCGAGCGACAGATCCGCCAGATCTTCCAACGCGCGAAGGAGAAGTCCGAGGAGGGCGTCCCCGTCATCGTGTTCTTCGACGAGATGGACTCTCTATTCCGCACGCGTGGTTCGGGGATCTCGAGCGACATCGAGTCGACCATCGTTCCTCAGCTGCTGGCCGAGATCGACGGTGTCGAGAGCCTCAAGAACGTCATCGTCGTCGGTGCCTCCAACCGCGAGGACCTGATCGACCCTGCGATCCTGAGGCCCGGACGCCTCGACGTGAAGATCAAGGTCGAGCGCCCCGATCAGGATTCCGCCAAGGACATCTTCCGCAAGTACCTGACCCCCGACCTGCCGATCGCGGCCGACGCGATCAAGGAGCACGGCACGGCCGAGGGCGCGATCAAAGTGATCGTCGACGAGACCGTCGAGCACATGTACTCGACGGAGCCACAGAACCGCTTCCTCGAGGTCACCTACGCGAACGGCGAGAAGGAGGAGCTCTATTTCAAGGACTTCTCGTCGGGCGCCATGATCGAGAACATCGTTCGTCGTGCGAAGAAGACCGCCATCAAGCGGGCCATCGCCGGCGAGCCGAAGGGGATCAGCGGGGCCGACATGATCACCGCCATCGCGCAGGAGTACAAAGAGAACGAGGATCTCCCCAACACCACGAACCCGGACGACTGGGCCAGGATCTCGGGCAAGAAGGGCGAGCGGATCGTCTACATCCGGACCCTGGTCGGCGAGCAGACGACCGATGGCGACGGTAACCGCCAGGTAGAAGGCGTCACCACCGGCCAGTACCTGTAGCCGAGGGCGTCGTAGGGTTTACCCATGGCCTTCCCTAAGATCTGTGGCATCGAGACGGAGTATGGGATCTCGGTGCGTGACACTTCCGAGTTCAATCCCATCCTGACCTCGTCGCTCCTGATCAACGCCTACGCGAAACCCGCCTTCAAGCGGGTCAAATGGGACTACGAAGAAGAGAACCCGCTGCGCGACGCGCGTGGATTCGAGCGGCCCGGTGCAGAGGCTCCCGCGGATGACGAGACCGGACTCGTGAACGTGATCCTTCCGAACGGCGCCCGCTACTACGTCGACCACGCCCACCCCGAGTACTCGAGCCCCGAATGCTCCAACCCTCGCGACCTCGTGATCTGGGACAAGGCGGGCGAGCGGATCCTTGAGGACTCCATCCGCTCCGCCAAGGAGATCGTGCCGGACAGCCAGTCCGTACTGATCTACAAACACAACTCAGACGGCAAGGGCAACTCCTACGGGTGTCACGAGAACTACCTCGTGGATCGTCAGACGCCGTTCCCCCGACTCGTGAAGCACCTGATCCCGTTCTTCGTGACCCGACAGGTCTATACGGGGGCCGGGAAGGTCGGCGTGGAGAACGGGGCGGAGGCCTGCGACTTTCAGATATCCCAGCGCGCCGACTTCTTCGAGGTCGAGGTCGGTCTCGAAACCACGTTCAAGCGACCGATCATCAACACGCGCGACGAGCCACACGCGGACCCTGAGGTCTACCGCCGCCTCCATGTCATCGTCGGCGACGCGAACATGTCCGAGATCGCGACCTACCTGAAAGTCGGAACCACGTCGTTGATGCTCAAGATGATCGAGGACGACTACATCGCCGATGACTTCTCGTTGTCCGAACCGGTCGCGGCCATGAAGGCCGTTTCGCACGACCCCACCTGTAAGGAGACGGTCAAGCTGTCCGACGGTCGGAACCTCACGGCGATCGAACTCCAGTGGGAGTACCTGAGGCTGGCCAAGAAGTACGCGCAGGAGAACCTCAGCGAGGACGGCATGACAACCGACGTCCTGGATCGATGGGAAAGCGTTCTCGAACGCCTCGAGGTCGACCCGATGTCTCTGAACCGCGAGCTCGACTGGGTGGCGAAGCTGTCCGTCCTCCAGGGCTACCGGGACCGCGATGGACTTGCGTGGGATCACCCAAAGCTGAGGCTCATCGATCTCCAGTATCACGACGTCAGGGTTGACAAAGGCCTGTACTACAAGCTCCAGAGGACGGGCCGGTTCGAGACGATCGTGACCGAGGACGAGATCCGCTACGCCGTGGACCACCCGCCGGAGGACACCCGTGCGTACTTCCGGGGCGAGTGCCTCCGCCGGTTCTCCGAGAAGATCGTCGCTGCCTCCTGGGACGCCCTCATCTTCGACCTCGGCGACGAGCCCCTCCGCAAGATCCCCACACTCGAGCCGACCCGGGGGACCAAGGAGCGCGTCCAGGCGCTTCTCGACAAGAGCCCCGACCCGGCGACCCTGATCGCCAACCTCTCATCCTGAGTTACGTCACACACCCCAGGTAGGATCGGGGTCCGCTAGTAAGCGAGGTGAAGAGATGGCTGAGAGAACACGTAAAGCGAAACCCCAAGACGAAGAAAAGGTCCAACCCGAAGAGACCAAGGCCGCCCAAGAAGACTCGGCCGAAGTCGACGATCTCCTGGACGAGATAGACGAGGTCCTCGAGCAGAACGCGGAAGAGTTTGTGCGTTCCTACGTTCAAAAAGGCGGCGAGTAGCCAGTATTTTCCAGTTACATAACCTCCGGGGGAGCGGAGGTTGACACACAAGATCGCGGGCCGGGGAGAGAAAGGATTTGCGTCATGCCCCGGTGTGCAGATTGCGGCGAGAGCAAGCCGCCAGAAGAATTCCCCAGGAATCGGTCGCTTCTCTCCGGCCGTCATCCTTACTGCAAGTCATGTCACAACGCCCGCGGGCGCGAAACGGTGCGTCGTCTCCATGGGGGTTCGCGGCATTACCACCTGACCGGCCGGTACGGGATCGGCGCGGACGATGTGGCAACGATGATCCACGAAAGGACGACCCCGTTCGCATTCGAGCAGCGATCGAGTACCTCCGGAGACATTCAGAGGTCTCTCGATGAGCCGCCGGTGCCCTCGCTGCGGACTCACTAAGCCGGACTCCGAGTTCGTGAGGAACCGGGCCGCCAAGAGTGGGTTCCACACCTACTGCAAGCCCTGTCACCTCGTGAAGGTGAATGCGTCGATCCGCAAACACCACGGGAGCGGTTCGCAGCGGCAGCGGAAGCGTCGCTATGGGATGGACAATGCGGAGGTGGCTTGGATGGTGCTTCAGCAGGGTGGGTGCGGGATCTGTCGGACGCCCAAAGCCACCCATGTTGATCACGATCATCGGACGGGGCGGGTGAGGGGCGTACTGTGCTTCAACTGCAATAATGCTCTGGGACACTTCGACGACGATCCGAGGGTTCTGGCCGCGGCAGCCGATTATCTGGAGGGACACACCGGAATATGACGGAACCAACGCTCCGAGACTTCCTGAGGAGTCCCGTGCACGGGCCCGGCTCGTCGTTCACCGAGGTGCTCAAGGTGCATTCACCGCAGGTGCTGCGGAACGATCTCAGCCAGCAGGTCCACGCGCCGGAGGGGACGACCGTCCTCGCCCTGCGCTACAAGGACGGCGTGATCGTGGCGGGGGACCGGCGGGCGACGGAAGGCTTCCAGATCGCCCATCGGTCGATCGAGAAGGTGTTCGCGGCCGACGACCATTCGGCGGTTGCGATCGCCGGAGCAGCGGGTCCCGCGGTCGAGATGGTGCGCCTCTTCCAGACGGAGCTCGAGCACTACGAGAAGGTCGAGGGCGATCGACTGAGCCTCGAAGGTAAGGCGAACAAGCTCTCCCAGATGATCAGGGCGAACCTCCCGGCGGCGATGCAAGGTCTGATCGTCGTCCCCGTGTTCGCCGGCTACGACGTGGCCCGCAAGGTCGGACGGATCTTCAAGTACGACGTCACGGGTGGGCGCTACGAAGAAGACGACTACCACGCAACAGGTTCGGGCGGAAAGGACGCGCGCTCGTCCCTCAAGAAGCGTTTCCGCGATGGGATGACCGGCGAGGAGGCTGTGAAGATCGCTATCGAGGCGCTCTTCGATGCCGCCGACGAGGACGTGGGCACCGGCGGACCGGACCTCATGCGCGGGATCTTCCCGAACGTCGTCTCGATAACCGAATCCGGGATGACTGAGGTCGAGGAGGACACCCTTCGCCGCCTGTTCGAAGAACTGATCACGGAGCGACGCGAGCACCCGAACGAATCGCACACGGTCGACGTACGCCGAGCCGGGAGCGAAGAGTGACCATGCCCGTGCCCTATTACGTATCTCCCGAGCAGCTGATGAAGGACAAGGCCGACTACGCGCGGAAAGGGATCGCGCGTGGGAAGTCGATCCTTGCCCTCGAATACGCCGGCGGTGTTTGCTTCGTCGCCGAGAACACGTCGGCGACCCTTCACAAGATCTCCGAGATCTACGACCGCATCGCGTTCGCGGGTGTAGGCAAGTTCAACGAGTTCGAGCAACTCAGGATCGGCGGCATCCGACTCGTCGACCTCAAGGGCTACCAGTACTCCCGCGAGGACGTCACCGCCAAGGCGCTCGCCAATGCCTACTCGCAATCGCTCGGCTCGATCTTCACCTCAGAGGTCAAGCCCTACGAGATCGAGATCCTCGTCGCATCGGTTGGCGACACTGCGGCAGACACCGAGCTGTTCCACATCCTCTACGACGGTTCGGTTACGGATAGAAGCGGGTGGGTTGCCATGGGCGGACAGGCCGAGGCGCTCGGCACCCACCTCGAGAGCAAGTATCCGAAGAAGCTCACCACCCTGAAGTCCGCGGTGAAGCTGGGTCACGACGCGCTGGTTACCGTCGAGGGCCGGGACATGCCGGCCGACAATCTCGAGGTCGCGGTGCTCGATCGCGATCGGACACGGCGAAAGTTCCGCCGGCTGTTCGAAGACGAGGTCAAAACGCTCCTCAGCTAGTCCGCTGCATTGCCGACCCGCACGATTAGGCTGGTCCGATGGAACGGCGGATCTTCGGGACCGAGAACGAATACGGCGTGACCTGCACCTTCAAGGGGCAGCGGCGTCTGTCTCCCGATGAGGTCGCCCGCTATCTCTTCCGCCGGGTCGTGTCCTGGGGGCGGTCCTCTAACGTCTTCCTTGAAAACGGGGCCCGTCTCTATCTCGACGTCGGCTCCCACCCCGAGTACGCCACCCCCGAATGCGATTCGGTTTACGACCTGATCGTCCACGACAAGGCGGGGGAACGGATCCTCGAGGGCCTCCTCAAGGCCGCCGAGACCAGACTGCGGGAGGAAGGCATCTCCGGTGACATCTATCTGTTCAAGAACAACACCGACTCGGCGGGCAACTCCTACGGCAGCCACGAGAACTACCTCGTCAGTCGTTACGGCGAATTCGGTCGCTTAGCCGAAGTCATGATCCCGTTCTTCGTAACCCGCCAGATCTTCGCGGGGGCCGGCAAGGTGCTTCAGACCGCGCGTGGCGCCCTGTTCTGCATCTCGCAGCGCGCCGAGCACATCTGGGAGGGCGTCTCATCGGCGACGACTCGATCCCGCCCGATCATCAACACTCGGGATGAGCCGCACGCCGACGCGGAGAAGTACCGGCGCCTCCACGTCATCGTCGGCGATTCCAACATGAGCGAATGGACCTCCTATCTGAAGATCGGCTCAACTGCCTTGTTGCTCAGGATGGTTGAGGAAGGTGTCCAGATCCGCGACATGACCTTGGAGAACCCGATCCGCGCGATCCGCGAGATCTCACACGACACGTCTTGCCGTCGCAAGGTTCGACTGGCCAACGGTCGCGAGGCATCAGCCCTCGACATGCAGAAGGAATACCTCGACAAGGCGTTGCGGTGGGTCGAGCAACGGGACGATCCCGTGCTCAAGGAGATCGCTCACATGTGGGAGCACGCGATCGTCAGCCTCGAGGAGAACCAGGACGCGCTCGACGGCCAGGTCGACTGGATCACCAAGCGCTCGCTGGTGGAGAAGTACCGGGCACGCCACGACCTCTCACTCGCTCATCCCAAGATCGCTTTGATGGACCTCGCGTATCACGACGTCAACCGCAACCGAGGCTTGTACTACCGGATGGAGGCGCGCGGGATGGTCGAGCGGATGTGCGACGAGGCCGACATCGATCGAGCCAAGACCGAACCGCCCCAGACGACGAGGGCCAGGCTCCGCGGAGAGTTCATACGAGCCGCTAAGCGCAAGCGGCGCGACTTCACCGTCGACTGGGTGCACCTGAAGCTCAACGACCAAGCCCAGCGCACGGTTCTTTGCAAGGACCCTTTCAAGTCCAGCGACGAGCGCGTCGCCAAGCTCATCTCCTCCCTCTGATGGCCGCGTTCCGCAATGGGGTGGTGACCCAACTCCTCGAGGACCACCCCGACCTGATCCGCGTGCGAGTCCAACTGACCGATGCGGCGGAGGTCGAAGCCTCCGGTTTCCCTCGGATGCTCGGGCCCGTGAGGGTCGGGGATGAGGTCGTCGTCAACACGACCGGGATCGAACTCGGCCTCGGGACGGGGGGAGAGGCCTTCATCCTGTGGAACCTGTCGGGAGCGGGATCCCCTGGCCCCGGAGAGGGGCACATCGTCAAACTCCGCTACACGCCTTGGCAGACTGAGGTCCCCGCCGCCGAGGCACAGGAAAGTCCGCACCACGAGGCGCTTGCGGACATCGACTCGATCGCCCTACCTGTAGTTGTGTGCGGCCTCCATTCCCAGATCTCGGCGGTGGCGGCGGGCGTCAAGGCGGCCGCGCCTGGTGCCCGGGTCGGCTACCTGATGACCGACGGAGGCGCCCTTCCGATCGCATGGAGCCGGCTCGTCCGCGAGCTCAGGGCTTCGGGCCTCATCGACGTCACGGCGACGGCTGGACACGCGTTCGGAGGTGAGCTCGAAGTCGTCAACGTCCATTCCGGACTCGCCGCCCTGGCCAACGTCTCCCTCTGCGATGTCGTGATCGTCGCGATGGGTCCGGGTGTGGTTGGGACCGGAACCGCGCTCGGATTCACCGCCCTCGAGCAGTCGGGCATCCTCGACGCCGCCGGGATGCTGGGCGGCATCCCGATCGCCTGCCTCCGGATCAACTTCTCCGATGAGCGTCCTCGACACCGGGGCCTCAGCCATCACTCCCTGACCGCCCTCGGGCTGGCGGCCAGGGACGGAGCCATCGTCCCGGTCCCCAGCCTTGCGGCCGACGACTACAAGACCGTGACCGATGCGCTGGAGAAGACGGGGGTCACGGACCGGCATCACGTCATCGAGATCGACGGCGGCCCGGGCCTCAAGCTCCTCTCCTCCCACGACATCAGACCCACATCGATGGGGCGCGACGTGGATCAGATCCCCGAGCTGTTCCTCGCCGCGGCCGCCGCGGGGCGGGCAGCAGGGGAGCGGTTAGCGACCGGGCAGGGGAGCGGTTAGCGACCGGGCAGGGGAGCGGTTAGCGACCGGGCAGGGGAGCGGTTAGCGACCGGGGACGGCGAGCGAATGTGAAAGGCATCACAGCCGGCTGATCGCCCGAGCGCTATCTCTGTTTGATGGCTCTCGTGACCGCGCCTCGGAAGGCTGATACCCGTAAGGGAACGCCGCACCGGGGTTACTCTCGCCTGATGCGTCGCATCGAACGGCTGATCAATCTGATCATCGCCCTCCTCGAAACCACTCGACCCATGACCGCGCGGGACATCAACGAGAAGGTCGCGGGCTACGACCAGGACAACTTCGAGGCATTCCGTCGCGCCTTCGAGCGTGACAAGGAAGCGCTGAGGACGATGGGCATCCCGATCGAGACCCGCCGGGAGGATTCGCTGCTGGACGATCCGGTCGAGGGCTATCTGATCCCCAAGAACCGCTACTACCTCCCACAACTGGATCTCGAGCCGGACGAGGTCGCGGCGCTCCGGATCGCGGCCCAGGCGATCCTCGGAGGTGCCGACGCCGCCGAGGCCGGCCTGATGAAGCTCTCCCTCGACCAAGGAGCGGCTCCGTCGGAGGGGCCCCGGATCGTGTGGGGCGCCGACCTGGCCGCCGAGCAGCCCGTTCTGGCCCCCTTGTACGAGGCTCTCCTGGCCAGAACGCCGGTGAGCTTCGGTTATCAGGCCTCGGGGGCCTCGAAAGCCACACCTCGCTCGGTCGAACCTTACGGACTTGTCCACCGCCGCGGCCACTGGTATCTGGTGGGGCACGACCGCGATCGAGAGGCCATCCGCGCCTTCCGCGTCTCCCGAATGAGCGGACCGGTGAAGAGCCTCGACGGCACCTTCGAGCCCCCCGAGGGTTTCGATGCGGACGCTCACCTGGGTGGAGAGGCCTGGGAGATAGGTCCCGGAGATGCCACTGCAGTGATCCGTTTCGATCCCACGATCCGTTGGTGGGCAGAGCAGAACCTCCCCAACGCGACGCGACGCGAAGCAGCGGGAGGGTCACTCGAGGTTGAACTTGGAGCTTCCAACCTCGATGCCCTCGCTTCGTGGGTCATCGGTTTCGGCGATGGCATCGAGATCGTTTCGCCCCCTGAGGCCCGGCGGCGTCTGAAGGACCATCTCGCTCCGTTCGCGGGAGCCCCCAAGTGACCGAGGAGGCCTACGGGAGACTGGGCCGTCGACTCCGTCGCATCCTGCTGATGCTCCCGTACGCGATCAAACACCCGGGCGTCTCGGTCGACGAACTGTCCCGGAAGTTCGGTGTGGAGAAGCGCGACCTGCTCGAAGATCTCAACCTCGTGTATATGTGCGGGCTGCCAGGGTACGGACCGGGCGACCTGATCGACGTGACGTTCGAAGACGACCGCGTTTACGTGCGGATGGCCGACTACTTCTCTGCCCCTCTGAGGCTGTCTCCGGCCGAGGCACTGTCGTTGTACGCCGGGGGAGCGGCGCTGGCATCGCTTCCCGACATGACCGACGCGGATGCGCTGCGTTCGGCACTCGAGAAGCTCGGGCGCGCACTCGGCGCCGACGGCAACCGCTTGGCCGACGTGACGGTCCACCTCGAGGAGGGTGCGAGCGAGCACCTCGGGGTTATCCAGGAGGCACTCCGGAAGGGCAAGAGGATCCATCTCGAATACCTCTCTGCATCACGCGGCATCTTGACCGAACGAGATGTTGACCCCTGGGGTCTGATCGCCGCTCTCGGCTACTGGTACATCGTCGGCCTCGATCACGACTCCGGCGAAGAAAGGATGTTCCGGGCCGACCGCATCAAGGCCGTCTCGCTGACCTCCGAGGATGCGCCGGTGCCGGATGACTTCGAACCGGACCGCTACCAGGGAGCTTTCGTCGGCAAGCCCGAGGGCCAGGCGCATCTCGTGATGGAGATCTCGCCCGACGCGATGCGCTGGTTCGAGGACTACTACCCCGTGATCTCGAAGAAGAAGGTCGCCGGGGGATGGCAGCGTGTGGAGCTCTTGACGGGCGGCGAGCGGTGGGCGGCCACGCTCCTGTTGCGCCTGGGCACGGAGGTCCGCAAGATCGAGCCGGAGGCCTTCGCCCAGGGGGCCCGGGAGCTCGCCGGGGCCATCATCGCGCGCCATTCCTGACCCGCCTAGCCCCTGACCTGGGGTTATGCCTCAGAGAATTCGGGCTCAATCTTCTGGCTGGAGCGCCGATAACACCTGTGTAAGCAAGAACAGCCCCCAACCAGAGGCCATTCGAAATGACGACGATCAAAGCGACATGCCACAGCTGCGGAGAGGTCGACCTCACTCCGGAAGACATCCTGCTCCGGATCGGTACCGGCCACGGCTCTAACAGCTACGGCTTCAGCTGCCCGACATGCACCCAGTTCATAGAGAAGCCGGCCGACGAGCGTGTCGTCCGCCTCCTCCTCTCGGGTGGGGTCATGCCCACGCTGCAGGACGTCCCGGCCGAGATCCTCGAGGCGAAGTCCGGCCCCGTTATCACCCACAACGACCTTCTCGAGTTCCACCAGCTTCTCGAATCGGACGACTGGTTCGAAGCCCTTACGGAGAAGCGCAACTCCGAGAACGCGTAACGCCCCGGCCCCCGCGCCGGTGGTAGCAGTCACGCTCGCCATAGACTGCACGCCATGCCTCAGCTCAGTCCCATAGAGATACTGGTCATCGTCATGGTGGCCCTCGTGGTCTTCGGACCCGAGAAGCTCCCCCAGATAGCCCGACAGATAGGTCGCGCCGCGCAGCAGCTCCGGCAGATGGCGAGCGAGGTCAAGGACGAGTTCCAGGATGGTCTCGATCTCGACGACCCACCTGAGCCGCGCCCCGACCATCCCAACGTCCGCAACCGGTACGAGGGCATGCCCCCCGCCCTGTCCGAGAAGGACGACGAGGAGGGCGAGGACGACGAGGAGGACGGCGACGAGATCAAGCCGGGAGCCGTGTGATGGGTGATCCCGAAGAGCTGCGACGACGCCGGCTCCGCTTCCGTAAACGGAAGCCCCGCGAGAAGCGCGCCTCGATGTCGATGATGGAGCACCTCGGCGAACTCCGCTCGAGGATCATCAAGTCACTCGTTGCCTTCTTCGCGATCTCGATCGTCGTGTTCTTCTTCTACGAGCCGATCCTGGAGTTCTTCCGAAAGCCCCTATGTGACGTGGATCCCGACAAACTGGGTCCTCAGGGCTGCGACCTCGTCTACAACAAGCTGATCGGCGGGTTCAACTTCAGATTGAAGATGACCGCGCTGGTCGGCATCGCGTTGACGTCGCCGATCTGGCTGTATCAGATCTGGGCGTTCGTGGCCCCTGCTCTGAACACCAAAGAGAAGCGCTACTCGATCCCGTTCATGGCCGCCTCGACAATCTTGTTCCTGCTCGGTGCCGGGATCGCCTACATGGTCCTCCCGGCCGGCATCAACTTCCTGATCGACATCGGAGGCTCCGACCTGGTTCCGCTCCTTGGGGCCGAGGAGTATCTCAACTTCGTTGGGTTGATGTTGCTCGGTTTCGGGGTCATGTTCGAGTTGCCCCTAGTGCTGTTCTTCCTCGGATTGATCGGCGCGGTCACCATCGATCAGCTGAAGAACGGGCGAAGGACCGCGATCGTCCTCATCGTGGTCCTGGCCGCGGTCATCACCCCCAGCCAGGACCCCTACACGATGATGCTGCTGGCGGTACCGCTCTACCTCTTCTACGAGATCACCATCGTGCTTCTCAGGGTGGTGCTAAAGAGACGGGCGAAGGCCGCGTTATAGTCCTGGGCCGTGGCTATCAAAGGTAAGAAAAGGTCCCAAGGCAAGCCGAAAAGGCGGCCCGCGGCCGCGCCCCGGGTCCAGTACTCGCATCACGAGCACATCCCCTGGTACCAGACCAGTGGGGGCCGAGTAGGGATCGCGGTCGGGCTCGTCCTCCTCATCGGCATCATCACCGCGGTGGTCATCACCGTGGCGAAGGAGCCAGAGGCCGACGTGGCCGCACAGCAGGAGCTCGAGGGCTACACCTCTCAGACCCAGGCGGTGCTCGTAGCCGCCACGGAAGCCGGTACGGGGCTCTCAACAGCACCCGCCGCCATCGACGACGACTCCTTCGGGTCTCTCAAGAAGGACGCCAGGACGTGGGAGGAGGGGCTCCAGTCGGCCCAGTTGACCGCCGCGCAGGCACGCCCGCCCGAAGGCGCGTCGGGCGTCTCCGAACTCATCCTTGGCTCTCTCGACCTCTACCTGGAATCGACCCGCCTCTATCAACTCGCCGCCGACGCCGAGGGTGATCTCGCAACCAGTCTGTTGGACCGGGCGGCGGCCCAGCGGGATCTGGCGACCAGCCTGTGGACCAACGCGGTCGCCATCCTTGACGAGGCCCGCGCCGTGGTCGATCTTCCGGGTTCCAGTCTCATCTCGCCGGTGGCAGCGGCCCCAGTCGAAGACGAGGCGACGCCCGAGCCCACTCCCACCGAGGAATAGCCGGAGCCCGCTCCACCCTTAGACTCGCTCGATGGACCTCGTAGAACGTTTCGAGGCCACCTACGGTTTCCCGTTCGATCCGTTCCAGCGGCGTGCGTGCGCATCCCTGGTGGGTGGCTCGTCGGTGCTGGTGGCCGCTCCAACCGGTGCGGGCAAGACCGTCGTGGGGGAATTCGCCGCCTGGTTCGCCCTCCAGGAGGGCGGCAAGACCTTCTATACGACACCGATCAAGGCGCTCTCCAACCAGAAGTACGGGGATTTCGTGTCGATCCACGGCGCCGAGAACGTCGGGCTCCTGACCGGAGACAACTCGGTCAACGGCGAGGCCCCGGTTGTGGTCATGACGACCGAGGTCCTCCGCAACATGATCTACGAGGACTCACCCACGCTCCACAATCTCCGCTACGTCGTACTCGACGAGGTCCACTATCTCCAAGATCGATATCGCGGAGGCGTTTGGGAGGAGATCCTCATCCATCTCCCGGTCGACGTGCAGATCGTCTCACTCTCCGCGACCGTGTCCAACACCGAAGAATTCGCGGAGTGGCTCCAGACGCTGCGCGGCCGGACCGAGGTGATCATCGAGGAGCAGCGACCGGTCGAGGTGAGGCACTGGTACTTCGCTTCGGATGAGCTGCTCCCCATGTTCGTTCAGAAGGGCGACGGGACCCCGATCCCGAACCCACGGGCGCGCGAGTTCGACCGTCGCAAACGCAGAGGAGGCCCCCGCCCGCAGCGCGGGGGCCGTCGGGAACGAGAGAAGCGGCCGCGCATCCCGTTCCGGACCGAGGTGGTCGAGCGCCTCAGCGGCGAGGGGATGCTTCCCGCGATCTACTTCATCTTCTCCCGTCGGGGGTGCAACGAAGCGGTCAAGCGATGCCTCAACGAGAACCTCCGACTAACGACGCCCGATGAGCGCAAGCGGATCACCGAGTACGCCGATATGCGCGCCTCCGAACTCCCGGAAGAGGAGCTCGACATCCTCGGCTATCACGAATGGATCGCCGGTCTGGCGAACGGCATCGCCGCCCATCACGCGGGGATGATCCCGCCGTTCAAGGAGACCGTCGAGGAATTGTTCAAGAAGGGTCTCGTCAAGGTCGTGTTCGCGACCGAGACGCTCGCTCTCGGGATCAACATGCCGGCACGGACCGTGGTGATCGAGAGCCTCACGAAGTTCACCGGAGAGAAGCACGAGCTCATGACACCTGGTGAGTACACGCAACTCTCGGGACGAGCCGGACGACGCGGCAAGGACGAACTCGGGCACTCGGTCGTTCTGATGCAGCGATTCACGCCCTTCGAGACGATCAGCCGACTCGCGTCGGCTCGCACCTATCCGCTGACCTCGTCGTTCCAGCCGTCCTACAACATGGCGGTCAACATGGTCCGCAGCTACGAGAGGGCGGAGGCGGAGCACCTGGTGAACTCTTCGTTCGCGCAGTTCCAGGCCGACCGTGATGTCGTCGCGCTAGAACGGAATCGGGAACGCGACGAGGCCTATCTCTCTTCCTATCGAGAGCGCATGACCTGCGAGAAGGGCGACGTTGAGGAGTATCGGGAACTGGTCGCCGCGCTCAAACGGATGGAGTCGGGAACCGGAGGAAGCGCCTCTCCGGTGGGCCGGCTAGATCGACTCAAGCGGGGTGACGTCTTCGAGATCGCGGGCGGAAAGCGACGGGGTCGCTACGTCGTCATCGAGCCCCTCAAGGAAGGCGACGGCGCCCCGAAGCTCGTCGCGATGACAGAAACGCGCGCTCTCATCCGTCTCGGCCCCACCGATCTCCGTAAGACCCCAAGGGTGGTCGGGTCTTTGCGCATCCCGAACACGTTCCGATCTAGGGACGCCAGTTCCCGGCGGACGCTGGCACGCAAGCTCACTGCGCTCACCGTCGACGAGGAACCCCTCGATGCCGCGGGGAACGATCAGCTCGGTGAGTTGAAGGAAAGGGTCGAGAACCACCCGGTGCACTCATGTCCCGACCGGGGACGGCATCTCCACTTCGCCGAGCGCGCGGTTCGGCTCGAGAAGGAGGTCAGGGGCATCACCAAGCGCATCTCCCGTCGAACGGGGACCCTGGCGCGCCGGTTTGATGTCGTGGTCGACGTCCTCCAAGACCTGGGTTACGTCTCCGACTGGAACCTGGAGCCGAAGGGTGAGCTGCTGACCGGCGTCTACAACGAATCGGATCTGCTCGTCGTCGAGTGTCTCAAGGAAGGCGTCCTCGACGATCTCGACGGCCCCGAGGTGGCGGCCGTGTGCTCGAGCCTCGTATATGAGACCCGCGGCCCCGACCCCGTGGCTCCTCCGAACTGGCCGACCGACGCCGCACGCTCGTCCTGGAACCGGCTCGTCGATCTATACAACCGGATCGAGCGGCACGAACATGAGCGGGGCATCGAGCTAACGCGGGAACCCGACCCAGGGTTCTCCGAAAAGGCATACCGATGGACCGCGGGCGCGCCGCTCGATCGAGTGCTCGAGGAAGACGATGCCCCCGGGGACTTCGTCCGCTCCGTCAAGCAGTTGGTCGATCTCCTTCGACAACTCGAACCGATCGCCCCAAACGACGATCTCCGAGGAGCCATCGTCGAGGCCATCGAGGGGCTCCACCGCGGGGTTGTCGCCTATTCGTCCCTCGAGGTCTGATGGGCTCGATCGAGGGTGTCATCTTCGACTGGGGCGGCACGTTGTCGCGCTGGGCGGAGGTCGATCTCGAGGACATGTGGCGCGTCGCCGCCCAACACATCCACCCGGACGATCCCGACAACCTGATCCGTCGATTGATCGAGATCGAGGGCCGATTCTGGAAGGACGTCGAAGCGACCCAGACGAGTGCTCATCTGTCCGATGTGTTCGCGCTGGCGACCCACGAACTCGGCATCGACATCGCTGAGGCGGTTGTCGAGGAGGCACTGCAGCACCATCTCGACTCGTGGACGCCGCACATCTCACACGACCCCGAGGCGGTGGGCGTCCTGGAGGAGCTCAGGGAAATGGGACTCAAGATCGGGCTGCTCTCCAACACTCTGTGGCCCCGCGCTTTCCACGAGCACTTCCTCGAGCGCGATGGCCTGATCGATCTGATCGACGTTCGGCTGTACACGAGCGACATGGCGCGTACCAAGCCGCACCCCAGCGTGTTCGTCGCCGCCATGGAGGCGCTCGAGTTGCGCGACCCTTCGGCGGTGGTGATGGTGGGGGACCGGCCGTTCGACGACATCGGTGGAGCGAAGGGCGCGGGGATGCGCGCGGTTCTACGACCGAACCCTGCGATCAACGCCTTACCGGGGCCAGACCCGGACGCAACGATCGAGTCACTGCCCGAGCTTCTGCCGGTCGTGCGAAGATTCCAACATGGATGACGCTTACATCGTCGATGCGATCCGAACTCCCATGGGCCGGTTCGGCGGCGTCCTCGCCTCCATCAGACCCGACGACATGGCCGCCCATGTGATCTCCGAGATCGTGGCGCGCAACTCAGTCGATGGGGCGACGGTCGAGGACGTCGTTTGGGGCGCCGCCAACCAGGCTGGGGAAGACAACCGCAACGTCGCCCGCATGGCCCTCCTGCTTGCCGGGCTCCCGGTGTCGGTGCCCGGAGCGACCGTCAACCGCCTATGCGGATCCGGTCTCGAGGCGGTGAACTCGGCCGGGCGCCAGATCGTCGCCGGTGAGGCGGACGTGGTGATTGCCGGTGGGTCTGAATCCATGACCCGAGCCCCTTTCGTGATGCCCAAGGCGACCACCGCATTCGATCGCCGGACCGAGGTCTACGACACCACGATGGGCTGGAGGTTCCCGAACCCCGCACTCGAGGCGATGTACGGGATCGAAGGCATGGGGCAAACCGCTGAGAACGTCGCCGAGCAATGGAACATCTCCCGCGAGGAGGGGGATGAGTTCGCCCTTCGAAGCCACCAGCGTGCGGTCAACGCTCGGGACGGGGGCCGGTTCAAGGACGAGATCGTCCCGATCGAGGTCCCGCAGCAGAAGGGTGGCCCTATCGTGGTCGATCAGGACGAGCCGCCTCGCCCGGACACCTCCATGGAGCGGCTGGCGCGGCTCAAGCCCGCATTCAAGGACGGTGGAGTAGTCACCGCCGGCAACTCGTCGGGCATCAACGATGGTGCGTCATCGGTTCTCTTGTCCTCGCAAACGGCGCTCGATAGCAACGGGTGGACCCCGATGGCACGCATCGTGGCGACCGCGGTAGCAGGGGTCGAGCCCCGCGTTATGGGTATCGGTCCGGTGCTCGCGACCCGGAAGGTCCTCGAACGCGCCGGTCTCTCGATCGATGACATCGAACTCGTCGAATTGAACGAGGCGTTCGCGGCTCAATCGATCGCGTGCGTACGAGAGCTCGGTCTCGACATGGAACGGGTCAACGTCAACGGAGGTGCGATCGCGCTTGGTCACCCACTCGGCTGCTCGGGTGCTCGCATCCTCACCACCCTCGTGCACGAGATGAAACGTAGAGAGGTGCGCTACGGCCTTGCGACGATGTGCATCGGAGTGGGCCAAGGCATCGCCACCATCATCGAGCGGGTCTGATGCTCGACGCGCTGAGGACCATGCTCGGGGCCGGCGCGGTCGACGATTCGCCCGAAGGACTCGCCGGTCACACGCACGACTGGTTCCCCGGCGCACTACTCCATGACCGCATGGGGACACCAGGCCCGGGTCCATCCGTCGTCGTTCGACCAAGGGATACCGCCGAGGTCGCCGCGATCCTCGAATGGGCGCAGGAAAACGCCATCGCGGTCGTCCCGTTCGGGGGAGGCTCGAGCGTCGTGCGCGGGATCGAGCCGGACGGCGCTGTAGTGCTCGACCTCGAACGATTGAATTCGATCTCCGATGTCGATGAGAAGAGCGGCCTCGTCACTGCGGGAGCGGGTGTGACCGGCCCGGCTCTACGCGACCATCTCGCAAGTGCGGGCTACCTCCTCGGCCACGAACCCCAGTCGGTCGACATCTCTACGGTCGGAGGATGGGTTGCCACGCGCGCTTGCGGCCAGTTGTCCGCCAAGTACGGCGGTATCGAAGATCTGGTCCGCGGTCTCGAGGCCGTCCTCCCCGGCGGCCGGATCGTTCGCACCAAGACGGCGCCCCGGAGGTCCACCGGGCCCGATCTCGCCGGGCTTCTCATCGGCTCCGAGGGCGCGCTCGGGGTCGTCACCGAGGTGACCCTGCGAGTGTTTCCGCTTCCGACCGACCGGGCCGACCTCTGTCAGCGTTTCGAGCACATGGCCGACGGCGTCAAGGCGTGCCGGGCCCTGGCGGGATCCGATCTCGGCCCGACCATGGTTCGTCTCTACGACCCCGAGGATGCCGCTCTGTTCCTCCGCCATCACCCGAACGAGCCGATGGGTCCCTTGCTCCTGTGCTCCTTCGACGGCGATGACTCGGAGCAGCGCAGGAGTCGGGCCGCCGAACTCATCGACGGCACGCCCGGCAACACTGCTCTCGTAGCTCACTGGTGGGAGCATCGCAACGATGCGGTCGAGGAGTTCCGCAAAGTCATGGCGGGGGAGGGACTGCTTGGTCCCCATGGGATCGTCGACACGATCGAGGTGGCGGGGACCTGGACCGTACTTCGTGACCTCTACCACTCGGTCAAGGAGGCATTGTCGGGGTCAGCGCAACTGGTCGGATGCCACGTGTCCCACGTCTACCCGGACGGAGCGTGCTTGTACTTCACGATGGGCTCGATGTGCGAGTCAGATGCCGAGGCCGAAGAGCTCGACCGGAAGTGGTGGGAGATCGCCATGCGGACGACACTCGACGCAGGTGGCACTATCAGTCACCACCACGGCGTCGGGCGCGTCCGAGCCGGGTGGATAGAAGAGGAGCTGGGGGAGTGGTTCGAGGTGTTGCGCCTGATCAAGAAGGCGATCGATCCGAAGGGGATCATGAACCCGGGAGTGATGGGTCTGTGACCTCCGAACGGAGCCCCTTCGGGACCATCACTCTGATCTGCAACTCCCGGTCTGGCAACGGAGGGGTCGGCAAGGCTCTTCCCGAGGTCGAGAAGAACCTGAGGCTGCGCGAGTTGCCCTACGAGGTCTTCCATACGGAAGGCCCCGGGCACGCCTCCCAGTTGGCACGCGAGGCGCTCGAGCGCGGTTCGCGTTTCATCGTGGCGGTGGGGGGCGATGGGACCGTGCACGAGGTGGTCAACGGGATGATCGTCGACGACAAGGCCGTCAACCCCGACGCGGTTCTCGGCGTCGTTGCAGCCGGTTCTGGCTGCGACTTCATCAAGACGTTCGGTATCCCGGCGACGCCCGCCCACGCGGTCTCCCACCTCGATGGCGATGAGTCATTCACTATCGATATCGGGAAGGTCACCTTCATGAAGGACGGCGTCGAGACCACCCGGTACTTCCCCAACATCGCCGAGGTGGGGATCGGTGCCGCAACCGTGGGCAAGGCCGCCCGTATGCCTCGTTGGATGGGCCCGACGATCTACTTCTTCGCCTTCTGGCTGACCCTCTTCAAGCACAAGTCCGCAAACGTGGTCGTCGATCTCGTGGACAAGAAGTACGAGGGTCCGATGAACAACATGGTCGTCGCCAACGGTCAGTTCTTCGGCGGCGGCATGAAGATCGCGCCCAAGGCCGCTCCGACCGACGGGCTCCTCGACATCCAAGTTGAGCACGCCCGCAAGCGCGAGTCGGTCGCGATCCTCCCCAAGGTCTACAAGGGTCAGCACCTGCCACACCCGGACATCCTCGAGGCGAAGCGCGTTCGGTGCTCGATCACCGCGGACCGCCCCCTCCCGGTCGAGGCCGACGGCGAACTCCTCGGTGAAACGCCGGCTCAGTTCGAGGTTCTTCGAGACATCATCAGGTTGAAGGTCTGATGCCGGTCACCGAGAACGCCGGCGTCGATATCCACTATTGGGATCACGGAGGCGATGGCCCACCCGTCATCTTCAGTCACGGCTTCCTCATGGATCACGAGATGTTCGACCCTCAGGTCGAGGCCCTCAAAGGCGATTACCGCTGCGTAACGTGGGACCAGCGCGGTTTCGGTGCGACCGAGGCGAACGGTCCGTTCACGTACTGGGACTCCGCCGACGACCTTCTGGCGGTCATGGACGCCTGTGCGATCGACAGCGCCACCGTCGTCGGCATGTCGCAGGGAGGCTTCCTCGGCCTGCGGGCCGCGTTGACTGCGCCGGACAGGGTCCGTGGTCTCTTCATCATCGACTCTCAGGCCGGGCCTGAAGACCCGGCCATGCTGCCCATCTACGAAGGCATGGTGGAAGCGTGGACGCTGCAGCCGACCGAGGACCTCGCACGAACCGTCGCCGGCATCATCGTCGGGACGGCCGATCACGAGCCATGGGTCGCCAAGTGGCTCGCACGCCCCGGAGCCACCATCACCGAGCCGTTCCGAACCCTGATCGGCAGAGAAGACATCCACGATCAACTTCCCCAGATCACGCAGCCGGTGGCGATCGTTCACGGCGATACCGACATAGCTATCTCGGTGGAGCTGGCGCAACGGCTATGCGACGGACTCCCTGAGTGCGATGGCCTCACCATTATCAGTGGGGCGGGCCACGCGGCTAACCTCAGCCATCCAGAGAAGGTGAACGAAGTTCTACGGGACTTCCTGAGTCGACGGGCTGGGTAGCGTCGCCAGGAACGCGGTGATGTCGCCCGCCAGCCGGGCGGGGAACTCGAGCGGCAGGAAGTGCGTCGCTCCTTCGTAATCGTGGATCACAGAACCGGGGAGTGCCGATGCGATCTGCTCGGAGATCCCGCGTGACGTGAACCGGTCCTTGCTGCCGAGGATCAACATCGTCGGTGCCTCGATCCCATCGAGGGCCTCGGGGGAAGGGTCGCCGGCGATCTTCTCGTAGCTCGCAAGGAACGCCTTGGGGTCGCACTCAGCTGTTCCCTTGAGCATGTCGACGAAGGCGGCAACGTCCGCGGTCGGAGCGAGCATGCCCGACTGACGAACGATCCCTGCGAGTTCTGGCCGGGAGCTCAACCCGTCAAGGGCCTTGCCGAAGAGCGTGGGGAAGTGTTTGCCGATCCCGGCGAGCGTCGGCAGCACGACCGGCAGATCGAAGTGCCTGAGAAGTCGGGACAACGGATAACCGTTCATGCCACAGATCAGCGTGAGGCCCGTCACTCTCTCCGGATATCTAAAGGCCAGCTCGATCGCGATGCGCCCTCCGGTGCTCCATGCGATCACCGGTGCTGAGTCGATGCCCGCGTCGTCCATCACGGCGACGGCATCCTCGGCGCTCGCTCCTGCGTCCTGATACCCGGTCGCGGGCGGGCCCGACGCGTGCAGTCCCCTGAGGTCCCAGGTAACGAGATGGCGTTGCTCCAGCAGCCGAGGGATCACCCTGCGCCAGGGGGCGAGATTGGACCCGACCGCGGGAACCAGTAGCAGGGGAGGTAAGGCCGTGTCTCCCAACTGACGGGTTGCGAGTGAAGTCCCGTCGAACGAGTCGACCGACCCCTGCGTTTCCTCCACTTAGCCGGCCTCGGGCACGGGGAGAGAGAGTCCGCGTTCCCGCTCGACCGCATCTCTATGGGTCACCGTCTCTATCTTGCCGGTGGATTCAGTCCACCCATGCTCCGATGCCAAGATCTCGACCGCTCTCGAGCCCGGGCCGAGTCCCGCTTCGCGATTGGTCAGAGAGAGGCGCGTGCGGCGAGACAGCAGATCGGTCAAGCGCACGGCCATCTCGGAGCGAGCCGTGTAAGCCGCCTCCGCAGCCAACATCGGATGGCCGGGGACGAGTGGGTCGGTGAGTCCGGTCTCCTCTGCGACGTCCAGGACATTGAGGGCCCGGTCGCCGTAGGAGCGAACCAGCGAGCGCACCGTCGCGTCGGGGAGGCTCAAGCGCTCGGCACGACGTCCGAGCGCCAGGTTCAGAGACGCAACATCACTGGTGCCGAGCTTGATGTGCTCCGTTCGTGAGCCTCGGGGAGCTTCGAGTTCCTCGGCCAACCGGTCGACCGCGTCCTCGGCCATCTTGCGCCACGTCGTCAGCTTCCCCCCGGTGATCCCGATGACCGAGGGAGCAACGTCATAAACCGAATGCCTGCGAGAGAGATCGGCGGTCGCCCCCTCCTTGCCCTTCACCAACGGCCGGAGCCCCGCGTAGGCGCCGGCGATGTCTGCCTCTGAGAGATCGAGGTGGAAGACCGAGTTCAATGCATCGAGCACGTACTTGCGGTCGCCCTCGTCAACGGTGGGGGAGTCGATCTCCCCCGAATACTCGGTATCAGTAGTCCCGACCAACACCGAATCCAGCCACGGGATCACGAACAGCATCCGTTCGCGCTCGGCATCGGGGATCAGAGCGGCAGCATCTCCGACGGGCACGTCCGTTCGGCTGAACAGAAGGTGGATCCCCTTCGACGGCCGCAGTCGATCCTCGGCGTCAGGATGGAGGAGGTTCTCGATGCGGTCCGCCCACACGCCTCCGGCGACCACCGCGCGCTTCGCCTTGATCCGGGCGATGTCTCCGCTCAGCGAGTCCTGCACCGTTGCTTCACAGCCCTGATCGTTGCTCTCCATACCGATCACGGGAGAGTAGTTGCAGACAACGGCACCGAGCCTGACCGCGGCGACGAGAACCTCCATGACGAGTCGCGCGTCGTCGGTCTTGCAGTCGTAGTAGAGGAATCCGCCGGCCACCTTCCCCTTGGGAAGGGCGGGAAGCATGTCTTCGGTCTCCTCCGTGCTCAGGTGCTTGTGGATCTGATTGCCACGGAACGACGCCAGCGCGTCGTACGCCCACAACCCAACGCCGAACTTGACGCGCATCTGACGTCCGGTGATCGGGAGTGCGAAGGGGACCGGTTCGACGAGATGCGGGGCGAGACGGCGCAGCAGGTCGCGCTCGGTGACCGCTTCTCGGACGAGGCCGAACTCACGTTGCTCGAGATAGCGGAGTCCACCGTGAACCAACTTGGACGACTTGCTCGATGTGCCGGCGGCGAAATCGTTCCGTTCCACCAGCGCGACTCGGAGTCCGCGTGACGACGCGTCGAGAGCGATCCCAGCCCCCGTGATACCGCCACCAACGACTAGGAGGTCGAAGGGCTCGGTCGTGCCCGAGGTCAGCTTCTCGAACGAGACATCCCGAGAGCCGATGCCGCCGGGATTGGCGGTGGGACTGGACGTCATCCGATCAGTCCCGCTCCCCATCGGACCAGGGTGATCGCTCCGATCAGGGAGAAGACTGCGACCACGAGCACGAGAGGGCCGACCCACCAGTCCATCTGGCGCTCGATCGGATCGGCGTCGACCATCGTGTGCAAGCTTCACGACGAGTTGGGGCCCGTCCGTCTGTGCGAAGTGGAGGTGCGGGCGCTTGCCCTCGACGACGTCGGCGAGCCCTTGCAAGAGATCGATGATCTCCTCGGGACCAACGGTCACGGTCGCCACCGACAGTGGCTCACCCGTCCGATCCTCGATCTTCATCTCAGTCCTGCTCCGTTCCGTGGGGGCTTCGGGTCATCGACTATCCTGCGGCCCATGCCTCAGGACATCCGGCTGCTCGACGACGAGCAGCGAGCACTCGTACAGATGGTACGAGAGTTCGCCACTGCAGAAGCCAAGCCACTCTCGATCGACTACGAGGCCCGCTCGGAGGATCCCAAACCCCTCTACAACAAGCTTGCGGAGCTGGGCCTCACCGGCGTGCCGTTCCCCGAGGAACACGGAGGTGGGGGCCAGCCGTACTCGACCTATCTCCTGATCGTCGAGGAACTGGCGACCGCGTATCTGGCGCTGGCCATCGGCCTCTCGGTCCACACCCTGTGCGCATTCGCCATCAACGAGTTCGGAACCGAAGATCAGAAGAAAGAGGTCCTCGAGAAGCTCACGGCGGGGGAGTGGTTCGGCGCCTATGCCCTCTCCGAGCCCAGCTCCGGGTCGGACGCGGCCGCCCTCACCTCGAAGGCGGTGCGGGACGGAGACTCCTACCGGCTCTCGGGGACCAAGGTGTTCTGCACCCGCGGCGATGAGGCCGATGTCGTGCTCGTCCTCGCCCGCACCGGCGAAGTCCGGCCCGCAGGGCATCTCGTCGTTCCTGGTCGAGAAGGGGACGCCCGGATTCGGTGGCTCGAAGAAGGAAGACAAGATGGGCTGGCGTTCGTCGCCGACCTGGATGCTGTCGCTCGATGATGCCGAGGTCCCCGTATCTCGCCGGGTCGCCGATGAGGGGAACGGTTTCAAGGTCGCGCTCGCGTCACTCGATTCCGGCCGTCTCGGCATCGCGGCATGCGGGATCGGGGTCGCGCAGGCGGCGTTCGACGAGGCGCTCAAGTTCACCGGTGAGCGCGAGCAGTTCGGCAAGCCGGTCTCCGCCAACGAGGGTGTCCAGTTCATGCTCGCCGACATGTCCACCGCGATCGAAGCCGGACGACGGCTGTACCGTCACGCCGCGGCGCTCCGCGACGCCGGCCTCAACTACTCTCTCCAGGCGGCCCAAGCGAAGCTCTTCTGCACCGATGTCGCGATGAGGGTCACGACCGACTCGGTCCAGCTCCACGGAGGCTACGGATACATCACCGAGTACCCGGTCGAACGCTACATGCGCGAGGCCAAAGCGCTACAGATCGTGGAGGGCACCAACCAGATCCAGCGCTACGTGATCGGCCGGACACTCACGTAGCGTTAGCGACCGGTCCGCTCTTGGGAAGACAGGCCAGAACGAGAACTAGCGCGCCCGGGATCCCGAGGAAGAACCCGATCCCCACGGAAAATCCTCCCTGCGGATAGGGCGCCTCGTTGGGCCCCATGGTGATCAACAGCACGTACCCGAGGAATGTCGCTAGAGCCCCCAAACCAAGAGCGAAACCGACCCCAAGGTGCGAATGAGTTCTTGCTCCGGAGTATCGCCCACGCGGCCCACAGTCCACCACCGACGAGCGCGGCCCCCACCAGATATCCGAACAGCAGCTCGCCTATGTGACCATCGAAACTCACGATCGGCTCCGCGATCTGGCCGCGGACCGACCCGGCCTCGGGATGGTTGCGATACATCACCGGGGTAACCAATCCAGCGGCCATGACGGCGACTCCCAGGAAAGGCGCGACCTTGGAGCGCGTTGCCACATCCGAACCATCGACTCGGAGCAAGATGCCCGTCAATATGAGCAGCAGACCACCCGCGACACCCAGGAAGTATCCGGGGCCGGCCGACCAGGGGCCTGTGGTTCACTGCCTTCCTGAGTTATCGAGAGCGTCAGGCCGAGGAAGGAGGCCAACGCGAAGAGCCCGGTACCGAGAACGAAGCCCGGCGCGAACCCCGCGGGTCGCCTTCGGAGGATGGCGATCGCGGCGAGGAGGCCCCCACCGATCCAGACGGCCGCCAGAAGGTAGCCACGGAGATTGCTCTCGATGGAGCCCTCGTACTGGAGGAAGGAGATCGGCCAACCGTGAGCGTCCCCTCGGGTCGCGGGATGATTCCGATACAAGCTGGGCAGCTGCAAGCCTGCCCCCACAAGAGCGACCCCGAGAAGCGGGAGGACCTTCAGAAGGCGCTTCATGAGTTGCCTGCCTCTTCGCACATCGCCGAGACGGGAGTCGAAGTGCACGAGATCGGCCCCGTCTTGCGCTTCCGGCCATGTCCGTGCAGCCCGCGCCAGTCCACCCGAAACTCGTACTGGGCAGACTCGGTCTCGGGGTGAGGGATCTTTACCGCAAGCCAACAGGTCGTGGCCGAATCGCACGACTTCCCACGGCCTAGCGCCTCGCCAGTCCCATCAGGGAGGGTTCGGATGACGCCGGCGGACACGTTCTCGAAGGTCGATCCCTTTGGGTAGCACTTCTTAGCGAAACGGAACACAGCCTTCATCCGCTCAGTTGTGTAGTCGAGCTTCATCGTCGGGTTCTCGTCTTTTGTGCACCCCTTGGACTTCGACTCGGAGCGCGGCAGCGTAGCGCCTGCCGGCGGCGATGCAGCAGGAAGAAAGACGATGGCGGCAAGAGCTGCCACCACCAGCCCTCTCACCGACTGGGTTCCCACGGCTCGACTAATGCCCAAGGCAGGGTTCGTAGATCATGAGCCTGCGAACGGGAGAGCGAAGAGACTCCCCGGCCACCCAGTTGCGATCTCGATCCTCTCCCCACCGATGATGATGATCCGGTCCATCGAGTTGTGGACTATCGAGTTCTCGAGAATGAAGAGGCCCGAGTAGGTCAGCGAGTAGTCCTTGAGTCCGTAGCGGTGGTCGAAATCCTCGGTCGGCGTCGGGAGACCACCGCCCATGATGCGGATGATGCCATCGCCGAGTGGTGCTTCGCCGACCGAGGTCTGGGTGCCGTCGTCGGACGACCCGGAGTTGTTGCCGGTGGTGCCGACGGTGTGACCACCTGCGGTCTCCCACGCGTCTCTCGATACGACCGACATCGGAGACGCGTTGTTACCGATCGGGTAGCCGACGAGGGTTGCCTCCGATAGCTGGCGTGCGTTCTGGCGCAGGCCGGCCACCATCGGGTGTTCGAAGTCCACGAAGTTCGCATACGGCTGATAGACCTTGATGTCGGTGACGGAACCGGAAGGAACGAACCCGATGCTCTCCATCACGTGGAGGGCACGGTCGGTGAGGACCAGGTTCCCGCCATCTTCAACCCACGACTTCAGGTTGGCGAAGTAGTCCGCCGAGTCGTATGCGAGCCTTGCCCGGAGGAGTCGTGATGTCCGCGAGCACCAGCGTGTCGAGGCGCTTGAACCTCTTCTTGTTCGCGGCGACGGCACTGGCGTTGATCCGCTTGATCCCGCCGACGACGTACTTGGACTCATCGGCGAAGAAGTCGAGCTGCGATGCGGAGTAGGAGCGCTGCTCCACCGGGTTCCCGTTGGCGCCGATCCCATCCGCGTCCGGGCCAGGCAGACGGCCGGGGCCGTTCTCGTCGGTATCGGTCACCCGCACGGGGTCGGTCAGGTACCCGACCTTGCCGATCGGGTCGATCTTGAAGTCGGCGAAGTCCTCCCGCTCGGTCATCGCGTAAGCCATCGCCGTCTTGATGATGGCTCGGGAGCCGTTGATCATGTTCTCTTGCATGAAGTAGTTCCAACCGCGGGTATGAGCGCGGTAGTCGGCGTGGTTGAACGCCATCTCGTAGTCCATCCCGGTGACGCCGAGTTCGGTCGCAAGGTAGTCCCCGATGAACCCGGTGTCGGTGTAGCCGAGCGTGTCCCACACAGTGCCCCAGCGAGCGGGCTTGGTCGGAACCGTGTTGCCAACGGGGAAGCCTTCATCCTCGATGCCCTCGCCGGCATCGCCGCCGGTCTCCTCTTCAAGTGCATCGATCAACCCCTCGTAGAGGGTCTTGTCAACGATCGACTTGGTCCGCTCGGCGATCGACATCAGACGGCGGTGCTTGACGGAGTCGAACTGACCGGCCGGGTACATGATGTCGATGAAGGCGCGTGAGGCGCTCTCACCGTGGATGTCGGCGCCGTAGGCCAACTGTCCGCCGACGCCGGCCGCGGCGACCGCGTGCATGAAACGGTGGCCGTAGAGCATCTCGCTCTCTTCCAGCGGGTTGCGCGAGGTGTTGATGCTTCCGACCGTCGGCATCTGACGGTTGAGGTCGGTACCTGCATAGTTCCCGCGCGAGTACAGACGAGCGCTGGCGGGGTCGCCGGTCGGGGGAGCGAAGTGATCGCCCTTCACCCAGCCGTCGATGTTGAAGTCGATGAAGTACACGGCTTCATTGGCAAGAACGTCGGCCACTTCGTACTCGTGGATCTCGGGCTCGCTCCCGGTGGTCGATTCGTAACCCTGAGCACCGTCTGCGATCGTGCCGCCGTTCTCCGCCGCCATCGCCAGGTCCTCCATCGCTCGAAGACCGCCCTCGCGACCGCCGATCTCGTCCCCGTGAACCGAGAGCGAGAACAACAGGGTTTCCTTCCCGGCGTCGGGGACCTCTCTGTCGGTCAGCTTGATGGCGAAGATGTCGTAGCCGTCACCGGTATCGGCCGCGTCGTTGGAGCGTTGCGCGTCCGGGCCCATACTGACGGCGTCGTCGCCGTAGAGGTCACTCAGCTTGATGATCTCGACCCAGCGGGGGTACTTCTGCGCCAGGTACTCGATGCCGTGCTGGTACTCACGGAACCCGGTGGCCGGGTCGGGGAGGTACTGGACGTACTCGAAGGCGGTCTCGGCCTCGGGGAAGATCCGGCCCCCGCACAGATCGAGCGGTGGTCCGCCCATATAGCCGTCGGTGCACACGGGCGTGGCGGAGGCCCCTGGGGCGATCAACATGACGATCGAGAACACGAGTACCGCGGCAACCGAGAGACGAGGCGTACGACGGACCATCAGGAGCCCTCCTGGTGTGAGAGTCAGCTATTGACCTCGCGGTTCGTCCGAAGGGGGGCTCGACCTTCGTGCAAACGCACAAAGAGGTCAGAGACGGGCGGCGACTTCGCCGATCAGCGCCACTACCTCTAGGTCGGTATGGAGGAGGTGCTGGAGCATGATCCGATCGAGGCCGGCCTCGGCCAGTTCTCCGAGTCGTTCGGTTGCCTCCTCGACGGTGCCGACGATCTGCCTCTCCCGGGTCCGGGCGAGCCACTCGTCAACCGATCCAGACTCCCCATCACGGGCCATGAGCTCTCGAGCGCGGGCATCCACCTCGGACTCGTCCGAGCCGATCACCACGCCGGTCATGACCGAGAAGACGACTTCGGCAGGGTCGCGGTCGACGGCGATGTAGGCGTCCTCGAGTGACTTTCGCCGCGAACGGATCTCGTCGATCGTGGGATGCGACGGTGTTGTACTCATCCGCCCACCGAGCACAGAGCGCCACGGTCCGAGGACCGCCGGAACCGCCGACGATCAGATTCGGGCGCGGCTCGGAGATCGGTTTCGGCTGAGCATCGAGCCCCTCGATCGAATAGTGACGACCACTTGAAGTCGAAGGGGCCCTCGGACCACGAGCGAGAGACGATCTCGATCTGCTCCTCAAGCATCGCCATGCGGCGTCTTGGTGTCGTGGAAGGAGAATCCGTAGGCACGATGCTCGGCCTCGAACCACCCCGCACCGATCCCGAGCTCCGCACGACCGCCGGAGATGTGATCCACGGTCACGACCGATTTCGCCAGAACCGATGGATGACGGAACGTCGCGGGGGACACCATCGTGCCCAGCTTGATGCGGGAGCTTTGGGTCGCAAGCCCGGCCAGAGTGGTCCAGGCGTCGAGTGAGGAACCGCCCTCGGTGCCGATCGGAAGATAGTGGTCCGACCGGAACAATCCCTCGAGGCCGGCATCCTCCGTCGCCGTCGCGAGCGCCCTCCAGTCATCCCAGGTGACGCTCTCCTGGCCCTCGATCATGAGACAGACCCGCATCAGTCACCCTTGAGTCGAAGCGGCAGGGCGTACCAGAACCACCCGAACCACAGTGCAACCGCGCCCGCGACCAAGAACGCCACGGTGTTATCGAATAACGCACTGAAGACCACGACGATGACCGCCACGATCGCCACCAGTAGAAGCGCCAGGCCACCGATCGCCGCGCGGTTCGAGGTGAACAGGAGCTGCTCCTTGGTCCCTTCACGGAAAGTAAGCCGGTGCATCGACGTCGGAAGGATGAATAATGCGGTCGACAACGCGGCCGCGAGGAGGGCGACGACGTAGGCGGTTTCGCCCACGCCCGAGATCTTCCCGAACGCCTGCGTGAACGGGAGTGTCAGGAGGAAGGCGAACAGGACCTGTACCCCCGGGAGGGCGACGCGAAGCTCGTTCAGGAGCTCGATCAGCTCGCGATCGACCCGTTCCTTGGCATCCTCGTCGGCCTGGCCCCCGCTGTCCTTCTTCTTCTCATCGTCGTTAGTCATCGGCACTGCATACCCTACGCGGACCGACCTAAGCATTTCTTCCCAAGCCGTGGAAGGCTGGCTGCATGAGAGCGCGGCTGATCGTCTCGATCCTGCTCGCCATCACGCTGTCTTCCGGCGACCGCTCACGCGGCCGACGACGCCGTCTTGCTCCCACCGGCCGGAGGGCATGTATCACGCGGCGTTCCCGGACCTCGGAGGGGCTGAGAGCTTCGTCACCGAGGACAAACTCCGCGACTTCGAGGACCTGGTCGGGAAGGACATGACCTGGGTGTACTTCTCGAACAACTGGTTCAACGGGATCTCGTTCCCCTCCAAGGACGTCGAGATCATCGCGGAGCACGGTCGGGTTCCGTTCATCCGCATGATGGCGCGCACGAACTTCAAGCAGAAGCCGACGAAGTACACGCTGCAGAGATTCCTCGACGGGGACTTCGACGGTGATCTCCACGAGTGGTGCGCGCGCGGCCGCGGCCACCGACATCCCGCTGCTGGTCGAGTTCGGTACCGAGGTCAACGGCTTCTGGTTCCCGTGGAACGGTCGGTGGAATGGGGGAGGGGAGACCGAGGGCTACGGCGATCCGACCGAGGCCGACGGTCCCGAGCGGTTCCGCGACACCTACCGCCACATCGTCGACATCTGCCGCGCCGAGGCCGCATGGAACATCACCTGGTTCTTCCATCCCAACGGCGAGTCGTGGCCCCAGAAGGACTGGAATCAGATGTCGGAGTACTACCCGGGCGACGACTACGTGGACTGGATCGGCGTCAGTGTCTACGGGCCGCAGAAGGTCGGGGAGTCCTGGACCCCATTCCGGGATCTCATGGACGCGGCGTACGGGGATCTGGACGCGTTGTCCGACAGCAAGCCACTCGCACTCCTCGAGTTCGGGGCCGCGCAAGAGCCGCACAACGAGAAGAAGGCTCGTTGGGTCCGCGCCTGCGCTGCGGAGCCTAAGGAACGGTCCGCTATCGCGCAGATCGTCGCCGAGTCCTACTGGCACGAGAGCTGGCGAAACGCGCACGGACCGAAATCCGACCTGAGGCTCGATTCATCGCCCACCACGACCCGCTACTACCGCAACGAGGTGGCGCGTCCGTTCTACGTGACCGAGCCGATCTTCGGCCCCCGAGCCCAACAGGGCTATCGACGCGCATCGACCTGAAGGTCGTCAGCCGGCTGGAGTTCGGCTCGGGTGCGGTGGCAACGCGGTATGTGCCGATCAGGTAGCCAACACAACCGTAATTGTTCAATCTGCTAGGCGAAGCAGGTCGTCGACAACCTGGTTGAGAGGCTGGGTGGCATCTATATCTATCGCTCCGGCCGGTCCTTTGTCGCTCCGATTCAGATCGAGCATGAGTTCGACTCCCTCTTGGCCGAGCGGCCAGTCATCATCGGTGCGCTCTTGGAGTCGGCGGCGCATCGTGTCGTCGTCGACTCGCAGATTGAATACCTTGGTGAAATAGCGCAGAAAGTGGTCGCGGTTACGGCTGCTGCCACAGACGAATAGCACTTCTGGTTCCGGGCTTTCGAGTTCGCTGACAGCCTCTTTCACGTCCCACATGTAGTTGTCGTGATGAAGGGGCCCACCCGGGAGGCCGGTGTCGGGGTCGGCGTGATACGCCCAGGCACGGTCGGTACTGATCGCCTTGTAGCCGCGTCGGATCAGCTCCTCGTAAACCGATGATTTGCCGGCCCCAGATAACCCCTCCACTAGATAGTTCCGTTTAGCCATTGGTGACGTCCGAGCTAGCTCGAACCTGAGGGGCTCGACCCGCCCGCCGGGCGAGCTCGTCCCAGTGAACCTGCCGGCGAGGATCGGCTAGCCGCCCGCGGAACTCCACACCCTCTTTGAGGAGCTTCTCTACGACCCTCTTCGAGCTCCGTCCCGGGCTGTCGGCAACCGTTCCTCCAGATCGAAGCACCCGCTGAGCGTGAGGGAATCCATCATCGGTAGCAGCCAGGTTCCCCACGTAGCGGGCGCAATGTCGATGGCCGGCGACCGCGATCGAGATGTCTCCGTAGGTCGTCCACTCACCGGGACGAACGAGGCTCACCACACGGAACACATCCTCGGGGGCGATCGCCATCGATTGAGGCTAATGCACAAAGGCATAGCCGGGGCCGCTGGGAACGAGGACGATTGAAGTCTGTCGACCGAGCAACCTTTTCTCGCCCAGGAACGTCAGACGGGAAACGAAGCTGAACGAGCAGTCGATCGGTTATCGGGCAATGTGGGCCGTCCGCGGCCTGCAATAGGAATGGAGGAACGGTGAAAGCCTTCCGAGCTAGGTTGGGCAAGCGGCACGTGGCGGTTCTCTCGATAGTCGCCCTTCTAGGTGGAGCCTTAGCCACCGGGCCGGCGAAAGCCGCCCTGGCGGACTGTCCGGAAGTGATGCCGGTCGCCGAGGTCACCAAAGGCATGATGGGGACCGGATACACCGTTTCCGAAGGCACCGAACCGGAGCCCTTCTCTGTCGAAGTGCTCGGGGTCATGGAGAACGGGATCGGTCCGGGTCGTGACCTGATCGTCGTGGATACCTCCAGCCCTGCCATCGATGATGCCGGGGGCATCTGGTTCGGGATGTCGGGGTCCCCGGTCTACGTCAACGGCGAGTTCATCGGCGCCTTGGCTTACGGGCTGACCTACGGACCATCAACGATCGCCGGCCTCACTCCCGCCGAGGACATGCTGAAGATCGCCGATCGACCCACGGCCATGGGTGGGGACGCACCACCCGCAAAGGTTCAGCTCTCCAAAACCATGAAGGCCAGGATCGCGCGCGCCACCGGGACCTCCGAAAGCGCCTCAAGCTCCTCGATGAAGCGCCTCCTTACCCCGGTGAGCATCTCGGGTGTGGGCGACCGTGCGATGGACGAGCTCTCCAAGACGATCGACCGGGAGAAGCTTCCCCTCGTTCTGTTCAAGGGGTCATCCGGAAGGCGGCTCCCGCGCCGTCCGATGTGGCCCCGGCAGCGGGAGGAAACTTCGCCGCCGCTCTCTCCTACGGTGATGTCACATATGCCGGGATCGGCACGATCTCGTACGTGTGCGAGGGGAAGGTCCTCGCCTTCGGTCACCCGTTCAACTACGTACCGGAGGGAGCGACGACGGCCGGTGCCAACCACGCAGAGGCGATAACCATCGTGAGCGACAGCCTCGGCGGTTCCTTCAAGCTCGCCAACATCACCGGAGGGATCGGAACCGTCGACCAGGACCGGTTCGCCGGGATCAGGGCGATCATGGGTGACTTCCAGCCGACGATCCCCGTGACCTCACACATCGAGGCCGACGGTGGCCTCACCCAGCGAGACGGCGCGACCGACATCGTCGTCTCCGAGTACGTGCCCTACCTCGCCTGGCTCCACGCCTTGTCCAACATCGACTTCACGAGAGACGAGATCGACGGGGGCTCCAGCACCGCTAGTTGGACGATCAGCGGTACCAGCGCCAGTGGTCCCTGGGAGCTGACACGGAGCAACATCTTCACGTCCGACTACGACGTCAACTACGAGAGCCTCTACGAGATGGAGTCTCATCTCTACGCGTTTCTGAACCAGCAGATCGAGGACATCGAGTTCACCGGCGTCGACTTCAACGCTTCGCTTGAGGACGAGGTCAAGCAGTTCACGATCAAGCACGTCGGCATCTCGACCGACGGCGTGAATTACGAGGGCGGTCGACGCGCTGCGGGTCGAGCGAGGTGGCACGGTCTACCTGCGTGTCATACTCAAGCCGTACGACGGTGGCGACAATGAGATCGTCGAACTCTCCTTCGACCTGCCGAACAAGCTCACCAACCGTGGTTCCCTCGAGATCATGGGCGGTAGCAGCGGGTACGGGTACGACTACTACTGCTTCATCTACCCGGAGGAGTGCGGGGGCAGCGAGGAAGAACTCGACTCGATCCAAGATCTCATCGATAAGTTCGAGAGTGCCCCCCAGAACAACGATCTAGTGGCGCAGCTACGTGGGAACAGGGGCAAAGTGATCTCCGAGTCGATCGATGAATTCGACATGGTCGTCTCGGGCAACCGCTACATCCAGATCATCATCAAGAACGGTGGAGGCGGCGTCATCTTCGAGCCGAACGGCTAGACCGGAGGTAGGTCCTCCGCAAGGAGATATACGGTCGGGGTCGATATGAAGACCCTGTTCGTGAACTGCATCGCACACAGGCTGCCGTCGGCGGCAAGGGCCTCATGGGTTCTGGCCTCCGACGGCAGTTTCGCGGCCATCGGGGACGGTGACCCGCCCGAGGCGGACCGGGTCGTCGACCTGGGCGGTGCTCATGTCTACCCGTCGTTCGTCGACGCCCACGTCCACCTGCCTGCCACCGGCCTGTATGCCGCGGGGTTGGATTTCCGGGGTCAGCGGTCACGGGCAGTGATCCTCGAGGCATTCAAGGATCGGGCAGCGGACGCCGGGGCTCTGCTGTTCGGAGGAAACTTCGAGGATCTCGATCACCCGATCCTCGGAGCGGATCTCGACGGCGCGGTAGGGAAGCGGCCGGCCCTTCTTGCCCGGGCAGACATGCACTCTGCGGTGGTGTCGGGTGCGTTGTTTGCCGAACTCGATCTCGACGGGATCGAGGGAGTGGACCGGGATGAGTCGGGAACACCGACCGGCTTCCTGAGAGAGCAGGCGGCCGCGGCCGCGTGGACTTGGTTCGACCGCAACCTCCCGAAGCAGCAAGCAACTGACGCGATCCGCGGCGCGGTGAAGCTCGCCTACTCGAAGGGCATCACATCGGTCCACGAGATGCACGTCGTCGAGTGGCGCGGGTGGGCGGCGTGGGACACGCTGGCCGCGGCGGTCGCGGACATGGCGCTCCTCGTCGTGCCCTACATCGCCACGACCGCGGTCAGTCGCATCAAAGAGATGGGGTTCCACCGGATCGGAGGGGACTACTTCCTCGACGGTTCCTTCGGCTCTCACACCGCGTGGTTAAGCGAGCCCTACGAGTCGCCGCCACCGAGTGGATCGTCTCCCACCGGGATCTCGTACCGGGATGACGAGGGGCTGTACGACTTCTTCCTCGAAGCCCAGCGAGCGGACCTCCAGGTCGGCGTCCACGCGATCGGTGACGCCGCGATCGAGCAGGCGATCGCGACCTGGGAGCGGGTCGCCGAGGCCGTCGGGGTCGATGAGGTTCGACGAAAGGGTCACCGTATCGAGCACTTCGAGTGCTCCAACGACGATCACCTCGAGCGCGCCCGCGCCCTCCGACTCCGAGCCTCGGTGCAACCGGCGTTCGATCTCTATTGGGGTGGACCGCACGGGCTCTACGCCGAGAGGATGGGTTGGCCGCGCGCCCGGCAGATGAACCGGTTCGGCTCAATGATCGAGAACGCCCTGGTCGTGGGGGCCGGCTCCGACTCGACCGTGACCCCGCTCGATCCGTTCGTTCAGATGCAGGCGATGCGAGCACATCACCTGGAGGACGAACGCTTGGGTCGCACCCTGGCGATCAAGATGCACACGATGGGCGCCCGTGCCCTGGCCTTCGGTCCGGGTCTCGACGGGACCCTCGAAGTCGGAGCCGTCGCCGACCTCGTCGCCCTCGACCGCGATCTGGCTAAGACCGAGGTCGAGGACCTGACCTCAACCGAGGTACTCAGCACGTGGGCGGCGGGGACCCAGGTCTGGCCCCAGGAAGCTGCGGAGAGGGATTAGTACGCGAAGAAAATGGCGCCAGTCACCCGCCAACTCGTCACACCCTTGGGTTACGCTGAATGAAGTCTTCGAGGAAGGGAGTGGTTCTCTTGGCTAAGAGAGTGGAGGGGATCCGAGCAGTCACGTTCGACTGCTGGGGAACGTTGCTGCAGGACAGTGACTGGGAGGGCGCCAATCAGATCAGGATAGGCGCCCTTCGTCGTTTCCTACCGAACCTCAGCGAGAGTGAAGCGACCGACCTCCTTATGGAAGCCTGGGCGCACCACGACGACGCCTGGAAACAGATCGAGACGTTCGGGCCCGGGCGCATGGCCGCCTTCTGCCTCGAAGCCAAAGACATCTCCGACGACGAATCGATCAACAAGCTGACCCAAGAGTTCGAAGAGGCCAGCCTCAGCACCGGGGTTAAGGCCGTCGAGGGCGCCAAGACCACTCTCGAGGCCCTCACCAAGGCCAACATCCGGATCGGCCTCGTATGCGACACCGGTTTCACTCCCGGCCGCGTCGTCCGCGAGCTCCTCGACCGCGAAGGCCTCCTCACCTTCCTCGAGTGCCAGTGCTTCTCGGATGAGTGCGGCGTCCCCAAGCCCGGCAACGAGATCTTCGCCAAATGCCTCGCCGAACTCGGCGTGCGCCCGCCCGAGGCCATGCACGTTGGGGACCTCAAGAGGACCGACATCGCCGGCGCCCACGACATCGGGATGCACGCGGCCCGGTTCCGAGGCGTCCACAACGACCGAACCGAGGCGACCGAGGCAGAGATCGTTATCGATCGCCTGGAGCAGGTTCTTGAGGTCACCGGCATCGCATAGATGACGCGCTAGACGCCCGCAGTAGCATCGCCGGATGCCCGGGACGTCCAGCTGGATCAAGAGATGAAAACCCTACGTGGGAGGGCGTTCGCCTACCTCGCTATCGCGATCGTGGCCGGCATCGTGGTAACCATTGCAACCGGCATCCTCCTCACCCGGAACAACGTCGAGCAACGAACCCTCGAAGACCTCGAGCACCAGGCCGACATCGTCGAGGTCGTGCTCGCAACCTCTCGCCAGAAGTCGCTGGAGGCGATCGAGACGAGGCTCGAGGCCCGCGAGATCTTCCTCACCGCCCCGGGTGAATCTGCCACCGAGGAGATCACTGATGACTCGGGGCGAGCTGAGATCGAGGGCCGGGAAGTGTTGTTCGTGCGCCGGGAGACCGACGATGGGGCGTTCCTCCTCTCGAGGCCAACCTCTTTCGGCTCCGACCAACTGAGCAGCTTCGTGCTCGGTCTCGTGGCCGCGGGGGCCGGAGGCGGGGCGCTGGCCCTCATCGTCGCCGCGATCGTCGCCCGGGGCATCGGAAAGCCCGTCAGGGAGGTCTCAGACGCCGCTGCGGCCCTTGCCTCGGAACGGACGCCGGGACGGCGCCCCACGAACCAGTACGAGTTGGAGGATCTCCGCGGGTCGTTCAACCGGATGGCGGCCCGCCTGCGAGACGCACGGGCGGCCGAGCAGGAGTTTCTCAATTCAGCAGGCAAAGAGTTGAAGGGCCCGCTCGATGCGATCCGCAGGCACGTCGACAGCATCGAGGACGGGACCACAGACAAGTACGACGCGGCGAAGGGGATCGACGAGGAGGCGGCGCACCTCGATCGACTCGTCATGGACCTCATGGACCTCGCTCAGTTGGGCACCGACCGCTTCGAGCTGCTGCGCAAGCCCGTCGATCTGGTCGAGATCGCCCAAACCGCCGCAACGCGCCACCGCGCCGGTGCTCAGAAGCGGGGGATCCAGATCGACATCGAGGCCGCCGGGCACAATTGGGTGCTCGCCGACCACGACCGCCTCGCACAGGTCGCCGGGAACCTGGTCGAGAACGCATTGCGCGCGTCGAACGAAGGATCGAAGATCACGATCGCAACCGAGCCAGGGGTCTTCCGAGTGCTCGATGAAGGGCCCGGTTTGACCGAAGACGACCTCGAGCGTGCCTTCGATCGCTTCTACCTCTACGAGCGCTCCGGTGCCGGCACCAGGGACGGGTCCGGACTGGGTATGGCGATCGTCAAGGAGATGACCGAAGCGATGGGTGGAACCGCAACCGCGCACGTCAGGGTGGGGGAGGGCGCCACCTTCGCAGTGAGGCTCCCCACGTACCCGGAGGAAGGCTCGGTCTAGTAAGACCTCGCCCAGGTTGCCCGTTGGGTCCCGGGCTTCCCGCAGACGATGCAGGCACCGCCCGGATCGGCCGGCTCCACCGGCACGACCCGGATCGTCGCCTTGGTCTCGGCCGAAACCTTCGCCTCGCAAGCGTCGTCTCCGCACCACGGACCAACCCAGTAGCCGGCCTCCGCCTCCACCCCCTCGGCGAATGACTCGTAGCTCTCGATCTCGTGGGTATTCGCGTCGCGGTAGGCAAGTGCATCCTGGTAGATCGCCTTCTGGGCATCGGCCAGCAGACCGGCGATCTGACCGATCGCGTCCGCGGTCGAGTGGGTCGCCTTCTCGCCGGTGAACCGGTCGGCGATGACGACCTGACCCGCGGCGACATCCTTGGGACCGACCTCGATCCGGAGCGGCACGCCCTTTAGTTCCCACTCGGAGAACTTGAAGCCGGGCCGATACTGGTCGCGGTCGTCCACCTTCACCCGGATCAGATTGCCGGCGAGGGTGGTCTTGATCTTCTCGGCGACCTCGAGGACCCCCGAGCGCTCCTCATCATTTTTGTAGATCGGAACGACAACGACCTGCACGGGCGCAACGGCCGGCGGGAGCCGGAGCCCACGGTCGTCTCCGTGGGCCATGATCGTTCCACCGACCATGCGCGTCGAGAAACCCCAGGATGTGCCCCACGCGTACTCCTGCTCGCCGTCCTTGTTCAAGAACTGGCAGTCGTAGGCCTTAGAGAAGTTCTGCCCCAGGAAGTGCGAAGTGCCGGACTGGAGCGCCTTGCCGTCCCTCATCAGTCCTTCGATCGCCAAGGTGTAGACCGCTCCAGGAAAGGTCTCGCGGGGAGTCTTCTTGCCGGTGAGTACCGGGATCGCCAACACATCCTCGGCGACCTCACGGTAGACCTCGAGCATCCGGGCAACCTCTTCCTTCGCCTCATCGGCCGTCGCGTGGGCGGTGTGGCCCTCCTGCCAGATGAACTCTGAGGTCCTCAAGAAGATCCTGGTCCGCTTCTCCCACCGGAACACGTTGCACCACTGGTTGTAGAGGAACGGCAGGTCCCGGTAGCTCTGCATCCACTTGCCGTAGGTCGGCCAGATCACGGTCTCCGAGGTGGGCCTCAAGACGAGCGGTTCCTCGAGGACCTCGCCGCCCCCGATAGTCACGATCGTCAGTTCGGGGCTGAAGCCCTCGAGGTGGTCCTGCTCCTTGTCGATCAGGCTCTTCGGGATCAGCGTAGGGAACAGGAGGTTCTCGTGGCCGGTCGCCTTGAAGCGGTCGTCGAGGGCCCGCTGGATGTGCTCCCACACCGCGTATCCGTGCGGCTTCATGACCATCGTTCCCTTGGCGAGGCCGTTCTCGGCCATGCCGGAGCGCTTCACGACCTCCTGATACCAGGCCGGAAAATCCTCCGCCTGCGTCGGCAGTGCATCCTTAGCCATCTCTCTTAGTCACCCACGATCTGTACGTGGACCGAACGGTCCTTGGCGTTCTCGTCCCCATCCTCCAACTCCACGAGGAGGAGGCGCTGCCACATCCCGAGATGAAGACGTCCCCCGACCGCCGGCAATACGATCGAGGCCGACCCGATACTGGCCCGGAGCTCGTCCGGGTGCTCCTTCTCGAGGCGCTCCAACGTCGACCGGAGGTCGGTCCACAGCCCGTGTTCGTGCTCGTTGATGATGAGTGAGCAGCCGTGCTCTCTGGAGAAGACGGTCACGTGTCCATCCCGGATCCCGGAGGAGCCGAGGATCGCCTCGACCTTCGGGGTGATATCCACGAAATCCAGGTTTCGCTGGGTGACAGCCGGGCATTCTTCGTGATGCGTTCGCATGGCGATGGAGTCTATTGCGCCAGCGGGGGACCTTCGAGATGTTGATGGATCGGCCGAAACTGCGGGCAACCTGTGGACTACCTGCGCGCATCGCACAATGTTTCGCGCTCCCGGGACTTCTTGCGGAATTCGCATTGACTCCACCTTGCCGTCCCTCTATGTTTCGTCTTGTCCCGAGCAGCTCAACGGAAGCAACGTCGGGGTCTTCGCAAGAGGGCCCGCCGGAATCGGAGAGTCACAGCGCTTCGAGCGGGTGACACCGACACACCGGAGACTTCGGTCTCAGATGTGGAGGCTTCGGAACCGGTGACCCGGGAAACCGGACCACGGCTCTTCGGAGTCGCGGTCGCAGGAACTGGGCCGGAGGTCGACGGAGTTGGAATCGGTGGTGACGAGGGTCTCGGCCCTGGGCCCACCGGTATGGAATCCGCCTCGGCGGATGAAGACGGTGAACCACCCCCCGGGGTGGGGAAGCGGACCACTTCGACCCGCTGGAACGGAAGATGGAACCGGTTCGCCGGATCTGTTGGAAGGACCACTGGGGGGCACAAGGTGTAAGCCGGTTCGCCGGACCACCGGATCGCCCAGGCCATCGGAAGACGAAGAGCACCGAGCGGTTGCTCGGGACACTTGATCTCGGGAAGACCCGAGTGGCTGGAGGACAACGCTTCAATAACCGGTTTCGGCCGGCTAACGAGCGGCCCCAAGAGTCACTCGGGTCTTCTTGTTCTGTGGCGGTTTTTCCAGCCCATCCTGCGGGAATGCAAGATCCCCTCTTCCAGTTGCATCTTCCTCGGCGTAGGGTTTCCGGCTGACAGGTCGGAACGCAGTCACAGGAGTCAAAACAGTGGCCAAGGACCAAGAACAACTCGAGAGCCTCACAGACGAAGACGAGAACGACGACGACGAGGTCGACGACGACGAGGTCGAAGTCGATGACGAGGACATCGTTCTCGACGACGATCTGGACGTCGACGACGCGTTGGACGCCGACCTAGACGACGAGGTCGCGGTCCTCGACGACGAGGACGAGGACGACGAAGCCGTCAATGTCGGATCGGACGACGACGAGGACGAGGACGAGGACACCGAGGCGAGCCTCGATGAGATCCTCGCCGAGCGGGCGAAGGCGGAACTCGTGGTCGTCGATGACGACGACGACGATGACGACCTCCTCGAACTGGTCTCCGACGACACCAAAGGAGTCACTCCGCTTCGAGCCAAGATCACGCCGGTGAAGGAGAAGCAGGAGTTCGTCTGCGCCCGGTGTCACCTCGTGAAGAATCGGGCCCAGATGGCGGACCCGAAACGGGGCCTGTGCCGCGATTGCGTCTGACCAACCGCCGATGAGCCTTCGGAGGCGGACCATGCTGGCTACCCTCGCCGGCCTCCTCCTCAGCTTCGCATTCCCCAAGTTCGATCTCGCTTTCATCGCATGGATCGCGATCGCCCCGCTTCTCCTGCTGCTCGACACCGTCGAGAGGAAACGGGATGGCTTCCTGATCGGGTCGTTCTTCGGGATCGGATTCTTCGGTGCCCTGCTGATCTGGATCTCGATCGTCGGGTGGATCGCATGGGTGCTTCTTGTTCTCCTCGAAGCCGCGTTCATAGGTCTCTTCGGTCTTCTCTACGTCGTGATCGCCGGCCGGCCGAGTTTCATCGGTCGCATGATCGCAGTCCCGGCACTCTGGATCGCGGTCGAGTACTTCCGCGGCCACGTGCCTCTGGGTGGATTCACCTGGGGGCAGCTCGTCCAGAGTCAGCACAACCTCACTTACATGATGAAGCCAGCCGCGCTCGGGGGTGGCTGGCTGGTCACATTCCTAGTCGTTGCGATCAACGTGTTCATCGCGGAGGCGATACACAGACGAACGAAACAACCAACCCACATCCTTCTGCCGGTCGGCCTCGGCCATCGTCTGTTTGGTGATCCCGTTCGCGGTTCCGTCCAACGGATCGGGGACCGAAGCGATCAGGGTGGCGATCGTGCAGGGCAACGTGCCGCTCGACTTCACCGGAAGCTTGTACGAGAAGGAGATCGAGATCATCCGGAGTCACTCCGAGCTCACGCTGGAGATCGAGCCCGGGTCGGTCGATCTGATCGTGTGGCCGGAGAGTTCGGTCGGCATCGATCCCAACCGGGACGTCGAGGTCGCCGAGTTGATCACAGGCGCTGCTCAGACCGTCGGCGCGCCGCTGATCGTGGGCGGCAACCTCGACGTCGATGACGACCACTACAAGGTCATGGCTCTGCTGGTCTCGGCCGATGGTGAGGTCGTCGACGTGTATCAGAAGACCCACCTCGTCCCGTTCGGAGAATTCCTCCCGGCACGAGCGGCCCTTGATTGGATCCCGATCCTCGATCAGATCCCGCGCGACGCCATCCCTGCGGATCACCCGGTCATCTTCGACCTTGACGGCTCCAAGGTCGCGACGGTCATCTCGTTCGAGGGCGATTTCGGGTCGTTGGTCAGAGGTCGCATCGCGATGGGAGGACGTCTTCTGGTGGTGGCAACCAACACCTCGACGTGGGGTGACACCGGGGCATCTCCGCAGCACCTCGCCTTCAGCCAGGTGCGGGCGGTCGAGAACGGTGTCTGGGTAGCGCACGACGCGATCTCCGGCATCTCTGGCTTCATCGCACCGAACGGGGATGTGGTCGAACAAACGGAACTGCGGACCGCGGACGTCATCATCCAAGACATGTACTTTGCAAACGACATCACCCTCTACGCGAGAGTGGGGGACTGGTTGCCTCTTCTGTGTCTCCTTGGCAGCGCGGTCGTCATCGCCCTCTCCGTGCGACGACGGAGGGCGGATAAGGTTCGTCGATGAACGAGCCGAACGTCCGTGGACTGGTCATCGTGCCCACCTACAACGAGTGCGAGACCGTGGCCCACGTGATCGAGCGGCTCTTCGCCGCGAGTGACGACGTCCACCTCCTCGTGGTCGACGATCACTCGCCCGATGGGACCTCCGACATCGTCCGAGCAACGGTTGCCGACCACCCCGGCGCCATCCATCTACTAGAGCGCCGGGACAAGAGAGGACTCGGGTCCGCGTACGTCGACGGATTCCGGTGGGCTATCGAACACGGGTATCCGGCGGTCGTCGAGATGGACGCGGACGGTTCACACGATCCCGCGGTGGTTCCACCTCTTCTCGACGCGCTCGAGAAGGCCGATCTCTCGATCGGATCGCGGTATGTCGGTGGGGGAGGGGTCCGGAACTGGAGCAGGGGACGGCAGATGCTTTCTGCGGCCGGTAACTGGTACGCCCGCGTCGTCCTCGGGTTCCACGTTCGCGACTCGACCAGCGGGTTCCGCGCCTACCGCTCCGAGATGATCGGTCATCTCCTCGCGGGAACGATCCGCAGCGAGGGCTACGCGTTCCAGGTGGAGATGACGCGTCGCGTTCGTAACTACGGCGGAACCATCGTGGAGATCCCGATCATCTTCGAAGAGCGCGAGGCCGGACGCTCCAAGATGTCCCGCCGGATCGTGCTCGAAGCGATCTTCAGCATCGCCGCGTGGGGTCTCAAGGACCGCGTTCTGCGCCGGTTCAAGAGATCCCGGTCCCGGGCTTGACTCTCCAGTAACTGGAGGGTTCATCATGGGACCCATGAACGAGGCCATCACCATCGGGAAGGCCGCCGGCGCGCAGTGGACTCCCGGTCAAGACGATCCGGTACTACTCGGACGAGGGGCTCCTGCCCCCCTCGGCACGGAGCGAGGCGGGATACCGGCTCTACACCGAGGACGACCTCGTGCGCCTGGACCTGATCCGCACGCTCAGGGATGCCGGGATGGACCTCGAGACCATCGGAGCGGTGTTGAGGCGCCGCCTGAGCCTTGAAGAGGCTCTCCGGCTGCGGCTCCGGGCGCTGGAGGCGCACATCACGTCGCTCCAGCACGTCGCCGCAGCGATCCGGGCGAGCCTTCGGGGCGAGCCGAACGAAGACGACCTGAGGAGGTTGCACGCCGTGACCAGATTGAGCAACGAAGAGCGCAAAGCTGTGATCCAGAACTTCTACGACCGGGTGGCCGAAGGCACCCATATGGACGAGGGGTGGAAGCAGGGGATGGTCGAGGCAAGCGCGCCTCGTATGCCCGACGAGCCCACCAAGGAACAGCTCGACGCCTGGATCGAACTATCGGAGATGGTCCAGGACCCGACATTCATCGCGAGCATGCGATCGATGGCCGAGGACTGGACGCCGGAGTTCGATCACGTCAAGTACCAGAAGACGGCGGGCGAGGCCGTTGCTGCTGCGAGAGCCGCGATAGACGCTGGTACGGACCCGACCTCAGGGGCCGCTTTGCCGGTCATCGAGGAACTCGTGAAGGGAAGCGCCGAGGCATCGGGCCGGGAACCCGACGAGGCGTTCCGCGCCGAACTCCACGCCAAGCACCGCGATCACGACCCGCGTGCGTCCCGCTACTGGGTCCTCGTTGGGATCATCAACGACACCGGGCCCGAGATGGCCGGACCGACCGAGGAATGGGACTGGATCTCCACGGCGATCGTCCACCACCTGGCATCCTGATAACCTGTTAGCGCCAGTAGCCGGTTACACGCGAATGGGGGATCCATGACGCTGAAGCTCGATTTCGTGACGATCGATGCACACGACCCGCGGGCCATCGCGGAGTTCTGGGTGTCCGTCCTTGACGACTACGCGGTACATGACGAGGAGGAAGGCGACGACGAGGTCGCGGTCCTGCCGGCAAGCCGAAGAGGTCCCAAGTTGCTGTTCCAGAAGGTACCCGAGGGCAAGGTCGTGAAGAACCGGTTCCATTTCGATCTGCGTCCGGAGGATGTCGACGCCGCTGACGAAGTGGCGCGTCTAGAAGGGCTCGGCGCCAAGAAGGTGGACATCGGACAGAGTGACGCCGTGAGCTGGACCGTCATGGCGGATCCGGAGGGCAACGAGTTCTGCGTCCTGCGGCGCCTGACGGACGAGGAGAAGGTGAAATACGCCGGGTGGGCCTGGTAGAGGGGGAGTCGTGCCGCTGAAACTCAACTTCGTGACGATCGGAGCTCAGCGAAGACGAGCGAGATCCCGTCGGATGTAGCGCAGGTGCGCCCACTCCTCCTCCAGGATCACGCGGATGCAGTCACCGACGCTCGGACGCCAGTCACCGCCACCCCACGGGTTCTCGCGTTCCTCCGCGAGCAGCTCCTCCGTAGCCGTGGCCAGGAAGTCGGTCACCAGCTGCTGCCGCTCGGCACGAACCGTGAGGATCTCCTCGTAGACCGGCGGGTCCGCGCGGAAGATCGACATGTCGAAGCCCATCTCGTCGGCACCGGTGAAGATCTGGCCGATCTCGTGGAACGGCTGCTCGATCCGCAGGATCCCACCGCGGAGCCACGCGTCGGTGGCCAGGATGAGGTGACGCAGGGTCTGGGCCAAAGACCACTCGTCCTCGACGTGGGCGTTCACCAGGTCCGGCGGCGTGTCCGTCACCGTCGTTTGCCACGCCGACTGCACCGCGACCCAGGCCTCGCGCAGGCCCTCTGGCGTCTGCGCCTTCTGCAGCTCGCGGCCGGGGAACTGCCGGTTGAGCTCGGCATCCACGAGCGGCACCACGTCGACCCCATTGACGAAGAGGCTGCCGAAGAACAGGTCGTGGCTGTCGATGTCGAGTCCGCCCACATCGACGCTGCGCATCGTCATACCGCTGACATCGCAGAATCGCAGGGTGGCGCCCTTGAAGCTCGCATTGACGAAGGTCGCGCCTTCGAACTCATTCGTACCGGAAAAAGTCGTCATCGCTCTATTATCGCCGCCTGGCAAAGGGGGAGCCGTGCCGCTGAAACTCAACTTCGTGACGATCGACTGCCGCGACCCGCACGCACTGGGGGCGTTCTGGGCCGAAGCACTCGAGGATTACGACGTCCTGGAGGACCCGGACGACGATCCGGATGACGACGAGGTCGTCGTCCTACCGCAGAGCCGTCAAGGTCCGAGGCTGCTGTTCATCAGGGTGCCGGACGAAAAGGCCGGCAAGAACCGCCTTCATTTCGATCTGAGGCCGACGGAGGCCGAGTCCGCCGACGAGATCGCCCGGCTCGAAGCTCTCGGTGCAAAGAAGGTCGACATCGGACAAGGTGATGGCGTCCGCTGGACGGTCATGGCCGACCCGGAGGGCAACGAGTTCTGCGTGCTGTGGCCCTTCACCGACGGAGAGAAGGCCGTCTACGCGGATTGGGCCTGGTAGGAGCCGCTTGCTGAGCCTCCTGCTGGCCTCCCATAATCATGCTTATGTCAACTCGCCCAGAAAGAGGAAACGGTGACAGATAACAACACCCCCTGGGAACCTCCCCTCTCCGGCACCGAGGCAGAGCACCTCGTCGGCGCCCTCGACCGTATGCGCTGGACGTTCCGGTGGAAAGCCGGCGAACTCGATGCCGCCGGGCTGCAGGCGCGGGTCGGTGCCTCGGCGCTGACCCTAGGGGGCCTGCTGAAGCACCTCGCTCTCCAAGAGGACTACGCCTTCACGACCAAGCTCAGCGGTGAGCAGCTCGGCGCTCCGTGGGACGCCGCCGATTGGGACGCCGATGAGGACTGGGAGTTCACCTCCGCAGCGAACGACTCCCCCGAGGAGCTGTACGGCCTCTACGACGCCGCCGTCGAGCGAGCGCGGGCCAAGCTCGATGCGGCCTTGGCCAAGGGAGGTCTCGATCAACCCATCCATCTCTCCTGGGACGACGGTCGCCATCCCAGCATGCGACGGCTGGTCTGCGACATGATCGAGGAGTACGGCCGCCACACCGGCCATGCCGACCTCCTCCGTGAGGCGGTCGACGGTCGGGTCGGCGAGGATCCCCCGCCCGGCTGGCGCCCCTAAACCGCCTTTAAGTACCATTCCGTGCGGCCGGCCGCACGGTTTGGTACTCAAAGTGCCGTTAGGTGCGGGATGAGTGCCACTCGGCCAACAGAGCGGCTTCCTCGTCCCGGGACGGGCCGGTCTTGAGGGCGTCCACCCCCCGCCTCCCGCTCCATTCATAGGTATCGACGATCGTTTCGGCGAGCGCACGGAACAACAGGCCCTCGTGGACGGCCCGAGACGAATCGAAACGGTCACCGGCGGACTCCTCGGCTTCGTACAGGGGCAGTTCGACCTTCCGGGAGGCCAGGAACTCGTTGTCCACCCAGGTGAACTCGCAGTCGCTCCCCAGCACGTATCGGATCCGGTTCAGCAGGAGACCCCAGGAGAGCACGTACTCGGGTCCACTGGCGTTGTAGGGCCCGGGACGGCGTCTGTCGGCCATCCAGATCGTCCAGTCGCCGAGATCCCGCCCGTCGACCACCTGGCAGATGCGCTCCGGCCTCCCCGGTGCCAGGACCTCCCCGCCCTCAGCGATCCTCTCCACCCAATAGGTGAACCGATCGGAATGATCGCCCGGCCCGACGACGTAACCCGGGCGGATGATCAGGCTACGGCCGCCATAGACATCCTCCACGGCCCTCTCGCAAAGCACCTTCAGGCCGCCGTAGGTCTCGTTCGTGACCTCCTCGGTCGACGGATCCTCGAGTTCGAATAACTCGCTGTGCTCGTCGACCTGGTCTATTCCACCGAACCGGTAGACCGACTCGCTCGAGATGAAGGTGTAGTGCTCCGTACGGTCCGCCAGCAACTCCGCCGAGGCCCTCACCAGCCGAGGGATGTATCCGGAGACGTCGATCACCCGGTCGAACGTCTGTTCTCCCAGGGCATCGAGTCCCCCATCCCGGTCACCGTGGACGTGGGTCGCGTGGGGAACCGCATCCGGGTTCGTCTTGCCTCGGTGGAACAGCGTCAGCTCGTGCCCGCGCGTCAAGGCGGCTTCGGCGATGTGCCGCCCAACGAACTGTGTCCCGCCAAGGATCAGATAACGCATCGAGCAACTATAGGGGGAGCCCCTAGAAGTACCAGGCGCCTCGGGTGAAGACGACGACGCCGAGAGCCGCGAGGACCGCGGTGGCTGCCAGCAGGTACTCGTGGCGCGAGTCGCGACGCATGCTCCAGCCTGCCATCAGAAGATAGATGGGGAACAGCGAGAGCATCATGCGCGGGATGCTGAAGTACCAGGTGCTCGTCATCAAGGCACCCATCGTGGCCCCCATGAACGCGGCGTAACCCCACTCCCGGCGTTTGAGCGCCCACGCGACGAACCCGACACCGATAGCGGCCGCAACCAGTTCGATGCGCCACGAGAACAACCAGTTGGTCGGACCGATATCACCGAAAGCGAGCTCCCAGGTCTTGGTCAACGACGAGATCGGTCCGGTGAACTCGCGGTACCAGCCCTCACGTTGGTCGATGAAGAAGTAGAACGGATCGCCCTTCACGTTCCAGAGATAGAGGGCGTACGCGATCACCGGAAGAGCGGCGGCTCCGATGCCTGCGCTTGCCGCCAGCACCTTCTTGCGGGTCCAGTCGTTCTGCCGCACGAACTCGAACACCAACCCGAACAGCAGGAACAAGCCGGCGAAGCGTGAACCGACCGCAACCGCACCGGGGATGGCAACCATGAGCCACCGTCCGCGGCGCGCGTAGTAGAACGCGGCGATCGCACCGGCGAGGAACAATGCCTCGCTGTAGGGCGCGATCAGGAACACCGCTGTCGGGAACAGCGCCATGTAGAGCACCGCACGCCGGCCGCTCCCCTCCCCTATCTCCTCCTCGGCGAAACGGTAGAGGAATGCGCCGGCGACGATCGAACTGACGGTCGCGATCAACATCCCGGCGATCGCATACGAGAGCCCGGCAGCGTGGAACACTCGCAGCAACAGCGGAAGTAACGGGAAGAATGCGGTTGCATGTGGGTCGGTACGGAGGTCGGTGTAGCCGAACTCGGCGACCCGGGCGAAGAGCGGACCGTCCCATCGGTTGAACAGCGCCACGATCCCCTCGCCGGCGGGACCCTGAGTGTCGGCCAGCAGCCACGCCGCCGTCATCGCCACGAGGATCAGGGCGATGCGGGTCCCGAGGACGATCTTGGTTGCCTCGAGGTACGCGGTTCGAGCCCACGTTCCTCCGGAGGACGACGCGAGCGGAGCCGGAGTTACGTCCTGAGGCGGGCGCTCAACGACGTCCACCCATCTACTCCGGGGTCCAGCGAACCTTCAGGTGGCGGGCCGCATCGGCTTCGTTGGGCCGCCGGCTCGGGGTCGTCACCGGAGCGTTGTGAAGCAGGTCGGGATCGGTCTCGGCCTCCCGCGCGATCTGATTCAGCGCAGCGGCAAGCCCGTCGATCGTCTCTTTCGACTCGGTCTCGGTCGGCTCGACCATCAGTGCTTCCTCGACCACGAGTGGGAAGTACACCGTCGGAGGGTGATAGCCGAGATCGATGAGGCGTTTGGCGACGTCCATCCCCTTGACCCCGAACTTCTTCAACGGCTTCGCGGTGGCGACGAACTCGTGCATGCAGGTTCCGGGGTACGCGGTTGGGAACGCCTCCGAGATCAGCACCCGCAGGTAGTTCGCGTTGAGGACAGCGTGCTCGGCGACACTCTTGAGGCCCTCGGGACCGAGCGAGCGCAGATAGGTGTAGGCGCGCACGTTGATCCCGAAGTTCCCGAAGAACGAATGGATGCGGCCGATCGAATCGGGCCGGTTGTCGTCCCAGAACCACCGCTCGGCCCCCTCGTCCCACGAGAGCACCGGCTTCGGGAGGAACTTCTCCAGGCGATCGGACACCGCTAGGGGGCCGGAACCCGGCCCTCCCCCACCGTGGGGCGTGGCGAAGGTCTTGTGCAGGTTCATGTGGACGATGTCGAACCCCATGTCACCCGGGCGGCAGAGCCCGACGATCGAGTTGAAGTTGGCGCCGTCGTAGTACAGCAGGCCGCCGATCTCGTGCACCATGCGACCGATCTCGACGATGTCACGCTCGAACAAACCGAGGGTGTTGGGGTTCGTCAGCATGATCCCGGCGACGTCGTCATCGAGGGCCTTCTCGAGCGCTTCGAGGTCGACCAGACCGCGGTCATCGGAGGGCACCTCCTCGGCCTTCCATCCCGCGAGCGACACGCTGGCCGGGTTGGTGCCGTGAGCGGAGTCCGGGATGATGACCCGCTTGCGCTCACTCTTCTGCTTCTTGTGATGGGCGCGCATGATCAGGAGCCCGGTGAGCTCACCCTGGGCACCGGCGGCGGGCTGCAGTGTGAGGCGAGCCATCCCGGTCGCGTTGCACAACGCCTTCTCGAGCGTCCCGAGGAGTTCGAGCGCTCCCTGGGCGAGGTCGTCATCGGCCATCGGGTGGAGACGAGAGAACCCCGGCATCGCAGCCGCGTCCTCGGCAACCTTGGGGTTGTACTTCATCGTGCACGAGCCCAGCGGGTAGGCGCCGACATCGATCGCCCAGTTCCGTTGCGAAAGACGCGTGTAGTGGCGCACGAGATCGAGTTCCGAGACCTCGGGAAGCCGCGGCGGTGCCGTTCGGCGCTGGTCCTCGGGAATCAGCTCATCGAGCGTAGGGGCGTCGACGCCGACGTCCGGCAACGACCACGCCCGGCGGCCGGACCGCGAGCGCTCGAAGATCAGTTGGAACTCTTCGCCCTCCGGGATGCGGGTTCCGGCGGAGCGTTCCAAAGTGCTCATCGCTCCGCCATCTCTTTCTCGATCGCTTCAACGAGACCCCTGATGTCGGCCTCGGTGCGCTTCTCGGTGACCGCGATCAAGAGGCAGTTGTCGAGTTCGGGGAACCAGCGTCCGAGCGCCGGACCCGCCAGGAACCCTCGCCGAGCCAGAGCCGCGGACAGTTCCTTGCCGGGCACCGGGGTCTCGAGCACCAGTTCTTTGAAGCGCGGCCCGTCGAACCTGATGTTGCAGCCGGGGATCTCCGACAGCAGCCCGGCCGCGAACGCGGTCCGCCGCACGCACAGTTCACCCATGCGCTGTAGACCTTCAGGACCGAGCCACGCGAGGTGGATCGTCGCCGCGATCGCCATCAGGGTCTGGTTGGTGCAGACGTTCGAGGTCGCTTTGGAACGACGGATGTGTTGCTCGCGCGCCTGCAGCGTCAGCACGAACGAACGCTTGCCGTCGGCATCGGTGGTTTCGCCTGCGATACGCCCCGGAACCTGGCGGACGAGATCGAGCTTCGTCGCGAAGAAACCCACGTACGGACCGCCGTACACCGTCGGGTTGCCGAGCGAGGCGCCCTCCCCCACCGCCACGTCGGCCCCTTGGTCGCCGGGTGCGGCGATGATCCCCATCGCGGTCGGGTCGGTCACTGCGATCGCAAGCGCGCCTCCCTCATGTGCGACGTCACTTGCGGCGGCGACATCCTCGAGGCGGCCGAAGAAGTTCGGTGACTGCACGACCACGCAGGCCGCATCCGAGGTGTCGACCGAAGACCAATCCACGGTGCCGTCATCACCGAACGGAACGACCTGGATGTCGAGTTCGAGGCCCGCGGTGTAGGTGCGCAGTACGTCGACGTAATGCGGATGCACGGACGCACCGACCAGCGCCTTCTCGCGCTTGGTCGCTCTGACGGTGAGATTGACGGCCTCGGTCAGCGCGTTCGCCCCGTCGTAGAGCGAGGCGTTCGCCACCTCCATCCCGTAGATCTCGCACAACGAGGTCTGGAACTCGTAGACCGCCTGGAGCACCCCCTGGGACAGTTCCGGCTGGTAGGGCGTGTACGACGTCGCGAACTCGGCCCGAGATGCAAGCGCTTTCACTGCCGAGGGGAGGTGATGGTCGTAGGCCCCGCCACCGGCGAACCCGGTCAGGCCCGCGCCAAGGTTTCTGGCCGCTACCTGTGCGAGGTGCTCGAGTAACTCCGGTTCCGATAGGGACGGAGGAACGTCGAGCGGCCCATCGAGCTTGACCGCGGCGGGGATCGGCTCGAAGAGGTCGGCGATCTCGCTCATACCGATCGCCTCGAGCATCGCTCGGTCGTCGGCGTCGGTATGCGGCAAGAAATCCACTATTACCCCTCGGTGATCGTTACCTAAAGTGACTCTGACATTAGACCGCAACCGTAACGTGAGACGATGCGATAACCATGATTCCCACGGTGTTCGAGAAGGCGGCGATGGTCGTCCTCGTGCTCGTTTTCGCGGCCTTGGCGTGGGCGCTTGCGTTCTCCCATCCCGCTCATCGGGGCCATGCTCGTGGCGGTCGTCTTCCCGGTTGCGGCCGAGATCCGTTCGCGAAGGAAGCGGAGTTGATCGGTCCGCCTTTCACGGGGACTTGATGAACGGGGGCTTGGCGATCTCGCCCTCGATGCGCCGGCCTCGGGCTTCGATCGCGACCTTCTCGCCCGGCTCCGGCATGGCGCTTGCATCGCCGAACGCCAGAGCGATCCCGGTCCCCAGGGTCGGTGAGAAGTTGCCCGAACAGACCTCGCCGATCGGATCGTCGCCACTCAGCACCGCGTAGCCCTGACGCGGCACTCCCCGGTCGGTGCAGCGGACACCGAACAGCTTCCGGGCCGGGCCGGCCTCCTTCACCTTGAGGAGTGCCTCCTTACCGCGGAACTCGGAGTCCCATGCGATCGCCCACGACAGGCCCGCTTCGATCGGGTTGGTCTCGAGGGAGAGCTCGTGACCGTAGAGGGCGTAGCCCATCTCGAGACGGAGCGTGTCGCGCGCGCCGAGTCCGACCGGTTTCGCTCCCGCTTCGATCAGTGCACGGAAAGCGCGTTCGGCGGTCTCGAACGGCGCGTACAGCTCGAAGCCGCGCTCGCCGGTGTAGCCGGTGCGCGCGCCGAGTCCCTCGGCGCCGAACACGTCGAGGGCCGCCCATGAGTGGAGCTTCAGCTCGGTCGCACCCGAGCCCGGGAACACACGCTCAAAGACGGCGAAGGAGTTCGGGCCCTGGACGGCCAGGATCGCGTAGCGATCCCACTCGTCGGTGGGCTCGTAACCCTGATCGGCGATCGCCGCGGCAACCGCATCGACGTTGGAGGCGTTGGGAACCGCAAGCCATTCCTCGGGCCCGATCCGGTACACGAAGATGTCGTCGATCGTCCCCGCAGTTTCGGTGAGCACCAGGGCGTACTTCGCCCGACCGATCTCGAGCGCTTCGACGTCGGCGGTAACCGCCATCTGTAGCGCCGCTCCCCCATCAGCGCCCGTGACCCTCAGCTTGCCGAGATGCGAGACATCGAAGATGCCGCAGTCATTCCGGACCGCGTTGTGCTCGGCGACGATGCCCTCGTATTGCAGCGGCATGTCCCATCCGCCGAACTCGGTGAGTTTCGCTCCGAGCTCCTTGTGGGCGGCGAGAAGAGGAGTCTCCTTGCGCGGAGGCATGACTAGCCGGCGATGCCGAAGAGCGAGGTGCGTTCTTCCTCGACGCTCGAGTCCTCACCATGGGACAGCAACGGGCCCTGGGAGGGTTCTTCGAGGCCGTACTTCACGAGCAGGTTGAGGTAGTCCTTCTGATAGAGGATCCGGCACTTGACGTCCGGATACAGCTCCATGAGCCGGCGCGCCTTGCGGTTCTTCTTCGTCACCAGCTTCTGGTTCAGCGTCGTGATCTCGATGTAGAGATCGAACGTCTGGGAGGTAGAAGTCGGGGCTGAACCTCTGGGTGGCGGTGCCGCTCTTGTTCCATTCGATATCGAACGTCGTCGGCTCGTACTCCCAATCGATCTGATAGAAGTCGAGCAACTTGGCGAACTGGCGCTCGCTGTTATGGGCGAAGCTGACCGTCTCGTGGGGAAGCGACGGATGTGACTGGTTCCTGGTGCCTCCCTGCGAGATGTCAGCCCTCCTTGGCCGTGACTCCTGGTGTCTTTGGCTTTTCGTCTGAAACGTACCCCACGCCCCCGTCTACGGGCCGGAGTTCGCGCAGTGTTCCATTGAGCTGCGTCTTGATCTGATCGACCGCAACGATGGCCCCTAGGACACCCTGTCCATTGCGGAGGATGTCGAGGACCTCGGCGTCCGAGGTGCAGGCATAGACGCCGGAGCCGTCGGTCACGATCGTCGCCTTGGACCAATCGGCGTCGAGCTCGTTGCGGACGTAGTCGATCGCCTGGCGCACCTTCTGGAGGCTGGCCCCGGCGTCGGTGAGCTGCTTGATCACCTTGAGCTGCAGGAGATCGTTGAATGAGTACAGGCGCTGGTCACCCGAGCCGGTCGCTTCGTGCACCGACGGCGCGACAAGATCCGGTCCTCGTCCAGTAGTCGAGCTGTCGGTACGTGATACCCACGATCTTGCAAGTCTGCGGACCCCGGTACCCCGTCTCTGCCTGCATGTTGGACGCTCCCCTTTTGTTCTGCGATTACGCCGAGGCGAATCGCTTCTGAGCCCCTGCTGCCCTGGTGGGCGGCGAGTGCTCCGTGTACAGGTTATCAACAGTTACAGCCCCGTAGTTACGGGGGTGGGATAGCGTGACAGAACCGCGCGCGCGTGTCAACGAACCCTCACGCGCGCCTAGAGACTTAGCCCCGGGAGCCCCCTAGGAGGCGGGGCCGCCGGACTCCTCGAAGTCTTCGGGGGTCACTTCGTCGAGGAACTGGCGGAACCGCTCGACCTCGGTCTCCTCGTCGTCCTTGAGCTCGATCCCGGCCTGGTCGAGGACCTCCTCGGTGGCGAAGATCGGAACCGAGGTTCGGACCGCGAGGGCGATGGCGTCGCTGGGCCGGGACGAGATCTCCTTGGCCTCCCCGGCACTCAGCATCCGGATCACCGCGTAGAAGGTCTGCTCCTGCAGATCGTTGATGAGGATCCGCTCGACCTCGATACCGGTCTCCTTGAGGATGTCGCGGAGGAGATCGTGCGTCATCGGACGGGGCGTCTCGATCCCCTGGAGAGCGAACGCGATCGCAGTCGCTTCGACCGCACCGATCCAGATCGGGAGGTAACGGTCCCCCTCGACCTCCTTCAGCAGCACGATGGGCTGGTTCGACGGAAGCTCCACACGTACGCCAACGAGCGTTACCTCAACCATGCGAGGAAACTAACAGATGCTCGTTTTAGGGGGCCGCGGGGAACAGCGCCGGGACGAGCAGCAGCGGGTCGTTTGCGAGACGTGCCAGGTCCTTCACCGAGTAGAGGTCGGGGGCGTTTCGGTAGCGCCCCTGGAAGTCCATGCCATAGCCGACCACGAAGACGTCGGGGATATCGAAACCGATGTGCTCGACCGGGACCGGAACGATGCGGCGGGCCGACTTGTCCAGCAGGGTGACCGTGCAAAGGGAGCGTGGGTCACGCTCCATCAGGCTCCGTCGCAGATACGTCAGCGTGAGACCGGTGTCCACGATGTCCTCGACGATGACGACGTCACGCCCGAGGATGTCGTGCTCGAGGTCTTTCACGATACGGACCTGGGTCGCTTCATTGGACGAGTACGACGAGATCGCCATGAAGTCGATGGCCGCGTCGATCGCCATCGACCGAACCAGGTCGGCCAGGAACATCGTGGAGCCCTTCAGGACAGCGATGAGGATCGGGGGCTCGGGCGCATCCTTGAATCGCTCGGTGAGCTCTCCCCCGATGGCTTGGACGCGCTCCGCCAGGGCCTCGCGGTCGATGAAGAGTTCGTACGCTCGACTCTCCTGAGCTGCTTCGGTCACCGGCTGCTCATCCTCTCTGCCAACTCGCTCATCCACGTCCGATCAGTCCGGCGACGGAGCGGATGAATCCCGCAAAGATGCGGCCCGACGTCGTCGTCCCAGGAACTTCCACCGTATCCGCGGCCAGTGCTTTGACCGTCGCTATCCGCTCGCCGTTGGAGCTGATGACCAACCGTCCCACGACCACTCCGGCATCGAGGGGGGCGGTCAACCCGGGCCGGATACGCAACTCCATCGCCAGGGTGGATGGGTCGGCCAGACCACCGACGTCATCCTTGGCGATCACCCCAGTTGAGCTCCCTGCGGGGAAGAACAACGTCCCGAGGCGCTCCCCCGCGGCGACCAACGTGGTCGTCCCCAGTCTTCGGAAGCCGCGATCGAGCAGGGCGGCGGCATCGCTCGCCGCGTCCCTCGATCTGATGACGACCGCTATGAGGCGGATACCGCGGCGCTCGGCGGCGGCCACCAGCGCCTCGCCGGCCCCCAGGGTCGAACCGGTCTTGATCCCGATGGCACCGGGATAGCTCGCGAGCAGCAGGTTCCGGTTCTCCAAAGGGATCGGACCCTCGGGTCCGGCGATCTCGTAGGTCTCGGTCGCCACGATGCGGGCCAGCAAGGGGTCGTCCAGAAGAGCGTCCCCGAGCAGCGCTAGATCGCGAGCACTCGAGACGTGCCCCGGTCGATCGAGCCCATGAGGGGTCACGAAATTCGAGTCGGATGCCCCAAGATCGGCGGCCACAAGGTTCATCTGCTCGACGAAGGCGGCTTCACTCGCCTCCGCTGCCTCTGCCAGAGCGACCGCGGCGTCGTTCGAAGATGTCATCAGCGCGGCGTAGAGGAGGTCCCGGGCAACGAAGCTCTGCCCTGCTTGGAGATCGACCCCGCCCCCGCCCGCGTCGGCAGCATTCGATGAGACATCCACGGTCGAGCCGAGCGGCAACCCGGAGCGCCTCACGACCAGCGCGGTGACGATCTTGGTCGTGCTGGCGTTCGGAAGCGGTTCGCCGGCGGCTCGTTCGAAGAGGACCTCCCCATCGGGGCCCACGAGGAGACACGCCTCGCACGAGATATCGATCGCGGCCGCCGGAACGAAGAGGAACTGCGGGGGTGGTGTCGGATCTTGGAGGGCCACGAGGCCCAAGGTGAGAGCTACGAGGGCGGTGGCCGGACGGCCCCGGATCCTTCTCAGAGCGTCTCGCGCAGGGCGGTCTTGAGGATGCCCTCGCGCATCTGGCGAGACAGTCCCATCAGCTCGTGCATCGAACGGCTGGCCTCGCGCTGGCTCTCGGCATCCTTGCGCCGGGCGAACGGCAGCACGACCCGCTGGAAGAAGTCGGCCTCACGATCGGCGAATTGCTTGTACATGCGGAGGTGCCGCGGCTCGACTCCGAACTGGAAGAACTTCCGGGACGCCTTGGCGATCACGAGATCGTTCTCGTCGTAGGAGCCTTCCTCCTTGACGATCAAGACCCCGAAGTCGACGAGGCCCTGGAACTCCTCGTCGGTGAGCCCTGCCGCCCGGCAGAGTTCGTCGAGGCTCAGGGAGACCCCGGTCAGATCCCCCGCCACCTCGGGCTCGACGCTGCCGTTTCCGTTCGGGGCCGAAGGAACGCCCACGGCCCTGAGGACGCCGCCGTGCGCCTCAGCCTCTGCGAGCCGCTCTCGGATCACCTTGAGGGGCATGAAGTGGTCGCGCTGGAGCTGGAGGATGTACTGGAGACGCTGGACGTCACGGTCGTAGAACTTGCGATATCCGGAGCCGGTCCTCTCCGGGTCGATCAGGCCCTCGGCTTCGAGGAACCTGATCTTGGAGATGCTGATGTCCGGGAATTCCTCCTTGAGGGAGTCCAGGACCTCACCGATGCTCAGGTAGTCACGCGACCGGGACAGGGGCATGTCTAACTCCCCGTCAGGAAGATCAGCTTGAACTTGCCGATCTGGATCTCGTCGCCGGAGCGCAGGGTGGCCTCTTCGACCCGCTCCTTGTTCACGTAGGTCCCATTCAGGCTGCCGACGTCGTTGAGCTTGAAGCCCTCGCCCTCTTTGCGGGTGATCTCGGAGTGGCGGCGGGACACGGTGATGTCGTCGAGGAAGATGTCCGAGTCCGGGTTCCGACCGACCTCGGTGGTCTCGGAGTCGAGGAAGAACTTGCTCCCCGCGTTGGGTCCCCGCTTGACCACGAGGACCCCGCGGCCACCCTCGAGCTCCTCCGGGGAGATGTGGATCTCTTCTTCGAGGTCGGCCTCGAGTTCGGCCGGGGCGAAGGTGATCGTGGTGTCGGAGCCCTCGCCGGTCAGGGCCGCGCCACAAGAGGAGCAGAAATTAGCTCCTTCGGGGTTCCGGTGGCCGCAGTTCGTGCAATACATGGGACGTGACCCTATACCCGAGATTTAGGGTTGGTCAACGGGCCGGGCACCCGGCTACGACTCGTCGAGAAGCTTTTGGTAGGCGGCCGCATCCATAAGCCCCTCGAGCGGCCCCGAGGGCTCGATCGCGACGAGCCACCCATCCCCATAGGGGTCCTGGTTGACGAGTTCGGGCGTCGCCTCGACCGCGGCGTTCTTCTCGCCGACCTTGCCGGTCACCGGGCTGTAGATGTCGGACACGGACTTGGTCGACTCGACCTCGCCGAGGGGCTTACCCGCCTCGACCTCGGTCCCCGCGTCGGGTAGTCCCACGAACACGACGTCGCCCAGTTGGTCCTGGGCAAAGTGGGTGATCCCCACGAGGACCCTGGCCCCGTCTTCCTTCGCCCATTCGTGTTCCTTCGAGTACTGCCTATCGTCCGGCACTTCTGACACTCAGACTCCCCCTTCTCAATGAGCTACTGATCCGCACCTTCGGCTACCACTTCCGCGACCACCGTTGCATACCTCTCGGCCAGGGCATCCGCGACCTCATCGGTCGGTCCCTCAGCCCAGATGCGCGTGAGGGGCTCGTCGGGGGCCGGGATCACGAGCGCCCAACGATCCTCTTCCACGATCTTGACCCCATCGAGAAGCACCAGCCTCCCCGGCGCGGCGACCGATGCGACATGCCTCATAACCGCCCCCTTCTGGTTCCACGGGGTTCGAACCTCCCGCTTCGCGACGTGTACGTCCGGCAGGCCATCCACGATCTCTCCCAAAGGCCGGCCGGCGGTTGCCACCAGCTCGAGGGCCTTGGCGAAGGTCATCAGCGCGTCGGGGGCCTGGAGGAACTTGGGGAAGATGATCGCTCCCTCTGCGTTGCCGGCGAATCCGATCTCGGGGCGTCCGGCTCGGGCCATGAGTGAGGTCAAGGAGGTCGCGGTCCACTTCACGTCTGCTCCCGCCGCGCGAGCGACCTCTTCACACTTGCTCGAACACGACACCGGGATCGCCACGGTCTCCGCGCCGCGCTCCGCCTCGTGCTCGATGAACATCATGAGAACGCGCTCTTGATCTACCTCGCGCCCGCCTTCATCGACGAGCGTCGCGGATCCTCCTCCCGGTTCGAGCAGAACGCCGAGGTCGGAGCCGGAGTTCCTGACGTGATCCTTCAGATCCTCGAGCAAGGCCTGGTAGTCCTCGGGTTTGAGCACGGGTCGGTGCTCGTCGGTGAAGGCGTTGACCGAAAGGATGTCGATCCCGAGTCGTCCCATGATCGAAGGACCGACGAGACACGCCGGCCCGAAGGCGTAGTCGACGACGACCTTGAGCGACGCGTTCCGGATCGCATCGAGATCGAGGGTCTGCAAGATCCCGGCGACGTACTGCTCGGGCGCGTGCGGCGGGAACTCGAGCTCGCCGAGCTTGGAGGGACCCACGACGCGATAGTCCTCACGGAAGAAGACCCGCTCGATCTTTCTCTGCACCGCTTCGGAAAGATCCGCTCCGTCGGAGTCGAACAACCGGATCTCAACCACTCCAGGATCGCCCGGTGACGTGCGGACACTGAGCCCGCCCGACGTCTGCTGACTGCGGACGGTGAAGCGCGTCAGCGGGAGCGGCATCAGCTCGAGGTCCAGACACGTAACGCCGGTCGAGTTCAAGCCGGCGATGATCGCTCGCTTGATCGTCCGCGCCGAGCGACTGGCGTCGCGCCCGGTGACCACGACACTCCCCCGCTTCAGCACCGTCCCGTAGGCCATACCGAGACGCACGGCAACCTGAGGAGTGATCCCAACGTTGATCATCCCCGAGACGCCTCGGGACCCGAAGAGGCTCCGGGCGGCCCTGCGTTCCTGCACGACGCTTTGGGTGACGATCGCTCCGGCCTCGACCGTCCGTGCCGAGTAGACCTTGACCCTCGGTTTCACGATCGCGCCGGCACCGACCGTGGTCTCGTCACCGATAACCGCCTCTTCCTCGAGGATCGCTCCGCGATCGAGCGACGCACCACGACCGAGGATCCCGCCGCGCACCTGCGCGAGGGGCGCGACGTAGGCACGGTCCATTACGACCCCACCGATCACACGAGCGTCCTCGGCGATGATCGTGTTGGCACCGATGACCGACTGAGGGCCGACGCTCGCACCGGCTCCGATGCGCGAGTTGTCGCCGACGACCACAGGGCCGAGCAAACGGGCAGTGGGATCGATCTCGACGTCCACACCAACGTTCACGCCCGGCGCGAACTCGAATCCCTTCAGCGTTACCGACACCTTGCCGTTCAGCGCGTCCTTCTGCGCCTGAAGGTAGGCCTCGGTATTGCCGACGTCGGTCCAGTACTCGTCGGTGATGTACCCGTACAGAGGGAGACCCTTCTCGAGCATCAACGGGAACAGCTCGCTCGAGAAGTCGTACGGCTGAGCGGGGGGGATCATGTCCAGCACTTCGGGCTCGAGCACGTAGATACCGGTGTTGATCGTGTCGGTGAACACCTGACCCCAGGTTGGCTTCTCCAGGAACCGTTCGATGCGGCCGTCCTCGGCCGTCATGACGATCCCAAACTCGAGGGGATCGGCCATCCGCTTGAGGACGAGCGTGGCCGCGGAGTCCCTGCTTCGGTGGAACTCGACGACCTTGGTGAGATCGAGGTCGGTCAAGGCGTCACCCGAGATCACCAGGAACGTTCCCGACAGCAGCTCCTTCGCGTTGAGAACCGATCCGGCGGTTCCGAGGGGGACATCCTCGGTCGAGTAGGACAGCGAGACGCCCAGATCCGAACCGTCGGAGAAGTAGTTCCGGATCACCGACGCGAGGAACTGCACCGTCGCGGTGATGTCGGTGACCCCGTGAGACCTCAGGAGTTCGATGATGTGTTCCATCAGGGGACGGTTGGCTACCGGAAGCATCGGCTTCGGGACGTTGGAGGTCAGGGGCCGAAGCCGGGAGCCCTCCCCGCCGGCCATGATCACCGCCTGCATGTTGAGGCTCATCCTGTGACCCTCACAGCGTCATCGCCCGACAACCTCCGTGCCGCCTCGCGCGCGTACATGATCCCCGCGGCCCAGTAGAGGACCGCGCCGACGCCGACGAACGGGAAGCCGATGTCATCAGCCACGGCCGCTGCCCCGAAGGTGGTCTCTGAGTAAGCCAGGCACGTGAAACCGAAGAGGAGGCATGCCGTCGCCGTCTTACCCGTGAAGTTCACAGGTATGCGCGCAACGCCCTTCTTGGCGAGCATCGGCAACGCTATGAGGACCAGGACGTCACGACCGATAACCACCGCGGCGAGCCAGCCCGGCAGCGTGCCACGTACGACGAGCGCCACCGCCAGCGACACGATGTAGACGCGATCGGAGAGCGGGTCGAGCAGTTTGCCGAACTCGCTGACCTGGTTGAAGCGACGCGCGATGTAGCCGTCGAAGAAGTCGGTCCACGCCCCCGCCGCGTAGATGACCACCGCGACATTCTCTTGGTCGTGGGTGAACAGCCACAGGAAGACCGGGACCGTCAGGAGTCGTACCAGCGACAGGACGTTGGGAACCGTGAGGATCCGCTGCGATGCGTCCATCACTTGCCCACCGACTTCACGTCGGGACGGCCGGATTTGAACCGGCGACCCCTGGTCCCCCAGACCAGTGCGCTAACCAAGCTGCGCCACGTCCCGTGGGGGCATCCTAACTGTCCAGATCTCGGCGGGTTCTGCGACGGATCTCGAAACGGATCGGGCTGCCCGGGAACGGCTCCGTTTCGCGCACGCGGTGATCGAGATGGCGCAGGTAGTTCTCTTCGATCCGTCCGGTGACGAACAGGATGATCGTCGGCGGGCCGACCCGTGCTTGGACCGCATAGAGGACGCGCACGGCCTTGCCATGGGTTCGGGGGTGAGGGCGCCTGATCTGAGCGTCTCGGATGATCTTGTTGACCTCGGACGTCGCGAGGCGTAGGCGGTGACTGTTAACCGCGGTCTCGACCGCCGGGAGGATCCTCTCGATCCCACGCTTGGTCAGGGCAGAGGTCCTGACGACGTTCGCCCAGGGAACGAAGCGGAGTTTGTCCTTGACGTCTTGCTCGAGGCGCTTTCGGTCGGTGTCCTCGGCCGGCGAGAGATCCCACTTGTTGAGCACGATCACGCACGCACGCCCGGCCTCGAGGATCTCTTGGGCGATGCGCTGATCGTGACCGGTAACCCCCTCGTTGACGTCGACGACCAGCACCGCAGCATCGACCCGGGACATCGTCCTGCGACTACGGATGAAACTGAAGTACTCGACCGGATCCTCGATCCGGACTTCCTTACGCATGCCGGCGGTGTCGATCACCTTGATACGCCTAGACTCACCGCCGGATGGCGAGTGGTGCTGCAGATACGAGTCAACCGGGTCCCGGGTGGTACCGGGAACCTCGTCGACGATCGATCGGTACTCCCCCAGCAGGGCGTTGAGGATCGAGGACTTGCCGACGTTGGGCCGACCGACGATGGCCACCGACGCCCAGGCATCGTCCACGACCGCCCCTTCCTCGGGTAGCACCGCAGTGAGGGCCGAGAGGAAGTCGCCGGAACCGCGTCCATGGAGGGCCGACAAGGGATAGACCTCCCCGACGCCAAGCCGGAAGAACTCGGCCGCCATCGGCTCGTCCTTGGGGTCGTCGATCTTGTTAACCGCCACGAGAACCGGTTTGTCGGTACGACGGAGGATCTTCGCGACCTCGTGGTCATCTTGGGTCGCGCCCGCCTGGCCGTCGACCACCAGGACGATGACGTCGGCGGTCTCGATCGCCAGCTCCGCCTGCTCGGCAACCCGGGCATCGAGACCTTCCACCCCGAGCTCGAGGCCACCGGTGTCGATCAACTCGAAGTTGCGCCCGGCCCAGTCCGCGGTGAAGCTGCGACGGTCCCGAGTGACGCCGGGCATCTCCTCGACGATCGCCTCGCGCCGGCGCAGGACGCGATTCACCAGGGATGACTTCCCGACGTTCGGACGCCCGACAACCGCGACTACCGGGATCCCGGTAACCCGTGCCTCAGCCACGAGGAACCTCCCGCGCCAGCTCGACGATCGCAGCGACCACTTCTTCCTGGGTCATCTCGGTGGTGTCCATCTCGATGGCGTCGGCGGCCCTCGTCAGGGGTGAGGACACACGGGTCGCATCGGCGAGGTCGCGCGCCACCAGGTCTTCGGTCAGCTCTGTCAGCGTCTCGGCATCCAACGGAAGTCCCAGCTGCGTGGCCCGGCGTCTGGCCCGCTCTTCCGGGGTAGCGGTGAGGAAGACCTTTACCGCCGCGTCGGGCGCCACCGCGGTGCCGATGTCGCGGCCCTCGATCACGATGTCCCCCGACCTCGCGGCATGTTGCTGGTGGCGAAGCAGGGCCGCCCTCACCGGCGGATGAGCGGAGATCACCGAGACCAGTTCGGTCACGTCGGCTTCCCGGATCCGCTCGCTCACGTCCCGGCCACTCATCAGGACCCTCGTGCCTTGGAGTTCGATATCGGTGGCCCCGGCGAGGGTCCCGAGAGCCGAGCCGTCACTCGGATCGACCCCCTGCTCGAGGGCCGCCAGGGCGATCGATCGGTACAGCGCCCCGGTATCCAGATAGGTGAATCCGAGCGCTTCGGCGACAGCGCGGGCGACCGTGCTCTTCCCCGCTCCCGCGGGTCCATCGATGGCCACGATCACTTCGCCTGAGCCTCCCCAAGGACGCCGAGGAACCCAGGGAACGAGGTCTCCACACACGACCAGTCGAGCACCCGCACCTTGTCGCGAGCGATCAGGCCGCCGACCGCGAACGACATCGCAACCCGGTGGTCGCCGTGGGGGTCGATCTCTCCCCCATCGAGACCAGCGCCGCCGGTAACGGCAAGACCATCGGGGAACTCTTCCACCGTGACGCCGAGCCGCGTGAGTCCGGCCGCCATGGTCGCGATCCGATCCGATTCTTTGATCCGAAGCTCAGCCGCTCCTCGGAAGGAGGTGGTCCCGGACGCGACGGCGCCGGCGATGCACAAGGCGGGGATCTCGTCGATCAGATCCGGCACTCGTTCGGGAGCGATGGCGATGCCGTGGAGTTCGGAAGAGGCCGCCCTTACGGTCCCCACCGGCTCCCCCGACACTTCCTCGGTCGCGGTCATTGACACCTGGCCGCCCATCTCGGCGAGCGCTTCGAGGCCCGCGACCCTGGTCGGGTTCAGGCAGACGTTCTCGATCTCGATCGCCGACCCGGGAACCAACAGAGCCGCGAGGACGAGGAAGATGGCCGCCGAGGGATCGCCGGGCACCACCCATTCGCGAGCGTCCGGTCGGGCGCCCCCGGACACCGATACCGAGAGGCCGTCCCGCCGCACAACGACGCCGGCCGCGCCGAGCATCCGCTCGGTGTGGTCCCGGCTAGGCGACGGCTCGATCACGGTCGTTTCGTCCGATGCGGCCAGTCCTGCGAGGAGGACCGCCGTCTTCACCTGCGCCGAGGCGACCGACGTCTCGAGATCGATGCCGGCAAGATCACCGCCGCGAACCGTCAACGGCGCCAGGTTCCCGTGGTCACGGCCATCGATGCGCGCGCCCATCTGTCGAAGGGGCGAGACCACCCGGAGCATCGGACGCAGACTCAGACTCTCGTCGCCGCTGAGTACCGACTGACCCGGGATAGCGGCACACACCCCGAGGAGCATCCGGAGCGCGGTGCCGGAGTTCCCGCAATCCAGAACCCCGGCGGGCTCGTGCAGTTGGTCGTAACCAGGAGAGGCGATCGTTGCCCGCGTGCTCCCTTCGGAGGAGGTGACCTTCGCGCCGAGCGCGCTCAAAGCTGAAGCGGTCGCAAGAACGTCGCCTCCGAGATTGAGTCCGGTGACCGTCGACGTGCCCTCGGCCAGGGCCGACAGGATCAGGGCCCGGTGCGAGATCGATTTGTCACCGGGTACGCGGATGGTTCCCCGGAGGGGAAGCGGAGTAGATGATCGCTTGAAGATCATGGTCGGGCCTCATCCATAGCTCTCGACCCCCGGGGGCAGCACTTCGACCCGGTAGCCGAGGGCCCGCAATTCCTCGGCGAGTGCGGTGGCTCGCTCCGCTCCGGCGATGACCATCTCGAGGCGACCCTGCCCGCCCTCGGTCGAGTGGATGATCCGAAGGTCCTCGATGTTGGCGCCGAGGCGGCCGGCGGCGGTCGTGACTTCGGCCAGGAGCCCGGGCCGGTCCTGAACCGGGATCGCCAGGGTTACCGGCTCCCCCGCCAGGTCGGGGCGGGCGAAGAGTTCGAGTCGGGCGGTCCGCGCTGCGGCCAGGTACTCGCGCAGGTCGTCCCATCGCTCCGCGGCGATCATCGACTCGACGTCGGCGAGGCTCTCGCGCAGACCACCAAGGCCTTCGAGGACGGCCGAGCGGTTGGACCGGAGGATCGCAACCCAGAGCTCGGGACTGCTCGCCGCGATCCGGGTCACGTCCCTGAAGCCACCGGCGGCCAGGCCGAGCAGTTCCTCCCGGTCACCCCCCGCCGCGGCGGTCGAGACCAAAGCACTGGCGGCGAGCTGTGGAACGTGACTGAGCCGGGCGATCAACGCATCGTGGACCGCGGGGTCGAGGGCAACCGGCAACGCCTTCAGGGATCCGACCAGCGACCGGACCCGAGCGTAGGCATCCGCCGAGGTGTTCTCGGTCGGGGTCAGGATCCACCACGCACCTCCGAACAGCTCCTCGTCGGCGGCGTCGATACCGTGACGTTCCGAGCCTGCCATTGGGTGCCCACCGACGAAGAGTCCACCGAAGGCCTCCTCGCCCGCCGTGACGACATCGAGCTTGGCGCTGCCCACATCGGTCACGGCTGCAGTGGGATGGACGTGCCCTGCCAAAGACCGGCACGCGGCCGGGATCAGGTCGACGGGCATGGCAAGGACGACGAGTCCCGCCCCGGCGACCGCCTCCTCGGCACTATCTGCGGCCTCGTGGATGACCCCGCGCTCCAACGCCGCCGCGAGGCCCTCACCATCCGGGTCGTGACCAACGATGGTTGTCTCCGGAGCCGCGGCGGACAGGGCCAATGCGAACGAGCCCCCGATGAGGCCCATCCCGAGTACCGCTACGCGCTCGGGAACCGAGGTATCGGCGGGGGTGTTCACTCCGGCAGATCGGTGCGCAGCTGGCGAGCGTCGCCCAGATACACGTGTCTAAGAGCCGCGTGATCCCGATCGGAATAGAGGTGCATCAGCACGCGGATGCAGTGCTCGACGGCCCCCGGCACGTCGATCTCCTGGGAGCACAGAAGAGGGATATCCGAGATCCCCGCCTTCCGCGCGCCGAGAGCCGGGAACTCCGCGCGGAGATCGGGAGTGGTCGTGAAGATCATGCTTACGAGATCGTCGTGCTCGACCCCATTGCGGGCCAGCATCTCTTCCAGCAACTCGACCGTCGCGGCGACGATCTCCTCGGCATCGTCCGCCGTTGTGGTCGTGGCGCCGCGCAACGCCCTTAGGCGACGTTCGGCCACGGCGTTCTCCCATCACTAGAAAAGCTATCGATTTGTCTACAAGTCATCTGTGATCCTAGAGGCCGCACGCTCGGTAGAGCGAGCGCACCTCCTCGGGCGACAGGCGCCTCAGGTCACCGGGTTTCAGCCGACCGAGCCTAACCGGGCCGACCGCCGTTCGGGCGAGGCGCGCCACCGGGTGCCCGACCGCTTCGAACATGCGGCGGACCTGGCGGTTCCGGCCCTCGTGGATCGTGATCTCGATCAACGCCGAGCCGGCCATGCGATCGAGCAGATCGACCCCCGCCGGTGCCGTGGTGCCGTCCTCGAGGTCGACCCCTCGGGCCAGTGTCCGCAGCGTCCGCTCCTTGACCGAGCCCTTGACCTCGGCCAGGTAGGTGCGCGGGACCTCGAAACTCGGATGGGTTAGGTGATGGGTCAACTCCCCGTCGTTGGTCAGGATGATGAGACCCTCGGTATCGATGTCGAGCCGCCCCACCGGCCACAAGCGATCGGGAACCTCGAGGTAATCCATGACGGTCGGGCGCCCCTCGGGATCGTCGGCGGTGGACACGACACCCTCCGGCTTGTTCAGCATGTAGTAGCGAAGATCGGCGCCCAGGGGCACGCGCGAACCATCAACCTCTACTACATCCTTTGTCGGATCGACCCTTTTCCCCAAGATCGCCTTGGTCCCGTTCACCTTGATCCGGCCCTTGGCGATCATCTCCTCGACCGCGCGGCGCGAGCCGACCCCGGCTTTGGCCAGAACCTTTTGGAGTCGTTCGCCTTCAGGCGCTTCTTTCGGGGGCATGAGGCCAGACTAGGCGTTCGGGGAGAGCTTCAGCTCCATCTCCTCGACCGCCTCGGTGTCGGGCATGAAATCCCTCAGGGGCGGGAGCTCGTCGACCGAGCGCAGGCCCATCCGCTCGAGGAACTCGTCCGAGACCCGGAACAGCACCGGCGAGCCGGGCCCGGTGTCGTGACCCACGTCCACGATCAGGCTCCGCTGCTCGAGCGTCTTCACGACTCCATCCGAGTCCACGCCCCGGATATCGGCGATCTGGGCCCTGGAGATCGGCCCCCGGTAGGCGATGATCGCCAGGGTCTCGAGCGCGGCCCCGGTGAGGCGCGAATGGGTGTGACGGGTGACGAACTTCTCGAGCCAGGGGGCACATTCGGGGTCGGTATAAAGACGCCAGCCCCCGGCGACCTCTCGGAGCACGAAGCCCCGATCGTCGTCCCGGTACTCCTCGGCGAGGCCACCGAGGATCGCCTCGACCTCGCTCTTGGGACGCTCGAGGACCTCCCCGATCAGGCGGGCGGCCACCGGCTCGTCGGCCAGCAACAGGATGGATTCGACGATCTTCCTCTCGGGCTGCACCATCACGACCTCTCGTCTATCTGGACCGGCTGTTTCTGGACCGGCTCGGAGATATCGACCGTGTACTCCTCGGCATCGGCGACCACCTCGTGGACGTCGACCTCACCGGTCCAGGTGGCCACGATGTCCCCGAAACGATCCGCCTGGCCGAGGTCCACGGCGCCAGCCTTGAAGAGCTCCAGGAGGGCCAGGAACCGCACTACGACCTCGATGCGCTCGGTGATGCGACCACAGAGCTCGTCGAAGCTCACCCGTGAGGAGGCCTCGAGGCGGACGCACAGCTCCACGATCGCGTCCTTGACCGAGGCGGTTACGGGGTTGACGTGGGTGGTGTCGATCACCGGATCCGGCTTCGGCGTCAGCGCCTCGCCGGCGCGCCGGGCGATGTCTTGAACGCTTACACGGGCCAGGAGATCGGGGGCGAGATCGAGAAACTGGGGCTCCAGACCGGCGGTACGGGCGAAGAACCGGCCTCCGGCCGCGAGCCCTGCGTTCACCCACGAGCCTGCCTCCCGGTAGGTCGCGCATTCGACCAACCGGGCGAGCAGCAGGTCGCGCTCCTCCAGCAAGCGCCCCTCGGACGGGTCCCCCGCCCTCGACGGCAACAGCCGCAGGGACTTGAGCTCGAGGAGGGTTGCCGCGACCACGAGGAACCCGGTCGCCGATTCGAGATCGAGCGTCTCCATCCGGCGGGTTGCGGCCAGGAATTCGTCGGTGATCTCGGAGAGAGAAACCTCGTAGATGTCGACGCGCTGGCGGGTGATCAACTGCAGCAGCAGGTCGATCGGACCCTGGAACACGTCGGTCTTGACCTCGTACGCCACCTACCGGTCCTCTCGGTAACTATTTGTCGACAAGTCTATTCATCCCCGCCGTTTGCCGCCTACGGACGCCGCTCAGGCTACCTCGCGGGCGCACATGGGGGGCGGAAATCCGGCCTTGCGGGAGGCAACTACGGACCGGGTCGAGAGCCCAACCCCACCCTGTCCCACACCGTAACCATCGTCCCTTCGGCAACCTCCACCGCGGCCGCAGCCCCCTCGCTCAGGAGGCGGTTCAGCTCCCCCGGGTCCCCCATCAACTCGAGGTAACGCTCCCGGATCGGGCGCAATCCCTCCACCACGACCTCGGCGAGGGCGGTCTTGAAGTCCCCGTAACCGGAGCCGGCAAAGCGGGCTTCGAGTTCCGGGATCGTGGACCCGTCGAACAGGGAGAAGATCGTTAGGAGGTTCGTCAGGGCGGGCTTCTCGGGGCCCGCCACCACCTCGCTCCCGGAATCGGTGACGGCCGATCTGATCTTCTTGGCCACCATCGTCGGCTCATCGGTCAGGTTGACGACCGAATTGGGCCGGACCGAGCTCTTGCTCATCTTGTCGGTGGGGTCGTCGAGGGCCATGATCCGGGCCCCCTCCTTAGCGATGAACGCCTCGGGGACCACGAACGTGTCTCCGAAGGTCGAATTGAAGCGGATAGCGAGGTCCCGCATCAGCTCGATGTGCTGGCGCTGGTCCTCCCCGACAGGGACACCATGGGCCTGGTACAGCAGGACGTCGGCCGCCTGCAGGACCGGGTAGGTGAACAACCCGGCGCCGATCGACTCGGCGTCTCCCCCCTTGGATTTCTCCTTGAACTGGATCATTCGCCGCAATTCACCCATGCGGCCGATGCACGTCAGGATCCAGGCAAGTTCGGAGTGCTGGGGGGCGTGGGACTGCCGGAACACGACCGAGCGGGCCGGATCGACCCCCACCGCGAACAGTGCTGCAGCCCCCTCAACGATCCTCTGGTTCAGGGTCTTGGGGTCCCACGGCAACGTCAGCGTGTGTAGGTCGACGATGCAGTAGAAGGCCTCGTACTCCTCCTGTAGCGGCACCCAGTTCCGGAACGCCCCGAGGTAGTTCCCGAGGTGCGGGGTTCCGGTGGGCTGTACTCCGCTGAATACCCTCTTCTGCATCTCTAACCTTTCACTTGAGGCTTAAGCAACCAACAGCCGGTCGCCGGAGTTCCGACGGGCCCCTACAATACCGGGCGTGCTCGACCTCTTGCGGAACGATCCGATCGCCTTCCTCCTCCTCGTCGCCGCCCTGGTGGTGGCGCTTTCCATGCACGAGTTCGCCCACGCCCTCGCCGCAGACCTCCAGGGCGACCGTATGCCCCGTGCGATGGGCCGCCTCACGCCCAATCCCGCCCGCCACCTTGACCCCTTGGGCTCGCTCATGCTGCTCCTGGTGGGGTTCGGGTGGGGCAAGCCGGTCGAGTTCCGCCCCGAGGCGTTGCGGTCGAGGCGCTTCGGAGCTGCCCTGGTGGCGCTCGCGGGGCCCCTGATGAACCTGTTACTGGCCTTTATCGCCTCTTTGATATGGGTTGCCTTCGATACCCCCTTATTCAACACCACGGGGGACTTCCTTACCCGTTTCATCTCGCTCAACGTCTTCCTGGCCGTGTTCAACCTCATGCCCCTGCCGCCCCTGGATGGCTCGAGGCTGCTGACCATCTTTCTTCCCCCCCGGCACCACCGGATCATCTACTTCCTCGACCAGTACGGGTTCCTGATCCTCCTCGCCCTGGTGTTCTTAGGGGGCCTGGCGATGCTCGAACCGCTCCACGATCGGGTGACCGAGTTCATCGTGCGCCTCGCCGGCGCCTAAGCCCCAGATCCACTCGTCGCCAAGCCCCCACACATACATGTCGAGAAGTCTCCAGAGCGACTAGTCCCTCTCTGTAGCCTGAATCTAAGTCGCTTTGGAGACTTCATGACACATCACCTTGTGTATGCCTCACCAATCATCGATTTACTCCCTTCTCACCAATGCGACTTATCGATATGGGGCCAGCGCTGTCTAAGCATCGACTAGGAGCTTTGTCTACAAAGGTCTTTCGATCGAATCGCGGCGCTGACTCTGTCAACATATCGACATGCAGGATCAAGCGCCGGCGATCGGGGCCGAGGGGTCGTCTCAGGCGGCCCGGAGGCCGCTATTGTCGACTTATCGACTCCCCCACCCCTCCCTACGCAGCTAAGAGCTAAGGAGGGGCCCCGAGGCCTGCAGTCGCTGTTGAGGGGGCTCATCCCGGATCTCGCCCGCCCCACGTCAACTACTGTCCGCATCCACAGCCCGTATCGGATGCATCAACATTCATAGTCGATATATCGACATTTCTATGAAGCGTACACAAGATGCTCCGGGAGACTACTTATAGATGTTTCGATATCCCTACTTGTAGATACTCATGGCCGCTGAGTCGCTATAATGATTTGTACCCTTATTGTCAGGTGGACAGGAGTATCCCCTTGTGTACAATGCGATTTAGGGATGAGTCACCAAGCTGCCTTCGAGACAAAGAGATCAAGCCATTTGCCGACCCATAGCTTTGGTGCCTGCCGGGGTTGCCGCCAAAGCTCCACATGGACGTGGGGGTCTACCTCCATGTCGGCTGATCTCCGGCGCCCCTTGGCCCCATGGGTCGGAACCGCCGGACCGGCCCCCCGCCCTACTCTCCGATCGTCGGAGTCCGCCGAGCTCGAGGGGGTCCGGCATCCGCCACCCTCCCCAGCATCCTTCCTGGTCCCTACCGGTGAGACCGTCGGGATCGCTGCCGACCTACCTGTTTCGGGATGACGGAGAGAATCCAGGGGTGCCGGCCGTTTTGAGGCCGTGGCGCGCGGAAATGCCGCGTAACGCCTGAAACGGGCACGTCAGCGGCTAAGAATAAGGGTTTACTGGATACTTAGAGAAAGTCTCGATAGAGACTTAAGGGTTAGGCTCTGTCCGTGGGGCCCGATCTGGTCGGGCGCCTCCGCCGATCCGCCACCGAGACCACCTTCCCAGTCACGAGCCATCGGCGCTGACGCCTCCTGCTCCCCCACTGGGTGCTTTCCCGGCATCCTGGAGCATCGGCCCCTCTTTGTCAACTTCTTCCCCAGGATATCTATCCCTGAGGCGTGATGTCGACAAATCGACCGGAGCGATCTGTGACTACCCTGGTCACAGCCCTGCCGCATATCGCTCTGTGCCTTAGGTGTCACTCCCCTAAGTCGACTTGGAGATAAGTATCTTCATTGCGGACGGTGAACCCGTGTCCACTCGGCATCCTCGGGAGTCCCACGAAGGGCCCTCGCGCCGGAGGGCCGCTCGGTAGGGGCTGCCCCGCTGACGTCGGATCCGAGGCGGGGTACCGGTAACCGTGAGCTACAGGGGCATAGAGAAAGGCCCCCGCCCCGAAGGGCGAGGGCCTGATCTGGTCCCGAAAGGGGTGCTACCGGGACAAACGGCGCAGGAGGATGGAGTCCTCCGAACGGGCCTCGAAGTCCTCGAGGACATACGCCAGGGCGGCCCGGACGATCTTGCCCCGGTCCACTCCGATCCCGTGCTTGGCCCGCAGCTCGAGGCGGGCCTTCTCGATCGAGGTCAGGTCATCGGCGGTGCAGTAGAAGGTGACCTTCTCGTCGTGCTTAGGCCCCTTCTTCGGCGGTACCGACCGCTCGTCGGCCGTAGGGGCCGTATCTGCGACTTGTAGATTTGGAGACTTAGCGACTTCTGTCCTGGTCTCCTCAGGAGCCCTGTCGGCGTTGCTGGTTCTCCGGAAGAGCTCATCAGCTCCCGGCAGGCTGGCGCGGCGAGACACGGCTCATCACCTCCTCGGCGAGTTTGCGGTAGGCCTTGGCTCCGGTGGAAGAGGGAGCGTAGGTAAGGATCGGCTCCCCCGCCACGGGGGCCTCGGCGAACCTGATGGTCTTGCTTATGACGGTGGAGAAAAGCTGGTCTCCGAAGGCCGATTCGACCCTTTGGTGCACTTCTCGAGCGTGGAGCGTGCGGTTATCGAACATCGTGGCGAGGATCCCATCCACGACCAGACCAGGGTTGATCCGCTCCTGGACCCGCTCGATCGAGTCGAGCAGGAGGGCCATGCCCCGTAGGGCGTAGTACTCGCATTCCAGCGGGATGATGACCCCATCAGCCGCCGCGAGGGCGTTGATCGTCAGCAGACCAAGCGAGGGCTGGCAATCGATCAAGATGAAGTCGTATTTATCCCGCAATGGGTTCAGAACCCGGGCCAGGGCTTGCTCTCTGGCCACTTCGGTCACCAGCTGGATCTCGGCCGCCGAGAGGTCGATGTTGGAGGGCATCAGATCCATGTTCTCGACCTTGGTGGCCACCACGGCGTTCTCGGGCCTCACGTTCCGATCCAGAAGGGCGTCGTAGACCGAGATATCGAGATCTCCCGGCTCGATCCCCAGGCCTAGGGCGCAGCCCCCCTGGGGGTCGAAATCGACCAGGAGGACCCGTTGGCCCCGCTCGGCCAGGCCGGTCCCGAGGTTGAGGGTGGTCGTGGTCTTGCCCACGCCACCCTTCTGATTGGCCAGGGCGATGATCCGGGCGTGGTGCCCGCTGATCCCCGACAGATCGGCGATCGGGGGACTGGGCCTGCGCTCCCCCATCTCCTCCGAAAGTTCCCCGACCTCGAGCGGCGCGCTCGAAGCCTCCTGCACGCTTTTCCCCATAAGGCCTCCCCGGCTGCTGACATAGAAACTTATCGACAAATCTCCTGAGGACCGGACTGTACAGGACAAGCAGGGACTAAAACAAGGCCTACTTGTTCTGCCGGTCGTCGAGACGACCGGCTTCTGAGCTCAAACGGAGCGGCGAGCGTGCGAGCAACTAGCTCAGAAGCTGAGCGGCGAACGACGAGCCGCGGGTTTGGGTTTGGAATCCCAGGAGGTCGGTGACGGTGGCGCCGCAGTCGGAGAAGGTCTCCCTGATCCCGAGGTCGGTTCCGGGGCGCACGGGGTCCCCCGTCACGATCAGAGGGACCAGTTCCCTCGAGTGGTCGGTCGAGGCGGTGGTCGGGTCGTTGCCGTGGTCGGCGGTGATGAGCAAGATGTCGTCCTGGTGCAGCGCCCCGGTGATCTCGCCGAGGCGCTCGTCGAAGCGCTCCAGGGCCCGGGCATACCCCTGAGGGTCGTTCCGATGTCCGTAGGCCTGGTCGAAGTCCACCAGGTTGGCGAACACAAGGCCCCGGTCGATCGCCCCGATCTCGGTCACGATGGCATCGATCCCGTCATCGTTCGAGCGGGTGGGGTGGGAGGACGTGATCCCCCGACCCCCGAAGATGTCCGAGATCTTCCCAACGCCCCTGACCTCGAGGCCGTGAGCGACGAGCTCGTCGAGGACCGTGTCGCCTTCGGGGAGCCTTGAGAAATCGTGCCGGTCGGGGGTCCTGGTGAATGCCCCCGGTGATCCCTCGAAGGGGCGGGCGATGACCCGCCCGACGTCGTGGGGGCCGTTGAGGATCCCTCTGGCGATCCGGCACATCTCGTAGAGGCGTTCGAGCGGGACGACGTCCACGTGTGTGGCGATCTGGAAGACGCTATCGGCCGAGGTATAGACGATCGGCCGCCCGGTGGCGACGTGTTCGGCCCCGAGCCGGGCGATGATCTCGGTCCCCGAGGCGACCTCGTTGCCCAAGATCTCGGTGCCCGTGGCGGCTTCGAACGCCTCGATCACGTCCGGTGGGAACCCATTCGGATAGGTCGGCAACGGCTCGCTGAGGTAGATGCCGGTCATCTCCCAGTGGCCCGTGGTGGTGTCCTTGCCCGCCGAGGTCTCGGTCATGGCCCCAAAGGCGCCGCTCGGGGCGTCTACCGGATCGACCCCCGGGATGTCGGCCAGTCGGCCGAGCCCGAGGGCAGCCAGGTTGGGGAGCTTGACGCCTCCGACCGCACGGGCCAGGTTCGGGATCGTTGCGGATCCGACGTCCCCGAAGGCCTCTGCGTCCGGCGCCCCGCCGATCCCTGCGGAATCGAGGACGACCAAGACGACCGAGCGGATCGTCATCTGCCCAGGGAACGCCGGCCGGCGAGGTGCGCCGGTATCACTCGCTCGCTACCTGCTGATCCTCGAGGCACAGACGAGCCGTCGGGCGGGCTTCGAGGCGGTCTTCCGAGATGGGCTTCCCGCATTTCTCGCAGACGCCGTAGGTACCCTCGTCCATCCGCGTGAGGGCCGCGACGATCTCTGTGTGGGTCTCTTGGAGACGCTCGACCATGCCCAGGACCTCGGAGCGCTCGGTCGTGGCCTGTGCGGAGTCGGCGAAACTCTCATTGCTCGAGACTTCGAAGCCCTCCTCGCCCACCGCCGCTCCGTACTCGGCCAACTGGCGCTCGGTCGCGGTCTTCTCCTCCTCGAGGACACCCCTGATCCCGTTTTGCATGCTCTGGTTCATCTGCATCCATTCCGGCGAATCCTCGAGAGGATCGCCTTCTGTATCTTCAGGTGCCTCACCATCGAGGCGTCTCTGACTACCTTTTCGCTCGCGGGTGCGAGGCCAGATAGACCTCCCGCAGGCGGGTGTCGCTCACTAACGTGTAGACCTGGGTAGTGGCCAGGCTCGCATGCCCCAATAGCTCCTGAACCACCCGGATATCCGCCCCTGCGTCCAACATATGCGTTGCGAATGAATGGCGCAGGGTATGAGGCGAGACCCGGGAGCCCAGCCCGACCCGACCAGCGTACCCCTTAAGGATCTTCCAGCATCCCTGGCGGCTGAGGCGCCCACCCCGGGAGTTCAGGAAGAGAGCCCCCGACGAGGATCCCGCCTTGGAACGCCTGACGAGCTCCGGCCGGGTCCGGACCAGGTAGTCGCCGACCGCCTTGCGAGCGGCCCGACCCGCCGGGACGCGGCGGGACTTGTTGCCCTTTCCGGCGCGGACCAAAACGGTTCCCGAATCAAGATCGAGGTCGTCGACGTCGAGACCGATCAGCTCGCTGATCCGAACCCCAGCGCCGTAGAGCACCTCGAGGATCGCCCGGTCCCGTCGGCCGAGCAGCGAATCGTCGGGAGCCTCGAGCAGCGCCTCCACGTCCTCCAGCGAGATCGCCGTGGGGATCGACTTCGGTTTCCGCGGCGAACCAACCGTAGTGGTGGGGTCCAGCTCGAGGATCTCCTCCCGGGCGAGGTAGCGGTACAGCGCCCGCACCGCGACCAGCATCCGGGCCACCGACGAAGCCGCGTACGGGCGGTCGAATGGTGATGTTCCCCCGCGGAGGGCCTCGAGATAACCGGTGAGGTCCTCCCCACTCAGAGCCGAGGGGTCGAGCCGCTCGGCGATGCAGTACGTCCTCCACGAGGCAAGGTCCCGGCGGTAGGCCGCGATCGTGTTCTCAGACAGGCCCCGTTCGAGACGCGTAGGCGAGAAACTCCTCGATCCAAGGATCGAGGGTGGCTGCAGCCGTGCGGCCGGCCACGGATCTAGAGGAGGTCGTGGAGGTTGGCGGAGTCAAGCCCGTGCGCTGCCGCTACCGGCTCGTAGACGATCTGACCGTCGAAGACGTTGACCCCGAGTCCGAGCGCGGGATCGTCGGCCACCGCTCCCTTCACGCCCTTGTTGGCGAGGTCGACCACGTACGGAAGCGTTGCGTTCGTGAGTCCGTAGGTCGAGGTATGAGGAACGGCTCCCGGCATGTTCCCCACGCAGTAGTGAACGACATCGTGAACCACGTAGGTGGGATCGGAGTGCGTCGTCATCTTCGAGGTGGCGAAGCACCCGCCCTGGTCGATCGAGATGTCGACGAGCACGGAGCCCGGCTGCATCCCTTTGATGACTTCCTCGGTCACGATCATCGGCGCCAGGGCCCCGGGGACCAGAACGGCTCCGATCACGAGGTCGGCGGCGGTCACGCTTTCTTCGACCGACAGGGTGTTAGACGCCAAGGTCTTGATCTTCCCCTGGTGGATCCGGTCGACATCGCGCAGCCGGTTGATGTTCTTGTCGAGGATGATGACTTCGGCCTCCATCCCCTGGGCGATCCACGCGGCATTCTGACCGGCCATCCCGGCGCCGATAACTACGACCCTCGCGGGGCGGACGCCGGAGACGCCGCCGAGCAGCACACCCTTGCCCCCGTTCTCACGCTCCAGATAGTGAGCTCCGCATTGAGGAGCCATACGGCCGGCGACCTCGCTCATGGGGGCCAGCAGAGGCAACGACCGGTCCGGCAGCTCGACGGTCTCGTAGGCGATCCCGATCGTCCCCGAGACCATCAGCGCCCGAGTCACCGATTCGCTCGCCGCGAGATGCAGGTAGGTGAAGAGGATCAGGCCGTCTCTAAGACGCCCAAACTCCTCTTCGATCGGTTCCTTGACCTTGAGAACCATGTCCGCGTCGGCGAACACGGTGTCGGCGTCGGGAACGATCGAGGCCCCGGCCCGCTCGAACATCCCGTCCGGAAGACTCGATCCGAGTCCGGCATCGTGTTCGATGATGACCTCGTGCCCGGCGACGACCAACTCGCGCACGCCGGCAGGGGTGATCGCCACCCGGTACTCGTTGTCTTTCAGCTCCCTCGGGACTCCAACCCTCATGATCGCGACCCTATCCCGAGCGCTTCCCAGATGGGAGGAGGGCTACTTCTCAGAGGTGACGTGTTCGGCGTCGGTCTCGGCCGGGGAGGTGATGTCGACGACCTCACCCCGATGGGCGATCGCGGCGCCGATGAAGTCCCGGAATAGGGGCTGTGGGCGGTCGGGGCGGCTCTTGAACTCGGGGTGGAACTGGCCGGCCACGAACCACGGGTGGTCCTTGAGCTCGATGATCTCGACCAGGGTGCCATCGGGCGACTCACCGGAGCACACGAGCCCTGCATCCTCGAGGCGGCGGCGGTACCGAGGGTTGACCTCGTAACGGTGGCGGTGACGCTCGAACACCAATTCCGAGCCGTAGGCATCCTCGGCTTTAGAGCCCGAAGTGAGCCGGCAGGGATAGGAGCCGAGTCTCATCGTTCCACCCATCTTGTCCAAGTCCTGGCCCGGGAGGATGTCGACGACCGGGAAAGCCGAGTTGGCGTCGAACTCGGAGGAATTGGCGTCCTCGAGCCCCGCAACGTTGCGGGCGAACTCGATGACCGCACACTGCAGCCCGAGGCAGATACCGAGGAACGGGATCATGTGCTCTCGGGCGTACTGGACCGCGCGGATCTTGCCTTCGATGCCTCGAACGCCGAAGCCACCGGGGACGAGGATCCCGTCGAGCCCTCCCAGAACCGCGTCGAGGTCGGCGGTCTCGAGCTCGTCGGATGCGATCCATTCGATCTCGACCTGAGAGTCGTGGTGGAAGCCGGCGTGCCGGAGGCTCTCGACCACCGACAGGTAGGCGTCGGGGAGCTTGATGTACTTGCCGATGAGGCCGATCCGGCACGGTCGCTTGGCGCCGTCGATCCTCGCCACCAGCGCCTTCCACTCCGTGAGATCGGGGGCCGGCACGTCCTCCATGCGCAGGTGATCGACGACGAAATCGTCGAGACCTTCATCCCGGAGCACGAGAGGGATCTCGTAGATGTTCGGGGAGTCGACCGCCGAGACGATCGCCTCGATCTTGACGTCACACAGGAGCGAGATCTTGCGCTTGAGGTCGGGGCTGATCGAACGGTCCGAGCGGCACACGATGACGTCGGGTTGGATCCCGATGCTGCGGAGCTCCCGGACCGAGTGTTGGGTCGGCTTGGTCTTAAGTTCCTCGGCCGGTGCCATGTAGGGCACCAGGGTCACATGGAGGTAGCAGGTGTCGTCCCGCCCCAACTCGCCCTTGAGCTGCCGGATCGCCTCGAGGAACGGCAGGGACTCGATGTCACCGACCGTGCCCCCGATCTCGGTGATGAGGATGTCCGCCCCGGAGTCCTCGGCCAGGCTCAGGATCCGGTCCTTGATGGCGTTGGTGATGTGCGGGATGACCTGGACGGTGTCTCCGAGGTACTCGCCGCGACGCTCTTTGGAGATCACGTTCGAATAGATCGCGCCGGTCGTGACATTCGAGGCCTTGCGCATCGACTCGTCGAGGAATCGCTCGTAGTGGCCTAGATCGAGGTCGCACTCGGCCCCGTCCTCGGTCACGAAGACCTCTCCGTGCTGGAACGGGTTCATGGTTCCGGGGTCGACGTTGATGTAGGGATCGAGCTTCTGCATCATGACGCGGAGCCCACGATGCTTGAGGATCCGGGCGAGGGAGGCAGCTGTGAGGCCCTTCCCGAGACTCGAGACCACCCCTCCGGTCACGAAGATGTGCTTCGCCACAGATCCTCCTCTACGCTTGAATCGGTCGCCGAAATAGATATCGACCGGCGCGGAACGATCCGGGTCCGGGCACGGCTACGCCCGATCGGGTCCTTCTGAGGCGGTCATCACAAGTTAGCACGCGCGTCGGCGCGCGCACTTTATTTCCGACCCAAGTCGTCGAACTTCTTCAGGAAATCGACGCGTTCGATGACCGCGGAGAACGAGATCTTCTCGGAGGCGAGGTTGAGGGCCAGCAGTACGACGATGGCCGCGACCCGGGCGGGGCGCTCGAGGGCGAGGACCAGACCGAGCCCGAGAGCGGCGCCGAGGGCATTAGAGCCCATGTCCCCGAGCATCGCCCGCTCACCGAGGTCGGCCGGGAGGGCGCAGAACACCACCCCGAGGACGCCGGACGCGGCGATCGCCCACATCGGCTCGCCGAAGACGAACAGAGGGACCGCGATAAGGAGCCAGACCTTGAGCGCCCGTCCCGGCGCCCGGTCGAGCAGGTTGATGAGGTTCGCACTGAGGGCGACCACCAGGATGGTCTCTCCCACGATCACGAGATCGGTCGTGAGGATGAGGCCCGCGAGCAGCCCCGCGGCCCCGCCGGCGACGATTTTCACCAAACCACCGGTAAGACGTCCCCCTTTGAGAGCACCCAGGTGTCCGCCGAACCCTCGTGGTCTCTCGTCACCCCGGAGATCGTCCCAGCGGCCCGCGAGTGCCATGACGGCAACCACCGTCGCCAGCGCCCCGAGGATCCGGGCCCCTTCGATCGCCTCCCAGCCGAGTTTTCCGGCGAGCAGACCCAGGAGGGCGACCCCGGCGCCACCGACCAGCACCGGTTCACCGAGGATAGCGGGGACCTCGGCCCCCGAAACGTTCGTCCGTAGCAGCCGGCGAGGGGTTCTTCCGATCCGCCGCGAGATGATCGACCCCGTAACGAGCCCCCCGAGGAGGACCCCGCCGAGCACCGCAAGCGCGTTCTCACCGCTCATGAGTCACCTCGGGTATGACCTTGCCGATCAGTAGGTGGATCAACAGGGCGGTCGGAACCAGGAACGACAGGATCACGGCCGGGATGACGATGCCTGAATCGTTGGTAGCGAACCCGAACACGGCGACGATTAGGCCCGCGATCATTCCCTGCCACAGCTTCGGATAGCGCGCGGCCATCTCGTGCCACTGCCCCACCGGTCTGCGCAGGAGCCATGCCATCGCGCCGAGGGCGGGAGGTACGAAGAGGGTGTAGATCGACGTCCTGAACACTCTGAGGTTCGCTTCCGCCTTCCGCGCGATCGTGTCCCAGAGGACCCCGTAGCCACGTGCCTGGATGTCGTCGAACAATCGGCCGAGGTGGGTCCTGGATCCGGAGGGTCTTGCCAGATCGACCATCAGGAACAGGCCGACCGCGGCGAGGGCACCCAGGAGGGCGAGACCGACGGTTCGCAGCCTCGGCCGGACCCCGGCCAGGAGCATCCAGGTGACGGTGAACCCGGGGACCAACGCAATCACGCCACCGACGTCGCTCCCGAATTGAGGGGCACCGTCAACGACGACCACGAACAGGAACAACAGGGCGATCGCGATCAATGTTCGCCGTGTGGCTCCCCCCGGTGAACGACCAAGGCCGCGGTCAGGACCGCAGTCCCGGCGAGCACCGAGAAGGCGATGTTGCCGGCCCCCGAGAAGCGGCCCGCAACGATCGGCGAGTACCCGAACACAGTGTTCATCTGCAGACGAGCGCCGAGCATGAGGTCGAGCGACAGTAGACCTAAGGTGCCGGCACTGAGCAGGAGCAGGCGGTCGAGAGCATGCCTCTTTGCGAGCCACACCACCGCCACCAGCACGGCATCGATCGCCAGTATCGCGCCCACGTAAAACGGCAGTCCGAGGTCGTGAGCGGGTAGAGCGCCGGCGAGGAACGTCGAGATCGGGAAGGCGACGATCCCAAGCCCCGCGGCCTCAAGAGTGCGTCCGAGGGCAGCGCCGGCGACCTCATGCTTCCGCCGTTCGCGCCACGACAACAGAAGGAGGGCCAACAGGTAGATCGCTATCTGGAAGATCACGAAGGTCGCGTTGATTCCGTTCTTGACCCGGTCGATGAACGTGCTCTCCTCATCGAGGGCGACCGCGGCGGCGATCCTGTCTGTGTCCGTGGGGATCGACTCGAACGGGCGCCCGTTCATGGAAGCCGGGCGGTCGATCCCTAGGAACTCGAGCACGGTCGGAGCGACCCCCGGGAGAGTCACGATTCCGGTTCGTCGCGTTGAGGCGGAGCGGAGCGTGTCGCCCGGCTCGTAGCCGGGGCCCACGGCGATCGCAACTCCTAGATGGGCCACGTCCCATGCTGGTGCCGTCGGCGACACCACCAGCAACAGATCCCTCGATGGGTCCATCTGACTGGTGATGTGGGCCAGGGTCTCGTCGGCCCGTTCCAGGGCCTCACTCCACTGAGCGGTGAGCGGCACATCGTTCAAGCCGGCGAGGAGGTCGGCCCGCAGGAGATCCCCCTGGTCGACGACGATGACGGCGCAATCCTCGGCGAGCGCCGCATCCAGAGCCTCGCCCAAGGCGTCCTGGTCGGTGCGCACCGCGAAGGGAGAGTCGGGGTCCTCCTGGAGCAGCGAAGGTCCGGTGGCGGCCAGCTCAACTACCCCCGAGTCGTCCATCGCAGCGAGGAGCGCGAAGCGCCCGTCGCGACCCGGCAAGGGGGCCGGATGACCCGGATCGCCGTTCCCGATCGCGATGACGGGTGAATCGACTGCCGTCGCCAGCGCTCCGGGTACCGCTCCGTAGCCGGCCTCCTCGGCCAGCTCGTCGATCTCGCTCATCCCGGCCACCTGGACGTCGACTTCGAAGGGGCCCTGAGTACGTGGCCTTCCGATGGGGCCGCCAGACATCGCTCCCCCGTCCACGCGTGCGCCAGCCCCGATCGTCGCGAAGCCCGACGCGTAGGTGGTCCTAGCCGCGTTCGTCCGCACCGAGATCGAGCCGGCCGCACCGACCTCGGTCAGCCTCAGTAACTCCGGCGGCCGGAAGGTCTCGATGTCGCCCCACGTCACCCCGGGGAGGGTGAAGATCACGGCGCGGCCACATGATTCTTCTTGTGCACCGGCGATCCCGGCCGGCATGACCATCGTGGTCAGAACCGCAACGACGATCGCCGCTCTGAGTCTCATGAGGCAAGCTCCCGGTAGATATCTATCAACCGCGCCAGCATCGCCGAGGTCGAGAAGTTCTTCGTGAGGTCCTCGGCGGCCTTTCGGGCGTAGCCCTCGGCGCCCGCCCGATCCTCGAGCACCTCGGACAACGCAGATGCCAGAGCGCCCGGGTCGTCGCGGGGAACGAGGCGACCAGAGATCCGGTCCTCGATCAACTCCGGCATCCCTCCCACACGCGTGGCCACGATCGGGGTGCCGAGCAGGATGGCCTCTTGCGCCGACAGCGGCACGCCTTCCCAGATCGACGACAGCGCGTACGCATCGGCTGCGGCGAGATGATCGGCAACATCAGACCGGAACCCGAGGAAGTGGACCCGGTCGGCGATACCCGCGGCCTCCGCTGTGGTCCTCAGTTCCCCCTCCAAGCGACCCTCTCCGAGGATGGCGAGGTGAACCGTTCGCGGGAGTTGTGCGACGGCTTCGAGCAGCACGTGGAGCGACTTCTGCGGGACCAAACGGGCGACCGTCACGACCATCCGGTCGTTCACGTCCAGCTTCAGGTCGCGGCGAACGTCCTCCCTGCTTCGGGCAACGGCGGGTGCCTCCCCCACTCCAAGATGGAGGACCTCGATGGTTGCGGCGCGCGCCGGTGCTGCCGACTTGAGTCGATCGGCGATCTCCTCCGACACCGCCAGTGTTCTGTCACTGAGCTTTGCGACCAGTGGCTCGGCCATGCGGAACGCGCGTGCTTTCAAGGCGCCGGCGATTTCGGGCTGCACGAGGTTATGGACCGTGACGACGGCTGGAACCCCGGCGCGCCGTGCCACCGCGCGCGGCATCGATCCCCGCTCGCAGTCCATGCCCGTGGATCACGTGGTAACCGCGCTCGGAGATCAGACTCTCTAGTGCCCTTACCGCTTGCCGGTGTCCGAACGGGCTCTTGGGAACGTGAAGGGGGTGCACGTCCCCCGGCATCTCGGCGGGGAGATCGGGAGACCCGGCGATCTCGATCTCAAAGCCCGGGTCGCTGTCAAGCTCTTCGGTGATCCTCGCGACGTGAGCCGCGACTCCTCCGGTCGATGTTCCGAGCACCTCGAGCACCTTGATCGGGTCGGTCACGACGCTCCCGGCAGGATCCGGCGCAGTTGCTTCAACTCGGGAGCCTTCAAGAACATCATCGCGGCGAGGTAAACGAACGCTCCGGAAAGACCCCCCGCGGCGAGTTCCGTGAACGCCGCACTCTTCGAGGCCCCCTCCATCAGACTCGCCACAACGAGCATCGCCCCGAGGGCAGCGACCGAGACCGTCGTCGTCCTCATCAAAGAGGTTCGAAGGGCCGCCGACCGGGTGGAACCGACGCGGGCGTGGAACGTCCGTCCGAGGACTATCGCGCCGAGAGCGAACCCGAGGGAGTGCCCGAAGGCGAGCCCCGCGACCTCCCATCCCTCAGGAAGCGCATTGAAGAGAACGACGCCCGCGACGCTGGAGACGACGACCGTCCCGGCGTTGACCAGGGTCGGCGTCTTCGTGTCCCCCAATGCGTAGAACCCACGCGTGAAGACAAGGAACGACGAGTACATGGGCAATCCGACGGCGAACGCTAGCAGAACCCGACCGACCAGTTCGGCCCCCGCAGCCGTCATCACCCCGTACTGAAGGGTCACCTGGGAGAGGGGCTGGGCGAGGGCGACCAGCCCGGCGGCCATCGGCAGCAGAACGAAACCGAGCATCCGCAGGCCGTCTCGCATCCGGACCAGGAGCTGCCCCTCCTCCTTGCGCGCTACATGCTCCGACATCGCGGTGAACAGCACCGAAAAGATCGGCGCCGCGAATAGAGCGTGGGGCAGGTAGAAGAACGTGTACGCCCACTGGTACGCGGCCACCCCACCCTCGACCTTGTTGGCCAGCACCAGAACCACGATCAGTCCGGCCTGGTACCCGCCCGCGTAGCCGAGCGCCCAGACCCCGAGCCGTGCTCCTCGCTTGACCGCAGGATGCCGCGGATCGAAACGGAAGCGGAAGTGCCACCCGAGCCTGACGAGTTGTGGGATCAGTACGACGGTCATCGCGACGACTCCGAGAGTCGTCCCGATACCAAGGACCAGGATCTCCCCCGAGGTGATGCCCTGCACGGACGGGGACCGGTTCCCTCGCATGGAGGCGTAGAGCAGGTAGGTGCCGATGACCACGAGGTTGCTGAAGATCGGAGCAACGGCCGCCAGAGCGAACCTTCTGCGAGCATGGAGCGCCCCGGTCATGATCATCCCGGCGCCGTAGAAGATCACCTGAGGGGCGAATAGGCGCAGGAACGTAGACCCGAGCTCGACCTCCTCTTCACGCAGTGCGGCGTTGTTCACTCCGATCGTCAAGACGCGCATGATCAAGGGGGCCGCCAGCGCGAGGAGACCGCCGATGACGATCAGCCCAACCAGAGCGACAGAGGTCAGAGCATTGGCCGCGTCCCACCCCTCCTTCTCCTCGCCCTTCACCAGGTACTCGACGAAGGTCGGGACGAAGATGGAGGTGAGCACGCCCGCGGCAACCAACTCGAAGATGACGTTGGGCGCGGTGTTGGCGGTCTGGTAGGTGTTCGCCAGGAAGGTCGTGCCCATCGCGGCAGCCACGACTATGACGCGGATGAAGCCGGTGACCCTCGATGCTGCAGTCGCAAGCGTGATGATCGCCGCACCCCGCGCCAGGGATGGAGTTCCGGAACCGCCCTTCACCTTCAGCCCGACGGTACGGGCTGCGGGAGGATGCTTTCAGCTCCGCTGCCCACGCCGTAGTGACGGCCCCTTATTCCGCCGATGGCCTGCTCGAGGGTGAGGATCGTGGCGGTCCCTCCCGCCGGTGACCCTGCATCGTCGACCGTAGACACCAGGGCGGCAGCATCATCATCGGAGCGAATCATCTGAACCGCCGCCCAGATGCTCGAGGAGGCCTCCGCAAGTACCACCGCGACATCGTTCTGGGCGATCGACCTTCCCAACGACCTGGTGAACTCATTCAGACGGAACGGAGGTTCGGAATCCGAACCGGCGAGGACCAGAACGGTCGCCCCCTCGTTGACCAGGCGTTGATCCTCCACCACCTGGGTCTCGAGGAAACCCTCTTCCTGTAATTGCGTTGCAAGTTCGTTGAGTCTCCCCTGAGCCGTTGGCCCTTGCGGTTGTTCCTCGTTGGCGCCCAGGGCCGCCTTGCCGATCAGATCGCCGAAGTCGGCGCCCAATTCCTCTCGCAACCGGTCCGGATCGCTCTCCGATGACTGCAGCAAGAGTGCAAGTTGATCGACGGTCGCCTCATCCGACAGCGAGGCGCGCTCCAGGAAGATGATGACCGAGGTGACCTCGCCGCCGGCCTCTCCTATGAGCGACTGGATCTCGTCGACGAAATCGCCGTTAGTGCCCTCGAGTTGGACGATGACGAACTGGCGGCCCGAGAGCGCACCGTTGATCAACAGCGGCTGGACCTCGGAGGCGAAGTCCTCGCTATCGTCGAGTTGGTCCTCAAGCGACAAGGTCTGCTCCCGAAGGTCCTCATTCGTGATGCGGATGTCTTTGAGATCGTTCCGCAGGTCCTTGATGAGGTTCTCCCCCAGTACCGCGGAGCCCATAAGTACCCCGATCCCAAGCGCGAGGAAGATCGCGACGATCGAGACGAGGTGGTACCTGAAATCGATCAACTAGAACTCTCCCTCACCCGAAAACGGCCTGTGTGAATTTGAACCATAGGTTCTGCAGCTGCAGCCAGTACAACTCGAGCCGCAGACGCATCGGCTCCGACAGGGACACGACGATCGCCATCGTCACGAGCGCCGCCACCACGAGCAGCGCGAGATCGCGCCTACGCACGCGACCCCGATAGAGACGGCTCACGCCCTTGGCGTCGATCAGGATCGTGCCCACACGCAGACGCGTGAGGAACGTGGATGCCATCCCCTTACGCCCCTTGTCCATGAACTCGACGAGGTTGGCGTGCGTGCCGACCGCGACGATCAACTCCGCGCCCTGCTCGTAGGCCAGCAGCATGGCGATGTCCTCGGAGGTCCCGGGAGCCTCATAGACGACGTTGGGTACCTCGAGGGCCTCCAGACGCTCGAGACCGGGGGCCTCGCCTCCGGGATAAGCGTGAACGATCAACTCCGCCCCCGACAGCATCGCCTCGGTCGTGACCGAGTCCATGTCGCCGATGATGATGTCTGGCTTGAGCCCGACGTCGAGCAAGGCATCCGCTCCCCCATCGACCCCTACGAGGATCGGCCGCATCTCGCGGATATAAGACCGGAGAGCGCGGATGTCGTCCTTGTAGTCGTAGCCGCGCACCACGATCAGCACATGACGACCGTGGAAGGTGGTCTGGACGTCTGGAAGACGAGCCGCCTCGAGCAACACATCACGTTCCTCGCGGACGTACGCGATGGTGTTCTCGGCGAAGCGCTCGATCTGTGTCGCGATCGAACGTTTTGCTTCGTCGAGCGTCGCCTCGACCGCCTCGATGGTCAGCACCTGACCCTTGCCTAACTCGACGCGGCTGCCGCCCGACTCTCGGAACACGAGCCCGTCGTCGATGCTCAGTCGGGCCCCCTCGGACGTGTCCATGATCCCCTTGCCGATGTCGTCGATCACCGGGATCCCCGCACTGACGAGCAGGAGCGCACCGATGTTGGGGTAGCGGCCGCTGCTGGAACGAGACGCATTGAGGACCGCGGCCGGCTGCCGCTCGATGATCCCTTCGGCGGCGATCCGATCGATGTCCTGGTGATCGATGACGGCTATCTCGCGCGGCTGAAGCCGGGAAAGAAGATTCTTGGTTCGCTTGTCGACGCGCGCCCTTCCGCGGATCACCCCGTCGTCGTCACCGGGTGCGTTCTGTGTAGAACGCCAACGCCAGAGACTCATCGCGCTGCCTCAGAGATCTCGAGCAGTTCCTGCGCATGCTCGCGCGCTCGTTCGCTCTCGGGGAGCCCGGACAGCATCCGAGACAGCTCTTCGACCCGTTCCTCGCCGGCGACCTCGGTGACATCCGAGATAGCGCGCTCGTCGCGGGTGGACTTCTGGATCGTGAAGTGCCGGTCGGCGTACGCGGCCACCTGGGGAAGGTGGGTGACGACGATGACTTGACCACCGGTCCCGAGTTCTCCGAGCGCCTTCCCGACCGCCTGGGCCGCGGCTCCGCCGACGCCGGCATCGACCTCATCGAACACCAATGTCGAACTCGTCGTGCTCTTAGTGAGGAGATGCAGCGCCAGGGCGATCCGGGATAGCTCGCCGCCGGACGCGACCTTGGAAACCGCACGAGGCGCCTCCCCAGGATTGGCTGCAACTCGCAGCTCAACGGATTCGGCGCCCCCCTCGTAGAGATCGCGCAGCTCGAGGGCGACCTCGAAGCGGGCCTCGGGTAGAGCCAGCGTGCGAAGCAATCCCTCGACCTCGGTCTCGAGACGTCCCCCCGCCTCCCGACGGATCTCCGTGAGCTTCGCGGCAAGTTCGACGGCGCGGTCCTCGAGGTCCTGAAGTTCCTTCTCTCCGCTCTCGAGGCTGAGCCCGGCCGATTCCAGTTCCGCGGAACGGGCCTGCGCACGCTCGAGGTAGGCGAGGATCTCGTCTTCATCGTCGCCGTATTTCCGCTTTAGTCGTGCGATCTGATCGAGCCGCTCCCGGGAAGCAGCGAGGGTCGCCGGGTCGGCTTCGACAACCCGGGCGGCAAGGTCCTCGGCAACATCTTCGATCTCGACGGCTGCCGACTCGAGTCTCGTGACCGACTCTGCAAGGCCGGGATCGAAATCCACGAGTGACCGAAGAGTGCCGATCGCCGCGGTGAGGCTCTCGACCGCGCCGTCCTCTCCTTTGATCGCGTCGGTGGCCCCCGACAGCCCCTCTGCGAGTGTCTCGGCATGCTCGAGCCTGCGCGCCTCGGAGCCCAGCTGCGCCGACTCGCCGGAGGCTAGTTCGGCTGAACCGATCTCCTTGATCTCGAACTCGAGGACATCGAGCTCGCGTCGTCGTTCGCGCTCCCCCGCCTTCAGCTCTTCGAGGCGACGGCGCGTCCGTGCCGCGGCTCGGACCGCCTCGGTAACGTCGAGCGACAGTTGATAAGCCTCGGGCCCGGCGAAGCGATCGAGGATCTCTCGTTGGGCGCTCGTCGAGTTGAGACGTTGATGCTCGTGCTGTCCGGCGATCTCGGCGAGTGCGGAACCGACCTCGGACAACAGAGCGACCGTCGCCAGCCGACCATTGATGCGCACCTTCCCGGCACGGCCATCGGCGGAGACAACCCGGGCGACGATCACCTCGATCTCGCCGGCCGCGTCTTCATCGACCATCCCCGCCGCTCTCAACAAGGTGACCGCGGGGTGGTCGTCGGGAAGCGTGAAGCGTCCCTCGACCCGCGCCTCACTCGAGCCCTCGCGGATCAACCCGCGATCGGCGCGCCCTCCCAACAGAAGGGACAACGCGGCTACGACGAGGGTCTTACCGGCTCCGGTCTCCCCGGTAAGAGCGTTCGACCCCGGCCCCGGGGCCAGCTCTGCGTGATCGATTACCCCTAGGGAATCGACCACCAACTCATTCAGCATGGGTGAATCCTACGGTCCGCCCACGACGTGGGGTCGGACGCCCCCAAGGGGCCCCCAACCCGGCCGAACCCCTCATCCATTTCCCCCGGTACCGGTACCCTGGAAAGATGGCGGAGGGATCGTGAGATCGATCGTGGGAACGAAGGGTGCGGTTCTCCTCGCGCTCGTCGGCCTGCTCCTGCTCCCCCTCGATGTCGGGGCCAAGAAGCGGGAACGCTGGGGCCCCGACTCGATCACTCTCCGGACCAACGGGAGTACCCAACCCGCCGGGCTCTGGTACCTGACTTGGGCCAACGAACAGGATGGCGGCGACACCTGCGTGATCCTGAATGCCGACGGCACCGGCGAATACCCGGAGGCGATCACCCATCAGCTCGGCGACGAGGTCAAGATCCGGTTGGTGAAGCGCCGCCGTCCCGTGGACGCTCTGATCACCGGCTATCACGCGGTCGACGGGAACGGGCGTCCGGTCGGACCCGGCGAGGAGATCCCCTTCACCCTCGTCCGTCACCGAGACGCCGAGGGCAAGACCCGTGCATGGCACCTCGTGTTCGCCCCGACCTCGGTGGGAGACCTCTACCTCGATGCCTACGCCGAATGGGACGACTCCTGCGGTCCCCGACAGGGCCTCTGGCCCTTCCATATCGAAACCGTTGAAGTCGAGCCTCCGGCCTAGAAATACCTGCAGGAAAACACGAAAAAGCCGCGTAAGCCTTGCCCTGTCCGGGCTTTTGTCATAGTATCGAACATATGTTCGCTATGCAAGGAACTGACCCAGATCCCCGCTCACGTGAGGACGCCCGCCTCGCCTTGGAGGACGAGATTGCCGAGGCCCAGGCGGCGGTCAACGCCGGCCAGGCCCGACTGATTGGCTTGATCTCCGAACACCTCGAGCATGAGTACTGGGGTGATCACGCTGGAATCCGCTCCGCGACCGGGTACCTCACCTGGAAGCTTGGACAGACCCCCTCTGAGGCCGCCCGGCTCCTCGAAGTTGCCTCCAAGCTCGGGTCCTTCCCCAAACTCAAGGCCGCCTTCGAGGCCGGGTCGTTGTCGCTTGCCCAACTGAAGATCCTGGTCTCGATCGTCGAGCCCGAGACAGAGGCGCTGCTCCTTCATTACGGACTCCACCTCTCGGGAGCACAACTCGCTCGCTTCGCCGGTCACTATCGGCGGGCGATCACCTTGCAGGAGGACACCGCCCATCGGGACCGGCGTCTTTCGAGTCAGCATCACGACGATGGTTCATGGTCGACCTCCTGCTCTCATGCCTCCGAGCACGGAGAGATCATCGAGGCCGCGCTGCGCCAGGCACTGAGTGAGATGCACGATGAGGGCATCGAGTTAGATGAAGACGCTCTCGATCCGTGGGGAGCCCGAAGAGCCGACGCACTCCTCAAGATCGCCGAGTCCTATCTGTCATCCGAGCCTCGTAAGCCGCACGAGCGGCACACCGTAGTGGTGCACGCAGAACTCGAGACGCTCCTCGGCAAGGACGGCCTTGGAAAGATCGAAGGAGGAGGCGTCGTCTCCGGGGGGACCATCGAGCGGTTGCTCGCCGACGGTGCTTCCGTCATCGAGATGATCGAGCACGGTGGCAACGTCGTCCATGTCGACCGCAAGAGGCGCTCCCCCAAGAAGGCACTGAGGCGCGCCCTCGAAGCGCGGGACGGCTGCTGCGTGATCCCCGGTTGCGCCCGCGTCGCCCATCGTCATTCCCATCACGTCACCTACCACTCAAGAAGCGGCGACACTGTTCAGGAAAACCTCGTGCTTGTGTGCTGGGCACACCACGGCGACATCCACGCTGGTCGCATCGTGATCGAGGCGAACGAGGATGGATTCACCTTCAGGGACGACCGGGGACGGGTCATCGAACGCCCGCTCCTCACCGCCGAGCGCGACCTCTCCGAGCTCAACCGGACGCATGGGGTCGAGGTCGACTCCGTAACCTGCCTTCCAGGATGGGGAGGTGAGCCCGGCAGCTTGTTCTATTGCGCCGATCTGGCCTTGCGCGATCGGAACCGAGGACTCAGAGACTCCGGCAAGCTCCGCCCGGAAGACGATCTCGAGGCCGGCCCGGATCCCTAGGACCGGCAAAGACCAGGGAAATCCCCTTTGTTTTCACATATCGCCTCGATCATGCCCGGGCTTCCGTGACCTTCGGGGTCGCCATGGCCGTAGCGATACCTCCAACCGCATAGCCAGCATGGACCACTTGGTCCGCTGAGTTGGATGCGACCCAGAAGGTGCTGGGATCCCAGAGGGATAGACCTAGCGTCACGCCAACGTGCACAACGCCAAGCATCATCGCGGTAGATCGCGACCAGTCCGGCCTGAGGAACACAACCGGCAGGGCGACAACCGCGAACAACATCGCGGCCAGGTTGTGCCAGCCGTTCGTTTCGAAGACGCCGAAGATGTGAGCCGAATGACTCGCTTGGGCCTCCGCCGCCCCGATCGGGAAGGTGCTGTTGAGGGCGAATCCCACGATCCCAACGACTAGTAGCCAACCACCACCGAGGCACAAGAAGATCCTCGCCGGCGTCCATCGCGCTCGGTTGGTGCCCATCATTGTCACCGATTGATCAACGGCCATCCTTGCACCCTAACCACCACCAACTAGGTACCTGCACTCAAGTACAACCGAGAGCTTTGCGTCCTAGCCGGGGAGGTCGAGCTTGGTGCGCAGGCGCTCGAGGAACCTAGGACCCGATAAACGGACCAGGTTCAGCGGCCTCGGGTGGCGTCGGATCTTGATCGATTGCCCCGGGGGGACGTCCCACCCATCGGCACCATCGAGAGCGGTTGCGGCGGTGTCGCCTCCTGGGTCGACGTCGATCTGGACCTCGTCGTCAGGGGCGAGCACGAGCGGGCGCGAGAACAGCATGTGTGCGCTGACGGGTACAAGGACCATGCATTGCGTGCGAGGAGAGACGAGCGGACCACCGGCCGACAACGCATAGGCGGTCGATCCCGTTGGAGTCGCGAGGATCAGTCCGTCGGCCGAGAAGGTCGCTAACTGTTCACCACTGACCTTCACCGCGAGACGCACCAGGCGGTGGCGCGTGGAACGCTCGACCAGGACCTCGTTGAGGGCGACTCGTTCGGCCCCCGAGGGGTCCTCGCACACCAGCATCATCCGCTCCTCGAGGTTGAAGTCGCCCGACGAGATCCGTGTGAGGGCCTCGTCCTCTCCGCCGACCTCAACCTCGGGGAGATAGCCGAGACGACCGAGGTTGATCCCGAGGAGCGGAGCGTCCTCGCGATGAGCGGTCTGCGCAGCGCGCAGCATCGTCCCGTCTCCGCCCGCGGCGATCACGAGATCGGGATCATCTTCCGAGATCGCGATGTCGTGCGAGCTCGCCCACCGCTCGATCTTGGAGGTCACCGAGGACGAGTCGGTCTTGCCGGTATGAACGATGAGAGAGATCCGCTCGAGCTTCACGGGGCCTCCTCGATGGCGCGGTCGATCGTCGATTGATCCAGGCCCCCATCCTTGCGCAGATGGACAAAGAACTCACGATTGCCCGAGGGACCAGGTGGTGACGAGTACGTGACCCCCGCAGCCGGCCAGCCAAATGCTTCCGCGGCATCGATCACCTTCACGAGCGCGGCACGCCACAGATCCGGGTCCCTGACCACTCCGCCTTTGCCGACCTCGGCGCGACCCACCTCGAATTGAGGCTTGATCAGCAGCACCATCTCCCCCGTGTCCTTCACGAGTGCGGAGAGTGCCGGTAAGACGGTCACCAGTGAGATGAACGACAGATCCGCGACGATCCCGTCGGGCAACCACGGGAGGTCGTCCGGGGTCAGCGCGCGGATGTTGGTGCGCTCTAGCACGATGACCCGTTCGTCCTCCCTCAGGGTCCAATCGAGCTGCCCGTAGCCAACGTCCACCGCGACCACCGCGAGCGCTCCACCCTGAAGGAGCCGATCGGTGAACCCGCCGGTCGACGCGCCGGAATCCAGCCACCGACGCCCGCCGACATCGAGGTCGAGCCGATCGAGTGCTCCATCGAGCTTCTCTCCCCCGCGCGACACGAAGCGAGAGGGAGGGGCGGCCATGACGATCGACGCTTCACGATCAACCATGGTCGCGGGTTTCATCGCAGGCATACCGCCCACGACGACGAGTCCCTGCTCGATCGCCCGCTGCGCGTCCGATCGGGAGCGAGCGAGACCTCGTCTCACGAGCTCACTGTCGAGGCGGGTTCTGCTCGACGATGCGATCGAGCTCCTCCTCTAGAAGGGCATGGAGATCCTCGAGAGCTTTCAGGCGCGCATCGGTGTCCGCGGCCTCGGCAGACTCAAGCAGGTTCCGCGCCCGCAGAAGGAAGGCCTCGACCTCGCCTCCGCCATCGACCGTCATCGATCAGGAAGACGCCGGCTTGGCGGTTGACTTCTTGGCGGTGGTCTTCTTCGCCCCGGACTTGGGAGCAGCCGTCTTCTTGGGGGCGGTGGTCTTCTTAGCTCGCTCCTCCAGGCGTCCCACGCGACGCTCAAGGCGCTCGAAGTCACGTTTGGTCGCCAGTCCCAGCGATTCGATCTGGGAGCGGATCTCACCGCGGACGAAGGCGGCGACCTCCCGGCGGTTGTCCTTGCTCCGCTCCATGAGGTCTTTGACCACCCCCGAGGCCTGCTCCCGGCCGACTTCGCCCTTCTTGACGAGGTCCTTTACGATCTGCTCCGCGCGGGCCTTGGTGAGCTCTGCCACGCCCGAACCGATCAAGGCCATCCTCCGCAACTCGTCCCGCATCGGGTCCTCCCTGGTTTGGTTCCTCAGTGGACACGGCCTAAAGCCGCCTACTTCCGGAGTGAAACCTATACTCGATCGGTGCTCAGTCTCATCCCGATCTCAGACGTCAACCCAACCCGACGAACCCCTTATGTCACGATCGGGCTGGTAGCGGCCAACGTGATCATGTTCTTCATGACTCCCGGATTGGGCCAGACGCAGGCGTCCAACCGCTACTTCGTCGAGCACGCCCCGGCCCCCTGTGAGCTCGTGGAGCGCTGCACCTCCGCCATCCCCCATCCGGACTCCACAATCGAGGTCCTCTTCGCCATCCTCGTTGCGATGTTCCTCCACGCAGGGTGGTTCCACATCATCGGGAACCTCTTGTTCCTGTGGGTCTTCGGCAACAACGTCGAGGACCACCTGGGTCACTTCAAGTACCTGCTCTTCTATCTGGCAGGAGGTTTCGCCGCGGCCTTCGCTCATATCTACACGCATCTCGATTCCGTCGCCCCTCTCGTTGGAGCGTCGGGAGCGGTAGCGGCCGTCATGGGCGCCTATCTCGTCCTCTATCCGAAGGCGAAGGTCAACGTCCTCGTTCCGATCATCTTCATCTTCACGATCATCCAGATGTCGGCGGTCATCGTGCTCGGCGTTTGGTTCGTCTATCAGTTCCTCATCGGCACACAGGAGCTGGCCGGCGAAGGCGGCGTCGCGTGGATGGCGCACGTCGGGGGGTTCGCCTTCGGGGTCATCGGAGTCTTCCTGCTCGGCGGTCGACCTCATCCGCCCGTGTATCACAACCCTTATCCATCCTGGCGCTAACGGGTGCGCGTCGCGGTCGTCGGACACCACGAGTGGATCGAAGCCCTCCGCGTCGACCACCTACCCGCCGCCGGTGAGATCGTGCATGCGACCAGCTCATGGTCGGCACCCGCTGGAGGCGCGCCCGCTGCCGCCGGACAACTCCTCAAGTTGGCAGGAAACGTTGATCTCTTCGTCGCCCTCGGTGACGATGAACTCGGGCATCGAGCCAGGCGCGAGATGGAACGAATGGGTTTCACCGTTCACGCTGTCTTCCGCGACGAACCCACCCGGCGAGGCATCGTTCACATCGACGACAACGGCGAGCGCACTATCACCGTGATCGGCAGTCGCCTCCACACCAATGGCGCCGATGACTTGCCGTGGGCACTCCTGGACACCGTGGCGGGTTGCTACTTCACCGCGGGGGATAAGGCAGCGCTCGAGCACGCGAGGAGGGCGAAGGTTCTCGTGTCAACCTCGCGTGTGCTCCCCGCGCTCGCCGAAGCCGGCGTTCAGCTTGATGCCTTGGTCGGCAGCTCTCTAGATGCGGGAGAGAACTATCGGGACGGCGATCTCGATCCCCAGCCGCACCTCGTTGTGCGCACCGAGAGCGGTACCGGTGGGACGTTCCAACTAGCCGGTGAGCAACCCCAAAGCTACGAGCCGGCCCCCTTGCCTGGTCCGATCGTCGATCGCTACGGAGCCGGCGATTGCTTCGCAGGGGGCCTGACGTTCGCGCTGGCTGAAGGACGTTCCCCACAGGAGGCCGTCGCCTTCGCTGCGCGCTGCGGAGCGGCCGTGCTCATGGGACGAGGACCTTACGAGACGCAGTTGACACTTACTTCTTGAGTTTCTGCCCCGCGTCCTTGTCGTCCGGCACGAAGTCGATGCAGGCGACCTCGGCATCGGATCCGTCGACGTAGTTGCAGAAATCTCCCTCCTCGAGCGGATCCCACCAGAAGATGCTGCTGGAGTTCCAGAGAAGCTTCTTGCCCTTGGACATCGTCTCGAGGAACTTTCGCTTCACCGAGACCGAATAGCTCTTTGCTCCGACGTCGACCGGCAGAAGCTTGATGATCTCCGAGCCCTTGTCAGTCATCTCCCGAAGGGTTGCCTCATATCCAGCACCGTCGGCGCGGATCTCGAAGAAGTAGTCACGCTTGACGGTCCCGTCCTTCTTCTCCGTATAGAAGTCGATATCGAGATAACCCCGGTTCGCGCGATCACCGCAGTCCACGTCGGTACAGAACACTGCTTGATCGACAGGACTGTGAAGCGTCACCTTGAACGTGAATCTCCTCTTCGTCTCCGTGAACCGGGCGCTCTTGATGTCGATCCCTGTGGGGTGCGCGTCCAGCGACGGATCCCCGCCCTGACGAGCATCATCCTGACCGTCCTCGTACAACGGTCCAGCGGCTGCTGCAGATCCCACTCCGACAACGAGCGCGAACGACAGCAGGACGGACGCCAACCTCTTCATCAGGTTCCCCCGGATCGGTAGAGATTCGAAGGGTCATCCTCACTCGCCCGCCGGACCAATACAAGGGACCTTCGCTCAGATCGGTTCCGGCAGCCACCGGTAGCCGAGTCCCGGCTCCGTGGTGATCCACACGGGTGACGAGGGTCTATCTCCGAGTTTCTCTCTCAGCTGCTTCACGTAAAGACGCAGATAGTGAGACTCCGTCCCGTACCCCTGGCCCCAAACCTTCTGCAAGAGCCACTGATGCGTGAGTAGCTTCCCAGGATGAGCGGCCATCGACTCGAGGAGCCGGTACTCGGTCGGCGTTAGATGGATGGGCTCGTCCTCGAGCTTGACGAGCTTGTTGAGTACGTCGATCTCCAGTCCCTTGAAGCGTAGAACGGTTTGAACCTCTGCCTCGCCTGTGGCTCGCCGCAGTACCGCCCGCATGCGCGCAAGCAGCTCAGCCATCCCGAAAGGTTTGGTTACGAAATCATCGGCGCCCACGTCCAGGGCCGCGACCTTGTCTTCTTGTGACTCCCTTACCGAGATCACGATAACGGGCACTTCGGAGAACGATCGGAGGCGCTCGATCACCTCATGACCCTCGATCCCGGGCAAACCGAGATCCAGAAGCACGAGATCGAGATCCCCTTCTGCGGCAAGACTCAGCGCTCCTTCACCGCTTCCTGCGGTCACGACCTCGTAGCCGCGCGCCATTAGAGCGTTCTTGACCGCCCGGAGCATCTGCCTATCGTCGTCAACGACCAGAACCCGCGCGGCCATCGATCACCGCCTCCGCGAGAGGGTCGGGCTCGCCCGGCAGCTCGAAAGTGATGGCCGCACCGCCGCCCGGCGCCTCGCCGATCCATAGCCGGCCCCCGTGAGCGCTGACGATCGCTTTCGATATCGCCAGACCCAACCCGGTACCCGAGTTCGCGGTTCGCCCGGTCTCGTACGGCTCCAGGATCCGATCGCGATCTGAACTTGCGATACCCGGTCCCCGATCCTCCACGGTCACTCTTATCCCGCCGGGGTGACCCACAGCCGATAGGAAGATGGGACTTCCCGCAGGCGTGAACTTGATCGCATTCTCGATCAGGTTCGTTAGCACCTGATCGATCTGGACCACGTCAATCGGGATCTCTGGGACCTCATCCCCGACCCGGATGTCGACATCTCGGGGACCAAGACTCGGGCGAAGTCGATGCACGACACTTTCCATCAGTTCATCGACCGGGCTCGGAACCTTCGTAGCCACCAGAGCTCCAGCGCGGAGCCGTGCAACATCGAGCAGGTTGTTCACCACTCGGTGGAGTCGCTCGGCCTCTTGCTTGATGGTCTCGAGGTGCTCGCTCTGTTCCTCTTCCGAGAATCCTCGGCCATCGATGAGGCTCGTCACGGCTGCTGTGATCGCGGCCAGTGGCGTCTTGACGTCGTGCGTGACCCCCGAGAACAACGCCGCCTTCAGTCGGGTGGCGCTGACCTCCAACTCGGCTCGGCGTACCTCGAGGCTCAAACGCATGCTCTCGAGGGCGAGCGCAAGCTGAGTCGTAAGCGACTCCAGCAGCTGATCCTCGCTTTCGCCGAAACGGGTGCGAGACCCGAACCAGAGCCGCATCGTCCCGATCTCGCTCCCCCGCGCCACCAGACGCACCTCCCTAGTCGGCTCCGTTCCGATGCTCTGTCGAGCCGCATCAGTCGAGTCGCCGCTGAATACGGTCTCGACCTCGCAATGGGCAAGACCCAGGAGCTCTACAACTCCAGAACTGAACCTCGCCAACGCTTCCTCGGGGGGATCTCCGGACAGTAATCGAGTCGCGAGCCGGTTCAAGAGGCGCGCCTCGAACTCACGTCGCTCACTCTTGGCTCGTGAGGCAACAGCTGATGAATACAAGAATCCGACGATCACCGAGACGACGAGGAACACGAACAGAGCAACGACGTCCTCAACGGTTCCAACCTCGAAAGTGTGGAGAGGTGGGGTGAAGAAGTAGTTGAGGGCCAAGAACGCCACGAGTGAGGCACCAACTCCCGCGAGCGAACCCCCCAGTCGCGCCGCGACCACGATCGACAGGACGTACAGGACAACCACAACCGACCGAGAGGGATGTGCGTCGGAGACCGCGAGCGTCGTCACCAGCGCGGGGCTGACCACGGCGATAGCCATCCCCCGCCAGGGAGGAGTGCGCTGCCCTCGGTGCTGCCTTGGACCGGTCATCGATCCCATTGTCCGCCCAATCGAGTCCCGAAAGCACGCTTGGACCTGGCGAAACTTACGGAATCCTTACGCACACAATCGGTTTACTAACGCCTTCGTCATGACGGGGTCGCGACACTGAAGTCGACATCCGTCTTTGGGAAGGCTCGCACTCGGTGGCAGCGTCGATGAGCAAGACGAGGGTCTTCAAGCGCGTGATCCTGGGTCGGGAGATGGCCTCGAGTGAACTCGAGCACACCCTGCTCCCTAAGACCCTGGCTCTTCCCGTTTTCTCCTCCGACCCACTGTCCTCGAACGCGTACGCGACGCAGGAGATCCTGCTGGTTCTCGCGATGGTGGGCTCCAGTGCCCTGAGCCTCGTCTTGCCGATCTCACTGGCAGTCGCGTTCCTACTGGGGACGGTGGTCATCTCCTACCGACAGACCGTGCACGCGTATCCGAGTGGGGGTGGCGCCTACATCGTCGCCCACGAAAACCTCGGCACCTATCCGGGCCTGCTCGCTGCCGCAGCACTCCTGATCGACTACATCCTGACGGTCTCTGTATCGATCACCGCAGGGGTCGACGCGATCACCTCCGCTGCCCCCGGGTTAGCCGATCGGAAGATCGGGCTGGCCATCGCGTTCATCTTGTTCGTCACGATGATGAACCTGCGGGGGACGAAGGAGTCTGGAACGCTCTTCGCCATCCCCACCTATGGGTTCGTCATCTCCGTCTACGCGCTCCTCGTCACCGGATTCGTGAGGTGCGTTGGAGGTTGTCCCGTGGCGGAGAGCGCCGGTACTCATCTCGAGACGAAGCACGCGCTGACGTTGTTCCTGATCCTCAAGGCGTTCTCCGCCGGCACCACCGCTCTAACCGGTGTCGAGGCGATCTCGAATGGAGTTCCGGCCTTCCGCTATCCGCAGTCCAGGAACGCCGCCTCAACCTTGACCGTGATGGGCGTGATGTCGATCACCATGTTCCTCGGGATCTCCTGGCTCGCCAACAAGACCCAAGTGGTCTACACCGAGGAATCGGCCCGCACGGTGGTCGCCCAGGTATCCCACGCGGTGTTCGGTGGCGGATTCATGTTCTACGTGCTGCAGACCATGACCGCCGGCATCTTGATCCTGGCTGCCAACACCGCTTACCAGGACTTCCCCCGACTGGTATCGATCCTTGCCCAGGACCGGTTCATGCCCCGTCAGTTCGTGAACCGGGGAGATCGACTCGTGTTCTCCAACGGGATCTTGATCCTCGCGGTCCTGGCCGCACTGCTAGTGGTGGTCTTCGACGCAGACCTGAACAAGTTGATCCAGCTCTACCTCGTTGGTGTGTTCATCTCTTTCACGCTGTCCCAGGCGGGGATGGTTGTGCACTGGAGACGAACCCGGGAGCCTGGTTCCGGGCACCGCATGCTCATCAACGGAGCGGGGGCGGCCATCACCGGACTGGTCTTCCTGATCGTGGTTACGACCAAGTTCACCCACGGCGCGTGGATCGTCGTTTGCATGATCCCGCTCCTGATACTCCTGATGCGCTCGATCGAGCATCACTACCGCGAGGTTGGTCGTCAGCTGGCGAATCCTTCTCGCCGACCGATCGACCGGCGTGTGGGACACCATTCGATGGTCATCCTGCTGAGAGGTGTGGATGCAGCCACTGCGAGGGCCGTCGGCTATGCCCGCTCTGCACGGCCCCGTGAGATCACGGCGATCGCTCTGAGCGAGGAAGAAGCATCGGGATTCGAGCGGATGGCCCCCGATATCCCGGTCACGATCGTCGAAGGCTCCGGGCGTCCCGAGCGGCGGATCAAGGCGCATCTCAACGCCTTGAAGGAGCGACTGCCGGCGGAGGAGTTCTTTAGCCTCCTGATTCCCGAGATGCTCGACGGCGTCGGTCTCTGGGAGATTCTGCGTCGCCCGAAGGTGCATCGCCTCAAGGCATCTTTCCTCGCCGAACGTTCGATCCAAGTCATCGACATCCCTGCGATGAAGGGCGACCCTGAAGTGACTCGGGAGCCGGCAAGGAACCATGTAGTGGTCCTCGTATCCGGGGTGCACAATGCGAGCCTCCAAGCGCTGGAGTACGCCGAGACCCTGGGTGCGGTCGATCTCCGCGCTCTCAACTTCGGACTCGATCCCGCTGCCACCGATCGACTGGCCGAGGAATGGCTGGGGAATCAGGTCCAGGTGCCCTTGGAGATCCACGATTCGCCGTTCAGGGATATCGGGCGGTCACTCGTCGACTACATCGAGCAGTTCGATGCGGACGGAACCGATCGGGTCGTTACCGTGATCATCCCAGAGTTCATCGTTCGGAAACGGCGGCACCATCTGCTTCACGGGCAGTCTGCACTTCTGGTGAAGCGGCATCTGCTGTTCGAACGTGGCGTTGTGGTGGCCAGCGTTCCGTACCACCTCGCCGACTGATCTAAGAGAGATCGATGCGGGGGCAGCGGTCCATAACCACCTGGAGGCCGGCATCCTCGGCGCGCTGGGCGGCCTTCTCGTTGATCACGCCGAGTTGCATCCAGACCGCCTTGGCACCGATGTCGATCGCTTCTTCGATGTGGGGCTCGACCAGCTCCGCCCTCCGGAAGATGTCGACGACCTCGATCGTCTCCTCAACCGAACGGAGATCGGGATAGCAGGGCAGACCGTCGATACAACTGTCGTAGTTGGGGTTGATGCACACAACCTCGAAACCGCGCCGCTGGAGGAAGGTCGCTACTCCATGACTCGGTCGGGCAGGATCGTTGGAGCATCCGACCACCGCCCAAGACTTGTAGCTTTCGAGTATCCCGGCGGCGACCTCAGGATCGTTCCATCTCGTCATGGGGCCATCATGCCCCCTCGGGCGGTGCCGAGGGACGCTAGTCGGCGAAACGACAGAATCGTCGCAGTCGCGTGGGACCATGGCGTTCGTGAGTGAACCTGTCTCCATCACCGAAGCCGTCAGATCCGACCGAGAGCCGTTCGAGGCCCTCGATTGGATGCTGTTCTCTGCGGTCGGGCTCATCTGGGGCTCGTCGTTCCTCTTGATCAAGGTGGCCCTCGAAACCTTCCATCCGGGACTCATCACGCTGGGCCGGGTTGGGATGGGAGCCGCCGCGTTGATGGCCTTTCCCGCCGCCCGAAGGCCTGTCGCTCGCGAGGACTGGGGACGGTTGACGCTGCTGTCGATCGTCTGGGTCGGGATCCCCTTCACGCTGTTCCCCCTCGCCGAGGAACACATCAACTCGGCCGTCACCGGGCTCCTCAATGGAGGAACCCCGCTGTTCGCCGGACTCTTCGGCGCCATCTTCTTCGCTAGGGTGCCCCGCGGTTCACAGCGTCTCGGGATCGCGGTCGGCTTCGCCGGGATCGTGCTCGTAAGTGTGGGTTCGAGTGCAGAAGGCGGGACGGCATTCGTTGGAGTCCTCATGGTTGTGTTTGCGACCATTTGCTATGGCTTCGCTACGAACGTGATCGGTCCCCTTCAACAGAAGTACGGATCTATCCCCGTCATGGCCCGCGTTCTGGCACTCGGCACCCTGTGGGTCACCCCGTTCGGCATCCTCGGGCTTACGCGCTCCGAGTTCGCCTGGAAGCCGTTCGGCTCTGTCGTCGTCCTCGGGGTCCTCGGCACGGGGCTGGCGTTCGTCTTCATGGGATCGCTGGTCGGTCGCGTCGGAGGCCCCAGGGGCTCGTTCGTCACCTATCTGATCCCGGTCGTGTCGCTGATCCTCGGCGCCGCGTTCCTCGACGAGAAGGTCGCATCGATCGCCCTCGCGGGTGTCGTTCTAGTCATCGGTGGGGCCGTGCTCGCTTCCCGTCGCGAGCACTAGCCGACACCGATTTCTTCTTCTTGATCTTCAGCTCGTGCACATCCTGATACCTGTACATGTCGGAACCGAGCTCCGCATCTATGAAGCAATCCACGTGAACCGTGTAGGTACCGGTCGGGTACTTCTTCTTCCGGATCTTGACCTTGACCGTGTTAATGGCGTCTTTGTCATCGCCCGGAACGTAGGACGAGAACACCTCGGTGCCTTCCGGGTTGACGATGGTCGTGCTGACGTACGGTTCCTCGAACGGAGCCGAGGTGCATCCAAATGCTTCGATGGTGACCTTCTTGCCGTGCCGAACCGGATTCGGTGTCACGGTCGAGGTCGGCGTTGCCGCCGAGACCGGCGCCATGCCGCCGAACAACACTCCCACTACGATCGCAGCGAACGTCCGTTTCATGATCCCCACTCTCCTTAGTACGCCGCTCGGTCAGCCTAGACAATGGCGGGGCGGAGGAGAAGGTACTTGGCCGGCTGAAAAAGGCGGCTAGCGGCGTTTGAACGCCCCGCGACCGCCGCCCCAGATCCCAAGATCGATCAGCAGGGCGATTATCACCACCGCCAGTCCCCAGCGACGGAGCCCGTTCGTTTCGTTCTGGGCCACCGCGTAGGCAAGGGTCGTAGTCGGGAGGAAGAAGAAACCTAGGAACGGGAGAAGGAAGTTGTCGTAAGCACGGCTGAGGTACTCGCCGAACAGCCACAGCACGACCATGATGAAACGAGGCATGGCCAGGGCGATCAGAACACCGAGGCAACCCATCTAGAGCACCGCTAGTCGAACGTCGGCGTCGATGAGTGCCCCAGCTCGACCGCCCCGTCGAGCTGCTCTCTGAGGATGTCGGCCTGACCCGCGTGGCGCGCGGTCTCGGCGATCATCCGGGTGACGATCCAACGCAGGCTTACGTCCTTGCGAGCGCTGGGCCGGGGATCATGGCCGAGATCGTCGAGGCTCGCGGCGTCGATCAAGTCGTTGCTCTTGGCGCATTGCGACGCGTAGAAATCGAGCATGTAGGTCGTCGACTCGTCGGGCTCGATCCGGAAGTCGGCGTTCGGATCCTCGACCGAGGACGGTCCGATGTCCGGATGTCCCCCGAAGACGGTGTGGAACCACCAGCCCTCGACGTAGGCAAGGTGCTTGACGATGCCGAGGATGGTCGTCTCCGAAGGAACAAGATGCTTGCGCAGATCCTCATCCGAGCACCCAGCGCAGATCGCCACCATCGCGTCGCGCTGCTGATCGAGAAGGGCACACAGAGTTTCCTTCTCGCTCACCGCAAATGGCACCACCGGGACGTCTCCCACCCTCCGAATCTACCGGAGGGAAATGTCTGGCGCGCCTAACTACTCCTCTTGGCCCTCTTAACCTTGAGCTCGTGGTCGGTCTCGTACCAAACGCCTGATCCACCCTCGTCGAATTCATGGATGCAGTCCACGTAAACAAGGTAGTCGCCCTTGGGATACTTCTTCTTCCTCATCTTGATCGACTTCACCGTGGTGCCGTCACCGTCGGCGGCCTCGTAGGACGAGTACACCAAGTCCCCGTCCGAGTTCAGGATGGAGACGCTGACGAACGCTTCCCAGGAATCCCCCGACTCGCAATCCGAGGCCGTCACGGTGATCGACTTGTTCTGCCTCACCGGGTTGGGAGTGACGCTCGTCACGTCCCCCGCCGAAGCCGGCACACTGGCTCCCAGGAAGACCGTGGTCAGGACAACCGCGAATATCCGCCTCATGATGCCCCCCATCTCGCTCGTACTGCTATGGATCAAGCTTAGACACGAGCCCCGCGAAGCAGAAGGGCCTTGGGGGCACTTTCTCTCGCCCGCCGGCCTTCCCGGCGGGAGAGGGCCCGTAAGGATGCCCTGGCTCGTACCTACCTCTGACGCGCTACACATGCGCACGCACCGTCGCTGGACCTCGGGGCTTTCGAAGGGGTCTAGTCCACCGACTGCTCAAGGAGTGCGGGTAGTTCGGCGATGCTCCCGAGTACGAGATCGGGGGTCGGCTCGACCGCTGCGGCGTCGCCGGGCGAGATGACCCCGGAGGTCACGAGGACGGTCGTCCAGCCCCGGTCGGCGCCCAGAGCTAGGTCGGTGTCGGGGCGGTCTCCGATCGCAGCGATGCGGGAGGCGCCGGCCAGGCGACGCTCACAGAGCTCGGCCATCGGGGCCGCCGGCTTGCCGACCGAGATCGCCTCCCTGCCGCCCGCGGTTTCGATGGACGCCAGGATTGCCCCGGCCCCCGGCCACAAGCTCCCGTCGGTCGCGGGAAACGTGGCGTCCCGATTGGAGGCGTAGAAGAGGGCCCCTGCCTGCACCGCGAGGGCGGCGACCCGCATCTTCTCGTAGGTGAAATCGACATCCCATCCAACCGCGACCAAGCCGGCCTCGCGATGGTCGTCAACCACGTGGGCACCGGACGCCTCGACCGCGGCCCTCACTCCTCCACCACCAACGACCAGGGCGCCCATGCCATCGACTCCGACCTCCCTGAGGACCGCTTCGAGCACGACTCCGGAGGTAACGATCTCGTCGGCCTCAGCTGCGACCCCGAGCCCACCGAGGCGGGTTACGTACTCCTCGACCGTGTAGCGCGAGTTATTGGTCGCGAACAGGATCCTCACTCCTCGTGCCTTGAGGGCAGCGAGAGCCTCGACGGCGCCGTCGATCGCCTCGTCTCCCCGGTACACGACGCCGTCGAGGTCGCAAACCAGGGCGTCTATCCGAAGACTCATGCGGGTTCTGGGCTCCTTATGTAATGAGGGACCCGGACTGTACCTAACCGCCATGCCCACAGTCGCGCGGCGCAGTGCGGCACGGGACGAGGGGATCGCAGTATCTGACCCCTTGCCACTCCCCTCCCCGCCTGCGACCATCACAGCTACGACGTGTGTAGTAGGAGGGCGGACGGGGAGGACATGCCGAGGTCGGTTGCACTTTGGGTGGCATTGGCGCTGGTCCTGACGGGATCGGCCTGTGACGGGGGTAGCGATGAACCGCCCGCGGCGCGTCCGTCGAGCTCGGGCAGTGATGTCGTCGATGCGACCGAGGCCGAGATCGAGGTCGGCGAAGGCCCGTGCGGGATCGTTCCGGGGGCCGGATCGATCTGGGTAGCGGTTCAACGAGAGGACAAAGTGGTCGCGATCGATCCGGCGACCAACGAGATCACCGCCGAGATCCAAACCGAACGGGGGCCCTGTCCGATCATCTTCGACGGCTCTTCAGTGTGGGTCGGCAACTACGGGGCTGGCTCGCTCTACCGCATCGATCCCGCCGATGGCCGAGTTACCAAGAAGATCAAGATGCCTCTCCCCTGGGCCCTGACATACGGAGCCGGCTCGGTCTGGGCCACCCAGTTCAAGTCTGACGAGGTGTGGCGGATCGATCCCGGCTCGGGGAAGGTAACCGCGAAGATCGAGGTCGGAGCGTCGCCCCAGGGCATCACATTCGCCTTCGACCACGTGTGGTCGGCGAACTCTGCCACGGGTACCGTTTCGAGGATCGATCCTGCAACGGAAGAGGTCGTCGCCGAGATCGACGCCGCCGGGGCGGGCGATATCGGCTGGTCCGACGATTCCGTGTGGGTGGGCGCTCCCCAACTGAGCCAGGTACACCGGATCGATCCCGACTCCAACGAGGTGATCGCCACGATAGATGCCGGCCTCGGAGCCTTCCGTCCTGAGTTCATCGACGGGAAGGTGTGGGTGCCCTCATATGACGAACCTGTGATGTACGTCATCGATCCGGCCACCGATGAAGTCGTGAGCAAGGTTCAAACCGGTCCCGGGACCTACTGGACGATCGCATCGGACGGCTCGGTGTGGACCGCCGACAACCTCGCAACCACGGTTACGAGGATCGACCCAGGGAAGCTCTGATCCGCCGCCGCGTGGCGCTCGATGCCCTAGGCTGAGGTGGCCGGGCTCCCTCCGGTCTGGACCTCTGAAGGAGCATCATCGACGATGAGCACGAACGCCAAGAAGGTCAACCTCAAGCCCAAGGACTTCCTCGATATCGACGCGCTCCTCTCCCCCGAGGAGAAGATGCTGAGGGACACCGTCCGTCAGTTCGTCACCGAGCGCGTCAACCCGGGGATCGAGAAGTGGTTCGAGGCAGGAGAGTTCCCCCGCGAGATGGCCACCGAGATCGGCGCCATCGGGCTCCTTGGGATGCATCTCGAAGGTTACGGATGCGCCGGGACCAACGCGGTCTCCTACGGCCTCGCTTGCCTCGAGCTCGAGGCCGGCGATTCCGGATTCCGGAGTTTCGTCTCGGTCCAGGGTTCGCTCGCGATGTTCCCCATCTGGAAATACGGATCCGAAGCCCAGAAGGAGCAGTGGCTGCCGGGCATGGCCAAGGGTGAGCTGATTGGCTGCTTTGGGCTGACCGAACCCGACGCCGGTTCGGATCCCAACTCGATGAGGACCCACGCCAAGAAGGACGGTGACGACTGGATCCTCAACGGCACCAAGATGTGGATCACCAACGGTGGGATCGCCGACCTCGCGATCGTGTGGGCCAAGACCGATAGCGGATCCTCTGGAGGATCCGCCAAAGATGGCGCCGTGAGGGGCTTCATCGTTCCTCGGGGGACCCCCGGCTTCACCACCCGAGACATCCACCGGAAGCTGTCGCTTCGTGCGTCGGTAACGTCGGAACTGATCATGGATGACTGCAGGCTGCCGGCCGACGCAGTACTTCCAGGCGTCACCGGGATGAAGGGTCCCCTATCGTGCCTGAGCGAGGCTCGCTACGGGATCATCTGGGGAGCGATGGGCGCCGCGCGGTCCTGTTACGAAACCGCGCTCGAGTACTCGAAGACGCGGAAGCAGTTCGATACCCCGATCGGTGGCTTCCAGCTCACCCAGCAGAAGCTCGTCAACATGATGGTCGAGATCAACAAGGGCATCCTGCTGTCGCTCCACTTAGGGCGGATGAAGGACGAGGGCAATGCCGCGCCCGAGCACATCTCGTTCGGGAAGCTCAACAACGTCCGCGAAGCCATCAAGATCGCTCGAGAGGCGCGCACGATCCTCGGCGCCAACGGGATCACGCTTGAGTACCCGGTGATCCGCCACGCCAACAACCTGGAATCGGTCCTGACCTACGAAGGCACGAGCGAGATCCACACCCTGATCCTCGGTAAGGCGATAACCGGCCTCGAAGCCTTCAGCTAGAGCGACGAGCGGATCTCCCACAGTTCGGGGAAGAACCGCTTACTCAATGTCGAGCGCAGGTAGGGCGCGCCGGCCGAGCCTCCGGTGCCGGACTTGGTGCCGATCTGCCGTTCGACCATCAGCACATGGCGGTAGCGCCACAGCGAGAACTGCTCGTCGTGGGACAGAAGCGCCTCGGAGGTGAAGAACTCGTCGAGATACTGCGGATCCTGCGCCATCCTCACCAGGCTCGCGTGCCGGATCTCCTCGGAATCGGATGGCATAGGCAGTCCCCTACTCTCGAGCAACGAGCAGAACGCGTCCCAGAGGGTCGGTTCGTCGAATCGCTTGCGCAGGCGTGTGAGTTCCTCCTCGCTCATCTCCAACCGGGTGAAGTAGCGGTCGTCCTTGATCCCGGAGATGAACTCCATCTCGCGAAACTGGACCGACTGGAACCCGGAGGCGGGCGCCAGGTTGTGCCGGAACTCGAGGAATGCCTGCGGCGACATCGTCTCGAGCACGCCGATGTGCTCGATCATCACGCGCTCGATAGCCGCGACCCGCGTCATCAGGTGGCGCGCGGCAAGCGTGTCGCCTGCGAACAACGCGTCCCGGACGCTCTCGAGTTCGAAGATCGCCTGCTTGAACCAGAGCTCATAGGCCTGGTGCGTGATGATGAAGAGGAGTTCGTCGTGGGCGGGCGGATCGGACTCGAGCACCTGGGCCGAGAGGATCTCGGGCACCTTGAGATAGCTGCCGTAGGACAGCTTCCCTCCCTGTTCCCCGAACGATCTCTCCACGTTTCGGAGGGTAACCGTTCCGGGCCCGCCTCAGGCCGCCGTTATCATGCGCGCATGCCGGAGATCCGACCTTTCAGAGGCGTGCGCTACGCAGCCGAGGACACCCTCAAACCGATCGTGTGTCCCCCTTACGACGTCATCTCGCCCGTGGAGCAGAAGCGACTCCACGAGCTGAACCCACACAATGCGGTGAGGATCGAGCTGCCCTTCTCGGATGCAGATGACAAGATCGACCGCTACCGAAAGGCCGCCGAACAGTTCCAGGTCTGGCTAGAAGATGGTGTGCTCGCCGCCGATGAAGCTCCGTCCCTATACGTATACCGGCAGGACTACGAGCTCCCCGACGGAACCAGGGGGCGGGTCGCCGGGGTCATGGGCGGACTCGTGCTCGAGGAGTTCGGTGAGGGTGCCGGCGTTCTTCCCCACGAACGGACGATGCCGGGACCGATCGAGGACCGCCTGGCACTGATCCGTGCGTGCCCGGTCAACATCTCCCCCATCTACGCGATCTACCGAGGTGGCGGGGCACTGGCGCCGTTCCTCGACTCCCTCGAACACCGGCCGCCGGAGGTTCGCTTCGCCGACGACTCCGGCACCCTTCACCGGATGTGGAAGATCTCGGCCCCCGGTGAAACCGAGATGCTCGCGGGCGGCCTCGCCGACGGACCACTCGTGATCGCGGACGGACACCACCGCTACGAAACCGCGCTCGCCTATCACCGAGAGCGCTCCGGGGAGCCTGGGGGGCACGACTCGGTCATGTGCTTCTGCGTCGATGCCGACATCGAGGGCCTGGTCGTGGCCGCCTTCCACCGCGCGTTAAATACCGACGAGGAGTCCGCGTCCCTGAAGTCCCGCCTGATCGCCGAGTTCGGGGGCAAGGAACTCGGTCGTAGCGAATCCGTTGACGCGCAGGATGCGTCCGGAGCCGATCATCCTTTGATCTTTCGCTTCCCCGATAGTGATGTGCTCGTCGAGTTGTCGGCCGAGCAGGTCCTTGAGGCAACCGGCGACCGGGCCGAGGCGTGGCAAAGTCTCGACGTCGTCGCCCTACACGAGGTCGTGCTTCCTCGCATGTTCCCCGACGGGCCGCCCCCGATGGTGTTCACCCGCGAGACCGAAGAGGTCGATCGACTGATGAATGACGAAGGGTGGACCGCCGGCGTTCTCCTCCGCCCCCCGAGTGCGACGGACGTCATCGACGTCGCCAGCGCCGGCGAGCGGATGCCGCAGAAGGCCAGCTACTTCTGGCCCAAGGCAATCACGGGTCTCGTGTTCCGTTCCCTGGAGAACTAGAGCCCCAGCGCAGCCCAACCGTCGGCGCCGAGATCGACCGTGAGCCGCGGCTCTCCCGCGAGGTCGTCGGACGCGTCGATCGCTTCAGCCAGGCGCTCGGACGTGATCCGCTCCCGGCCGAGCAGGGACTTCTTCGGGAGCACCACGATGACGTGCGAGAAGCCACTCGCCACCAGCGTTGCAGCTGCTTCTCCGCCGCCGTCACCGACGATCAGAACGATCCGTCCGACGCCCGCCATGCGCGCTCCGGCGATGACCGCCTCGATCACCCCGGGACGGGCGCGATCGAACAGCACGACCGTGCGCGACTCGTAAGCTGCTCGCTCGATCAGATCGTCGTCGGCCGGATCACCGGCGGCAACGAATGCCCCGTGGTCTCTCCAGGTCTGCGCCGCGAAACGATCCGGCTCCACGAGTCGCACCTGGTCGCCCTGACCGAGGAGCCTGCGGATGACCGCCGACGCCTCCTCGCCCTCGAACCCGACGAGGAGCACGCTCACGCGCGGATCCTCAACACGTCCTTCACGACGGTGAAGCTGGCCGAGGTCGACCGGCCGAGAGGCTCGCCGTCGACGTGACGGCTGAAGGGCTCGTCGGCGGTGATCTCGAACTTGTCGAGGTCGTGCTGGTAGAAGGCATCCCCGTGCGACGAGACCCGATCGCTGATCACGCGAAGGACGTAGAAGGGCAATGCCTCGATCCGCATCCGCTTCAGGGCGAAGATATCGAGCCCGGCATCGAGCGAAACCTCGGGGGCGAGATCGATCGGACGGCCGGCGAAGTACGCATAGGGACCCGCCTTGCATGCGATCGCCATGGCGACCGGCAGGTCGCCGAACTCACCGTGCAAGACCATCGATGGATTCCTGTGCCGGTAGGTCCCAGCGAGGACGCGGAACGCGCTCCAGAAGAAGTACATCTGGCCGAACCGCCGCTTCGAGCTCAGATACTCCTCAACGCGCTCGGCCGCCTCAGCGTCGAAACCGCAGCCTGCCGACGAGGTGAAGAAGCGGCCGTCCATCTGACCGAGCGAGAGCATCCGTGGTTCGCCGTCGAGCTTCCCCATCAGGTGATCGATCGCCGCGATCGGATCGAGCGGGATGCTCAAGGCTCGCGCCAGAACGTTCATGGTGCCGCCCGGGATGATCCCCAGAGAGGACGTCGATCCGGCGATCCCATTCACGACCTCGTTCACGTGCCCGTCGCCCCCGTACGCGATGACCAGAGGAGCCCCGTTATCCGCCGCGTGCGCGCCGAGGGCGATCCCGTCCTCACGCTCGGTCGTCCCGAGAATCTCGAGTGCGAATCTCTGGGAGAGCGACTCGACGACCGCGACCCGTTCCTTCTCGGGCATCCGCCCCGCGTTAGGGTTGACGATCAGGACGGCCGGTGGTCGTTCGGAAGCGGACATCTCACCAACCGTATCCCCTGCCAACTGGCCCGCGAGGAGGCCCACCGATGGACCAACCGATCCTGATCGACACCCACATGCACGGCCGAGCGGGCATCACCGGGTGCTTCGTCGTGCGCGGGAACGAACTCACCGCACTGGTGGAGACGGGACCCAAGTCTTCTCTCGACCATGTCCTCAAGGGTCTCGCCGATGCCGGCGCGGAGCCCGATTGGCTGGTCGTCACGCATATCCATCTCGATCATGCCGGAGCGGCCGGGACACTGGCTCAGCATTTCCCGAAGGCGCGCGTCGCGGTCCATGAGGTCGGTGCTCCGCATCTCGCGGATCCAACCAAGCTGTGGTCCAGCGCGGCGCGGATCTACGGCGACAAGATGGACGAGCTTTGGGGCGGCATGGATCCCATCGACCCCGACCGCATCATCAGTCTCAAGGACGGAGACGAGATCGACCTCGGGGGCCGGAAGTTGACAGCGATCGACACTCCGGGCCACGCGCGTCACCACCACACCTACCTCGACGACGCGACCGGGATCGCATTCACCGGTGATGCGATGGGTGTCAGGTTGAGCGATGTCGGCGTCGTGCGACCCGCAACCCCTCCGCCGGAGTTCGACCTCGAGGACGACATCGCATCGATCGAGAGGATCCGGTCACTTCGCCCGACGGAGATGTGGCTGACGCACTTCGGCTCACACGAAACGCAGCCTGTCGACGAGGTGTGCGACGAGGCGATCGCCGCGGTCAGATCGTGGGAGGGGTGGGTGAAGGATGCGCGCACACGTTCCGACGATCTCGACGTAATCGCGGCTGAGGTTCAGAAGCGGGCCGAAGAGGAACTCGGGAGCCGGCTCACGCCCGAAGCGATCGATCGCATGGAGCAGACGACGTCGTACCGGATGAACACCTGGGGTTACATGCGCTACCTCGACCGAAAGGCAAAGGGTTAGAGCTTGACGAACGAGCGCATGCGGCCGGTGTCGGCTTCGTAGGTGCACTTCCAGCCGAGCGGGCTGAGCGAGAACTCCTTGTTGATCTGTTTGTGGATGCCGCCGCCGCGCTCGAGGCCGAATGCCTTACGGCAACTGGAGGTCCCTCGCTTGGATAGATCGTCGGCCATCGCGACGCCCATGAAGCCTAGGAGAACGATGAGCGCGGCAGTGATCAGCGACCAACAGATCGCTTCGTAGAGCGTGCGCCCCGTGCGTGCTGCTACCGCCATGCTCATGGTTCGTTGAAGGTAGCGAAGCGGGCCAAGAACTTACAGGGGACGAATTAGACTTTAGTCGCATACCGACTACGACGTTCTGCGTAGTTACAAGCGAGCGGCCCGTTCGGGAGCGTCGGTCACCTCTGGATCGGCTCCGGCGACCGCTTCGAACAGCTCCTTCGCCTGGGTGTAACGGCCGCGTCGCTCGAGGAGATCGGCGAGCACGTACCAGGTCCGGAGGTGATGATCACGGGCCACCGAGGGTCGCAGGTCGAGGCCCTCGAGGCGGGCGATCGCCCGGTCGAGCTCCCCCATGTCGGCAAGCGCACCGGCAGCCACGATCTGGGCCTCGAAGAAGACCTGCTCGTCGACCTTGCCCTTCTCGACCATGTCGACGAGATCGAGGGCCTTGTCTGATTTCTTCAGTGCGCGGTAAGCGTCGGCCAGAACGTGGTTCTGCTCTTGACTCCCGGCGATGCGACGGAACGTGGAGATCTCGCGGACCGTCTCGCTCCACTTGCCGGTCCGGTAGTAGGCGAGGCCGAGAACCTCTCGGACGCTCGCCGAGCGCAACGCCATCTGCTTCGACTGCTCGCCAAGACGGATCGCCTCGGCGTAGTCCTCCTCGAGGAACGCCTGCGCCGCCTGGCCAAAGACCCGGACGAGATCGTCGGCCTTGCCCGGGCGGGCGGTTGCCTGGAGCTCGCCAAGGATCGCCTTGGAGAGATGGGCCGCTTCCCGAGTGCTCGGAGACTCGTCTCGCGGAGCCCCGCGGTCCCGCCGGTCTCGCTCGGGTTTGGGCTTTCCCTGGTAGCCCTTGCTGCGCGCTCGACCGCGTTCCGTTGCCATCGCACCACCCTACCCGCGCGCTTCGGGGCCCCCGTAGGGGCCCCAGGTTCAGGGTGGTCCGCTTGGTTCAGCCTAGTAGTAGCACTCGATCAGGTCGTCGATCGTGACCGTCCCGTTCTCGTGCACCGCCGGCGGGTTTATGTGACACACGGGCTGGCACGGGTTCTTGTCGCAGGCACTGGCCGGGCTCGGGGCTACGACCCAAAGCGACGAGAACACGGCCACGGCCGCCAGGATGGATCGAACGCGCTTCATTGCAGGGTTCCTCCCCACTAATCGGACATGAGCGAGCGGGCTGGCTCGCTTGTGGGGAGGTTGGACGTCGAAATCAAGACACCTGCATCAGTCTGCGGTTGCGTACTCCGGGCGCCCGGTGGGCCGGTAGACCTGGATCGTTACGCCCCTCGAGGTGGCGCGCGAATTTGACCAGCTCAAGCGCTGAGTCAGTGCCGCTGTCGGGGAACAGCCGCGTGCCCTGGCCGATGACCATGGGATAGGTGAGCAGGGTGATCTCGTCGACCAGTTCGTTGTCGAGCAGCCAGCGAACCAGCGCGCCGCTGCCGTGCACCTGCAGCTCACCCCCCGGCGTGGCTTTCAGTTCGGCGATGTCCAGTGCTAGCTCTCCCGAGAGGACGGTCGTGTCCGCCCACTGCGGGTCGGTGAGCGTGGTCGATGCCACGTACTTAGGCCGTGTGTTCAATGCCGTCCAGATCGGGCTGTCACCCGGATCCGGCCACGCGCCCCACGACCCGGCGAAGATCTCGTAGGTCCGCCGGCCGAAGAGGAACGCGTCGGCGCGCGCGTAGACCTGGCTGAGGTAATCCGTGCCCTCGACGTCGACGTTGAACAGCGGGAGGGCCCATCCGCCGCGCTCGAAACCGCCCCTGCGATCCTCATCCGGCCCCCCGAGCCCCTGCATCACTCCGTCCACGGAGACGTTCGTGGTGGTCGTCAGCTTCATGGGTTCGCCCCTTCTGTCGTGGTGAGCCTTCTCTTATGACCGTCCCGAGGCGCGAATCTCATCGGTCGTTCGAACGCGAAGAAGCCGCCCCGAAAGGCGGCTTCTCCTAGGAAAAATCCGGCGGCGTCCTACTCTCCCACCCCGTCTCCAGGGCAGTACCATCGGCGCTGGAGGGCTTAACTGCTGGGTTCGGAATGGAGCCAGGTGTGACCCCTCCGCTATAGCCACCGAAAACTATTCGATTGTCATGTGTCTCTCGAAAGAGACTGGTGCCCTGTTCAGGACGCTCAAGAAACAACCTTGAACGCTCCAGAGCGAGCGCGAGCGAAACCAAGCCCTCGGCCTATTAGTACCGGTCGCCTGAACACATTGCTGTGCGTACAGCTCCGGCCTATCAACCTCGTCGTCTAGCGAGGGGCCTTACCCCATAAATGGGTGGGAAATCTCATCTTGAAGTCGGCTTCGCACTTAGATGCTTTCAGCGCTTATCCGATCCGCACGTAGCTAATCAGCATGCCCTTGGCAGAACAACTGACACACTAGAGGTGCGTCCGTCCCGGTCCTCTCGTACTAGGGACAGCTCTCCTCAAATTTCCTACGCCCGCAGAGGATAGGGACCGAACTGTCTCACGACGTTCTAAACCCAGCTCGCGTACCGCTTTAATGGGCGAACAGCCCAACCCTTGGGACCTGCTCCAGCCCCAGGATGCGACGAGCCGACATCGCACGTTGTGTCCACTGTTTCCAGTGGCGCAGACTATGTCTTCTCCCTGCTTGATCAAAAGCGAGGGGTCGGCGTGTTGCGGTGATCATAGATTTGATCGAGTCGGCCGAAGCCGCTCGATCAGTGAGTCACCGCCGGTGGAAAAACCACTCAGTCGTTACGGGGTCACACAGAGGTCACCGGTTAGCTACTGGGACGCGTTCGAGCTCTCCTACCAGCTCTACGGTGAACGGTTCGCCGGCCGCGGGTACACGACCGAAGCCGTGCAGCTGCTCGTGGACTACCTGTTCGGTGCGAAGAAGCAGCACCGCATCCACCTGGTGATCGTTCCCGAGAACGCCGCCTCGCGCCGTGTCGCCGAGAAATGCGGCTTCGTGCTGGAGGGCACCGTCCGCGGCGCGTTCTTCAACGGCGGCCGCAACCAGGATGTGCTCCTCTACTCGCTGCTGCGGAGCGATCCGCGGCCCTGGGAGGCCACGAGTCAGTAATGATCTGATATTCTTCGGCTCAGATTTTCTGATCCGCAACCACTGAGCACGGAGGAGACAGACAGCATGGCGAAGACAATCGGTATCGACCTGGGCACGACGAACAGCTGCATGGCGGTGCTCGAGGGCGGCGAGCCGACCGTGATCCCGAACGCCGAGGGCGGCCGCACGACGCCGTCCGTCGTCGCGTTCACGAAGGACGGTCAGCGGCTCGTCGGGGCGCCCGCGAAGCGCCAGCAGGTGACGAACCCGCAGAACACGATCTTCTCGATCAAGCGCTTCGTCGGCCGCAAGTGGGACGAGGTCTCGGAGGAGATGACGATCGTCCCCTACGAGGTCGCGAAGGGCGAGAACGGGGACGCGCGGGTCGAGGTCGAGGGCAGCGAGTACGCCCCCGAGGAGATCAGCGCGATGATCCTGCAGAAGCTGAAGGCCGACGCCGAGGCGTACCTGGGCGAGCCGGTCGCCGACGCGGTGATCACCGTCCCCGCCTACTTCAACAACGCGCAGCGCGAGGCGACGAAGGACGCCGGCAAGATCGCGGGCCTCAACGTGCTCCGAATCATCAACGAGCCGACCGCGGCAGCGCTCGCGTACGGCCTCGACAAGGAAGGCGCCGACCAGACGATCCTGGTCTTCGACCTCGGCGGCGGCACGTTCGACGTGTCCGTGCTCGAGCTCGGCGAAGGCGTCTTCGAGGTCAAGTCGACGAACGGGGACAACCACCTCGGCGGCGACAACTTCGACAAGGCGGTCGTCGACTGGATGGTGGCCGAGTTCAAGCGCGACCAGGGGATCGACCTGGCCGCGGACAAGATGGCCCTGCAGCGGCTCTACGAGGCCGCCGAGAAGGCGAAGATCGAGCTCTCCTCGACGATGACGACGCAGATCAACCTGCCGTTCGTCACCGCCACCGCGGAGGGTCCGAAGCACCTCGACCTGCAGCTCACCCGGGCCAAGCTCGGTGAGATCACCGCAGACCTGATCGAGCGGACGGTCGGCCCGACGAAGGCTGCCCTCGCCGACGCAGGGCTCGACGCCTCGAAGATCGAGCATGTCGTGCTCGTCGGCGGCATGACGCGCATGCCGGCGGTGCAGGAGAAGGTCAAGGAGCTGCTCGGCAAGGATCCCCACAAGGGCGTCAACCCTGACGAGGTCGTCGCCGTCGGCGCGGCCATCCAGGCGGGCGTGCTCCGGGGTGAGGTCAAGGACGTGCTCCTGCTCGACGTCACGCCTCTGTCCCTCGGGATCGAGACGAAGGGCGGCGTCTTCACGAAGCTGATCGACCGGAACACGACGATCCCGACCCGCAAGGCCGAGACGTTCTCGACCGCCGAGGACAACCAGCCCTCGGTCGAGATCCACGTGCTCCAGGGCGAGACGGAGATGGCGGTCTACAACAAGACGCTCGGCAAGTTCCAGCTCGTCGGCATCGCGCCGGCGCCGCGGGGCATGCCGCAGATCGAGGTCGGCTTCGACATCGACGCGAACGGGATCATCCATGTCACCGCCAAGGACCTCGGCACCGGCAACGAGCAGCAGATCAAGATCGAGGGCGGGTCGGGCCTCTCCGAGGACGAGGTGCAGCGGATGGTGAAGGAGGCCGAGGCGCACGCCGACGAGGCGCACAAGCTGCGCGAGCTCGCGGACACGCGCAACGCAGCGGAGAGCCTGGCCTACCAGACCGAGAACACGCTCAAGGAGCACCGCGACAAGCTCGACGAGTCCGATGCCTCGACGATCGAGGGACGGATCATGGAGCTGCGCGCCTCGCTCGAGTCGACCGACGTGAACGAGATCCGGCAGAAGACGGACGCGCTGAACGAGGCTGCGCGGAAGCTGGCGGACGTGCTCTACGCCCAGTCGACCGCCCAGGCCCAGTCCCAGGCGGCGGGCAACGGCGACGCAGGCACCGCGGACGAGGTCGTCGAGGACGCCGACTACGAGGTCATCGACGAGGAAGAAGAGGCGAAGACCTCGTGACCGACCAGCCACTCGAGCACGACGTTGGCGAGCAGGGTGTGGAGGAAGAGGAGCTCGTCGAGGAGCCGGTGGAGGAGACTCCGCCGGCTCCGGACGACTCGTACCTGCGCCTCGCCGCCGACTTCGACAACTACCGCAAGCGGACGGCACGCGAGCACGCCGAGCTGAGCCAGCGCGCGAACGAGCGGCTGTTGAACGAGCTGCTCCCCGTGCTGGACGACCTCGAAAGAGCGCTCGAGGCGGCCGCCGAGCATGAGGAGGCGAAGCTCGAGGAGGGCGTCCGCCTCGTCCACCGCTCGCTGCTCGGCCTCGTCGAGCGTCACGGCCTCACCGAGATCGACACCGAGGGCGCCTTCGACCCGCACGTCCACGAGGCGCTGCTCGCCCAGCCGGCCGAGGGTGCCGAGGAGGGCTCGGTGCTCCAGGTGCTGCAGAAGGGCTACCGGCTGGGTGACAAGGTGGTCCGCCCGGCTCGGGTGATCGTCGCCGAATGACCAACCTGTACGACACGCTCGGCGTCGCCAAGAACGCCTCTGCCGAGGAGATCAAGAAGGCGTACCGCAAGCTCGCGCGCGAGCATCACCCCGACGCGAGCGGAGGCGACGAGACGCGCTTCAAGGAGATCCAGGGCGCGTACGACGTCCTCTCCGATCCCGAGAAGCGCAAGGCGTATGACGCCTACGGCTCGACCAACGGGCGCGGCCCGATGGGCGGCCAGTTCCAGGACTTCGACCTGAGCGACCTCGGCGATCTCTTCGGCGGCCTCTTCGGCGGCGGCGGTGGCGGTGGCTTTGGCCGCCAGCGAGGCCCGCAGGCTGCAAGATTTACACCTGAGCGCGGCGCCGACCTGCAGACGGAGGTGCACGTCTCGTTCGAGGACTCGCTCCAGGGCGTCCAGGTGCCGGTGCGGGCGGAGGTCGAGACCGCCTGCCACACGTGCGGAGGCACGGGCGCCGAGCCAGGCACCGCGCCGATCACGTGCCCGCAGTGCGGCGGCCGCGGCGTGGTCTCCGACTCGCAGGGCCTCTTCTCGCTCTCCCATCCCTGCCAGCGCTGCCGCGGCAACGGCACCGTGATCGAGAAGCCGTGCAAGACCTGCCGTGGGGGCGGCCGCGAGCGGGTGCAGAAGACCTTCCAGGTCAAGATCCCGGCCGGTGCGAAGGACGGCACTCGCATCCGCCTCAAGGGGCGTGGCGAGCCGGGCCGCAACGGCGGGCCCGCCGGTGACCTCTGGGTCGTGACACGCGTCGCCGGCTCGCCGATCTTCGAGCGCCGCGGCTCGGATCTGATCGTCGACGTGCCGGTCACCTACGCGGACGCCACGCTCGGCGCCAAGCTCGAGGTGCCGACGCCCGAGGGCCCGATCTCGCTCAAGGTCCCGGCCGGGTCGCAGCCGGGCAAGCTGCTGAAGATCAAGGGCCGCGGCGCCCCGCACCTGAAGGGCGGCGGGAAGGGCGACCTGCTCGCCCGCCTGAAGCTGACCGTCCCCGAGAAGGTCTCGAAGAAGGAGCGCGAGCTGCTCGAGGAGCTGCGGAAGGTGAGCCGCTGATGGACAAGCACCCGCGCTACATGATCTCCGTCGCGGCCGAGCTCGTCGGCATGCACCAGCAGACGCTGCGCGTGTACGAGTCGAAAGGGCTCGTGCGCCCTGGGCGCACGCCAGGCGGCACGCGGCTCTACTCCGAGGCCGATCTGGAGCGGTTGCGCGTGATCCAGCGCCTGACGACCGAGCTCGGCCTCAACCTCTCGGGCGTCGAGCACGTCCTGCGGCTCGAGGACGAGCTGCGCAAGCAGCGCGCCCGCGCCGAGCGGCTCGAGCGCGAGCTGCGCGAGGAGATCCGGACCGTCCACCGCTCCTACAAGCGGGAGGTCGTCCTCTACCAGTCCGAACGACATCCAGCACCGAGGAGCTAGGCACCAGATGGACTTCAACAAGCTGACGATCAAGAGCCAGGAGGCCGTCGCGGCCGCGCAGGAGCTTGCGCGCCGGACCGGCAATCCGGAGCTCTATCCCGAGCACCTGCTGCTCGCACTGCTCGACCAGGAGCTCCCGGCACAGCTCGTGCCCGATCCCGCCGCCCTGCGCGCCGAGACCGAGGCAGCGCTTGCCGCGAAGCCGGCGATCCAGGGCGCCTCGCAGCAGCCCCAGGCGGGCGCCGCCGTCGGGCGCATCCTCGACGAGGCGTTCGACGAGGCGCGGAAGCTCGAGGACGAATACGTCTCGACCGAGCACCTGCTGCTCGCGCTCGACGTCGTCCCGCGAGACGCCCTACTCGCCAGGATCAAGGAGGTCCGGGGTGGGCAGCGCGTCACGAGCCAGGATCCCGAGGGCACCTACCAGGCGCTCTCCAAGTTCGGCCGCGACCTGACCGAGGCCGCCGAGCACGGCAAGCTCGACCCGGTCATCGGTCGCGACGAGGAGATCCGGCGCGTGATCCAAGTCCTCTCGCGCCGCACGAAGAACAACCCTGTCCTGATCGGCGAGCCCGGCGTCGGGAAGACCGCGATCGCCGAGGGTCTCGCGCAGCGGATCGTCGCCGGCGACGTGCCCGAGGGCCTCAAGGGCAAGCGCGTCTGGGCGCTCGACGTCGGCGCGCTGCTCGCCGGGGCGAAGTACCGCGGCGAGTTCGAGGAGCGGATCAAGGCCGTCCTCGCCGAGATCAAGAACGCCGACGGCCAGATCATCCTGTTCATCGATGAGCTGCACACGATCGTCGGCGCCGGAGCGGCCGAGGGCGCGGTCGACGCGGCTCAGCTGCTGAAGCCGATGCTGGCGCGCGGCGAGCTGCGCGCCGTCGGGGCGACGACGCTCGACGAATACCGCAAGCACATCGAGAAGGACGCCGCGCTCGAGCGGCGGTTCCAGCCGGTGTTCGTCGGCGAGCCGTCGGTCGTGGACACGATTGCGATCCTGCGCGGCCTGAAGGAGAAGTACGAGTCGCACCACCGCGTCCGGATCCGCGACGCGGCGCTCGTCGCCGCGGCGGTGCTCTCCGACCGCTACATCGCCGACCGGCAGCTGCCCGACAAGGCGATCGACCTCATCGACGAGGCCGCGTCCCGCCTGAAGATGGAGATCGACAGCTCGCCGGTCGAGCTCGACCAGGCCGACCGCGCCGTGCGCCAGCTCGAGATCGAGCTCGCCGCGATGGGCAAGGAGTCGAAGGAGGTGCGCGACCCGGTGGAGCGCCAGCTCGCGGACGCGAAGGAACGCCACTCCGGGCTGGCGGGACGCTGGGCGGAGGAGAAGGCGGCGCTCGACCGGATCGGCGAGATCACGAACCGCATCGACGAGCTGCGCATGGAGGCCGAGCGCGCCGAGCGCGTCGGCGACCTGCAGCGCGTCGCCGAGATCCGTTACGGCGAGCTGCCCGCGCTCGAGAAGGAGCTGGAGGAGCGAGAGACGCCGGCCGAGCCGATGGTCAAGGAGGAGGTCGACGAGGACGACATCGCCGCCGTCGTCGCCTCGTGGACCGGAATTCCCGTCTCACGCCTGCTCGAAGGTGAGACGGAGAAGCTGATCCACATGGAGGAGCGGCTGCATCGCCGTGTGATCGGCCAGCACGCGGCCGTCGAAGCCGTCTCGAATGCTCTTCGCCGCGCGCGCTCGGGGCTGCAGGATCCAGACCGCCCGATCGGCTCGTTCGTCTTCCTCGGCCCGACTGGGGTCGGCAAGACCGAGCTCGCCCGTGCGCTCGCCGAGTTCATGTTCGACGACGACCGGGCCATGATCCGAATCGACATGTCCGAGTACCAGGAACGGCACACCGTGTCGCGCCTGGTGGGGGCCCCGCCCGGCTACGTCGGCTACGACGAGGGTGGCCAGCTCACGGAAGCGGTGCGCCGGCGGCCGTACTCGGTCGTCCTGCTCGACGAGATCGAGAAGGCGCACTCCGAGGTCTTCGACGTCCTCCTGCAGGTGCTCGACGACGGCCGTCTCACCGACGGCCAGGGCCGCACCGTCGACTTCCGGAACACGGTGCTGATCATGACCTCGAACATCCGCTCCGCCGAGCAGATGCGCGAGCACTTCCGGCCGGAGTTCCTGAACCGGATCGACGAGATCGTCGTCTTCGAGGCCTTGAGCAAGGAGCAGCTCGCCGAGATCGCGGAGCTCCAGCTGGAGCGCCTACGTGCCCGCCTCGCCGAGCGCAAGCTCTCGCTCGAGCTCTCCGACGCGGCGAAGGAAGTGCTGGCCGAGGCCGGCTGGGATCCCACCTACGGAGCGCGGCCGCTCAAGCGCGCATTGCAGCGCCTGGTCGAGAACCCGCTTGCACAGCGGTTGCTCGAGGGTGAGTTCGCCGAGGGCGAGACGATCCTCGTCGACGCACAGAACGGGGAGCTCGTCTTCGAGCGGGCTCCCGAACGCGTCGCCGTCTGACCCTCGTCGTACCCTCTTTTACATGCTGCCGCCGATCGTGAACAGCGATCCGGGCGACGAGACCAGCGCCGAGTAGCGCGCCGGACGAGCCGCCTTAAGCCTAGGGCCAGCGGCCGGGTCCCTCGGCCGGGTCGGCGTGCTCCCACTCGCCGCGAGGAGGCGCGAAGAGGTCGAGCACGCTGGCTCCATCCGGGCCGGCCTCGGCACGGTGGGGCGTGTTCGAGGGGATCTCCCAGGTCTCGCCAGGCCCGAGCTCGCGCTCCTCGTCGCCGACGCGGAAGCGGATCGAGCCGCGGAGGACCATCCCGAGCTGCTCGTGCTCGTGACTGTGTGTCTCGGCGATCGCGCCCGGCTCGAGCTCGACGACGGCGAGCGTCAACCGCTCGCCGTGCACGGCGCGCGCCGTGATCCCGTCCCACACGCGCCGGGGAACAATCGACCGGACGTCGCCGAACGCAGTCACGCGCGCCCCTCGCCGGCGGCGGCTCCCGCCCGGCAGAGCCGGGCTCCGCCGACGCCTGACGCCGCTCGCAGCACCCGGCTCTCCGGGGCCGTACTACACGTACTGTCCCCTCCGGCCGGGCACTGCGAGCGACGCCCGAGGAACGCGCGGGCGTTCATGGTTGCCGGTTCGTTCACTCGACCGCTTCGAAGAACGTCGTGTCGCCGCGCTCCGGGGGCGCGCCGTAGATGAAGAGACGCAGCTCGTCCTCGTGCCGGTTCGAGAGCTGCAGCGGCGTGCCGGGCTGGACGACCAGCACGCTGCCCGTCGCCAGCTCGTGCTGCTCGACGGCCCCGTCCTCGCCCATGTGGATGGTGAGCGTGCCGTCCATGACGACGAAGACCTCCTCCTGGATCGGATCGCTGTGGCGGCGCCCGACCGCGCCCGCCGGGTAGCGGAAGAGGTTCGCCCGAGACTGCGTCAGCCCCTCCGACACTCCGGCGGCGAGGCGCGGATCGCCCTCGCGGCGCGGCTGCCAGTCGAAGTCGGCGGCGTGGAAGATCGTGTAGCCCACGAAGTCATTTTCACATGCGGACGCGTCCCGGGGAGAGGTCGGGACGCGTCCAGCTCTGTTTTAGGCGTGCGAGCGACGCACGGGAGAGAAGGCGACGGTGCCTCTCACGCTCGGCCCGAGGAAGGGGTGGGGCCGGCGGTGGCGTAGGGGAGTCGCGGCGGTCGCTCGATTCATGGCCTCAGCCTTGCAGCCGGCGGACGTCCTGCGTCTTCGGCGCGCAGGTGTTCTGGGGTGCGGTTTACCGCACTCTTCGAGCTGGCTACTTCAGGTGGCGGTCGAACCACTCGAGCAGGAGCTCGAAGCGCTGCACCCGGTGCACCGGATTCCCCGAGCGCGACAGCTCGTGGCTCTCGACCGGGAAGCGCACCATCTCGACGTCCTTCTTCAGCAGCCGCAGCGTCGTGAAGAGCTGCTCGGCCTGCTCGATGTTGCAGCGCAGGTCCTGCTCGGAATGCAGGATCAGAAGCGGCGTCTCGATCTCCTTGGCGTAGGTCCACGGCGACATCTGGAGGTAGGTGTCGACGTCGTCGTGGACGAAGACGCCGTGGTAGCCCTTGAAGACCCAGCCGATGTCGCTGGAGCCGTACATCGAGACGAGGTTGTTGACGGCCCGCTCCGAGCAGGCTGCCTTGAAGCGGTTGGTGTGACTCACGATCCAGGAGGTCATGAAGCCGCCGTACGAGCCGCCGAGCACTCCCATGCGATCGGGGTCGCAGAAGTCGAAGCGCTTCAGGGCCTCGTCGGCGACGGCCATCAGATCCTGGTAGTCGACCGTCCCCCAGCCGGGGCCGAGCTCGCCGGGGCCCATGATCGCGCGGCCCCACGCCTCCGAGTAGCCGGACGATCCGCGCGGGTTCGAGTACACGACCGCGTAGCCGCCGCCGGCGTACACCTGCGTCTCGTCGAAGAAGCCGTTTCCGTACTGGGTGAAGGGACCGCCGTGGATGTTGAGCAGGACGGGACACCGCTCTCCCTCCGTGAGTCCCGCCGGGCGTGCGATCCACGCCTCGACCTCGGATCCGTCGGCCGAGACGGCGGTGAAGCGCTCCGGGATAACGAGCTCCCGGCCGGCGGCGAAGGCGCGGCCGACCTCGGTCACCTGCTGCGCGCCCACATAGAGCTCGGTCAGATCGGGCGCAGTCGTCCCCGCGCGGACGATCACGCCGTCGCGGGCATCGAAGCTCGTGAGCACGATCTCGCCGCCGTGCACGAGTTCCGGCTCGCCACCCTCCGGCGACACGCGGTAGACGTGCACGTTGCCCGCGTCCTCGATCGCGAAGACGATGGAGCCCTCGTCCCAGATCGGCTCGCGCAGGTCGGGATACGGGTCGCAGTTGCGGTCGAGCGACGTGGTGAGCAGACGCAGGTCCCCGCCCGACTTCGCATCGACGACCCCGATCTGTGCGTGGCGCGGGAAGTCCAGGCCGGCCGGCGACCACTTGACGGCGAGCAGCGACCCGTCGGGAGAGAACGAGGGCGCGTAGTAGTTGCCGTCGCCGGGCGTCAGCCGTTTCGGCTCGCCGCCCGCGGCCGGCACGACGTAGATGTCGGCCTTCAGGTCGATGTCCCAGTCGGCGTCTCGGGAGGAGGTGAACGCGACGTCTCCGTCCGGTGTCCAGGTCGGCTGCGCGTCCTCGAAGTCGCCGTCCGTCAGCTGCTTCGCCTCGCCGGAGCCGTCGGCCGGGACGACGAAGATGTGCCGGCGCCGGTCGCCCGTCCAGCCGACGCTGTCCAGCTTGAACTGGAGCCGCGTGAACCGCCGCGGCGCTCGTTTCTTGTCGTCCTCCTCCTCGTACGCCTCGTCCGGGACGCGCGCGGAGAAGACGAGCTGCGTTCCGTCGGGTGACCACGCCGGCTCTCCCGCGTCGTCCTTCAGGTCGGTCAAGCACTCTGGCTCGCCGCCGCCGGCGGGCATGACGTACAGCTGGCGGTGCGCCTTCTCGTCGGCGCCGCGCTTCGACACGAACGCCAGCCGTGAGCCGTCCGGCGACCAGCGCGGCTGCGAATCGTTCTTCCCGGTCGTGAACCTCCGTGGCGGCTCGGAGCCGTCCGTCTTCGCGATCCAGATCGACTGGCGGTACTCGTTCTCGTCCTTGTCGATCGACCAGACGACGTACGCGACGTCGTTTCCGCCCGGCCGCACGCGCGGGTCGGAGACGCCCGTGAGCTCGTAGACGTCCTCGGGCCGCATCCCTCCCACGGACCGAACTATCTCACGTAGCGTCTCTTTCCATGCGCGTTCTCGTGATCGGGGCGGGTGGAGTCGGAGCGGCGGTCGCCTCCGTGGCCCAGCGCCGCGGCTTCTTCGAGCGGATGGTGTTCGCGGACGTCGACGAGAACCGCGCGCGGCGGGCGATCGAGACGCACAGCGACGAGCGCTTCGGAGCTGCGGCCGTCGACGCGTCCGACGCCGCGGCGATCGCAGAGCTCGCTCGCGCCGAGCGGGCCGATGCGATCCTCAACGCGGTCGATCCCCGCTTCAACCCGCCGATCTTCGAAGCGGCGTTCGAGGCGGGCTGCACCTACCTCGACATGGCAATGACCCTCTCGAACGCCGAGACCGGCGAGAAGCTCGGCGACGCCCAGTTCGCGCAGGCTTCCCGCTGGGAGGAGGCCGGCCGGCTCGCGCTCGTCGGCATCGGCGTCGAGCCTGGCCTCTCCGACGTCTTCGCCCGCCTCGCGCGCGACGAGCTCTTCTCGGAGATCGACCTGATCGGGATCCGCGACGGCGCCGACCTCGAGGTCGAGGGCTACGACTTCGCGCCCACCTTCTCGATCTGGACGACGATCGAGGAGTGCCTCAACCCGCCGGTGATCTGGGAGCGCGATCGAGGCTGGTACACGACCGAGCCGTTCTCCGAGCCCGAGGTCTTCGTCTTCCCGGAAGGGATCGGGCCGGTGGAGTGCGTCAACGTCGAGCACGAGGAGGTGCTGCTGATCCCGCGCTGGGTGGACTGCCGCCGCGTCGACTTCAAGTACGGGCTCGGTGAGGAGTTCATCGACGACGAGTAGCGCGACGACCCCAAGGCGAAATCGCATCCGGCGCGAGCGTAGCGGGGCTGGGGCACTTCGACACGCGGTCGGACCTCGAATCTGCGCGAGGCCCCTACGCGGCAAGCCCGTAGAACTTTCGATGAATCTCGGCCGATCGCAACGCAGACCGAGATGACGACCGGCGCGTTGAACCCAGACATGCGCTCCTTGTTCACGTTGCTTCCCGCACTCCTTCCCATCGCTTGCACGCTGTCTGACGCCGCTCCCTCGAAAGGATCGACCCGGTCCGGCCGGCGGGCCCGTCCAGATCGCCAAGCAGTTCAAGCCGACCGCGAAGGTGATCGTCGAAAACGGTTCTGGTTGCGGAAACCAGATGGCCGAGGGTGGTGCCGCGTATGGCCGTGGTCGCGGTGGTGGTGGCAGCGTCGGGATGAGAGCGCCGGCATCGAAGGGTGGGCCGCGACCGTCCGACGCGCGCGAGGAGAGTGACAAAGCCGACATGCCGAGTCCACCGCCTCCGGCCTCGCCCGCCGTGACGGGTGGTGCGCCAGGTCGCGCCGAGCCGCCGTCGAAGATGCCCGCGCGACCGCCGATGCAGCAGCAGGCAAACGGCGTGAAGGCCGGCGAATGGGACGACAACGCGAACTATCGCGACTACGCGAAGTGGCTCGCCGACAACCGTGGAGCGCTCGACGTTCGCGGCCGGCAGTTTCTCGTCGTGACCGACGCAGCTGGCAAGGCCGTGCCGAACTGCACGATCGCGCTCCAGGGTAGTGCCGCGAGCACGTCGCTCGTCACGATGGCCTCGGGCCGCGCGTTGTTCTTCCCGAACGAGCTCGACCTCGGCACGCAGGTCACTGCAACCGCGCAGTGCCTCGGCGGTGCGGTGACGGCGAAGATCGATCCGCAAGCAAACGATGGCGTGGTGCAGCTCAAGCTCGACGCGCAGCGCAACCTGCCTGCAAAGCAGACGATCGATCTCGCATTGGCAAGGAAGCCGTTGCCAACATCAAGGCTGGCATCGCCAAGGGCGTCGACGACAAGAACAACGCCCAGATCCGTCTCGGCATGGCCTATATCAGCGCCGGTCAGAAGGCCGAAGCGCAGAAGGCGTTCGACGTGGTCAAGGCGGCTTCACCGACCGACAAGTCGGCGATGGTTGCCCATCTCTGGTCGCTCTACGCGCGCCATTGAACCCTTCGTAATCGCATGCGAAACGGCCGTCCATTGGGCGGCCTTTCGTTTTCCGGCCGATCGTTTTCGCAATTCGCGAAAACGATCTATCTTTTTGTTCCGTCGCGGTTCCGGACGGAGTTGCCCAGCGCCAGCGTCGCGGCAACGCTACACACTTTTCCTGGAACCGCTCCAAGCACGCTATAAACACGAGGGAGGCTCCATGTCGCTTTCTTGACGCCCGACGAGATCGAGGCGCTGCTGCTCAGCCTGAAGATCGCCTCGGTCGCGGTGGCTGGTGCGCGCTGCCCTTCGCCGTCGCCACGGCCCTGCTGCTGTCGCGCAGCTTTCGCGGCAAAACGCTCCTGGACGGCATCGTGCATCTGCCGCTGGTGCTGCCGCCGGTGGCGATGGGTTTCCTGCTGCTGGTCGTCTTCGGCACGCGGGGCGGCTGTCGGCGCCTTGCTGAAGGACCATTTCGGCATCGGGTCTGGTGTTCCGCTGGACCGGCGCGGCGCTGGCCAGCGCCATCTTCACCTTTCCCTTCCAGGTGCGCGCCATCCGGCTGGCGCTGGAGGCCGCGACACGCGGCCTGGACGAGGCGGCGCGCACCCTGGGCGCGGGCTGGTTCGACCGGTTGATCAATATCACCTTGCCGCTGGCGCTGCCGGGCCTGATCGCCGGCGCGATCACCGCCTTTGCCGCCGCCTGGGAGAGTTCGGCGCCATCATCACCTTCGTCTCCAACATCCCCGGCGAGACCCGCACCCTGCCGCTGGCGATCTACACCGCGCTGCAGACCCCGGGCGGCGAAGCCGAGGCGGCGCGGCTTTCCGCGCTGTCCATCCTGCTGGCGTTTCTGTTCATGTTGGCGCCCAGGCGATCATGCGCCGCGCCACCGATAGGCGGAGCGATGAGCGCCGAAGTCGCGCTCCGCGCACGTCCAGGGCGACTTCACCCTGGATGTGGCGTTCACGGCCGCCGTCGGGCGGCGTCACGGCGCTGTTCGGTCCTTCCGGCTCAGGCAAGAGCAGCATCGTGCACGCGCTGGCGGGACTGACGCGCCCGACCCAGGGCCGCATCGTGCTGGACGGCCGCACTGTGCTGGACACCGAGGCGGGTATCTTCGTGCCGCCGCAAAAGCGCCGCGCCGGTCTGGTGTTCCAGGACGCGCGCCTGTTCCCGCATATGAACGTGGAGGAAAATCTTCTGTTCGGCTGGCGGCGCAGCGCCAGGCGCGCCGGCGCAGATGAGATCGCCCGTATCGTCGCGCTGCTGGGGCTGGAGCACGCTGCTGGAGCGGGCGCCCAGGCATCTGTCCGGCGGCGAGAAGAGCCGCGTCGCGCTGGGCCGCGCCTTGCTGGCATCGCCCGACATCCTGCTGCTGGACGAACCGCTGGCGAGCCTGGATGCGGCGCGGCGCGCGGAGATCCTGCCCTGGCTGGAGCGGCTGCGCGACATCGCGCCGGATTCCGATCTTCTATGTCAGCCATTCGCTGGACGAAGTGGCGCGGCTGGCCGACCGGGTGGTGTTGCTGGAGGCAGGCCGCGTGACGGCAGAAGGAAGCGTCTTCGATCTGCTGGCGGGCCTGGGCGCGGAAAAACCTCTGGGCGCTGTGCTGGAAGCCAGGATCACGGGAACTGAAGACGGTCTTAGCGTCCTGGCATTCGATGGCGGACGGTTGCTGGTCGCGGATGCGGGTGAAATGGGTCAGCGGGTGCGGGTGCGCATCGGCGCCGACGATATCCTTGTCGCCCGGGAAGCGCCACGGGCCATCAGCGCCAACAATATCTTGCCGGTGACGATTTCCGGGATGAGCCTGGATGGCGCGCGTGCGGAAGTGGAAATGCACTGCGGCCACACCAAGGTCGGTGTGGTCCTGGAAACCATGGAACGCCGGATCCGGAACCTCGAAACCCCGCAGCCCAAGCCCAAGCCGGCACCCGAGCCCGCGCACTCGCAGGGCCCGCCGCCGTCGGAGCCGGTCCCCGCGCCGCCGGTCGAGCATGTGCGCGTCGACCCCGAGCCGCCCGCGAAGCCCGCGGCCGCCCCGCGCAAGGCGACCGTCGCGGGGCCCAAGCCGTCGGGCCCGCAGAAGTCGGTGGCCAATCCGCGCCGGGCCTCGGCGCAGAAGAAGGCGCCCGCGCCGGCCCGCAAGGCCGCCGCTGCCCCGGCAGGTGACACACCGTCCGCGACCGCCGCGAAGGCCGCCCCGGCGAAGCTGGCCGCCGCCGCCAAGAAGACGGCGGCGCCGAAGAAGACCGCGACCGCGAAGAAGACGGCGGCGTCCCGTAGCGACGCGGCCAAGACGGCCTCCGCGCGCAAGACCGCGGCCAAGAAGACGGCCGCCAAGACGACCGTCGCCAAGAAGACGACCGCAGCCAAGAAGACCGCATCCAAGAAGGCGGCCGCCGACGAGACGGCCGCGAAGAAGGCCACCGCCAGGACGACCGCGAAGAAGGCGCCTGCCAAGAAGGCCACATCGGCCAAGAAGACCGGCGCCGCCAAGAAGACGGCTCCGGCCGACACCCCCACCCAGAGCCGGGGGGACGCCGGTGAGTGAGGCGTACGACCTGCCCGGTCTTGAGTCCGTGGCGCCGGAGCCGACCGGGCAGCAGCAGCCGCCGCAGGCGACGCCGTACCCGGATCCGCCGTCCGCGGTGGCCCAGACGGACGCGCCGCCTGAGCCGCTGGGGGTGACGGTGGCGGCCACGGGGAATGCTGGGTGGATGCCGCGGTTGAGCGGCTTGCTGACGCGGACGAACTGCCGACGGATGCGCACATCGAGGTGTACGAAGACGTGCACCAGGGGCTGCGGGACGCGCTCGCCGCGCTGGACGAGAACAGGAGCTGAACCGTACGTGGCACGACGCCGGCTCGACGCTGAGCTGGTGCGCCGGAAGACTCGCCCGCTCCCGCGAGCACGCAAGCCAGCTGATCGCCGCCGGCCGGGTGACGGTCGGCGGGGCGACCGCGACCAAGTCGGCCACCCAAGTGGAGACCAGCGCCGCCCTCGTGGTCTCCGGGACGCGGACCGACCCCGACTACGTCTCGCGCGGCGGCCACAAACTGGCCGGCGCGCTGGCCGTGTTCACCCCGCTGCGGCCTGACCGTGGCGGGCCGCAGGGCCCTGGACGCGGGCGCGTCCACCGGCGGCTTCACCGATGTGCTGCTGCGCGCGGGCGCGGCCGAGGTCGTCGCCGTGGACGTCGGCTACGGGCAGCTCGCCTGGTCGCTGCAGAGCGACGACCGGGTCGTCGTCAAGGACCGCACCAATGTGCGCGAGCTGACGCTCGAGCCGATCGACGGCCAGCCGGCCGACCTGGTCGTGGGCGACCTGTCCTTCATCCCGCTCGGCCTGGTGCTGCCCGCGCTCGTGCGCTGCGCCGCGCCCGACGCGGACCTCGTGCTGATGGTCAAGCCGCAGTTCGAGGTGGGCAAGGAGCGCCTGGGCAGCGGCGGCGTGGTGCGCAGCCCCGAGCTGCGGGCGGACAGCCGTCCGCAAGGTGGCGGGACAGGCCGCGGGGCTCGGGCTGGGGGTCGCTGGGCGTCACGGCCAGCCCGCTGCCGGGCCCGTCCGGGAACGTCGAGTATTTTCTGTGGCTGCGCGCCGGCGCACCCGCGCTGGACCCGGCCGACGTCGACCGAGCCGTGGCGGAGGGGCCCCGTTGACCGACGAAGAGCGAACACCCGGACGCGGACCGTACCGTCTTCCTGCTGGCGCACACCGGCCGGCGGCCGCGATCCGCAGCGCCGAGCGGGTCGTGCAGGGCCTGCTGCGCTGCGGTATAGGGGTGCGGCTGCTGGCGGACGAGGCGGCGGACCTGCCGCTGCCCGCCGAGGTGGAGCTCGTCGCCGAGCGGGCCCGGCGTCGGTGACGGGCTGCGAGCTGATCGTCGTGCTCGGCGGCGACGGCACCCTGCTGCGCGGCGCCGAGTTCGCCCGCGCCTCCGGTGTGCCGATGCTCGGCGTCAACCTCGGCCGGGTCGGCTTCCTCGCCGAGGCCGAGCGCGACGACCTGGACAAGGTCGTGGACCGGGTTGTGACCCGGGAGTACGAGGTCGAGGAGCGGATGACGCTCGACGTCCTGGTGCGCAACGACGGCCGGGTCGTGCACACCGACTGGGCGCTCAACGAGGCGTCGGTGGAGAAGGCGTCCCGCGAGCGCATGCTGGAGGTCGTCATCGAGGTCGACGGCCGGCCGGTGTCGGGCTTCGGCTGCGACGGCGTGGTGTGCGCCACCCCGACCGGCTCGACGGCGTACGCTTTCTCGGCCGGCGGGCCCGTGGTCTGGCCCGAGGTGGAGGCGCTGCTGATGGTGCCGATCAGCGCGCACGCGCTGTTCGCCAAGCCGCTGGTGACCTCGCCGCGCTCGGTGCTGGCGGTGGAGGTGCAGCCGCAGTCGCAGCACGGCGTGCTGTGGTGCGACGGGCGCCGGACGGTGGAGCTGCGCCCGGGGCCCGGGTGGAGGTGCGGCGCGGCGCGGTGCCGGTGCGGCTGGCCCGCCTGCACCACGCGTCCTTCACCGACCGCCTGGTGGCCAAGTTCGCCCTGCCGGTGGCGGGCTGGCGCGGCGCCCCGCAATAGCCGCGGAAGTGCTCGTTCCCGGGCCGCGTCGCTCAGGCGCCGCGCGGCACCTCCGCCAGGTGGAGAGATTTGCGCGGCCCTTGCGAACGGAGACTTCCGGGTCAACCGGCGCGCGGCGGGCGTCGCGCGTACGGCCGCAAACCTCGTATGGTCATATCCGTGTTGGAGGAGATGCGGATACGGTCGCTCGGTGTCATCGAGGACGCGGTGGTGGAGCTGTCACCCGGTTTCACCGCGGTCACCGGCGAGACCGGCGCGGGCAAGACCATGGTCGTCACCAGCCTCGGGCTGCTGCTCGGCGGCCGCGCCGACCCCGCGCTGGTACGGATCGGCGCCAAGGCCGCGGTGGTCGAGGGCCGGATCACGGCTCGGCCCGGCGGCTCCGGCGCCGCGGTGCGCGCGGAGGAGGCCGGCGCCGAACTCGACGACGGCGCGCTGCTCGATCAGCCGTACCGTCTCGGCCGAAGGCCGTTCCCGGGCCCACGTCGGCGGCCGCTCGGTGCCCGTCGGGCTGCTCGGCGAGCTCGCCGACGACCTCGTCGCCGTGCACGGCCAGACCGACCAGCAGGGCCTGCTGCGCCCGGCGCGGCAGCGCGCAGGCGCTCGACCGGTACGCCGGGGCGGCGGTGGCCGGGCCGCTCGAGAAGTACGGCTCCGGCCTACCGGCGGCTGCGCGAGGTCGCCGACCGAGCTCGGCGAACTGACCACCCGGGCCAGGGAACGCGCCCAGGAGGCCGACCTGCTGCGCTTCGGCTCGAGGAGATCGCCGCCGTGGAGCCGCTGCCCGGCGAGGACACCGAACTGGCCGCCGAGGCGGAGCGGCTCGGGCACGCAGAGGCGCTCGGCTCCGCCGCCGCGCTCGCGCACGCGGGGCTCGCAGGGAATCCCGAGGACCCCGAAGCCGTGGACGCCGCCACGGTGGTCGCCGCCGCGCAGCGCGGCTCGACGCGGTCGGCGCGCACGACCCGGTGCTCGCCGAACTGGCGGCGCGGCTCGGCGAGGTCGGCATTCTGATCGGCGACGTGGCCGGG
>CAWGWA010000005.1:0-248970 GCA_963826105.1 uncultured Actinomycetes bacterium | reverse complement strand
TATCGGCCTAAGCCATTGAAATATTGGCGATCCCGGCAGGATTCGAACCTGTGACCATCGGCTTAGAAGGCCGGTGCTCTATCCAGCTGAGCTACGGGACCGTGACCTGAACGCTCGACACTTCAATGGTCGTGACCGCCATCGCTGGCCGCTTAATGCGTCCAGGGCGTTTTGCGGTCATAGCGGAAATTGTCGGAATAGGAAATCTGCCGCCGCTTCGCTTCCTTCGGCTCCTCAACCGAAAGAGCAATGCCGTTCTTCTCGGCATAGGCGACCGCTTCCTCGCTGGTCTCGAAGGTCAGTCTGATCTGGCTCTTCATGTCGCGCGAGGTCGTGTAGCCCATCAACGGGTCGATCTTGCGCGGCTTTTCCGGATCGAACTCCAGCACCCAGTAGCCGGTTTTGGCTTTGCCGGACTGCATGGCGGTTTTTGCCGGGCTGAAAATGCGTGCTGACATGTTCGATTCCTGCTTCACGCGATATCGCGCCTTTCGCCGTCAATACTGCGCAAAGCGAATCTTTACAAGGCCGACCGAGCCTTTGTCCCTTGCCATGCGGCTGGCGCAACACAGTATGATGCGCCGCCGTCCGGAGTGTAGCGCAGTCTGGCTACGCATCTGGTTCCGGCCCAGAGGGTCGAGGTTTCAGAATCCTGCCACCCCGACCATTTCGCTAAAACGTCGAACTCGGCCCTGCCCCTCATCCATCGCGTTGACGGTCTCCGCAGCCAGCGCCCGCGTGATGCGGGTCTTCTGCTCCAGCGCAGCCGGTCCAGCCGGTCGACCACAGCGATTGGCGGTCGCCAGCGAGCGCTCGATGCGCCGCACCAGAAACTGCACGACATGCGGCTCGACCTCGACCTGCCGGTCGGCGAACAGCTTGGTGATGACGCCGCGCAGCAGCATGATCGTCCGGTTCGTGGATTTCGACCAGGTCGCGGCGGCCTTCAGGCGCGATGCCAGGTCGGGCAGCCTGACGCCCCAGGCGGCGGGAAAGCGCCGCGACGTGAGCAGCAAGTCGATCCCGCGCCGCGCACGGCATTGATCAGGTGGAACAGCCCGGGCTCGTCGAGATTCGCCTGATCGACGTCGTCGATCAGGACGGGCGCGCCTTTCAAGCCACTGGAGACGGCCGCTCGCACCTCGCCCCGGCAATATCGAGCGCCGCGAGACGGCGTTCGCCGTTCCGCGCCAGATCGATGCCAGATGCGACTTGCCGCTGCCCGCGGGGCCGGCGAGCACGATCAGCGGCGAGGGCCAGTCCGGCCAGCGGTCGATCAGTGCGACCGCCTGTCGGCTTGGCCGGCGACAAGACCAGTTCGTCGCGCGAATGGCCCGGCGATGGCCGAGGTCGAGCGGCAATTGGCGGGAGCTTGCCGGGCGGTCCATCGCGATCAGTCTTCATTGCGACGCCTGGCCGGACGGTCCGGCTGGCACGTCTCTGCCTGCAACGTCCGCGCCTCGATCAGCTCGACTTTCATGACTTCGATCACGTCGTCTGAGTGGCCCTTGTAGAGCGGCGATTCGAGATAGCGGGCGATGGCGAAGCGCACCAGCACGGCGACCGCCGCCGCAGCCGGAACGGCGATCAGCAGCCCGACGAAGCCGAACAGCGCGCCGAAGGCAAACAGCGCAAACATCAGCCAGACCGGATGCAGGCCGACGCTCTTGCCGACCAGCCGCGGCTGCAGGATGTTGCCCTCGATGAACTGGCCGACGAAGAAGACGCCGGCGACAGCCGCGACCATCGTCCAGTCCGGCCAGAACTGCACGAAGGCGACGCCGACCGACAGCACCAGCCCGACCAGCGAGCCGACATAGGGGATGAAGCTGATCAGCCCGGCGAACAGGCCGATCAGGATGCCGAAATTCAACCCGGTCAGCGTCAGCCCGATCGCATACATGACGCCGAGCACGAGGCACAGCGTGCCCTGCCCGCGCACGAAGCCGGCGGTCGCCGTGTTGATGTCGGTGGCGATCTTGCGCACGGTCTCGACATGGTCGCGCGGCACCCAGCTGTCGACGACCGCGACCATGCGGTCCCAGTCGAGCAGCATGTAGAAGGCGACGACCGGCGTCACCACGAACAGGCCGGCGATGCTGAACAGCGCGACGCCGGAACTCCAGATCGACGTGAAGACGGTCGTGAGAAGCCCGAACGCCGGACGTCAGCAGCGAGTTCAGCCCTTCGCGCAGATTGGCCGGGTCGACGCCGAAGCGCTGTTCCAGCCATTCGGGATCGAAACTGGTGATCAGCGTCTGCAGCTGGGCCAGATATTCCGGCAGCTTCGGCGATGAATCGGCCAGCTGCGAGGCCAGCACCGGGATCAGGATGACCAGTCGCGAGCACCAGAACGACGACGAAGGCGATCAGGATCAGGAATCGTGGCGCCATCAGCGCGACAGGCCCGATCCGCTCCAGCCGGTCGGCGACCGGATCGAGGAAATAGGCCAGCACCATGCCGGCCACGAACGGCAGCAGGATTCGCTGAACAGATAGACGAACAGGGCGAAGAGCGCCGCAGCGATCAGCCAGAAACGGATCTGGCGGCGGAAGGCGGCAGACTGACCGCGGCGTGCCGCCAGCTCGTCATCCGTTGAGTGGTCTTCGCCTTCGCCATATCCGCTCATGTGCCTCAGCCAGGCTACGAGATAGGCCGCGGCCGAAGCCACGGTCAAGAGCCCGCGGACAGGATCATGAGAGCGGCGCGCAGCGGGCCGAAGATCGGTCGACGAAGGCGCAGTTCGGCAAGCACCGACGGCCGCCAGCACGATCTGCACGGCGGTGTTGGCCTTCGACACCATCAGCGGCTTCATCTCGACCGGATTGCCCATGACCGTCGACAGGACGCACCGCGCATGACGATCAGCGCGTCGCGGCTGACCGCCGGGATGACCAGCCACAAGCGGCAATTCGCCCATGAAGCCCAGCACGACGAAGACGCTGACCAGAAGCAGCTTGTCGGCCATCGGGTCGAGATAGGCGCCGAGCTTGGAGCGCTGGTTGAAATGACGCGCGATGAAGCCGTCGACGCCGTCGGAAATGCCGGCGACGAGAAAGCCGGCGAAGGCCCAGTCCCATTCATGCCGCAGCATAAGCAGTAGACGACGGCCGGCACCAGCACGAAGCGCATGATCGTGATCATGTTGGGCATAGTCAACGGTTGATCCGGCCCGAACTGCGCTTCACTTGCCGATCATAGATGGTCAACCAGGGCAGTCTATCGGCAAGGGTGCGCAGGGCTAGCGATGGCTCCGTCCACCGATTCGGCTGGGCGGCAGAACGCCCGACTTCTTGCGAGGCCGGACCCGTTCATGCGAAGAGCCGCAGATCGACAGGCCCAGCGAAGATGAAGCGCGATGAGCAAGCGGGAAAGAACGGGCTCACCTATGCCGAGGCCGGCGTCGACATCGATGCCGGCAATCTCATGGTCGAGAAGATCAAGCCGCTGGTGCGCGCGACCCGGCGGCCGGGCGCCGATGGCGAGATCGGCGGCTTCGGCGGCCTGTTCGACCTCAAGGCGGCGGGCTTCACCGACCCGGTGCTGGTCGCCGCCAATGACGGCGTCGGCACCAAGCTGAAGATCGCCATCGACGCGGGCAAGCACGACACGATCGGCATCGACCTCGTCGCCATGTGCGTCAACGACATCGTCGTGCAGGGCGCCGAGCCGCTGTTCTTCCTCGACTATTTCGCCACCGGCAAGCTCGATCCGGACCAGGGCGCGGCGATCGTCGGCGGCATCGCCGAAGGCTGCCGGCAGGCCGGCTGCGCGCTGATCGGCGGCGAGACCGCCGAAATGCCCGGCATGTACCACGGCAAGCGACTACGACCTTGCCGGCTTCGCCGTCGGCGCGGCCGAACGCGGCCAGCTTGCTGCCGACCGACGATATCGTCGAAGGCGACGTGCTGCTCGGGCCTCGCCTCTTCCGGCCTCGCATTCGAACGGCTTTTCGCTGGTCCGCCGCATCGTCGAGCATTGTCCGGCCTCGGCTGGGCCGACGCCGCGCCGTTCGCCGACGGGCATGACGCTTGCCGAAGCGCTGCTCGAGCCGACGCGCATCTATGTGAAATCGATCCTGCAGGCGATCCGCGGCACGCATGGCATCAAGGCGCTGGCCCATATCACCGGCGGCGGCTTTCCCGAAAACATCCCGCGCGTGCTGCCGAAGGATTTTTCGGCCGAACTCGATCTCGACGCGATCGACGTGCCGCCGGTCTTCTCCTGGCTGGCCAAGACCGGCGGCGTGGCGCCCGAGGAGATGATGCGCACCTTCAACTGCGGCATCGGCATGGTCATCCTGGTGGTCGCGTCAGGCCAGGCCGCGCAGGTCGCCGCCGTGCTGCAGGAGGCCGGCGAGACGGTCACGCCGATCGGCCGCATCGTGCCGCGCCGCGACGCCGGCGTCATCTATCGGGGATCGATCGGCCTATGAACCGGCGCGCGCAAGAAGGTCGGCGATCCTGATTTCGGGCCGCGGCACCAACATGGCGACGCTGATCGAGGCGGCCGCGCGAGCCCGACCTATCCGGCCGAGATCGTCGGCGTCATCTCCGACACGACCGGATGCGGCACGGCCTGGCCGTTCGCGGACCGCCAAGGGCATCGCAGTCACGGGCGTCGTCGAGCGCGCCGATATTCGACAGCAAGGAAGCGCATGACGGCGCGATCGACGCCGCGCTTGCAGTCTTTCGGCATCGGAGATCGTCTGCCTCGCCGGCTATATGCGCATCCTGACCCGCCGCTTCGTCGAGAAATGGCAGGGCCGGATGATCAACATCCACCCTGCCCTGCTGCCGCTGTTCAAGGGTCTCGACACGCATCAGCCGGGCGCTCGACGCCGGCGTGCGCATCCATGGCTGCACGGTGCATTTCGTGACGCCGGACATGGATGACGGCCCGATCATCGCGCAGGCGGCCGTGCCGGTGCTGGTCGGCGACAGCGAGGAGACGCTTGCCGCCCGCGTGCTGAAAGCCGAGCACCAGCTCTATCCGCTGGCGCTGCGGCTGGTCGCCGAGGGCAAGGCCCGGATGGAAGGCGGGCGGACCGTGTTTTCCGGTTTTCACGAGGCCAGAGCGACGCGCTCGCCAGCTGTTCTCGCCGGCCTCCTGGAGCGACGATGTCGATCTGGAAGCGCTGGCCAGGTTCACGCCGTAGGCGAATCGTCGCGGATATTGACTGGATCGCGTATGGCAGCATCTGCTGCAGCCATCGCCAAGTCAGCTTGGCGACATCCGCCCTGCCGGCTTCATCATCCCTGTTGCGCGAGTGACAAGGATGCGCAGCGCATGGCCGGGAAATAGTGAATCGTGGCTGGCTGCAACGCATAGGGCCCTGGTGTGCGCCGGCCGTCGCGGCACGCGCGAGACATGGGCAATCGTTTCGGCGGAATGGCCGCACGTTCCCGAAGTATTCGTGCTCCGGCTGCTGCGCCCTGTACGAGGCATCGCGCGCGAAGGAGCTTCTCGCCGAGGCCGCAAGCGAACCTCCCGAGAGAGCTGATCGGCAGCGAAACTGCCGATGCTCGGACACAATCCTGGCCTCGAGAATTTGGCGCGTGGGCTTGCCGCATTGCAGATATCCGAGGACGGCGCCTTTCGAACTCGTCTGGCGTGACAGCAAATTCCCGACCAGACCACGCTGGCCCGCTATTGAATCCGTCGGCAGCTAGGACGTGCTTGCGCCGGGCGCCGCGCGGCTCACCCGAGTTGCCTTGACACGCCATGACGGATCTGGCGCTGACACGCATTGCTAACGGCCTACCCCGCCGCCCGCACCCAGACCTTGTTGTCGTGGAATGCCGCGCCGCCATAAGGCGCCGGCGCGTCCGCGCCGGTCAGCACGTTGATGCCCTCGCCGCGCTCATGCGCGTCGTTCGGCCAGATGCCTTCGGCAATCACCACGCCGCGCTTCACGCCGTCGAACAGCTTCGCGTGCAGCACGACCTCGCCGCGCGCATTGCCGATCTTCGACGCGATCGCCGTCATCAAGACCAAGCGACGCCGCATCTTCCGGGTGAACGAGCAATTCCGGCCGCCCTTCCCGCTTGCGTCGAACTCGGCGTCTCGGTGAAAGACGAGTTGAGGATAATTGCGCGCCGGCGACGTCGCGAGCCGGAACGGATGCGTCGTCGTCGGCCACTTCGATCAGGTCGACATGGTCGGGAAATTCGGGAAGCCGGTCCATCGGACCGAACAGGCCCATCGATTTCGGCGGGCGGTTGGGCGCCGGCGTGCCGCTCCAGTCGCGGCCGGAACCGGTATTTGCCGTCCGGATGGCCGAAGCCCGAGATGAAATGCGCCTTGTCGAATTCCGGCTGCAGGTCGGCCCAGCGCTGCGTCTTGAACGTCGTCGAACTGCCGGCAGTCCCTTCTTCGACAGCATGACCTCGATATGCTCGCGCTCGGTCATGCCGAAGCCTGGCAGATCGGCGACGCCGAGCCGCTTGGCCAATTCCTCGATGACGATAGTGGTTGGTGCGCGGGCCGGCGGGCGGGTCGATCAGCTTCGGCCCCAGCGTGACGTGCTGGTTGCCGCCGCCCTTGTAGATGTCGTCATGCTCCAGAAACATCGTCGCCGGCAGCACGACGTCGGCGAGTTTCGCCGTGTCGGTCATGAACTGCTCGTGCACGCAGGTGAACAGATCGTCGCGCAGGAACCCCTGCTTCACCAGCCGCTGCTCGGGCGCGACATTGGCCGGATTGGTGTTCTGGATCAGCATGGCCGTCACCGGCGGACCGCCGAACAGCGCATCCTCGTGGCCCATGAGCACGGGCCCGATGCGCGAATGGTCGAGATAGCGGATGCTCGGATCGCGCATCTTGGTCGCCCTCGAGCAGTTCCGTATTGAACTTCAGGATGCCGGAGTTCGAATGGAAGGCGCCGCCGCCTTCATATTGCCAGGCGCCCGTCACCGCCGGGATCGACAGCGCGGCGTGCATGTTGACCGAGCCGTTGCGCTGCCGGGCAAAGCCATAGCCAAGCCGGAAAAAGGTGCGCTTGGTCGTGCCGACCAGCCGGGCGAAGGATTCGATCTCCGCGACCGACAGACCGGTGATCGCGGCAGCCCATTCGGGCGTGCGTGATTCGAGATGCGCCTCCAAGCCCTTGGGATCGTCGGTATATTTTTCGAGATAGGCGCGGTCGGCGAGGTTGTCGCGAAACAGGATATGCATGACCGCGCAGGCCAGCGCCCCGTCCGTGCCTGGCTTCAGGATCAAGCCCATGTCGGCCTGTTTCACGGTTGCGTTGTCATAGATGTCGATGACGACGATCTTGGCGCCGCGCTCTTTTCGCGCCCGCACGGCGTGCGTCATCACGTTGACCTGCGTGACAACCGCGTTGGTGCCCCAGATCACCACGCAATCCGATTTGGCCATCTCGCGCGGGTCGGAGCCCGCCAGCCGCCCGGTCCCCATCATCCAGCCTGTCCAGGCCAGATTGGTGCAGATCGAGTCGAAGAAGCCCGAGTATTTCTTGGCATGACGCAGCCGCTTGATGCCGTCGCGCTGCACGAGGCCCATCGTGCCGGCGTAGAAATAAGGCCAGACGGTCTCGCTGCCATGTCTCGGCTTCGGCCGCGATCGAATTTTTCGGCGACGAGATCGAGCGCGGCTTCCCAGCTCGCCTCTTTCCAGATGCCCTCGCCTTTGGCGCCGGCGCGCACCAGAGGCTTCAGCAAGCGGTCAGGATGGTGGACCCGCTCGGCGTAGCGGGCCACCTTGGCGCAGATCACGCCGGCGGTGTAGCTGTTGTCCTTCGCGCCGTGGACCCGGCCGATCCGATCCGGCCCGAGCAGCTCGATATCGAGCGCGCAGGTCGACGGGCAGTCATGCGGGCAAGCCGAATGGCCGATCTTGACTTTGGCTGGCGTGATGCTGGCGTGCTGGTTCATGAGCCTTCTCTAGGTGATCCGCGGTGTCGCGAGTAGTCGGCGACGGCGAAACCTTGGATATCCGCCGGCTCAAGCCGCCGCTGCAACGCGCCGGCCCAGCCCCTCATGCAGGTCCAGGCAGCGCTCGAACCAGGTTCCGACGACATCGCCAGGTTCGATAAACGTGTAGGCCGACATGACCCGTACCCATTGCAGCGCGCCGAACACAACGTAGTCCGGGTAGAGCGGCGTCTGGCCGCCGATGAAGGGTTGGTACTCCAGCATGCTGCGCAAAGGCTCAAGCTTCTTGCGAAAAGCATCGAGGTGCGCGTCGCGGTCCGCCGACACGTCTTCGATGGTCTTGCCGTAGCGCTTTTCGCGGCTTTCGCGAAAGTAGACGGCGTTTTGCTCATCCTGCCGGCGGTATATTTCCAACAGCGCGGCCGAACCGAGAAATGGGTGCAACTGGGTCTGCGACCAGCGCTCGATGAAACGCGCCATCGCCTCACCGCCCTTGCCGCGAAAAAGCGACGGCCGATCCGGGTAACGTCTCTTCCAGATAGAGCGCGATCGCAAAGGAATCGGCGACCACCTTGTCTCCGTCCCTGATCACCGGAATCGTCTTGGAGACGCCGCCTTCAACCTCGGGCACTTCGAGAAAACGCGTCGGAACGGTCCGGTAGTCGAGGCCCTTATGCGCCAGGCACATCGCTGTCTTCCAGCAATGTGGGCTGTAAGGCCGCTTCTCGTCCGCGCCGACCAGATCGTAGAGCAGAATGGTCATTGGCCTCTCCGGTCCGAGAAGATAGGTAAACGCATCCAACGCTGACGAAAGCAAAGATGAAACAGCACTTCACGATGTTGGCGGCGTACAATCAATGGGCCAATGGGCGCATTTATGATGCCGCCGCTGCTGCTGTCCGAGGAGGAATTTCAGCGCGACGTCGGCGCCTTCTTCAAATCGATGATGGGCACGTTGAACCACCTTCTTGTCGCCGACAGGATCTGGATGAAGCGCTTTTCGGGCGGCGGTGAAGCACCGGCAACGCTGGATGCCATATTGCATCGTGATTTCTCGAAGCTGCGCCAGGCGCGCGAGCTGGAAGATCAGCGTTTTGTCGACTGGATCGGGACGTTGACCGACAGAAGCCTGGCCGGGCGGTTTACCTACATCACCGTGACCGACGTCCGCACCGTCTCGCAGCGGCTTGCGCCTGCGCTGGCGCATGTCTTCAATCATCACGCCCATCATCGCGGCCAGGCGCATACGATCCTGACCTCCTTGGGCAAGCCGTCAGTCGAGCTCGACCTGGTTCTATTCCAGCGCACCGAGTCCGGCCGTGAGTTTGCCTAGATATTTCAACTTTTCCGCGCATTCGATTATCGGTTGAAAAAAACTGTTCTGGTTGCAATCATCCCCATATGTTCAACTTTAGCGATTATTTAATTATTGGTTATCAGATATGATAAGTGCTTAATTATCAACGCAATAACTCTTCCTCCCACTTTCTCGTTCTGGTTGAAACTAATCCCGATTGGTTGACGTTGGCTGCTATGCAATCACACCATGATTGCGCGTTGACTAATGCAACCAAATGGAGAATGCCATGACTACGCATGTCGGGAAATTCACCACCGCATTGGCTAGTGGCGCAGTGCTCCTTGCCCTCTCATCGTCCGCAATGGCGATCGATATCGGCGACCGAAACAAAGGGCTCGGTGTGTCCGTGGACATTGGCCCGAGCAACTCCGGGGTGTTAGGCGTCGACGTCGGCGCAACCGTCGGCGACCGCCGGAACGGCATCAACGCGGACGCGACGGCAACCGTCGGTGGAAGCAGTATCGCTGACGTCGACGCGACGGCGACGGTTGGCGGACGCGGTGGCGTCAGAGCGGATGTCGACGCCACGGTAGGTGGCGGGAGCATTGCCGACGTGGACGTTAGTATTGGCATCGGCGGAACAGGCGTCGACGTCGACATCGAAGTTCCTGGAAACCCTGGTGGTCCTGGCACGCCGACCACGCCGAATTGCCCGGGTCGTCCAGGCGTTGACGTTGCAGGTCCCACCGGGCCGGGGATCAACAATCCGCGGCCCAACCGACCGAACAACCCTCGGCCAGGCAGGCCGGGCGTCGATCGGCCGGATGTGCCCGATCTGGTGGCCGGCATGTCGAACCGCGACATCATCAAGTACCGCCAGCTTTGCCGGCAGGTGATGGGCGGCGGTGGCGGATATGATGCGGCATTGCTCCAGCTGTGCAAGCTGCTGCAGACGGCCAGCCGCTGACGACAAATCCGGCGTTTCACTACGCCGTCTCTTGAGGCCCGTCCGCAAGGGGCGGGCCTTTTCGTCAGCGTGAACAAAATCTTGTGGGCGGCCAGGCCTTGCTCTTCCGGCTCCGCTCCGCCACAAGGCGCGCGCCATGCTGACCATCAATGACTTATCCCTTCGCATCGCTGGCCGGCTGTTGCTCGACCACGCGTCGCTGACGCTACCTGCCGGCACCAAGGCAGGACTGGTCGGCCGCAACGGCACCGGCAAGACGACGCTTTTTCGCGCCATCACCGGCGATCTGTCGTCCGAAACCGGTTCGATCAGCCTGCCTAAGAACACGCGGATCGGTCAGGTCGCGCAGGAAGCGCCGGGCACCGAGGAGCCATTGATCGAGATCGTGCTGAAGGCCGATCTTGAGCGCAATGCGCTGCTGGAAGAGGAAGCCGGTGCGACCGACCCGCACCGCATCGCCGAGATCCACATGCGGCTGGCCGATATCGATGCCCATTCGGCCGAGGCGCGGGCCGCGACGATCCTTGCTGGCCTCGGCTTCGACGCCGAGGCGCAGCGCCGTCCCGCCTCGTCCTTTTCCGGCGGCTGGCGCATGCGCGTGGCTCTGGCCGCCGTGCTTTTCGCCGAGCCCGATCTGCTGCTGCTGGACGAGCCGACCAACTATCTCGATCTCGAAGGCACGCTGTGGCTTGAAAACTATGTCGGCAAGTATCCTCACACGGTCCTGCTGATCAGCCACGACCGCGACCTCCTGAACCGCGCGGTCAACTCGATCGTGCATCTCGACCAGAAGAAACTCACGTTTTGGCGCGGCGGCTACGACCAGTTCGAGCGCCAGCGCGCGGAAAAGATGGAACTGCAGGAAAAGGGCCGCATCAAGCAGGAAGCGCACCGCAAGCACCTGCAGGCGTTCGTCGACCGCTTCCGCGCCAAGGCATCGAAGGCGCGCCAGGCGCAGTCGCGCATCAAGGCGCTGGAGAAGATGAACATCATCTCCGCCGTGGTCGACGACACGGTAACGCCGTTCTCGTTTCCCGAGCCGGTCAAGACCGTCGCCTCGCCGATCATCGCGCTGGACAAAGTTGCGGTCGGCTATCAGCCCGGCGAGCCGGTTCTGAAAGGCATGTCGCTGCGCATAGACGCCGACGACCGCATCGCGCTGCTCGGCGCCAACGGCAACGGCAAATCGACCTTCGCCAAGCTGCTCGCCGCGCGGTTGAAAGCGGAAGGCGGCAAAATGACGGTCGCGCCGGGCCTGAAGGTGTCGATCTTCGCGCAGCACCAGCTCGACGATCTGCGTCCCGACGAAAACCCCATCGAACATGTGCGCCGGCTGATGCCGGAGGCGCCGGAAGCCAAGGTGCGCGGCCGCGTCGCGCGCTTCGGCCTGTCGACCGAGAAGATGATGACGCCGGCCAAGGACCTGTCTGGCGGCGAGAAGGCGCGGCTCTTGATGGGGCTGGCGTCGTTCGAGGGGCCGAACCTCTTCATCCTCGACGAGCCGACCAACCATCTCGATATCGACAGCCGCGAAGCGCTGGTCATGGCGCTCAACGACTATCCGGGAGCTGTCATCCTGATCTCGCACGATCGGCATCTGATCGAGGCGACCGCCGACCGGCTCTGGCTGGTCAAGGACGGCGCGGTCAAACCTTATGACGGCGACATGTCCGACTACCGCACCGAAGTGACCGGCGTCTCTGCGGATCGCAAGGCCCAGCGCGATGCCGACAAGGCGTCGAAGGCCGACCGGCGCCGCGAGGCGGCTGCCCGGCGTCAGGCGCTCGAGCCGCTTGCCAAGGAGATCCGCGCGACCGAGGGCCTGATGGATCGGCTGCGCAAGCGGATCGACACGATCGAGGACGAACTGGCCAACCCGGCGCTGTATGACAAGGATCCGATCAAGGCGACGCGGTTTGCCAAGGAACGCTCTGAGCTTTCTTCGCAGTTGGCCCGCAACGAGGAACGCTGGCTGGAAATGTCGAGCGAATATGAGGCAGGCATCGCCGACTGAGCGAGTCTGACAGCTGTCAACTCGTCGGCGCCGGCCTCCACTTGGCAACATGAAATGCCGCCTGTATAGAGCCGCGACCTTTCCCCAGACATTCAACCCGCATCCGACAAGGACCACCTATGGCGATTGAACGCACGTTTTCGATGATCAAGCCGGATGCGACCCGGCGCAACCTCACCGGGGCCATCACCAAGATGCTCGAGGATGCCGGCCTGCGCGTTGTCGCGTCTCGCCGCGTCTGGATGAGCCTGCGCGAAGCACAGGGGTTCTATGCCGTGCACAAGGGACGGCCGTTCTTCGATGAACTCACCGAGTTCATGTCATCCGGTCCGACGGTCGTTCAGGTGCTGGAAGGCGAGAACGCGATCGCGAAGAACCGCGAAGTGATGGGCGCAACCAACCCGGCCAATGCCGACGAAGGCACCATCCGCAAGGTGCATGCGCTTTCCATTGGCGAAAACTCCGTGCATGGTTCCGATGCGCCGGAAACGGCCGCCCAGGAAATCAAGTACTGGTTCTCCGACACCGAAGTCGTCGGCTGACGAGTTAGAGTCCGCGAATCCGACGCAAACGACTGATTTGCAAAGCAGAAAGCCGGGACGCCCGGCTTTTCTATTTCCGGCCTGACGAGATCGGGGCGATACTCGAAATGCATGGTGTCGTAATGATACCAGCGCCCGCCCCAGATGAATCCGTGCTTCTCGAATATGTCGATGATCTCGCGCGGAATCTTGTTCGACCAGCCTTTTGAGCCGTCCCACTGCCAGTAGGCCGAGTATTTCGTGTTGAGATCGATCGCCACACCGTAGCCGTGCATCGAACGTGCGCGACGTGCCGGCGATCGGGCGGCAATTGTAGGTGCCGGCCGACGGTACGAGATATTTGCGTGAAAGAGCTTGGCAGCCCGTCGAGCTCGCGCGACACCGCCTGAAACGCCTTGTCCGCGCCCTGCGCCGTCGTGATTGGCAATTTGCCGCCGCCGTGCCCGGGCACCCAGGCTATGCTATTCAGCTTTGGCGATACCTGACCTTTGCTGCATGCGCCGTAGAGCGCCTCGAAAAGCGCTTCGACGCGAATGCGGCCGGGATCGAAATTGCGCGCCGGGGCCGCAGCGGGTGCGCCCTCGGGATAGTCGAAGGCGAACATGTCGCCGATGTCCGGGCTGTCGAGCAGCTCGTCGAAGGTCTTGTCCTCGCGGCCGTCCGACAGCGGCAAGCCGCTTGCCATTGCTGAGGATCAGCGCCTCCGCGTCGTAGCCCTTGACGACGTCGGGATAGGCGTCGACCAGCCGCTGAAGGTGCTTTTCGAGATTTTTGGGATTGGCGCCGTAACGCTGTCTTGTCGGCCGCATCGGCATGGCCGGCGGCAAGGATCGCCGCAGCCACGAAAAGAATCCATCGCACAGGGCTCATGCTCCCAACCTGCCGAGCCCGTCCCTGAGACTCTTACGATTTCCTCTTCTCGAATTTCACGATGAAATCGACATTTTGTTGTTCGATGTGTGAAAGCTGGATTTTTCCCAGGGCCGGCGCATACCAATCGAACTGCTCGAAATAGGTTTCCATCGCCTTGGTCTGGAAATCCCAGCCGCGCCGCGCATAGATCTCGTTGCGCGCAATGCGCAGTTGTTCCTTGCTGAAGCGGCTGCAGGTCCTCTGTCGTCAAAAGCCGCCGGTCGGAATCGGGCAGCAGGAAATCGGATTCCGGAATCGCCGGCTTGAGCTCGAAACGCCGGATCGCCTCGACGTTGCGGATTTCCAGCTTGCTCAGCCGTGTTTCGTTCTCGCCGGGCCGATACCAGTCGAACTGCGCAAAATGATCGGCCAAGCGCCTGGTCGGCAAACCGCCGATTGTGGCGTGCGAAAATCTCGTTGCGGGCAAGCCTCAGCGTCGCGGCGTCCTTGCCCTCAAGGTCGGCGTCGGTCAGTTCGACCGTGTCGGAGTCGGGAAAGATCAGGCCTGAAACGACGACAACCGGCTCGGACGGTTGACCGGCTATGGCGCCTGTCGCGGCGATGTTGCGTCCCAGATAGAACTCCCGGTCGAGACTGTCATACTGAAAGGTGGTCTGGCGGCCGGCGGTTCTATCGCGGACATGCCGCTTCACCTTGTCGATCAGCTGTCGTCAGCTCGACATCCGGATCGCCGAGATTCTCCATCATGCCCTTCAGCGAACGGGCTGTGGTCCCCTACCCCGTCGAGCGCTTTCATGCCTTGCGCCGTCGCGTAGACGGCGATGGTGTTGACTGCGTCCTGTTTCGACTTCTCCGGCTGTCTGCAGCGGCTTTGCGCCGCGGTCTTCCAGCGGATTGTTCCGGCAGGCGTCAAACAGCAGCATTTTCAGGTCGGAATGCGTGCTGTTCAGCGCCTGGACCAGGCGGTCGACATCGAAGGCTTCCGAGTCCACCTGGTCGAAGCTCTGCATGGAAAAATCGACCGGCAGCAGAAAGTCGCGGTTGTTGATGCGCGCGCCATGGCCGGCATAGTAGATCACGGCGGCCTCGCCCTTCAGCGACTTCGCGACGAATATGTCGATCGCACGCTGGATCGAGGCGAGATCGGAGTCTTCCAGCACCACCACGTCGAAGCCGACCTTCGAGAAGGACTTCGGCGATGCCGCGCGCATCGGCGATCGGATTCCTGAGCTCATAGCCGGGCCGGTATGATGAATTGCCGATCACCAACGCGTTTCGGCCGGCAGCCATGGCATCGCCGGAAACGCCCGCCAGCAGAAAAGCCAAAGCGATGCGGATTGTCTTGCCCGACACAAACGCCATTTCGTGCATCGCCCCTGAGCCACGTTCCAAATCTAGGGCGCGCGAAAATGTGGCGTCAAGCCGTCGAAGGGAAACTACCCTGGAGTAGCGCGTGTCCGCCTTGGCCGTGCGCTTCGAGAGCGCTGCCCGGTTCCTACGGCGAGAAGCTCGTTGAACTGGGCGACCGGAACGGCCCGGCTGTACAGATAGCCCTGGAAGATATCGCAACCCAGCGACCGCAGGAAAGCCTCCTGGTTGGCGTTCTCGACGTGCTCTGCCACCGACATCAAGCCAAGCGACTGGGCCATGGCCAGAATGGCCCGCACCAGCGCTCGGTCGCTCTCGTCCGTTTCGATGTCGGTGACGAAACTGCCGTCGATCTTGATTTCGTCGAACGGCAATTGCTTCAGATAGGCGAGCGATGAATAGCCGGTGCCGAAATCGTCGAGCGAAAGCCGGATGCCGAGTTGCTTCAACGCGCGCATCCGGTCGGCAACCCGCGCCTGATCCTTCGCCATGACATGCTCCGTGACCTCGAAAGTCAGAAGCGCAGCGTCGATGCGCATAGGCGGCGACCATATCGCGCACCATCGGCACGAATGCGTCGTTGGCAAAGGCCTGCACGCCGACATTGAGAGCAAGGCGCAACCGCGACGTTCTACGCATTGCCGACCAGTCTTTCAGCGTCTGCATCCCCTTGGACAGGACCAGCCTGTCCATGTCGGCAGCCAGACCGAATTGCTCTGCCAAGGGTACGAAACGGTCCGGCATGACGAGTCCAAACTCCGGATGGTTCCAGCGAAGCAGTGCTTCTGCGCCATAGACACTGCCGCCTGCATCTATCTGAGGCTGGAAATACAGCTCCAACTCGTCCGACATCAGGGCGTGGCCAAGGTCGCTGGCGAGCCGATATCTGGTCGACTGCCGGTCGATCTCGGCTGGATCGAACAAGGCGATCGCGTTGCGGCCGGACATCTTCGCCTGATACATCGCAACATCGGCACGTTTGAGAATTTCGTCGGGGCGCGCCTCCGAGCCATCGAACACTGCGATGCCGATGCTGGCGGATGAAATGTGGCTCAGCGAGCCGAGACTGAATCCCGGCCGCATGAGGTCGAGCAGGCGCGTCGCCACCGACATCGCGTTGGCCGTGCCCCGCGCCACCGTCGCGCCTGCGCCGTCAAGAATGATGACAAATTCGTCGCCGCCGATCCGCGCGACCGTATCGTCCGCGGAGGCTGCCTGCCGCAGCTTCTTCGCGACTTCTACGAGGAATGCGTCGCCGACATTGTGGCCTTGAGTGTCGTTGAGCGACTTGAAATTGTCGAGATCAACGAAAAGCAGCGCGCCGACATCGCCCCGAATGGCCCGCATTCGGATTGAGGCGGCCATCTGATCCAGAAAAAATCGACGGTTGGGCAATCGGGTCAGCGGATCGAAATAGGCAAGCTCTGCAATCTCCATTTCGTGTTTCTTGCGTTCGGAGATGTCCGCCAGATAGCCATGCCAGGTAATCGTGCCGCCGTTAGCTTCCGGCTGCGCCGACACTTCCAGCCATTTTTCCTGCCCGTCCGGTGTGCGATAGCGAAACTCGTGCTCCCATCGCACCAGTCGTTCCGCCGACACTTTCAGCAAGCCGTCGTGCTCGACGAGATCCTCGGCCCAGATCCCGTTCCTGAACTGCCCCACATTGCTCATCTCAGCTTCGGGCCGGATGCCAGTGATGACCTCCCAGCCCGGATTGAGATACGGGACCGTGAAACTGCCGTCGGGATGGCGGCAAAACTGGAACAGCCCACCGGGGATTTGATTGGTTAGCTTGCGGAATTTTTCCTCAAGGTTCAGCCGGTTCACGGTTTCGGTGATCTCGCGCACTGAACCTTCGTAGAACTCCGGATTGCCGGTCCGCCGATTTCGGACGAGACGGGCCGATTCGCTGACCCAAATCCGTTCGCGTGTCTTGTACCGATAAATCTCTGAGACAAAGCCCTCGACCTTGCCGTCGCGCTGCAAGGCTTCCTGAAACTGTTTGCGGCGATTGGGATCGACATACCACTCGTTGGCGATGTCCTTCACCGCCGCCATGTGTTCGGCCTCGTTGGCATAGCCGTTGAGCCGGACGAAAGCCGGATTTGACATCAGTTGCCGGCCATCGGGCGTCGTCCGATAGATGCCTTCATGAAGATGATCGATCAATTCGGAATAACGCCGGATTTCTTCTTCGGCGTCACCGTAGGCCCTGCGATATCTGACGGCGAGAATTGCAAGAACAACGAAAACGGCATTCGCCAGGACTACCCAAGCAAAGGTGAATCCGTCTGCGGTGACCGATGGAAAGTTCATAAACCACGCCCCTAGCCGAGCAAGAGGCTGCAACATTAGGAACATAAGAATTGAATATGTCTAACTCGCTAAGCTAGATTTGTGCATGGCTAACGTGCCGTTAATTTTGGAATCGAGATCATGGCGATGGGAAAGCGCGGGGCAGAGCGGTAACAGTAAATTATTGCGACTGACCTGACTAAACTTCGGACCGTGTCGGCTGATCCCCGCCATCGATCGAGGTAGTATCTTCCTGGCCCGGACGCCGTCTCGCCATCCTCATAGGTGCTGATTTCAGCGGCCGGGAATTCGTCCTCGCCCCGCAAATCATTTGACGTGGCCAGAGACCCACAAGGAAGGGCAGAATTCCGAACAACAGCAGTTCGGCGATGCGCGGCAGCATGAGCGTTCCTCGACCTGGACGCCAAGGGAAGCCCGAAATGTGGCGTTTCCAAGTGTCGCACCGGCGTTTTTGACCGCCTGCTATCCCTGCGGGTCTTGCCCCATCGCGCAGATGCCTCGTCGTCCGATGATTTGGCTTCGACCCAGTCGCCTTCGGTGCCGTCCGCGCGATGCTCCTTCTTCCAGAACGGCGCGCGGGACTTGAGATAATCCATCAGGAAATGACGCGGCCTCGAAGGCAGCCTGGCGGTGTGACGACGCCGTCACGACCAGCACGATGTTTTCGCCGGGCCTGATCTTGCCGATGGCGGTGGATCACGGTGAGCCCGGCCAGCGGCCAGCGTTCGCACCGCCTCGCCGGCGATCCGTGTCGATCTCGGCCTCCGCCATGCCGGGATAGTGTTCGAGCTCCAGCGCGGCGAGTCTGCCCGTCCTCGTCGCGGCAAAGCCCGGTGAAGGTGACCACCGCGCCGACATCCGTGCGGCCAGCGGTCAGCACGCGCAATTTCGGCGGCAACGTCGAAATCCTCGGCCTGGATGACGATGCGTGGAACCTGACCAGGCTCCGCCGGCACTGTCATGGCTACCCGCCCGTCATCGGCGGAAACAGCGCGATCTCGCGCGCGCCGGATAGACGTCTCGCGATGATCGACATGCTCCTCGTTGATGGCGACGCGGATGACTTCGGGCTCCCGCAGCGCCGCCATATCCCTCGCCCTTGCGCTTGCAGCCAGGTCAGCAAGTCGGCCACGGTCTTCACGTCGGCCGGCAGTTCGACCTCTTCCTCGCGCTTGCCGATACGTTCGCGCACCCAGGCGAAATAGATCAGCTTGGTCATCGCTCACTCGTCCACGATATGCTTCAGGCCGGCGCGGAAATAGTCGTAGCCGGTGTAAAGCGTGACGATCGCGGCGACCCACAGCAGAACGATGCCGGTCTCGCGTCGCGTAGGAGATGATCTTGTCGAGCGCCGGGCCGGCGAGCAGCACGGCGATCGCGACCATCTGGATGGCGGTCTTCCATTTTGCCAGGCGCGTCACCGGCACCGAGACCTTCAGGTCGGCCAGATATTCGCGCAGGCCGGAGACGAGGATTTCGCGGCACAGGATGATGATCGCCGCCCACAGCGACCAGCCGGCGATGCGTGCGGTCGGTATCGGCGGCGAGCAGCAGCAGGCAGACCGAGACCAGCAACTTGTCGGCGATCGGATCCAGCATGCGGCCGATGTTGGAGGTCTGCTGCCAGGCACGCGCCAGATAGCCGTCGAGATAGTCGGTGATCGCTGGCGATCACGAAGATGGCCAGCGCCGCCCAGCGGGCGAAGTCGCTCGACTGCAGCCGGCCCTCGAGAAAAAAGCAGAGCACGACCAGCGGCACCGCGAGGATGCGGCCGTAGGTCAGCATATTGGGCAGGCTGAAGGCGCGTGACGCCATCGGGTGCAATACTCTGTCATGCTTTCAAGTGAAATCAGATTTTGACCGGGCTGGTCAACGTATCCTGCGCAAGAGCGCTCTTTCCGGCGTTTTTGCGACTTGCGCGATCACTTTTCGTGGAAATGATTGTAAACAAGCCTGGCGACCGCCTCCGAAATACCCTCGACCGCCATCAGATCCTCGACCGCCGCCCGGCCGACCGCCTTGGCGGTGCCGAAATGCATGCAGCAGCGCGCGTTTGCGGTCGGGCCGATGCCGGCGATCTCGTCGAGCGGATTCTTGACCAGTTCCTTCTTGCGCCGGGCGCGGTGCGAGCCGATGGCGAAGCGGTGCGCCTCGTCGCGCAGCCGCTGGACGAAATAGAGCACGGGATCGCGCACCGGCAGCGAGAACGAGTGCTGCCCTCGACGAAGAAGCGCTCGCGGCCGGCCTCGCGATCCTGGCCCTTGGCGACGCCGATGGCGACGACGCGGTCCTCGATACCGAGTTCGGTCAGGATCGTGCGCACGGCCGTCATCTGGCCCTGCCCGCCGTCGATCAGGATGACGTCGGGCCAGGCCGGGAAAGCCGGCATCCCTGCCCTCGCCGATCTCGGCCGCGCCTCGCCATGTTCCTTGATCAGGCGCGAAAAACGCCGCTGCATGACCTCGCGCATCATGCCGAAATCGTCGCCCGGCGTGATGTCGGTCGAGCGGATGTTGAATTTCCGGTACTGGTTTTTCACGAAGCCTTCCGGCCCGGCGACGACCATCGCGCCGACCGCGTTGGTGCCCATGATGTGCGAGTTGTCGTAGACCTCGATGCGCACCGGCGGCTTCTCCAGGCCGAAGGTCTGGGCCATGCCGTCGAGCAGGCGCGCCTGCGTCGAGGTCTCGGCCAGCCGGCGGCCGAGCGCCTCGCGCGCATTCTGCAGCGCGTGATCGACAAGATCCTTCTTCTCGCCGCGCTGCGGCACGGTGATCGCGATCTTGCGGCCCGCGCGGGTCGACAGGCCTCCGCCAGCAGCTCCTGCTCCATCGACGCTGCGTCGACAGGAAGATGGCGCGCGGCGACCGGCTTGTCGTCGTAGAACTGCGACAGGAACGAGCCCAGCACCTCGCCCGCCTCCAGCGCCGGATCGGCCTTCGGAAAATAGGCGCGGTTGCCCCAGTTCTGGCCGGTGCGGAAGAAAAACACCTGGATGCAGACCTGGCCGCCCTCCTGATGGATGGCGAAAACGTCCGCCTCATCAATGCCGTGCGGGTTGATGCCCTGATGGCTCTGGACATGCGACAGCGCCGCCAGCCGGTCGCGATAGATCGCCGCGCGCTCGAAATCGAGCTCGTCTGAAGCGGCCTGCATCTGGCCCGAAATCTCTGCCTTCACCGCCTGGCTGCGGCCGGACAGAAAATCCTTGGCCTCGGCGACCAGCTCGGTCATAGCCCTCCGGCGAGATCTCACCGGTGCAAGGCCCGGAACAGCGCTTGATCTGGTAAAGCAGGCAGGGCCGCGTGCGGTTCTCGAAGAACGAGTCCGTGCAGCTGCGGATCAGAAAAGCGCGCTGCAGCGAATTGATGGTGCGGCCGACCGCCTGGGCGGAGGCGAACGGCCCGAAATAGTCGCCCTTGCGCGAGCGCGCGCCGCGATGCTTGAAAATGCCGGGCGACGGATGATCGCCGGTGATCAGGATATACGGGAAACGACTTGTCGTCCCGCATCAGCACATTGAAGCGCGGCCGCAAGCGCTTGATCATGATTGGCTTCGAGCAGAAGCGCCTCGATCTCGGTGCGGGTGACGACAAACTCCATCGTCGCGGTCTCGCGCACCATCCGGCCGATGCGGTTGGTGTGGAACCGCCCTTGCGCATATTGCGTGACGCGCTTCTTCAGGCTGCGCGCCTTGCCGACGTAGAGCACGTCGCCGGCGGCGTTCATCATGCGGTAGACGCCCGGCGCGTTGGGCAGGCGCTTGACCAGCGTCTGGATCACTTCCGCGCCGGCCAGGCCGTCGGCGTCGCTTGCATGCGCGCGTCCAGTCGATGGCGGTGAAAGACGGCTCGGGACCGATCGGCTGCACGAGCTCTTCCGGCGCGTCGTCGTCGTCATCGACATCGACGTCGCGGCATATCGGCCGCGCCATTCCCATTTTTGGTTGCGGCGCTCATTCGCCCATCCCCGTCGCGTCCGGCGTCTTCCAGGCCAGATGCTGGCCGCCGTCGATCGCGATCATCTGGCCGGTGATCGACCGCGTCTGCCACAGATAGCGGATCGTCGCGCCGAATTCGCGAAGGCTCCGGTCCACGCCCAACAGCAGGGCGTCGACCACGTCGGCGAATCTGCTGCGTCTGGCTGCTCTTCTTGGCAACGTCGGGCCGGGACCGATCGCATTGACGCGGACGCGCGGCGCCAGCGCCTGCGCCATGGTTTTCGTTGCCGCCACAGGGCGCGACCTTGGAAATCGTATAGGAAAAATAGCGCGGCGTCGGCTTCAGGACGCGCTGGTCGATCATGTTCACGACCAGACCTTCGGTCTTCTGCGGCAGAGCCTTCGGCAAACTTGCCGCGCCAGCATCACCGGGCCTCGAGATGGATGCCGAAATGCCGGTCCCAATCGCCCCATTCGAAATCCATCAGGCTGTCGGCTTCGAAAAGACCGAGGCATTGTTGACCAGCAACTCGATCGGCCGGCCAAGGCCACCGCTCGCCGCTTCGATGAGACCTTCGCCCGCCTCGCCGGTCGCGTCAGATCGGCCTGCACGACCAGCAACCTGCGCACCGCTGTCCGTCAGCTGTTCCGCCAGCGCTATCGGCCTCGTTTTTCGAGGCGTTGCAATGAATGAGCAACGCGAATCCGTGCGCCGCGAGATCCTCGACGATTGCCGCGCCGATGCGCCGCGCCGCCGCCAGTCACCAAGCACGGCGGGGCTGGCGTGATCTTCATCCTGGGAGTGCGTCTTCGGCATCAAGGTCAACAATGTTACAATTTTAAGGGAATGCCGTTCATGGTTCTGGCGAGAATGTGACGACGGCGGTCGCCGAGCGACACGATTCGTTCGCCGATTCAGCTTCTTGCGCCGCCGCAATATAGGTCGCCGAACCCCTTGCACCAAGCTGCTTTGCGGCGGAGGAACCTTATGCTCCTGACATAGGGTTGTTGCGATGTCGCAACGCCTTTTTTCGGTCATATCAGCTGCCGGGGAATCATCAAGCTTCGGGTACGTTCGGGCCGCATTTCGAAACCACATTAGCGCCCGTGCGACATCGGTCCGCCTCCCCCCGAAACGGGCCGGTATGTCGATCCAAGTCGGTTCTGCGTACTTGGCCAAGGAGTTAGAAATGTCATTCAATAAAATGTTCACCCGCTCGGCCATTGCGGCCGTCAGTCTTCTCACCCTCGCGGCGGCGCCGGCGCTTCGCGGCCGACGCATCGAGTCCGTTCCGGAACCGGCCGCACCCATGGAAGAGCCGCCGCTCGCCACCTGGGCCGGTCCTTATGCCGGTATCCAGCTTGGCTACGGTTTTGCCGGCGAGGCGAACGAGCCCGGCAACTAACATCGACACCGATGGCTTTGTCGGCGGCGCTTTTGCCGGCTACAATGCCGAACTCGGCAACGGCGTCGTTGCCGGCATCGAAGGCGACATCAACTATTCCGGCATCGAAGGCGACAATGCCGGCACGTCGTCAAGTCCGGCGTCGACGGCTCGATCCGCGCGGCCGTCTCGGCTACGCGGTCAGCCCGGACATCCTGCCCTATGTCACGGCGGGCGGCGCGGCCCAGAGCCTGGAGGCCACCGAAGGCGGCGTCAGCGACAGAAACACCATGCTCGGCTGGACCGCCGGCGCCGGTGTTGATGTCAAGGTCACCGACAATGTCTTCGTGCGCGGCGAATACCGCTACACGGACTTCGGCAGCAAGTCGTTCACGACCGGCGGCGGCACCCGCGACATCGATGCTCGGACAACCGCGTTCAGTTCGGCATTGGTATGAAGTTCTGATCGCAAGATCAGCTAAGATGCCGAGAGGAGCCGGGCCCAAAAGCCCGGCTCTTTTCGTTTTGTCGATCGCTATTTGGGAGCGGACGAGCATCAGGCCGGCAAGCTGCGGGAATTTCTCGTCAAAACGCGCAGCCCAGCGCTTGAGCTTGGCGCGGCCCTTTTCCCATTTTCCGGCAAAACGAAGATCGAGATAACCGATGCATCGCCCGCACGGCGATGTGGCCGACATGGATCGATCTTCGGCAGTTTTGGCGGGTTGGCAATGAGCACATCGAGGCCGCGGGCCGCCTTTGCCCACTGCCGGTCGATCCAGGGCTGATGGACTTTTTCCTCGGGACGAAATCGCCGCTCGTAGACGATCGCCAGCAGGCAGTCGCAAATGCCGTCGGCAAGAGCCTCGAGTCGTTCGGCCTCCAGACGCTTGGCTGCATTGCGGGGAAACAGCTTTCCGCCGGACATGCCGGTTGAGATACTGGGTGATCGCCCGGCTGTCGAAGATCGTCCCGCCATCGTCGGTCACCAGCGTCGGGATTTTGCCGAGCGGATTCGCCGCCAGAAGATCTTCGGGTCGGCATTGGTGTCTACCGCGACCGCTTCAAGCTAAATGCCGGCATGGGCGGCTGACATGCGCACCTTGGCGCTGTAGGGCGAGGCCGGCGAATACATTAGTTTGTGCATAAATTTGTCCTCAGTCGATTTGTGAAATGTCTAGCCGCGAACCGGACCGAGGGCTGCAACTACCTGCTCGCGGTGGACGTCGACATGAACACCGTCGACGGCTACGCGATCTCCTCGTGGGAGCGCGGCTATGGCGACATGGAGTTCGTGCTCGACGACCGGACCATCCGGTTGCTGACTCATCTGCCGGCCACGGCGATGATCCAGTGCGATCTGGTTTGGCCCGACCACTCCCCTGTGGTGCAGTCGCCGCGTATCGATCCTGCAGCGCCAGCTCGACCGTCTGCGACGAGCGCGGCTGGACCGCCCTGGCCGGCACCGAGCTGGAATTCATCGCGTTCGACACCACCTACGAGCAGGCCGCCACCGACGCCTCCGCGACCTCACGCCGGTCAACCAGTACAACGTCGACTACTCGATCGTCGGCACGACGCCGGCCGAGCCGCTGCTCCGCGCGATCCGCAACCACATGTACGACGCCGGCCTCGACGTCGAGGGCGCCAAGGGTGAGTGCAACTTCGGCCAGCACGAGATCGGCTTCCTGTACGCCGACGCGCTCACCACCGCAGACAACCACGCCGTCTACAAGACCGCCGCCAAGGAGATCGCCGCCCAGCAGGGCAAGTCCCTCACCTTCATGGCGAAGTACAACCAGCGCGAGGGCAGTTCGTGCCACATCCACCTGTCGCTGCGCGGCACCGACGGGGGCACTGGTGTTCTGGGACGAGGATGCCGGGGACCGCACCGCGCTCTACGACCACTTCGTGGCCGGCGTGCTGGCCACGGCTGCCGACTTCACCCTGCTCTACGCGCCCAACATCAACTCCTACAAGCGGTTCGCCGACGGCTCGTTCGCGCCCACCACCATCGCGTGGGGGCTCGACAACCGCACCTGCGCCGTCCGGCTGGTGGGGCGCGGAGCCGGCGCCCGGATGGAGAACCGGGTGCCTGGAGGCCGACGTCAACCCCTACCTGGCCCTCGCTGCCATGCTGGCCGGCGGGCTGCACGGCATCGAGAACGAGCTTGCCGCTCGAGGAGGAGCTGGTCGGCAACGCTTACACGTCCGACCGGCCCAAGGTTCCGTCGGACGATGACCGAGGCACGCGAGCGGTTCGCTGCCTCGGCGGTCGTGCGCAAGGCGCTCGGCGACGAGGTCGTGGACCACTACGTCAACATGGCGGACGTCGAGCTGGCCGCCTACAACGCCACCGTCACCGACTGGGAGCTGCGCCGCGGCTTCGAAAGGCTCTGACCCTTTCCCATGATCGACACCTACACCGTCATCAATCCGGCGACCGCGAAGCCGGTGACCGACGTCCCCCCTCGCGTCAGTCGCAGAGACCGACCTGGGGATCGAGCGCGCGCACGAAGCGTTCCCCGCATGGCGGGGACCTGGCGCCCGGTGAGCGCGCCATGCTCCTGCGGCGGTTCGCGGCGGTGGTGGACGACCACCTCGACGAGCTCGCCGAGGTGGAAGTCCGCAACGCCGGCCACGCCTGGGGCAACGCCCGCTGGGAGGCGGGCAACGTCCGCGACTGCCTCAACTATTACGCCGGCGCCCCCGAGCGGATGTTCGGTCGGCAGATCCCGGTGGCCGGCGGCGTCGACCTGACATTCTTCGAGCCGCTCGGCGTGGTCGGCATCATCGTGCCCTGGAACTTCCCGATGCCGATCGCGGGCTGGGGCTTCGCGCCGGCCCTGGCGGCGGGCAACACGGTCGTGCTCAAGCCCGCGGAGCTGACCCCGCTCACCGCCATCCGGCTCGGCGAGCTCGCCCTCGAGGCCGGTCTGCCGGAGCACGTGCTCACGGTCATCCCCGGCAAGGGTTCGGTGGTCGGCGAGCGGTTCGTGACGCACCCTCTCGTGCGCAAGGTCTGCTTCACCGGCTCCACCGAGGTGGGCAAGCGGATCATGGCGGGCTGCGCTGACCAGGTGAAGCGGGTGACCCTCGAGCTCGGCGGCAAGAGCGCCAACATCGTGTTCGCCGACGCGGACATCGCGGCCGCCGCGGCCTCGGCCCCCGTCGGCCGTCTTCGACAACGCCGGCCAGGACTGCTGCGCCCGGTCCCGGATCCTGGTGGAGCGGTCGGCGTACGACGAGTTCGTGTCGCTGCTGGAGCCCGCGGTCACCGGGTTCCGGGTGCTCGACCCGAGCGACGAGACCCGCGAGATGGGTGGGCTTCATCTCGGCCCAGCAGCAGGGCTCGGTGCAGGCCTACCTCGACGAGGTGGAGGTCGCGTTCGCGGGCTCGACGCCGGGCGGTGACGGCTTCTGGGTGCCGCCGAGCGTGGTCGCCACAAAGAGGACCCGTCGGCGCGGATCTGGCGCGAGGAGGTGTTCGGGCCGGTGGTGGCGGTGATGCCGTTCGACGACGAGGCACACGCTGTCGCGCTCGCCAACGACACCGAGTACGGCCTGTCGGGCTCCATCTTCACCAACGACCTGGGCCGCGGTCTCCGGGTCGCGCGCGCCGTCGAGGCCGGCAACCTCAGCGTCAACTCGCACTCGTCGGTGCGGTACTGGACGCCGTTCGGCGGCTACAAGCAGTCCGGCCTCGGCCGGGAGCTCGGTCCGGACGCCCCGATGGCGTTCACCGAGGAGAAGAACGTCTTCATCGCCCACTAAGGGTTTCGAGGCTCGCTGCGCTCGCACCTAACCAGCGGAGGTATTCGTCGCAGGAGCACATCCAGGACCGGGTCGCGGTCGTCACCGGCGGCTGCTCGGGTATCGGCCTGGCGACCGTCCAACGGTTCGTGGCGGAGGGCGCGACCGCCCGTACATCCCTACCTTGCCATTGCTCCACTCCTGATCGGCGACCCACTCGACCACGTCGTAGACGTCCTGCTGCTCGCGCTTGCAAAAGAGACAAAGCTTGCCCCCGGATCCCCCGTACCGCGGATGTCCACGTTCACGTGCACGTAGCCCTCATCGGTGTAAGAGCTGAAGTAGGTGCCGGGACCGTAGGGGGTCATGTTGAGCAGCACCGGGAACGCCTTGCCCTCCTCGGGAAGGATCACTTGGGCGGCAAGCTCGACCCCATCCGAGGTCGGGATCATGACCGTGGCCAGAGGGGCGCTCTGGCCCCGGGCCGACGGCGCCACGAGGGCGAGCGCGGTCAAGAGCGAGAACAGCACGAGTGTGGCGGCGGAGGTGCGCGTAGTTGGTGTCATCTAGAGGGCATTCGGCACCAAACCTAGCCCTCCTGCAGCATCCAGAGATCTCCCTCGTTTGTGCTCGTCAGCTAGCCCGCTTGAACGAAGTCATGCGGAAGCTGCCCGCACCTTGATTCGGTTCCGAAGACGGCGGAGAGCCTCGATGTTCCTCAGGTAGAACGGTGGGCTCAGGAGCGGAGTGATCAGAGCGAGCTTCGTCCCCGGCTCCGGATATTCCCTGATGACGATCTCCGTGCGCTCACCTCGTGGGATCACGTCAATCTCGACGAGCGCGATACCTAGGGGCCGCAGCTTGGCGCGAAGCACGATCCTCTTAGGCTCCGATATCTCGACGATCTCTGACTTGTCATCGATCGCCCCGCCGCCAGAGCGGTGATAGAACGCCGATCCAACCCTGGGCCACTCAAGGTCGACATCACGAATCCGATGAGCACCCACAACCCACTTCGGGTACTCGTACGGATCGAGGAGAACGGCAAATACCACTGAAGGAGGTGCATCGACGATCGTTCTGTTGGTTGCCACGGGGGCTCCGGTCCGGCAGTAGCTCTCTGGGGGGTATCAGCCGCGGATCAATACCCGCCCCACGGGAGATCTAACCTCCGAGGCTAGGGACGACACCCGCAACTCTTGGTCCTCGAGCGCCCCGCGCGAGACGGACTTCCCCGGTCTCATCCGGCGGGCGATGACGCCGTGACGACCGGAGTCGGCGGGCACTAGAGTTCGTCCAGATAGACAGACCGAGCATCTCGAAACATCCGACAAGGAGATTGCTATGAGCGACGAGATGGCCACGGAAACGACCACCGGGCACAGCGATAAGACCCGGGACATCATCCTGGCGATCCTCATGGGGGTAGCCGCGATCGCAACCGCGTTCGCCGCCTTCAGGGCGTCGCTGATCAGCGACGAAGTCATCTCCAATTACAACGAGGGCATCCGCAAGGTCGATGAGGCCAGCCAGCTATGGAACGAGGGCAACCAGTTCCGCGCCGAGGACCAGGCCGTCTTCCTCGAATGGATGAAAGCAGTGCAGACCGACGACATCGTCTTTGCCGACTACATCCAGAACAACCTGATGAGCGCGGACCTGCTCTCGGGCCTCGAATGGTGGAACGAAGAACTCGACGTGTCCTCACCGTTCGTGGAGGAGAACCCCAACTACCAGCTGACCCAATTCGACGATGCCCGCGCCCTCGACGTTGAGGTCGATGAACACTTCGCCGCCGCCGCCGCCGCGGACAAGGACAGTGACTACTTCGAGTTCGCCACGGTCCTCCTGGCCGTCGCCCTGTTTTTCCTAGGTATCGCCGGCGTCTCCCACAGCCCGAGGCTGCAGAGAGCGTTCACCGGCGCCGGTGGACTGCTGCTCGCGGGATCCCTCGTGGTCGTCGGAGTGCTCGTCTTCTAGCCAAAAGAAAGGGGCCCCCGGATCGGGGGCCCCTTTCTTTGTGCCTCAATGTCGGCTACTTCGAACGGGCGGCCGTCTTCTGGTACTGGCGCACGCTCAGCGGGATGAAGACCAGCAGGAGTATCCCGATCCAGATCAACGTGTAGATGATCGGATTGTGGAGTGACCAGGCATCGGTGTTGTACATCGACGGGTCGGTGTTCCCGAACGCCTCCCGGACCGCTTGGGCCAGCGTGGATACCGGGTTCCACTCGGCCATCACCTTGAGAACGCTCGGAAAGTTGTCGATCGGAACGAACGTGTTGGCGATGAAGGTCAGCGGGAAGATGACCATGAACGACGCGTTGTTGATCGCCTCGGGGCTCGACACCAGCATGCCCACGTATGCCATGACCCACGAGACCGCGTAGGCGAAGAACAGCAGGAGCAGGTAGCCGCCAAGCGCCTCGAGGGCGTTGGTGCTGATGCTCCATCCGATCAGCAGACCGGTAAGCGACATCACGACCAGCGAGATCGAGTTGTAGGCGACATCACTGGCGGTCCGGCCGACGAGCACCGCGGAGCGTGCCATCGGGAGCGAACGGAACCGGTCGATGATCCCCTTCTGCATGTCCTCTGCCATGCCGGCGCCTGTGAAGGTCGCACCGAACACGACGGTCTGGGCGAAGATGCCGGCGATCAGGAACTCGCGATAGGTCGTCCCCTGAAGCTCGATCGCGCTGCCGAAGATATAACCGAACAGCAGCACGAACATGATCGGGGACATCGTGGTCCACAGAAGGAGCTCGGGGATGCGCTTGATCTTGATCAGGTTGCGCTTGGCGATGACCCCGCCGTCGCCGAGGGTGTGAGCTACAGAAGCCATCAGACGACCTCCTCTTCCTTGAATTCCTCGGGAGCTTCGGTCAGCTCACCGTTGGCTTCCTCATCTGGCTTCTCTTCGGCGACGTGACCGGTCAGGGTCAAGAACACGTCGTCGAGCGTCGGACGTCTGAGACCGACGTCGAGCAGCGTCACGCTGGTTGCATCGACCCGGCGCAGGACCTCTTGCAAGACGCCCGCGCCACCGGTAACCGCGGCGGTGAGCTTGCGACTCTGCCGGTTCACCTGAACGTCGCCGATGCACAGCTCGGCGAGGATCGACTGCGTCACCTCGAGGTGGCCCATCTCGTCGACCACGATCTCGATGCGCTCACCACCCAGTTGGGTCTTGAGCTGATCGGCGGTTCCGTGGGCGATCTTCTTGCCGTGGTCGATGACCACGATGTCGTCGGCGAGCTGGTCCGCCTCTTCCATGTACTGCGTGGTCAGCAGAAGCGTCGCTCCGCCGTCCACCAGGGAGCGGATCGCGGACCACATATTGATGCGGCTACGTGGGTCGAGACCGGTGGTGGGCTCGTCGAGGAATAGCACCTCGGGGGATGCAACCAGTGCGGCCGCCAGATCGAGCCGGCGCCGCATGCCGCCTGAGTAAGTCTTGGCCGGCCGGTCGGCCGCCTCATCGAGCTCGAACTGATCGAGCAACTCGCGGGCACGCTCCCGGGACTTCGCCTTGCCGAGGTGGTACAGCCGCCCCACCATGTCGAGGTTCTCGAACCCGGTCAGGTGCTCGTCGACCGCCGCGTTCTGGCCCGACAGCCCGATGCGCTCGCGGACCTTGTCGGGGTGAGCGTGGACGTCGATCCCCGCTACCTCAACGGAGCCCGCGTCGGGCTCGAGGAGGGTCGTCAGGATCCGAACGGCGGTTGTCTTCCCAGCCCCGTTGGGGCCGAGGAGCCCGAGGATGGTTCCCTGGGGAACCGCCAGGTCGAGCCCGTCTAGTGCGGTGACGTCGCCATATCGTTTGACGAGTCCCGAAGTACGAATCATGTCTGTCACTGGACACCCTCCATCATCGTGAGCTTGGCCTCACAAGTAGGTCCACACCGTACTTGCCGACTACGACGAATTTCTGTCGCTTGACCGACAACAACGGCCCCTCCTCCTCGATTCCTCATCCCGCTCCCTTCGGTTCCTGGCGCTTTCTCTACTTAGACCGGCCCCCGAGCCGAAACTCATCGCTCCGACCCGATGAGTTCCCCCCGGCCGCCGGGTCTTAAGGGGTGACAGAGAAAAAGAACCGGGACGAGAGGAGCCAGCGATGGGGGGCATCTCCCGATGACCCCTGCCCCGGCCACGATCGTGTGGGCGATCGGGGGCCGGATCGACCGCGCCCACATCCCGGGCCTGTGCCGGGACATATCGGCCCTGCTCGACGAGAGCTCAGCCGCCGTCGTGCTCTGCGATGTCGGCAACATGAACGACCCCGATTGCGTGGCCCTCGATGCCTTCGCCCGGCTCCAATTGACGGCGCGGAGGATGGGGGCCCGAGTGATGCTGCTGCGCGCCTCGAACGGGCTGAAGGAACTTCTCGAGTTCAGCGGCCTCGACGATGTCGTTCCGTACCGCGAGACGCTACTGGTCGACCCTCTCGGGGAGCCCGAACATGGGGAACAGGTTCTCGGTGTCGAGGAAGAACGAGAGCCCGACGATCCGTCCGTCTGAGATCTCGACCACCTGCAGCGACCACGGCACCCACGCATCGCCCGCCTCGTTCGGCTTGTACTGACCGAAAGCGGGCGAACCATTGGCGACCGTCGGGATGAGGCGCGAGTCCTTGCACCCGATCCCCGGACCCAAGCACCACTTGCGGATGTCCTCGTGGGTCTGGAGCCACAGATCGAAGGGCGGCATCGACCACGTCGCATCCTCGTGTAGGAGCGCGGTCAGAGAATCCATGTCGTAGCTCTGGAATGCGTCGACGTACCGGTTGAGGAGCGCCTGTTGCTCATCGTCCATCGGTTCGAACGGGTCGCTCTCGACTACGCCCTTCTGTTCGAGGGAGGCACGAGCGCGCTGCAACGCGGAGTTGACCGAAGCAACACTCGTTTCGAGCAGCTCCGCGACCTCGGAGGCCTTCCACTTGAGAACCTCCTGGAGGATCAGCACCGCGCGCTGCTTCGGCGGAAGGTGCTGCAGCGCGGTTACGAACGCGAGGCGGATCGTCTCGCGTTCGATCGCAAGCTCGGCCGGGTCTCCGTCCTCCGGAAGGATGCGTGCGTCGGGCATCGGCTGGAGCCATGCGACCTCGGGAAGCGGATCGCCGAGCGGGCTGTCGGCGGAGCTGGCCGGCCCCATATCCATCGGGCGGGCACGCCGCTGGCTCCCACCCAGCATGTCGAGGCAGACGTTGGTGGCGATCCGGTAGAGCCACGACCTCGAGCGCGGAGCGGCCCTCGAAGCGATCGAGGTTCTTCCACGCCCGGACCATCGTGTCCTGGACCGCATCTTCGGCTTCGAAGGTCGAACCCAGCATCCTGTAGCAATAGCCGGTGAGCTCGCCGCGGAACTGCTCGAGCTCGGCCGGATCGTGAGTTTGGGTGCCCGGGACATCAACGCCGGTGTCCGTCATACCTGTCTCCTCCTCGCCGCCAGCGGACAGGATAGACCTCACCGTCGAGGGGGTCTAGCCCAACCTCGGACCGGCCTTGAGGACCTTCCCAGGGAGTTCACCGGGAAGGAAAGACTGCACCGTCCGTCCGGCGGCGATCAGTGCGCCGAGGTCGATCCCGGTCACGATGTCCATGTCTTCGAGCATGTGAACGAGGTCCTCGGTCGCGATGTTGCCGGTCGCTCCCTCGGCGTAAGGGCTCCCGCCCATGCCCCCGATCGAGGCGTCGAAGTAGGTCACGCCGAGCTCAAGCGCAGTCAGCACATTCGCAAGCCCGGTCCCCCGGGTGTCGTGGAAGTGCATGTTGAGCGTGACCTCGGGGGCATCCGCTTGCAGCGCGGTGATCACGTCACGGACCCTCCGGGGCGTGCCCATCCCGGTCGTGTCGCCGTAAGAGATCGACGTGATGCCCTCGTCGATCAACCAGCGCGTCACCTCGACGACCCGTTCCGGCGCGACGTTTCCCTCGTAGGGGCACCCGAACGCGGTCGAGATCGTTCCCTCGACCGGGATGCCCGCGTCCTTGGCGACCTCGACCACATCGCGCACCCGCGGGAGCGAGTCCTCCACCGACACGCCGGTGTTCTTGAGGTTGTAGGAGTCGGTCGCCGCGGTGAACACCTGGAGCCCATCGACCCCAACCTCGGCGGCGATCTCGGCCCCCTTCCGGTTCGGCACCAGAGCGGAGTAGAAGACCTCGTGGTTCCGCCTGATGCCGGCCCATACTTCCTTCGCGTCGGCCATCTGAGGGATCGCCTTGGGACTGACGAAGCTGACCGCCTCGATCCGCGGGAGCCCGGTCGCCGACAACGCATCGATCAGCCGGATCTTGTCGGCGGTCGAGACCTCGGCCTTCTCCGACTGGATCCCATCCCGCGGCCCGACCTCACGGATGGTCACACTGGAGGGATAGCTGGGTGCGCTCACCCTCCGAGGTTATTGCTTCCAGACCGACTTGAGGATTCTGCTGATCACGGCAGTGACGGCGAAGAGGTGGCTAGGAACTCCTTGTCGGAAAAATAGAGCGCGAGCGTGGCTCCGAGGAAAACATCGAACTCGATCGTCAGCCGCATGAATTCCGGTACCTCGCAGCGAGCCTTCGGCGACACGAAGCTTGCCCACAGGAGAGCGGCGGCCGCTGGAACGCCGATCCCCAGGATCCAGTGGACGACATCCGAGTCCCCAACGTGGAACCCCCAATAGCCCAGCGCCCATAGGGCGCACAACTCGAGCACGAACCTCACCACAAGATTGAGAACCTTGGGCCCGTCCACGCAACCAACCCTAGCCGGAGAACGAGACGAAGACTAGTCACAACTAGTACTAAGCGGTTACCCCACTCCGGCTCACGCTTGTCGTTAAAGGCGTCGATCCCCTCGCTGCGATCCTGGGTGACGATCACGCGCTCCCACGATTCGTGCTCGACCTCGATGCCGTCCTCGATGTTGTAACCGAAGGCGGACTCGATCGCTCGCTTGGCCTCGCGCACGGCAACCGGTGAGGACTTGCAGATGTCTCGCGCCATCGCGAGCGAGGCGTCGTCCAGTTCGGCCCGCGGCACGACCTGGGCGATCAAGCCCATGTCCTTGCCCTCCTGGGCGTCGAACCGTCGCCCCTGGAAGATGAGCTCCTTTGCCTTGGCCTCTCCGACTTTTCGAGGCAGGAGTTGCGTGCCTCCGCCCGCGGGCAGCAGCCCGACCCGGACCTCGGGGAGGCCGAGGACCGTTCCCTCGGCGGCAGTGATGATGTCGCAGTTCAGCGCAAGCTCGAATCCGCCCCCGAGTGCGTAGCCGAACACCGAACAGATCGTTGGTTGTGGCACCGTTCTGAGCTGCTGGAAGAGCCCGCGGATCTGCCTGCGATTCGAGTAGAAGTCCTCGAGCTCGAAAGTCCCGCGCTCCTTGAGGTCGGCGCCGACGCAGAACGCCTTCTCGCCCTCACCCCTCAAGATCATGACCCAGATATCGGGCCGCGAACCGACCTCGCGGAATGCTTCGGTCAGCTCGTCGGCCAGGGCCCCGGACAACGCGTTAAGAGCTTCCGGGCGGTCGAGCGAGACGATCCCGACCTGATCCTGTGTCTCCAGCTTCACCATTGCCATCGCCAGAGACTATCGGGCCTCTCTAGGGGATCGTGAGGCGACCGTCGTCAGCGATCGGGAACCCGGGATTGTGGGCGATCTCCCAGAGGTAGCCGTCGGGATCGGCAAAGTAGCCGGAAGTGCCGCCCCAGTCGGCCAGCGTGGCCGGTTTGACGATCGAGGCACCGGCCGCCTCCGCCTCGCTCAGATATCGAGCGACGTCCTCGGCCGCTTCCACGTTCATCGCCAGCGTGATCCCGTCGAACGAGCCTCTCTTCGGATCTTCGATCGTGGCGTCGCCGGCCAGCTCCTCGAACGGGAACAGTCCGAGGTTGGTATCGACCGTGCGGAACCAGACGATCTTGCCCTCGATCGACGACACGCAGCGCTCCCAACCGAGCGCGGTGTAGAACGCGACCGAGCGCTCGAGATCGCCGACACCGAGCGTCACGAGTCCGAGTCGCGCAGGGATCGCCATCAGACGGGAGGTACCCCATGGCGCCGAGTCGAAAAGTGGCGATCCTTGCCGGCGGCGAGATCGAGCCGGCGGATCAGATCGTCGCGGAGATCGTCCGGCTGCACGACGGCGTCGATGACGTTCTCGGAGGCGAGATGTAGGAGCTCGATGTCTTCTTCGTACTCCGCGCGCTTGCTAGCGATGAACTCGGCACGCTCGACTTCGTCGGTGATGGCCTGGATCTTGTTGAAGTAAACCGCGTTGACTGCGGGCTCGGGTCCCATGACCGCGATGCGCGCGGTCGGCAGGGCGATGGTCGCGTCGGGCTCGAACCCGGGACCGGCCATCGCGTAGAGGCCAGCGCCGTACGCCTTACGAACGACGACGCAGAACTTCGGCACCGTTGCTTCGCTCACGGCAGTGATCATCTTGGCACCATGACGGATGATCCCCTGGCGCTCGACCGAGGTCCCGATCATGAAGCCGGGAACGTCGGACAGGAACACAAGAGGGATGTTGAACGCATCGCACAGCCAGATGAAACGTGCCGCCTTGTCGGCCGAGTCGACGAACAGCACTCCGCCTTTCGCGGCCGGTTGATTGGCGACAACGCCGACGACGCGGCCGTCCATGCGACCCAGACCGGTGATCAACTCCTTGGCGAAATCGGGCTTGATCTCAAAGAAGCTCTCCTCGTCGAGAAGTCCCGCGATGAACCCGTACATGTCGAACGCGGCAGACTCTTCCTGTGGCACCAACTCGGCAAGTGGGCCCTGGTACGAGGCCGGGCGTCCTTCGATCCTCTCGGGGAGGCCCTGCCAGTTCTGCGGGAAATATGAGAGGTACCCGCGCGCAGCTTCGATCGCGGCCTTGTCGTCGGCGCACAGGAGATCGCCGCAGCCGGAGATCTCGCAGTGCATCCGAGCGCCGCCCATCTCCTCCAGAGTGACCTTCTCGCCGATGACCTCCTCGGCCATGCGGGGCGAACCCAGATACATCGAAGCGTTGCCGTCCACCATGAACACGACGTCGCAGAACGCCGGGATGTAAGCACCGCCGGCGGCCGACGGGCCGAACAGACAACAGACCTGTGGGATCTTCCCGGACGCCTGGACCTGGTTGTAGAAGATCTTTCCGGCACCCCGGCGGCCGGGAAAGAGGTCGACCTGATCGGTGATCCGGGCCCCCGCCGAGTCGACCAGATAGACGAGCGGGTGCTCGTGTTTCCGCGCCAGCTCGATGATGCGGATGATCTTCTCGACCGTCCGGGCCCCCCACGAGCCGGCCTTGACGGTGGAGTCGTTCGCCATTACCGCCACCGGACGGCCATTCACGGTCCCGACCCCGGTCACGACGCCATCGGCCGGAAGATCGCCGGCCAGCGCGTTGACCAGGAGCCCGTTCTCAACGAACGAATCGGCATCGTCGAGCAGGAGTCTCAGGCGGTCGCGGACGAAGAGCTTCCCCGCTGCCGCATTCTTCTCGTGGTAGCGCTCGGCGCCCCCCGTCAGGGTCCGCTCGGCGACCTCGCCCAGATCGTGCTTCTTTCCCTCAGCCATGGACGAATCGTACTAGCCGGGGGCCTGGGGGCCCCGGACGAGGGCCGAGCGGTGACTTATGGGGCATATGGGCGTAGCTTGTTCCTATGAGCCATGGATTCGAACCAATCGCGCCGGTGAGATCTGCCGGAAACGAACTCTCAGATCACTTCAAGGTGGCCCAGACCCACGAGCAAGAAGAGCGCTCGCGCCGGGTCAGTGAAGGCATGAACAAGAGGCCATCACTCTGGAAGCGCCTGTTCCGCAAGAGCTAGTCCCCCACCAAGCTGTTCTTTCCACGTCAGTCGTCGTATGCGCTACTTGCGTGGAAAGAAAGCGCTAGTTGGGGCGCAGGGACGTGATCTCACCCGACGACACGGCAACAGCACCGCCGGAGGTCGAGAGTTCCAGGGATCCGTCGTCCAGGAGTTTGGTCGCGGTACCGGTCAGCGTGCTCCCGTCCGAGTTGGTCACCGTGACCTCGCCGCCCAGGACCGAGGAGCGGGCCATCGCGTCCGAAACCACCGCCGCAGCATCGACCGGGTAACGCGACTCGAGCGCGATGAGGATCGCCGCGAGCAGTTGCTCGCGTGACGGCGGGAAACGCTCCCCTCGTTTGGCCAGCTCGATGCCGAGAGATGTCGCTCGGTCTCGCAGCTCCTCCGGGAAGTCGCTCTCCCCGAGGGTCACGTTCACGCCCATCCCGGCGACCATCGCTTGGATCCGGGAGGAACCGGAGCGGCTCTCGACGAGGATCCCCGCCACCTTCTTGCCGTCGATCTCGATGTCGTTAGGCCATTTGATCTTGCAAGAGAGCTCGGTCACGGCCTCGATCGCCTCTGCAGCGGCGACGCCGAGGGCGGTTGTGATCAACCCGGGGTCGCCTTCGGGACGCAGCACGATCGAGAACAGCAGAGATGCTCCGGGAACACCGACCCACTCCCGGCCCCAGCGTCCCCGACCGGTGCGCTGGTGATCGGCCACGATCACGGTCCCCTCGGTCGCGTTCGACTCCGCTCTATCAAGAGCATCGAGGTTGGTGGAGCCGGTCTCCTCGACCGCAATGAGCGGATCGCCGAAGCGCCCGACCCTGAGGGCCTGGAACTCCTCGGTCCGGAAAGCGGTCGGCTCCATCTGCGTAGGATAGGCGTCCATGTTCAAGCGAGTGCTCGTTGCCAACCGTGGAGAGATCGCCGTCCGGGTGATGCGCGCGTGCCGGGACCTCGATATCGAGACCGTTGCGGTGTACTCGGACCTCGACATCGATGCGGTCCACACCCGCTACGCGGACCAGGCGTTCAATGTCGGACCGGCGCCCGCGGCGCAGTCCTACCTCGTGGTTGACAACATCCTCGAGGCGGCGAAGAAGTCGGGGGCCGAGGCAGTGCACCCCGGCTATGGGTTCTTGGCCGAGAATGCCGGTTTCGCCCAGGCCGTGATCGACGCGGGCCTGGTGTGGGTCGGTCCGGCCCCCGAGGTCATCGATGGGATGGGCGACAAGATGGCGGCCCGCAAGGCGGCACTCGAGGCGAAGGTCCCGACCGTTCCCGGCACCAAGGATCCGGTGACCGAGGTCGAAGAGGTTCGCATCTTCGGCAAGGAGCACGGCTATCCGGTTGCGATCAAGGCGTCGGCCGGCGGTGGTGGGAAGGGCTTCCGGGTCGTCGCCGACGAATCGGAGATCGAGGATGCCCTTACCGGAGCCGCACGCGAGGCCGAGAACTACTTCTCGAACCCCGAGGTCTACATCGAGCGCTACCTGGAGCGCCCCCGGCACATCGAGATCCAGGTCCTCGGCGACGCGAACGGAAACGTCATCTCGTTCCCCGAGCGCGACTGCTCACTGCAACGCCGACATCAGAAACTGGTCGAGGAATCGCCTTCGCCCGCACTAAAGCCCGAGGTGCGCGAGCAGATCATGGACGCCGCCAAACGACTGGCCCAGAACATCGGGTACCAGAACGCGGGGACGTGCGAGTTCCTGCTCGACGCCGACAACAAGTCCTTCTACTTCCTCGAGATGAACACGCGACTCCAGGTCGAGCATCCGGTTACCGAGTTGGTCTCGGGCATCGACCTCGTTCACGCGCAGCTGCGCGTCGCCGCGGGCGAGGACATCGGCTTCACCCAGGACGACGTGCAGCTCAAGGGTCACGCGATCGAATGCCGGATCAACGCCGAGAACGCGGCCAAGAACTTCATGCCGGCCCCCGGCCACATCGGGAGGTACCACGAGCCATCGGGCCCGGGCGTGCGGGTCGACTCCGGGGTCGAACCCGACTACACCGTCCCGCAGGCGTACGACCCGATGATCGCCAAACTGATCACCTACGGAAGCAACCGTGAGGAGGCCCGCCGCCGGATGCTCCGCGCTCTGGATGAGTACGAGGTCGAGGGAATCAGCACGACGATCCCCTTCCACCGGCTCATGCTCGCCGACGAACGTTTCGTCACCGGCGACTATCACACCGGCACGGTCGAGAAGGAGATGGATCTCAGCCCCCTCAAGTCCGTGCCCAAACCGAAGCCGAAGGCGGGCGAACACATGGTCGCCGAGCGCGAGTTCACGGTCGAGGTCTCCGGCAAGCGCTTTCAGGTCAAGGCGCGCGAGAAGCTCGACGCGATCGTCGAACGTACGAAGCCCAAGCCCCCGAAGATCGGTACTGCGGCCGGGGGCTCCGGAGAGAACCTCGTCGCTCCGATGCAGGGCGCGATCGTCAAGGTCATGGTCAAGAAGGGCGATCAGGTCAAGGTCGGCGACACCGGTCTGCGTCCTCGAGGCGATGAAGATGGAGAACTCGATCCTGTCCCACGCCGACGGCACGGTCGAAGAGCTCAAGGTCGAAGCCGGGCATACGGTCGAGACCGGCGCCGTTATCGCCGTCATCCGATAGATGGAGATCCGGGAAGCCCGTCCCGAGGAGTACGGGGCGCTCGGGAACATCACCGTCGACGCCTATCGGGGGCTCGACCCCAAGAGCGATCCCAACTCGCTAAGCAACCTCGGTGACGACTACCTCGAAACCCTGAGAGACGTCTCCGACCGAGCCGCCGAGGCCGTGCTCCTCGCCGCCTTCGATACAGAACCGCTCGGTTGTGTCCTCTACGTTCCCGGTCTGGGTAAGTACGCCGAGTTCGAGGACGCGGACGTCGCGGGGATCAGGATGCTGGCGGTCGCCGCGGGAGCCCAGGCCCAGGGCGTGGGACGCGCTTTGACGCAGGCGTGCATCGATCGTGCCCGTGTCGATGGTTTCCGAGCGATCGTCCTTCACACGATGGGCTCGTCGGTCACGGCCCGCCACCTCTACGAGGACATGGGATTCGTCCGGGCTCCCGCCCGAGATTGGTATCCCGATCCCGACGTTTTCCTAATGGGCTACGAGTACCGCCTTGCAGCCAAGCGAGGCCGCTAGACCGTTGGACGTTGACTTGACCTCCCCTTTGGGGGACCGTACCTAGCGGCACGCCGGAATGTAGCCAAGGGAGGGCGCATGGACCTGTTCGAGATCCTGCTGTTCGTTCACATCACCTCGGTGGTCGTTTGGGTCGGAGGCTCCATCCTGCTTCAGGTCGTCGGTGGCCGTTTCGCGGCGGCGAACGACGCGGTCGCTTCGGCCGCCTATGGACAGCACACCGCGGACGTCGGCACGAAGGTTTTCATGCCCGCGTCGATATTGGTCCTCGCGAGCGGCATCTGGATGGTCGCCGACGCCGGTATCCCCTGGGAAGAGCCCTTCGTCGTTTACGGGATCGTCGCCGTCGTGGTTACAACCGTCGTCGGTGCAGCCGTCCTCGGCCCCCAGGCTGCCAAGCTGGCCACCCTCGTTCAGGAGAAGGGGCCCGCGGCGCCAGAGATCAAAGCCGCGACACAACGATTCCTCATGATTGCCCGGATCGACACACTGGTGCTGCTGAGTGCCATCTTCATGATGACGGTGAAGCCCTAGAGCGTCGGCAGAAACAGCTTCAAGCCGGTCAGTACGGCCGCACCGGGTGCGCGGCTTCCGTGCGCGGCATACATGTCCGAGACAGGGGTGATGGTCAGGTAGAGCGTCTGTCCCTCGGGCACCTCTACCGCGACGCCCGGCAACTCGATCGAGAACTTAGAACCGGTCCCGGGAAGCGTTCGCCGCAGCGGCATCAGGTTGTTCTGGATCACCTGCGCGTCCGCGGGGGTCGTTCCCATGCTGAGCCCGAAGAAGATCCTCGAGTCCGGCACAACCGTGTCGATTACGCCATTCAGCTTGGGGATCCCGGCGACGGTGATCGGGCCGGCCGAGAGCGGCAGGCTGATAGGAGCTCCCGCACCAACGGGCACGGGCAGCGAGTTGCCGCCGCCGGCCTCTAGATCCTCATCGACATCGATCCGTACATTGTCGGTCGAGTTGAAGCTGAAGCACTTCGCCCCGTCAACGTTGGTGAAGTTGTAACGACCGGGGAGCAACGAAGACGGGTTCTTCCCGGCGAAGACCTGCTTGAAGAAGGCGATCCGCAGCGCGGTCCAGTCACCCGAGCATGCGTCGGTGCCGCCGGCAGTTCCGACAGGCATCGCGTTCGGCAATGCGTGGCCGCCGTTGTAGGCGACGAAGAGGCTCTTGGAGCGCGCCTTCCTCGTGAGGGCGTCGCGGAAGATGTGGAGGCCCTGGTTGAGGTTGAACAGGTTGTCTGACGAACCCTGTCGCTGCAGCATGGGGACGTTCAGCTTGATCCCCTGGTCAGAGAAGTGTCGCGGCGCGTGACGTGCGAACTCACTGGCGAGATCCGGGACACCTTCGGTCGGCGTGCCGAGAACGGTGCCGTCGGGCCATTGCCCGGTAACGGCGCCCCAGGCGAACGCCTCCTGGATGTACTGCGGGACCATCGCCGCACCGGCGGCGAACAGGACCGAGGTCCATGCCGTTCGGGGAACCGCTTGAGGAGCGAGGCTCTCGTTGAGGTCGAACCAGGTGATCTCGGGGGCCAGCGCATCGAAGCGCGTGCTGCCTTCCTCTGCGATCTCGTCGAGCGCGGACATCGTCTGGTAACCGCCGCCATAGCTTCCGCCGATCGCGCCGAGCACGGGGTCAGCCGCGATCTTGCGGCCCGAGGCATCCACGTTCTTCTCGACCCAGGACAACCCGGCGATGTAGTCGATGACGCTGTCGATGTCTTCGGTCTCGAGCTCGGGGTCCTGCACGTTCGCCTGGCCCCCGCTCGCGCCGTGGCCTCGTTGGTCGATGCTCACGACCCCAAGTCCGGCGTCTAGGAAGGCTTCGACCTCGCCGCCGATGGTCGCGGTCCGGCTTCCACCCCAGCCATGGCTGTGAAGGATCACGGGAACCGGCTTGGAATTGGAGGTACCCGCCGGTCGAAAGACGGTGATGGCGATCTCGGTTCCGTCGGCATCGCTGACGACAACGACGTCCTCGGCGCTGTGCTCCGCAGCCGCGATCGCCGATACCGGCGTCAGCAAGGCTGCAGCAAGCGCAATGGCGGCCACGAAGGCCACAGACTTCCTCATCAGACTCCTCCAGTAGGCAGGTTTAGGTCTACGGATACGGTTTCGGCACCCCAGCTCGAACTCCTTCCTGCTGATCACCCCTCCCCGCTCACCGCTCCCGCCGGTAACCTCGCGGGATGACCACTGCGGGCGGGGACGAGGGCTGGCGGGGCGTTGCCCTGAGGGAGCGCCTGGGGCAGGTGAAAAATGACCTGCCTCCCGTTCTCCAGAGCGCCGGCTCCGCGGGCATCGGCTACCTGATCTCAAGCGAGGTCATCGGGCACGAGCGGCCGATCTTCGCCGCCCTGACCGCCGTCGTCATCCTCGGAACCGTCCGCGGTCAACATCCCCGCCGCGCCATCGAGATTGTCCTTGGAGTGGCGCTCGGTCTGGCCATCGCCGAATTCCTGGCTCGAGGGATCGGCCGGGGGGCATGGCAACTCGCCGTCATCGGAGCGATCTCGATGGTCGTCGCGATCTTCCTCGGCGGAGGTCCTCTCCTGGTCACCCAAGCGGGGATCTCGGCGATCCTCGTGGTCATCCTCGATCCTCCGAGTGGGATCGCGCCCACCTGGTTCCTTGACGCCCTCGTGGGAGGCGGAGTCGCCCTGATCGTCAGTCACGTGCTGTTCCCTTTCGATCCGAGAACCCACGTATGGAAGGCGGCTGAACCGGTTTTCAAGAAACTCGTGGTAACCCTCAACGCGCTTGCAGATGCTCTCGAAGCCGGAGATTCCGACGGTGTTAGCCAAGCTTTGTGGCGCGCGCGCGACCTTGACACGGACGTCCGTTCGTTCAACGACGCTCTGAGCGAAGGACACCGGATCGCTCGGCTGGCACCCCCTCGGCGTCGGGCCAGGGGACAACTCGAACAGTACGCGGTGGCGGCTACGCAGGTCGACCTTGCGGTACGCAATACGCGCGTCCTCGCCCGCGCTGCGCAAGGTTTGGTCCGGCTCGGCGGACCCGCGCCCGAACCGGTGGTCGAGGCGGTGCGGAACTTAGCGGCCGCGGTCAGCGCGTTGCAGAGTAAGTTCGCCGATCCAGAAGATGCGCATGAAACCAGAGAGCTTGCCGTGCGGGCGATGAGGAACGCGGCGTCGGTCATCGACGACCCCGACGCGCTGGTCCTAGGTTCGGTCGTGGGTCAGGTTCGACTCACCGCATCCGATCTCCTGCGGGCAACTGGGATGACACTGGCCGATGCTCAACAGACCCTCGATAAGGCGATCGGGCTCGAGTGATCGTCCCGGATGTCAGCTTGAAGCAAGCGAGGCGGATCGCGGTCGACGCGCAGGGACTAGCGGCGGAGCGCCGCGAGAGGGATGTCATGGGTGTAGCCGCACGGCTTCGATGTATCCAGTTCGATCCCATCAACGCGGTTGCGCGAACCCAGTTGCTGGTTCTCTTCAGCCGACTCGGTGCCTTCGATACTGCGGAACTCGATCGCGTTCTGTTCCAGGATCGCTCGATGTTCAGCTACTGGGCCCACGCGGCGTCGCTGGTGCTTACCGAGGACTATCCGATCCATGCACACCGCATGAAGCGCTGGCCGGGCCATAGCGGAAAATGGGGGGCCGAAGTCTCCGCATGGATGGACGAGCACAAGCCGGCCCAGCGGCAAGTCCTTCGCGAGTTGAAATCCGGACCGAAGAGAGCCAAAGAGCTCACCCACGACTCGATGAAGGGCTGGGAATCGAGCGGCTGGAACGCTAACCAGACGATCACGAGGCTGCTCGACTTCATGTGGATCCAAGGGAAGATCATGATCGCCGGGCGCCAGGGAGTCGAGCGGGTGTGGGCTCGCTCGGATCTCTGGTTCCCCCCCGAGGTTCGATCCCAACGCTTGCCGCACAAGACTGCGGTCGAGCAGGCAACGGTCTACTCCCTACGCGCCCTCGGGATCGCGACCATGCAGCACATCTCCCGGCACTTCATCGAGGGTCAGTACCCGGATCTACCGAAGGTCCTCGCATCGCTGGTCAAGAGAGGCATAGTCACCGAGGTTGCGATAAAGGAACTGCCGGGTCGGTGGTACATGCTCACGGAGGCCCTCGACCTCATCGACGCGACCGCCAAGGGTTGGCGGGGCCGTACGACCCTGTTGTCTCCCTTCGACAATCTCATCCGCGACCGCGCCCGAACCGAGTCGATGTTCGACTTCGAGTTCCGCCTCGAGATCTACGTACCGAAGGCCAAACGGAAGTACGGCTACTACGTGCTCTCGATCCTCGACGGCGACCGACTTGCCGGTCGGATCGACCCGAAGATCGATCGCGCCACGAACACACTCGTCGTGAACGCCGTCCACACCGAGGAGTGGGCCGAAGGGAACCTTGCGATCGCCCGCCGGACCCGTAAGGCGATCGAATCCATAGCCGTGTGGCAGGGCGCCACTTCCATCACCTACGGGAACATCGCCCCCAGTTGGCGCCCCGCGTTCAAGGACTAAGGATGGACGACGCGATCGAGGTCAGGATGACGGCGGACGGGGTCGATTGGTCGGGTCTGAAGCAGGATCTCGCAGCCGATGACTTCGACAACGGGCGCACGCCAGACCAGCTACGGACCTCGTTCGCCAATTCGTTCGCCGTTTCGTTCGTGTGGGACGGGGAGCGCTGCGTCGGTAGCGCCCGGCTACTGTCGGATCAGGTGTGCAACGCCTATCTGATCGACGTCTGGACCGCGAGCTCCCACCGGCGCAGAGGGATCGCGCGCGAGATGGTCGTCCGCCTCGTCGAACTTGTCCCCGGCCAGCACGTTGCCCTGTTCACCGAACATGCCGCCGAGCTCTACCGAAGTCTCGGGTTCAAAGAAGAGCGCGAAGGCATGTCGATGGTCGTCGGCAAGTGGCTCAACAAGATCGGTGACTAGTCGGGCACCACCGGCTGGTAGGTACCGAAGCTCCACAGATGGCCCTCGAGATCGCGTGCGGTGTACTCCCGCGCGCCGTAGTCCATGTCGGCGATATCGAAGACCATCTCGGCACCGTGCTTGCTCGCTCGTGCGTAGTGCGCGTCGATGTCCTCGACGTAGACGTAGATCCCACCGGTAACGGCATCAAGATCGTTCGGTGACTTAACCCCGAGAGCGTCGTCGCGAGCCTCGCCCACCATGATGATCCCTGGACCGAGCTTGAGCTCGGCGTGAGCCACGGTGCCGTCCTCGGCATCCATCAACGAATGAACCTCGAAACCGAATGCGAGCCCGAGCCACTCGATCGCTTTCCGGGCGTTGCGGTACCGAAGGAACGGGAACATATTGGGGGCCGTCATCACTGCACCTCCTGCGAGGGACTTCCTTCTGTCGACCATAGTCCGAGCCACCACTCGAGTTGGGGCATACCGCGCTCGCGTGCGGTTTCAAACAACGGCGTCGGGTCATAGGGGAGGCAGTGGAACTCAACGCCCCCGAACTCAGCGCCGTCCATCGTCACGATCGCATAGTCGGCCAGGGGGACCAGGCGAGCATCCCCCGACGTCTGGTTGTAGGTCATTCCCACGCTCCCGGGGTTTACGTAGAAGCGGTCGCCGAAACGGCGGAGGTTCTGGAAATGCCAGTGTCCACCGCAATAAACGCGTGCTCCCCGATCGAGGGCCGCGTCGAGGAACTCCTCAGATGCATCCAACTCGATCTTCTCGTCGTACGAGGCCGGCGTTCCGTGGAACGCGAGCAGCGCACCGTCTGCGAGGGACACGGTGGGCGCGTAACGGCGGATATGAGCGCGGTGCACATCGCTCAAGGCGGCAGCACACCACATATCGATCTCGAGGATCCTCGCGATGAAGTCGTCGTCCGTGGTCTCGTCCTTGCCTCCGAGGAGGATGTCGTCGGTATTCCCGATCACGACAGGGCAATTGAGCGCCGCGACTCGCTCGATCGTCTCGACCGGGAAGGGGCCGGTAGCGGCGACATCGCCGAGACACACATAGGAGTCCACCGCGCGACCTGCTGCGTGTGCCAGAACCACTTGAAGCGCCACATCGTTGCCGTGGATGTCGGCGATGACGGCTATGCGCACGACAGAGCTAATACGTGGCCTCGTCCACCCTCAGCCCGCGGCGCTCCCGGCGCATGCTCTCGGTCCCGATCACCCATCGGCCGTCGGGGGCCATGTAGAGGACCTCGATGTTGTCGCCCTTGCTCGAGTACTCATTGAACAGGTCGACCAGGACGCCGCGGTGAGCCTCGATCTCGCGCAGTTCGACCTCGTGCTCCCCCGTTACCTCGATCTGAGCGGCTTCGAACGCCTTGCGGGCACCGTCGGCATGATCGGTGAGCACATGGATGTACGCCCACCGCTCGCCGGGGCGGTTGTCTGCCGAGGCCGCAAGGACCTCAACGCCCGCGTCGAGTAAGACCTGAAGGGCGCCTACCAAGGCCCCCGGTCGGTTGGGAACGTTGACTCGTAGATCGACGCTCAACCTGCACCTCCATCGTCATTCAGCCCCCTAATGATGGGACCGAACCAGTCACGGGACAAGAGCATCTTCATCAAGAGAGGTTGTAGAGGAGGAAGTCGACGATGTCTTCGGACGTCGCTGAGGCCGCATCGAGGCACAGAAGCGGGGCGCCCGTCTCGATCTCGGCGCCCCAGGCCACGAAGGCATCGGGCGAAGATCCTTCGGCCGCGGCGGCTCCGATGACGGCTCCCGATCCCAGCCCCACGATGCCGACCCGAGGGTGCCAGTTGGCGGTGAGGTGGCCGGCCGCCTCACGGATCAGGCGGGCCGCCCGAGCATCGTCCAGCGTCGCCGCAAGCCCCTCAGCCTCACCCTCGGTCGCCGCCACTTGCCCAGCGTAGAGATCGGGGGCCAGGACCGTGAAGCCTTCGAGGTTGAGCTCGTCGCAGAACGCGATCACCCCCGGGTGAAGTCCGAAGGCATCGTGCACCACGACCACGCCTGGACCCACTCGCTCCGAGTACGACATGTATCCAGTTCCGCGCGCAGCACCGCCACCGAAGTCGACGGTGGTTCCGAACCGTTGCTCCGGCTCGGTGTGTTCACTGCGCCACTGAAGCGTCACGCCCACGATTGCCCCACTATCTAACAATCTCCCGATCGATCGTGCGGAAACTCCTAGTAGAGCGAGAAGACTCCCGCATCGGGGAATCTATCCACGCAGGCCGTCGGGGTGCAGTCCACATTGGTGTTGTCCTTCGACTTCACGATCAGGCTCACGTGATTCGAATCGAGCTCCGGGATGTCGAACGGGAACGTCACCTTGGTCGTCTTGGCGTTCGGCCGCTTCGCCCGGACTTCCTCGTAGGCGCTTCCGGTGTCTGGTGCCTTGAGGAACATGAACAGTTTGTTGTCGACGCACTGGAAGGTCCCCACGAGATCGATCGAACCGTTGCTCTGCCTGTCGAACTGGAGCTTGAGGTAGTTGTCGGTGTTTCCCTTCAGGTAATTGCACGCGAAGCCCTCATAGGTCTTGACCGTCACTGTATTGGTGCCTCGGGCCTCTCCGTTGAAGTCCACGCGCTTGATGTCGAGGAAACCCTGAACCTCGTCGGGGTCGTCCGCGCCGTGACCCATCGCCGGCGCTGCGGAAAACAGCATCGCCAGCACAGCGACCATCACGAAAGAACGCTTCATCTCAGTACCTCCATCATCGTTAGAGAACCTTCTCTTTGACCCAGTTCACGACCGACTTGAAGAAGTCGTTCGAATGTCCGACCTCGTCGGCCGCGAACAGCGGATCGACATGCCCGTAGGGGTCCTCCGAGGCCCCATCGCAGTTTTCGGCCGAACGGTCCACGTAAGTGAAGCTCGGGACCTTCGCTGCTTGCTCCTGGTACCAGTCGTAATTGGGCCGGCAGAAAGAGGCTATGAATCCGTACACCGGCACCCTCACCGCGGCGGTGTCGAACACCTTGAGTCCGAAAGCGTCAGATGCAGTCGTCGTCACGTCCTCGTACGTGTACTCCGCGTTCGCATCGAGATTCGAGACCAGGTCGATGTCCGCATTGAGGACCGTCGAGAAATACCACTCGACCCCGTTGGTCCTCTTCGAATCGAACATCGAGTGCGCCCAGGTGTCGGTCGAGGTGATCTCCTGCTGACCGGCCAGCGACTCATCGTCGAAATCGAGCCATCCGACCAACTCGCGATCTTCCTCGGGGGTCGCACACTTCTTCGTTCCCCCGACCGGGCCCGGCAGTGGTTCAGACACGTCCCCTTGATGAAGCTCGAAGGTTGATGAGAACCCGTACTGATCGTCGGTCAACCCCGCGAACGCAGCCCGGTTGGTCGGGCAGGTGTCCTCGAACGGCCAGGTCAAGGGAGGCTGCAACGCACGCCAGATATAGGACTCAACATCTGGTTCCTGGATCGCGGCGAGCGCTCCGAGTTCGGCGAGGAGACCGAGGAGGCTGGTCCTTCCACCGGCGAAGTCGTCCCAGTAGAGATCACCGGCATCGGTCATCGCCCGCGTGGCGAACGACTGCGGCACCATCGTGTCGGCCCAGCTCGGTCCGGACACCGCACCGTCGATGAGAACCATTCCGTCGATCGTCTTCCATCCCGCGCTGCTCGGCTTCGACCCGAATCGCCATCCCGCGTACAGCTGTGTCGTCATCCCGCCGAGCGAGTGACCGCCGAGGACCACCTTTGCTTTGGGGTACTCCTTATGTGCCGCTTGAACCACCGCGCGGATGTCCTCGAGTTCGGTTTCGAGACCCCACTCAGCCATGCCGACGTCGGCAGCCTCGTCCTGCGAAAGAGCCTGTTCGTTCGCGTTCCCGTCCCACACCATCGGAGCGGCTTCGTCAGCCGCTTGTGGACATCCCGAATTCAGCGCGACGGCACCTTCGAGGTAGTAAAGGGAGATCGTTTGCGTACGCCCGTAACCCTCCTTCTGTGCAAGTTCCATGCCGCAGCGGTTCTCGAGGAGGTTGTTGCGCCGTTCGACGACCCAGACCTGCATCCGCGGATAGCGCTCGACCAGGCGCTGCCCGGCGTAAGCGAAGTTCTGGATGCCGCCGAAGAACCCTGGCACAAGCACCATCACGACCTTGGGCGACTTCCTCTTGCCCGCCATCCAGTGCTTCATCACGGGCATGACGTCGAGGTTGCTCGGGGACGCGGTGACGTCATGAGCCGGGAGCACCTCGTAACGCTGCTGTGGGAGTGCCTTGGCCTTAGACCAGGCGGGTGGAGCGAGCACAAGGACAAGAAGAACGGCCAGGACGAAAGACGACGAGCGCTTAACGGTCATCCGCAGAACCTAGTCCCGCGGCGAGCTGATGGGAATGGCCCGCATGAGTAAATAGGCCTAGTCAGGGAGCCCCGTTATCCGGACGCCCGACCGGTCGGTGCCGTAGCGGTGGTTGATCCCGATCAGCAATGAAGTGATGGGCTCGATTATCCGGGCATTATCCAGCGGGCCTGCGTCGATGAACTTGAGGCCCGGGATGGCATCGACGAGCTCCCCCACAGTCGCCCGGGCGGCTTTCTTCGTCCCGCATACGAGTACGTCCCCTTCCATCTCGCGATCGAGATCGTTCAACGCCGATGCCGCGAGTGAATGGAAGCCCGCACACATGATGGTGCCCTTCGGCAGCAACGACTGCGCTTGCTGGGCGGCCGAGCCCTCCCACACACCAAGAACCTTGGTCGCCTTGTGGCCGACCGCGGCCGCCACAGGGACGGTGCAGTCCACGACGATGGTCTCGGGGGTGATCGCTTCCGCGATCGAACGATAGATCGCCGCCTGCCCAGAGAACGGGACGGTCACGACAACGATGGGGGCCGACGCGGCCGCGCCTGCGTTCTCGAGTCCACTGACCGAACCTCCGGCGAGCTCCTGGATCTTCGTCGCTGCAACGGCTGCTCGTTCGGCATCGCGCGAGCCGATCACGACTTCGATCCCGGCCTTCGCCCAGCGAGCCGCCAGGCCGGAGCCTTCGTCGCCTGTACCGCCGATGACCGCAACCTTCGTAGCCGCCATCAGGCCCCCGGCTCGAACTCGCCGAAGACGTCCCTCAACACATCCGAGACCTCACCGAGGGTCGCGTAAGCGGCTAGAGCTTCCCGCATCGGATAGAGAAGGTTGTCCGATGACCTCGCCGCGGCGTCGACGCCCTTCAACGCGGTATCGACCTGTGCCTGATCACGCTCGCTTCGGACTTTCTGCGTTCGCTCCATCTGACGACGGGCCAGTTCGGGGTCGAATTCGATGATCTCCACAGGCTCCTCATGCTCGCTTACGAAACGGTTCACTCCGACGATGGGGCGCTCTCCGCTCTCAACACCTTGTGCGATCCGGTAGGCGGCGTCCTCGATCTCGCTCTTCATCCATCCGGTCGCGACCGCCTCGACGCCTCCGCCCATGTCGTCGATGCGCTTGAGGTAGTCCTCCGCCTTGGTTTCGATCTCGTCGGTCAGCGACTCCACGAACCACGACCCTCCGAGCGGATCGACTGCATCGACGGCCCCCGACTCGTAACCGAGCACCTGCTGCGTTCGCAGCGCGATCGTTGCCGCCTTCTCACTCGGCAGCGCGAGAGCTTCATCGAACGAGTTGGTGTGGAGCGACTGCGTCCCGCCCATCATCGCGGCGAAAGCTTCGAGCGCGGTGCGCACGATGTTGTTCTCCGGCTGCTGGGCCGTAAGCGTCGCCCCACCGGTCTGCGTGTGGAAGCGGAGCATCATCGACTTCGGGTTCTTCGCGCCGAACCTCTCCTTCATCACCCTCGCCCAAAGGCGACGAGCGGCGCGGAACTTGGCGACCTCCTCGAAGAAGTTCATGTGACATGCGAAGAAGAACGAGAGCCGGGGCGCGAAGTCATCGACATCGAGTCCCGCTTCGATCGCGGCTTCGACATACGCGATGCCGTCGGCGATCGTGAACGCGACCTCTTGGACCGCAGTGCACCCGGCCTCGCGCATGTGGTAGCCGGAGATCGAGATCGTGTTCCACCGGGGCAGATTGTCTTTGCAGTAGCCGAAGAGGTCCGTGACGATCCTCATCGATGGCTTCGGCGGATAGATGTACGTCCCGCGGGCGGTGTACTCCTTGAGGATGTCGTTCTGCGTGGTCCCAGAGATCTCCCCTCTGGGGACCCCCTGCTTCTCGGCGACGAGTTCGTAGAGGAGCAGGAGGATCGCTGCAGTTGAATTGATCGTCATCGACGTCGAGGCCTCATCGAGCGGGATCCCGTCGAAGAGGAGCTCCATGTCTGCGAGCGAGTCGATCGCAACCCCCACCCGACCGACCTCGGCCTGTGCCTTGGGATGGTCGGAGTCGTAGCCCATCTGGGTCGGGAGGTCGAAAGCCACCGAAAGTCCCGTTTGGCCGGCCTTCAAGAGGTACTTGAAGCGTTCGTTGGTCTCCTCAGCCGAACCGAAGCCCGCATATTGGCGCATGGTCCACAACCGGCTTCGGTACATGCCCTGATGGACCCCTCGCGTGAAGGGAAACTCGCCCGGTTCGCCGAGCTTGTTCTCGTCCACGGGATGGTTCGAACCGCCATAGAGAGGCTCGATCTCGATCCCGGAATCGGTCTTCCGTTCGTCCGTCATCCTCATGATGCTAGTTGCTTCGGGAGGGCGAGGTGCGGGGCGTTAACATCCTGGGTCATGGCCACTATCGAGGACGTGTACCGCAAGAAGAAGCCCAAGGCCTTCGCCGCCGACCGGAGCCCTTCGAAGGCTGAGGTGTGGTGGTGGTTCTTCATGAGGCTCTCAGGGATCGTGCTGCTGTTCCTAGTCCTGATCCACCTCTACATCATGCATCTCGTCGACTCAGGCGTTGAGCGGGTCAACTTTGATTTCGTCGCCGAACGTTGGGACAACGTCGGATGGAAAACGTTCGACTGGGTGCTTCTGGTGTTAGCGCTGCTGCACGGCGTCAACGGACTGCGCGTGATCATTAACGATTACGTCCACCGGCCCGCCGTCAGGACCACGATCAAAGGCATCCTCTACACGGTGACAACGATCCTGATGATCATGGGCACCGCAGTCGTCATCACGTTCGACCCGGCGGTTGGTGGATGAGCGACAACGTACACATCTTCGACGCGGTCATCGTCGGAGCCGGTGGTGCCGGGCTGAGGGCCGCACTCGAAGCGAGCAAGGGATGTAAGACCGCGGTCGTCTCGAAGATGTACCCCACCCGTTCGCACACCGGTGCGGCACAGGGCGGTATGTGTGCCGCGCTCGCCAACGTCGAAGAGGACTCATGGGAATGGCATGCGTTCGACACCGTCAAGGGTGGTGACTTCCTCGCCGACCAGGACGCCGTCGATGTGATGTGCAAGGACGCGGTCGAGTCGGTGCTCGATCTCGAGCGGATGGGGCTCCCCTTCAACCGCACGCCGGAAGGCAAGATCGACCAGCGCCGGTTCGGAGGTCACACCCGAAATCACGGCGAGGCGGCGGTCAAGCGAGCCTGCTACGCGGCCGACCGAACCGGGCACATGATCCTTCAGACGCTGTTCCAGCAGTGCAACAAGCAGGGCGTCGAGTTCTACAACGAGTTCTTCGTCCTCGACCTCATCATCCAAGACGGCGTCTGCGGCGGGATCATCGCCTACGAGATCGCGACCGGCGAGATCCACACCTTCAGGGCCAAGTCGGTCATGTTCGCGACCGGTGGCTACGGCAAGATGTTCAAGATCACCTCGAACGCTCACACCCTCACAGGTGACGGACCTGGTGTTGTCTACCGCAAGGGCCTCCCGCTCGAGGACATGGAGTTCTTCCAGTTCCACCCGACCGGTCTCTACCGCCTCGGCATCCTTCTCTCAGAAGCTGCACGAGGTGAGGGCGGCATCCTTCTCAACGGCGACGGCGAACGCTTCATGGAGCGCTACGCGCCGACGATCAAGGACCTCGCTCCGCGCGACATGGTGTCGAGGGCCGAGTTCTTCGAGATCAAGGAAGGACGGGGGGCCGGTCCGAACAAGGACTACGTGCTTCTCGACCTCACCGGGATCGATCCCGAGGTCGTCGAGGCCAAGCTCCCCGACATCACCGAGTTCGCGCGCACGTATCTGGACGTCGACCCGATCAAGGAACCGGTACCGACGGTCCCGACCGCGCATTACGCGATGGGCGGGATCCCAACCAACATCGATGCCGAGGTCCTGCACAGCGCCCACGGAGAAGTCGTCCCGGGCTTCTACTCCGCCGGCGAGTGCGCCTGCGTATCGGTCCACGGTGCCAATCGGCTCGGCACCAACTCGCTCCTCGACATCGTGGTCTTCGGGAAGCGCGGCGGGGTCAACATGGCCGAGTACGCCAACAACAACAAGCTCATCGACGTCCCCGAGGACGTTGCCAAGTCGTCCGAGGATTGGCTCCGCTCGATCACCGAAGGCGAATCGACCGAACCCATCGCCGCGATCCGCAAGGATCTCCAGGAAGAGATGTGGGACAAGGCATCGGTGTCCCGCACCGACGAGGGCCTCGGCCAGGCGCTCAGCACCCTCGATAGCCTCAAGGAGCGCTACGGCAAGGCGCGGGTCAAGGACCGGAGCAAGATCTTCAACACCGAGCTCGTCGAGCACATGGAGCTGGGCTTCATGATCGACATCGCCGAGGCTCTGGTCATCTCGGCCAAGGCCCGGACCGAGTCGCGTGGCGGCCACTACCGCGAGGATCACCAGATGCGGGAAGACGAGCACTGGTTGAAGCACACTTTCATCCACAAGACCGCCGATGGGGATACGCGCCTGGCTTACAAGCCGGTCACGATGGGGCGGTACGAGCCAGTCGAGAGGAAGTACTAGTGCCGGAAGTCACCCTCAAGGTCCTCCGGTTCAACCCGGAGACCGACACCGAGAGCCACTTCGAGGAGTACCGGGTCGACGCCGACCCGATGGACCGTCTCCTCGACCTCCTCCATCAGGTCAAGTGGTACCAGGACACTTCCCTCGCTGTCCGGCGCTCGTGCGGGCACGGGATCTGCGGCTCGGACGCGGTCGTCGTCAACGGCGTGAACCGCCTCGCCTGCAAGATCCTCGTCAAAGACCTTCCATCCGAGATCGTCGTCGAGCCGATCCGCGGCATGCCGGTGATCCGGGACCTCGTCGTGGACATGGAGCCGTTCTTCGCCGGCTACCGGGCGGTCAAGCCGTGGCTGATCACCGATGACGATGAGCACGAACCTACGAAGGAGCGCATCCAGAGCCCGGAGGAACGCGCAGCGCTTCGACGACACCACGAAGTGCATCCTGTGTGCCGCCTGCACCACCTCGTGTCCCGATCTTCTGGTCGGACGAGGGGTACGTGGGCCCGGCGGCGATCGTCAACGCCCACCGCTTCATCTTCGACTCGAGGGACACCGGCGCCGACGAGCGCCTCCAGATCCTCTCCTCCTCGAACGGCGCCTTCAAATGCCGGACCGCCTTCAACTGCACCGAAGCCTGCCCCCGCGGTATCAAGGTCACGATGGCGATCCAAGAAGTCAAACAAGCCGCCCTCTACCGCTCCCTCTAGCCCCGAAACACGAACTTATCCAGCTCAGTGAGCTCTGGTAGCCCTGACGTGGAAAGTAAGTACCAGGGTCACCTCTATGCCTCCCCACCGGAGGCGAACAGGGGGTAAGTGATGAATGCAAGTGGGGCTGAAGTCGTGTTCCTGTTCCTTCCACTTGGCGCGATGGTGTTCGCCCTCGCGGCCTTGTGGCAGATCCTCAAAGGCATGGGCGAGGTAACCGCCGAACTAGCGAGGATCCGCGGGTCCTCGAGCAGGACCGCTCCGTCTAGCGACAGAATTCCACGCTAGTCACGCATGCAGGGGGACTAGCGTGGAAAACCTCGCGTCTCAACGCTAGGGCTGGGGTGGGTAGCCTGGGTGGGTGAAACGTTTCCGGATCGCCGTTCTGGTCGCCATCCTCGTCGTCGTCGGGTATCCGGCGTGGATCGGTGTGCAGGTGTGGAGCCAGTCGCGTCAGGACGAGCTCCATTCGGCCGATGCGATCGTGGTGCTGGGCGCGGCGCAGTACGACGGTGTGCCGTCGCCGGTCTTCAAGGCCCGGCTCGATCAGGCCGCGTACCTCTATAACGAAGGATTCTCGGCCACGGTCATCGTGACCGGAGGCAAGCAGCCGGGCGATCGATTCACCGAAGCGGGCGCCGGCGAGACCTACCTGACAACACAAGGGGTCCCGAGCGACGCGATCCTCGGAGAGGACGAGGGAAAGACGACGTTGGAGTCGCTCGAGAAGGTGCGTGTGATCGCCGAGGACAACGACATCAACACGGTCCTCATGGTCTCGGACCCGATGCACTCCGAACGACTGAAGCGGATCGGAGATGACCTCGGGTTTCACGAGGTTTATGCCAGCCCGGCTTCGTACGTGGACCTGAATCGCAGCCGGCTCACCAAAGCGAAGGAGCTGATGCACGAGGTGGGGTCGATCATCTTCTACCAGTTGATCGATCAATGGTGATCGCGAGGCTGAGCGCGGAGGAGACCGCGAGGATCAGGGCCGAGCTCGTGAAGGTTTACGGAGAGGCGTGGTCGACCACCAAGTACGCGCTGACCCGGCACCAGATCCGCGACTTCGCATCGGTATTCGACATGCATCTAGGCCGGGATGACTTCCGCGCGGTCGTCGCACGCGAGGACCCGGATGGCTCCATGCTCGGGTTCGCCTACGGATACACGAGCGCTCCCGGCGGCTGGTGGCGCGAGACGGTGATCGACGGGCTCCCGAAGGAGGCGACCGAAACGTGGTTCTCCGACAGTTACGAGTTCGTCGAGCTCGCCGTGGTCGAGTCCGCCCGGGGACGGGGCGTTGGCGGCGCCCTTCATGACGCCCTACTCGACGGGATCGAACGCACGACCTCGGTGCTCTCGACCCAGTGCGGCAACAGCGCCGCCCTAGCCCTCTATCGGGGGCGTGGCTGGACGACGATCTCGGGAGACTTCAGGTTTCCGAATCGCCCATATCCATACGCAGTGATGGGACTCGTCCTCCAGCGATAGCTGGCGGTTACGCTCATCCTCGTGAGCAACCCAGAACCTCGTCGAACGCGGCTTCCTTTCATCCTGGCTCTTGCGTTCGCGGGGATCGTGACCCTGGCCGTCTACCGGCTGACCGATGCCTTCGTCGTGCAATTGAGGAACAACAGCCCCCTCTCGGACGACGCCGGGGGCTGGGCGTACCGGCTGATCCTGGGCATCTCGATCGTGCAAGCCCTTTATGCGGGATGGGCGATCCTCAGGCCCGAGCGCGTGCGCCGAGCGATGGCCGAAGAAGAGACCGTGGCGAAGCTCCCCCGCTACGCGATCGCTCGGTCCGTATGCAGGAACGCCGCGGGCATCGCGACCCTCACGGTGATCTACGGGATGGCGGTCTTCCTGTTGACCGGGTTGCGCGGAGGATTCCTCGTTTTCCCCTTGCTCGCGCTGCTCCAGATCGCCTGGTACTTCCGGCAGGCCGGAGTGATCGCCCGGTGGCTCGCCTTCCAGAGGGAACCGGCCCCCGAACGACCCGCACCTCTCCCCTGGTCCCGAGAGCCGGCCGACTACTGTCCCCCGCTCGCGAGGGGGCTCCGGCCGGAGGGCTCCTAGTTGGGAGGGATCGGGGGCTTCGCGCGGACCGCTCCCGACAAGACCGCGATCATCGAAGGTGCCCGGGCCACGACGTACGGACAGCTCGAGTCCCGGGCGCGAGCGATCGCCGGCATGCTCCGGCGCGGCGGACTGAAACGTGGTGATCGGATCGCGGTGCATTCAGGCAACCGCACCGAGGTCCTCGAAGTCATCATCGCCGCCTTGCGCGTCGGGGTCGTCGCGGTCCCGGTCAACTCGCTCCTGACCCAACCGGAGATCACCTACATCCTGGAGGACTCGGGGGCCCGCTGGCTGTTCACCGATAGAGCGGTCGATACACCGCCGGGCGTCGAGCGCACGATGAGCTTCGGTGACGCATTCGAGCGGAGCCTGCACGACGCCGAGCCGACCGAGATCGCCGACTTCACCCTCGCCAAGCCGATGCTCTACACCTCCGGAACCACCGGTCTCCCCAAGGGGGTCTGGGTCCCGCCCCAAACGCCACCGCTCGCCGCGCAGATCTCCGAAGACTTCCAAAGGCTTTGGGGCATCACCGACGACGACATCCACATCGTGTGTTCGCCACTGGCTCACTCCGCGCCGCTGCGCTACTCGACCCGAACCCTCGAAGCCGGGGGTACCGTCGTGGTCCAGCGGGCGTTCGATCCCGCGGAGACTCTGGCCGCGATCGAGATCTACTCGGTGACCTCGACCTTCATGGTCCCGACGCATCTCGAGCGGATCATCGATCTCGATCCGTCGACAGTCCGCCGTCACGACGTCTCGAGTATGCGACTGCTCGCGCACGCCGGAGCGCCGATCAGGGTCGACACCAAGGAGGAGGTCCTCAAGCTGTTCCCCGAAGACTCGGTGTGGGAGTTCTACAGCGCGACCGAGGGCGCGGCGACACGGATCTCGCCGGAGGAGTGGCGGCGCAAGCCGGGAAGCGTGGGCAAGCCGCACCGCGGCATCGAGATCATCATCCGCGACGAGTGGGGCGAAGTACTCGGCCCCGAGAAGAGCGGTGAGATCTGGGTGCGCGACTCCGAAGCGCCGCCCTACGAGTACTGGGGCGATCCGGAGAAGACCGCCCGCATGAGGTGGGAAGGGGCAGTCACGTTCGGGGATCTCGGCTATCTCGATCGCGACGGATACCTCTACGTCGTCGGCCGAGCCCACGACACGATCATCTCGGGCGGGGTGAATGTCTATCCCCGCGAAGTCGAGGAGGTCCTGATCCAGCACCCTTCCGTCCAGGAGGTCGCCGTCTACGGAGCCGAACACTCCGAATGGGGCCAAGAAGTCCGAGCGATGGTCGTCAGGGCCGGCGAGCAACCGCTCGACCCTGAGCTACTCCGCACCTGGGCCCGCGAGCGGCTCGCCGGGTTCAAATGCCCCCGAAAGATCATCGTCGTCGATGCGCTGCCCCGCACCCCCACCGGAAAGATCCTCCGCCGGGGGCCGGAGGACTAGTTCTTGGCGGCGATGTCGGCGCACTTCGTACGGATAGCCTCGGCCGCTTCTTTGAGTTTGGCGATCTCCTCCGAATTGAGGTCGAGCTCGACGATCTCGGTTACGCCGCCCACCCCGAGCTTCGCCGGCACGCCGAGGTAGACGTCCGACACGCCGTACTGGCCGGTAGTCCAGGCGCAGGTTGGGTGCACGTCGTTGGAGTCACTCATGATCGAGGCCACCATCGTCGCCACCGAAGTCGATGGCGCGTAGAATGCGCTCCCCTTCTTGAGGTAGCCGACGATCTCGGCACCACCGTCGCGCGTGCGCTGGAACAGTTCCTCTAGTTCCTTCTCGTCGACAAGCTCGGGAAGTGGCTTGCCGTTCACGGTTGCATGCCGGGGCAGGGCAACCATCTGGTCGCCGTGGGAACCAAGGGTCATGGCCTCGACCTCATGAGGCGCGACAGCGAGCTTTTCGGCGATGAAGTAACGGAGACGCGACGAGTCCAAAACGCCCGCCATCCCCATCACGCGCTCCTTCGGGAAGCCCGACACGAGTGAGGCGAGGAAGGTCATCTCGTCGAGCGGATTGGAGACCACGATGATCACCGCATCGGGTGAGTTGGCGGCAAGTTGCTCGGTGACGCCACCGACGATGGCCGCGTTCTTGTCGAGCAGGTCCATGCGACTCATGCCCGGCTGGCGGGGAAGTCCCGCGGTGATGACGCAGACGTCCGAACCGGCCGTGTCGGCGTAGTCGTTGGTGCCGGTCACATGAGCCGAGAAGCCCTCGACGGGGGCCGACTGGTTGATATCGAGCGCGAGTCCCTGCGGGAGCCCCTCGACGATGTCGATCATCACTACCTCGTCGGCGAGGTCCTTCTCTGCGATCCGGCGAGCCGTGTTCGAGCCGACGTTGCCCGCGCCGACGACCGTCACCTTCTTGGCCATTGTCAGTTCCTTTCGTCCTTGAGAGGTCTAGACCGCGTCCGCTTCGAGCTTCTCGATGATGGCGTCCGCCACCTCAGAGGTACCCACTGCGGTGGGGTCGTCACGGGTGGGCTTCATGTCGTAGGTCACGGACTTGCCCTCGGCGATAACGGCAGAGATGGCCTTCTCAAGCCGGTCTCCAGCGCCGAACTCTTCGAGGTGGTTCAGCAGCATGACGCCGGAGAGCATCATCGCCATGGGATTGACCTTGTTCTGTCCCGCGTACTTGGGGGCCGAGCCATGGGTCGGCTCGAAGACGGCGGCATGGTCGCCGATGTTGCCGCCGGGGGCTACACCCAGGCCCCCGATGAGTCCGGCTCCGAGGTCCGAGACGATGTCTCCGTAGAGGTTCGGCAGCACAAGCACGTCGTAGAGCTCCGGCTTCTGCACGAGCTGCATGCACATGTTGTCGACGATGCGCTCTTCGAACTCGACGCCGGAGTCCCCGTACTCGGACTCCGCGGTTTCCGTCGCTGTCTTGAGGAAGAGGCCGTCCGAGAACTTCATGATGTTTGCCTTGTGCACCGCGGTGACCTTCTTGCGGCCCTGCTTCACCGCGTAGTCGAACGCTCCGCGAACGATGCGCTTCGAACCTGTGATGGAGATGGGCTTGATCGAGATGCCCGAATCCTCACGGATGCGGCGGGCGCCGAGGTCGGCCATGAAGTCGATCAACTTGGCGGCTTCGGGACTCCCCTGCTCGAACTCGATGCCTGCGTAAAGATCCTCGTGGTTCTCACGGACGATCACCAGATCGATGTTCTCGTAGCGGGAGCGCACGCCCGGGTACGACTTACAGGGGCGGAGGCACATGAAAAGATCGAGTTCCTTACGCAGAGCCACGTTGACCGAGCGGAAACCGGTGCCCACCGGGGTCGTGATCGGACCCTTGATGGCGACATTGGTGTCCCTGATCGAGTCGAGCACCTGGTCGGGAAGCGGTGTGCCGTACTTCTCCATCACATCGACGCCGGCATCCTGGACGTCCCAATCGAACTTCACCCCGGTCCCTTCGAGTACACGGCGGGTGGCTTCGGAGATCTCCGGGCCGGTTCCGTCGCCGGGGATGAGGGTTACGCGGTGCGTCTTACTCGCCATCAAGAGGACTCCTTCATAGGGTCTGTTCAAGGACTGCGACCTGCGGAAAGGCCCGCCCAGCCTACCTGGTAGCCTTGATCCGCAAGGCATACGAGGAAAGGGTGGGCGGCCTGTGGCGACTGCCGGGAAGGGTCTCGAGGGCGTCATAGCGGCGGAAACCGCGCTCAGCGACATCGACGGCCAGAAAGGCATCCTTTCCTACGTCGGCTACAGCATCCACGACCTTGCCGACAACGCCACCTTCGAGGAGATCATCTACCTCCTCCACCACCTCGAACTTCCCACCGAATCCCAGCTCGCTTCCATCCGGGAGCAGCTCGCCCAGGAGCGCGAGCCCAACGAGTTTGTCTCCGAACTCCTCCCGACCCTGGCAGCCAACGCCGCCCCGATGTCGATGCTTCGCACTGCCGTGTCCGCGTCTTCGGCCAAGGACCCCGATGGCTGGGACACCTCCGAGGCGGCGAACTACCGGAAGGCGATACGCCTCTGCGCGGTGTTCCCCACGCTCGTCGCCTACTACCATCGGCTCCGAAACGACGAGAAACTGATCCCGCCGGACCCGAGCCTCGACCTGGCGGCCAACTTCTTGTACATGCTCAAGGGCGACAAGGCAGACGACGACACCGCTCGGATGTTCGACGTCTGCCTCGTGCTGCACGCGGATCACACGATGAATGCATCGACATTCGCAGCGCGCGTCTGCGCAGCGACTCTCTCCGACATCCATTCGGCAATGACCGCCGCGATCGCGGCGTTGAAGGGACCTCTCCACGGGGGCGCTAACGAAGCCGTCATGAAGATGATCAAAGAGATCAAGACGGCCGACAAGGCGCGCGATTACATCCTCAAGAGGTTCGCCAACAAAGAGAAGGTCATGGGATTCGGGCACCGCGTCTACAAGACCGAGGACCCGCGCGCCACGCACCTGCGCAAGATGGCCAAGGAACTCGCCGAGAAGACCGGCGATCCGCACAACTTTGAGATCTCACTGGAGATCGAGAAGACCGTCATGGACGAGAAGGGCATCTATCCCAACGTCGACTTCTACGCCGCCTCGGTCTATGGGTACCTACAGATCCCGACCGATCTCTTCACGCCGATCTTTGCCTGCAGCCGGGTTGCCGGTTGGAGTGCGCACGTGCGCGAGCAGTACGCCGACAACCGCCTGATCCGACCGGACCACGGTTACGTGGGTCCGGATCCTCGTGACTGGACGCCGCTGTCCGACCGAGGCTAGGGGCTAACTGGTTCGGTGGGTCATCCAGTCGTTGCTGTCGCGACTGTCAGCTCCGCCGTAGACCGCCAGCAGATCCAGCACCAGCAGTACTCCGATCGCCATAACTACCCACATGGTGCCCTCCTTCCGCCCGTCTACCGGGACTTGACGCCCGGGCTCAACAGGAGCAAACTTGTCTTTGCTCATTACAAAGTACGCCTCTTTCGCTAAGGAGTCAAGTGGAGTTCACTAGTTACAAGGACTGCAATGTCCAGATCGCCGTGGCCCTGGTCAACTCCCACGGGGTCGCCGCCGACGCCGAGCGCCTAACGGGCCCGAAGGTCCTTAAGGAGCTGCTGGACAGCTCTCGCTCCAGCTACGAGGGGCCCATCACCGAGGCGGACCTGGCCGACATCCGGGTGCTACGGGAACGCCTCCGTGAGGTGTTCGATGCCGAGCCCGAACGGACGACCGAGATCCTCAACACCCTCCTCCACGAGAGCGGGGCGCACCCCTTCCTCACGAACCATGGGGGGGAACCATGGCACCTGCACTTCGTCCCCAAGGGGGCCCCGCTGAAGAACTGGCTGACCGCCTACACCGCCATGGGGCTCGCCACCGTCATCGCGGACGAGGGCTTCGATCGCCTGAAGGTCTGCGACGTCGGACAAATGCAACGACGTCTTCGTCGACCAGTCCAAGAACCGATCCCGGCGCTTCTGCAGCGCCGAAGTGTGTGGGAACAGGTCCAGCGTCGCCGCATATCGTCAGCGACAGAAGCAGGCTTAGCCCCCAGCGAGCTTGACGGTGTTGCTGAGCAGCATCGCGATCGTCATCGGGCCCACCCCGCCCGGCACAGGTGTGACCTGAGAGCAGATCTCCATCGCTGCGTCGAAGTCGACATCGCCCTTCAAGCCGTCTTCGGTTCGATTCATACCGACGTCGATCACAACGGAGCCCGGCTTGAGCATCGGTCCCGTGATCGCGTGCGCTCGACCGATGGCTGCGATCAAGATGTCCGCCCGGACGGTGTGCTCGGCGATGTCCTTTGTCCCCGTGTGGCACACGGTGACGGTCGCGTTCGCACCGGGAGCCTTCTGCAGAAGCATCGCCGCGATCGGCTTACCAACGATGTTCGAACGGCCGACCACGACGACCTCGGCCCCCGAAACCTCGACACCGGAGCGTGTGAGCATCTCCTGGATCCCAGCAGGGGTCGCCGGAGCGACCAGCGGATCGCCGGCCAGTAGCCGCCCAAGATTCATCGGATGGAATCCGTCCGCGTCCTTGAGCGGATCGACCGCGACCAGGACCTTCTGCTCATCGATGTGTTCGGGGAGCGGAAGCTGCACCAAGATCCCGTGCACGCCCTCGTTCGCGTTGAGGTCGGCGATCAATCTCAGCAGTTCGTCCTCGGGCGTGGATGATGGAAGTGGGTAATCCCAAACTTTGATCCCGACCTCGGCACAGGCTTTCTGTTTTGCCCCGACATAGATCTTCGACGCGGGGTCCTCCCCCACCAGAACCGTCGCTAGGCCGGGCGTTATGCCGTCATCGGCCAACACGAGGGCTCGCTCCTTGACCTCGGAGCGAACCTCCTGAGCCAGGGCCTTGCCGTCGATAACCGCTGCAGTCACTGGGCCCCCTCGTCGCTCGTCATCTACCTCCGATGGCGAATCTTATGGCGTGACGGAGACTCCGAGGTTCCTAGCGTGGTAGATAAAGCCTGCTGAAAAAGGGGGAGAAGAAGTTGGGGGAAGGTGCCCAAGAAACCGGGGGCCCCGGTTCGGGCCTGAAGATGTTGCGCCCGTTGAAGACCAGAGATTTCGCACTTCTATGGACGGGTCTCACGGTCTCGTTGATCGGCGACGGCATGTTCTTCGTTGCGTTGCCGCTTCAGGTATTCAAACTGTCCGACTCCGCGTCGGTCTATTCCCTGATCCTGTTGGCATGGACCATCCCCCTCGTGCTGCTTCTGATCCCGGCGGGCGTACTGTCGGACCGCTTCGACCGTTGCAGGCTCCTCATGCTCTCCAACACGCTCCAGGGCATCGCGATCGCGGTCCTCGGTGTGCTGTCTCTGTCATCCTCGATCGAGCTCTGGCATATCGCCGTAGGAGTCGTCGTCTACGGCGGCGCGGAAGCACTGTTCGGTCCCGCCTTTGGAGCGATCGTGCCGGACATCGTCCCCAGCGATCAGCTGGTTGAGGCGAACGCGCTGGACAACTTCTCGCGTCCGTTCTCACTGAGAGTTGCCGGACCTGCCATCGGGGGCCTGGTGGTCGCCGTCTTCGGTCTTGGGCAGGCCTTCATCATCGACGCAGTCACGTTTGGACTCGCCAACATCTTCCTGTGCATGATGCAGCCGCGTATCGCGCATCGCGAAGAGGGTGAGGTCATCCATCTCTCGGACGCGCGCGAGGGATTCGCGTTCGTGCGAGCGCACCGATGGTTGTGGGGCGCGTTGCTGTCATCTGCGCTGGGCCTCTTGGTCTTCTACGGTCCGTGGCAAGCGCTCGTACCGCACCTCGTCACGCACAAGCTTGGAGGGAGCGGGAGCGATTTCGGCCTTGTACTCGCGATCGGCGGACTCGGCGCGCTGAGCGCATCGGTGCTCATAGGGCAACGAAGCCTCCCGCGCCGCTCACTGAGGACGATGTTCATCGTCATGGCGGCGGGGACCTTGATGCTCACCGGCTTCGGACTCTCGACCGAACTGTGGCAGGTGATCATCGCGAGCTTCTTCCTCCAGGCCCTCTTCACTACCGGGATCATCATCTGGAACACCACCATGCACCGTGAGGTGCCGGGCGACATCCTCGGCCGGGTGTCGAGTCTCGACTGGCTCGTCTCAACCAGCCTGATACCGATCTCCCTGGGACTCACCGGCCCGCTGGCTTCGCTCATCGGCGAGGACACCACGCTGATCTATGCCGGCCTACTGGGGTCGGTAGCGATCATTTCTTTCCTGATGATTCCGGGCGTGCTCGATCTCGACGACCCCGCGAAAGGGACCTCCTCCCCCGCTCAAATCGCCCACTGAGCAAGAAGAGGCGGTCGAGAAACACAACGTCATCGTCCCGCCTCCCGCGACGCCGGAGTGGACCTTCTTCCCCGACGACGATCAGGAGTGAGCACGCCAGACGGTGGCCGAAACCTAGAGAGCGCGCTGCTGAGCGGCGGCGATGAGCTCGGCGACCGCGGTCTCGTTTCCCGCCTTCAACAATGACACCGGGTCCACGGGTCCCTTAACGATGTCGTCGAAGAACGCCTTGCGATCCGCATAGGTACTCAGGTTCTCTTTCGCCCAGGGACGGAGTTCGGCCAGCAGCCCAGCCAGTCGAGCGTAAGAGTCATCAACCAGGGCCCCGACCTCGCTCCGAAGTCGTTGCGCGAGGGCCGGGCTCGCCCCGCCAGTCGATACCGCCACCGCTAACGGGCCGCTGCGATGCACCGCCGGAAGGATGAAGTTGCAGAGGTGCTGGACGTCGGCGACGTTGACGAGCATCGAGCGGGCCTCGGCATCGTCGTGGACCGCGCGGGACACCTCGGTGTCGCCGGTGGCGGCGACGGCCAAGAAGGCGCCGTCGAGATCGCTCGGCGTGTATGGCTTCTGCTCCCACTGGACCGCACCGGCATCCACGAGAGCGCTCACCTCAGGGCAGACCTCGGGGGCCACGACGCGGATCGAAGCCCGAGCCGCCATTAAGGTCTCGATCTTCTCGAACGCAACCGGTCCGCCCCCAACCACGAGGACGTGACGACCGGACAGATCGATACACGCGAAGAAGAGCTCGTTGTCGTTTATGTCTCCTCCTCGCCCAGATCCCAGGAACTTGAGTTCGAAGCGACGATCGCAGGACGAGCAGTAGAAGGCTCGCTCGTCACCGATCGGTTCGATCGACGATTCACCGCAGTAGGGACAGTTGAGGGGAGCGGCACGCTGGCTCACGCGGCGGTGCTCACTGCTCGGCCTCGGTCTCCACCGGGCCCCCGCTCTTGCCGAACGTGTGGATACCGCACTCGGTCTTGCCCTGACCGTCCCACCGGCCGGCTCGTTCGTCCTCGCCGACCCCGATCGCCCGGGTGCACGGATAGCAGCCGATCGAGGCGTAACCCTTGGAGAACAGTGGGTGCGTGGGGATCTTGTTGTCCCGGACATACGTCAGGACGTCCTTCGACGTCCAACGCGCGAGCGGGTGGACCTTCATGATCTCGTCGCCCGACGGCAACATCTGCGCCTCGACGATGGGCGTCTCGGAACGCAGCGGAGACTGATCGCGGCGCAGTCCGGAGAGCCATCCGTCGTATTCCTCAAGCGTTACCTGCAGCGGCTCGACCTTGTTGATGTGGCAGCAAAGATCCGGGTCACGATCGAAGAGGTGGGATCCGTACTCGCGCTCCTGGCCCTCGACCGAACCATGCTTGCCCCGCAGGTCGACCAGCTTCAAGTCCCACATCTCGACGATCTTGGCGCGGAAGTCGAGTGTCTCGGGGAAGTGGAATCCGGTGTCGATGAACAGGACCGGGATGTCGGGGCGGATGTCCTTCATCATGTGGAGGATGACCATGCCCGAGGCTTGGAACGACGTCGCCAGAGCGAGGCGGTCGATCGACCGGGCCGCCCACTCGATCACCTGACGCGGATGCGCTCCCTCGAGTCCCGAGTACTCCGGGTCCGGAGATGCAATGCGGTGTTCGATGCTCATGGCACCCTCGCCTCCGCGATGACGCTCGAGGCAGGAGGTGCGCCGACTAGCTTCGGCTTGCTCGCGAACTCGGCCAGTTCCGCGTCCGAAAGGCGGGCGATGAAGGCGGCGAAGTTCTCGTCCTCGTTCCGCTGCTTGCGATAGCGGCGAACGAGCGCCTCGACGTAGGGACCGGTCTCGGAGCCCAGCACCTTGACGCCGCGAGCTTTGCGCCCGAACGCGCGTCCCTCCCCTAGGTGCCCGCCGAGGTGGACCAGGAAGGCCTCGACCTTCCGCTTCGATGCCACTTGGTTACCGTCGTGATCCGGGGTGTAGATGGTCTCGGACACCTGGCAGCCCATCAAGCCGATGTCGGCCGTTTGGTAGCGCGCGCAAGAGTTCGGGCAGCCGTTCACGTTGATCCGCACGTCCTCGTCGAATCCGGGGAGGCGGTCCTCGAGGTATCGGTAGAGCTCGGCTGCCCGACCCTTGGTCTCGACGATCGCCAGCTTGCAGAACTCGATCCCGGTGCAGGCCATCGTTCCCCGGCGCCACGCGGTGGCGCGTGCCGGAAGGTCGATCGCCTCGAGTTCCGTTACGAGATCCTCGACCTGGTCTTCGGGCACATCGAGGATGACGACTTTCTGCTGAGTGGTCGTGCGGATTCGCCCCTCTCCGAAACGGTCCGCGAGACGAGCGATCGCTTCAAGCTGATGGCCCGAGATGCGACCCGCCTTGGGCACGAAACCAACGTAGAAGCGGCCGTCCTTCTGGGGCCAGACTCCGTGATGCTCCCGCCCGGTAAGAGCCGATGCCTTCGGCTCGGCCAGGTCGACGAGGGCGTAGCCGATCTCCTTCTCCAGCATCTCGCGGAAACGCTCCGGCCCCCAATCGCGTACCAGGAACTTGAGACGGGCACGGTTACGTGCGCGCCGGTATCCCCAGTCGCGGAAGATCCTCGTGATGCCGATCACGACGTCGGTCACCTGCTCGGGTCGGACGAAGGTTCCGATCCGCGTGGCGAACATCGGATTCGTAGACAGCCCGCCGCCGACCCACAGATCGAATCCGGCTTCCCCACCGGGACCACGGACCCCCACCAACCCGACGTCGTTGATCTCGTGCTGTGCACATTGATGAGTGCAACCCGTGATCGAGATCTTGAACTTGCGCGGGAGGTTGGAGAACTCCGGGTCGCCGAGGATGCGAGCGTTGACCTCCTGGATGGCAGACGACGCATCGACGATCTCGGAGCCATCGATCCCTGCGAGCGGGCAACCGAGGATGTTCCTAGGGACGTCGCCACACGCCTCCATAGTCGAGAGTCCCGCCGGCTCGAGCAGATCCCAGATCCGCGGAACGTCCTCGACCCGGATCCAGTGGAGTTGAATGTTCTGGCGATCGGTGACGTCGGCGACGTCGCGCCCGAAACGTCGCGACACGTCGGCAATCACTCGGGTCTGATCCGACGTGAGGATCCCACCCGGGATGCGGATCCGCATCATGAAGTAACCGTCGACCTCGGGGCGCTGGGTGTAGAGACCGCACCAGCGGAAGCGACTCCGAAGGTCCGACGGCCAGATCGACGCGAAGCCCTGTCTCGAGTAGAGATGTTCGATGCGAGCGCGGACGTTGAGCCCGTCGTCCTCACGCTTGGCCGTCTCAGCCGGGTTGAGCGGCTCGCTGTAGCCGAGCGCCCACTGCCCCTCGCTTCTCGTTGCCGGCATTGCCCCCATCACCTTCGGATCGTGGATACCAAGCAACGCACCTTACCACCGGATAAAACGTGTAAAGTACCGGGATGAGAGCGGACGGAGGAACCCTCGTTGCCCTGGTCGGGGCTGGGCCCGGCGATCCGGGGCTCCTGACCCTCAAGGGCAGGGACCGGATCGCGGCTGCCGACGTGGTGGTCTACGACCGCCTGGTCGATCCCGAGATCCTCGACCATGCCCGACCGGAGGCCCGGCTCATCTACGCGGGCAAACAGCGGGGGCGTCAGGTCTTTAGCCAGAACGACCTCAATCGCCTCCTGGTCGAGCTAGCCCGAGACGGGCTCAGGGTAGTTCGGCTCAAAGGCGGAGATCCGTTCCTGTTCGGACGCGGCGGTGAGGAAGCCAGCGCGCTCGTAGCCGCGGGCATCGACTTCGAGGTCGTCCCCGGGATCAGCGCGGGACTTGCGGCACCTGCATACGCGGGTATCCCTGTCACCGATCGACGGCTTGCGTCGTCGGTGGCCTTCGTAACCGGACACGAGAAGCCGAGTAACGGAGGAGTCGATTGGGCCGGGCTCGCAACCTCGGTCGACACGATCGTCATCTTCATGGGCATGAAACATCTCGACGCCATCGCGCGAGCACTCGGCATCGGGGGCCGTCCCGGAGATACGCCGGCAGCCGTCATCCAGTGGGGCACGAACTCCGATCAGGTCACCGTGATCGGAACGCTCGAGGACATCGCTGGCCGAGCTCGCGCGGCAGGGCTCGGAGCTCCCGCGACCGTCGTCATCGGCGAGGTCGTGTCATCTGGCCGGAGCCCTCGACTGGTTCCGAACCCTGCCCGCGCCATCACGGGTGGTCGCGGTCTAGAGATCAGTGGCGGAAGTGGCGTCTTCCCGTGAACAGCATCGGGATGCCGTGTTCGTCTGCAGCCGCGATCACCTCGTCGTCCCGCACCGATCCGCCCGGTTGGATCACTGCGATCGCGCCGGCCTCGACCGCGGCATCGAGCCCATCCCGGAATGGGAAGAACGCGTCCGAGGCACAAACGGTCCCGATCGCTCGGTCCCCCGCGCGCATCGCTGCAAGTTGGGTCGACTCGACCCGCGACATCTGTCCCGCCCCCACGCCCACCGCAGTGAGATCTTTCGCAAGAACGATCGCGTTCGACTTGACGTGCTTGCACACCGTCCACGCGAAGCGGAGGTCGGCCATCTGCTCCTCGCTCGGTTGCGCTTTGGTCACGACCTTGAGATCGTCGAGCGGATCGATCCAGTCTTGGTCCTGGATCAGGTAACCGCCGGCGACCCGGCGAACCTCCGGATCGCGCGGGTAGCTGGGCTTTGGCCGCCAGGATGCGGAGGTTCTTCTTCGCCGATCAAAGCCACCAACGCCCCCTCGCTGAAAACCCCGGGGCGATGACGACCTCGGTGAAGATCTCCGCGATCAGCACCGCGGTCGCCGCATCGCACTCGGCATTGAGAGCCACGATCCCACCGAATGCAGACGTCCGGTCACAGTCCAGTGCCCTCGCATACGCGTCCTCGAGCGATCCCGCCTGCGCGACGCCACAGGGATTCGAATGCTTGATGATCGCCGCCGCCGGACTCTCCAGCTCCAGGACCAAGCGCCACGCCGCATCGGTGTCGAGCAGGTTGTTATAGGAGAGCTCCTTACCGTGCAATTGCTCGGCCGACGCCAGGCCGGTCGGGGCTCCGGCGCTCTTGTAGAACGCGGCTTGCTGGTGGGGATTCTCTCCGTAGCGAAGGTCTGCGACCTTCTCGCCAGAGAGCACGACGATCGATGGGAAACCCTCGCCTCGCGAGAAGTACCCGGCGATCGCGGCGTCGTACGACGCGGTGTGCCGAAAAGCCTCGTGTGCGAGAGCACGTCGGGTGGCGTCCGACACCGCGCCGGTAGACGAGAGCTCTTCGAGGATCGTTGCGTAGCGTTCGGGATTCACCACCACGGCCACCGACGGATGGTTCTTCGCCGCCGCACGCACCATCGCTGGGCCTCCGATGTCGATCTGTTCGAGAGCGTCGTCCTCCTTGACCGAGGGGTGCTCGACGGTCCGTTCGAACGGATAGAGGTTGCAGACGACGAGATCGATCGACTCGATCCCTTGCTCGACCAGCTGCGTCATGTGTTCGTCCTTGCGGCGATCGGCCAGGATGCCGCCGTGGATCTTCGGATGAAGCGTCTTCACCCGGCCCCCGAGGATCTCCGGAGCACCGGTCACATCGGGGACCTTGGTCACCGGAACACCGGCCTCGGCCAGCGTCGTAGCGGTCCCGCCCGAGGAGATCAGCGCGACGCCAAGGTTGACGAGGCCCTGCGCGAACTCAACGATCCCGTTCTTGTCCGACACGCTCAGAAGGGCGCGCTTCACTTTGAGCTCGGGCATCAGGATCCTCTCTCGAGCAAGAGTCGGCATGCCTCCGGAAGCAGGCGATGCTCGACCGCCTTGATCCGTTCGTGCAATGACTCTTCCGAATCGTCGGGTAGCACCGGAACCGCTTCCTGGAGCAGGATCGGGCCGTGATCGACCTGATGATCGACGAGATGGACGGTCGTCCCTGTCACCTTGACGCCGAAATCGAGTGCGTCGCGCACTGCGTGAGCGCCGGCGAAGGAAGGTAGGAGTGACGGGTGGAGGTTTATCAACCGGCCCTCGAAGGCATCGACGAATACCGGCGCCAGTATCCGCATGAATCCCGCCGAGACGACCAACTCGGGCTCGGCCGTTCCGATTGCATCTCGCAGGGCAACGCTCCACTCGTCCCGCGAATCGAACGCCGAGAACTCGACGAGTTGAGTCGGGATGCCCCGATCGTCGGCGAGCTCAAGACCGCGACACTTGCGATCGGCGGCAACCAGCACGACCTCCCCGGGGACCGCCCCGGCACTGCAGGCATCGGCCAACGCCGCCATGTTCGAGCCCGAGCCCGACACGAGCACCGCGATCCTGGCCGCCATGGCCCCAACCTTACAAGGCGGGTCCTCGTGACTCGTGGAGTCGTAGGGTTAGGTGGCTTTCGCATTTCGCCAACGTCGACGAACGAGGGGGTCCCAAGCGTGAGTGGGAACGACCGAGTCAAGCGTTACGCCGAACTGGCCGTTCGGGTCGGGGCCAACGTCCAGCCGGGCCAGGATGTCATCGTCCGCTGCATGGTCGAGCACCGGGAGCTGGCCCGTGCCGTCGTTGAGGCCTCCTATGAGGCCGGCGCCCACTACGCCCACATCATCTTTTGGGACCCGATCCAGAAGCTCCACCGCCTGAACCTCGCCGGCCCCGACTCGCTCGAGTTCGTCCCCGCGTGGTGGGACAAGGCGAACGACGACCTGACCGACGGCGAGGGTGCTCTGATCTCGATCACCGGAGACCCGACGCCCGACCTCTACGCGGGCATCTCGGCAGACAAGTTGAAGCACGATCACATGCCGTCGACTCCTTCACATTTCCGCCTGGTGCTCAGCGGCCGCGTTAACTGGACGATCGTCGGTGGGCCGATCCCCGAGTGGGCCGAGCGCCTCTTCGGGGAACCCGATACCGATCGCCTCTGGGATCTGATGGCGCAGGCCACCAGGCTCGACCACGACGACCCGGTTCAGGCATGGAGAGATCACGTGGAGCGACTCAGGGAGCGCTCCGAGGGCCTCCAGGCTCGCAACTTCAGCGCGCTGAGGTATCGGGGGCCGGGCACCGATCTCACCATCGGTCTCCTCCCCGGCTCGGTGTGGCGCTCGGGTTCGATGGTCACCACCGCGGGCATCGAGCACGTCGCGAACATGCCGACCGAAGAGGTCTTCACCACGCCCGACTACCGCAAGACCGAGGGAACCGTTCGCTGCACCCGACCGCTCTACCTCAACGGCTCGATCGTGGAGGGCCTCGAGCTCACCTTCAAAGAGGGTGAGATCGTCGAGGTCAAGGCCGAGCGGAACGCTCAAGCGGTCGAAGGCGACATCAGCACGGACACCGGAGCTCGGCGGCTCGGTGAGGTTGCGCTCGTCGACGGGACCTCGGAGGTCGGAAAGACCGGGGTCGTCTTCGGCAACACGCTCTTCGACGAGAACGCTACCTGCCACATCGCCTGGGGCGCGGGGTTCCCGAACGCGGTCGATGGCCTCCCCGACTCCCCCGAGGAGCGTGACGCGATGGGCTTCAACTCCTCGAAGACTCACACCGACACGATGATCGGGGGCCCGGAGGTGGCGGTCCACGGAGTCGCTCCGGACGGCACCGAGGTCCCGGTCATCATCGATAACGAATGGCAGCTCGACGGGTAAACCTTTCGCCCCGCCCGGGCCTCTATACGGTTGATGAACAAGAACAGTGATGCCGAGTTCGCCATGTTCTTCCGCAGCGAGTACCCGGGCGTCGTCCGGACCGCTTACCTCGTCCTTCACGACCAGGAGGCGGCGAACGACGTCGCCCAGGATGCCTTCGCCAAGACCCTGAGCCACTGGGGCCGGGTGTCCCGCTATGACCGGCCCGATGCCTGGGTCCGCAAGGTCGCCATCAACCGGGCGATCAGCGTGGCCAGGCGCCAGAAGCTGCACATCGCGGCGACCTCGCACACCGAGCCCACGACCGAGCAGCAGCCGATCGATCTCGACCTCATGCGCGCGATCCGAACGCTCCCACCCGCGCAACGAGCCGCGGTCGTCCTCTTCTATTTCGAGGACCGCCCGGTCGCCCAGGTCGCCGAGATCATGGACTGCTCACCCTCGACCGCCAAGGTGCACCTGCACCGGGCCCGCAAACGACTCAGCGAACAACTAGGAGAGGCGGTGGCCGATGTCTCTTGACGGACGCATCAGGCAAGGACTCGTTCAGGCCGCGGACACGGTCGAACCCAACGTCGAAGGAGACCTCATGAAGGTCCAAGCTCGCTCGCGCAACCGCCGCCGCATACAGTTCGCCGCGGGCGCCGTCGCGGTCGCAGCCATCGGCGCGTTCCTCTTCCTCGGAGGCACCGACCTATTCGACTCCACCGGCGACACCGCCCCGATCCCACCCGCCTCAACCGGAGGAGACGGGGAGTCCCACGGTCGAGTCCAACACCAGATGAGTCTCCGTCAAGCTCGGCCAGCGCGCCTCCATCGAGATGCTGGTTCACCCAAGGAGAAACTCTATTCCCCGACACCGAGCGGCTACTTGGGGACCGATGACGTTCTCGGCGCGAACATGGCCCTGGGCTCGCTTCTCGATGGCGACTACAGAAGTCGGGGACCAGATCAATCTTGAAACACAGATCCCCGAGGGTACCCAGCTGCTCGGTCTGGAGATCTCCGATGGGGTCGCTACAGTCGATCTCAGCAGCGAGTTCCAGTCCGGCGGTGGCAGCCTCTCGATGAGGATGCGGGTCGCCCAAGTCGTCTACACCCTGACGCAGTTCGATTCGGTCGACGGTGTTCTGTTCGAGATCGATGGAGAACCGGTCGACGCCATCGGCGGTGAGGGAGTCATGGTCGACACCCCTCAGACCCGGAAGGACTACGAGGATCTCCTCCCCGCCATCGCCGTTACGTCTCCCGGTTTCGGGTGGGATTTCACCTCCGGCGACCTCATCGAGGGCATCGCCAACGTGTTCGAAGCTAACGTCTCGTGGAGGATCCTCGACGAGAACGGCAACGAGATCGCGGACGGGTTCACCACGGCCATCCTGCGGCACCGGGTGCTGGGGCGACTTCTCGATCGAGGCTGAGTTCTCGGTCGATCAGGATCAGCCCGGGACCATCGAGGTGCTCGAGTACTCGGCCGAGAACGGCGAACCGATCAACGTCGTGTCGATCCCTGTGACCCTCCTGGCCGAATAATCCGGGAGAGCGGGAACCTGAGGGCCAAGGAAGCCGTCCAAGCACCATGCGCAGACTGACGCTGGGCCTCGTGGTTGCCGTACTTCTGATGGTCGGGCTGCGGAAGCGAGCCGGAACCCCCGGACCGGGTCTCCGATGGGCCGCCGGTCGTGAAGGTGCTGGAACTAACCTGTACCGAGGACGGCTCGACGGAAGTCGCCGACAGCGAGGTAGCCGTTCAAGAGGGCGGGCTCGACGTCCGGATGGACAACCAGACCGGCGAGCCGGTCAGCATGAACGGCCTGGGCTGGGATTTCGAGGAGGGCACCTCGACCGAAACCCTCCCTGCTCCCCCGGGACCGCTCGAGATCGCCTGCTGGCCGTACAGCGACCATGAAGGTGGCGAAGAGCCCCCCACGATCGGTATCTCCATCGTCGACCCGAACGGTCTGTGGGTGGATCCCGAGATCGACTGCAAGGTCGGTCCGGAGTCGAACATGATCTTCGATCACTTCTTCGCCTCGCCCGGGAAGAAAGGCGATCCGGTCGATCTCGCCCGGGATGTCCTCCGCAACCTCGAAGATGACGATGTCGTGGAACGAGCCGGGTACCCGGCCGAGGAACGACGGGTGCCCGTCCGGGTCCAGCGCGAGGGGAACACGGTCGCAACTGTCTACTTCGACGTTGCTGAAAACGGCGGCTACCTCCTCGGCAGCGCCAACGTCTGCGACGCCACCGGAATCAACGTCAGATAGGCGTCCTGTCCGATAGATGACTGGTGTGGCGGAAGATCGACTGCTACGCTTGCGATCCAGTCGCACGCCCGTGCGGCTCGTAGAGAAGAGGGAGGGCCAAATGACTGTGACCAGAGTTCGTTTCCGCGCCTCCCGGCCTTCTTTCGCCTAGCCAGGCACTGTTCGAGCAACTCCTTTAGGTCGGCCCGGTGGCGCTGCGCGCCCCTCATCGGATCGATCTACGCGAAGGAGCAAGATTGCTCGATACCCCAGCATTACTGAAGTCCCCACGCATGCGCCTCTGGGCGATGGATGCGTGGGTCGCCAACGGCAACATCCTCACCGACCGCGAGCGGTTGCGGACGATCATGTACGACGCGGCCGGGAACGGTGGAGTCACCGTGCTCGGTGAGGAGTTCTGCGTGTTCGACAACGGTGCGATCACCGGCGTGTTGGTTCTCGCCCAATCGCACCTCAGCATCCATACGTGGCCCGAGTTCGCGCTGGCGAACGTCGACCTGTTGTCTTACGGCGATGTCCAAGGCGAGGACATCATGCACGCCATCGGCCGGGCACTCGGCGCCGAGACCGTCAACGTCACCTGCGTCCTGCGGGGGGTCCCGTCTCAGACATGAATCGAGACGAGATCCTCCGCGAGGTCGCCACCGCAGTCGCCCTGATCGAGGGTGAGGCAGGCGTGCTCGAGGTCGTGAACGCGATCGCCCGGCTCGAGCCCATCGCGGTGCGGAAGATCAGCCGGACGGTTGGGCTCCCGGTGCCGATCGTCGCGGCCATCTGCGCCGAACTCCGCAAGCGGGCGGTTATCGCCGTCGAGCGGCCGGTCCGACTCACGCCTGAGGGCCGAGCGGTGTTTGGCTTCACCGGTCGTGCCCCTGTCACCGATCCGGAGATCGGTCTCCCCGACGATCTCGAGGACGTGAGAGCAGAGCTGGCGAAGGTAGCCGATGCCGCTCCTAGGGTTCGGCTGGAGATCGACCAGTCCCATTGCACGGTCGAGACGAAGATCCGGAGGGTGCTGCTGCTGCATGAGGCCGGGGCCCTATCGGGCAAGCGCGTGCTATTCCTCGGGGACGACGACCTGATGTCGATCGCCCTCGACCGGGTTGCCCGGCACTACGGGTTCGCGGGTTCGATACAAGAGGTGGCGGTCGTCGATATCGACCCCGAGGTCGTGACTTTCTGTCGCTCCGGCTTGCACGGTGCGATCTTCCCGGCGTCGTTCCACGAGCACGATCTACGCAATCCCCTCCCCGAAACCATCGAGGCGCGCTTCGACACCGTGTTCATCGATCCGCCTTACACACCTGAAGGCGCCGAGCTGTTCTTGTCGCGCGCCGCGTCCGCGCTCTCGAGAGTCAGCGGTGGCAACGTCTTCTTCTGCTTCGGGATGAAACCGCCGCCGGATGCCCTCCGGATCCAGAGTGCGATCGCCGAGATGGGGTTCGTCATCCGCCGGCTGGAACGAAACTTCAACGAGTACACGGGGGCCGGTGCTCTCGGTGGTGTCAGCAACCTCTATCACCTGAGCTCGACCAACATCACCGTCCCGCTTGATCGATGAGCACTACGCCGGCCTCCTTTACACCGGTGACGAGCGCGGCACACGCAGGTACCGATGCGCTTCCTGCGGCGCGATCGAGAACGTAGGCCGGGGGCAGAGTTGGGAGACGATCGGCGACCTCAAGAAGGCGGGATGCCCCCGCTGCAAAGCAGCCGTGTTCCGTCCGATGCCGCGCTCGAGCAGCGTGGCACGGGTTCGCTAGCCGTCGGTCAGACGGACCAGGCCCCCGAGCACGCCGACGTACGCCGCTCCATCGGGGCCGAGTGTCACCGGTGCATAGTTGTTGTTGAAGCCGAGTCCGGTCCCCGCCAGCTGCTTGAAGACGGTCTCGCCCGTGCGGAAGTCGATGGCGGTGAAGTACCAGGCGTCGATCCCATCCTCGTTCGGGGCCTTCGTGTAGGTGTAGACGAGGCCGGTAGCAAGCGAGACTTTGGGGACGACCGACGGAGCGATCTCGTCCGACTCCCACACCGTGCGGCAACCACTACGACCGAACGCGATCCGCGTGAGTCCCGGCGTTGTTGTCGCCCCCTGGATCGTGGAGGTCGGTCCTCCGTAGCCGTAGTTGTTCTCGGTCACGATCGAGTTGCCGACCGCGATCAGGGACTGGTCGGTGTTGCCCTCGTCCGGGGCGAACACAGGCTCCTTACAGAGGAGATCTCCTCCAGCCTTACGTCCCCTCTTGTAAACGAGCACGTTCATGTGTGGGTCGGCGTTGTCGGTGATCGCAACGAAACGACGGCCGATGACGGTCGGGGTCGTACCGGAGCCCTGGGATGCCTGGCCGGTCTTGAGTCGATCGCCCCGGTCGTACTTCGCCCGCCAGGTGACCTTGGGACTCCCGTCGGGACCGGCATCGAATCGATAGAGCGCGTGATCCGAGACGATGTACACCCCGCCCGAGTCGTCGACCGCGAAGGAGTTTGCGATCACTTCGCCTTCGAGCTGCGTTGCGGTCACGGCACCCGAGTCCCGATCAACCGTTCCAACGAGGCCCTTTGCCGTCACGAACCAGTACGTGCCGTCCCAGTCGGGAAGCACCGACACGATGTTGTCGCCGAGGGGGATCGTGCCGGAGAGGTCGTAGCTGCGAGCAAGGGTGAACGCGGTGCCGTCGAACCCGACGATCCAGAGCTGCCGGTTGTTGGTCGGCAGCACGGCACGGCCCTCGTGGTCGAGATAGAAGTAACCGCCTCCCGAGAAGTCGGTGAAGATCCCCGTCCCCGTTCCACTTCCCGAGCGCGGTGGCAACGGATGGAACGCAAGGACCTCGAGCGAGACCGGGTCCATCATGACGAGCCTGGGGCCCTCGACCCCAACGCAGACGGTCACGATCCGGCCCTCGGGATCGAACGTTACCGACGCGCACTCGGCAACGTGGAAGGTCGACGTGACGCCCATCGCCCGACCCAGCGGGCCCGGTCGCTCGTAAGCATCGGTCTGGTAGGCGTCGTTGTGGATGTTGCTGTCCGACCCGGCCGCCATGAACGGATGGTCGGGAACCTCGAACGAGTCCAACGGCCGAGGCTCGGCAGGCGCCCCGATAAAGCCCTCGACCGCGGCCTCCTCGGTCGGATCCTGCGGGATGGGGATAACCGGAACCCCCTGCGCCACGGCAGAGGTAGGGATCACGAGAGCCAATAGCCCCGCAGCCACGAGGAAGCGTCTGTCCATCCCATACCTTTCGCTCCCCGCCCCACCATTCCTCCCGCGTTCTTATCCAGGTCAGGGTTACCAGAGCCCACTGAGCTGGAGAAGAAGTGGCTACTCGATGGTGACTAGGCCTTTCATGCCGTAGGCGTAGTGGCCGGGGAGGTGGCAGCCGAAGATCAGCGAGCCGGGTTCGGTGAAGACGAAGGTGGTCTCGGCATCGTCGAAGGCCGCCACCGAGATCTCGCCCGGCTTGGCGCCGTGGTGGGCCTCGGTTCCGCTCTCGTGGATCTCCTGCACCACCTCGTCGCCCAGGAGGAACTCGTGGTCGATGGGGTCGTCATTGCGGATCACGAAGCGAACCTTCTCGCCGGGCTTCACGGTGATCGACCCCGGCACGAAGCGCGAGTGCTCGATTCCGATCTCTATCGTTCGCACTTCTTCCGAGGGATGCCACATCGCGGCGATCAGGACGATGCCTCCGAGGATCAGTCCGAGGCGGACCACGGTCGTCCCATCCACCAGATCGATCCGGCGGCGATCCCGATCCCGAGCACCAACCACACGAGCACGCTGCGCTCGGCACTCGGTGACTCGACGTCGGGGAACGATGCCGCCGTGATCCCCGGCGCAACCAGACCTGCAGCAACTGGGCTTGGCTGCCCGATCCCACGGGCCTCGATCGCGAGATCGTGTGTGAGGTCGCCGGCCTTGGCATTGATGCGCAGATACGAGAACCACATGTCGTCGGCCGGTATCCAGTCCATGCCCTTGTCGGAGCGGAGGTCGGCCAAGAGGCCGCGCGATGCCAGGGTGCTGCGTTCGAGGATCATTCCTTCGTCCTCCCGGATGACCGGCTCGGGCAGCATCCTCGGCGTGCCTTCGGTGAGGAGGAACACGTCGGCCTCGACCAACGAACGCTCGCCGACGCCCAACGTCAGGATCCGCAACGGGACCCACGGGTTCGGAGTAGGGATCGTGAGGTGGATCGGAGTTCCGTCACCCACGCTCTGCCCATCCTCGGCAGCAGCCGAGGGGTCGAAGCGTGCGGCCATGAAGATCGGACTGCGGGAGGCGTAAAAGTCGAGGATCTCGGGAGCGTCGGGGGTCAACGCGAAGCCATTCTCCTTCGCCCAGCGACCGACCTCATCGCCGCCCGCCTTCCAGAATCGTGATGTCGAGAGCGTCGATCCTGGTTTCGTAAAGCACCTTGGCCGAATCGTCGCTGGCTCCACCGGAAGTTCAACGGTACCAAGTTACGTTCGTCCGGAGTGACCTCTTGGACGAGGCGCTGGAGGGTCCAGTCGCCGGCTCGTTCCACCTTGGTGGGGACGCCCGGCAGCGGGATGATCGAGCCGAACTCGGCTCCCCCGCCGGCGAACTCGAACGAAGTGACGTAATGCTCGACGCCTTCGACGTAGCCGACGAATGTCGAGGTGCGGAGCAGGCTCACGGTTCCGTTCGGGTTAACGAGCCCTCCACACGCCCATGCCGGCGATGTCATACCGAACAGAACGAAGAACCCAACAGTGATGGCCGCGATGCGTCGCATGCGTATCCCCTCCAAGTCGCCTGAATGGAACTTGGACGGACCCGCTCACCGGGGTGTTCCCGATAGCGAGAAGGAATTACGGGCGCCGCCCCATGTAGGCGATCATCTTGTCGGCGATCGAGGCCGAATCCGACACCGACACCGGTTCGTCGAAGGAATCGCCGCGAGGGAAGTCGCCGAGTGGAGCCATCATCGAACTCGTCATCCCGTACACGGCCTCGGCGACGTCGTCGTCGATCTGCACCGGACGTTCGGCCGCCTGCCCGACATCCCAACCATGAACTGCCGCCTCGGCGATAGCCAGTCCAAGTGCCATCGAGCCGGGATTGTCACCCCAGGGAAGGGTGAAGGTTTTCTCCAGCGCGCCGGGTGCCTTGAAGGCGTCGGCGGCATCCGCCGCGGCCTTCTCGTAGGCCGCGACATGATCGTCACCCAGGAAAGCGACGCCGTCGACATCGAGCTTCTCACCAGCCGCTCCCGAGCTGAATGCGTTCAGGTAGCCGACTACGTGATTCAGAAGCTCGCGCGTGGTCCAGTCACCGCACCCGGACGGCTCACCGAGTTGATCGGGCGTGATGTCGGAGACCACATCACCCATATGTTGTAGCGCCCGCTCGTACATCTCGACGTCCACCATCGCCCCTCTCATTGGATGCCGTAGCCACGGGCATAGCTACCACTCGACGGTGCCGACCACATTTCCGTCCACGATGATGGTGCGCGCCGGCACGACGGCTCCATCCGGTAGCTCGGTGTTCTGCACGAGGCTTCGGTAACCGATCGAGACGTCATTGCCTGCGGTCGAACGGAAGTAGACCGAGTACGCACCCAGGGTGAAGCCATCACCGGTCGACGTGATGTCCTCGTTGGCGGTCGGTCCCCCATGGACGATGCTCCTGAACCCGTAACAGCCGTCGTCGCCGAGCTCGAGACTGGTGTGCTCGAGAGCGTGGAAGGTGGTCCGGTTACCCATACACAGGATGCTCCCGACCGAGAACGGCTCGCCCTCATCGGCCCGAAGCGAGATGTTGCGACCGATGTGCAGGTCGAGGTGCCGGTACGTGTCGGCCAGTGCGACCGCTCCGATGATCCGGTTCCGGAACTTCGGATCCCGCGTCTCGGTGCCGGCAAGGATGGGTAGATCGCGCTCCGGGTTGAAGTCGCTGCCGCCCGGGTCGTAGTTGATGCCCTTGACGTTGCTCCTCCGCTCCTTTGCCAGTTGCTCGTAACTGAGCTCGAAGGACTCGTTCACATGGATGACTCCGCTCATGAACTCGCGGTCGGCATCGGTGACCGGACTCGTTTCTGTCGCGACCTCAGCCTGACTCTCGATGTTGCGACCTGGGATCGTCTTCAGACCGGATGGGATAGTGACTCCGGGACCAACCCGTGACAGGCCCGAGACCATCGCGTCCTTTTCGATGATGGCTCCATCCACCTGTGCGTTGAAGCTGACGAAAGAGGCGCAGATGACGGCATCCACCGGACAGGTTCCTTCGACACCGATCTCTGCCGGGCCCAACACCGAGGAACCATGGGCGATGATGACTTCGGTCCCGGTCCTGATGGTCCCTCCGGTTGCGTCGAGCAGGACGTTGTCCTGAACGTCGCTTCCGTCGCCGATCACGATCCGCTGGCCCCCGTCGGTGCCCGCTCTCAGGGTTGCGAAGGGAGCCACGTAGACGAGGTTTCCGAACTGAATGCGCTGTGCGTTGATTAGACGCGCAGTGGGATCAACGAAATGAACCGGGTCGGGCACGGCCGCGCCAGCCCCAGCGAAAGTCGCGACCATCCCTGACAGCACAACGAGGCTCAAGACCCCACGTGCGATTCGATTCATCCGACACCTCCAGAAAGTGCTTCGGCGAGGAACCTGATGGCGCCCGGGTAACGGTAGGTGAGGCCCATGTGGGTGCCCTCGAAGAGAACCAGGGTGTGATCGACACCGCCTTTGGTGAGTTCGTTCGAGAACGCCTGTGCCCCAAGGTCGAGGTAGTACTCGTCGGACCTGCCGGCGTCGAGATAGATCCCCTTCATCGACTTGAGGACGTCGATCTTGCCGGGTGCCATTCGGACCGGGTCCCAGCGGAGCCACTGCTCAAACACCTCGGGGATCAGGCGGCCGGTCGCGATCTCGAAGGGGATCAGCGCCTTACCGGGCTCGTCGGGGTCGGGCGAGTAACAGGCCCCCATCGCGTAGGGGTCCAGTGGGTGGACGAAGAGCTCGAAATCGAACCTGTCGGCGGCGCGAAGCCGCTCCCAGAAGACGTCGTACGACCCTTCGAAGCTGTCCCGGAGGACGCGAGCCGCCTTCGCGAACTCCGGCTGGTAGCAGACCTCGAACAATGAGTCCCCCGCGTGCGATGCGAGCGCGCCGAAGACATCGGGTCTAAGCATCGGGACGACCATCGCGCCGTACCCACCCGATGACTTGCCGGTAAGTCCCCGGCGATCTCGGGACGCATCCACCGGATATCGATCGTCGATGAACGGGACGACCTCGTCGCAGAGGTAGTCCATGTAGCGACCGGTCGAGGTCGAGTTGATGAACTGCGAACCACCGTAGGAGGTCCACGCGTCCACGAACACGACGACGGCTCGGGGAACGGAGTCATCACTGAACAGCTCGTCCACACGTTCGATCATCGTCAGCTCGAACGCTCCGCGCTCGAGCCACATGTCGAGTTGCCCCACCATCCCCTGGATCAAGTAGACCGAGGGATAGGTCTCCCCGTCCTCCAGTCCGGGAGGGAGATAGACGTACAGCGGACGCCGCGAGGGATCCCCAAGAGGATTGTCGGCCAGAAACTCCGACTCGACCGTGAGCTTCTCGAAGGTGCCCTTGAGGTCGCGATCCCATGGAGCTCCGGGCAGACCATCAACCAGCGTGAGACTCACAGTGAGGCGTGCGCCTTAACCGCCAGTTCGGCGACCTCGACCGGGTTCAGCGCGACCCTGATCCCGGCGGCCTCGAGTGCCTCGGTCTTAGCCGCCGCGGTTCCCTTGGAGCCCGAGATGATCGCACCGGCATGACCCATGCGCTTTCCCTCAGGGGCCGTGCGGCCGGCGATGTAGGCAACGACCGGCTTGGTCATGTTGTCCTTCGCCCACTCTGCGGCGCGCTCTTCCGCATCGCCGCCGATCTCGCCGACCATCACCACGACGTCGGTCTCGGGGTCTGCCTCGAACTTGCTGAGGATGTCGATGAAGTCGCTTCCCGGGATCGGATCTCCGCCGATGCCAACGCAGGTGGACTGCCCGAGACCCCCCTCGGTGAGTTCGTAGACGATCTGGTAAACGAGCGTGCCGGAGCGCGACACGAGACCGACAGACCCCGGCTTCGCGATCTCCGGCGGGATGATCCCGACGTTCGCCTTACCGGGCGAAAGAACCCCGGGGCAGTTCGGGCCGATCAACGTGGCATCTCCACTTGCGCGGATGTAAGGCACGACGCGTGCCATGTCCATGGCGGGGATGTTCTCAGTGATCACGACGATCGTCTTGCAACCCGCGTCGTAAGCCTCGAGCGCCGAGTCCGCCGCGAAGCGAGCCGGGACGAAGACCATCGAGGTGTTGGCGCCGGTCTCCTTGACCGCCTCAGAGACGGTGTCGAAAACGGGAACGCCGTCGACGTCCTGGCCCCCTTTCCCGGGGGTCACTCCGGCCACGAGGTTGGTTCCGTAATCACGGTTGCGAAGTGAATGGAACGACCCTTCGCGACCGGTCAAGCCCGAGACAACGAGCTTGGTGTTCTCATCGATGAGGATCGACACGCTCTCAGGCCCCCTTCTGTGCGAGCTCGACGGCAGTTGCGGCCGCGCCCAGCATGGTTTCGGCTGGGATCAATAGATCGTGGGGCTGATCGGCCAGCATCTTGCGCCCCTCAACGGCGTTGGTTCCGTCGAGACGGACGACCATCGGAACCTTCATATCCAGACGGCTCAGCGCGTCGAGGATGCCCTGAGCCACAAGGTCGCACCGTGTGATCCCACCGAAGATGTTGACGAATACGCTTTTTACCTCGGGGTTCGAGGTGATGACCTCGAGCCCGGCCGACAGGACGTCGGCATCGGCACCGCCGCCGACGTCGAGGAAGTTGGCCGGATCGCCACCCGCGTCCTTGACGACGTCGAGGGTCGACATCACGAGACCCGCTCCGTTGCCGATGATCCCGATGTCGCCGTCAAGCTTGATGAAGTTGAGGCCCTTCTCCTTCGCGAGCCGCTCTTGCTCCGGGATCTCGTGGGCCGCCTTGAGCTCCTCGAAGATCGAGTGACGATAGGCGGCGGAGTCGTCGAGCGTGACCTTCGCGTCGAGCGCTACGACCTTCCCGTCGCCGGTAAGGACGAGCGGGTTGACCTCGACGAGAGATGCATCCAACTCAACGAATGCACGGAAGAGCTTGGGGAGCATCTCAAGAGCTCCGGCGTGCGCCTCGGGGGCCAGATTGGCTCCGAAGACGAGCTTACGTGCGTGGAAATCGGAGAAACCGAGCAATGGATCGATGTGCACCAGCGAGATCGCATCGGGGTTGCTAACTGCAACCCCTTCGATGTCGACACCGCCTTCGGCCGACATCATCCCGAGGAAGTTGCGGTTAGATCGGTCGAGGAGAAATGAGACGTAGTACTCGTCCTTGATGTCACCGGCTCGCTCGACCAGTACGCGTTTGACGACATGACCTTTGATGTCCATCCCAAGGATGTCTCCGGCAACCGTTGCGGCTTCTTCCGGGGATTCGGCGAGCTTGATTCCACCCGCCTTGCCGCGACCGCCCACCTGGACCTGGGCCTTGACCACGACCTTGCCACCCAAACCGCGGGCTGCATCGGCCGCTTCCTCGGGCGTCTTCGCCACGCGGCCCTCGGGCACGGGGACCTCGAAACGGCGAAGGACCTCCTTGCCCTGATACTCGAACAGATCCATTACTGCTTCACGCCTCCTGTCTTATGAGCCACGTGCGCATTGACCCAGTCGATGATGGCTGTGGTCGTGGCACCGGGAGTGAATATCTCGTCGATCCCTGCCTCTTTGAGCTTCGCGATGTCGGCCTCGGGGATGATGCCGCCGCCGAAGACCGGGATGTCGTCGGCCCCTTGCTCCTTGAGCAACTGGACGACCTTGGGGAAGAGGGTCATGTGCGCGCCGGACAGGCACGACAACCCGACCGCGTCGACGTCCTCCTGGATCGCGGCCGAGGCGATCTGCTCCGGGGTCTGATGGAGACCGGTGTAGATGACCTCCATCCCTGCGTCCCTCAGTGCCCGCGCCACGACCTTGATGCCGCGGTCGTGACCGTCAAGCCCGGGCTTGGCCACGAGGATGCGCGCTCTGCCTGAACCCACTTCGTTCCGCTCCTTGGTTGCCGGCACGGTAGGCCTGCTACCGTGATGCGCCGATAGTTGAATTTGGAGATTAGCAGGCGATGCATCCGAGGCCCGACGGGCCAAAGCGATGTTGGGGCGAGGGTGCTGAGTTCAGATAGGGGTTTCCAGCCGTGAAGGACCTTGCCGACCAGGGTTCATTCCATCCGATCTCAGACGGTCTCGAGTCGCGCGATCCGCTCGTGTACCCGGATTACAGAGGGGCCTTGGAAGCGGCACGCGACAAGGCCGGAACCGACGAATCGGTTATCACCGGACCCGCCCAGATCGGGGGCCGGGACGTCGAGCTTGCCGTCTTCTCGTTCGGATTCATGGGTGGCTCGATGGGCGAGGTCGCGGGAGAGCGCATCGCACGAACCTTCGAGCGCGCCGCCGAACGTGGCGTGCCGGTCATCCTCCAGATAGCGACCGGCGGCGCCAGGATGCAGGAAGGGATGCGCGCGCTGGTCCAGATGCCGCGCGTTGTTGCCGCCCGCATGACACTTGGCGACGCCCGCCAGCCTTACATCGCGGTGCTCGGCGAGCCGACCACGGGAGGCGTCCTCGCGAGTGTCGGTGCGCTCGCCGACGTGACCATCGCCGTCGCCGGAGCAACGGTGGGATTCGCCGGCCCCCGCGTCGCAGCCCGGTTCACGGGGGAGCCGTTGGACCCCAACTCGCACACCGCTATCTCGGCTTTCCGTCATGGTCTCGTCGATGAGGTGATCTCCGAAGGAGACCTTCCCTCGTACGTTTCCACCGTTCTCTCGATCCTGGCCCCCGACGAGCCCAAGCCTCTGGATGATCCCGCCGACGTTTCGATCGAGAAGTCGTTGTCCGGGTGGGAGGCCGTGGTCGAGGCGCGGCATCCCGACCGACCCCGGGGGCCGGAACTCGTGCGCCAAACGACCGAAAGCTATTCCGAACTGAGGGGAGACCGTGCCGGCTCGCAGGATCCCGCCGTGTTCGCCGCGCTCGCTCGCATCGCGGGACGTCGGGCTCTCGTACTGGCTCTCGACGCCGACCTAGCGCCGGGTCCTGCGGGCTACCGGCTCGCTCGTCGTGCCGTCGCGATCGCCGGACGCCTCGACATACCGGTCGTGACGCTCGTGGACACCCGCGGCGCCGACCCCTCCGAAGTCTCCGAGGCTGGGGGGATCGCCTGGGAGATCGCTGCCCTGTTCGAGGCGATGCTCAACACCCCCGTACCGATCCTGTCGGTCGTCACCGGAGAGGGAGGCAGTGGCGGCGCCCTGGCGTTCGCGGTCGCCGACCGGCTGGTCGCCTATGAAGATTCCATCTTCTCGGTCATCGCCCCCGAGTCGGCGGCCGAGATCCTGTGGCGCGACGCATCCGAGGGGGAACGAGCGGCGAATCTCCTCCGCCTGACCGCCAGGGACCTACTCGAACTCGAGATCGCCGACGATCTGGCGCCGGCTCCCCTCGGCGTGGAGACATTACGAACGGTGCTCGCCTATCATCTCGACGGCCTGGCGCGGGATGGGATCCCGCGTTCGGATCGAGCCGGCAACCGCCGTGAACGCTGGAGGAGATAAGTGAGCAGTCGCAACGAGAAGAGGGCTCGACAGAAAGAGTTCAGGGATCAGAAGCGCGCCGCCGAATGGGCCGCATACCGTCGTCAGCGGTTCATCCGCATCGCCGGCGTCCTTCTATTCGTAGTGGTGCTCGCGGTTGCCATCGGAACCTCGCTCGGGGGGGACGACGAGCCAGACGCCAATCCGGCCGCAAGTCCCACGGCCCCCGAGCCCTCGGTGTCGCCGACGTCGGCCGATACCTCCGCTGAGGTCGCCTGTGGTGGAGAGAGGCCCGACCCGTCGGAATCGGGGCAATACAAGAAGCCCAAGCAGGTTTTAAAGGAGGGGGTCGACTACTCCGCCGTGATCTCGACATCCTGCGGCGACATCACCCTTGACCTCCTCGAAGAGGATGCTCAGGAAACAGTGAACAACTTCGTGTTCCTTGCCCAAGAGGGCTACTTCGACGGGTTGATCTGGCACCGTGTCGAGCGGAATTTCGTGATCCAGACCGGCGACCCTAACGGCCTCAACGGAGTTCCGCCCGATGGCCCGGGCTATTCGATCAAGGACGAGCTGCCTGGCCAGTCGAGCGAGTACGTCCTAGGCACCCTGGCGATGGCGAACTCCGGTGCCGACACCGGCGGCAGCCAGATCTTCATCATCACGCATGGCGTCGGCAAGGATGGAGAGGTCGAACCGGCCGGACTTCCCAAGGCGTACTCGATCTTCGGTCAGGTCGACGAGGCTAGTTTCGAGGTTCTACGTTTACTCGACGAGCTCAAGACTCAGGGCGGCGATGACCCGACCACGGCGTCGATGCCCATCAACCCCGCGTTCATCAACTCCATCGAGATAATCGAGAACTAGATTCGAAGAACACGACCAAACGGGTTCCGGGCACGCGATAGAGCGGTCGTTCCGAACTCATCGCACTGAGCCCGCGGCTGACGCCCGGGGATAAACGCCAGTAGTCGTCCCACACCACGGCGCCGCCGCTTCGGAGCATCGCGAAGGCGTTCTTGGAGTCGCTCCGGACGTAGTCGTCGGAGTGCGCGCCATCGATGTAGATGAGATCGACCGCATCCATCCACGGCGAGAAGTCGAACTTCGCCGAGTCGCCCCAGTGCTGAGTGACCGAACCGCCCGGCAGTGGGATCGTTTCGTAGGCCATCGGTTCCGCCGGAGGTGGATGGAACTCGTCGCTGCTCTCCAGCTCGAATGTCGGCGCAAGGTCCGGAGGTATGTCCACGGTGTTCACTTCGGCATCGTCGAGGTTCCGCGCCAGGGTCCAACTGGTTAGTCCGGTGAACGTGCCGATCTCGAACACCGTCTTCGCCTCGAGGACCTTGGCGAGCGAGGCGAGGAACAGCAGTCCTTCGGTCGGCTGCGTGCCCGGAGCCATCAGCAAGCGAGCCGGCGGCAGCACGACCTCGACACTGAGGATCTCGTCGAGCGAGGCCGCGGGAAGCGGCGGAATCGGCGACGAGCGCTCGAACCGGTGGTTGAGGTACTGACCCTTGAGGATCCGCAGACGCTGCCGCAACGACCCCGGGGGGTACTCCTTCGGGGCCATCGGCTAAGCGACCGGGGTCAAGGGGGCCAGGGTCAGGTCCAAGCGCTTGTCGCCACCGGCGTCGGGGAAGTGGATCGTTGCTTCCATCCCGACCGCGGAACGGTTGATGTCGATGATCGTCCCCTTGCCCCATTTGGCGTGCTCGACCGTCTGGCCGATCTTGAACGCATGCGGGTCGGCCAGCGGGCGACGGGGACCGCCAGGCGTCCCTGCCTTGCGAGGAGGAGACATCGCGTTCCGCTCACCCACTAGATGGACGAGCTCCTCGGGCATCTCCTTCAGGAACCTCGACGGTGGGTTGTAGTTCGTGCCGCCCCACAAGCTCCGTGACCAGGCATGGACGACGTAGAGACGCTCCTTGGCGCGCGTGATCCCGACGTAGGCGAGCCGGCGCTCCTCTTCGAGTTGATCGGGGTCGGTCAGCGAACGCATGTGTGGGAAGACGCCCTCTTCGAGGCCGACGATGAACACGATCGGGAACTCGAGCCCCTTGGCGTTGTGCAAGGTCATGAACGTGACGCCCTGCTCCTCACCCTCGGTCGTGTCGGTGTCGGTGATCAATGCGATGCGCTCGAGGAACCCGCCGAGGGTTGGATCGTCGGCACCTTCGTCGTACTCGTGAGCTACGCCCGCAAGTTCCCTGAGGTTCTCCTGGCGAGACAGTGACTCGAAGGACCGGTCGTTCTGGAGTTCCTCCATCAGACCGGTGACCGTCCAGGTCATCTCGACGATCTCGGCGACCGCGGTCCCGGCATCGGCCTCGGACCGGATCTTTTCGAAGATGCGAGCGATCTCGAGCATGCCTCCCCGCGCTCGCTTGGATACTCCTTCGGCCTCCTCGCAGCGACCGAACGCCTCCCCGAGCGGCACACCGTTGTCCCGGGCCCACGCGGTCAGCTTGAGCAGGCTGGCATCGCCGACGCCCCGACGCGGAACCTGCGACGCCCTCGCCGCCGACACGGAGTCGTCCGGGTTCATCGCGGCCCGTAGCCACGAGAAGAGGTCCTTGATCTCGCGCCGGTCGTAGAACCCCACGCCCCCGACCAGCCGGTAAGGAACGTCGTGCTGCGAGAAGATCTCCTCGAGGACGCGGGACTGGGCGTTGGTCCGGTAGAAGATCGCCAGGTCCTTCAAGGCGTAGCCGTGGTCCTTCAAGGCGTTGACCTGCTCGGCCACCCACGCGGCCTCGTCATGTTCGTTCTGCGCCCGGTAGCGGTGTACCGGCTCGCCCTGCGGAAGATCGGTCCACAGTTCCTTGGGTTTGCGCATCGTGTTGTGCTCGATCACCGCGTTGGCCGCCGACAGGATCGTCTTGGTCGAACGGTAGTTCTGCTCGAGGGTGACGACCCGCGCATCGGGCCAGTCGCGCTCGAAGTCGAGGAGGTTCTTGATCGTCGCCCCGCGGAACGCATAGATCCCCTGGTCGGCATCTCCGACGACGAAGATGTTGCGCCACTTCTCCGCCAGCAGCGTGGCGAGCCGCGCCTGGGCAAAGTTCGTGTCCTGGAACTCGTCGATCAGCACGTGCTGGAAGCGTTCCTGGTAGTAAGACCGGACGTCGTCGAATCGGTCGAGGAGCTCGACGGCCTTCATGATGAGGTCGTCGAAGTCCATCGCCGAGTTCTCGACGAGCCGGCGCTGGTACTCCTTGTAGACCTCGCCGACCTTCCGCTCCCAGGGTTCGATGCGAAGTCCGCGTACATCCCCGCGCTAACCAGCCTGTTCTTGGCGTCGCCGATCGAACCGAGGATCGCCCGTGGCGGCATCCGCTTGGGGTCGATGTTGAGGTCCTTCATCACCATCCGAACGAGCCGCTCGGAATCGGATGTGTCGTAGATCGAGAACGACGACCGGTAATCGAGGCGGTCGGCCTCGCGCCGCAGGATCCGGACGCACGCGGAATGGAAGGTCGATACCCACATCGACTCCCCCACACGGCCGACGAGATCGATGACCCGCTCCTTCATCTCCCCGGCAGCCTTGTTCGTGAAGGTGATGGCGATGATCGAGTAGGGGGAGAGTCCGTTCTCGATCAGGTAGGCGATCCGGTGGGTCAGGACCCTGGTCTTGCCCGACCCGGCCCCCGCCACGATCAGGATCGGGCCGCCCGGATGCTCGACGGCTTCGAGCTGCACGGGGTTCAGGGACAACAGATGTTCTGGATCCATGACCCCATTATCAGGCGTGGGTGGGTCACGGACGCCGCACCCGGGCCCCCAGGTTCTTGAGTCCCTTCCGCTCGCTGGGGGTCAGGCCCGCGACCAAGAAGGCGGCCACGTAGGCAACCAGACCGGCGACGGTGGTCAGTACCAGCCAGAGGAGCCATTGGGAACCGGCCGCGGAGTGGACCAAGAACATGACCGCGACCGAGACCGCTCCGGGAACGATCATCCGCAGATAGTCCCGGTCGTAGGGCTGGATGCCGACGAACTTCTTCACCAAAAGGATGCGGAAGGTGTTCGAGATCGCGAACGTGAACGCGTTGGCGATCGCCGCGCCCTCGATGCCGTAGCGCGGGGCGAGGATGAACGCCAGGGTGAGATCGAGCGCCAGGGAGAACCCATAGACGACGAGGTCCCAGCCGGTCCGGCCGGTCATGATCAGCACGAAGCCGACGCTCCCGGTGGCGATGTTCACCAACTGGCCCCCGAGCAGGATCAACAACGCGGTCTCCCCTGACCCGAAGCCCGAGCCGAACAACCTCAGCACCGAATCGGGCGCCACGGCCAGCAGCAGGAAGCCTGGCAGTGTCGCCGCCAGGGTCCACCTCGTCAGGGTCTTGAAGAGCTTGTCGAGTCGCTCGATCTCCTTGCGGTTGTGAAGGTCGGCAACGAACGGAGCGAACATCAGATTCACCGACGTAAGGAACAGGACCACGACCTGCCCGGCCCGCAGCACCGCGGAGTAGACGCCGACTCCGGCATCGGAAACGTAGCGGGTAACGACGAACAGGTCGGTCCAGAACAGCAACTGCGAGAACAGCGCGGCAGGTGCGCGGGGGCCCGCGTACCGCATCAGCAGTCCGGTAGCACCCGGTTCCATCGGACGCCGCTCCCAACCGCGGCTCTCCTTGTGCCAGAACCACCATGCAGCCACTGCAGCGACCGCCCACGACAGCGAGTAGGTGGCGGCCGCCATCCAGACCGTCTCGGAAAGCTGCCAGCCGATCACCATGAGGATCACCCAGAGAACCGGCTGCCCGGCGAAGAAGACGTACAAGGTGTAGCGCATGATCTTCAGCCCGCGCGTGGCGGATAGCCACACGTTGGTCAACGCGAGGAATGGGAGCCCGGCGGCCGCGAACTCGATCGCCCACTTGCCTTCTTCAGGATCGATCGAGAACGCATCGCGCACGGCACCGGCTCCGAGGATGCCGGCGAGGGCAACAGTGGTGCTCACCAGCGCGGCGATCGTCACCGCTCGCGACACCGTGGCGCGGATGTCGGCGTAGCGCGACTCACCCACCTCGACCGCGACCCCTCGCAGAACCGCCATGTCCATCCCGGCTCGCGTGGCGAACGAGAGCACGAACGCAGCCTGGGTCGCGACCGTGACGATGCCGAAAGCGGCCCTGCCGAGGGCGCGCGAGATCAGGATCTGGGCGGCGAACGTCGCCAGCGCTGCGATGACGATCCCTACGATGTTCTGCGACGCCCCCGAAAGGATGGTGCGGTAGTCGTTCTGCCCCTGGTTAGCCCCGGGGGCTACTCCCATTCGATCGTGCCGGGGGGCTTCGACGTGATGTCGTAGACGACCCGGTTGATGCCCGGGACCTCGTTGACGATGCGGTTCGAGATGCGCTCGAGGAGGTCGTAGTCGAGGCGGGCCCAATCCGCCGTCATCGCGTCCTCGCTGGTCACCGCACGCAGGACGATCGGGTATCCGTAGGTCCGCTCGTCCCCCATCACGCCGACCGAGCGGACGGCCGGCAGGCACGGCGAAACTCTGCCAGATCTCCCGCAGTAGTCCCGCCCTCTTGATCTCCTGGAACACGACCTGGTCGGCGGCCCTGAGCAGATCGAGGCGTTCCGGAGTGACCTCACCGATGATCCGCACCGCCAGTCCCGGGCCGGGGAACGGTTGGCGCCAGACGATCTCTTCGGGAAGACCGAGCTCCTCGCCGACCTTGCGAACCTCGTCCTTGAACAGATTCCGGAGTGGCTCGACGAGGGTGAACTTCATGTCATCGGGGAGCCCGCCGACGTTGTGGTGGCTCTTGATCTTGGCGGCGTCCTTCGTACCCGACTCGATGACGTCCGGGTACAGGGTCCCTTGAACGAGGAACCGAGCATCCTCGAGTTCGTCGCGCGCAACCTCTTCGAACACGCGGATGAAAGTCTCGCCGATCGCCTTGCGCTTCTCCTCTGGATCGGTGACTCCGGAGAGTTTCTCGAGGAACCGGTCGGACGCCTTCACGTGGATGAGGTCGGTGCCGAGGTGGCGGCGGAAGGTCGTCTCGACCGCCTCGCCCTCGCCCGCGCGCATCAGCCCGTGATCGACGAACACGCATGTGAGCTGATCGCCGACCGCTCGGTGCACGAGCGCGGCGGCAACCGCCGAGTCGACCCCGCCGGAAAGGCCGCAGGCGATGCGATCGGTTCCGACCTGAGCACGGATCTGCTCGATCGCGGTCTCGATCACCGAGGTCATCGTCCACTTGGGCAACAGGTCGCAGGCTTCGTAGAGGAAGTTCTTCAGGAGGTCGAGCCCGAACGGGGTGTGAGCGACCTCGGGATGGAACTGGATTCCGTAGAACCCGCGCTCGGGGTCCTCGAACCCGGCGACCGGTGATGACGGAGTCGAAGCGGTCACGTGGAAGCCATCCGGAGGTCCGGTCACCGAGTCGTTGTGGCTCATCCATACGGTCTGCTCCGGCGGCAGTTCGTCGAACAACACCGAGTCGGACTCGGCGACCTTGAGGTCGGTCTTTCCGAACTCTGCGATGCCCGTGTTGGCAACCTCGCCACCGAGATTGAGCGCCATGAGCTGCTGCCCGTAACAGATTCCGAGCACGGGGATGCCGAGTTTGAACACCTCGGGATCGATCTTGGGAGCGCCCGTCGCATAGACCGACTTCGGGCCCCCGGAAAGGATGATGCCCGCCGGACGCTCGCGTGCAAGGTCCTTGACCGGCATGTCGTGGGGAACGATCTCGGAGTAGACGTGGCACTCGCGAACCCGTCGGGCGATCAGCTGAGCGTACTGAGCGCCGAAGTCGACGACGAAGACCTTGTCCATACCGCAGCGTACCGCGGCGTCCTCCCCGTCCCGTGGTTCTAGAGCGGAAGGCGGACCTCGACCACCACCGACAGGTCGTCCTCGTCCGAGGCGTAACCGTGGTCCTCGAAGCCTGCCTTTGCGCAGATCCTCCTGACCTTGGGAACCATGTCTTCGGAGATCTCCAGCAGCATCCATCCACCGGGCGCCAGCCATTCGGGAGCTTCTTGAACCGCCGCCCGGATCAGACCGAGGCCGTCCTTGGACAGCCCGCTCAACGTGAACAGCGGCTCGTGATCCTTCACCTCCGCCGGCAGGTCGGCGACCTCGTCCGGCGGGACGTAGGGGATGTGTCCGGTGATGAGATCGATCTTGCCCTTGAGCTTCTTCGGCAAGGCCTTGTACATGTCGCTCTTGCGGAAGGTCACGTTGTCGATGTCGAGATGAGCGGCGTTCCGCCGCCCCTGCGCGAGGCCTTCGGCGTCGATGTCGGTCCCCCATACCTGAGCCGCCGGACGCTCGACCGCGATGGCCAGTGCGATCGGCCCCGCTCCCGTGCATACGTCCACAACTACCGGCTTCTTGACGCCCTTCATCTTCTTGAGGCGTCGGACCGCTCTATCGACGGTCAGTTCTGAAGAGGGCCGGGGTACGAAGGAGCCGGGCTTCACCTCGAGGGTCATCCCGTAGAACTCGATCGAGCCGACGAGGATCGGAAAGGGCTCGCCGGCGGCACGACGTGCGACTAGGGCCAGATACTTCTCTCGCTCGCGTCGAGAGGGGATCTCGTCGTCATCGATGTCATCGAGTTCCGCTTCGAGCACGAACTCGATGAGGTCCTCTGCTTCCATCCGGTTGTCGTGATCTTCGAAGATGTGCGACGAATCGCTGAGGACGCGTTCGGCCGCGTCGAGTAGCTCGGAGATGGTTCTGGGTTCACTCATGCCGGGGAACTCTACGTCCTACAGAGCGAGCTGGAACCTCAGGCCTGTTCGGCCGGAGCCTCGAGAACGCCTTCTTCGACAGGAACCTCGATCGAAGGCTTCTCGAGTTCGGTGGAGAGGACCATCGTTGTCCGTGTCCGAGATACCCCTCGGATCATCCGGATACGACGGAGCAGCTGCTCGAGATCCTTGTTCGTGCTGGTCCTGACCTTGACGAGATAGCAGTCCTGGCCGGCTATCCGATGGAACTCGAGGACATCCGGTTCCTCACAGATCCGAGCGACGATCGGATCGTCGATGGCGAACTCCTCGCCGTCGGCGAGGGTCACCTGGATGAACGCGACATGGTCGCGGTCCATCATGGTGGGGTCGATAACGGCGTGATAGCCGGCGATGATGCCCCGCTGCTCGAGCTTGCGAACCCGCTCATGAACCGCGGGAGCAGAAAGCCCAACCTCCTTCGCGATGGTCGCGTGGGGTCTCCGCCCGTCCTCTCTCAGTAGCTCGAGGATCTTGCGGTCGATGCCATCGAGGCCGGCAGCCATGTGACTACCGACCCCGAGGGACCGACCTGGCGGGGGTCCGTCGCGCGGCGCGAGGGGACTTCCGCACCGGCGACAACGCGGGATCGAGTCCGAAGATGACTCTTGACATCGAATTCATCGGTTGTCCTTCCGATCGTTGTTGGCTGCATCTTTGGCGAGGACATCGAGTGTCTCTAGCCCGGCCACGAAGATCGCGAGGCCTTGAAGCACGGTTACCACTTCTCCTTCAGTCGAACACGGTATTTGCTTTGGATTCTACCGCTCAATCTAGATATCGTCAAATAAAGGAAAGGACTTGAGGCAGAGCGCGAAAGAAGCCCCGGAAACCGGGGCTTCTCGCTTACTTTTGTTCGGTGACCGTTGCTCGGAGAGAGCGACCTGCTAGCGGCCCATCCCCACATGCTGGCTCCGCTGGAGGGATTTCCCCTCAGTTTGGAGCGAGGGAGCGACCATGACCTCGGCCTTCTGGAACTCCTTGATGTTGGCGTAGCCGCAGGTTGCCAACGACGTCCGGAGCGCTCCGAAGAGATTGAGGCGACCGTCGTTCTCGTGTGCCGGACCAGTGAGGATCTCCTCGAGGGTGCCGATCGTCGAGGTCTGGACCCTCGCTCCGCGGGGCAAGGTCGGGTGGAACGTCGCCATGCCCCAGTGATAGCCGTGCCCGGGAGCCTCCTCGGCCGCGGCCAGCGGAGAACCGATCATCACGGCATCGGCGCCGCAGGCGATCGCCTTGGCGATGTCGCCGCCGGTCCGCATCCCGCCGTCGGCGATGACGTGGCAGTAGCGCCCAGTCTCGTCGAGGTGTCTGATCCGCGCTCCCGAGGCATCTGCGATCGCGGTCGCCTGTGGAACCCCGAGTCCGAGCACTCCCCTGGTGGTGCACGCGGCGCCGGGGCCGACACCGACCAGAACGCCCATGGCTCCGGTGCGCATCAGGTGCAGCGCGGTCGAGTACGACGCGCAGCCGCCGACGATGACGGGGAGTTCGTAGGTCGAGATGAAGCGCTTGAGGTTGAGTGGCTCACTCTGGGTCGAGACATGCTCGGCGGAGACGACGGTCCCCTGGATCACGAGGATGTCGAGTTCGGCCTCGAGGGCGATCTTGTGGAAGCGCTCGACCTTCTGCGGAGTGAGCGACGCCGCCGCGGTGAGACCGGCCGCCTTGACCTCTTGGATCCGCTGCGAGATCAGCTCTTCCTTGAGTGGGGCCTGGTACAGCTCCTGCATCCGCTTCGTGGCCTTCTCGGTCGGAAGCTCGGCGATCTCGGCAAGGATCGAGTCGGGATCCTCATAGCGGGTCTGCAGACCCTCGAGGTTGAGTACCGCCAGACCCCCCAAACGACCGATCTCGATCGCGGTGCGGGGCGAAACGACCCCGTCCATCGCGGATGCCAGCAGCGGAAGCTCGAACTTGAAGGCGTCGATCTCCCAGGAGATGTCGACGTCGTCGGGGTCGCGCGTCCGTCGTGACGGAACGATGGCGATGTCGTCGAACCCGTAGGCCCGCCGACCAGACTTTCCGATGCCGATCTCGATCTCCACAGCGAGCCTTTCTCCCGGATCCGTACCTAAGATGACCGATGGTACCGCCCTACCCCCCAAGGGGGCCGGGTTTGGCTAGAAACGGCTCAGTGGTCCCGGTCCTGACGAACCAGGCGGCCCGACATCTCGTCATCGAGCAGCTGGATGTCGGCGTCGACCATGACGCGGGCGAGTTCGTCGAACTTGACCTTGGCCTCCCACCCGAGGAGCTCCTTTGCCTTGGTGGCATCCCCAAGGAGGTAGTCGACCTCAGCGGGCCGGTAGTAGTTGGGATCGACCTCGACGTACTTCTCCCAATCGAGGTCCGCTCGGGCGAATGCGACCTCGCAGAACTCACGAACGCTGTGCGCCTCCCCCGTCGCGATCACGAGGTCGAGCGGCTCGTCGTGCTGAACCATCATCCACATCGCCTCGACGTACTCGGGCGCATAGCCCCAGTCGCGCTTGGAGTCGAGGTTTCCGAGGAACAACTTCTCCTGGATCCCGGCCTTGATCCGCGCGACGGCGCGGGTGATCTTGCGGGTCACGAACGTCTCCCCGCGTCTTTCAGACTCATGGTTGAAGAGGATCCCGTTGGTGGCGTGCATCCCGTAGGACTCGCGGTAGTTCACCGTGGCCCAGTAGGCGAACATCTTCGCCACGCCGTATGGGCTACGTGGGTGGAACGGGGTGGCCTCGCTCTGGGGTGGCGACGCGGAGCCGAACATCTCCGAGGACGATGCTTGGTAGAAGCGGGTCTCGACCCCGGAAGCGCGGATCGCTTCGAGCATCCGCATGGTGCCCATCCCGGTCGCGTCGGCGGTGTACTCGGGGATATCGAAGCTGACCTTCACATGGCTCTGGGCCCCGAGGTGATAGATCTCGTCGGGCTCGAGGTTGCGGATCAGGTTGACGAGGGATCCCGAATCGGAGAGATCGCCGTAGTGCATCAGGAAGTGAACCCCAGACTCGTGGGGGTCGCGGTAGATCGGATCGAGCCTTTGGGTGTTGAAGGTCGAGGCGCGCCGAATCAGACCGTGGACCTCGTATCCCTTGGACAGCAGGAGCTCGGCCAGGTAGGAGCCGTCCTGGCCGGTAACGCCGGTGATCAAAGCTGTCTTGCTCACGGCACAAGGATACGCTCCCTTCGCTGTCCCCCCGGGGGAAGGAAAACGCTCATCCACCTGGAACCCTCCCCCCAGAAGGACGAAATGTCCGTTCACAATGGCACTTGTGAACCACTTCACATGGGCAACGGGTGTTAGCGTGACGGACTTACGGGAATGGCTCCACTGTTCTACGTGTCGAAACTCGGGGAACCACCAGGCCGGAACACGGCCGGCACGAGGACGGAGCCCCAAGGAGGCTTTACATCTTCATGGAACACCTACATTTCAGCGCGCGAGCGAGAAGGCGCGATCGTCTTAAACGCCGGCTCGCCTCGATCGCGATCGTTTCTCTGATCGCGACCATGCTCGGTATCCCCGGCATGGACCTCGGTTGGCGATTGATCGGCCGGTTCAGCGGTTCCAACGGCATCGCTCAGGCCGGAGGCTTCGGTGGTGTCGAAACCTCCGAGAGCACTCGGGGCATGCTCAAGTTCCGGCAGAAGGTCTTTGCAAGCCGACCGACGCCAACCCCGGAGAACACCGGCGCAGCGAACGAAGAGACCGAGACCGCAGCCGCCACGACGGAGTCAGTCTCGGTCCCCAGCAGCGCTATCACCGACATCATCCACGGCGCGGCCGCCGAATTCGGGCTCGCCGGCGACTACCTTGTCTCGGTTGCACACTGCGAGTCGACGCTCAACCCCCAGGCCGTCAACCCGGCCGGTTACTACGGCCTCTTCCAGTTCGATGAGGGCACCTGGAACGCGTACGGCTACGGATCGATCTTCGATCCCACGGCGCAGGCGCGCACCGCGGCTCGGTTGATCGCCGCAGGCCAGTCGAGTCGCTGGCCGAACTGCGCCTAGCTACTTACGCCGGAGTCTCTCGAGCACAACGATCGCACCGACGGGTCCCGTGAGGATCGCGAGTGCGACGAAGCCCCACGTCCACCCGAAGTGCTCGCGATCGCGAAGCACGAGGATGGCGTAGGCAAGGAAGAGGAACCCGTGGACGGCGCCGGTGAACGAGACCCCGCCTTCGTTGCCGGCGAACATCATCGCCAGTAACACTAAGAAGGACAGGGTCTCGAGCACCGAAACGGCGCGCAGTCTCAGAGTCTCAGTTGATGATTGGGCCCTACTTTCGATCTCCATCCGGCCAGAGTAACGGCGTCCATCCGTTCGCCAGAGCACTGCGCCGATACCGCCGTGACAGCTCGTCCTCTCCTAGCCCGGATGCGATCACGCTCGCCCGGTAATAGGCATCGCCTGAGATCGATGGGCCGCGCAGGGAACGCCGGGCATAGTGCAATGCCTCAGCATCTCGACCCAGGCTGTGAAGCATCCATGCGTACGCCTCCGAGGTCCCCGGGGTCGGCCTCTCCTCGTAGATGGTCCGTGCCTCGTCCAGAGCGGCGACGGGACGCAGTCCGTGATCTGCGTAGAAGAGGATGAAGTCGACGTCGGGCAAGGCGCCGCTCGACCGGTAGAGAGCGAGGCGCTCGGCGACCCGTTGGAACTGAGCGGCCGCTTCCTCGGTACGTCCGTCGGCGGCATACAGATCGCCGAGCGTGATCATGTACTCGAGCGCCGGCAGCCGTTCGGCAGCCCGCTCCAGGATCGGGATGGCCCGGTCGATCCGACCGCGGGCGATGTACACCTCGGCCACCCCGACCGTCGGCGGGACGTAACCGGGGGCCAATCTCCTTCCCAAGCTTGTTCTGGCGAAGCGCTTCGTCCAGGTCACCCAGTCCGAAGTAGATGTCACCCAGTTGGTGCCTGATCCACGCAGGGCCCTCCCCCGCGGGACCCGCGCTCTCGAGTGCGAGTCGCATGGCAGTGAGTGCCCCCTCGGTGTTCCCTCGGTGCTGGAACGAGTAGGAGGCTCGCACGTAAGACGCGAGGTCGGGGCGTATGTCGATCATCTTCTGATACGCGCGATCGGCCGCACTTGTCTTCCCGAGCTCGAACAACGCATCTCCAAGAAGTCCGTACGGAGCCGCGTTGTGAGGGTTCGTGGCGATAGCGAGGCGCGACCAGCGAACGGATCCGAGAAAGTCATGCCTGCCGTTCGAAAGGGACGCCATCCCGACGTACGCGGGGAAGTTCCCTTCGGACTGAAGTTCGAGCGACCTCTCGAGGAGGGCCTCGGCCCGTGTCAGGTAGGTGGGGTCGGCGTCCGAACGCACCGCCTGAAGATAGAGGAGGGCGAGCGACGAATGATCCGCCGGATCGTCGCTCCCATCCTCGATGACTCGCTCCAGTGAATCCACCGACACCTGCGGAGTTTGTCCGCCGGGTACCCCAGCGACCACTGCTTCGGGGTCGGGTCCGGCGGTCTTCGCTGAGGGGCTATCAAAACTAGACAAGAGCGCACCGCCTCCGAAGAGGAGAACGGCCAGGACCAGCACGGCGACGACGCGCTTCGGAAGCGAGGGGGATCCCGAAGGACCCCCCTCCGATCCGAAGTGCGTCTTAATGCGGCGCTGCATTCGAGCCCGAGTGCGGCAGAGCCACGTACGGGAACATCGAGCGGAACATCAAGTCGTTGGAGCCCACAGCGTCACCCAGATCGTTGGGGTTGCCGATGAGCTCGCCCTCGACGACCTGCACCGCGATGTCGATGACATCGTCAGCGAGCCTGCGGCCATTAGGGAAGCCGGCGAGGTCTCCACCGATGACTCCGAGGGCCGAGTACTCAGGACAGCCTTCCTCACAAGGCGGGATGCTCATGTTGAGTCGGAGCATCTCTGACGCCTGAACCCCGGCGGGCTGGTTCAGGTCGGGGATGCCTGTCAGGAAGACCTGGATCAGGTCGGCTCGCTGGATCCCCTCGGTGTCGGGGTCAGAGTCCGGAGCCGGGATCCCATAGACCGCCTCCATCAGGCGAGCAAGCTCGGGGTCTTGAACGGCCCCGAGGAACTGAGCGTCGTTCTTCGGCTTCGAACCGTTGAAGTAGTCCTTCAGGCTGACCGGAACGACGACCTCGTTAACGAGCGGCGAGCCGAGGCGGGACAGCTGCACCCACGGGCCCTTGAAGGTCTGCGTTCCATCATTCCCCTGGATCCTGGTGCTCCGACGTGAAGCGGTGTTCCAGACACCGATCACGGGGTTGGCGGCAGAGTCCTTCGCCTTGGCGAGATCATCGGCCGGCACCTGCAGAACCATGCTGTGGGTGTTGAATCCCTCGAGCGTGTCGTCTCCCACTTCCGAGAGATCCGCACCGTAGAGAAGGTCGAAGACCCTGAGGTCGAGGAAGAACGGGTCGTCCGACTGTCCGACCCAGGACTTGCCACCGCTTGCGAGGACCTCGATCGCCTCATCACTAAGCGCCTCGTAGTCCGGCATCGATGCATCACCGACGTGGTTCGGAGCAACGATCGAGTTGTTGATGATCGTTACCGGCTTCTTCTTTCCGGTGATCCGCTTCAGATCGTAGGTCTGGTAGAAGTTCAGGTCGTCATCGGTAAGCGACGTGACCTGCCCGGTGTTGTAGAGGAACGTGTTCGGGTTGCGGTAGTGATTCTTGAACTTCCAGCGGTAGACGATCTCCGCCAGTGCGTCGCCGTCGTTCGAGATGTTGATGTCGTAGCTGAACACCCTCAGCGAACGAGTAGAAGTTTGGACCCCCCGCAGGCTCCTCGAACGGGATCCAGTTACTGACCAACGTGACCGAATCCGCGTCGTCGGGACTGACGAACGCGTAAAGGTCCGTCTGGTCTACCTGCGGATCGGCCGACACGAGCGGCGCTTCTCGGTGGCTCGAAGCGTTACCGCCTACGACCCCCAACGCACTCATGGAAGCCACCAGGGCCATCGCGGCAACGATCGCCGTGATGCCGGCCCGACCCCTCCTCCCGGGTGATGCTTTCATCCGAACTCCTCCCATCTGCGGCCCAACGTCTTCGTCGTGGGCATCTGGGAGTTGTTCGTTCGTTCACACCAATCTGGATGGGAGGATCATCCACGCACTCCCTATGAAAGGGTTGTTCAGGACGACGCGATGATCACGGACCCCGTCGGTTGGTCAGATCCGCCGTCAGGCTCAAAGGTCACGGCCGCACCCACGAAACCCTCGATCGATCGGTCCGACTCGAACAGGATCACGCCATCCGAAGAACCGAACACTCCGGCGCTAACCGGGTCCGCGTCTCCGAGCAACCACAACTGGTAGACCATGCCGTCCGGCGGAGCGGGAAGGTCCGCTGCGACCAGCATCGACCCAGCATCGATAGACAGAAGACGGGCACGTCCGGCCTCGCCCGCCAGCTCGATCCCTTCCCCATCAACAACTAGCTGCGCCAGCGCGTCACGTCCCGTACGAGCGTCGTTGCGCGCGTCGATGAATAGGAATCCGAAGATCAATGCGGCAACCGAGGTCGCCGCCGCGAACCACCGCAGCCACGACCCCGTAGCCCGCGGCGCAGGTGCTGCGGTGACGGTCGGGCGATCCTCGCGGATCTCCGCCATCACCATGTCGGCGAAGCCCGGAGGAGGCTCCTCTTCAACCACGGTCGCGATGAGTTGATCGGACACCTGGAGGTAGCCGTCGGCCTCCACCATGCACCCTTCGCACGTGATGATGTGATCTCTTACGGCGCGCTGCTCGCGCTCGTCCAACCCGCCCAGTGCATAAGCGGCGATCATCGAGCGGATCTCGTCGTGGTCCATCACGCCATCCCTTCCGGACGAACGAGTAGAACTTTCAACTTGCGCATCCCGTCCCTGAGCCTCGTCTTGGCCGTGCCCTCGGGGATGCCTAGCTCGAGCGCTACCTCCCGGTACGTTCGGCCCCCGAAGTAAGCCAACACGATCGCTTCTCGTTGCTCCACGGACAGGGTTTGCAGTGAACGCCGGATATCCTGCGCGTCCGCGATCCCCTCCACTCCACCCTCCGTCTCATCTTTGGAATCGAAATCCGCCATCAGGGACTCCCGCGCTCGCTTGTGTGCTTCCTCCCGGCGAACGAGGTCTACCGCCTTGTTATGGGCGACTCCCAGGAGGAAGGATCTCAGGTTCCCTCGCTCTGCATCGAAGGCCCCCGGTCGTCGCCACAGAGCGACGAAGACGTCCTGGGCCACCTCTTGAGCAAGTGTCGGTTCCGCCACCACGCGCCTCGCCATCCCGTACACGGCTCCCCCGTAGACGGAGATCACCTCACGCATCGCCGCCTCGTCACGGGCGAGAAGCCCTTCGACCAGGTCGGCGTCGGGCGGGCGGCTCATGAGCAAGGATGTTAGTGCCATCACCCAGGGTTCGGAGCCGACCCCGGTCCTGGATTGGGCTCCGGGCGGACTCCGGCGAACAGAGCGAGGAACGGAGGGGCGTGACCGAGGATCGACTCGCACGGCGGCTGGGAACCGGTGACGCCGTGATCATCGGGCTTGGGTCGATGCTGGGGGCCGGCATCTTCGCGGCCGTAGGCCCGGCGGCCGAAGCCGCCGGAGCCGCCCTCCTTTACGGCCTGCTCCTCGCAGGGGCCGTCGCCTTTTGCAACGCGATGTCGTCGGCTTCCCTGGCGGCCGTCTATCCGGCCTCCGGTGGAACCTACGTCTACGGACGAGAGCGGCTGGGGCGCTTGTGGGGCTATCTCGCCGGTTGGGCGTTCGTGGTCGGGAAGCTGGCCAGCCTCGCGGCGATGGCCTTGACGTTCGGGACCTACGTCGCCCCCGATCTCGCTCGACCGCTGGCGGTTGGCGCCGTCGTTTCCTTAACCGCGGTGAACTACCGAGGCGTGACCAAGACCGCCCGCCTGGCACGACTGACCGTGACTCTGGTGCTCTTTGCCCTGGCCCTGATAGTTGTCGCGATGCTCTTCGGTGGACGAACCGACATCGACAACCTCAGCGATCTGAGCGATCCGTCGCTGAAGGGGATCCTGCGATCGGCGGGTCTCATGTTCTTTGCATTCGCCGGCTACGCGCGGATCGCAACGATGGGCGAGGAGGTTCGGGACCCCGCCCGCACGATCCCTCGCGCCATCCCGATCGCCCTGGGGATCGCGCTGATCATCTATGTGCTGGTCGACGCGAGCGCGCTGTTGGCCATCGGACCCGACCGCCTCGGCCACGCTCCGGCACCCTTGACGGCCGCGGTGGAGGCCGGGGCTCTTTCATGGCTGGGCCCTGCCGCCCGGTTCGGTGCGGCGGTGGCCTCACTCGGGGTGCTGCTGTCCCTGATCGCCGGAGTGAGTCGCACCCTGTTCGCCATGGCCGGCAACCGAGAGATGCCCGGGGCGTTGGACGCCGTACACCCTCGCTTCAAGGTTCCGCATCGAGCGGAACTGGCCGTGGGAGCCGTGGTCGTGGTCTTGGTGATCACGACCGATCTGCGTTCGGTCATCAGCTTCAGTTCGTTCTCGGTTCTCTTCTATTACGCGATCGCCAATGCTTCGGCCTGGACCCTGCCCCGCGAGCAATTGCTGTGGCCGCGCGTCTTCTCCGGGATCGGATTCCTCGGCTGCCTTGCACTCGCCTTCTCCCTGCCGGTAGTAGCCGCGACGGTGGGTGCCGGCGTCCTGGCTCTCGGCGCCCTGATCTACCTGATATGGCTGAAGGAGACTCGAACCTAGCGAGCCTTTAGGAAGTAGTGCGTGTGGCCCTCGGGGGCCGGGACGTCCTCGACCTTCTCCCAGTAGGCGAGAGCTTCAGGAGGGGTGTCCCCGAGAGGGATGGGGACGAAGCCGAAGCCCGCATAGAACGGCAAGGCCTCCTCGTGGCAGCAGAGGTACATGGTCCCGCCCTTGGCATTCATCGCCGCCTGCATCAAGGCCGTACCGACCCCGCTGCGACGCTTGGCTTCGAGGACCAGGACTGAGTCCACCACCAACGTCTGCGGGGCAACCTCGATCAATCGCACACACCCGACCACAGCGCCGTCACGGGCGAAATAGGCCACGCCCTCTTTGAGGTTGGTCTTCTCATGCCATCCGTGAGTTGCCAGGAGATCCTCGATATCGGCGAGGTCGTGTCTCGTTGCCCGGCTGATGAACATCGGGACAGGGTACCGTCGGGCACCTGCGACGTGAGCATCGGCGTAGGCCGTGAAGCTGACCCTAAGAGGACAAGGGAAGAGGAGAACCATGGGACACGTAACCGCCGAGAACCTGGCACGCAGCTTCGGAGACGTCGAGGCCGTCGCCGGGATCGATCTCGATATCCAAACGGGGGAGATCTTCGGCTTCCTCGGACCTAACGGGGCCGGGAAGTCGACGACGGTCCGCATGCTCACGACCCTGCTGCGCCCGACCAGTGGGCGAGGCACGGTTGCGGGACATGACGTGGTGACCGACGCCGACGCGGTCCGCAGAGCGATCGGCGTCGCCCTTCAGGACGCGGCCATCGACCCCCTGATGACGGGTCGTGAATTGATCCATCTCCAGGCGATCCTTCACGGCATCGGCAAAGCGGAAACCGCCGAACGGGAGGAGCGTCTGCTGTCCACCGTGGGCCTCACCAAGGCGGCCGATCGCCGGGTGGCCACCTATTCGGGCGGGATGCGCAGACGTCTCGACCTCGCGCTGGCACTCGTCCACGAACCCCAGGTTCTTTTCCTCGACGAGCCGACCACCGGACTCGACCCGAACTCTCGCATCGCATTGTGGGAAGAGGTCCGCAAGCTCAACTCGCAATTCGGGACCACCGTGTTCCTCACGACGCAGTACATGGAGGAGGCCGACCGACTGGCAGCCCGGATCGCGATCATCGACAACGGGAAGATCGTCGCGGAAGGAACACCAGCGCGGCTCAAGGGCGAGGTTGGAGAACCGTCGCTCCGTGTCTCGCTCCTGAACCACGCCGACAAGGAGCGCGCCGTATCCGTACTGCAGGCCTTCGGCAACGAGGTTCCCGACTCGGACGGCTACATCTCGATCCGATTGACCGGCGGCGCCTCGAAGGTCGGAGCGGTGTCGCGCGCGCTGGACGATGCGGGGCTCGGCATCGAGGGCCTGGAACTCCACGCGCCGTCACTCGACGACGTCTTCCAGAAGGCGACCGGGCGAAGGCTCGAGGGGGCCGAAGACGAGGGTCCGGTTATGGAGGAAGTGGGTTGAGCGCGTTCCGCCAGTACCTGGCGCTAACTCGACGTTCGATCGTGAACACAGCGCGTCAGCCCGCCTCGGTCATCCCGTCGATCTTGTTCCCACTGATCTTCCTCACGCTCAGCTCGTCGGCTCTAGATCGATCGACGCAGCTCACCAACTTCCCGCAGGTCGATTCGTTCGTTCAGTTCGCGATCATGGCCACCATCACTCAAGGCGTCCTCTTCGGAGCCGTCGCCGCGGGCACAGACATGGCGCGCGATATCGAAGGTGGCTTCTTCGATCGCCTCGTGGCTTCGCCTGTCGCACGCACGTCCATCGTGGTCGGCCGGATCGGAGGAGCGGCCGTTCTCGGCTTCGTTCAGGCGGTCGTCTTCATCTCGATCGTTTCGATATTCGGGGTTCGATTGGAAGGCGGCCTCGAAGCCGTCGCGATGATCGCCATCGTTGCGTCGATCCTCGCCGCCGGTGTTGGATCGATCACCGTAGCGATGGGGCTTCGGACGGGCTCTGCCGAAGCGGTCCAGGGATCGTTCCCTCTGATCTTCGTCTTCCTCTTCCTTTCCAGCGCGTTCTTTCCCCGCGAGTTGATGAAGGGCTGGTATCACAACGTCGCGACTCTCAATCCGTTCTCGCATCTGATCGAAGGACTGAGAACTCAGGTCATCACCGGGATCGATGTCGGCGAGTGGTTAGCCTCGCTCGGCATCGCCCTGGCGATATTCGCTTTCGGAGTCAGTCTGGCGTTGCTCGCACTACGCGGCCGCCTCCGGGCCACTCACAAGTAGGAGAGAGAAGATGACAACCGAAGCAACTTCGTTGAGGATCTCGCCGTGGAGGGTGTCCTGGAGTCTCGCGGGACGGAGTATCAAGCTGATCCCCCGGGTTCCGTCGACCTTCGTCCCCTCGCTCGTCATGCCGTTGTTCCTCGTCCTGGCGTTCGCCGGTCAGTTCGCCGGGCTCGTCCTCTTGGCTGGGTTCCCAACCGACCAGATACTCAACTGGTTCCTGCCGATGTCCACCCTCCAGGGATGCGCCTTCGCAGGCATCACGACAGGACTCGGCGTTGCCCGCGATCTCGAGAGCGGATTCTTCGATCGCTTCCTCTTGAGTCCGGTCCCCCGCCGAGCGCTCGTGGCCGGACCATTGATCGGATCCGTCCTTCGAGCGATCCTGCCCCTAACCCTGCTCACGACCGTGATCTTCCTCTCGGGCGCCGAGCTGAAGGCCGGATTCATAGGTTGGATCACCTACGCGACCGCCGGACTCGGGGTGGCGCTGATCGCGGGCGGGTGGGCTTATGGCCTGGCGATCCGCATCAAGTCGATGCAAGCGGCACCGCTGATGCAGAGCGGACTGTTCCTCGTCATCTTCATGTCAACCGCCCAGATGCCGCTTCCCCTGATCGGCGGGTGGCTGCACGGTGTCGCGCGGTTCAACCCCATGACGAACATCCTGGCGCTGGCGCGACAAGGGTTCCTTGGTGATGTCACTTGGGCCACGACCTGGCCCGGACTTCTCGCTATCGCGGGCTTCGCCACGGTTACGACGACGTTCGCCGTCAGAGGTCTGCGAAAGCTCTAAGAGGCTGCGGCCCTGAGTTCTTCGAGTACTTCGTCGGGGACCGTGACGCCGCACTTACCTCCCGGCATCGAACGGTCGGGGCGCATGTTGCCGTGATAGTCGCTGCCGCCGGAGACGATGAGGTGTTTGCGGGCCCCCATCTCGCGGATCCACACCTGTTCGTCGTCAGGACGGTCGCCGTGGTAGCCCTCGATGCCGGAGAGACCTGCGTCGATGAGGTCATCGGTGAAGCTCTCGAGGTCCTCGGGGCTCAGGTTCAGGGTGAACGGGTGCGCCAGGACGGGGACGACCCCGGCGGAGCGCATCAGCTCGATCGCCTCGGCCGGCTTGTAGAGCTTGCGCGAGATGTACGCCTTGGCTCCCTTAGCTAGGTACTCGTCGAACGCCGTTTGGTAGTCCGGCACCGCGCCGTGGCGCACCATGACCGCCGCGAAATGAGGCCGGCCGATCTGAGAACCGGGCCCACCCGCCTCGTTCTCGACCTCTTCGAAGGTGATGTCGATGCCGAGTTCGTTCAAGCGTTCGACGATGATCTGGTTGCGGTTGGCGCGGTGGTACTGAAGATCGGACAGCGCGGCCGACAGTGGGTTGTCCCCCTCCGGCACGAAGTACCCGAGCAGATGCATCGTCGGTCTCTCCGACGGCTCGTAGCCCCGTTCGATGAGGTCGTCGACATCACAGGAGATCTCGACGCCTCGCACTACTTCAATACCGAGTTCCCTACCTTTGGCAACGGCTTCGTCGCAGCCCGAGTCGTTGTCGTGATCGGTGATCGCGATGACCTCAAGCCCCGCGGCTTTGGCCTTCGCAACGAGTTCGGACGGGGAATCACCCCCGTCCGAAACAGTTGTGTGCGTGTGTAAGTCGATCAAGCTTCGATGAACTTCAGTTCGATCAGCTTGTCGATGACCTGCTGGGCGGACTCCTCGGGGGACTGCTCGCCGGTCTTGAGGACGACCTCGGCGTTCTCGGGAGCCTCGTACGGGTCGTCGATACCGGTGAAGCCCTTGATCTCGCCGGCGCGTGCCTTGGCGTAGAGACCCTTCACGTCACGCTCTTCGCAAACCTCGAGCGGGGCGTCGGCGAACACCTCGACGAAGTCCTTGATCATCGAACGAGCCTCGTCGCGGATCGCGCGGTAAGGCGAGATCGCGGCGGTGATCACGAACGTGCCGTTGCGCTGCAGCAGGTGCGCCACGAACGCGATCCGACGGATGTTGGTGTTGCGGTCCTCCTCGGAGAACCCGAGACCCTTGGAGAGGTTCTCGCGAACGACGTCTCCGTCGAGGATCTCGACCGGGACGCCAGCGTCCAGGAGCTTCTCCTCGACGATCTGAGCGACAGTGGTCTTGCCGGAGCCCGAGAGCCCCGTGAACCAGATGACCGCACCGCGGTCACGATTTGCCTGCTTCATTTTCTTCCTCCTACTTCTTGAGTACGGACGTGCCCAAGGCGCCTTGTGCCGGGGGTAGTCCGAACAGGTCCAGGATCGTGCAGTGGACGTCCCACAGGTGCATGCCGTCCTTGGGTCCCGGCGTAGCGCCGGGCGCGTTGTGCATGATGAAGATCCCCTTCTCGGCGTGGTTCGCCTCGTCGGGGCCGGTGTCGTTCTCGAACGTGTAGAGCGAACCGTGACCGAGAGAACCGACGCTGCGCCACCTGAGTTCACCGAAGATGACGATGAGGTCCGGAGCGACGCCGTTCTGGGTCTCGTAGATGTCCTCGGGCTTGTGGGCCTTGTTACCCATCGGATTGCCCTCGTGGTCGACCATCGCTTCGATCTTGGCGATGAGCTCGTCGCGGACCCTCTCGTAGTCCGCGGCCGGGATGATGCCCTCCGGCTCGCGCCCCTCGACGTTCAGGAACAGGCGTCCGTAGTAACCACCGTCACCCCACGCCTTGGTCTTCGACCAGTCGATGTTCAGTTTGTTGAGCGGGGTGACCTCGGAGGGCATCTCCTCCTGGAACCCGAGGAGGCCTTCGTTCACCAACCACTCGTTGAAACACACGCCCCCGACCATCGCCTTGGCGCCGTGGTCTGAGACGACGAGGACGGTCGTGTCCTCGTCCGCGTGCTTGAGGATGTCGCCGATCTTGCCGTCGAGGAACCGGTAGTACTCACGCAGCGATTCCTTGTACGGGTTGTCGGGCTCGTAACGGGGGTGGTTGGGGTCGATGAACGACCAGATGCCGTGGTTCAGGCGGTCCGGCCCCATCTCGACCATCACGAAGAAGTCCCACGGCTTGTTCTCGAGGAGCCAGTTCGCGTTGCGGAACTTCGACTCGGTCATCTTGTAGGCCTCGTCGAGGATGTATTGAGTGTCGTCGGTGCGGAAGTTGCGGATGTCGAAGATGAACTCGCCGGCCCCCGCGGCCATCTCGGCCTTGAGCTCCTTGGGATAGGTGTACTCGGCCTCGTTCGAGGGCGTCAGGAAGCACCCGACCTGGACCCCCTTGAGGGGCTTCGGCGGATAGCTAGGCGGCACGGACACGACGATCGAGTCCTTGCCAGCCTCCGAAAGGATGTCCCATACCGTCGGCTCCTTGACCTTGAAGCTGGTCGCGAACTCGAGGCCGTCGTAAGTGTGGTCCTTACGGTTCCGGAACCCGTAGATGCCGAGCGTGCCGGGGTCCTTCGACGTCATCATGCACATCCACGCAGGGACCGTGATCGGCGGCGTGATCGACTCGAGCGGACCCCAGACCCCGTTCTCCTTCAACTTCGTGAGGTTCGGGATCTCGTCCTTGTACTCATCGAAGATGTGCTCCGGCGGCGCGCAGTCGAGGCCGAGAACCATGACCTTCTGCTTGCCGGCCTGTTTGCCGGACGCAGGCGCGTCCTCTTTCTTCTTCTTACCGAATAAAGCCACTAGCGTTTCTCCTCCTTGAGATCGCTGAGGCCTAGGCGTTTGCCCGGGCGTCGTCGATGAGGATCTTGGCCACTTCGTGACGTGAGAACTCCGGCGGCGGCTCGACGCCGTCGACCAGCATCTGGCGAACCTGGGTGCCGGACAGGAAGACGCGGTCCTCCTTGGTGTGGGGGCACGTCTTGTCGGACCCCATGCCCTCGCACTTGTTGCACCAGAAGGAGTGCTCGAACTTCAGGGGCTCGATGCCCAGCTCGCCCGGCTCGAAGGTGTCGAACAGCTTCTGCGCGTCGTAGGAGCCGTAGTAGTCGCCGACGCCCGCGTGGTCACGACCGACGATGAAGTGGGTGATGCCGTAGTTCTTGCGAAGCAGGGAGTGCCAGATGGCCTCACGAGGACCGGCGTAGCGCATCGCGGCCGGGAAGACCGACAAGATCACTCGGTCGTTCGGGTAGTAGTTCTCCATGAGAACCTGGTAGCACTTCATCCGGGTCTCGGCGGGGATGTCGTCACCCTTCGTGCCACCGACGAGCGGGTGAATCACGAGACCGTCGGTGATCTCAAGCGCACACTTAGTCAGGTACTCGTGCGCACGGTGGATCGGGTTACGGGTCTGGAACGCGACCACGGTCTTCCATCCACGCTCGGCGATCTGCTCGCGCAGCTGGAGTGGCGTGAGTCGGTGCTCGGCGAATTCGTGAGCGAACAGGTTCTCGAGAACAGTGACCTCGCCACCTACGTAGTGCGGCGCCTGCGAACGCAGGTACGCAACACCGGGGTGAGCGTCGTCCTTGGTGAGGTAGGTCTTCTCGGCCTCGTTGTCGACGTCGTAGTCGAAGATGTCCTCGACGTCGATCACGGCAACAACCTTGCCCTCGTGAACGATCGCGGCACGCTTACCCGGGCGCCAGGCTCGCAACCTCTTCGTCAGTCGCCGACAGCGTGATCGGAAGACTCCAGGGGATCCCGCTCTCGAGGCGCATGTCCTCGACGACGCTCGTGTAATCGGCCTTGGTCATGAAGCCTCGGTTGGGAGAAACCGCGCCTCCGGCGAGAAGCTCGAGGTCCGAGAGGACCCGTCGGCTCTTCGCTTCGATCGTGGGGAGTGAATCGGCCGCGGCGGTGATCTGTGCGGCTTCCTCGGGGGTCGCCATCCTGATCTCGAGTGCGCCGCCGTGGGGCTGCGCGCCGGGAACATCCTTCAACGTGCTGGGCATGAGTTACCTCCAACTCGACTACTGGTACGAGGGCGGAGGCACTCCGTTAAGCCCCTGGCGAGGCTCGGGCACACTCCTATAACACTCTCAGAGTACCAGAGGGGGCCTCGGCCTGCAGGGTGGGGACCCCGGGCGCGAAAATGCACCCGCTGAACCTTCGTCCCGGCCGAAACCGGTTTACAGCTCAACGGGTGCGAGTAGCACGCTAATCAACGCCCGGCCCCGCCCGCAAGTCCCGGAACCGACAATTATTCGCGCTCTCCGGACTTTCTTCGCGTTTTCCCTCGATCGAAGCAGGGTTTGCCGGGGAGGCGGATAAATCGGACAGATAGGTCCGGCAGGAGAGCGACCATAGCCTCCTAACCGCCTGGCGTAGCCCTGCGAGGGTTGTTGCTTCCCACGAGGGTCGTATGACAGTATGCGCAGCGGCCCGGCCCGAAGGTCCGAGAGCCCCGACCGACGTCAACTACGAGGAGTCACACGATTTTGCAGCGACATCCGATCAGCCGCGTGGTGGTTGCGGCGACGGTACTCGCCACTCTCCTCATCCCCCTCGTAGGATCCACCGCCGGCCCCGGCGACGACATCGAGGAGAACAACGCGGAGATCGAGGCGATCCAGGATCAACTCGACCAGCTCTCCCCCGAGTACAACTCCCGCAAGGACAAGCTCCTCGGGCTCCAGAAGGAGATCACCCAGTACTCCCTCCTCGCGCACGAACTCCGTGTGAAAGTGAACCGGGTCAAGACCGAGGTCAGCGAGATCACCGCCCAGATCAAGGTCCGGCAGATGCAGATCGACGAGGTCCACGGCCGAGCGCTGGAGCAGGCGGTGGCGCTCTACAAGTCGGGCTCCACCCAGATCCTCGAGACCCTGTTCAGCTCCACGTCACTGTCGGAGTTGGACACCAAAGCGGCGATGCTGAGCATCGCTTCCGAAGAGAACAACGGAGCGTTGATCAAGTTCGGCCGGCTCAAGACCGAGGTCGTGCTGAAGAACGAGGAGCTCCTGGCGAAGAAGAACGAACTCGCCAAGGACCTCGCCAAGCAGCGGGAGATCCTGGACAAGTTGGCCGCGAAGAAACTCGAAGCCGCCGAGCAGTTCGCCAAGATCGCCGGTAAGTGGAACCACCTCAAGGACCGAGAAGAAGGGCCTCGAGGACGCCAACGACCGTATCCGGGCCCACATCCTTGCGTCGCAGAACCCCAACCCGGTCGACCTCGGCGAGTCAGGACAGGGCTACATCTGGCCGCTGTGCTGCTCCGTCACTTCTCCCTACGGACCGAGGTGGGGTTCGATGCACACCGGCATCGACATCGACGGTGTTACCGGAAACCCGATCGTCGCATCCAAGGGCGGAACGGTGATCCTCGCGGAGTACTACTCGGGCTACGGGAACGCCGTCATCGTCGACCACGGCGGCGGCTACAGCACCCTCTACGCTCACATGTCGGCGTTCTCGGTCAGCAACGGCCAGCACGTCAGCCAGGGCCAGGAGGTCGGCAAGGTCGGTTGCACCGGGTCGTGCACCGGCGACCACCTCCACTTCGAGGTTCAGGGTCAACGGGAACCCCGTCGACCCGATGCCCTACCTGCCTTAGCGCGGAGCTACTTCTTTCCCGCCGGGCCTCATCTGACCGGGCTTCGGGCGCACCATCCACCATTCGGTGAACGAGCGGCACCGGTCGTCTGCGTCGAGCGTGATCTCCCACAGGTTGTCGTAGACGTTGTCCTCGGACCGGTAATAGGTCACGCCTCGCACGAACCCCATATCTCCCTCGGACGCGATGACCTCGTATTCGAACGTGGTTTCCCCCGGGGGATCCTTACGAGCGAGCCACTCGGTGACGATCTTCTCTGGACCGATCCAGGGCTCATCCCCCGGACTGTCGTAGTAGCGACCGTCCGGGGCGAAGAGAGCGCTGATCTCGTCCGGGTCGCTGCTCTCCCAGGCGGCCCTGTAGCGATCTACCCAACCCTCAAAGCGTTTGCCCTCCATCTCTGCAGGCTAGCCCAGTAGGGTCTTCGGATGCGGAAGCGGATTATCGTGCTCATCGCCTTCTGTTCGTTCATCCAGCTGGCCCTTCCCGTGGCTCCCGCCGTCGCCGACCCCAAGACGTTCGTGCTGTGGTCGCCGCGGGGGATCCCCGGATCGGCCCAGCGGCATCTCGAGAATGTCGCCGGCGTCAACGACGCTACAAGCGTAGTTCTGACGACCGACTGGCTGATGCGATCGTGGATGCCGGGCGGCGACAAGGTCGACCAACTCCCGTCCGGTTACGGATACCCGATGGAGGTCATCGCGGTTCATCCCGGGCCGTTCTCACATTTCGTTCCGGCCCCGTTCCAAGACGCGTTCCGGACGATGAAGCGAACCGAGGCGATCATCTCGGCGCGGGAAGAACGCATCCGAGGTGAAGGTGTGGGTTTGAAGCTCGGCTTCCGCAGCGGACGCAGGGACGTAAGCGCGGTGGTCTCCCAGGTGGCGACCGGAGGCTACGAAGCGATCCTCGCGACCAGGCCCCGCGAGTGGAGCCACCGGGTCCGCTTCTTCCTCGTCCGAGGGAGCAACGCCGTAAAGAAGAAGAGGCTCAGAAAGGCGGTCATCAACGCGGCCGGGAACATCCCACTCGAGATCCGCAGCGGAAAGGACAACCTGCTCCGCTACGCGCCCTTCGATCAAGCCCATCGCCAGCTTCAAGTCACGCTTCGGCGAGTTCCCCGCGCAGCCTTCGTCCAGCGGCGCGTTCAACATCCATCCCGATTGGGTCGGGAGCCACATCCGCACCGAGTCGGTTCCCATCCTCGGCAACGTCAGGTGCCACAAGAAACTGTTCCAGGGGCTCCGCGGGGCGCTTCAAGAACTCCGCGACAAAGGGCTCGGGTATCTGATCCGTCCCGACGAGTACGCCGGCTGCTACAACCCGCGCTTCACGGCCCTGCCCCCAGGAACGCGTCTATCGCGTCACAGCTGGGGCATCGCCGTCGATGTGAACACCGAGGGCAACGGGCTCGGCCAGGAACCTCATCAGGACCCTCGCCTCGTGAAGATCATGCGCACATGGGGCTTCGTATGGGGTGGCGCCTGGCTAACCCCGGACGGGATGCACTTCGAATGGGGCCGCTTCCCGGACTGATCAGGAAGACTCTCTAACCCCGCACGCAGATACATGATCCCGGGCAGCCCTCATCAAGACGTCTATCCGGGACTCACCCTCGCCTCGCGGCTCCCGGCCCCCGTCGTGACCGACGCGCTCCGCTCTTGCACCCTTAACGAAGTACCAGATTCTCTTCCACCGGACATCCTCCGTCTGGAATCGGGTGGTGACCTGGACAAGATTCGCGGTTCCGTCCTCATCGAGGTCTTCGCAGCCGAATGCGCGGCCGATGATCCTGTGGTCGATCTCGGCCCCTTCTCGGACCATCATCGGTTCTCTACCGATAGGGCCCCGCACTAATCTGAGACGGCCACCCAGGAAGCGCGCTATCTCATAGGCGCCACTTGTTATGCCGGTCGCCCCGAAGAAGACTTCGTCTTTCCCGTCCCCGTCGAGATCGATGATGCTGAGCAACTCGGACATCCCCAAACCGGGCCGTGAGTCTTTCTCGCCGGCGGCCGTGCAAACGCCAACGAGCGCCTGCCCCTTCACCCAGCTGTGGAACACCTGGTCCTCACGCCCATCGCCGTCGACATCAGCGACGACCAGATCTCGCCGAGAGCAGAATCTCTGAAGATCTCCCTTCGAGAGCTCCTTGGGGGTGGTGGGAGAAGCGGATGGCGAGGCAGACACTCCAGGGTCGCTCGCGCTCCCGACAGATCCCACAGGATCGTTGCCGCCTCCGCTGCACGCCTGGAGCAACAGCACGCCAATCAGCAACATACCGAGCCTTGGCGTCACAGGTCTGAGAGTCATGACCATCTGACGTCTACCACGGGCAGGTCGTTCACCCCCGCACGCAAAAGGGGCTCGGTCCGAAGACCGAGCCCCTCAACTCCTCAGAAGAGGAACTGCTTACATCATTCCGCCCATGCCGCCCATGCCACCCATGCCGTGGTCGTGACCGCCACCGGCCATCGGGTCGTCCTCGGTCGGCTTATCGACGATCGTTGCCTCGGTCGTCAGCAGTAGTGCTGCGATCGATGCGGCGTTCTCGAGTGCCGAACGGGTAACCCTGACCGGGTCGATGACCCCGGCCGCAATGAGGTCGACGTACTCGCCGGTCGCGGCGTTGAGGCCGTGACCAGGCTTCTCGTTGCGGACGTGCTCGACGACGACGCCGCCTTCGAAGCCAGCGTTCTGAGCGATCCAGCGAAGCGGTGCCTCGAGTGCCTTGAGCACGATCTTGGCACCGGCCTTCTCGTCACCCTCGAGGTCGAGGGCGTCGACGGCTTCGGCTGCACGAACCAGCGTGGTCCCGCCACCGGGGACGACACCCTCCTCGACGGCCGCGCGGGTCGCCGAGACGGAGTCCTCGATGCGGTGCTTCTTCTCTTTGAGTTCGACCTCGGTCGCAGCTCCGACCTTGAGGACGGCAACGCCACCGGCGAGCTTGGCGAGACGCTCCTGGAGCTTCTCGCGGTCCCAGTCGGAGTCGGTGCGCTCGATCTCGGCCTTGATCTGCTCGACGCGGCCGCGGATCTCGTCCTCGTTACCGGCGCCCTCGACGACCGTGGTGTTGTCCTTCGTGACCACGATCTTGCGAGCGGTCCCGAGCATGTCGAGGTCGACCGACTCGAGCTTCAAGCCGATCTCCTCGGAGATGACCTGGCCCCCGGTCAGCACCGCGATGTCACCGAGCATCGCCTTGCGACGATCCCCGAATCCCGGAGCCTTGACCGCGACAGCCTTGAAGGTGCCACGGATCTTGTTGACCACCAGGGTCGCGAGAGCCTCGCCCTCGACGTCCTCGGCGATGATCAACAGGGACTTGCCACCCTGCATAACCTTCTCGAGGATCGGCAGGAGATCACGGACGTTGCTGATCTTCGACTGCACGATCAGTACGTACGGGTCCTCGAGCACGGCCTCCATGCGGTCCTGATCGGTGACGAAGTACGGGCTGATGTAGCCCTTGTCGAACTGCATACCCTCGACGAGCTCGAGCTCCATACCGAAGGTGTTCGACTCCTCGACCGTGATGACGCCGTCCTTGCCGACCTTGTCCATGGCTTCGGCAACCATCTCGCCGATCTCGGGGTCGTTGTTCGCGGAGATCGATGCAACGTGAGCGATCTGCTCGCGGCCCTCAACGTCACGAGCCTGCGACTTGATCGACTCGATCGCAGCCTTGACGGCCTTCTCGATGCCGCGCTTCAGCGACATCGGGTTGGCACCGGCGGCAACGTTCTGCAACCCGGCCTTGATCAACGACTGTGCAAGGACCGTCGCGGTGGTGGTTCCGTCACCGGCGACGTCGTTGGTCTTGGTGGCGACTTCCTTGACGAGCTGCGCGCCCATGTTCTCCCACGGGTCCTCGAGCTCGATCTCTTTGGCGATCGTCACACCATCGTTGGTGATGGTCGGCGCGCCCCACTTCTTGTCGAGGACGACGTTGCGGCCACGGGGGCCGAGCGTCACACGTACGGCTGCTGCGAGGCGGTCGACACCGGCCTCGAGGCCGTGCCGCGCCTCCTCGTCGAACTTGATGATCTTGGACATGCTGTGTAACTCCTCTCAGGTGGGTTGGTGCCTAGCCGATGACGGCGAGGATGTCGCGCGCCGACAGGATGAGCAGTTCCTCACCATCGAGCTTGATCTCGGTGCCGCCGTACTTCGAGTACATGACCTTGTCGCCCGCCTTGACGTCCATCGGGATCAGGTCGCCGGTGTCGCTACGCTTGCCCGGGCCCACCGCGATGATCTCGCCCTCTTGGGGCTTCTCCTTGGCGGTGTCCGGGATCACGATGCCCGATGCCGTGGTCATCTCAGCCTCATCGGGGCGGACCAGAACCCGGTCCTCGAGGGGCTTGATCGTCGTCTTGGCAGCAGTTGCCATCTCTAACCTCCTGAACGAACTCCTACGGGCAGGGCAATGCTGATTAGCACTCCCTCTATTCGAGTGCTAAGAGTAGCGCCCCCCCGCCGGGACGGTCAAATGGGGCACGGCGGAGGGATAATTCGGGCTCCGGCGAATCTTGGAGTGATGATGACCGAGCGGCTGGATGACTGGAAAACCCATATCGAGCGGCTGGAGTGGTCGGCGCTCCTGCTCGATGATGACTGGCGTGTCTGCTGGGTCTCGCCCCAACTGAAGGAACAGCTTGGGGAATCCGACGAGAGCGCCCTCCGCTACGGGTCGCATGTCGTCGATGCGTTCCTCAGCCCATCTTGGATCCGAACCGTCCACCCCGACAGCCAGGCCGACATGCTGCAGCACATCGGTCCCTACATCCTCAGCGACCTCGAGGAACGGGGCCGGAATCTCCAGGAGGTTCTCCCCGAGCCGCTGCTCGGGCTCGCCGAGTACATGACCCCGAAGGAATGTCCCGACGTGGTGTCGTTCGGCTTCCAGTACGTCGACCCTCGACCCGATGCCGGTCTGCCGGGCTACCGGGTCAACGTCTGCTTCATGCGTCTGCATGATGAGGCGGGTGACGTCTACGGATACCTGATCCTCTTCTTCATGGGGATGCGGCCCAGCCTCATGGAGTTGCTGGTCCGCGGCGATGAAGCCATGTACGAACGGATGGCGAACCTGCAGGAACCGGCCCAGCGCGAGGGAGCGATCCTGTTCTGCGACCTCTCGCAATCCGCTCCCCTAGCGCGCCAGCTCCCCACCGCCCGCTACTTCAGACTCGTGCGGGATCTCTGGACCGGCATCGACAGAGCCGTTGCCGACGAGCTCGGCATCATCGGCAAGCACGCCGGTGATGGAGCGTCCGCATTCTTCCTCGTCGAGAACCTCGGCAGCGCGTCGAGCGCGGCCGCCGCTGCGATCCGCGCCGCACGACGGATCCACGAGATCGCGGAAGAGGTGACCGGCGAAGTGATCGAGGAGGCCGGAGCCATGCGTGTCGGTATCCATTGGGGCGCTCAGCTCTACATCGGCCAGCTCGTTCCCGGTGGACGCCTAGACGTCACCGCCCTTGGCGACGACGTGAACGAGGGCGCTCGCATCCAAGAGGCCGCGCCACCCGGAGAGACGCAAGCATCCAAGCAGCTGATCGAGCGCCTTGAGCCCGACGACGCCGCATCCCTCGGACTCGACGCCGAGAAACTCTTCTACCGGACGCTCGCCGAAATGCCCGGTGCCCCGGAGAAAGCTGTACGCGACGCAGGCGCCCTGGCGGTTACCTCGCTCTAGACCAGCGGAAGATTCGGGTCCGGGGAGGCGTTCAGGCCGCTCGTCTTGCCCCGACGCAACATCGCGGTGCCACAGGCCCCGATCATCGCGGCGTTGTCGGTACACAGTTCCATCGGCGGGACGTGGAGGCTGAAGCCGTCCTTCTGGCAGGCCTCGGCGAGGCCCTGCCTCAGGCCCGAGTTCGCCGCCACTCCCCCGCACAAGAAAACCCGGTGGACCCCGGCGGCCTTGGTCGCGGCGATCGTCTTCGTCACCTGGACGTCGACGACCGCTTGCTGGAACGAGGCCGCGACGTTCTCGATCGAGATGCTCTCGTTACGAGCCTCCGCCCGTCGGACGTAATTGATGACCGAGGTCTTGAGACCTGAGTAGGAGACGTCGAAGTCACCCTCGAACATCAGTGCCCGCGGGAAGTCGATCGCGGTCGGGTCGCCGAGCAGCGACAGACGATCGATCTCGGGGCCGCCCGGATAGTCGAGTCCGAGGAAACGCGCCACCTTGTCGAACGCCTCGCCGGCGGCATCGTCGATCGTTCCACCCATGATCTCGTAGTTACCGTGCCCCCGAACGTGCACCAGCATCGTGTGGCCGCCCGAGATGATGAGGGCTACCGCGGGGAACTCGGCGTTGTGATCGTCGAGGAGGTTCGAATAGAGATGGCCTTCGAGGTGATTGACGCCGACGAACGGAACCTGCAAGACCGCCGCGATCGACTTCGCTTCCGCCACACCGACGAGCAGCGAACCGATCAGGCCAGGGCCAAGTGTAGCGGCGATCGCATCGACGTCCCAGAAGGTGAGGTCGGCATCCCGCAGCGCTTCGCCGATAGCCGGAGTCAGGGCCTCGACGTGCGCTCTCGATGCGATCTCGGGAACGATGCCGCCGTATTCACCGTGGAGGTCGACCTGCGAGACGATCACGTTCGAGAGGATGTCCCGGCCCCCTTTCACGACGGCTGCCGACGTCTCGTCGCACGAGGTTTCGATCGCGAGGACGAGGACGTCCTCGTCCCAATCTCCGATGCGTCGTTCGAGCACAACCGCCTCGGGGGTGGTCCACAGCGACCTAGGCACCGGCGTCTCCGTCCCTCGGCCTCGGGACCGCGGCCCGGATGCCGTCGAGGCGCTTCCGGTACGCGGTGGTGTTCACACTGCTAGCGATCATGACGAAGGCATCTTCGTTGGTCTCGACGTAGTAACCCTTGCGCGTGCTGACGACCTCGAACCCGAACCTCTCGTACAACGATTGAGCTACGCGATTCGACGTCCGGACCTCTAACGACACCTGCTCGGAGCCCCTGGCGATCGCCTCGGTCACCATCCTCAGCAGCAACCGGGTTCCGATCTTGAGGCTATGGAGGTCTGGATCGACCGCGATGTTCGTGATGTGAGCCTCGAGGCCGGTGAGCATCATGCCGGCGTAGCCGACAACCTCACCCTCGTGGCGTGCCACGACGTAAGAGCGGGTGTTCTTTTGGGCGAGCTCGGAGAAGAACAGCGACGCACTCCACGGGCGCGGGTAGACGCGACGTTCGATCGTCAGCACCTTGCGAACATGCCAGCGGCGGAAGCGCGTGATCTCGATGTCGGGAACGGAGCCGGGCTCCGGCGTCCGCGCGAGTGCAGTCATGCCGACCTGCTTCCACGGATACGTTCCCACTCGATCCGCTTGGCGGAATGCCTGAGATACATCGGCTTCAGGTCGTACAGCGAGTCGAAGTCCTCGCGGAACATCCGCGGCACTGTGAGCTCGACGAGCGCATCGGCGTGAGGGAACGCGTGGCTCATGGTTCCGAGCTCGACGACCGAACCGAGGTCCTCGAACTCCTCCTTGTAGAGGAGCGCACCGTTGCCGACGAGGAGGACGTCCTCGATGCGAGAGCCGAGCCCGATCGCAAGTTGCTCCGGCTTCTCGATCCCGTACGGGCTCATCCGCTGGATCCCTCCCGGCGAGGGCCGGTAGAACGCAGTGAAGACCTCACCACGGCGGGCATCGAGGGCGACGCAGATGGTCTTGGACGAATAGCGCACTTCGTAGGCGACGAGGTCCAGGCTCGGCATCCCACAGATCGGGACCGAGAGGGCCTGGGCGAGCGCCTTGGCCGTGGCGACCCCGACCCTCATGCCGGTGAACAGACCCGGTCCGAGGCTGACCGCGACGCCTCCTAGGTTCCGGTAGTCGAGCCCGGCCTCATCCAGACAGAAGCGGATCGCAGGAAGGAGGAACTCGTTGTAGCTGGCTCCGCGCGACACCATGGCGCTCGCGATCACGCCTTGTTCGCTGCCGATTGCGACACTCGCTTGGGGCGTCGAGGTCTCGATACCGAGAACCAGCATCAGTCCTCCAGACCGGCCGGGTGATCTCCGCCGATGTCACGCGGAGTGGGAGCAAGAGCGTACGCGAAGCGGGCCTGGGTCGATTCACCCGGTGAGGCGGCGTCGAGCAACGCCTCAGCGGTCGCTCGCATCGACTCGAGCTTGGCCGCCCATTCGATCCCGTGGGGCTTGAAATACAGGATGCGCTCATCGTCACCGTCGCCCTGACGCATATCGATCTCGAGGTAACGCGACGGCAACATCGGTGCAACCGCCTCGCCCCACTCGACGACCAGCACCGCTCCCGGGTCGAGGAGTTCCTCGAAGCCAAGGTCGATGACCTCTTGGAACGAATTGAGCCGGTAGACATCGAGGTGCAGGATCGGATAGCGACCCTTGTACTCGTGGACGATCGTGAACGAGGGACTGGTCACCCGGTCCCTGACCCCAAGAGCGGCGGCCAAGCCCTGCACCAGTGCGGTCTTCCCGGCCCCGAGATCACCCGACAGACTGACAACGTCTCCGGGCAGGAGGACCGGGCCTAGCGCGGCACCGATGATGCGCGTGTCCTCCAGCGAGGTGCTCGTCACGCTCAGGAACTTGGCCATCAGAAAAGGTCCAGCTGGTCGAACGACTCAGGAGCGGCCGGCTCCGATTCGGGGACGGGAGTCGCAGCCGCCTCGTCGAGGACCTCCTTGACCATCGCCATGTCCTGGCGCAGCGCGTCCATCGTGCTTATCCCTCCGAAGCTCCCGCCCCTGAGTGCGGCGGCGGGATGGAACGTCGGGATGACCGTCGCGCCTCGGATCTGATACTTGTGACCCCTCGCTCGTGTGATCCCGATCTGCTGCTCGAGGATGAAGCGGGTGGCGAAGTTGCCGAGGGTAACGATCACCGTCGGCTTCATGTGGGCGAGTTGCGCCTCGAGGTACGGCCGGCAGGCATCGATCTCGTCTTGCTGTGGGTCCCGGTTCCCCGGCGGACGACACTTGATGACGTTCACGATGGCGGCCTTGGTGCGGTCGAGCCCGATCTCCGCCAGAAGTTTGTCCAGCAGCTGTCCCGCCGCCCCCACGAAGGGGATCCCCTGCTTGTCCTCGTGATGCCCCGGCGCCTCCCCAATGAACAGGAGCTCGGAATCGAGGTTCCCATCGGCCCACACGACGTTTGTCCGGGTTTGGGCCAGCCTGCACTTCGGACAGGTCAGCGCCTCGGCCTTGACCTGCTCGATGGGGGCCGCGAAGGGGCTGGGAGGGAAGGTCTCGGCCATGCCTGCGAGCCTATAGAAGGATGTCCCCGGGGGCCAGAAACCCCCCTAAGCACGGTCTCCTATCCAGCTGAGGGTCACCAGAGCCCACTGAGCTGGATAAGAACGCTCTAGACGAGGAGCTTGCCGTCCTCCATCAGGGGGTCGCCGTCGACGGTGACGCGGCCACCCTTGCGGAGATCGCACACCATGTCCCAGTGGACGGCGGACTCGTTGACTCCGCCGGACTCGGGGTACGAGGCGCCGGCCGCTAGGTGGATCGTGCCGCCGATCTTCTCGTCGAGGAGGATCTCGCCGGAGAACTCTTTGATGCCGTAGTTAGTGCCGATGCCGATCTCGCCGAGGATCCTGGCCCCCGGGTCGGTGTCGAGCGTCTTGATGAGGAAGTCCTCGTTCTTGCGGGCGGTTGCGTCGACGACCTTGCCGCCATCGAACTCGAGCCTGATGCCCTCGACCGCAACGCCGCCGTAGATCGCCGGGAAGCTGTAAGTGATGTGTCCGCGCGTCGCGGTTTCGATCGGGCCGGTGAATATCTCGCCGTCGGGGAAGTTCTCGCCGCCGTCGGCCGGAAGCCAGATGCGTCCGCCGACCTCGAGATAGAGATCAGTGCCCTCGCCCTCGATGTGGATCTCGTTTCTACCTTCCATCCACTCGATCATCCGCTGATGGCGCTCGGCGACCTTCTTCCACTCGGCGACCGGATCGTCGGCATCGACGAGGCACGCGTCGTAGAAGAAGTCCTCGTACTCATCGAGGCTCATCTCCGCATCCATCGCATGAGCCTCGGTCGGGAAGAGCGTGACCATCCATCGGAACTCACCGTGGGCAGCGCGCTGCATCGAAAGATCCATCAGAGGCTTGCGGGCTTGCGAAGTGATCACGGGACGACTTGGGTCGATGTTCGAAAGCTGTCGGGTGTTCACTTCACTGATGATGTAGAAGGACACGTCGAGGTTCTCGGCCATCCACTTGTCGGTCTCCCACACGTAACCGAGTTGTTCGTCGTTCGCATTGCGATAGAAGATCGGATCGGCGTGGGGCATGAATACCTTGATCTTGGGATGCGCCCCGCGAGCCAGACAACGTTCATAGATCGCCAGGATCAGTGGCTCTGCCTCAGACGATCCTTTGATCTCGACCGTGTCGCCTTTGCCAACCTTGGCGGAGTAGTCGACGAGGATGTCCGCCAGCTTCTCAACCCTCTGATCCTTCATCGGCCTGCTTTCATCGATCGTGTGGCCCGCAGCGGGGCCCCCGGGCGAGAAGCGTATCCGTTAGAGCCTGCAGATTGGCGAATCCTCAGGGGGCGTCAGGGGGACCCAGAACGTCCAGGCTGAAGGCGTCCAGGAGTTCGTTCAGCTCCCGGTGCCGCTCGAGCATCGTCATATGTCCGCTGCCTTCCAGAAGATGGAGGTCCGCCTTGGGCAGCGAGCCCGCGATGTACTCAGATGCATGGGATTGCGTAAGTCTGTCCTGGGTGCCGCCGATCACGAGCACCGGAACGTTGACCTCTGACAGTCGGTCCCGAACGTCGAAGTCCCGGTACGCCTTGATGAGCTCGAAGATCACGTCGGCCTGGGTCTCGGACAACATGTCGTAGGTGAAGTCGATCTGTTTCGCGGACGCGCCGTTCCCGAAACCCGCGTAGGCGACGCTCCAGAAGATCGCATCCGATGGACGGATCACGCGTCGGAGCCGCTCGAGCTTCTCAGCTTGAGTCCCGAGGAGATCGAACGGTCGACGTGTTACCCGCTCGAACCGAGCGATCGCGGCACCGCCCGCAAGGGTCTCGACCGCGGGCCCATAGGTGGTATTGAGCAGGGCCATACCTTTGACCTTGGAGCCCAAGAGATCAAGATTGTCGACCGCGAACCGCAGCGCGATCATCCCGCCGACAGAGTGGCCGACGATCACCACCTCTTCGAGACCACAGGCATCGATGATCTCCTCGAGGTCCTCCGCGAGCGTCGCGATCGAATAGTCAGCCTCGCCCCTCTCCGATAGCCCGTGTCCGCGCAGGTCGTAGAAGATCAATCGCTGGCCGCCGACCCCGGGCATCTGGTAATGCCACAGATCGGTGCGCAGAGCGGAGCCATGGATGAACACGAGTCCTTTGCTGCTCTCGGGGCCGACCTCCTCGATGAAAGCTACGGCCCCGTCCCTCAGGGTGATCTTCTGCGACCGCTCGCCCCGGCGTGTGCCGAATCGCTCGCCGGCCTGAGGATCGTTGAGACGCCGTCGCTTGAGGATCGAGCGTTCAGCGGCGATACCGATGCCCAGCCCGACCGCCGCTCCCGCCAGGGCGAGGACGCCCTTCTTGGGGGCCATCACACGCCTCCGTATAAGCGGGGAACGCGTGACGGGATGCGGGAGGTGACCTCGTAGTTGATGGTGTCGATGATCGCAGCCAGTTCCTCCGCGGTGACCTCTTCGTCTCCGTCGCGCCCGATCAAGGTCGCCACGTCACCGACGTCAACGTTGTCGGCTCCGACATCAACCAGGAACTGATCCATGCAGACGGTCCCAGATACGCAGTAGCGCTTCCCTTTGATGATGACATCCGCCTCGCCCGAGTAGCCGCGTGCGTAGCCGTCGGCGTATCCGGCAGGAATCGTCACTACCTTGCCGGCGTCCTTCAACTCGTACTGGAGCCCGTAAGACAACCGCTCACCTGCCGGGACGGTCTTGACCATGTTCACCCGTGCCTTCATCGCAAGCGCCGGTCGAAGATCGACCATCCCAGCGAAGTCGGGGCCGGGGAGCAACCCGTACGAGGCGATCCCGCACCGCACCAGATCGAAGTGCGACTCGGGAAGGCTCATGGTCGCGGCCGAGTTGGCCAGGTGCTTGTACCGGAGCTGAACGCCGGCGGACTCGATCTGACCGACGAGGTCGATGAAGAGATCGAGCTGCTTGCGGGTGAAGGGATGATCGATGGAGTCGGCGACCGCGAGGTGACTCCAGGCCCCCTCGATCTCGATCCCCGGCAATCCCTTCAGCACATCGATCGCCCCGGGGGTCTCGTCGAGCGAGAAGGCCGACCCGATGCATCCCGGTGTCGAGCTTCACGTGGACCGGCACTACTCGATCGAGAGCGACCGCGGCCGCAGACAGCGCTCGAGCAAAGTCCTCCGTGTAGACGGTCGGAGTCAGATCCCTCTCGACCATGGTCGCAGCCGCATCGAACGGAGGCTCGGTGAAGACATGCACCGGAGCCGTGAAGCCTGCATCCCGGAGATGGAGGGCCTCGGCCACCCGCGCGACGCCGATGCGAGTGGCTCCGCCGTCCAGCATCGCCTGGGCGCTCTCGGGGTTGCCGTGGCCGTAGGCGTAGCCCTTGACCACGCCCATGACCTCTGCGCCGGAGGCTCGCTGGCCCAAAGCCTTGATGTTGTGGGAGATGGCGGCCGTATCGACCTCGACCCACACGCCATGGCCACGGGTCGTCATCTCGTCCCTACTGATATGGGTCACGGCTTCAGACTAACGGCGTCGAATCGCTTCGACGGCGGCAGGAAGAGCCTCCGCAACATCGCCCGCAGCCACGCCGGATGGCCCCACGCGCTCCCCGGCGATCGTCCCCGCCAGGCCGTGCACGTAGGCCGCCGCCATCGCCGCCGCACTCGCGACCCCGGATCGGGCTAGGCACGCCCCCAGCGCCCCCGTCAGCACGTCACCGGTTCCTGCGGTCGCCAGCTCCGGTCCTCCGGTCGGGATCACGACTGCCTCGGCCCCGCGCCCGAGGCGATCACGGTCCGGTTCCCCTTGGCAACGACGACCGCCGACGGGAAGCGCCTCGAAGCCTCCAGGGCGGCAGCGAGTCGGTCGGCCGAGACCTCATCGGTCGAGCGCCCTAGCAGTCGCCCGAGCTCGCCGGGATGTGGAGTGATCACCACCGGCCCGGTGCGCTTCTCGAGCGGGCTCGTGTCGGCAGCAAGCACGTTCAGCGCGTCGGCGTCGAGCACAACCGGGATATCGATCTCGGCCAGCACCCGTTCGATCAACGCGCGCTGCTCGTCACCCGTTCCCAGCCCGGGCCCGACGGCAAGTGCATCGGCGCGCTCGATCACGTCCGCGAACTCATCGAGTGCATCGGGTCCCAGCACCGCGCTCTCGGTGACCTCGTTAACGAGCAGTTCGGGGAAGACCGACGCCGCCTCCTTCACCGCCGCAGTCGTCCCGAGCGTGACGTAGCCGGCGCCCATACGGACCGCACCGCGCGCGCTGAGGAGCGCGGCCCCGTGGATGTCGTCCGAGCCGGCAAGGATCGCAACCGAACCGGCGGTGCGCTTGTGCGTCTCCGGTTCGCGCACTCCCAGCACCAGAGCGACGTCGTCGGCCTCGGCCATCTCGATACGAGGTCCGTCCGACCACTCGCCTTCGATCTCGATCCCGATGTCGACGACCTCGACAAACCCGGCATGTGTCGAGCCAGGCGGCAAGGCCGTACCGATCTTCTCGGCCGCGATCGCTACGGTCACGGTCGCGTCGACCGCATCACCCGAGACCGCGCCGGTGGCACCGTCGACCCCCGAGGGGATGTCGACCGAGACGACCGGCGAGCAGACCAGCAATGCCGCGATCGCCGCGGCCGGCACACCGCGGGAGCCCCCGAAGACCCGGTCCCGAGCAGCGCGTCGACGTACACGTCGTGACCGTCCATCCCCTCGGGGCCGAACGGACGTGCGTTGATACCGTCATGTTGCATCCGGACGAGATGGATCGCCAGCATCACCTTTTACCTCTGCCGGATCGAAGGTCACCATGCATGTCACGCCGAGCCCTTCGGCCGCCAACACGCGCGCAGCAACGAACCCATCTCCTCCGTTGTTGCCCGGGCCGCAAACGACCAAGGCACGCTTGCCGTAACGACCACCGGCCAGTCGTATGGCAGCGCGAGCAACCGCGCGTCCGGCTCGATCCATCAGGACCTCGCCGGGGACCCCCGAGTCGATCGTGGCCTTATCGGCCCGTCCCATCTCCTCCGGAGTGAGTAGGCGTCGCAGGTACTACGCCTCGGGCGGGACGGCCGGAGGCGGCGGCTCCTCGGCGGGCGGAGCTTCGGCGGCGGGCGGGCTTCGGCGGCAGCAGCGGCCGCCAGCTCGGCTTCGTATCCGGCCATCTCGGCAACGACCTCGGCCGTTGCGGCCGCGTCGGTCTCGCCCTTGGTCTTCTCGGCGTAACTGAGGTAGCCGAGGCGCTTGGCGGCATCGTCCATCTTCCGCTTGGTTTGAACCTCGCCGAGCTTCTCCTTGCCCTGTGCGGTGGCCTTCTTGGCCTCGGCGGTGACGTCCTGGGCTGCCTGCTTCACCTTGTCCATGAACCCCATGAGGTGCCCTCCTGTCTCGGAGAATAAGGATCTAAGGGTAGCGCCCTACGGCTTCGGGAGGTTCCGGAGAAGGCGCTTGAAGACACCCCTGAGGGTCTCGGTGGCGTATTCGTGACTCGGGCTGCTGGTGATCATCACCGCAGCCGAGATCCTCGTCCCATCGCGGGTGATGAAGGCGACCTGGTGACAGACGGAGCCGGTCCCCGAACCCCATCCGCCCTTGAAGAACTTCTTCCAGTCGGGCTTCGGCACCTGACCGATCCCCCACCGCTGAGACTTGACGATGTGGCTCAGGAGGTAGCGCGCGTAGCGCTGGTGACGGTTGGGCAGATAGTCCTCGAGGTTGAACATGAAGCGCGCTTGATCGCGCGCGCTCACGGTGCTGTTTCCCCACGGCCGCGTGTAAGAGAAGTCCTTCATCCCGGCAAGATCCGCGAGTCGGTACATCGGGTCTGGTCCCAGCCGGTCGGCGATGCGATCGGCAGGGTAGTTGTCCGAACGCTTGATCATCGGGGCCGAGCAGAGCCCGATCGTCGTCGTTGAGCCCCGATGGCGAGCGAAGCGCCTCAGATACGCGGTCATGAACATGACCTTGAGCGTCGATGCGGCGGCCACCTTGGTACGCGCCCGATAGGGGTAAAGCTTTCCTCTCGGGGTCTTGACCGCGAAGGTCACGTTGCCCGAGCGGGTATCGATGTATCGGATAGCCCGTCCGGTTCCCGGCCGCCACTTGGCCGACGCCGGCGGCGCAATGAAGGCGCCGCACAGCGCCAGCGTCAGGAGCAGGACGAGCGTTCGCTTGGCCATCGCTACTCGACGGTCACGCTCTTGGCCAGGTTCCTGGGCTTGTCCGGTGGCAGTCCCTTCTCCTTCGCGATGAAGTAGGAGAGCATCTGCATCGGGATCGTGTCGAGGATCGGACTGAGCAGTGGCTTGGTGGTCGGAACCTCGAAGAGTTCGTTGGCGAGCGCACGGGCGCGTTCGTCGCCTTGGTGAGCGATGAGGATCGTGTCCGCACCTCGGGCCCGGACCTCTTCGACGTTCGACAGCATCTTCTCGTAGAGCGGCTCACCCGTGAGGATCGCGACCACGGGAACGCCATCTTCGATCAGTGCGATCGGGCCGTGCTTGAGTTCCCCGGCCGCGTAGCCTTCCGCGTGGATGTAGGAGATCTCTTTGAGCTTCAGGGCCCCCTCCATCGCGACGGCATTGCCGACCCCTCGACCGATGAAGATGAAGTCGCGGGCGTCGGCGTAACGCTTGGCCGCCCGGAGTACCGAGTCCTGAACCAGGAGCGTCTCTTCGATCTGCTCGGGCAACCGGCGCATCGCGTCGACCGTTTCGGTCAGCTTGTCGCCGTACATCGTGCCCCTCTCCTGGGCGAGCCAGAGGGCGAAGATGTTGACCGCGACCAGCTGCGCAAGGAAGGTCTTGGTCGCCGCGACACCGATCTCGGGTCCAGCATGCGTGAACAGCACCGCATCCGCCTCGCGCGTCATCGATGAACCGACGACGTTCGTGATGGCCACGACTTTGGTGCCCATCTCGCGGGCGAAGCGCATCGCCGCGAGCGTGTCCGCGGTCTCACCGGACTGTCCGATGCCGATCACCAGTGATCGCTCATTCAGGACCGGATCGCGGTAACGGAACTCGGATGCGTAGTCCAGCTCGACGGGGATGCGGGTCCAGTGCTCGATCGAGTGCTTGGCCGTCATCCCCGCGTGGTACGAGGTTCCACAGGCGACCACGACGATCTTGTCGATCGCCTTGATCTCCTCGGACGTCCAGGAAACCTCGTCGAGGGTGACGCGTCCCGAATCGTCGATACGGCCGCGCATCGTGTTGCGCACGGCCTCGGGCTGCTCGTAGATCTCTTTGAGCATGAAGTCTTCGAAGCCGCCCTTCTCGGCGGCATCCATGTCCCACTCGACGTGAACCGTCTCGGGAGTGACCTCGATACCGTCGAAACCCCACACGCGCACGCTGCCGCGCATGACTTCGGCAACCTGATAGTTATCGAGCGGAATGACGTCGCGGGTGTAGGCCAGCAGAGCAGGGATGTCCGAGCCGACCAGCCCAGCGTCCGCGGAGGCTCCCACGATGATCGGGGGTTCCTGGCGCGCCACGATGATGCGGTCGGGCTCGTGGACCGAGATGCACACGAGGGCGAAGGCCCCCTTGAGGATGTTGACCGCTTCGAGGACGGCGTCCTTGAGCGAGCACTTCTTCTCCTCGATGATCGACTCGATCAAGTGAACGGCGACCTCGGTGTCGGTCTGGGACTTGAACGTGTGCCCCTCCGCGGTAAGTCGAGTACGCAGCTCGTCGTGGTTCTCGATGATCCCGTTATGAACGACTGCAAGATCTCCGCTGCAGTCGCGATGTGGATGAGCGTTGATGTCGGTGGGTGCGCCATGGGTTGCCCAGCGCGTGTGGCCGATGCCGGTGGTTCCCTCGATCGTCGTGCCCTCGAGTTCCGCCAGCAGCTCGCCGATACGGCCCGCCTTGCGCTCGACGGTCAATGTTGCTTGGCCGGTCGTCGAGACGACCGACTGACCATTTATGACCGCGACCCCGGATGAGTCGTAGCCGCGGTACTCGAGCTTCTGCATACCGTTCAGCAGCACCGGCAGTGCCTGCTCATCGCCGACGTAGCCGACGATTCCGCACATAGGTAACTCCTCTCAGTTGCCAAATCGAAGCGCGGTTATCACGCCTCGTAGAACATCGAGAGAGCCACGCCGCTGCCGGTTTGTGTCCCGGGATCGCTCCCGGGGTTTGTCGGCATCGTTACGACCGTGACAGGCCGAGGGTCACCCGCCGAATCGGAGCCAAACCGGTAACCGGCTGGACTCACTTCCGAGATCCCCTACCTCGTCGACTCGCCCCCTCCTAGGGCGAGTCCCGGCGCTAGATCCGTACACGTACCGTGGAGGTTTCCACGGTTTTTCTCTCGATCGCTTGCCGCCTAAGGATATCTGTGCCCAGGAGGCTACGGAATAGTCCTTCGGCGGAAGCTGGAGGGCCCAATAGACCTATTGCTTGCCTTGCGGCTTGCCTTGCGGGACCGACGGGGCGGGACACCTAGGCCAGTTCCTGCTCGACGGCCCTGGCAAGGTCCTCGGCGATGGTCTGGGCGACCCGCTTCTCGGCCGCCTCGACCATGACCCGGACGAGGGGCTCGGTGCCGGAGGCCCGGAGCAGCACCCGGCCGGAATCGCCGAGCGTGGACTCGATCTCAGCCACGCGCTCCCATAAGGCGGCGGCGGAGTCGAGGTCCTTGTCCCTGCCCACCGGCACGTTGATGAGGACCTGGGGATAGGTCTCGAAGATCTCGGCCATGCTCGAGAGGGATTCGTTCGAGTTCCTGACGAGCTCCGCGACCTTGAGACCGGTCATGACGCCGTCGCCGGTAGTCGAATGGTGGCCGAAGATCACGTGACCCGACTGTTCGCCTCCGAGGGCGGCTCCGTGGTCGCGCATGGCCTCGCCGACGTACTTGTCGCCTACCGGGCACGAGATGACTTCGATCCCCTTGGCGGACAGCGCCCTGTGGAAACCCATGTTCGCCATGACGGTGGCGATCACGATGCTGCGGTCGAGAGTGCCTGCCTCATTCATGTGGAGTGCGATCATCGCGATGATCCGGTCCCCGTCGACCACGGCACCGTTCTCATCCACGGCGAGGGCACGGTCCGCGTCCCCATCGAACGCGATGCCGAGATCCGCACCCTCGGAGCGCACCCGTTCGGCGAGGGAACTGAGATCGGTCGACCCCGACTTGTCGTTGATGCGCGTCCCGTCGGGCTCCGCGTTAATCGCGATGACATCGGCCCCCGCTTCCCGGAAGGCGCGCGGTCCGACATGCCAGGCGGCGCCGAACGCGCAATCCACAACCACCCTCAAGCCGGAGAGGGATTGCTCCAGCGAAGCAAGGAGATGATCGACGTATCGATCGGGCGCGCCGATAAGCGGCTCCGATCCACCGACGGCGGCGCCGGAGGGAAGCTTGGACGGAGGAGCCTCCATAAGCTCCTCGATCGCCTCCTCCGCATCCTCGGGGATCTTGATCCCGAGATGGGAGAAGAACTTGATCCCGTTATCGGGCGCCGGGTTGTGCGAGGCAGAGATGACGGTGCCTGCCCTGGCACGTTCGTCGACGGTCAGGAACGCCACTGCGGGCGAAGGAACGATCCCCGCGGTGCCGCACGGCGACGCCGGCAGAACAAAGACCCGCGACGAGTGCACCCTCCAGCATCGGACCGGAAACCCTCGTGTCACGGCCGATGATCACCTCGCCGCCGTCGGGGGCGAGGACCCGCCCGGCGGCGCGCCCGAGCGCGAGTGCGAGGTCGGGGGTGAGGTCCTCATTGGCGATCCCCCGTATCCCATCGGTCCCGAAAAGTCGTGGCATCGGGCCATCCTCCCAAATATGCGCGCCTTGAGCGTTTCCGGGGTACAAGGAGGAGCGTGACGATGATCTCGCACGTCCCCGTCGGCTCGATGCCTCCCGAGCATTTCCAAGACGTTCTTGCCTCCGATACCAGCGCCATGTTCCTTCAGGCGGTGGACGAGGCCCGGCGGGAGCTGGGTGGCGTGGTCATCTGGAACATCAACTCCACGCCCAAGGGCGGGGGCGTGGCGGAGATGCTCAGGTCTCTCCTGGCCTATGCACGCGGCGGTGGGGTCGATGCCCGGTGGGTCACGATCGGCGGGAACGCCGACTTCTTCCACCTGACCAAGCGCCTGCACAATCATCTTCATGGGGCCGCTGGTGACGGGGGGCCGCTGGGCGCTGCGGAGCACGCGATCTTCGAAGACGTCGCCACCCGGGCCGCCAGCGAGTTGGCGCCGCTGATCGAAGTGGGTGACATCGTTCTCGTCCACGATCCTCAGCCGGCCGGGCTGTGCCGCCCCCTCAAAGAGGCCGGCGCGAAGGTCATCTGGCGCAGTCACATCGGACTCGACCACGCCAACGACCTGATCCTAGAAGCATGGGACTTCCTCCGCCCTTACGTCGAGCCGGCGGACGAGTTCGTCTTCTCGCGCCTCTCCTACGCGTGGGATGGGCTCCCCGAGGACCACATCACGGTCGTCCCACCTTCGATCGACGCCTTCTCGCCGAAGAATCAGGACATGGAACCCGATGTCGTTCGAGCGATCCTGTCGGTTGCCGGGATCATCCCCGAAGGTGATGGCGCCACCACCTTCATGCGGGTCGACGGAACGCCGGGTCGCGTGAACAACCGCGCCGTGATGCATGAGATCGCGCCGACGCCCGCCGACGCAAAGGTCGTCCTTCAGGTGTCCCGCTGGGATCGGCTCAAGGATCCGATCGGGGTCATCAAGGGCTTCGCCGAGCGCGTCGAAGCACCCGACGCTCATCTCATCTATGCGGGGCCCGCGGTCGAAGAGGTGGCTGACGATCCCGAGGGGGCCGAGGTCCTCGAAGAAGCGCGCGTTGCTTGGGACGCGCTTCCCCCGGGAGCGAAGGAACGGGTGCATCTCGCCGCTCTACCGATGCAGGACGGCGATGAGAACGCTGCGATCGTGAACGCGCTCCAGCGGCGCGCCGACATCGTCGTGCAGAAATCGATCGCCGAAGGTTTCGGCCTGACCGTGGCCGAGGCGATGTGGAAGGGGCGAGCCATGGTTGCCACCCGCATCGGCGGCATCCAGGACCAGGTCACCGACGACACCGGTGTTCTCATCGACGATCCGCATGACCTCGATGCGTACGGGGACGCGGTCGCCGCTCTCCTGGACGATCCCGAACGAGCGGCAACGCTCGGAGAAGCAGCCAGGGAACGGGTTCGCGATCACTTCCTCGGCCCTCGGCACCTGATGCAGTACCTCGACATCTTCCGGGAGCTGAAGTCCCGGACTTAGTTGTCCCCGCGGGCTCTGATCGAGTTCATCCTCGGTATCCACGTCGCGGGCCGCGCGTAAGGGAACCTCGGCCAGCTCGAGAACCGATAAGACACGTAGTCAGCGCGGCCCCGGTCAGTGACGCATTGGCCGACAGCACGCTCCGCAACCGCGGGGTGCGATACACGGCCAGGAGCGGATTGAGGTTGTCCCCCTCGTCAACCGAGACGGCTCCGTCTCTGCCACCGGCGGCCTCGATCAGAGACTTGACGGCGCCCGGATCAACGAACGGGAGATCGGATGCCAGCACCGCGACAAGCGGCTCGGCATCGGGTCCGATGGCTGCGAGACCGGCCGCTAGGGCCGCCACGGGTCCTCCGCCGGCGGGCGATTCCTGGGTCCACTCGACGCCGGTGATAGCTCCGCGCTGCTCGCCGACGACCACGATGTGACGCGCCGCTGAGACAGCATTCACCGCACGCGCGAGGAGCGTCTCGCCGTCGAACTCAACCAGTGCCTTGTCGCCTCCGAACCGCCGAGCTTCACCGCCGGCAAGAACGATGGCATCGAATCTGGGCCCTTCGGAGGCTGCCATAGGATGACCCTACGACTTATGGAACACCCCACTGCCATCCCTGTCGACAGTAGTTTCCTCGCGGCATGCCGTGGGGAAGTGACCGATCGCGTCCCTGTCTGGTTCATGCGTCAAGCGGGCCGCAGCCTCCCCGAATACAGAAAGCTGCGGGAGGGACACTCGATCCTCGAGTTGTGCCAGAGCCCCGATCTCGCCGCTGAGGTGACGCTTCAGCCGGTCCGGCGTTATGGGGTCGATGCCGCCATCCTGTTCTCCGACATCGTGGTTCCGCTGCAGGCGATGGGGGTCGAACTCGATATCGAACCGGGGGTCGGGCCCGTGATCGCCTCACCCGTCCGCGATCGAGCGGCGGTCGATCGACTCGGCACGTTCGAGCCCGTCGGCTACGTGCTCGAGACGATCGGGATCCTCAAGCGAGTACTCGATGTCCCGCTGATCGGCTTCGGAGGCGCACCCTTTACGCTCGCCTCCTACCTCGTGGAGGGTGGCCCATCCAAGAACCAGGCACGAACGAGAGCGCTGATGCATGCAGACCCAACCGCGTGGCATGCACTGATGGAGCGTCTCACGATCGCCACGCTCGCCTACCTCAGATCGCAGATCGAGGCGGGGGTCGACGCGATACAACTGTTCGACTCGTGGGTCGGGAGCCTCTCCCCCGCGGATTACGAGGCGATGGTGCTGCCCTATGTTGAAAGGATCCTGCGCGGGCTCGAGGACCTGTCGGTTCCGCGCATCACCTTTGGAGTCGGAACCGGTGAACTGCTGGCGCATATGGCGTCTAGCGGAGCGGATGTCGTCGGCGTCGACTGGCGCGTACCCCTCGACGAAGCACGCCGCAGGACCGGCGACCGGGTTGCGCTTCAGGGCAACCTCGATCCCGTTGTTTGCCTCGCGGGATGGGAGGCAACGAAGACGCAGGCCGACGACGTTCTGAGGCGTGGCGGGGGTCGTGGACACATATTCAATCTCGGACACGGGGTCCTTCCCGAATCCGACCCCGCGATCTACGAACGTCTCGTCGAGCACGTCCACGCCTGGAAGCCTTGAACGCGAAGGTCGCGGTGATCGGCGGAGGGATCACCGGGCTCGTCGCCGCTCGCGCTCTCTCACGTGACGGTCGGGACGTCATCCTCCTCGAAGCAAGCGACCGCTTGGGCGGCAAGATCCATACCCATCAGTTGGCGGGTGCAGCGGTCGAAGGCGGCGCGGACTGGTTCATCACGCGGCTCGCGGGACGCCGTCGATCTCTGCACCGAACTGGGGCTGGCCGACGAGTTGGTCCCACCGTCGAAGTCGGGGGCCGCGGTCTGGACCCGCGGCCGCTTGAAACGCCTGCCGGCGGGCTTCGTACGCGGAATCCCTCCTTCCCCGCTTCGCGCGCTCACCTCGGGCTTCGTCGGACCGATCGGAGCGGCCCGAACCCTGGCCGACTACTTCCTTCCCGGCCCCCTCGATGGTCCCGACATCTCCGTCGACGCCTACCTCCGTCCTCGGCTCGGACGCCGGGTGATGGAGCGCCTCGTCGATCCGATGCTGGCGGCATCGCGTTCGGGAACCGCGGCGGAGATGAGCCTGCGGGTGGGAACCCCGGAGGTCGATGCCGCGGCGCGCTCATCGCGCAGTGTCATGAAAGGGCTTCGAGCTTCCCCGACTGCGGAAGAAGCGCAACCGTTCCTCGGTCTGTCCGGAGGCATGTCGCGCATCGTCGATGCCTTGGGCGCCGATCTCTCGGACGTAGACGTGAGGTTGAACTCGCCGGTCCGCGCTCTCACCGCGTCGAGGACCGGTTGGCGCATCGACCACACCGGCGGTGCCGAGGACGTCGGCGCCTTGATCCTGGCGGTTCCCCCTCAGGTGGCGGCGGACCTGCTGAAGGAAGCAGCGCACCAGACCGCGACCGAGCTGGCGCAGATCAGGTTCGCGCCGGCGTTCGTCGTCGGCCTCGTCTACGAGCCGGGGGATGTGCGTCCACCCGAGGATCTCTCGGGCTTCCTGGTTCCTAGTTCCGAAGGATGTTTCGTCTCCGCGGGGGCCTGGTTCAGCTCGAAGTGGCCGCACTCGCGCTCCGAAGACGGCGCCCACGTCATCCGCTGCTTCGTCGGCCGAACCGAGAACGACGAGCGCGCCCGGGTCGATGACGCGGCATTGCTCGAGAACGTCCGCGCCGACGTCTCTCGGATCATGGGCATCACCGCCGCTCCGCGGGATGCACGCGTCCTGATGAGGGACACTCGGGCTCTCCCGGTCTTCAGGGTCGGCCACCTCGAGACGATCGAGCGGGCGGAGGTTGCACTCGTCGGGCTGCCCCCGGTCGCCCTGGCGGGAGCCGGATACCGCGGCTCCGGGATCCCCGACTGCATCTCCTCGGCCCGTGAGGCAGCCGCAAGGGTGGCGGTAACCTAACGGAGCGTTACCGGGGGGACCGAGCAGCGCGAGAGGAGCACCATGGCCGACGAACTGATCTTCGCCAGCTATCCCGTCTTCAAGGCAAACCCAGAGAGACTCGAGGGCGTCGATCGTGAGGTCGCCGCCAAAGAGGTGACCGATCTGCTCGAGCGCTGGAGCGACCGGATCACAACCCGTGGCGTCTACTCGACGATCGGATTCTCCGCCACCGCTGATCTGATGCTGTGGTGGGTCGGCACCGATCCCCGGGAGATCCAGGCCATCCACTCCGAGTTCAGGGGCACCCAGATCGGACGTGCACTGGACCCGGTCGAGGCGTTCCTTGGGATCGTCAGGCCTGCTGAGTTCAGTCCCGATCACCAACCGGCGTTCGTCCAGGGTCGAGAACCACAGACCTACCTCAACATCTATCCCTTCGTCCGCACCCCCGACTGGTACCTCCTCGAATCCTCCGAGCGGGCGGCGCTGTTGCGCGAGCACGGCATGGCGGCGGCGGATTTCAAAGACGTCGGAGCGAACACGATCTCCGCGTTCGGACTCGGTGACTACGAGTGGATCCTCGCCTTCGAAGCCGAGTCGGTCGATCGCATCGTCGATCTCATCAGGACCCTGAGGGCAACCGAGGCCCGGCGCTACACCAAGGTCGAGATCCCCTTCTTCACCGGTATCCGGCGGCCGATCGAAGAGGTCATCGCCGCCCTCTAGGCCGGAATGAACGGAGGCCGGGCCCCCTGCGTAACCCCGGGTGACGTCGCCAAGGATCGGAAGGCACGATGAGGAGAACCGCCGAACTGGCGGGTGAGTCCGGACTCCGGGCTGCCTACGCCGCGCATGGAGGTGAGCTGTATCGCTTCGCGCTGCGTTCCCTTTCGGATGGGATGCTCGCCGAAGAAGCGGTTCAGGAGACCTTCCTTCGCGCCTGGCGCGCCGCAGAGCGGTTCGATCCCCAACTTGGATCCTTGAGGACGTGGCTCTTCGCTATCGAGCGCAACGTAATCATCGACCTGGGCCGGGCGAGGGCCGTGAGACCCGAGGTCTCCGGCGAGGTCGTCGATCGACCCGGCGAGGATCTGATGGACAAGGCCATGCAGTCGTGGCTGGTCGAGGAGGCGTTAGGACGGATCTCGGGCGACCATCGTAAGGCGATCGTCGAGACCTACTTCCGAGGCCGCCCCTACGGTGAGGTTGCGGAAGAGATGGGTGTTCCCGAGGGCACACTGCGGAGTCGGGTCTTCTACGGTCTCAAGAGCCTCAGGCTGGCGTTGGAGGAAATGGGGTGGAGCGGATGAGCGACTGCAAGGAATGGCGCGAGATGCTGGGCGCATTCGTTCTGGGTTCATTGCACCCTGAAGGGCGAACTGCCGTTCTTGCCCACCTCGATGGATGCGCCGCGTGTCGCGACGAACTCGAGGAACTCGAGGACGCGCGTCGAGCATTGGAGTCGGTCGAGATCGACCGAGTGGTCTCGAGCGAGCCCCCCGAGCATCTCTACGGCGAGGTCTTCTCCCGGATCGGCGAGGAGCAGCGGCAGATCGCTCGGCGACGGATGAGGGTCCGGGTCGGGAGCGCGCTCGCGGCGGCAGCAGTGGTGGTGGTGGCCGTCCTTACCGTGACCACCCGCTCTGAAGGCGAGGTCGTTGAGTTCGCATCGGCGCCGCAGGGCGTCCACGCGGTTGCGGTCCTCACCGAGGGGGCCGGCGGCATCGCCGTTCATCTGACCGTGTCGGGCCTCGAGCCGGGAACCTACGGACTGTGGATGGAGGGTTACAGCGGTACCCGGTTGTCGGCCGGCACCTTCGAAGTGGTCGAAGGGGAGCGGGTAGAAGGCAACTTCCTGGCCGGCTGGGATCGGGATGAATGCGCAGGCATGGGTGTCACCGTCATCGACGGGGCTGATGTCTTTGCCACCGAGCTCCCTCACGTCACCGGTTAGTTCTGCCGGTCGTCGAGACGACCGGCTCTCGCCGTTTCGAGGTGCCTGATGGGCGGAGCGCACCCTGTCTACGGGCCGTGTTTGGTCGGTAGGTGCCAGTGCCGGGGGCTGACTACTTCGTCGGCGGCCTCGGGACCCCACGAGCCGGCCGGGTAGCGGTGGAGGAGAGGTGGGTCATCGAGCAGCGTCTGGATCATCTCCCAGGTGCGCTCGATCCCGTCCGCCCGGGTGAATAGCTGACGCTCGCCCATCAGTACATCGAGGATCAACCGTTCGTACGCGCCGATCAACCCGGAGCTGAGATCTCGGTCGTAGTCGAAATGCATGTGCGCAGGGGTCAACTGCATGCTCGGCCCGGGTTTCTTGGCGAGGAAGGTAAGGGTGATCCCTTCCTCTGGACCAAGGTCGAGTGTCAGGTGATCGTGGTGGAACCTGCGCCAGGCGACGTCGGGAAACAACATCTTTGGCGGGTGTCTGAATGCCAGCGTGATGGCCGATCGACTTTCCGCCATGCGTTTGCCGGTGCGGAGAAAAAAGGGCACGCCTTCCCAGCGCCAGTTATCAACCGCGGCTTCCATCGCGACGAAGGTCTCAGTCTCCGAATCCCTCGCGACACCGTCCTCATCTCGGTAGCCCACGTACTGCCCACGCACTACGCGTTCGGGGGCGATGTCGGGCATCGAGTCGAAGATCTTCACCTTCTCGTCGATCAGCGCTTTCGACGAAAACGACGAGGGAGGCTCCATCGCAACGATACTCAGCAGTTGGAAGAGGTGGGTCACGACCATGTCCCGCAATGCTCCGGTGTTCTCATAGAAACCGGCCCTTGTCTCGATGCCCCCTTCTTCCGGCACGTCGATCTGGATGTGATCGATGTGCTCTCGGTTCCAGACTGGTTCGAACATCCCGTTGCCGAACCGGAGCGCCATGATGTTCTGCACCGGCTCCTTGCCGAGGAAGTGATCGATCCGATACACCTGCTCGTCGGCCAGGGCTTCCTTCACCGTCGCATCCAGTTGCTTGAAGGACGCGAGGTCCGATCCGAAGGGCTTCTCGAACACGACCTTGGCCCGCGTGTTCAAACCAGCCTCGGCCAGGCCCTCGGTTAGGTCGCCGAAGGTCGCCGGCGGGACCGAGAGGTAGAAGAGCCGAACCGGCTCACCACCGATGTCCTTCTCGGCCGCGTTAACCGCGTCGACGATCACGTCGGTGTTCCCCGGCTTGAATCTGGTCGAGGCGTACGAGAGGGTGAGCGCGAAGTCTTCCCATGCGTCCCCTACCTCCGAGAACTCATCGACAGCCGAGCGCGCCAGCTCCCGGAACTCCTCGGTGGATACCTCGCTTCGGGATGTCCCGATGACGCGGAATCGTTCGGGCATCAGCCCCTCGATGTAGAGGTGGTACAGCGCCGGCAGCAGTTTCCGTTTGGAGAGGTCTCCATTCGCTCCGAAGATCACGATCACGTGATCCCGCGCGGATGGTTGGCTCACGTTCGAGCCCACGACTCGAACGCTGTCCACGTCGTGCGAGCCACGGCGCGTCCGGCCCCCTCGAGCGCACTCGCGTCGCCGGCCGCCTGCGCCGCGATCAGGCGCCCGAAGCTGTATCCGGAATCTGGGATCGGCAGGTCTTCGGTCGGGGTGTCGAGGATGACCAGAGCCCTAACCGGTCCGGGGCCTCCCTTGTGGAGTTGTCCGGTCGAGTGCAGATAACGGGGACCGAAGCCGGTTGAGGTTGCGACTCGGGACGACGCGACGAGCTTGGTCCGAGCCGCGAGCATCACCGCCTCGGTTCGCCTCGATCGGGGCGCGAAGGCAAGGAGGCAGGCGAGTTCCCCAGGCGCGATCCCTCCGAAGAATCCGGCGGGGTCGTCGGCGGGCCACTCGGCGCCGGCGCCGGCTGCCAGAGCATCCGACGCAGCCCTCTTCGCCGATTCGACATCCGGTTGGTCGAACGCATTGATCCCGAGAAGGGAACCGGCGATGGCAGTGGCGAACTCCCAGACAAACAGCACGCCGCCCAGGTTCGAAGGGTCGACCGCCAGGGCCACGGATGGCGTCTCGACCGGTGTGGCATCCCTCGAGAGATGAGCGAACGCACGATCCGGTCCGTAACCGGCCTCGAGGACGGGCTCCCCCACGATCGGTGCGATGCCTTTCCCTTCCTTGCCGGTGGACTCGGCGATCAATTGCTCGACCCAGTCGCCCAGGCTCACGAGCCCAGCCGTGGTCCGGAACGTGAGCTTGTTCCGGCCCGCTTCAGCCCATTCGGCCAGGGCCGCGCCGATCGCAAGGCCCGGATTGGACCCGTCATCCCCCCTGCACTCATCCGCAGCGGCCGCGGCAGACGCCAACAGGGCACCGAGGTCGATCTCCAGCAGGGCGGCCGGTACCAGCCCGAAGAGGGATAGTGCCGAATACCGGCCCCCGGTGTCGGGAGGGTTGATGAAGACACGCCGGAATCCTTCAGCCTCTCCCAGCGCCTGGAGCGAGGTTCCGGGATCGGTGATCGCAACGAACCGGTCCGGAGGTGCGAGGCGACGGAAGTAGCGGTATAGCGACATGGTCTCGATCGTGCCGCCCGACTTGCTGGATACGAGGAACAAGGTACGGGTGGGATCGATACGTGAGGTGACCTCCGCGATCTGGGCAGGGTGGGTGGAGTCGAGTACCTCGAGGCTGATCTGGCCGCGCCCCCCGTAGATCTGGGACAGCATCTCGGGGGCCAGGCTCGATCCCCCCATCCCGAGGAGAACCGCGTGGTCGGTATCGGTGGTGGCCTCGGCCGCGAACGCCTTCAGGTCCTCGATCGACTCCCGCATCGTGACCGGGAGGTCTAGCCATCCGAGACGCTCAGCCGGATCGTCTTCCCCCGGTCCCCAGGCCGAAGCGTCTTTGGCCCAAACCCGGTCGACGAGGCCCGAGGGAGGCGCCAGCGCAGCCGGGCTCCCGTCAACCCCCCACTCGAGTAACGACACCGCCCCACCTCCGAATAGTCGCCGTAGGTCCCACCCTGGCATATCGTTGCCTCAACCCTATGAGGGGGTCCCCCATATGCCTGGAGGCAGTAGACATGCGAAAGATATTTGGTTTGGTCCTCGCGCTGGCGCTCGTCGCCGGCGCGTGTGGAGGAGATAGCGGTCCGGACCCCGCCGACGATCCCAAGGGCGCGCTGCAGGCGGCTCTGGATCGACTCTCCGAGTGGGAGGGCGTCAGCCTCACGATGAGCATCGCCTCCGACACCGCCTCGCTGGTAGCCGCTAGTGAAGGCGACCTGACCGAGGACAACGCACAGAAGGTGATCGATTCGTCGATCACCTTGTCGGCCGTTTCGTCGGAGGATCCGACCAACGCGGAGTTCCAACTGGCAGCGAACATCGCCGGGATCGACAACGCTCTCGAGATGCGGGCCGCCGACAACACCCTGTTCCTACGGGCCGACGTAACGGGACTCGCTGAAGCCTTCGGAGCGGATACGTCGCAGCTGGACGCCTTCGAGGCCGAGGCCGGTGCAGCCCCCGGATTCGAGTTCATCGGTCCCGCGCTCGATGGTGAATGGATCGGGCTTACCGGACTCGACACCGCCATGGATCAGCTCGGTGGAGGCACCGGCGCGGTCGAGACTCCCAGCGAGGAGGACCTCGCGGCGATCGAGAGGTTCACCGACGCCCTTGGGGACGCGGCCGAGGTCACCCTGGGCGACAAGGAAGGTCCCGGCGACCATCTCGTGGCCACCGTGAACCTCCGCGAGGCCTACGCCTCTCTGGCCGAGATCGCCGGAACGCTGACCCAGGTGCCGGGCTCGGAACTCCCTCCGGAATCTGAGGTGCCCGACCAGGACATCTCGGTGGACGTTTGGATCGACGGCGGCAACCTGACCCAAGCCGAGCTTGACCTGACCCAGATGGCGGACCTCGGGGACTCGGAACTTCCCGAAGGCGTCGAGCAGCTCGCCTTCCGCATCGGGATCGAGGAGTTCACCGGCGGGGTCGAGGCTCCAGACGGCGCTACTGAGGTCGACCTCATGCAGATCTTCTCGGGCCTCATGGGCGGCCTTGGCTCCGAGGGCGGCGTCGATGCTCCGATGGACATCTGCGCCCAGCTGGCCGACCAGCTCGAAGGTCAGCCGCAGGAAGTCATCGACCAGGTGCTCCCGCAGTTCGAGGCCGAGTGCCCCGACCTCGCCGAGCAGCTGGGGCAGTAAGAACACAAAGCATCAAGAGGGGCGGGCCTTCGGGCCCGCCCCTTTCGCGCTCGGCACTATCATGGCTCGAAGCCTCGATTCCCCTGTGGGAGGACGAATGACCGACACGCCCAACGCCTTCGGAGCCAGAGCCAAGCTGACCACCGCCTCCGGCGATCTCAACTACTACCGGCTGGGTGCTCTGGCCGACGCTAACCTCGCCGACCTCGAGAAGATCCCCGTCACGGTGAAGATCCTCCTTGAGAACCTCTTGAGGCAGGCCGGGACCGTGTATGCCACCGAGGACGACGTCGCGTCGCTGGCGGTGTGGGGTCAGAAGCCGCTGGACGAGAAGGAGTTCCCCTTCGCTCCCTCCCGGGTCATCCTTCAGGACTTCACCGGCGTGCCGGCCGTGGTCGATCTGGCCGCGATGCGGACCGCGATGAAGCGGGAGGGAGGGGATCCCTCGAAGGTCGACCCCCTGGTTCCGGTTGATCTGGTGATCGATCACTCCGTACAGGTCGATGCCTTCGCCAGCGACAGGGCGTTCGCGATCAACGTCGACCGAGAGTACGAACGGAACCACGAGCGTTACTCGCTCCTGCGGTGGGCGCAGCAAGCCTTCGCCGGCTTCCGCGTCGTGCCTCCCGGGATGGGCATCGTTCACCAGGTGAACCTCGAGCACCTCGCGCGCGTTGTGCAGGTTCTCGACGGGGATCTCGCGGTCCCAGACACGGTTGTCGGGACCGATTCCCACACGACGATGATCAATGGCCTCGGCGTCCTCGGCTGGGGTGTCGGGGGGATCGAGGCCGAGGCGGCGATGCTCGGACAACCCCTCCCGTTAGTGACCCCCAAGGTCGTCGGCTTCAAGTTCTCCGGAGCCCTCCCCGCGGGTGTAACCGCTACCGACCTGGTGCTCACCGTCACCGAGATGCTCCGCGAGCATGGGGTGGTGGGCAAGTTCGTCGAGTACCACGGGCATGGTCTCTCGGGACTCACGGTTGCCGACCGCGCGACGCTCTCGAACATGTCGCCGGAGTACGGCGCCACGGCAGGACTGTTCCCGATCGACGAGCAGACCCTCGCGTACCTTCAGCTCACAGGCCGCGGTGACGTCACCGAACTGGTCGAGCGTTACGCGAAGGAACAGGGTCTGTTCCGCACCGACGACACCCCGGATGCGATCTATACGGAATCACTCGAGCTCGACCTCTCGACGGTGGTCCCGTCGGCGGCCGGCCCCCGGCGCCCCCAGGACCGCGTCGCCCTCCCCGGCGTTTGGCAGAGTTTCCTCGATGTCTACGGCGCCGACCTCGACGATCCGAAAGCTCGGATCAAGATCGACGTCGGTCGGTGGCTGAACGAGGGCGGAAGCGCCGAGACCCCCAACATCCCCAACGGTGTCGATCCCGATGCCGAAGCGGAGATCGAGGGGTTGGTCGATGCTCACCTCAGCCACGGCTCAGTGGTGATCGCCGCGATCACATCGTGCACGAACACGTCTAATCCCTCGGTGATGCTCGGAGCCGGCTTGCTTGCCAAGAAAGCGGTCGAGAAGGGACTGGGTTCCAAGCCCTGGGTAAAGACCTCGATGGCCCCGGGCTCCCGCGTAGTGACCGGATATCTAGAAGGATCGGGACTCGACGTCTACCTCGACAAGCTGGGATTCCAGACCGTCGGGTACGGCTGCACCACCTGCATCGGGAACTCCGGTCCGCTTCCCCAGCCGGTCGCCGAAGCCGTCGAAGCCAACAACCTAGCGGTCGTCTCGGTGCTTTCGGGCAACCGCAACTTCGAAGGTCGCATCCATCCGCAGGTCAAAGCCTCTTACCTCTGCTCTCCCCCGCTGGTGGTGGCCTACGCTCTCGCCGGCCATGCCGAGATCGATCTGACGACGACACCACTGGGCCGGGACTCTGACGGCAACGATGTCTACCTCAAGGACATCTGGCCGACCAACGAAGAGATCCAGGAGGCGATGACGGCGGTCAAGTCCGAACTGTACGAGAAGGAGTACGCCAAGGTCTTCGAGGGTGACGAGCGGTGGCAGGAGTTGCCGTCTCCCACCGGCGCCCTGTACGACTGGGACCCGAAGTCGACCTACGTGCAGGAACCTCCGTTCTTCGCCGATCTCGGTGGAGACATCGCGGACCCGGAGGACGTCGCCGGAGCGCGCGTGCTCGCCTTCGTCGGTGACTCGGTCACGACCGACCACATCTCGCCGGCCGGTGCCATCTCGGTTGGCTCCCCCGCGGCAAAGTACCTAGAGGACAACGGAGTCGAGATCCGGGACTTCAACTCGTACGGGTCACGTCGTGGCAATCACGAAGTGATGATGCGCGGCACGTTCGCGAACATCAGGCTCCGGAATGCACTCGCCGACGGCAAAGAGGGTGGTTTCACAAAGCACCTCCCGACCGGCGAGGTGATGCCGATCTGGGATGCCGCCGAGAGGTACACGGCAGAGGGAACACCGCTCATCATTTTGACTGGGAAAGAGTACGGGTCCGGGTCGTCGCGGGACTGGGCTGCCAAGGGCGTGCTGCTGCAGAACGTCAAGGCCGTGATCTCCGAGTCCTTCGAGCGGATCCACCGGAGCAATCTGGTAGGGATGGGCATCCTGCCGCTCCAGTACCTCCCCAACGAGAACGCCGCGAGCCTGGGCCTCGATGGGACCGAGACGTTCGACATCACCGGCGTCGCCGATGGACTCGAGCCGCACAAGACCCTTTCCGTAACGGCCTCCTCAGACACCGGGGAGACCACGACATTCGAGGTCGAGGCCCGCATCGACTCGATGGTCGAACTCGAGTACTACCGAACCGGCGGTGTCCTGCGTTACGTGCTCCGAAGGATGCTCGAAGGCTGAGTCCGCCACTACGCGCGGGTCCACAGCGCACCCGAGGAATACCTCCTCAGGCCCAGCTTGAACGACATCGCGGCGAGCAGGCTGATGAACGCCGCTCCGCCGAGCAAGAGGGCGAACGTTCCGGCTTGGAAATCGTCCACCAAACGGACCGGCAGCCCGGTAACGAATGCGGCCGGGATCGCCGTGTAGAGCATGAACTTCGTCGCCCCTCCGAAGATGTCGAGCGGATACGACGAGAAGATCAGGACCGCCTGGAAACCGAGATCCGACTGCTCGCCCTTCCCACCGATGAGCAGCGTGAGAGAGCCAAGAAACACCAAGAACGCGACCAGTACGGCCGCCGACGCGAGCGACCCGACGACATAGATCGCCGTCCTCTCGAAAGTCGGTCCCGCGAGGGTGAAGAAAAGTATCGGCCCGAAGATGAGATCCCCCAGCAGCGACGTGTCGACCCTCTTGGTGAGGAGGTAGACCAGCGGCCGGACCGGAAGGACCAGGACGGAATCGAGTCCCCCCTCGACCGCCATGCGGCCGATCCTCCGGGAGTTCGCAAGAAGCCCCAGCGCGAGCCCGGCCGCAGTGGTCAGGATCGCGTAGAGGAGAACGATCCGACGTGCGTCCCATCCACGAATGTCACCGACCTTGTTGAAGAGCAACACCCAGAAGGCGATCCAGACGAGGTCGTTGGCCATCATCATCGTCACCTGGAGCCAGAACGAACGGCGGTTCGTCCACGCCTCGAGGAATGCGGTCCGCATCGACGCGAGCACGATCTTCATCCGCCCACCACCTGCATGCGACGCTCCCCCGACCGGAAGACCAAGGTAGCCAGGGGGAACAGGACCGCGATCCACCCGAGCTGGATCACGATCAGCCACGGTTCGAGGTGACCCGCCATCAAGCGACCCGGAACGTAGGCCATGGTCCAGAACGGGAGGAAGTGAGCCAGGTTCTCAAAGGCACCGGGAAAGAACTCGAGCGGGATCAGCATCCCGCCGACTATGAAGATCAGCTTCTGGTACAGGAACCAGGCCCCCTTTGCGTCCTCGATCCAGAAAGCGGCACCTCCAAACGCGTACTGCGAGACCATGTTCGCGATCACTGCGAGGGTCATCGCAGGCAGGGCCAGTAGGACGCCGGTAGCGCTTGGGGGTGGGCCGACGGTGAGCGTGACGAACGCGGCACCGATAACGAATGCGACTCCGGACCTCACCAGCGCATCACCTAGGCCCGCGGCGATCCGAAAGAGGACGACCGAAACGGGCCGGAGCATCTCGACCGCGATCGTGCCGCCGCCGATGTCGTCGCCGATCTCTTCGATCTGACGCGGCATGATGCCGATCACTGCAGCCTGTGCCGCGACGACGTACCAGATGATCGCCCGGTAGTCGTACGACGCCACCACTCCCCCGGCGCCTTCAACCACCACGCCCCACAGGCTCTCGTACACCATCAGGATGACGATCAGGAACAGTGGGCGAAGGGCGAACTCGATCGGCTCCGCGCTGGCGATCCGTGCGCCGGTGGCGAACGCGGATCGATACGGTGTGATCCTCATCGCTCGGGACTCTCGTAGATGTTTCCGATCACATCCTCGAGCGGAGGGTCCTCGACCGAGATGTCGCCCACCACGAAACGATCGAGCAACTCGTCCAGAACGTCCTTGATCGAGCGCACGGTGGTATCGACGATCAGTTTGTAGCCGAGCCCAGAATGCTTGAGGATCTCGACCGCGTCGATGTCCAGCTCTCCCGGCGACTCGTCGAACCGGACCTCGAGCAGCTTGTGACTGAGGATCGAGCGGCGCATCGTCGACACCTTGTCGTCGTAGATGACGTGCCCGTGATTGATCACGATCACGCGCCTGGCGACGTGCTCGATGTCGGCAACGTCGTGCGAAGTCAGGAATACCGTGGTGCCCTTCTCCTCGTTGAGGCGCACGATCATCTCGCGGAAGCGTTGCTTGGCGACGAGATCCAGCCCGATCGTCGGCTCGTCCAGGAACAGAACCTCCGGGCTGTGCAACAGGCTGGCCGCAAGCTCGCACCGCATCCGCTGTCCGAGCGAAAGACCCTTGACCTGGCGATCGAACAGATCGGTGGCCTCCAACAGGAGGCCTAGCTCGTCGACCCTGCTGGTCGCCTCGGGCCGCGACAGTCCGTAGATGTCGCCCAGGAGGCGGTACGCCTGGCGGGGCGTGAGTTGGAACCAAAGCTGCGAGCGCTGACCGAAGAGGGTGCCGATCCTTTGAGCTAGGTGTCTCCGCTCGGTCCACGGGACGTAGCCGAGCACGGTTGCAGCTCCGGCCGACGGATGCAGGATCCCGGTGAGCATCTTGATCGAGGTGGACTTCCCGGCCCCGTTGGGACCGATGTAGGCGACCCGTTCTCCGGCCTCGATCGAGAAAGTGACGTCCCGGACCGCTTCGACGGGCGCGGCCTTACGTCCCCGCCCGGGGAAAGACTTGCTGAGTTGCCGTGCTTCGATAACTGCCATCGTTGAGCCTATTCAGACACGTTCCGGGCCCGTTGTCTCACGCCCGACAGTTGGCCCAAATAGCGAGAGCCCCGGTTCCCCGGGGCTCTCGGTTGGTCTTTAGCGCTTGGAGTACTGAGGCGCCTTGCGGGCCTTCTTGAGTCCGTACTTGCGACGTTCCTTCTCGCGAGCGTCGCGGGTGAGGAAGCCGGCCTTCTTGAGAGCAGGCCGCAGGTCCGGGTCCATGTCGATCAGGGCCCTCGAGATCGCGTGGCGCAGTGCACCGGCCTGGCCGGCAACGCCGCCGCCGTCGATCGAAGCGATGATGTCGTAACGGCCCTCTGTCTCGGTGATGCGAAGGGGCTCCGAGAGGATCATGCGGTGCGTTGCGCTCGGGAAGTAATCCTCGAGCGGACGACCGTTGATCTCCCAGCGGCCGCTGCCGGGAAGCAGCCGGACGCGACAGACGGCCTCCTTGCGACGGCCGGTCGCGCGTGCGAGTGCCTCAGCCACCGGTTACCTCCTCGATCGTGTGAGCCTGGTCGGGATCCTTCGGGGCGGCGACCGCTCTGAGGTCGAGCTCCTTCGGGTCCTGAGCGCTGTGCGGGTGGTCGGGTCCCGCGTAAACCTTGAGCTTGGTGAACATCTGGGCACCGAGCCGGTTGCTCGGGAGCATCCCCTTGATCGCCTTCTCGACGGCCAGCTCGGGGCGCTCGGACATCAGCTTGGTGTAGGACTCGGCCCGCAGCCCACCGGGGTAGCCCGAGTGGCGGTACCGGACCTTCTGAAGGAGCTTGTTACCGGTCAGAACCACCTTCGAGGCGTTCACGATGATGACGTGGTCGCCGGTGTCGAGGTGCGGAGCGAAGTACGGCTTGTGCTTGCCACGCAGGAGCTTCGCCACCTCGGAGGCAAGGCGCCCCAAGACCACGCCATCGGCGTCGATGACGTGCCAGTCGCGCGTTATCTCACTTGGTTTGGTCGAATGGGTCTTCATATCTTCCTTCTGCTCAGATCGCTGTTTCTATCCTTCGATCGCTGCTTCGGTCGCTCCCGCTATCCCAGGGTGGGCCGCGGTGGGACCGCTACGGGGAAGCAGCAGGATAACTGTGCTATTTGTGCAGGTCAAACGGCTGTTCAGAGGCACTCAACCGCTCTCCGCGAACGGCCTGCTCCATCCCTCGTCGTACTCGACGCTGATCAGACAGAGGCCTTTTGAGGGCGCCACAGGGCCCGCTGCGGCCCGGTCGTGCGCCCCAAGGATGTCCGGTATCTGATCCGGAGATCTCTTGCCGGCCCCCACCTCGACCAGCGTGCCGACGAGAGATCGAACCATCTGTTGGATGAAGGCATTGGCCCGCGCCCGGATCCGTATGAGGTCACTCGACCGGGTGCACCTCAACTCGTACAACCGTCGGACCGGGGAGGCGTCGGGGGCCGGGAGGCGGCCGAAGGAACGGAAGTCATGTTCGCCGATGAGGTGGCCGGCCGCCTCGTTCATAAGCGCGTCATCGAGGCGGCCCTTCACCTGCCAGGTGGTGCGAGACAAGAAGGGGTCGGGAACCTCGGCATCACGCAGGGCGTAGACGTAGCAGCGAGAACGGGCCGAGAAGCGGGCATCGAAATCATCAGGGGCCGGATTCACGCCGGCGATCGAGATCTCGGGCCCGAGCATCCCGTTGAGCTTGTCCCTCAGACTCGTGAGATCGAGATCGTCCGGAGCATCGGCGGTCGAAACAACCTGACCAAGGGCGTGGACGCCGGCGTCGGTCCGTCCTGCGACGGCCGTGGCTACCTCACGGCCGAACAAACGCGATAGAGCGTCTTCGAGCGCGCCTTGAACGGTCTTCAGCTCAGGCTGGCGAGCGAATCCATGGAACGGGGTGCCGTCGTACGCGAGGTCGAGACGGAGGTTCAGCTTTCCTTCTCGGTCTCGCCCGGCTGATCCTGCGATGTCTCGGCATCGGCGTCACCGGGGGTCTCGGCCCGCTCGTCACCGGTCGCCTCGTCACCGGTCGCCTCGTCACCGGTCGCCTCGTCACCGGTCGGCTCGTCGTCGGTCGCCTCGTCCGTCCCTTCGATCGACTCTTCGGGCTCCGCGACTTCGACTTCGGCCTCAACCTCGGCATCGTCGAGCTCCGCCTCCGGCATCTCGTCGGTCTCGAGCTCATCCGTGGCAGCTTCGGCCTCCGGACGGCGGCCCGGACGGCGGATGCGGCGGCGGGTCTGGGTCGTCTCGCCGGTCGCCTCGTCGCGAACGGTCTCGCCACTCTCGACCAGTTCGATCAGCGCCATAGGCGCGTTGTCCCCGTTACGGGGTCCGAGCTTGAGGATCCTGGTGTAGCCACCGTTGCGATCCGAAAAACGAGGAGCGATGTCTGCGAACAACTTGTGGACTATCTCGCGGTCCTCGATGTGGCTGAGCACCTTGCGCCGATCGTGCACCGTGCCACTCTTCGCCTTGGTGATCAGTTTCTCGGCGTACGGACGCAGCATCTTGGCTTTGGCGACCGTGGTGGTGATGCTCTCGTGATCGAAGAGCGACACGGCGAGGTTCGCCATCATCAGCTTCTGGTGCTTCGGGCCTGATCCGAGGCGCGCGCCCTTCTTCGGCTGAGGCATCTTAGAAGTCTTTCTTCTTCAGGCCGAGACCGAGCTCTTCGAGCTTTGCCTTGACCTCGTCGATCGACTTCTGCCCGAAGTTGCGGATCTCGAGGAGGTCCTCTTCGGACTTCTCGACAAGCTCTCCGACGGTCTGAACGCCTTCACGCTTCAGGCAGTTGTAGGAACGGACGGTGAGGTCCATCTCTTCGATCGGCTGCGCCAGGATGCCGGAAGCCTCTTCCTCGCCCGGCTCGGGGCCGAGCTGGAGGCCGACCGCACCTTCGCCCACACCCGAGAAGAGCTGGAGGAGCTCGACCAGGGTCGCCCCGGCCGACGACAGAGCGTCACTCGGGCTGATCGCACCGTTGGTCTCGACGTCGAGGATCAAGCGGTCGTAGTTCGTCATCTGCTCGACACGGGTGGGCTCGACTTCGTAGGTCACGCGAGCGACCGGCGAGAAGAGAGCGTCGATCGGTACCGTGCCGATCGAGTCCTTCTGGGACGAGTCTGCGGCGACGTAACCCCGGCCTTGCTCGACCCGAAGCTCCATCGACAGCGTCGCGTTCTTGTTGAGCGTGGCGATGTGCTTGTCCGGGTTGAGGATCTCGACCCCGGTGGGCAGCTCGATGTCACCTGCGGTGACCTCGGCCGGACCGGTCACCCGGAGGTGGACGGTGGTCGGCTCGACGTTCTCGCTCTGGATCACGAGCTCCTTGAGGTTCAGGACGATGTCGGTCACGTCCTCGGTCACGCCCTCGATCGTGGAGAACTCGTGCAGCACGCTGTCGATCTTGATCTGCGTGACGGCCGCCCCGGGGATCGACGACAAGAGGGTTCGCCGAAGCGAGTTCCCCAGCGTGTAGCCGAAACCGGGCTCAAGCGGCTCGATCGTGAACCGCGAACGAACGTCAGAGATCTCCTCTTCGGAGATCTGAGGACGCTGGACTATCAGAAGATCCATGAAACTCCTCTCAGCGTAGGAATCCGCCGGCGATGAGTGCCGGCGGGCCCTAGGTTTTGCCTCTACTTCGAGTAGTACTCGACGATGAGCTGCTCTTGAACCGGAATATCCATCTGGCCTCGCTCCGGAAGGGAGCGCACTTCGCAGGTCAGCTCTTTGAGGTTCGAGCTGAGCCACTCGGGTGATGGCCGGCCCTCGGCGTACGACGCGTTCTCAACCATGCGCCCCATGGTCCTGGAGCGACCTCGGACCGAGACCGTGTCCCCGGGCTTGACCCGGAACGAGGGGATATTTACTTTCTTACCGTTCACTTCGAAGTGCCCGTGCGAAACGAGCTGACGAGCCATCGGACGGTTCATCGCGAACCCGGCCCGATAGACGACGTTGTCGAGGCGGGACTCACAGATACGCATGAGCTCCTCACCCGTGACTCCCTTAGACCGGACGGCCTCCTCGTAGTAGCTGCGGAACTGCTTCTCGAGGATCCCGTAGAAACGCTTGGCCTTCTGCTTCTCACGCAGCTGAAGCAGGTACTCGGACTCACGCACGCGTCCGCGTCCGTGCTCACCGGGAGGGGGTTTGCCCTTCTCGATGGGGCACTTCGGGGACTCGCAACGGGTGCCCTTAAGGAACAGCTTGGTCTTCTCGCGTCTGCACAACTTGCAGACGGGACCGGTGTATCGCGCCATCAGACACGCCTCCGCTTACGGGGGCGGCAGCCGTTGTGCGGCACCGGCGTTACATCCTTGATCCCGATCACCTCGATACCGGAAGCCTGAAGCGAACGGATCGCGGTCTCGCGACCGGAACCCGGGCCCTTGACTTCGACATCGACGCGGCGAACCCCGTGCTCCTGACGCGTGGCGAGATGCAGCCTCGGCCGCCTGCTGCGCGGCGTAGGGGGTCGACTTACGGGAGCCCTTGAAGCCGACGTTGCCGGCAGACGCCCACGACAGCACGTTCCCCTCGAGGTCTGAGATCGAGATGATCGTGTTATTGAAGGTCGACTTGATGTGCGCGACACCGTGGACGACATTCTTCTTTTCCTTGCGACGAGACTTCTTCGCCTTCTTAGGAGGTGCCAACTGTCCTCTTTCTTTCTGGGGGTCTTACTTCTTGGTTTTCTTCTTGCCGGCAACCGTCTTCTTCGGACCTTTCCGGGTGCGAGCATTTGTGTGCGTACGCTGACCGTGAACCGGTAGCCCGCGGCGGTGCCGGAGGCCCTGGTAACAACCGATCTCGACCTTGCGCTTGATGTTCTGGTTCACCTCACGTCGGAGGTCACCCTCGACGCGATAGTTCTCACTGATCCAGTCACGGATCCGAACGACCTCTTCATCGGTCAGGTCGCGAACCCGGGTAGCGGGATCGACCGTCGCGCCGACACAGGTCTCGACTGCCTTGGTGTTACCGACCCCATAGATGTACGTGAGGGCGATGTCGAGACGCTTCTCTCTCGGCAGGTCTACTCCGGCGATTCGTGCCACTCGTGTCCTTTCTTAAGCATGTGCTGCTATCCCTGACGCTGCTTGTGACGCGGGTTCGAGCAGATGACCATCACCGCTCCGCGACGACGGATCACCTTGCACTTGTCACACATCTTCTTGACGCTCGGCCGTACCTTCATTACCCCTCCACGCTCCTGACTCTTCCGCTGCTTACCGGTACCGGAAGACGACGCGACCTCTGGTCAGGTCGTACGGCGATAGCTCCACCAGCACCCGGTCGCCCGGAAGGATCCGGATGTAGTGCATCCGCATCTTGCCGGAGATGTGGGCGAGTACCCGGTGACCGTTGTCCAGCTCGACGCGGAACATGGCATTCGGAAGGGGCTCGATGACCGAGCCCTCCACCTGGATGCCCTCTTCCTTGCCGGACGACTTCTCTTTGTTCTTCTTGGCCACGCGTGAAACCCCGTTTACTGTCGATCTTGATTTCTCCTGGGCCACGAAAAGCGCCCCCGAGGGGCGCGCGTAAACCCGAGACTGGACCGGCAAAGCATGATAACAGGGGAAACCCCCCTGGTCTAACGTCGATTCCGGGGCGTTGTAGGCTCCCCGGCCCCCGTCGACGGATCACCCGCCCCGCCTGGTCAGGACCTCGTGGCCCTCTGTTGTGATGGCGACCGTGTGCTCGAAATGGGCCGATGTCATGCGGTCCGCAGTAACGACGGTCCAGCCGTCGTCGAGGGCCTCCGTCTCGGGGCCGCCCAGATTGACCATCGGCTCGATCGCCAGAGTCATCCCCGCCGAGAGCACCTCGCGGCGCCCCGGGGGCCCATAGTTCGGGATCTGCGGCTCCTCGTGGAGCGCCCGGCCGACCCCGTGACCGACGTACTCGCGGACAACCCCATAGCCATGTGGTTGAACGGCAGCCTCGACCGCATGTCCGATATCTCCCACCCGGTTGCCCGGTTTGCATTGCTCGATCGCGGCCCGCAGGGCAGCCTCGGTGACGTCCAGCAGGTCACCGATCTCGGGGGTCACGTCACCGACGGGAAAGGTCCAGGCGGAATCGGCGTGGAAGCCCTCGAAATGGACCCCGACATCGATCGAGATGACGTTGCCGGACTTCAATGCCAGGGGACCCGGGATGCCGTGAACGATGACTTCGTCGACCGAGGTGCAGATCGACGCCGGAAATCCCCGGTAGCCCTTGAACGATGGGGTCGCGCCGGCCTCGGTGATGGACCGCTTCGGCGATGGCGTCGAGGTCGCCGGTGGTCACGCCGGGATTGATCTCAGCCTTCGAGCCGGTCCATGGTGGCCGCGAGGATCTTGCCGGCCTCGCGCATGACGGCGATCTCCTGAGGACTCTTCTTGTAGATCACAGAACCGCCGTGATGCGCTCGAAGACATCGTGCGGCGTCCCCTGGCCCTCGACCTCGCGCAGGATCCCCTTGTCGGCGTAGCGGGCCTTCAAAGGTTCGGTCTGCTCGTGGTACAGGCGGAGGCGCTCGCGCACCTTCTCGTCGTCTTCATCGTCCTGTCGACGAACGACCTCGCCGCCACACACGTCACAGGTCCAGTTGCTCTTCGGTGGATTGTCGATGTGATAGTTGCGGCCGCACTGCGAGCACATTCGGCGTCCCAGGATGCGTCGCTCCGAGACCTCCTGCGGAACCTCGAGGACGAGAGCCGCATCGAGCTTGAAGCCCTGCTCGGCAAGGATCTGGTCGAGGGCATCGGCCTGGAAGAGGTTGCGCGGGAACCCGTCGAGGAGGAAACCATTCTGGACGTCGTCCTCGGACAACCGCTGCCGGATGACCTCGATCGTCAAGTCATCGGGAACCATCTGCCCGGACTCGACGTACGATTTCACCTTGCCGCCGAACTCGGTCGCCGAGGAGATCGCCCACCTGAAGATGTCTCCGGTCGCGATGGCGGCGATCCCGAACTTCTCGGAGATCCTTTGACTCTGCGTGCCCTTGCCGGCCCCTTGGGGGCCGAAGACCACGAGCCTCATCAGTCGGCCATTACTTAAGGAAACCCTCGTAGTGCCTCATCATCAGCTGCGACTCGATCTGCTTCATCGTCTCGAGCGTGACGCCGACCGTGATCAGGATCGAGGTCCCACCGAAGGGAAGCTGCTGGATGTTCTGCGTGGCGAGGAAGATCGAAGGCATCAGGGCGATGGCTGCAACGAACAGGGCGCCGGGCAGGGTGATGCGCGTGAGGATCTTGTCGAGATACTCGGCGGTCTGCCGACCCGGACGTATGCCCGGGATGAATCCTCCGTACTTCTTCATGTTGTCGGCTTGGTCAACCGGGTTGAACGCGATCGCCGTATAGAAGTAGCTGAAGAAGATGACCATCGTGGCGTAGATGAACATGTACACCGGGCTGGTCGCGTTCACGAGGTTGTTGTTGATGAAGTTCTGGATCCCCGGACTCTGGATGGTGTTCTGGAGCAGCGTTGGGATGTACAACACGCTGGAGGCGAAGATGATCGGGATCACACCGGCCTGGTTAACCTTCAGCGGGATGTAGACCTGACCCCCCCCGTACATCCGTCGCCCGACGACACGCTTCGCGTACTGGACGGGGATGCGTCGCTGCCCCTGCTCCATGATGACGATGGCGATGACGACACCGAGACCGATGGCCATGATGGCGAGGAAGTTACCCATGCCCTTCTGCACCAGGATCGAGTTCCCCTCAGACGGAAGGGTCGACACGATCGAGGCGAAGATCAGGATCGACATCCCGTTTCCGATGCCCTTGGACGTGATGAGCTCACCGAGCCACATGATCAACGCGGTACCGGCGGTCAACGAAAGAACGATCAGCCCGACTCTCGGAGCGGTGAACTCGGGGATCAGGTCGATGCCGGCGAGCGCTCCACCTTGTCCCTGTGCGCCGCCACCACCGTTGTGGAAGATGAAGGCGATACCGGTCGACTGCAGCATCGCAAGCATGACGGTGAGGTAACGGGTCCACTGGTTGATCTTCTTGACCCCGGACTCGCCCTCCTTCTGCCACGCCTCGAGCTTCGGAATGACGACGGTGAGCAGCTGCATGATGATCGAGGACGTGATGTACGGCATGATCCCGAGGGCGAAGATCGCCATCTGGGTCAGCGCTCCACCAGAGAACAGGTTGATGAACGCGAACACGCCGGTGGACGCGTTCCGGCTCAGATCCTGGGCCGCCTGCACGTCGATGCCGGGCGTCGGGATGTGGGCTCCGAGCCGGTAAACACCGATGATCAGCAGCGTGAAGAGGATCTTCCTACGAAGATCCGGGACCTTGAACGCGTTCGCGAACGTGGAGAGGAGATTCACCTCTTGACGCCTTTCTTGGGCTTCGGCCCGGCGACGACCTGGATCACTTCGGCCGTGCCTCCTGCGCCCTCGATCTTGGTGCGTGCAGACTCACTGAACTTGTGGGCTCGTACGGTCAGAGCGCGGTCGAGCTCACCGGTGCCGAGGATCTTGACGAGGCCGCTCCGGTGGTTGATGAGACCGACCTTGCGGAGTTCGTCCGGACCGATGTTGGCCGTCTCGATACGCGCGAGATCCTTCACGTTCACGGGCTCGTAGACCTTCTGGTTCGGCGGCGTGAAGCCCTTGAGCTTCGGGACGCGCCGAGCCAGGGGCATCTGGCCACCTTCGAAGAAGATGTGCACCTCGCCGCGAGCGCGCGAGCCCTTGGTTCCGCGTCCGGCAGTCTTACCTTTTCCGGAGGCTTCCCCACGACCCTTACGCTTGCTGGTCTTGTGGCTCCCCTCGGGGGGCTTCAACTCATGTGGCTTCATGACTTCTTCTTCTCCTCGACGTTCTCGACCTCTACCAGGTGGGCCACGGCGTTGATCATCCCGAGGATCTCGGGCTTGTCGTCGTGGATCGCCGAATCCCCCATCCGCTTGAGCCCAAGGGCGCGTACCGTCCCGATCTGCTTGGCTCCGCGGCCGAGGGCCGAGCGCACCTGCGTGACCTTCAGTTTCGCCATCTTGTCAGTCTCCCGTGCTTAGTTCGTTGTCTCGACGACGGCAGGAGCCTGGATGAGGTACGCGGGTGCTACCTCTTCGGGGGTCTTGTGTCGCTTCTTCGCTACCGATTCCGCCGTCTTGATGCTCTTCAGGCCCTTCACGGTGGCATGAACGATGTTGATCGGGTTGTCGGACCCCAGTGACTTGGACAGGATGTCCCTGATCCCGGCGCACTCGACGACCGCTCGAACTGGGCCCCCGGCGATGACGCCGGTACCGGGAGATGCGGGCTTAAGGAGCACGACGCCGCCGGAGTCCTCACCCGTGACCTCGTGGATGATCGTCGAGCGGATCATCGGCACACGGAAGAAGTTCCGCTTAGCCTCCTCGATCCCCTTCTGGATCGCGGCTGGGACCTCACGGGCCTTCCCATAGCCGACGCCAACCTGACCTGCTCCGTCGCCGACGACCACGAGCGCGGTGAACGAGAACCGACGGCCACCTTTGACGACCTTGGACACGCGATTGATGGAGACGACCCTCTCCTCGTACTGGTTCCGGTCGTCATCCCGGCGTCCTCGTCCTCCTCCACGTCCCATACGAATACCTCTCCTTAGTCCCTAGAACTCCAGGCCGCCCTCGCGGGCGCCCTCTGCGAGAGCCTGGACACGACCGTGATACATGAAGCCGCCACGGTCGAACGTCACACGCTCGACCCCAGCTGCCTTCGCCTTCTCGGCCACGGCCTTGCCCACAGCTTTCGCCTTCTCCTTCGGATCCTTGCCGCCCTTGACCGCCAGGGTTGATGCCGACGCCAGAGTCTGACCGGCGAAGTCATCGATCACCTGGGCGTAGATGTGACGGTTCGAGCGATACACCGCCAGGCGGGGTCGCGTCTTCGAGCCGTGCACCTTCTTGCGCACGCGGCGGTGGCGCCTCTTAAGTGCTGCGAACTTCTTCTCTGTCATCTCAACTGTCTCCTAGGCTCCGGCCTTCGCGGCCTTACCGGCCTTGCGACGGATGTACTCACCCTCGTATCGGATGCCCTTGGCCTTGTATGGCTCCGGCTTCCTGATCGCCCGGATCTCCGCCGCGGTCTGTCCGACCAGTTCCTTATCGATCCCCTTGACGGTGATGCGCGTCGGTTGGGGAACCTCGAATTCGATGCCCTGAGGGGCCTTCTTGTGGACCGAATGGGAGAAACCGACCTGGATCTCGAGGTCGTTGCCCTGCTTCGCCGCACGGTAACCAACCCCGTGGATCTCGAGACGCTTCTCGTAACCCTCGGTCACCCCCGTCACCATATTGGCGATGAGGCTGCGGATCAGACCGTGAAGCGCCTTGACGTCACGATCGTCTCCGTCGCGGGACACGAGGATCTGATCGTCGGCGACGGCGACCGAGATGCCCTCTGGAAGAGAGCGCGACAGCTCACCCTTCGAGCCCTTCACTAGGACCATGCCCCCATCGATCTTGACATCGACACCCGAGGGGACGGGTATCGGCGCTTGCCCTACTCGTGACATCTCTCTGCTCCCTAAGTCCTCGTACGCCTCACCAGACGTAAGCGACGATCTCGCCGCCTACCTTTGCTCTGCGCGCTTCCTTGTCGGTCATGAGACCCTGCGACGTCGAAACGATCGCGATACCGAGGCCCCCGAGAACGCGGGGCAGTTCCTGCGCCCCGCGATAGACACGGCGGCCCGGCTTCGAGATCCGGCGGATGCCTGAGATCAGCGCGCTCGCGCTCCTCGTTGTAACGAAGCTTGATCTTGATCGCCGGGTGTGCTCCGTCCTCGGCGCGCTCCATACCGTCGACATAGCCCTCGCTCACCAGGATGCGAGCGATCGATTCCTTGATCTTCGACGCCGGGATCACGACCTCTTCATGCATCGCGGTGGATGAGTTCCGTATTCGAGTGAGCATGTCCGCTATCGGATCGGTCATCGACATGGGATCACCAACTCGCCTTCGTGATGCCGGGGATCTCGCCGTTGTGCGCCATCTCCCGGAAGCACAGACGGCAAAGGCCGAAGCGCTTGTAGACCGCGCGCGGGCGCCCACAGCGCTTGCAACGCGTGTAGGCCTGCACTTTGAACTTGGGCTTACGCTCGGCCTTGTTGCGCAGAGCTTTCTTCGCCATCTTGCCTCCAGCTTTCTGCTAGTTCTGATCCGTCTTCAATGGAAACCCGAGCGCCAGTAGCAGTGCCCGGCCTTCGTCATCGGTCTTTGCGGACGTCACGATCGTGATGTCCATCCCTCGAGTCGCATCGACATCGTCGTAGTCGATCTCGGGAAACACGAGCTGCTCGGTGACGCCGAAGGTGTAGTTGCCGGCGCCATCGAAGGACTTCGGGTTCATGCCCCGGAAGTCCCTGATGCGAGGGAGCACGATCGCGATCAAGCGATCGAGGAAGTCCCACATGCGATCGCCCCGGAGAGTGACCGCTGCGCCGATCGGCATACCTTCGCGGATCTTGAAGGTCGCGATCGACTTCCGGGCACGCCTGATCGAAGGCTTCTGCCCCGTGATCGTAGTCAGGTCACGGACCGCGCCCTCGAGGATCTTGGCGTCCTTGTGGGCGTCTCCGGTACCGATGTTGATCGACACCTTGAGCGGGCGAGGTACCTCCATGATGTTGGAGAGACCCAACTCGGCCTTAAGCTTCTCGCGGAATTCGGAGCGATATTGCTCCTTCATCCGCGGCACGTATGTAGTCGTTGCCATACCTACAGCTCCGTTCCGCACTTGGTGCACACGCGAGTCTTCGATCCGTCGCCCTCGATCTGATATCCGGCGCGGGTCGGCCCATGGGTCGGGCAGATCAGCGCCACGTTCGAGATATCGATGGAGGCTTCCTTGTGGATGATGCCCCCCTCGGTCCCGCCGCGGCCCTTGGACATGCGGAGCGGCTCGTGGCGGGTTACCTGGTTGATGCCTTCGACGAGAACACGACCCTTCTTGGGGTTGACTTCGAGTACGCGTGCTCGCGCCCCGAGATCCTTGCCCGAGATGATCTCGACCTCGTCTCCCTTGCGGATCTTGACCGACATCTACAACACCTCCGGTGCGAGGGAGATGATCTTCATGAATCGCCTCTCCCTGAGCTCTCGGGCAACCGGACCGAAGATGCGGGTTCCTCGTGGCTGCATCGTCGCATCGACGATCACGACTGCGTTGTCGTCGAACCGGATGTACGAGCCATCTCCACGACGGCGTTCTTTCGCCGTGCGGACCACGACCGCCTTGACGACGTCTGACTTCTTCACGACGCCGCCCGGGATCGCATCCTTAACCGTGCACACGACGATGTCTCCAACACCGGCGTACCGGCGGCGCGAGCCACCGAGCACCTTGATGACGAGAACCTCGCGGGCCCCCGTGTTGTCAGCGACTCGACACCTGGACTCTTGCTGGATCATTTCGCTCGCTCAACGATCTCGACCACGCGCCAGCGCTTCGTCTTGCTGAGTGGTCGTGTCTCGAGAATGCGGACGGTGTCACCCTTGGCGGCGTCGTTGTTCTCATCGTGCGCCTTCAAACGTGTATCGCGGCGCACGATCTTGCCGTAGGTCGGATGCTTGGCTGCGTCGAGGACCTCGACAACGACCGTCTTCTCCATCGCATCGGAGACGACGCGGCCGAGCCGCGACTTCCGCTTTCCCCTAGTTGCTTCCTGCGCGTCTGTCATCTCACCTGTTCCTTCACTCACCGGTACCACCGGAGACCTCGCCGAGCTCGTGCGCCCGGAGCAGCGTGTGCAAGCGGGCCACGTCCTTCTTCAGTTGCCCGAGGCGCTTGTAGTTGTCCAGCTGGCCGGTCGCGTTCTGGAAGCGCATGTTGAACAGCTCTTCCTTCGTCTCCGCCAGCTTCGTGGTGAGCTCCTCGACGGTCAGCTCGGTCAGATCGGCCGTCTTGGCCATCACTGCACCTCCAACGTCTGCTCGCGGGTGACGAACTTGGTCTTGATCGGAAGCTTGTGCGCCGCACGGAGGATGGCCTCACGGGCGAGCAACTCGGGCACACCTGCGATCTCGAACATGACCCGGCCCGGCTTCACGACGGCAACCCAGCCCTCGGGGTTCCCTTTACCCGATCCCTGACGGGTCTCGGCAGGCTTCTTCGTGTAGGGCTTGTCGGGAAAGATGTTGATCCAGACCTTGCCGCCACGACGGATGTGCCTGGTCATGGCGATACGGGCGGCCTCGATCTGCCGGTTGGTGATCCATCCCGGCTCGACCGCCATCAACCCGAAGTCGCCGAAGTTGACGGTCGTGCCGCCCTTCGCCTGGCCTCGCATCCGGCCGCGCTGCTGCTTGCGGTGCTTGGTTCGCTTTGGCTGCAGCATCAGGACTCGCCTCCCGCCTCATCCTTGGTGGCCGCCTCATCCTTGGTGGCCGCGGGAGGATCCTCGGTGCTGGCCGCAGGTGTGACCTTCGACGGCGTGACCTTCGACGGTTTGGCCTCGGGGGTCTCTTCGACCGCCGGGGCCTCCTCGGCCTTGGGGGCTTCGGTGGTCGCCTCGACCTTGGGAGCGTCGTCCTTAGGCTTGCGGCGTGACCGCCCGCGAGCGGTGGTCCCGGCCGGCTTCTCCTCGGCCTCGGCCTTGCGCTCCTCCGCTCCGCGACCAACGGTTTCGCCGGCGGCAAGTGCGGCCTCACGGCGCAGACGTGCGGTGTCTCTCGCCGATGCATAGAGATCCTGGAACGGGCCCTTGTAGATCCAGACCTTCACGCCGATACGGCCGAAGGTGGTCTTGGCCTCGCAGAATCCGTAATCGACGTCGGCGCGCAGAGTGTGCAGTGGCATCTGTCCCTCGATGTACCACTCGGTCCGGCTCATCTCTGCACCACCGAGGCGTCCGCCACACTGCACGCGGACGCCCTTGGCGCCGTGTCGCATAGCGCTACCGACGGCCTTCTTCATGGCACGGCGGAAGGCGACTCGGCTGGCGAGCTGCTCCGCAACGCCCTGAGCGATCAAAGTGGCGTCGAGTTCCGGCTGCTTGACCTCGATGATGTTGAGGCGGACGTCGGTTGGCTTCCCGGAGACGCGCGACTCCATGAGCTCGAGGTGGGAGCGAAGGCGCTCCGCCTCGGAACCACGACGGCCGATGACGATCCCCGGCCGCGCGGTGTGCGCGTCGATCCGAACGCGCTCGCGCGTCCTCTCGATGTCGATCCGGCTGATCCCTGCATGGGGCAGCTCGCCCAGGAGGTACTCGCGGATCCGTAGATCGGCTTCGAGATACTCCTGGTACTGCTTCTCGGTGAACCAGCGGGACTTCCAGTCGGTGTGGATACCGAGGCGGAAGCCGTAGGGGTGAACCTTCTGACCCATTAGGACTCGCCCTCCTCGGACTTCTTCTTCGTCGTTTTCTTGGCAGTGGTCTTCTTTGCGGTCGACTTCTTCGCCGTCGTCTTCTTGGCAGTCGTCTTCTTTGCGGTCGACTTCTTCGCCGTGGTCTTCTTGGCAGTCGTCTTCTTTGCGGTCGACTTCTTCGCCGTCTTCTTGGCGGTGGTCTTCTTGGCCGTCGTCTTCTTGGCGGTCGACTTCTTCTTCGGAGCCTCGGCCGCGGCCTCTTCGATCACTGGAATCTCCGTTTCGAGGAATCCGGGACGACCGACGACGACGGAGATGTGGCAGGTCCGCTTGCGGACACGCGTGGCACGCCCCATCGCACGTGGGCGGAAGCGCTTCAAGTGTCGGACCCTCATCGACCCACGTGCGGACGACCATCAATTCGTCGGGGATCAGGCCACGGTTGTGCTCTGCGTTGGCCACGGCCGACTCCAGCACCTTGGCAACCGGCTCGGTAGCGGCCTTGCTGGTGAACGCGAGAACCCGCCGGGCGTCATCGATGTGACGACCGCGGATCAGATCCACGACCTGACGGGCTTTCGTGGGCGACATCCGGATGAACCGCGCGGTCGCGATCGCCTCCGGAGCGTCGGCCGCTATCTTCCGTGCCATCTACTCCCCCTCCCCACCCTCGTGGAGCGCTCGGCCGACCCGCCGTGGGTGCGGAACGCACGCGTCGGGGCGAACTCTCCCAGCTTGTGACCGACCATCGACTCCGTGATGTACACGGGTACGTGCTTGCGCCCGTCGTGCACGGCGATCGTGTGACCGACCATGTCGGGGATGACCGTCGAGCGACGCGACCACGTCTTGATCACGCGCTTCTCGTTCTTCTTGTTCATCTGAACCACCTTGACCAGCAGGTGATCGTCGACGAACGGACCCTTCTTCAGTGACCTTGGCATCTGTTAACGACCCCTCTTCTTGCCGCGACGACGGATGATGAGGTCGTCGGAGTGCTTCTTCTTCCGGGTGCGACCCTCTTTCTTGCCCCACGGGCTGACCGGGTGACGGCCACCGGATGACTTACCTTCTCCACCGCCGAGGGGGTGGTCGACAGGGTTCATGACCACACCTCGGACCGACGGACGCTTGTTCTTCCAACGGTTGCGACCGGCCTTACCGATCGAGATCAGTTCGGCCTCGGCGTTGCCGACCTCGCCGACCGTGGCACGGCAGTCGAGCGGGACCATCCGCATCTCGCCCGAAGGCAGACGAAGGGTGGCGCGCTTTCCTTCCTTGGCCACGAGCTGCACCGAGGATCCGGCGCTCCGGGCCATCTTGCCGCCCGCACCGGGCTTCAGTTCGACGTTGTGGACGACCGTACCGACGGGGATGTTCCGCAGCGGCAGGGCGTTCCCAGGGCGGATATCCGCGCCGGGGCCCGACTGGATGACGTCGCCGACGCTGACCTTGTTCGGCATCAGGATGTAAGCCTTCTCGCCGTCCTTGTAGTGAAGGAGGGCGATCCGTGCGTTGCGGTTCGGGTCGTACTCGACGTGCGCAACCTTCGCCGGGATGCCGTCCTTGATGCGACGGAAGTCGATCACGCGATAACGGACCTTGTTGCCGCCGCCCTGGTGGCGCGTGGTTATGCGGCCGTAGTTGTTGCGCCCGGCCTTCTTAGGCTTTGGCTCGAGAAGCGACTTCTCGGGCCTGTCCCGGGTGATCTCGGAGTAGTCCGAGTACGACTGGAACCTGCGTCCCGGGGATGTCGGCTTTGATTTACGGATCGGCATGCTCTCCCCTTACGCCTGCTGCTCGAAGATCTCGATCGAATCGCCCTCGGCGAGCTTCACGATCGCCCGCTTGGAGTCGGACCGCTTGCCCTCCTCGAACCGGAATCGCTTGGTCTTGCCCTTGCGGTTCAGCGTGTTGACACTCAGGACCTTGACGCCCCAGATCTTCTCGACGGCCTGACGGATCTCGGTCTTGTTCGCCTTCGGGTGGACCCTGAAGGTGTACGAGTTCTTGTCCAGGAGCGAGTAGGACTTCTCACTGACGACCGGAGCGAGGATCACGTCGCGCGGGTCGGACTTGGTTGAGCCGCTCACGAGGCCACCTCTTTCTCTTCCGCCGCATTCTCTTTGGCGGCCGCCTCGGCGGCCTCTCGCTTCTCGGCCGCAGCCTTCCCCTCAACGACGAAGTCGTCGTCGGAGACGCGGTTGGCCGGAATCTGGTCCTTCTTGATGTAGTGCTCGAAGGCGGATGAGGTAAAGATCGACGTCGTCGGCCACGAGGACGTCGTAGGTCGACAACGAGCGGAACAGCGAGAACGCCGTCTTGCGCAGGTTGCGGAAGGAGCGATCCACCAGTTCCGATGCGCCCTCTCCCGGATCGAGGACCAGCAGGACTCGGCCCTCAAGACCCGCACCCTTGAGGCAAGCCGCGGCGTCCTTCGTCTTCTCTCCGCTGTAACCGTCGAGGATCCACACGCGTCCTTCACCGGCCTTGTCGGCCAGGGCGCTCCGGAGGGCGGCCTTGCGCATCTTCTTGGGCACACGCTGCGTGTAATCGCGCGGGTGTGGACCGAAGACGACGCCACCACCGACCCAGATCGGGCTACGGCTCGACCCATGACGGGCGCGACCTGTCCCCTTCTGGCGCCACGGCTTCTTGCCACCACCGCGGACCTCGGAGCGAGTCTTTGTCGATGCCGTCCCGGAACGTCCGGCGGCGAGCTGAGCACGCACGACCTGGTGCATCACGGCCGTGTTGATCTTGCCGCCGAAGAGCTCTTCGGGCAGCTCGCGATTCCCGGTCGACTTCCCGGTGCCGTCGAGAACCTTGGCTTGGATCGGGGCCATCAGGAAGCCTTCTTTCCGTTGTCCCGCTGGCGAACACGCACCGCGGTGCGCACCATTACCAGTCCGCCCTTGGGGCCGGGAACGGCGCCGCGCAGGAGGAGGAGATTGCGTTCGGGATCTGCTGCGATGACCTTCAGGTTCAGGGTCGTGACCCGGCGGTGGCCCATGTGACCGGCCATCCGGGTGCCCTTGAAGACTCGAGCTGGCGTTGCGCAGGCGCCGATGGAACCCGGGGAACGGTGCTTCTTCTGGACCCCGTGACCGGCGCCCAGACCGGCGAAGTTGTGACGCTTCATTCCGCCGGCGAAGCCCTTGCCCTTCGTAACTCCGACGACGTCGACCGTCTCACCGGCCGCGAATACGTCCGCGAGGATCTCGCCGCCGAGGGTGTACTCGCCGACCTCATCCAGCCTGAGTTCGACGACGTAGCGGGCGGGATCGATGTTCGCCTTGGCGAAGTGACCCGCCTGAGGCTTCGTCACGCGCTTCGGCGCGCCGAAGCTGAGCTGGACGGCGGTGTAGCCATCCTTCTCCGGCGTTTTCACCTGTGCGACCCGACACGGCCCCGCCTCAACGACGGTCACCGGTACTGCGTGCCCGTCTTCGTCGAAGACCTGGGTCATCCCGATCTTGCGACCGAGGATGCCTTTAGTCATGTCTCAGTTCCTCTGCTTTCTCTGGCTTACAGCTTGAGTTCGATGTCGACGCCGGCCGGGAGGTCGAGACGCTGGAGCGAATCGACCGTCTTGGGCGTCGGGTTCACGATGTCGAGCAACCTCTTGTGCGTACGCATCTCGAAGTGCTCACGAGAGTCCTTGTCCTTGTGCGGCGAGCGGATGACCGTGTACACGGAACGCTCGGTCGGCAAGGGGATCGGCCCGTTAACGCTGGCGCCTGTACGGGTCACCGTCTCGACGATCTTGCGCGCCGACTGATCGATGACCTCGTGGTCATACGCCTTGAGCCTGATCCTGATCTTCATACCGTTCGCCATCTAAGGTCTCTTCTCTCTTCTTCTGTCAGCTACTCGAGGATCTTCACGACACGGCCGGCGCCCACGGTGCGTCCACCCTCACGGATGGCGAACCGGAGACCCTCGTCCATGGCGATCGGCTGGATCAACTCAACGGTCATCTCGGTGTTGTCGCCCGGCATGACCATCTCGGTGCCGTCCGGCAGAACAACCGAACCGGTGACGTCCGTGGTCCGGAAGTAGAACTGCGGGCGGTAATTGTTGAAGAACGGCGTGTGACGGCCACCCTCGTTCTTGCTCAGGATGTAGACCTGGGCGGTGAACTTGGTGTGGGGGGTGATCGAGCCGGGCTTGCAGAGGACCTGGCCACGCTGGACCTCGTCCTTCTTCGTGCCTCGCAGCAGGATGCCCGCGTTGTCGCCAGCCTGCGCCTCGTCGAGCATCTTGCGGAACATCTCGATGCCGGTGACGGTGGTCTTGGAGGTCTGCGCCTCGATGCCGACGATCTCGATCTCTTCGCCGACCTTCAGCTCACCCTGCTCGACACGGCCGGTGACGACCGTGCCACGACCGGTGATCGTGAAGACGTCCTCGATCGGCATGAGGAACGGCTTGTCGGTGTCGCGTTCGGGGTTCGGGATGTAGTCGTCGACGGTCTTCATCAGCTCGAGGATGCCTTCGGCTGCCGCCTCGTCGCCCTCGAGGGCCTTGAGGGCCGACACGCGGGTTACCGGAGTGTCGTCGCCGGGGAACTCGTACTCGCTGAGCAGCTCGCGTACCTCGAGCTCGACGAGGTCGAGGAGCTCGGGGTCGTCCACCATGTCGACCTTGTTCAGGGCCACGACGATGTAAGGCACGTTGACCTGACGGGCCAGCAGCACGTGCTCGCGCGTCTGGGGCATCGGGCCGTCGGCCGCCGAGACCACGAGGATGGCGCCGTCGATCTGCGCGGCTCCGGTGATCATGTTCTTGATGTAGTCGGCGTGACCGGGCATGTCGACGTGCGCGTAGTGACGGTTGTCCGTCTCGTACTCGACGTGCGCGATGGCGATCGTGATGCCTCGCTCCTTCTCTTCCGGAGCCTTGTCGATCTGGTCGAACGCAGTGAATGCAACCTCCGGGTTCTTGTCGTGCAGAACCTTCGTGATGGCTGCGGTAAGAGTCGTCTTACCGTGGTCGATGTGACCCATCGTGCCGACGTTTACGTGGGGCTTGGTGCGCTCGAACTTTGCCTTTGCCATCGTCCTCTCTCCCTCTCTACTTACTTGTCTTCCGGGGCTTCGCCACGAACTTGCGCGATCACCTGGTCGGCGATCGACTTCGGTACTTCCTGATACGAAGCGAACTGCATCGAATGCGTTGCTCTACCTTGCGTGCGACTGCGGAGTTCGGTCGCGTACCCGAACATCTCCGCGAGCGGTACCTGTGCCTTGATGATCTGGTCCGTGCCACGCTGCTCCATGTGACCGATCTTGCCGCGACGGCTTGAAAGGTCACCCATCACGTCACCCATGTATTCATCGGGGGTTACGACTTCGATGTCGAACACGGGCTCGAGGAGCACCGGCTTCGCCTTGCGAGCGGCTTCCTTGAGCACCATCGATCCGGCGATCTTGAACGCCATCTCGGAGGAGTCGACGTCGTGGTACGAGCCGTCCGTCAGCGTGATGCGGGTGTCGACCATCGGGTAGCCGGCGAGCACTCCGGAAGCCATTGCCTCCTGAGCACCCTGATCGACAGCCGGGATGTACTCGGTCGGGATCTTTCCACCGGTGATCTTGTTGATGAACTCGTAACCGCCACCCGGCCCCGTGGGCTCCATGTCGATGACGACGTGGGCGTACTGACCCTTACCACCGGTCTGCTTGACGTAGCGGACGACGACCTTCTGGACGGGCTCCTTGATGGTCTCTCGGTAGGCGACCTGCGGCTTACCGACGTTCGCACCGACATTGAACTCACGGATCAGCCTGTCCACGAGAACCTCGAGGTGAAGCTCGCCCATCCCGGAGATGATCGTCTGACCGGTCTCGTCGTCGGTGTGGACCCGGAACGTCGGGTCCTCCTCGGACAGACGTTGCAACGCGTTGCCGAGCTTGTCCGAGTCGGGCTTCGACTTCGGCTCGATCGCAACATCGATGACAGGGGTCGGGAAGATCATCTCCTCGAGCAACACGGGGTCGCTCGGGTCGCAGAGGGTGTCGCCGGTAAGGGTCTGCTTGAGACCGACGACCGCAACGATGTCGCCGGCAAAGACCGCTTCCTTGTCTTCGCGGTGGTTGGCGTGCATCTGGAGCAATCGTCCGATGCGCTCCTTGCGGTCGCGCGTGGCGTTGAGGTACGGAGTCACCGCTCTTCAGCATCCCGGAGTAGACACGCATGTAGGTCAGACGACCGACGTACGGGTCGCTCATGATCTTGAAGGCCAGGGCCGAGAACGGCTCGCTGTCGTCCGGCTTACGGACCATGGGCTCGAGAGAGACGGGGTGCTTTCCCTCGTAGGGAGGCACGTCCAACGGGCTCGGCAGGTAGTAGGTGACCGCATCGAGGAGCGGCTGGACCGCCTTGTTCTTGAATGCCGTGCCGCAAAGGATCGGGGTGATCGCGTTGGCAACGGTGGCGGTGCGAAGCGCCTTCCGGATCTCGTCGATCGAGATCTCTTCCTCGTTGAGGTACTTCTCCATGACCGACTCGTCATAGTCGGCGATGGACTCGAGGAGGTCGTGGTGGTACTTCTCGGCCTCTTCCTTCATGTCGTCGGGAACCGGGCGGTCCTCCCACTGCTCGCCCATGCCATCCGACGGCCAGTAGTGAGCGACCATCGTTACGAGGTCGACTACACCGTGGAAGTTCTCCTCGCTCCCGATCGGAAGCTGGATCACGACCGGACGACCGTTGAGACGGTCCTCGATCATGCTTACGCAGCGGTAGAAGTCGGCGCCGGTACGGTCCATCTTGTTGACGAAGCAGATACGCGGAACGCGGTAACGGTCTGCCTGACGCCAGACGGTCTCGGACTGAGGCTCGACCCCGGCAACGGCGTCGAATACTGCGACGGCACCGTCGAGAACTCGAAGGGAACGCTCGACCTCGATCGTGAAGTCAACGTGACCGGGGGTGTCGATGATGTTGATCCAGTAACCCTTCCAGTGACAGGTCGTCGCCGCGGACGTGATCGTGATGCCGCGCTCCTGCTCCTGGATCATCCAGTCCATGACGGCTCCACCCTCGTGAACCTCACCGATCTTGTAGGTCTTACCGGTGTAATAGAGGATGCGCTCGGTCGTCGTCGTCTTCCCGGCGTCGATGTGCGCCATGATCCCGATGTTCCGCGTGTGATTCAGCGGGTACTCCCGGATGTTGGGATTGCCTCCGCCGCCCTTCACCTGCTTGAGCGGGGGGGCACCTGGTTTCTGCTGTTGAGCTGCTTCTGCCATGTCTTTAGCTACCACCTGTAATGAGCGAACGCCTTGTTCGCTTCGGCCATCTTGTGCATGTCCTCGCGGCGCTTGACCGCGCCTCCGGCCCCGCCCGAGGCATCCAGGATCTCGCCGGCGAGCCGGTCTGCCATGCTCCGCTCGCGCCGGGCGCGAGAGAACGTGATCATCCAACGGATGGCCAACGTCGTTGCACGGGTGGACTGAACCTCGACCGGTACCTGATAGGTAGCCCCACCGACACGACGGGACTTCACCTCGAGGAGCGGCTTGATGTTGTCGATCGCCTTCTTGAGGATCTGGAGCGGGTCTTTGCCGGACTTGTCCGCCACCTTGGTCAGCGCGTCGTAGACGATCTTCTCGGCGATCGAACGCTTGCCGCGGGTGAGAAGGCGGTTGGTGAGCTGGGTCACCATCTGGGAGTTATAGATCGGGTCGGGAAGGAGCTCCCGGCGAGCCGCAGGGCCTTTACGTGGCATCAGCCACCGCCCTTCTTCGCTCCGTACTTCGAGCGGGACTGAACCCGGTCTCGCACGGCGGCGGTGTCCAGCGCGGCGCGGACGATCTTGTAGCGCACGCCGGGGAGGTCCTTAACCCGGCCACCACGAACGAGCACGATGGAGTGCTCCTGGAGGTTGTGGCCGATGCCGGGGATGTATGCGGTGATTTCGATCTGGGAGGTTAGACGGACGCGAGCGACCTTACGGAGGGCCGAGTTCGGCTTCTTAGGTGTGGCCGTGTAAACGCGGGTGCAAACTCCCCTGCGCTGCGGCGACCCCTTCAGGGCCGGCGACTTCGACTTTTCCTTCTTCAGCTGGCGTCCTTGACGGACCAGTTGCTGGATGGTCGGCACGACCGTCCTTTCTTCTCCGTGCCCGGCACGAGGCCGAGCGCTCACGTCCTCTATGAACCTCCCCGGGCGATCCTGTTCGCGGACAGGCCTCGCGACCGGATGGTCTTTTTCCGTGGTCTGGTCGGAAGATAGAGCCGGGCGTGGCCCGGTTTGTCCTCCCGACGACACGTTCGTTCGGCGATGAACCCCTACTCCGATGGTTCCCGGGGCAACCGGGCCTACCGAAGCTCACCGAACTGGGGGTGCTTCTCACTTGCGGCGCGAGATCTGTTCCCGCGCGATGCACGCCCCCAAGGGGGCGCAGGGAAGGAAGTATAGAGGAACATCCCAGGGGGTCAAACAGCTGAACCGGGAGGTTCCCTGAGTCCTTCTTGCGAGCGCTAGGGCTTGGTGGCTCGGATGATGGCGGAGGACATTCCTTCGGCTACTTCGTGGGTTGGGGTGATCGAGACGTCGGTGAAACCGGCGGCTTTCAGGCCCTCTTCGTACTCTGCGAAGGACAGGGCTCCGGCGATGCAGCCTACGTAGGAGCCTCGGGCTGCCCGCTCTTCTGGGGTCAATCCGTTGTTGGCCACTATGTCACTGACGCCTAGACGGCCGCCCGTCTTTAGGACGCGGAAGGTTTCGGCGAAGACGGCGGGCTTGTCGGCGGCGAGGTTGATGACGCAGTTGGAGATCACTACGTCGATGATGGCCGCCGGGAGAGGGATGGATTCGATGTACCCCTTCAGGAATTCGACGTTGTCCACGCCGGCCTCGGCCTTGTTAGCGAGGGCCAGCTCGAGCATCTCGTCGGTCATGTCGACGCCGTACACCTTGCCGGTTGGGCCTACTCGTTTGGCGGACAGAAGGACGTCGATGCCGCCTCCGGAACCAAGGTCGAGGACGGTCTCGCCCTCGCGGAGTTCGGCGACCGCGGTCGGATTGCCGCAGCCCAAGCTTGCCAGAAGCGCCGTTTCGGGGACGAGCTCCTGCTCGAGGGCGTCATAGAGCCCGCTTGAGATCGAGGCGTCACCGCAGCAGGAGGCACTCGCATCGGGGCCGCAGCAGCCGGCCAGCGCACCTTCGGCGACCTCGCCCCGCTCGGTGACGGCCCGGGCGGCGTCGGCGTAACGATCCCTGACCTCTTCTCTGATATCCGCCATCGGGTACTCCTCTCGTCGGGGTCGTATATCGACTGCTGTCGATATGGGCAGGATGGCATCTATATCGACAGCTGTCAATATCCCCCTCCCCGGAAGGGCCGCGAGAAAGGGCCGCCCTTGCGGACGGCCCCTCTCTGGTGATCGGTTGCGGCTACTCGTTCGCGGCCGTGACCTCTTCGCCCGTCTCGACGACCTCGTCGTCGGCATCCGGGACCGCGGTGAGGGGTGCTCCACCCAGCAGTTCGCGGGCGGCCGCGGCGGCCTCCTCGTCGGAGACCTCCCTCGGCGGCAAACCCCACATCGCCCGGGCCTCTTCGTCGGAGATGTTCTCGCCGGTGGCGTTGACCCTGATCGAGCGGTAGCGGGTCATGCCCGTACCGGCCGGGATCAGCTTCCCGATGATGACGTTCTCCTTGAGACCCAGCAGTGGGTCGGACTTGGCGTTGATCGCAGCCTCGGTCAGGACCCTCGTCGTCTCCTGGAAGGAGGCAGCGGAGAGCCACGACTCGGTGGCGAGCGACGCCTTGGTGATACCCATCAGCACCGGGCGAGCCGTCGCGGCCTCTCCCCCCTCGGCAACGATCCTCTCGTTGGATTCCGAGAACTGGCGGGCGTCGACCATCTGGCCCGGCAGGAATTCGGAATCCCCCGGCTCGATGACCGTCACCTTGCGAAGCATCTGCCGCACGATGAGCTCGATGTGCTTGTCGTGGATCGGCACACCCTGGCTCCGGTAGACGCTCTGGACCTCGTTCACGAGGTACACCTGCACCTCACGGGTACCAAGCACCTCGAGGATCTCGTCCGGATCCTTCGAACCCTCGGTCAGCGACTCACCGGCCGCGACCTCCTGCCCGTTCTTGACCCTGAGACGAGCACGACGAGACACCTTGTACTCGATCGGCTCGGCGCCATCGTCGGGAACGAGCGTGATCTTTCGGGTGCGCTCGTCCTCTTCGATCTCGATGCGTCCTGTTGCCTGAGCGATCTCGCCCTTCCCCTTGGGGGTACGGGCCTCGAACAGCTCGACGACACGAGGCAGACCGTGCGTGATGTCCTCCCCGGCGACTCCACCGGTGTGGAACGTACGCATCGTCAGCTGGGTGCCGGGCTCGCCGATCGACTGGGCGGCGACGATACCGACCGCCTCACCCAACTCGACGAGCTGGCCGGTGCCGAGCGAGACGCCGTAGCAGCTCTGGCACACGCCGTAACGAGCCTCGCAGGTGAGAACCGAGCGGACGACAACCTCTTCGACGTCACCCGTCTCGATCGCATCCCGCACGTCGCCGTCCACCGGGGTTCCGGCGGCGGCCACGACGGTCTTGCCGTTCTTGGCGACCGCGTCCTCGAGCAGGACACGGCCGAGAAGCTTCTGCTTGAGGTGCTGACGCTCGGCCTCGATGTCGATCCGGATGCCGCGGTCGGTGCCGCAGTCCTCGGCCCGCACGATGACCTCCTGGCTGACGTCCACCAGACGACGGGTCAGGTACCCCGAGTCGGCGGTCCTCAGCGCGGTGTCGGCCAGACCCTTACGAGCACCGTGAGTCGAGATGAAGTACTCGAGGACCGTCAGTCCCTCACGGAAATTCGCACGGATCGGCCGCGGGATGATCTCACCCTTCGGGTTGGCGACCAGCCCTCGCATACCGGCGAGCTGGCGGATCTGCTGGATGTTTCCCTTCGCTCCCGAGTTCGCCATCATCCAGATCGAGTTCAGCTCGGTGAAGTTAGCCTTCATGGCGTCGGTGACCTGTTCGGTCGCGTTGGTCCAGATCTCGATGAGCTCCTGACGACGCTCGTCCTCGGTGATGACACCCTTGCTGAACTGAGATTCGACCTTCTCGGCCTTGCGCTCGTGCTCGGCGATGATCTTGGGCTTGTCCGGAGGAGTAACGACGTCCTCGAGTCCGATGGTGATACCGGCCTTGGTCGCGTACTGGAATCCGGTGGCCTTGAGCGCGTCGAGGAACTTCGCCACCTCCGCCTTGTCGTAGGTGCGGATGCAGCGGTCCACGAGCGTCTTCAGCTCACTCTTCTTGAGCAGCATGTTCTGGAACGGGAAGTCCTCCGGGAACACCTCGTTGAAGATCACGCGGCCCGGGGTCGTCTCCATAAGCCGACCCGGCTTCGCCTCGTAGTCCTCAACCGATTCGTCCTCGAAGCGCTTGAGTCCACGCACCATGACCTTGGCGTGGATCCCAACGACCTTGGCGTCGTAGGCCTTGAGAACCTCGTTGGCGTTGGCGAAGATCTTGCCCTCGCCGGGCTCTCCATCGTGCCCGACCGTGAGGTAGTACGCCCCGAGGACCAGGTCCTGGGTCGGGGTCACGATCGGGTCACCCGATGCCGGTGACAGCATGTTGTGCGCCGAGAGCATGAGCAGGCGAGCCTCCGCCTGCGCCTCGGAACTCAAGGGGACGTGAACCGCCATCTGGTCACCGTCGAAGTCGGCGTTGAACGCCACACAGACGAGCGGGTGGATCTGGATGGCCTTGCCCTCGATGAGGATCGGCTCGAAAGCCTGGATCCCCAAACGGTGGAGCGTCGGGGCACGGTTGAGCAGCACGGGGTGCTCGTGGATGATCTCCTCGAGGACGTCCCAGACGTGGCTGCGCGACCGCTCGACCATCCGCTTGGCGGACTTGATGTTCTGAGCGTGGCCCAGGTCGACCAGTCGCTTCATGACGAACGGCTTGAAGAGCTCGAGCGCCATAGCCTTCGGGAGACCGCACTGGTGCAGCTTGAGCTTCGGTCCGGACACGATGACGCTTCGTCCGGAGTAGTCGACTCGCTTGCCCAGCAGGTTCTGACGGAACCGGCCCTGCTTGCCCTTGAGCATGTCCGACAGCGACTTGAGCGGACGGTTGCCCGGTCCGGTGACCGGACGGCCGCGGCGGCCGTTGTCGAAGAGAGCATCGACGGCCTCCTGGAGCATGCGCTTCTCGTTGTTGACGATGATTTCGGGAGCCCCGAGGTCGAGAAGCCTCTTGAGGCGGTTGTTCCGGTTGATCACACGACGGTAGAGGTCGTTCAGGTCGCTGGTCGCGAACCGGCCCCCGTCGAGCTGAACCATCGGGCGCAGGTCCGGCGGGATCACCGGCACCGCGTCGAGGACCATGCCCATCGGGCTGTTCTTCTTGGTGGTGTCGTTGAATGGAGCGACGACCTTGAGGCGCTTGATCGCGCGCTGACGCTTCTGACCCTTACCGGTCTTGATGATCTCGCGCAGATCGGCTTCCTCGGTCTTGAGGTCGAGGTTGGCCAGCAGCTCGCGGATCGCCTCGGCCCCCATGCCGCCGCGGAAGTAGTCGCCGAAGCGATCCTTCAGCTCGCGCCATAGGACCTCGTCGTCCACGATCTGCTTCGGACCGATGTCCTTGAAGATGTCGAGCGTGTCCTGGACCAGAGCGATGTTGCGGTCCGCACGCTCGCGGACCTCCTTCTGCTGACGCTCTGCCTGGTTCTTCGCCGCCGTCTTCTCCGAGCTACGAGCCTTACGGCCCTCCATCTCGGACAGACGATCCTCGGTCTCCTTCAGGATCTCGTCGATCCTGCGGTCGCGATCGGCCTCGATCTGAGCGACCTCCTTGGAGATCTCTTCCTCGAGCTTCGGGAGATCCTTGTGACGCTTCGCCTCATCGATCGAGGTGCAGATCGACGCCGCGAAGTAGATGACCTTCTCGAGCTCTTTGGGAGCGATGTCGAGGAGGTACCCCAGACGGGAAGGCACGCCCTTGAAGTACCAGATGTGCGTTACGGGAGCGGCCAGCTCGATGTGACCCATCCGCTCGCGGCGGACCTTGGCGCGAGTTACCTCGACGCCGCAGCGTTCGCAGATGATGCCCTTGAACCGGACGCGCTTGTACTTTCCGCAGTAGCACTCCCAGTCCTTCGTGGGACCGAAGATCTTCTCGCAGAAGAGACCGTCCTTCTCCGGCTTGAGCGTGCGGTAGTTGATGGTTTCGGGCTTACGCACCTCGCCGTTGGACCAGGCACGGATCTGGTCACCGGTGGCGAGGCCGATGCGAAGCTCGTCGAAGTGGTTAACGTCGAGCACTAGCTAGACCTCCTCAACGCTGGATGGCTCGCGGCGGGACAGATCGATACCGAGTTCCTCCGCCGTGCGGAAGATGTCCTCGTCGATCTCCTTCATCTCGATCTCCTCACCCTCGGCCGAGAGGACCTCGACGTTCAGGCAGAGGGACTGCATCTCTTTGATCAGCACCTTGAAGCTCTCCGGGATGCCCGGCGTGGGGATGTTCTCGCCCTTCACGATGGCCTCGTAGACCTTCACGCGACCGAGAACGTCGTCGGACTTGATCGTCAGGAGCTCTTGCAGGCAATAAGAGGCACCGTAGGCCTCGAGGGCCCACACCTCCATCTCGCCGAAGCGCTGTCCGCCGAACTGCGCCTTACCACCCAGCGGCTGCTGCGTGATCATCGAGTACGGACCGGTGGAACGAGCGTGGATCTTGTCGTCCACCATGTGACTCAGCTTCAGGATGTACATGTAGCCCACGGTGATCTCGTTGTCGTACGGCTCGCCGGAGCGGCCGTCGTACAGCTGGGCCTTGCCCACGCTGTTGACGAGCTTGTACTCACCGGGGAGCTTGGACGCCTTGTCGAGTGCGTCGAGCAGCTCCTCTTCCTTGGCGCCGTCGAACACCGGGGTCGAGACCCAGGTCGGCTCCTGCCGGGCCCACTTGCCCGGAGCCGGATCGCCGTCGGCCTCTTCCCAGCGCATCTTCGCCGCCCAACCGAGGTGCGTTTCGAGCACCTGGCCGAGGTTCATTCGCGATGGCACACCGAGGGGGTTCAGGATGATGTCGACCGGCGTTCCGTCGGCCAGGAACGGCATGTCCTGCTCCGGAAGGATCTTGGAGATAACGCCCTTGTTGCCATGGCGTCCGGCGAGCTTGTCGCCCTCGGAGATCTTCCGCTTCTGAGCGACGAACACACGCACGAGTTCGTTGACGCCCGGAGGAAGCTCGTCGCCGTTGTCGCGACTGAACTCGCGCACGCCGATGACCTTTCCTTCTTCTCCGTGAGGCATCTTCAACGACGTGTCGCGCACCTCGCGAGCCTTCTCACCGAAGATGGCCCTCAGGAGGCGCTCCTCAGGGGTCAGCTCGGTCTCTCCCTTGGGAGTGACCTTCCCGACCAGGACGTCTCCGGTGGAGACGTCGGCCCCGATGCGGATGATGCCCCGCTCGTCGAGGTCCGCCAGGACTTCTTCAGAGACGTTGGGGATATCACGCGTGATCTCTTCGGCACCCAGCTTGGTGTCGCGGGCGTCGACCTCGTACTCCTCGATGTGGATCGACGTGAGGACGTCCTCCTTGACGAGGCGCTCCGAGACGATGATCGCATCCTCGAAGTTGTAGCCCTCCCACGACATGAACGCGACCATGAGGTTGGCGCCCAAGGACAGCTCGCCCATGTCGGTCGAAGGTCCGTCGGCGAGCACGTCGCCTTCCTTGACCTTCTGACCTTCCTTCACGACCGGGCGCTGGTTGATGCAAGTGGACTGGTTGGATCGGCGGAACTTGTCCAGCTTGTAGATCTTCGTGCTCTTAGAGCCCTTGACGACGATGCGAGCGGCCGAGACTTCCTCGACCGTTCCGGCATCCGCGGCGATGATCACGTCGCCGGCGTCAACCGCGATGCGGAACTCGAGACCAGTACCAACGTAGGGAGCCTCGGGACGGACCAACGGGACCGCCTGACGCTGCATGTTGGCGCCCATCAGGGCACGGTTCGCGTCGTCGTGCTCGAGGAACGGGATCGAAGCCGTGGAGACCGAGATGATCTGCTTCGGGCTCACGTCCATGTAGTCGACCCCGGATGGGTCGGTGTACTCGATCTCGTTCTGACGTCCACGCACGAGCACCCGCTCGTCAAGGAAGTTGCCCTTGTCGTCGAGTGTTGCGTTGGCCTGGGCGATGACCGCGCGCGACTCGAGGTCGGCGGTGAGGTACTCGATGTCCTTAGTGACCCTCTGATTCTTGACCTTCCGATACGGCGTCTCGATGAAGCCGTAACGGTTGAGGCGAGCGTAGGTCGAGAGCGACCCGATCAGTCCGATGTTCGGACCCTCAGGTGTCTCGATCGGGCACATGCGTCCGTAGTGGGACGGGTGCACGTCGCGGACCTCGAAGCCGGCTCGCTCGCGGGACAAACCACCGGGGCCAAGCGCCGAGAGACGACGCTTGTGGGTGAGACCGGTGAGCGGATTGGTCTGGTCCATGAACTGGCTGAGCTGCGACGATCCGTAGAACTCCTTGATCGCCGCCACCACCGGGCGGATGTTGATCAGGGTCTGAGGCGTGATGGCCTCGACGTCCTGGGTCGTCATGCGCTCGCGGACGACCCGCTCCATACGGGACAGGCCGACGCGGATCTGATTCTGGATCAGCTCACCCACCGGACGGATACGCCGGTTGGCGAAGTTGTCGATGTCGTCGGTATCGGCCTCGGGGTCACCGGCGTGAAGACGGACGAGGTATTGGATCGTGGTGAGGATGTCCTCCTTGCGGAGCACCGTCCCCATCTCGTCGATGTCCTTCTCTTCGTACTTCATGCCGAGCTTCTTGTTGACCTTGTAGCGACCGACCCTCGCCAGGTCGTAGCGCTTGTGGTTGAAGAAGAGGTTCTCGATCAGCGACCGCGCCGACTCGACCGTCGGGGGCTCGCCCGGACGGAGCTTGCGATAGATGTCGATCAGAGCGTCTTCCTCGGTCTCGATCGCGTCCTTCTCGAGGGTCGCAGCGATCGACTCGGCCCCATCGAAGAGGTCGAGGATCTCCTGGTCGCCACCGAAGCCGAGCGCCTTCAGGAGGACGGTCACGTTCTGGCGGCGCTTGCGGTCCACGCGGACCCCGACCATGTCCTTCTTGTCGGTCTCGAACTCGAGCCACGCACCGCGGGCCGGGATGATCTTGCAGGTATAGATGTCCTTGTCGGTCGTCTTATCGATGTCCTTATCGAAGTAGACGCCCGGAGAGCGAACCAGCTGGGAGACGACGACACGCTCGGTGCCGTTGATGATGAAAGTCCCCGTGTCGGTCATCATCGGGAAGTCCCCCATGAAAACCGTCTGCTCCTTGATCTCACCCGTTTCCTTGTTGATGAAGGCGCAGGTGACGAAGAGGGGACGAGAGAAGGTCATGTCCTTCTCTTTGCAGCCGTCCTCGTCGAACTTGGGTTCCTTGAATTCGTGGCTGAGGAACTGGAGAGCCAGGTTCCCGGTGAAGTCCTCGACCGGCGAAATCTCCTTCAGGGTCTCGCCCAGGCCGGTTCGGATGAACCAGTCGAACGATTCCTTCTGGACGGAGATCAGATTCGGCGGCGGGAGAACCTCGTCGAGCTTGGCGAAGGTGCGGCGTTCGCGCAGAGCATTAGACGACGACAAGCGAGCCTCCTGTATGGCTTGGTCAAACGGCGGTAGCAACGCTGGAGAGCGAGATCGGCCCGAAGGCCTCCTTCACGCCCCAACAGACCCCATCCGTCCCGCCTTGGGCGGTTCTTAACCGCGCGACATGGCGAGTGAAACGTACGGGGTTGGGCACAGCGAACAGCCAGTGTAGGCGACAGCCTTCACTGGCGTCAAGCGAGATGCTTGATCCGATCGAAGCCTCTATTAGTACTCCTCTTGATGGACCGGAATGAGCGTAATCCCATGGTTCCCGGCGGTCAACTCCATTAGTAGTAACGCCAGGGCCGCCGGAACCTTCCCGGAACCCGCGGCGGCTCCGAAAAGGGGCGTCCGCTCCGCTCACCCAGGGCGTTTGAGGGTTCGCTCCGGGACGCCCCTTTCCGGGCCTTGCTAAGTCAGGCCAGCTGGCTCGCTCAGAGTTAGTTGAGGGTCAGGGTGCCTTTCATGGATTCGTGGCCGGGGACGGCGCAGTAGAAGGCGTACTCGCCGGGGTCGGCCGTGAAGGAGGTGCGGGCTCCCTTGCCGGCCGGTAGTTCCAGGTTCACGTCTAGCTCGTCGATCGTGAAGGTGTGCCGGAGCTGGTCCTTGTTGTCGACGTGGATGCCCACCTCGCCGGAAGCGGCCTCGAGGTCTTCCGGGACAAATTCGACGTCTTCCGCGACGGCGGTTACGTCACCTTCGGCGGCGGCCACGGATTTGGTAGTCAGCGTTGCGACCGCCCCAACCGCGGCCAGGATCACCAGCAGCAGGCCGGAGGCTAGGAGGGTGACTCGGGCTCGGCCACCCTCGGTGTCGGTTCCGCGCCAGACGGGCGCGGCAGCCACCGTTCCGATGACGGCGGTCACGATCAAGGCCCAGCCAAGGAAGAAATCGAAGAACGAATCGGGGTGGCTGAGGTTGCCGATGACGAAGGGGGCCGACGTGGCCAGATGTAGCAGGCTCACGATGCCGAGGATCGCCGCCCCAACCTTCGTTCGGCCCCCGATCAGCGATAGGCCAACGATGAGGAGCACCGCAACCACGACGAGTGGCGGAATGACCTCCCCGGAGAGGGCGATCACTACGACGTTGATGATGATCTGAGCCCAGGCTGCCTTGATCAGGAGCGACCTCCACGGTCCCTTCACCCCGGTCTGTTCCGAAATGCTTTGGGTCATGTTGAGATCCTTCCTTCGAGTGATGTCTCGCTCATCTCAGCCCCCGGGCGTCACGACATCGTTACGACGGAGCGCCTGCCTGTCTGGGCCGGACAACAGAAAAGGGGGCCCGAAGGCCCCCTTTTCGTAGAAGCGATCCTTACTTGAGTTCGACGGTGGCGCCGGCGGCTTCGAGCTTCGCCTTCGCCTCGTCGGCTGCTTCCTTGTTGACGCCCTCGAGGACTGGCTTGGGAGCGCCGTCGACCAGGTCCTTGGCCTCTTTCAGGCCGAGGCTCGTGAGACTACGGACCTCCTTGATGACCTGGATCTTCTTGTCGCCGGCACCGGTTAGAACGACATCGAACTCGTCCTTCTCCTCGGCCGCCGCGCCTGCATCGGCACCGCCACCGCCACCCGCAGCCGCCATGGCCACCGGGGCTGCTGCCGAGACACCGAACTTCTCTTCGAACGCCTTCACGAACTCGGATAGCTCGAGCACGGTCCAACCGGCTACCGCATCGAGAACCTCATCTTGACTCAGGGTCTTGCTGGCCATCGGTTACGCCTCCTCTTCCTGATCGCCGCCGTCGGCGGACTCTTCACTTCCCGTTCCTGACTCTGCCTCTGGTGCTGCTTCGGCCTCTGGTGCTGCTTCGGCCTCTGGTGCTGCTTCGGCCTCTGGTGCTGCTTCGGCCTCTGGTGCTGCTTCGGCCTCTGGTGCTGCTTCGGCCTCTGGTGCTGCTTCGGCCTCTGGTGCTGCTTCGGCCTCTGGTGCTGCCGGGGCCTCCCCCATGCCACCGGGGAGCTCGCCGGAGGTCTTCTTCTCGACGACCTGCGCCAGCATCGAACCGAGGTCACGCAGCAGCGCGGCGAAGACGTTCACGGTCAGCTGAACCGGCTGGTTCATCATCATCGCGATCTTGGCGAGCTGGACCTCGCGAGGCTCGAGTCCTGCGAGTTCCTTAGCCTGAGCCGAGTCGATGATCTTGCCGCCCTGGAGCATCCCGCCCTTGATGACCAGCACCGGGAACTTCTTGGCGGCGGTGTCGAGGGCCTTTGCAGCCGCGGCAACATCGCCGTGGATGAACGCGATCGCGGTCGGTCCTTCGAGCATGCCCACGAGATCCTCCATCCCACTCTCACGAGCGGCGATGCGGGCCAGCGTGTTCTTCAAGACCTTGTACTCGGAGCCCACCTCACGCAGGGCGTTTCGGACCTCGGCGATCTCGCCTACGCCCAAACCCCTGTACTCGGTGAGCAGCGCCGCATCCGAAGACTTGAACCGTTCCCGGATCTCATCTACGACGGCGACCTTCTCTGGTCTCGCCATATGCACTAACTCCTCTGGTCGCTGAACAACGAAAAACGGCCGCCCAAGACAGGCGACCGCAGCGACGAAGAACGTCTTTTCGGTTGCGCCTGCGCCGGATGATTAAGGGCCGAAGCCCCCCGACGGTCTCGGGCTAGATCGGATAGTAACAGTGCTTACGAAGGGGCCTCCGCGGGCTCGGGCTCGGCCGCGTTATCCGCCGCAGCAGACACGGCCGCCGCGTCGTCGGATGCCTGCGAAGCCTCAGCAGCCATCTCGGCGAGCTCTTCCAGGTCACGGCTCCGCAGCGGATCGATCCGGATGCCGGGGCCCATCGTCGAGGACAACGTGATGCTCTTGAGGTACCGGCCCTTGGAGGACGACGGCTTCGCGCGGACGACCTCGTCCAGGACCGCGGCGTAGTTCTCGACCAGGTCGGTCTCATCGAAGGACTTCTTGCCGAGGATCATGTGAAGGTTCCCGCTCTTGTCGGTGCGGTACTCGACCATGCCGCCCTTGATGTCACGAACGGCCTTGGCGACGTCATCGGTGACCGTTCCGGACTTGGGGTTGGGCATCAGACCGCGGGGACCAAGGACACGCCCCAACTTACCGACGACGGGCATCATGTCGGGCGTGGCCACGGTGGCGTCGAAATCGGTCCAGCCACCCTGGATCTTCGTGGCGAGGTCCTCGTCACCGACCTCGTCGGCGCCGGCTTCTCGAGCCTGGGTCGCCTTCTCGCCCTTTGCGAACACGGCGACGCGCATGGTCTTGCCGGTTCCCTTGGGGAGAGAGAGCGAACCGCGCACCATCTGGTCGGCCTTGCGAGGATCGACCCCGAGGCGGATCGAGACCTCGACGGTCTCATCGAATTTCGCCGAGGGCAGCGACTTGAGGATCGTCAATGCCTCGCGGGGGCCGTACAGGTGGTCGCGGTCGACCTTTTCGATCGCTTCCTTGAAACGCTTTCCGTGTGCCATCAGTCTCAGGTTCCCTTCTGTGGTTAGCAGCGAGCGAGGCTCGCCTCCCACAACTTCGAGTAGTTAATTGACCGTGATGCCCATCGAACGAGCCGTGCCCTCGACGATCTTCATCGCAGCTTCGACGTCGTTCGCGTTGAGGTCCGGCATCTTGATCTCGGCGATCTCTCGGACCTGGGACTTCGTGACCGAACCGACCTTGGCCTTGTTGGGCTCACCCGAACCCTTGTCGATGCCGGCCTTCTGGCGAAGGAGCACCGCGGCGGGCGGGGTCTTGGTGATGAACGAGAACGAACGGTCTTCGTAGACCGTGATCTCGACAGGCACGATGGTGCCGGTCTGCTGCTGGGTGGCCGCGTTGTACTGCTTGCAGAACTCCATGATGTTGATCCCGGCCTGTCCCAGAGCGGGCCCTACCGGAGGTGCGGGGGTTGCCTGTCCCGCGGGGATCTGCAGCTTCAGTACCTGCGCGACCTTCTTGCGCTTACCGCCCGAAGGCTGTGACATCTGCTACTCCTCTTCCTTTGAAGTACAAGCGGCAGGCGGCCTTCGCCTGCCTCCTTCTCTTTCTTAGAGCTTTGCTACTTGATCGAAGCCCAATTCGACGGGAGTCTCTCGGCCGAAGATGTTGACGAGCACCTTGAGCTTCGACTGGTCGACGTTGATCTCGGAGATCGTCCCGGTGAAGTTGGCGAACGGACCGGAGATGACCCGAACCGACTCCTGCTCCTCGAACTCGAGGCGGGGACGAAGCTTCTTCTTGTCCTCGGGCTTCACCTGCAGGATCTTGTTGATCTCGCGATCCGACAACGGGGTCGGCTTGGCGCCGGAACCGACGAAGCCGGTGACGCCCGGCGTGTTCCGCACCACGTACCAGGAGTCGTCGTCGAGGTACAAGCGGCAAAGGAGGTAGCCCGGGAACACCTTCTTCTGGACGACCTGCTTCTTGCCCTGCTTGATCTCCATCACGTCTTCCATGGGGATGACGACCTCGAAGATGCGGTCCTCGACGTTCATGGAGGAGATGCGTGACATCAGGTTCGCCTTGACCTTGTTCTCGTAACCCGCATAGGTGTGGATCACGAACCAATCACCCGGACGCTCGGTCGGAGGGATCGAGCCCTCATCGAAGATGAACTCCTCTTCCTCGTCGTCCTCGTCCTCAGCCTCGGCAGCGGCCTCAGCCTCCGCGGGAGAAGCCTCGATCGCCTCGGCAGTGGCCTCAGCCTCCGCGGCGGGCTCGGACGCGTCGTCATCGACAACGGTGTCTGAGTCCGGGGTTACGTCGGGCTCGGCCTCGGGGACGGGAGTCGCGGCCGCCTCGGGCTCGGCGACGTCCTCGTCGGTTCCGGGACTGGCATCGGCTTCGGGAGCCGGAGTCGTTGACTCAAGCTCGTCCTCGGTGTGCGTCTCGCTCATGTTTCAACTCCAAACAGGGCCAGGACAGCCTTCGTGAAGACGAAGTCCATCCCGAAGATGAGGGTTGCGATCACAACGGTGGCGACGACCACGACGATCGAATAGGCCACGACCTCTTGACGGGTCGGCCATGCCACCTTTTTCAGTTCCTGGATGACCTCTTTGATGAACTGGCGCGGCTTGGTGCGCTCACGCTTCCCCTGCGCGCCTGGGGGCTTTACCTGCGGAGCCTTCTTCTGCGCCGACTCCTGCTTCTGCATCGCTCGCTTGTACTGCCTGTTCACGGAAACCCTTTCTTGTGGCCAGACCCTCGACCCACCGGCTTCAAACCGGACTTCCCGGACGCGCTTCAGAGGGGTCAGGTCCGCCGGGGAGTTGCCAAGATTAGCACGTCTGGAATCATGCGGCCTGCGTGGCGCCGGACCGGTTTTGCAGGGCGGGAGGGATTCGAACCCCCGGCCACTGGTTTTGGAGACCAGCGCTCTGACCAGACTGAGCTACCGCCCTAGATCACCGCAAGTCTAGTGCCTCGCCCCTTCGGGAGCCGTCACCCGTGCGACAGTTTGGCGAGCCCCGCGTACAGCTCACGGGCGGTCTGCTCCCCAAGTTCCAGACCCTTCAGCCAGTAGGACTCGTTGGGTGCATGGATGGCGTCCTCCGCCAAGGCGAACCCGCTCACGATCGTCGGGATCTTCCGTTCTGCCAGTGCCACCAGGATAGGGAGGGTTCCGCCGATCCGGGTCAGGACCGGTTGAGTCCCGCAGGCCCTCTCGAACGCATCCTTGGCGATGTTCATCGCATCCGAGTCCGGATCGAACATCGCCGGGTCGGTCGTGGAATGGACGTTGATCTTGACCTCAGCGCCCTCGGGAACCGCGGCCTCGAGGATCTGTACGAGCGTCTCGGCGATCGTCTCGGAGTTCTGATCGGGGGCCAGGCGGACGCTGAACTTCGCGTTGGCCGTCACGGGGATGATCGTGCGTACCTGCTCGGCATCCCCGCCGGCGATCCCGTGGATGTCGAGCGACGCGTCGGCCCAGTTCTGCACGTAGTACTCCTCGCCGGAACCGCCCCACACCGGAGTCCCGCCTACATCGGTGATGACCGCCTCGCCCGGCGGGAGCTTCGCCCATGCCACGAGCTCCTCCTCGGTCGGATCGCTCAGACCTTCGCGCAGTTCCGGCCGCAACCGGCCGTCGGGTCCGGGCTTCACCTGCTCGAGGAGATGGTTCAGGACGTGGACCGCATTCATCGCGCTCCCGCCATAGAGACCGGAATGGAGATTGCGCGTCCCGGTGACGACATCCAATTCGATCAGGACCATCCCCCGGCCGGCCAGAGTGATCGCAGGTGTGTCGGCATCGATCATGATCGAGTCGAAAATGATGCAACAGTCGGCACCGCGCTCGTCCGCCAGGATGAAATCGATGATGTTCTGCGAGCCGACCTCTTCCTCGCCTTCCACGATGATCCGAACGTTTACCGGCAGCTTGCCCTCTGAGGCGAGCTCACACGCAACGAACATCAGCGGATAGAAGTTGCCCTTGTCGTCCGAGGCTCCGCGCGGTAGAGACGCCCGTCTCTGATCGTGGGTTCGAACGGGGGGCTGGTCCATTCCTCGACCGGATCAGCCGACTGGACGTCGTAGTGCCCATAGATCATCACGGTCGGTGCATCGGGTTCGTCTGCCTCCAGTGATCCAACCACCAGCGGGTTCCCTGCGGTGGTCACGATCTCTGCGGTTCCCCCGGCATCGGTGATCTTGCTACTGAGCCATTCGGCAGCTCGCATCAGATCGGCGGGGTCGCCGCCGCCGGAAGAGATCGACGGGATCCGGATCAACTCGCTCAGCTCATCGAGCAGTCTCTGATTCATCCGCCGATTGTCGCAGACGTTGACGGGGGGGACGTCCTAGGCCGTGAGGGGACGCCTGGCCTTGCTGCGCCACAGAGCCGCACCGGCAGCTCCTGCGATGGCAACCGCCGCGATCCCACCGCCGACATAGACCTTCCGGTGGCGCGCGACATGGTGCCGAGCGGAATCGAGTCTTGTGGAACGTTCCGGGATCGCAAGCAGCTGATCGAACAGCCCGGTCGGAACCTCGACCGATCTCGTCTGAAGGGTACGTAGTCCACCCATCAGGGATTCGTACTGGGCAAGTTCCGCTTTGCACTCGGGGCAACGCGTGAGGTGTCGGCGGACGGTGAGGTCGTCCGAGCCATCCTTCACATGTGCAGGGAGAACCTCCCTGACCTCTTCGCACCTCATCAACGTGCCTCCGTCTCGGTCCCGGAGTCGTCCGGGAACATGATCTCTTTCAATCTCTTTCGGCCCCGGTGCACCCGCACCTTCGCCGCAGTCTCCGAGATCTTCTGTTCGGCTGCGATCTCGGCGATGTTCAGTCCGTATACGTCCCTCAGCACTACGGCTTCCCGGAGGCCATCCGGGAGAAGCGCAAGCGCCTCTTCCAGTCGTTCAACCTCGATCTTCGCCCCGGCGGCCGACTCAACCGAGCCCGACGCCGGAACCTGCGCAAGCACCTCATCGTCCACGCCGGCTTCGTTGAGCCGCTGACGCTTCCGCTTCCGGTGCTTCGAGATGGCGGTGTTGCTGGCCACCCGGTACAGCCACGTGCTGAACATCGCGTCGCCTCTGAAGCTCGAGAGGTTCCGCCAGACCTTCAAGAAGACGTCTTGCGTCGCCTCTTGCGCGTCGGCCGGATTCCCGAGGATCCGAAGGCACAACGTGTACACATCCCGGTGGGTGGCCTCGACGATCTCTCTCCAGGCCTCTTCGTCGCCGTTCTTACAGCGCTCGATCAGCTCGGAGGAGACGAGCTCGCGCTCGGCCCGGTCACCGATGTCCTTCTGACGTCTCACGTAAGAGAAGGTTACAGGCCGACGAGGAACGTCCGGCCGCGAGTTAGTCGCCGAAGACCGATTCGATCTGGCTGAGGAGCCGAGCCTTGTCGGCTTCCTGTTCCTGAAGAGCCTTGAGGTCTTTTTCGGAGGTGTTGAGGACCTTGCGAGTCGCCTCGACGAGCTCCTCGGGGTCGAACGGTTTGGTCATATGGAAGGAGGCGCCCAGACGGTAGCTGCGTTCGACATCCGCCTCGCGGTTCTTCGCCGTAAGCACCAGAACCTTGGTCTCCTTGGCGACCTCCTGGTTGCGCATCTCTTCCAGTACGGAGTAGCCATCTTGTCCAGGCATCATGATGTCGAGGATCAGGAGGTCCGGAGGCGCCCAAGTGAGGCGCTCTACAACGGACTCTCCGTCTTTGACTGCAGACACGTCGTGACCAGCCTCTACAAGGACATGGGTGACTATCCTCCTGATGTCAGCCTCGTCTTCGGCAATCAAGATACGCGCCATAGGTACAACCTACTTTCCCGCTTTTCCTCTCTGGGACCCCGAGAGAGTGAACTTCTGTACTCGTATGGGTAAATCGGCATAGTCAGAAGCATCCTTAACCCCGCTTCTTAGACCTTGCGGTGCCCTAGGCTCATCGGGTGCAGCCCACCCACGACCATCCCGCCGTCGACCGCTGGTTCCGGGAGAAGACGTTCGATTCCTCCCTCCTGACCCGGGGGGAGCTGGCCGCCCGTAAGCGCTCCAGCGGGCTCTCGGTGACCGTCTGTCTCCCCACCTTGAATGAGGAGTCCACGGTCGGAACGATCTGCTCGATCATCCGAGCGGAACTCCTAGAGGAGACCGGGATCGTCGATCAGCTCCTGGTCGTGGATTCGGGATCCTCCGATGACTCGATCGCCGTCGCTCGCTCAACCGGAGCCAGCGTCCATCGCGCGGCGGACGTCCTCCCTCATCACGGCGACAACCCGGGGAAGGGAGAGGCGTTGTGGAAGAGCCTCGCCGTGGCCGAAGGAGACATCGTCGTATGGCTGGATTCGGACGTCACGAACTTCAACGTGTGTTTCGTAACGAACCTTCTGAACCCCTTCTTCATCGATGAGGACATCCAGATGACCAAGGGCTTCTACCGGAGAAGGATCGAGGGCGTACCAGAGCCCGTCGCGTCCGGCGGTCGTGTTACCGAACTGGTGGTCAGGCCCCTACTTCACCTTCTGTATCCCCAACTCGCCGGACTGATCCAACCTCTCTCCGGAGAGTACGCGGGGCGAAGGGAATCGTTCCTGCAGCTCCCGTTCTTCACCGGATACGCGGTCGAGATCGGGTTGCTCATCGACTTCGTAGAGACGTTCTCCCTCGACCGGCTCGGACAGGTCGATCTGGGAATGCGTGCACATCGCAACCGCGATACCTACGAGCTCGGTCGGATGTCGCACGAGATCATGCATGCGTTCTTCACCAAGTTAGAGCGAAACGGCAAGATCGCCTTCCGGGACGCGTTGCCCGAAGAACTCATTCAGTACATCCCGGGGGCCGACGGTCCCGCTCCCCTGCCGTCGGCCCGTCCGCTCATCGTCAGACCTCCGATGGGGGACGTCCTCGCGAACTAGGTTTCGCCTTCCACAACTTCAGGTGGAGGTGTCTCCACGGAAGGGGCCCCCCGACTGAATGGAGTGACCTCTTCACCAAGTACGCGGGTGGCCCACAGGTGACCGAGCAAGATCTTCCCGACCGCGACCGTGGGCACGCCAAGGAGGACGCCCCAGAAACCGGCCAGCGTGCCTCCGGCCAGGAGAGCGAGGACCACCGTCGCGGGATGGATCTGGACCGTCCGCTTCATCACCTGGGGGCTGATCACGTGGTTGTCGAGTTGCTGGACGATCAACTCAACGAGCGCAGCCTTCAAACCCAGTGACATCCCTCCCGTAACCACACCGACGAGGAACCCGAGGGCTCCACCGATGTACGGACCGACCAACGGGATCAAATTGAAGAAACCGGCGATCGCGCCGATCACCAGCCAGAACTTGAGTCCGATTATCCGGAACCCCACCGCCGACAACACGCCCACGGTGAACGCGACGAATAACTGGCCCCGGAAGAAACCTCCCACCGCGCGCGCCAGTTTCTGTCCGAGATCCGTCGCCTCTGGTCGCATCTTCTCGGGGAACAGGTTCACCAGGTCTCGCTTCAACTGCGGCAGGTCGATCAGGAGGTAGAGCGCGATCAATGGAGCAAGGATGAATACCAAGAGGGCCTCGAGGACCGTGAGTCCGAAGTGCGTTAATCGCCCGGTGTTGCCGGCGATCGCTTCGCGGAAGCTCTCGGCCACCTGATCGCAGTCGCGCCCGTCCGCCCGCTGCGCGTCTCCGAGCAGGCAGGACACTCCCGAGGTGTCGATCTCGAAGCCGAATCGATCCTCGAGTGAAGCCGCGGTGTCCTCAGTGAAGGTGACGATCTCTTCCCTGAAGGACGGCCAGTCCTCAGAGAACTGGTCGATCTGTGAGGAGAAGAAGGGGAAAAGCATGAACCCGATCCCGACCACGATCGCAACACAGAGGACGTAAACCCCGATGGCAGCGACCGCGCGGGGCGTGCCTCTGCGCTCCAACCACGAGATCGGCGGATTCAGGATGTAGATCAGAAGTAGGGCGAGGACCAGAGGGGGAAATATCACGCGGATCTTGAGGAGCAGCCAGAAGGCCACCGCCATCAGGATGAGGATGCCGATGAGAGACCACGCCGCTATCCCCCAGCGGCGGAGCCTCTCGCCGGTACTCAGGTGCGGCGGGATAGAGAAGGGCACGTAGTCAGTATCCCCCGCGGCGTATCAGCTCCACCGTTGCTTCGACCAGACTTTGATCCGGGTGAGCCAGGGCCGCCTCCGCTCCCGCCACGTCTTCCATGGAGATCGCGGTCTCGAATCCTGATGCGGCCAGCTCTTCGATTGACACCGTGATCCTGCCGGCAACCAGAGCACACCGAGTACCGGCGGTCGACGCGATGCGAGCCACTCCGATGGGAACCTTTCCGCCGAGGCTTCCGGCATCGAAGCTGCCCTCACCGGTGATGACGAGATCCGCGGTCCCTATCGCTTGATCCATCAGGGTGAGCCCGGCGATGCGCTCGAATCCGGGCTCGAGTCGTGCGCCGAGGAACGCGACCAGTCCGGCACCGATGCCCCCGCCGGCACCTGCGCCCGGTATCTCGGCCACGTCGATCCCGTGCTCGCGCAGGAGCACCTCGGCCAGAGCCTCCAGCCCCCGTTCCAGGGTCGTGACCTGAGCGGCAGTTGCCCGCTTCTGCGGACCAAACAGGCGAGCAGCTCCGCGGGGGCCCAACAGTGGGCTGTCGACATCGCGCAGGCCGGTGACCGTAACGTTTGGTCCATGCTCGGGAGGAAGGATCGCGTGGAGTCTGTGGAGCGAGCCTCCACCCGGAGGCAGCTCGTCGCCGGAACCATCGAGGAAGCGCCACCCCAAGGCCCTCGCCATCCCCGTGCCACCGTCGGTAGACCCGGTCCCACCGATCGCGACGAGGATCTCTCCCCCGGAGCGCGTCGCCTCGACGATCGTCTGGCCGAGCCCGAAGGAATCCGTCCCCAGGGGATCACCGTCATCGATACTGCCGGTCCCCTCGGAGGCCTCAACGATCCGGAGGTCACCGGCAGAGAGGATCCGGGCAACATCCAAGGTTCCGCCGGGCCCTTCGATCGCGACCGTCCGGATCTCGGCTCCGGCAATCGACGCGAGTGCATCGATCGTGCCTTCCCCACCATCGGCCGCAGGGTAGACCTCGGTGGCCGCGTTCGGAAGCGCCCGCCGGAGTCCCTCAGCGATCGAAGCGCCGGCCTCCCGCGCGGAGAGAGTGCCTTTGAACTTGTCGGGTACGACGATTATGCGGACGGGGCTCACCCTTAGGGTACGGAGGGATCGATCACCGGCAGTTTCTCAGGAGGCTTGAGCGAAAGCGATGTCTATCCGATGACTTCAAGCGACGTCAACATCGTGCTGGTCTCCAACCGTGGTCCCGTGTCGTTCCTCGAGTCCGACGATGGAGGGTTCGAGACCAAGCGCGGGGCTGGCGGACTTGCGGGGGCACTCGACCCCGTCGCCAGGCGGCTGAGCGATCACGCCGTGTGGATCGCGGCGGCTACCTCCGACATCGACCGAGCCGCTCTGAGGGCTGGAGCCGTTGACGATCTTCCGGAGACGCTCGGCTATCCGGTGAAGCTCATCGACATCGACAAGGACACGTACGACCTCTACTACAACGACGTCTCGAACCGGATGCTGTGGTTCGCGAACCACTGCCTATGGGATGAGATCGGCATCGAACGCTTCGGCGACGATGCCTTGAGGGCTTGGAACGATGCGTACGAGCCGGTGAATGAGATGTTCGCCCGCAAGGTCGCGGAGACGGCTGCCCCCGACGCGCTGGTCCTGTTTCAGGACTATCACCTCGCGACCGCCCCCGGACATCTGCGCCGGCTCGGTGACCGGCACGCGATCTCCCACTTCACCCACTCGTCGTTCTGCGGACCAGAGGGCCTCGATCGCTGCCCGGCCCCCGTCCCCCGCTCGATCATCGAAGGGATGCTCGGCGCCGATCTCCTGGGATTTCACGTCCCCGACTGGTGCGAGGCGTTCTTCCAATGCTGCGAAAGGATCGATGCTCGCGTTGATCGCACTGAAGGGATCGTTCACTTCAACGACCGGAGAACCTGGGTCCGGTCCTACCCGATACCGACCGACGCAACCGACCTGAAGGAGCGCGCGCTAAGCCCCGAAGCCACCGAATGGGCCAAACGGTTCCGCAAGGACACCGATGGCCCCTTGATCGTGAGAGCGGATCGCGCCGAACTATCTAAGAACGTTGTGCGCGGCTTCGAAGCCTTCGGCCGTCTCCTCGACCGAAGGCCCGATCTGAGTGAGACGATCCATTTCGTTGCCTGTCTCTATCCATCTCGCGAGGGGATGCCCGAGTACCGCGACTACACGGAGCGGATCCAGCGCGCGGTCGATGACGTGAACACAAAGCACCCCGACGCGATCCGGCTCTTCCTCGAGGACGACTACGACCGCACCTTGGGCGCCTTGCGCATCTACGACGTTCTCTTTGTGAACTCGATCATGGACGGAATGAACCTCGTGTCGAAAGAGGGACCGGCAGTCAATGAGAGGAACGGAGCGCTGGTGCTGTCGCGAGGGGCCGGCTCCTTCTTCGAACTCGGCGACCACGCCGTGATCATCGATGACCCCTACGACCTCGACGAAACCGCGGCTGCGATCGAGCGAGCCATCGAGATGCCGGAGGGCGAACGCGAGGCACACTCGGATGCTCTGCGGAAGATCGTCGAGAGGAGCAAGCCGCAAGACTGGATCCAGGCGCAGCTCGACGACCTCGAAGAGGTCAGCCGCGGAGGGGAACCGAAGACACCAGCATCTCCATCCAAGTAACCACCGCTGCGGGGCCGGCCAGGACCAGGTCGGCTCGCTTCAGGAGTTCGGGCGGCGCCTCATCGGAATCGACCGCGATCCTGAAGGGTGTCACCCCCTCGTTCTCGAGGGTGTCGAGGGCATCGAAACCCGGAAGGTCAACGACGTCATCGCCGACGAAAGCGACTGCCGTCAGAGTGGCCTCACGCGCACGCTGCAGGATCACCTGAGACTTGGCGAACTCAACCGGCGGACGCAATTCGATCGCCATCTTCTGCGGGGATGCCACCACTCCGTAACCCGCGGCAAGCTCCTCAGCGATAGCGTCCAACGCGCGCTTGGCCGCCACTCGATCGCTCGTTGCCCGGTAGTGGATCGTGAACATCACACCCTTGTCCTCGACCAGCGCTCCCTCGATACCGAGTTCACCAACCCGCTGTTCGGCATCGGTTCGCACCCGGTCCATCAACTCGGAGTACGGCTCCGCCCGCTCCGAGAGGAGGACCTCCCCTTCGAAGGTGCGCTGCGCTCCGTGGATACCCCATATCTCGATCCCGTCGCCCAACCAGGTGAGCAGTTCTCCCGCGCCTCGCCCCGAGACAACGGCAACCAGCTTGAATCGCTCGGCAAGCGCATCCAGCGCTTCCCTCGCGCTGCTCCGCGGGCCGCGCATCGAACGGTTTCTCCACGATGTCGGAAAGGACTCCATCGAAGTCAAAGAAGAGACCGGATGACTCTGGGTCCTCAACGAACGGGCGGAGCGGATCGGTTTCCACTAGCCCAGCCTAAACTCGCCTCCGTGAAGCGCAGGGTGGCGATGTTCCTAGTGATACTGATGGCCTTCGGCGCGTGCACCTCGGGCACCGTCGACCTCACCTATCGCTACGTTGACGGAGAGGAACACGTCTATCTGATGACGGTCAACGCATCCTCCGAATGGGACATCGGCGGCACCGGTTCCGGGTCCTACCGTGCCGTCTTCGAGATCACCGAGACGATCCTCGAGGAACGGTCCGACGGACATGAGGTCGAAGTGACCATGCATCCGGTGGAGATCGAAGAGGACGGGTTGCCTGCGCCGGGCACGGCGGATCGAACGTTCACTCTCGTCGTCGGGTCCAGCGGCGAAGTCGAAGACGTGATCGATGTCGACGGTGTGCCTGCAACCGAACTCGACCCCGACGAGCTCGGTTTCATCGGCACCTATCGGCCACCTCTCCCTTTGGAAGCTGTCGAGGTCGATGACACGTGGCGTTCCAGCCAGGAAGTCCAGCTCGGACAGGTATTCCAGCAAGTGGCGACCACCGGGCGCCTCAAGGCACTGGCCGAAGACGGAGCCGGCGTGCTTGCTTCGCTCACGTATACCGGCGGTGGGCCATTGGTGTGGACGACCGCGCTGCCCCAAGGCAACGCGGAGATGACGGGATCGGCCGATACGACGACCGCTGCGATCCTCGAGATCGACACGGGACTCCTTCGATCCGCGGAATCGAGGACCGATGGGCGTTTCGAGGTTCGGGTTCTTCTCGAGGACGGACTCCCCATCACGGGCACGTTGAACTTGACGCTTGAACTGTCAATCGAACGTCGCGACAGCTAGCCATGTCGCCGCGCTGACAACGACGCGATGCAGGAACGGTAAGACTTTGTCAATACGCCTAGATGAGCTCCGGTCCCCCACCGGCAGCGAAGGGAGCCCAACATGACCGAAGGACAGACCGCAACGGAGAATTTCGCGGCCAGCGCTAGTGGTTTACAGAAGACCTTCGGCGAGGGGGCAGCGGCAGTACAAGCGCTCCGGGGAGTCGATATCGACTTCCGAGCCGGTGAGTTCACGGCGATCATGGGCCCATCAGGCTCGGGCAAGTCGACCCTGATGCACTGCTTGGCCGGCCTCGACAAACCCACGGCGGGCAAGGTCTTCATCGATGGGACAGACCTCACAACTCTGAAGGACAAGGCTCTGACCGAACTTCGTCGCGACAACGTCGGCTTCGTGTTTCAGGCTTTCAACCTGCTGCCGTCGATGAGCGCGGAGGACAACATCATCCTTCCGCTATCCATCGCCGGGCGTAAGCCGGACCACGCCTGGTTCGATCAGGTCATCGATTCGATCGGGCTTCGGGATCGGCTCTCCCACCGACCGTCCGAGCTTTCGGGCGGCCAACAGCAGAGGGTCGCGGCCGCCAGGGCTCTGATGTCCCGTCCGGCGATCGTCTTCGCCGACGAGCCAACCGGGAACCTCGACAGCAACTCTTCCACTGAGGTCCTGGCCTTCCTCCAGGCTTCGGTCAAGGACATGGGACAGACCATCGTGATGGTGACCCACGATCCCAAGGCCGCCAGCTACGCGGATCGAGTGGTGTTCCTTGCCGACGGACTCATCGTCGATCAGATGGAGGCGCCGACGCCCGATGGCATCCTCGAGCGCATGAAGCATCTGGAGGTCTGAGATGCTCAAGGCAACCCTCAAGAGCCTGATGACGCACAAGCTGCGTCTTGCGATGACGGCGCTCTCGATCGTGCTCGGCGTCTCATTCGTAGCCGGCACGTACGTCCTCTCTGACACGCTGAACGCAACCTTCACCAACCTGTTCACCGATGTCTACTCCGGGATCGACGTAAACATCCGCGGCGCTCAGGAGTTCGAGTCGTTCGAATTCGACGAGCGACCAACGCTTCCCGAGTCGCTCCTGGAGGACGTGAGGGCAGTCGACGGCGTCCTCGACGCGGACGGTTCCGTTGAAGGATCGGCCGCATTCGTTGACAAGGACGGGGAGGCGATCGTCCCTCAGGGACCACCCACGATCGGACTCTCATGGTCAGGTCCCGAGGGTGGGGACACGAACCCCGTAACGATCAGAGAGGGAGGGCCTCCCACGTCGCCCACCGATGTGGTTATGGATGCCCGAACCGCAGAGGAATACGGCTTCGAGGTGGGCGACACGGTCGAGGTCATCATCGAGGGACCGGCCCAGGAATTCACCATCAGCGGGATCATCGGATTCGGTGAAGCGGACAACCTCGCAGGAGCGACCCTCGCCGGGTTCGAACTGGCCACCGCCCAGGAACTCTTCGACAAGGTCGGCGAGTTCGACTCGATCGATGTCATCGCCGAGGAGGGAGTCACACAACGCGAGCTCCAGGACCGGATCGTCGACGCGATCGGGACCGAGTACGACGTGTCGACCGGGAACCAGATCACGGACGAAACCACCGATCAGATCCAGGAAGGCCTTGGCTTCTTCAGCATCGCGCTGCTCGTATTCGCAGGCATCGCTCTGTTCGTGGGCTCCTTCATCATCGCCAATACGTTCTCGATAATCGTCGCCCAGCGCACGAGGGAACTCGCTCTGCTCCGCGCCATCGGAGCGAGCCGGCGCCAGGTCATGACGTCGATCCTTGTAGAAGCAACGATCACCGGGTTGCTGGCATCCGCCATCGGTGTGGGCGTAGGGATACTGGTCGCGATCGGACTGCAGAATCTCCTCGAGGCGTTCGGGATCGATCTACCGACCGGGCCCCTGGTGATCACCTACAAGGCGACCGTCATCCCGATGATCGTGGGGACGCTGGTCACTGTGATCGCGTCGATCTCTCCGGCGCGGCGGGCGACCAAGGTACCGCCGGTGGCCGCCATGCGAGAAGGATTCACCGTCCCCATCCAGGCCGGTCGTCGTCGCGTGATAGCGGGGGTGATCGCTCTCATCCTGGGGATCGCCGCGCTCCTCCTGGGGCTCTTTGGTGGTGGCGATGACGCGGCTTCCCTCGTTGGTCTCGGAGCGTTCCTCACCTTCATAGGAGTTGCCGCCATGGCGCCGGTTCTCGCCGGGCCCCTCGCCCGCGGCATCGGGGCTCCCTTCGCCCGTTACCTGAAGATCCCGGGACGATTGGCGCGCGACAACTCGGTCCGGAACCCGAAGCGAACTTCCTCGACGGCGGCGGCGTTGATGATCGGGGTCGCGCTCGTTGGGTTCATCACCATCTTCGCTTCGTCGATCAAGGCGTCACAAACCGAACTGATCGAAGGGTCGACAAACTTCGACTTCATCGTGCAGGGCGGGGGATTCATAGGATTCCCCGCTGCGGTGGAGGACGCCGCCAACGAGATCCCCGAGGTCGAGACCGCCGCGGGGTTCCGTTCGGGTGCCTCCCGGATCGAGGGTCGAACCGTCGGCATCCAGGGCGTGGACGTCGCGGCCGCAGGTCGAGTACTCAACTTCGACATGGTGGCCGGGAGCCTGGCCGCAGCGGCCGACGATGGGCTCCTGATCTCCCGACCTGAGGCTGAAGCCCAGGGGTGGAGCGTCGGCGACACGGTCGAGATGCACTTCCAGGCCTCGCCCCCTCGCGAGGAAGAGATCAAGGGGATCTACGAGAGGAACCCGCTCGCAGGGAACTTCATCTTGTCGCTGCCCGATTTCGAGGAGGCGGTCGCGGAGCAGAACGTGCAGATCCTGGTGATCCAGACGTCCGACGATGTCACCCCAGCCGACGCGCGAACCGCGGTCGAAACGGGGCTCGAAGGCTTCCCCAGTGTCGAGATCGAAGACCAGGAGGAGTTCCTCGAGAGCTCCGCCGCTGCGGTCGACCAGCTCTTGGGGTTGGTCACCGCGCTACTCGGTCTCGCCCTGATCATCGCCTTCATCGGGATCGTGAACACCTTGGCTCTCTCGATCTTCGAAAGGACGCGGGAGATCGGACTCCTGCGAGCGATCGGTATGTCCCGCGGTCAAGTACGACGGATGATCCGCTGGGAGGCCGTGATCGTCGCGGTCCTCGGTGCCGTTCTCGGACTCGTCATCGGTGCGTTCTTCGGCTGGGCGATGATCATGGCCCTGGCGGACGAAGGCATCACCGCCCTCGAGATCCCATACGTAACGCTGATCGGTTACGTGATCATCGCGGGGATCGCCGGGGTCGGAGCGGCGGTGTTCCCCGCTCGCAGGGCCTCCAAGGTCGATGTGTTGAGGGCTGTAACGGTTGAGTAAGACGATGTGCTCGTGGGCCGGGGCTAGATCTCGTCCTTACCCACGAGCACATGGATGTCCACGCTCGAAGACAGGTCCTCGGGTTTCTCCGCCGCTATCCATCCGTTCTCGGAGGCGAGCGCCTCGGCCGCCGGTCGGCCACTCGAGGAGGTCCAGTAGATCGTCGTGACATCGATCTCACCGAGCGCGGTATCGATCGCGATGATGTCGAAACCCAGTCGCGCGAGGCGATCCGCCATGTCCTGCCCTGCGCCTTCGACGCCGCCGGTCGCGTTCAAGACCTGCGCAGTCACCCCTTCGAAGTCGACCGGCTCGTCGTCTTCCGGAGTGGGCTCATCGGAGGGCGTTGGAGTAATCACCGGGTCCGGAAGCCCCTCGACGGTCTCCGTTGGGGACGGAACCACCACCTCGGGCTGACTCTCGTCGCCACCAACCGTGGTGACCGCCACCCACACGCTGCCCGCCACCACGACCCCGACGACCAGCCACGGGACCATCCCCGCAAGGAGGGAACGCAGGAACGGAAGGTCTCCGGGTTCGGAATGTCGGCCCATGGGTTACCTCACCCTCGCCCGCGGCGAGGCTAGCGCTTGCTGTTAGGGACGTACTCGGTGCCCAACAGCCGGGCTACACGTTGGCGCTTCCGGTAGGTCCGGAGTCGCTTGAGACGCTTGACGAGGATGGGGTCGTAGGCGAGGGCCGAGGGGTGCTCGATCAGCTCGTTGAGCAACTGGTAGTAGCGCGTCGCGGACATGTCGAATCGCTCTTTGATCGCTTGCTCCTTGACCCCGGCGTGCTTCCACCACGAGCGCTCGAAATCGAGGATGTCGACATCCTGCTCGGTCAGTTCCGCGGTGTCCCCGCTGCTCTCAGTCATGGAGCCCAGGTTAGCGGGGCGCCGACCGGTACCGGCGGATTTACGGGAAGAGGCCGCGGGTCAGGTGAGCCTCGGCCACACGCCCGACCCCGATCCAATGGGCGGCCTGGCGCATCGTGAGGTCCTTGGCCACCGACAGCTCGTAGACCTCATCGAAAGCCCTCTCCATGATGAGACGGAGGCGGTCGTTGACCTCTTCCTCGGACCAGAAGTACGCCTGGATGTCCTGCACCCACTCGAAGTAGGACACCGTCACCCCACCGGCATTCACGAGGATGTCCGGGACCACGAAGACCCCTCGCTCCTGAAGGATCCGATCCGCCTCGAAGGTCACGGGACCGTTGGCCGCCTCGCACGACGACCCGAGCCCTGATGCGATCGGCATTCTTGACGGTGATCACGCTCTCGATCGCGGCCGGGATCAGGCAATCGCAATCGACCTCGAGGAGCTCCTCATTCGTGATCGGATCGGCACCCGGGTAGCCAACGATCGAGCCCGCTTCGCGCTTGTGACGGTTGATCGCTTCGGGGTCGAGACCTCTCTCCTTGTAAACACCACCTTCGACATCGGAGATCGCCACCACGCGGCAGCCCGCGTCGTGCAGAAGCTGAGCCAGGAAGCCGCCGACCTTCCCGTGACCCTGGATCGCGACACTCACTTCCTCGATCCCAAGGCCGAGACGCTTAAGGGTGGAGAACAGCATGTACATGACGCCCCGCGAGGTCGCGCCTCCACGTCCTTTGGATCCGCCGATCGAGACCGGCTTGCCGGTCACCACGCCGGGCACCGAGTACCCCTGGTTCTGCGAGTAGGTGTCCATGATCCACGCCATGATCTCTTCGTCGGTGTTCATGTCGGGGGCCGGGATGTCGCGCTCGGGGCCGATGAAGGGGAGGATCTCCGAGGCGTAACGGCGAGTCATCCGCTCCAGTTCCGCCCTGCTGTGCACCCTCGGATCGACCGCGACGCCACCCTTGGCACCACCGAACGGGATGTCGACCACCGCGCACTTCCACGTCATCCACATCGCGAGGGCTTTGGTCTCGTCAAGGCCTACCAATGGGTGGTACCGGAGGCCACCCTTGGCCGGCCCGCGGGTGACGTTGTGATGGACCCTCGTACCTTCGTAGACCCGCGTGGTGCCGTCGTCCATGCGGAACGGAACCGACACGATGAGTGCGCGCTTGGGGGTCCTAAGGATCTCGTGGACGCCGGGGGCCAGACCCATGAGCTCTGCCGCCTCGTCGAGTTGCGCCAAAGCGGTTTCCCACGCGGAGTCCTTCTCTGGTCCGAGAGGGACCTCCAGCGATTCGATCTTCTTCTCGTCGGTCAAGGTTCGACTCCGTTGTCGTTGTCCGTGTGATCTCTAGTTCGAGCTGGAGACAGGAGTCGAACCTGCGACCTGCCGATTACAAATCGGCTGCTCTACCAACTGAGCTACTCCAGCATCCTGCAAAGGGTATCCCCAGGAGGACGGCGTGGGCATCATTCGAGGCTGCGGCTAGCCTGCCTCGCGCTCGGTTTGGTCGCCGAGATGCTCCTCGAGCTTCTTCTTGATCCGCTGGAGTGCGTTGTCGATCGACTTCACGTGCCGACCCAGGATGTCGGCGATCTCCAGGTAGGACTTCCCGTCCATGTAGAGCCCAAGGACCTCAACCTCCAGGGTAGACAGAACCTCGCCCATCGAGGTCCTGATACGGCCGATCTCTTCCGCCGAGACCACGAGCTCCGCCGGATCGCTGATCTCGCTTCCGACGATCGCCTCTTCGAAGGAAACGCTGTCGGAGTCCTCGTCGCCCAGGGGCTTGTTCAGCGAAACGTAGGAGTTGAGGGGTGCGTGCTTCTGTCTCGTGGCCGTCTTGATCGCCGTGATGATCTGACGCGTGATGCACAGCTCCGCAAAACCGCGGAAAGCCGAACGCTTGTCGGAGCGGTAATCCCTGATCGCCTTGAAGAGGCCGATCATCCCCTCCTGAACGATGTCCTCACGGTCGGCGCCGGCGAGGAAGTAGGTCCGGGCCTTCACGCGAGCGAAGTGCCGGTAACGGTTCAGGAGGACATCGATGGCCCGGTCATCGCCTGCCCGAACCAGCTCGACGAGGACTTCATCATCGAGATCGGACAAGGATCCACCTAAAACGGACATATCCATCCATCCCTAGAATGCGCGGCGATTCGCAGAGTACCGGTAGTCATACAACGACTATCGGGCTACTCGTCGCGCGACTTCAAACATTGCTACGGCTCCCGCGACCGCCACGTTGAGCGAGCCGAGCCGTCCCGATGTTGGGATCTTTACAAGTTGGTCGCACCGCTCGCGAACGCCCTTCGAGATCCCCTTGTCCTCCGCTCCAAGCACGAGACCAACCGGTGGTTCTGCCAGTTCGCTGGTCCAGATGTCTTCGACCGCCTTCTCGTCGAGCCCCAGTATCCAGATCCCGGCCGCCTTCGCCTGGTCGATCGCCCCACCCAGGTTCGTCACCCGGGCGACGGGCACCACTTCGGATGCTCCCGCCGACACGCGCCTGACGGCGCTCGTGACCGCGGCCGAGCGATGCGACGGGATCACCACCCCCGAGAACCCCGCTCCATCGGCGGAACGGAGGAGCGATCCAAGGTTGTGAGGATCGGTGACTTTGTCGACGAAGAGGAGCCGCGGGGAGTCGATCTCGAGCAGGCGCTGAAGGGGCACGTACCGGTAACGACCCGTGACCGCAACCACCCCTTGGTGATTCATCCCGCCGACGATCTTGTCTATCTCGACCTTCGGAACGGTACGGATCGGAACCGCCGCCGCGTTCGCGAGCTTCCGGATCTCGCCGATCAAGGATGAGGGATCAAGTTCGCTCGCAACGAGGATCCTCTCCGCCGGCTTACCTGCGCGAAGAAGCTCGAGGACCGGCCGTCGTCCTGCGAGGAACGATGACCTTCGTCGTTCTCGGGGCGGTTAGTTCGAGGCACCGATGCGCCAGCGCGTTCCGGAAGGTGTGTCCTCGGCAACGACACCGAGCTCGGTGAGCTTGTCTCGGATGGCGTCGGCTCTCTCGAACGCCTTTTCGGCGCGCGCTTGGTCGCGCATCTCGATGAGGAACTCCACCAATCCCGCGACGAGAGCACCCGATGCGCCCGCGGAATCCTCGAACCGGAATCCCAGGACGGTGGTCAGCTCCAGGAACGTCGACGTTAGATCGATGAGTCTCGCCCGCGCCGCGGGATCACCTGCGTGAGTCCCTTCGAGTCCGCGATTTGCGTCCCGGACAAGATCGTGGACGGCGGCGAAGGAGCCCGCTGAGTTGAAATCGTCATCCATCGACTCGATGAACCGGCCGACGAACTCGGCTCCCGGCGCCCTCCGGGATCGACTCGCCGATCGGACGCCTCGGACGGTCGGGAACATCCGGCATGTCGGTCCCCAGGGAGTGGCGTGCGGAGGTTAGGAACGTCGACCACCGCTCGTGGGCCGCGGTCGAATCGGCGATTACCGACTCGGAGAAGGCAACCTGCGACCGGTACGAACCGGACAGCGCCCAGTAACGAAGTACCGGCCCCCCCGAACCTCTCGACCGCATCGTGCGCGAGTACAACGTTGCCGATTGACTTCGACATCTTCTCGGACCCCATCTGCACCATCCCTGCATGCATCCAGTGACGCACGAACTCGCCGCCAAGCAAGCCCTCTGCCTGAGCGATCTCGTTCTCGTGGTGGGGGAAGATGAGATCGGTGCCGCCGCCGTGGACGTCGAAATCCATCCCGAGGTACTTGGTCGACATCACCGAGCACTCGATGTGCCATCCAGGGCGCCCCGGCCCCCACGGGGAATCCCACGAAGGCTCGCCCTCCTTGGCGGTCTTCCAGAGGGAGAAGTCGAGGGGATGACGTTTACCGGGCATCGGCTCGACCCGCTCTCCGGCCCGCATGTCTTCGAGGGTGCGACCCGACAGCTTCCCGTACCCATCGAAAGCCTCGACCGAATACCAGACGTTGCCGTCGGACTCGTAGGCGATCCCCTTGTCCACCAGCCCTTCGATGGCGGCCACCATGTCACCGATGTGGTCGGTCGCCTTACTCACGATGTCGGGGGTCCCCGCTCCCATCGCGGCGAGGTCCTCCTCGAAAGCCCGCGTGTACTTCTGGGTGATGCCTTCGGGTGGGATCTTCTCGACCTTGGCCCGTTCGATGATCTTGTCGTCGACGTCCGTGTAGTTCATGACGTAAGTGACGTCGTAGCCGCGGTAGTCGAGATAGCGACGGATGAACTCGAACCACAGCATCGTCCGCGCGTTGCCGATGTGGATGTAGTTGTAGACGGTCGGCCCACAGCAATACATGGCGACCTTGCCCTCTTCACGCGTCTCGAGGGGGACGACATCGCGTGCCATGGAGTCGAAGATCTTGATCGTCATGGACGCACTTTATTCTCCAGAGCGACCACGGCCATCGCCGCGATGCCCTCGCCCCGGCCGGTGAAACCGACTCCATCGGTCGTGGTCGCCTTCACCGAAATCGTCCGCCCGGGGATCCCGAGCGCTCGAGCGAGGTTCGCGACCATCTCGTCGCGGTGGGGCGAAAGACGCGGGCGCTCGGCGATCACGGTGGCGTCGATGTTTCCGACCTGGTAGCCAGCACCCTCCACCCGGCGCATCGTTTCGGTCAGGATGTCGAGGCTCGAGGCGTCCTTCCACTCATCGGTGGCCGGGAAGTTGCTCCCGAGATCTCCGATCCCGGCGGCTCCCAGCAGAGCGTCGGCGATCGCGTGGCAGAGCACGTCGGCGTCGGAGTGGCCGGAAAGCCCCGCGTCGTGAGGGACATCGACCCCGCCGATGACGACCGAATCTCCGTCCGGATCGAAGGCGTGCACGTCGAACCCACTTCCGATCCTCACCCGGATCCCTCCGCCGCCATGAGGAACGCCTCCGCCAGGGCGAAGTCTTCGGGGTAGGTGATCTTCAAGTTGCGATTGTCTCCCGGCACGACTGCCACAGTGCCTCCGTAGGATTCGAGGAGCGCAGAATCGTCGGTGACCTCGAGACCGTCGGCCAGGGCACGGCGGTGTGCATCCTTGATGACACTCGAGCGGAACACCTGAGGGGTCTGGGCACGCCATAGATCCTTCCGGTCGACGGTGTCGACCACGTCCGTGCCCTCGACCCTCTTGAGGGTCTCGTCGACCGGCGCCGCGATGATCGCCCCGTCGTGACCGGCAAGGGCACCGAGCGTTGCTCCGACCATCTCCTTGGTCAGGAATGGCCTGACCGCGTCGTGGATCACCACGACTTCCGAGTCGACCTTCTCGAGGCCGTTCCGCACCGATGCCTGCCGATCGATTCCGGCGGGCGCCAGGATCACTTCCGCTCCGAGGGTGGTGCGAACCAGATCGTGGAATTCATCGGGGGCCACGACCACAACGGGATCGCATCCGGCAGCCTGCAGCGCGTCGTAAGACCACGAGATCACGCTTCGGCCCGCGAGTGATCGGAACTGTTTGGGGATGTAGTCCTCACCGGACCGGGCTCGCTCTCCGCGGCCGCCCGCTACGAGGATCGCTGCTGGCTGCGAGGAGGGAGTTATCCCAGAACCTCGTCCAGCATCTTCTCGGCTGCTTCCTCGTCACAGTTCTTCGAGAAGGTCAGCTCCGACACCAGGATCTGGCGTGCCTTGGTGAGCATCCGCTTCTCGCCTGCCGAGAGACCCTTCTCCTTGTCGCGCTGGTGAAGGCTACGAACGACCTCGGCAACCTTGTAGATGTCGCCGGAGCGGAGCTTCTCGACGTTGGCCTTGAACCGTCGGGACCAGTTGGTCGTGTTCTGGGTGGGCTCGTTCTTCTGGAGGACCTTGAAGACCTTCGGCATCTCCTTCGCCGGAGTCACGTCGCGCAGCCCAACCTCCTCGGTGGAGTCCACCGGGACCATGAGGGTCAGCTCTCCGTAGGCCAGCTGGAGGATGAAGTACTCCCGCTTCTCCCCGAACATCTCCTTGTCCTCGAGACGCTCGATGACGGCTGCACCGTGGTGCGGGTAAACGACCTTGTCCCCTACTTTGAAGCCCACGTAGAAATACCTCCTGCCTTCCGGCGCGTAGCATCGCTTGCGCCTCTGAACCGAGATTCCTCCGGCCGACACCCGGCCGAACAGATTCACAAGAGTACCACGAGGATCCCTGGAACCGGGCGAGCCTGGGAGCGCGACCGAGCGATGGTTTCAAGGGATTCCCGAGTTTCTTGGCTTGGCTCCTCAGCCCGCGTTGACCGCCTGAAGCGTGGCCCCAAGTTCGCGCGTTGCCTCCAGAACATCGGACACGGCGATGCATCGGATACCTCGTGGAATCCGTGTAGCACCGTGAGGCACGATCGCGCGCTCGAAGCCGAGTCGTGCGGCCTCGGACAGCCGGCGTTCGATCCCGGGGACGCGCCTCACCTCGCCCCCAAGGCCGACCTCGCCCATTACCACCATCTCGGCGGGAACCGGTCGCTTCCACGCAGCGGAGACGAGCGCCAGCGCGATGGCGAGATCCGATGCCGGTTCTTTGACCGCCAGGCCCCCAGCGGCCGCGGCGAACACATCGAGTTTGTGAAGCTCGACACCCGCGTGCAGCGACAGCACCCCGAGCAACAAACTGAGGCGCCTGGGGTCGAGCCCGATGGGAACGCGGCGAGGGTTAGCCAGGTCGCTGTTGGCCACCAAGGCCTGGATCTCGACCATCAAGGGCCGGGTCCCCTCCAGTCCGGGGAAGACCACCGACCCCGGCACGCCCGGGCGCCGGTCGGCCAGGAGCATCGCCGAAGGGTCGGCGACGGGCTCGAGGCCGGACTCGGTCATCATGAACACGCCGGTCTCCTCGCACGAGCCGAACCGGTTCTTAGCCGCACGAAGCAGCCGGACCGTGCCGGTCCGTTCGCCCTCGAGGGTCAGGACGACATCGACGACGTGCTCGAGAGTCTTTGGGACCGGCGACGGTCCCCTCTTTGGTCACATGACCGACCAACACGACGATGGTTCCAGTTTCCTTCGCATGACGGGTCAGATGAGCGGCGCAATCGCGCACCTGCACCACCGACCCGGCACCCTGCTCCGCGGCGGAGGTCTCGAGCGTCTGGATCGAATCGACGACCAGAACATCGGGCGACTCCGTCCTCGATGCCGCGAGAACCGATTCGAGGGAAGTTGTCGACAACGCACGGAAGTGTTCGGTGTCGACTCCGAGACGCGATCCGCGCAGCGCGACCTGATCGAGCGACTCCTCACCGGTAACGAGAAGGGTCTTGCGATCCGCGCCGAGCATCCCGGCCAGGAGTTGCAGAACGATCGTCGACTTCCCGATCCCGGGCTCCCCCGCCAGGAGCGCGCAGGTGCCGGCCACGAATCCGCCGCCGAGAACCCGATCGACCTCACCGATGCCCGTGGAGAATCGAGCGAGCGCGGCGCCACCGGAGCCGAGCACGGTCACACCCGACGCCGCCGGGCCGGCCGCTCCCGACTGTGCCGCGGTGCTCCACGCTCCGCAATCGGGACAACGCCCGAACCACTTCGGGCTGGAGAATCCGCACGTCGTACAGGAGTGAGTGATGCGCTCTTTAGCCATGTCCTCACCCTAGGGACCCCCTACGACACTTCCATGGGAGGACGTTGCCCAAGCAAGCAAGATGCACTTCTGTGGTCCCAGGTGCTTGCTTAACGGCGCGTCGGGGACTTCAGAGGTGCGGATGGACAGAGAAAAGCCCGACGGAGGCGGACCTCGGCGTCGGGCTTCATCTCTCTCATCCCACCTGGTGCCCTCTTGTCGGGCACCGGGTGGAAACCTTGATCAGTCTACTCGGACGATTCTCCCTCGTCGGCCCCGGCTCCTGCACCGGCCAGTTCGACCGGGATGATGTCCGGGGTGCGTTCCGCCTTGCGGAACACGATCTGGAGTGTCCTCGCCCTCGCCCTCGGTGTCGACGACGATCGTGTCGCCGGCCTCGAATTCCTTCCACAGGATCTTCTCGGACAGCGGGTCCTCGATGAGTCGCTGGATCGCTCGCCGTAGCGGTCGAGCACCGAGCGAGGGGTCGTAGCCGGTCGAGACCAGCTTGTCCTTCGCGCTCTCGGTGAGCTCGAGCTCGACGTCCTGGCTCTTGAGGTGCTCGACGACTCGCTTGATGAGCAGCTCGACGATCGAGTGGACCTCTTCTCTGCTGAGCTCGTGGAAGACGATGACTTCGTCGATACGGTTGAGGAACTCCGGACGGAAGCTCTTCTTGAGCTCGTCGTTCACCTTGTCCTTCATCTTCTCGTAGCTGAGCTCCGAGTCCTGGGTTCCGAAGCCCATCTGCGGCTTACGGATGTCCCTGGTCCCGAGGTTCGAGGTCATGATGATTACCGTGTTCTTGAAGTCCACGGCCTTGCCCTGAGCGTCGGTCAGACGACCGTCCTCGAGGATCTGAAGCAAGGTGTTGAACACGTCCGGGTGTGCCTTCTCGATCTCGTCGAGAAGCACGACAGAGTAAGGACGACGTCTGACCGCTTCGGTCAGCTGACCGCCCTCTTCGTAGCCGACGTAGCCCGGAGGCGAACCGACGAGACGGCTCACGGTGTGCTTCTCCATGTACTCGGACATGTCGAGCATGATCAGTGCGTCCTCGTCGCCGAACATGAACTCAGCGAGCGCCTTGGCGGTCTCGGTCTTCCCGACTCCCGAAGGGCCGAGGAAGATGAACGAACCGGCGGGACGCTTCGGGTCCTTCAACCCGGCCCGCGTCCTGCGGATCGAGCGAGACACCGCAGAGATCGCATCGTGCTGGCCGACGATCCGCTTGTGCATCTCGTCTTCCATACGCAGCAGCTTCGCGGTCTCTTCCTCAGTGAGTGAAGTGACGGGGATGCCGGTCCAGGACGACAGGACCTCGGCGATCTGCTCCTCGTCGACCGTGGCGAAGGCATCGCCCTGCTCGGTCTTCCACTCGGACTCCTTAAGCGAACGCTCCTCCATGAGGGTCTTCTCTTCATCGCGGAACGACGCGGCGCGCTCGAAGTCCTGCTGCTCGATCGCCTCTTCCTTCTTGCGGCGGACATCGGCGATCTTGTCGTCGAGCTCACGGCTGTCGGGCGGTGCCGACATCCTGCGGATGCGCAGCCTGGAACCGGACTCGTCGATCAGGTCGATCGCCTTGTCTGGCAGGTAGCGATCCGCGATGTATCGGTGGGCAAGGTTGGCGGCGGCAACGAGGGCCTGGTCCGTGATGTTGACCCGGTGGTGTGCCTCGTAGCGGTCGCGCAGTCCCTTAAGGATGTCGATCGTGTGAGCGACCGACGGCTCGGGAACCTTGATCGGCTGGAAACGACGCTCGAGCGCCGCGTCCTTCTCGAGGTGCTTGCGGTACTCGTCGAGTGTCGTCGCACCGATCGTCTGGAGCTCACCACGCGCGAGCATCGGCTTGAGGATGCTGGCGGCGTCGATCGCACCTTCGGCGGCACCCGCACCAACAAGAGTGTGGAGCTCGTCGATGAACAGGATGATGTCGCCGCGGGTCTTGATCTCCTTGAGGACCTTCTTGAGGCGCTCTTCGAAGTCACCGCGGTAACGCGACCCTGCAACCAATGCACCGAGGTCGAGGGTGTAGAGCTGCTTGTTCTCGAGTGTCTCGGGCACCTCGCCCTTGACGATCGCCTGAGCAAGTCCTTCGACGATCGCGGTCTTGCCGACGCCGGGCTCGCCGATCAGAACGGGGTTGTTCTTGGTGCGGCGAGACAGCACCTGCATGACGCGCTCGATCTCGTTCTCGCGACCGATGACCGGGTCGAGTTTGTTCTCGCGTGCGTTCTGGGTCAGGTTGCGCCCGAACTGGTCGAGCACGAGCGAACCCTGTGGGGACTCGCCACCGCCACCACCCGCAGCGGCGGGCTCGCCCTTCTGCCCGGAGTACCCGGACAGGAGCTGGATGACCTGCTGGCGGACACGACCGAGGTCGGCCCCCAACTTGACGAGGACCTGGGCGGCAACGCCTTCGCCCTCGCGGATCAGACCGAGCAGGATGTGCTCGGTGCCGATGTAATTGTGTCCGAGCTGCAGCGCCTCGCGGAGCGACAACTCGAGAACCTTCTTGGCTCGTAGGGGTGAAGGGGATGTGTCCCGAGGGTGGCGACTGGCCGGCACCGATGATCTCCTCGACCTGCTGACGGACCTTCTCTAGAGAGATCCCCAGCGACTCGAGGGCCTTGGCAGCAACGCCTTCGCCTTCATGGATCAGCCCGAGCAGGATGTGCTCGGTACCGATGTAGTTGTGATTGAGAAGCCTCGCCTCTTCTTGGGCAAGGACGACCACCCTGCGGGCCCTGTCTGTGAATCGTTCGAACACCTGGGCCACGCCTCCTCTGGCTTGCGCCCGACTCTTACCTCGGGCCTCTTATCTGACTATGTCGATTATACGGAGGGGGATGTCATATTCCCCCTAAGTAACTACTAGCAGTAGAACGTTCGAGGTATCCGATACGTTCCCTACCCAACTTCTCCACCTTCGATATGGGTCCCAGTCACGATTCTGGCCGGTTACTCCATAACTGCTCCATCGGCACAGCCGGGGTCGTGCCTAAGTGAAGCGGGGCGCTAGTTTCGCGGTCCGCGGGCGCCTACGACCAGGGATCGGACCGGGGGGTTGAGACCCCGAACCTCCACTGGCGGTTGGCCGGCGGGGGCGCTCCAGCCGGGGGTGGGTTGCGGAACAGGGCCGACCAATCCGACGGGGCCACGTCGGTCACCTTGCCGTTGATCGAGAACCCACGGCCCAGGGGCACCCAGGGGAGATCCTCCGGAAGTCGGTCGCGCTCTCTGACCACGGACGATGCGGCCGGAACCACCCAGAGCCCGACGCGAGATTGATCGACCAGCATGTGATCGTCCGGACCGAGGGTTATGTCGAGACCGCCGAACCGATGCCCATCGATCTTCTCCATCTCGTGGCTGAGATCGGCGCCGGGATCGGCGCGCTCCGCCGCCCACCCGATCAGCTTCACCGCGTCGTAGGAACGCTGCTCCCACGCGAACGGCTCCTGGTCCCACCACTCCTCGAATGCGATGCGGAATGACTTGAAACTCGGGACCGGGAGATAGTGAACTCCGCGCGCGTACGTATCCGAGGCCACCGTTCCCGGGGGAACCCCCGGCCCAACTCGGGGACTGATGGCTCCATCGAACGCCGCCAGCTGCGGGTGCCACCAGCCGGTGTCGGTGCGAGCGCGCCGGTCTCGCGGTCGAGCAGAAGCGATGCGGGCCGAGTCGGTTCCTTCATAGAGCCCACCCATCTCGGTAACCGCCTCGATCGCCGTACGGAAGGCAGATGGGGAACCGTCGAAGATCACAGCCTCCACATGCTCCCGACGCAGTCGTTCCAGCCCGGAGCTCAGGGTTTCTTGCGATGCATAGGTGACGTCGACAACCCTCGTGCGCGATGGCATCTCCGTCTCGATCGCGTCGATCGCGACAGACCCTTCGTCAGTGTTGGGAGCAAGAACGCCAACCTTGCGATAACCACGGTCCGAGTCGAGGTACGCGGCCAAACGGCGCGCCTCCCACACTTTCGAAGGCCCCGCCTGGAACGTGTGCTCGGTCATCTCCTCGGCCCCATAGAGATCGGAGAAGAGGGTGATCGCCGGGATACCGCGCGCGGCCAGAACCTCTTCGGCTTCCGGCAGCACTCCCGACGGGCCTGCGTAGATGAGTCCGATCGATCGCTCGAGTCCGGCGATCTCCTCGATCCTGGTCAGGGCCTTGGCGGGATCTCCTTCGTCGTCGAGCGAGATGAGCTCGATCGGCATCGCACCCGCCGGACGACTCGCATTGAGTTCGTGGAGCGCGAGGTCGGCGCCTTCGAACGCGTCCTCCCCGCGCCACGAGTCCGGTCCCGACAAGGTTCCGACGAGCCCGATAACCAAACTCTCGGAAGACGTCGGCCGGCCGATCGGAGATCGCCCCGGGAATGGATCGTCTATGGGTTCGCCCTCACAACCCGTGCCCACCAGGGCAAACAGGACGAGGGCCGCCGCCAGGTGCCGCCTGCTCATAGGCTGCATCCTCGCATCAGCACGAGGTTAGTCAGGGACGGCGTCACCCTTAGGTTCTGGCTTCATCGTGGGGAACAGGATCACGTCCCTCAGCGACCCCAGATCGAGGAGCACCCGCAGGAGGCGGTCGATGCCAACCCCGAAACCTCCGGCCGGTGGCATCCCGTATGACAGGGCCTCGAGGAAGTCCTCGTCCGCCATCGCCGCCTCCTGATCCCCCGCCGCTCGCGCTTTCATCTGAGCCTCGAACCGGCGGCGCTGCTCGTCGGGATCGTTCAGTTCCGAATAGATGGGGGCGATCTCCATGCCGCCGATGATGAGGTCCGCGTGCTCGGTGAAGCCCTTGATCTCGCGGTGGTCTTTCGCGAGCGGGGAAACGTCCTTAGGCATCCCCGCGACGAAGGTCGGCCGGATGAGCTTCTTCTCGGCCACGGCCTCGAAGATCTCCATGAGCATCTTGCCGATCGACCACGACGGATCGACCGAGACACCGGCGGCGGTCGCGGCCGAGCGGATCGCCTCAACGTCGTCACCGGCCCATGCGTCGCTCAGGTCCGGGCCGCCGTTGGCCGCGATCGCCTCGAACATCGTGATGCGCGCGAACGGCTCGGCGAGGTCGAACTCGGTCCCGCCCCACGTGACCAGCGTTCCTCCGGTGACCCGGATGGCGATCGCGCGCACGAGGTCTTCGACCAAAGACATCGTGTGGTGATAGTCCACGTATGCCTCGTAGGCCTCGAGCATGGTGAACTCGGGATTGTGCTGTGCGGAGACACCTTCGTTGCGGAAGCTACGGTTGAGCTCGTAGACCTTCTCGAGTCCCCCGATCAACAGACGCTTCAGATAGAGCTCGGGAGCGATCCGGAGGTACAGATCGATGTCGAGCGCGTTGTGGTGCGTGACGAAGGGCCGCGCCGTGGCGCCTCCGGCGATCGGCTGTAGCAGCGGGGTCTCCACCTCTAGGAAGCCTCGTTCCTCGAGGAACGCGCGTGAGGCGGCATTGGCGTCCGCCCGCGCCTTGATCACCGGGCGCGTCTCCGGGTTGACGATGAGATCGAGATAGCGCTGCCGGTAGCGCACTTCGATATCGGAAACGCCATGCCACGAATCCGGCATCGAGCGCTGAGAGGGGGCCAGGATCACCGTCGAGGTGACCTTCACCGACAGCTCCCCGCGGCGGGTCATCACGACCTCACCCTCGGCCCCCACGATGTCGCCCACCGAGAGGCCCTGGAACGCCGTCATCCCGTCCTCTCCGAGGACCCCGATGGTCGCGAACAGCTGAACCCGTCCGCTCGGGTCGTCGACATCGGAGAACGCAACCTTCCCGTGCGTTCGCACCGTCTTGACCCTGCCCGCCACACGCACGACCTCGCCGCTCTCGGCGCCGGGCTCGAGTTCACCATGTCGCGTGCGTATGTCCTCCGCGAGCGCGGTGCGGTCGTAGGAGTAGGGGTAGGAGTAGCTGGATCCTTCGGTGGTCACGTGGTCCTCATCCTTCATTGATGTTCAGCTCGAAGATCAACCTCAAGCCGTTCAAGGTAAGCATCGGATCGAACCGCTTGATCAACTTGCAGTGCTCGATGATCACGGGGGCGAGGCCCCCGGTGGCGATCACCTCGACATCGCCATCCAGTTCTTCCGACACGCGCTCGATGAGCCCGTCGACGAGCGCAGCCGTTCCGAACATGATGCCCGATTGAACGGCGCCGACGGTCGTCTTCCCGATAGCAGCCGAGGGAGCGAGCAGTTGGACACGCCGGATCTGAGCGGTCGACGAGAAGAGCGCGGACGCTGCGGTATCGACACCAGGCGCGATAGCGCCACCGAGATACTGCCCTTCGGCTGAAACGGCATCGACCGTGATGGCCGTCCCGAAGTCGACGATCACGGCAGAGCTGTCTGGAAACATCTCGTGGGCGGCAACGGCATTGGCGATCCGATCCGCGCCGACCTCGCGCGGGTTGTCGGTAAGGATCGCGATCCCAGTCTTAACGCCGGGCTCGACAACGACCGGAGGGAATCCGAAATAGCGCAGCGTCATCTCTCGGAGTTCCTGTGTCGCCTTGGGCACGACCGAAGAGATCGCGACACCCGTGATCTGTCTCGAGAACGAGAGGTCGGCGAGTTGGAGGAACTCACCGAAGAGCAGCGCCAACTCGTCGGCGGTCCTTTTCGGATCGGTCGAGACACGCCACTCGTGTTCGAGGCGTTCCTTCTCGAAGACTCCGATCAGGGTCTGGGTGTTTCCAACATCGACGGTCAAGAGCATCAGGCGTTCTCCACTTCCACGAGGAGGTTGTCGATCAATCGGGCGGGGCCTACGCGCGCGGCGACCACCAGCAGGATCCGGCTCCCCGGCTCGGGAGGCCCGAAGCTGTCGGCATCGACGGCGGTAGCGTAATCGGGTTCCACGCCGGGGACCGAGCGCAGCACCTTCAGCATCTCGTTGGACGCTCCGTCGAAGTCCCCTGCGGCGGCAAGGGAACTTCCCGCCTCGAGGGCTTTGAATAGAGCCGTGGCACGCTCCCGCTCGTCGGGGGAAAGGTACGCGTTGCGGCTGCTCATCGCGAGACCACTGGACTCTCGAACTATCGGACCGACGACCATCTCGACCGGGAATCCGAGATCCGTCACCATGCGCTTCAGTACCGCAACCTGTTGCGCATCCTTCTGACCGAAGTAGGCGCGATCCGGGGTCACGATGTTGAAGAGCTTCGCCACCACGGTGCTGACACCATCGAAGTGTCCGGGTCGGTGAGCCCCTTCGAGCACTTCGCTTAGCCCACCGACCGTGACCGTCGTAGCGCGATCGGGCGGATGGACTTCTTCCAACGGAGGGGCGAACACGAGGTCGGCTCCTTCGGCTGCGAGTAGACGAGCGTCACCGGCCTCGTCGCGAGGATAGGCATCGAGATCCTCGGAGGGACCGAACTGGAGTGGGTTAACGAAGATGCTGACGACGACGAGATCATTCTCCTCCCGTGCCCGACGGACGTGCGACAGGTGTCCCTCGTGCAACGCGCCCATGGTCGGCACCAGACCAACGGAGAGGTTCTTCCGGCGGGCATCGGCCACGAATGCTCGGATCTCGGCCGTGGTCCTTACGATCTTCACGGCCGCTCCTCGATCAACGCGCGCATCTCCCCAGCGGTCCGTGCATCGATCCGGTCCGACGCCAGCGCGGCCGCGATGATCGCGAGAGTGGCGGTGACGTAAGCCACGTATCCGGTCGTTCCTGCGAGCGCGGCCAGGTGTCGCTCGACCGTGGCGACCTCTCCCCTCACGACCGGCCCCGTCAGCGTCGCGGTACCTCCGCCGGCCTCCCGGGCGTTGGCGATCGATCCGTCGGCCAACGGGCCCAGAACCTCGATCGGATCGGCTACTCCGATCGAGGAGAGGATGCGCTCCGCCGCCGACAGCAACGCAGAGATACCGTTCGCCGCGACCACCGAGGCGGCATGCCAGGCGGCGCGGTCTCCCGGTGCCACCGGAAATGCCGTCCCCTTGAGGTCGTTCGAGACGACCGCCGCGGCCCATCCCTCGAGCCCTTCCGAACAGGTCACGCCCCACGCGCTTCCCGGGATCCGCTCGATGGCCGCCTCGATGGTGGGACAGGCCTGCACGGGATGGAGCGCCGCCGCGCCGGACCCGTGCACGGTCAAGGGTTCCAGAACGCTGAGGTCTAGCGAACCGGCGAAGTGGACGGCCACAGAGGTTGCGGTGAGTCGGGAGGCAACCTCTTGGATGGAGTCGTCTCCCGCTCCGATCAGAACGACATCGGCGGAGGGCAATCCATCGAACGGATAGACATCGGTATCGAGGAGTGCCGAAGCTCGTTCGGCGGAGACCGGCGTACGGGAGGCAACGCCTACCGGTGTGTGGCCCGCCCGCGACAACAGCACCGCGGTCGCGGTCCCGACTCGTCCCGCGCCGGCAAGGCTGAAGGTGAAGGGGGTGGGTGGAGGGGAAGGGAAGGAGATGGGCGGAGGGGCCATGCAACGCTCCAGTCCACTAGGGGTACCGGTCGGGAGCGAAGCATATTTGTTCTAGAAGGGCTCCATCAGCCGGACGTCACCATCGGCCTCATCGGCGAAGGCCTTGTAGGGCATCCCCCAGGGGTCCGCGACCTCTGGATCGATCTCCAGCAGCGGCACCAGGACGAACGAACGCGTGGTCATCCGTGGGTGAGGGATCTCAAGATCGGGATCGTTGACCTTGACGTCGTCGTAGAGCAGCACGTCGAGGTCGACCACCCGCGGCCCCCACCGCATCTCGCCCGGCTCCCGACCCAAGCGAACCTCGATCGCCTTACAGAGAGCGAGGAGATCGTTCGGCGCCAGAGACGTTTCGATCTTCGCAACCGCGTTGACGAACGAGCGCTGCGGAGGTCCCCCGACGGGAGACGTTTCGTAGAGGCTCGAGACCGCCAGGAGGTTCACATCGGGGGACTCGCCGAGCATGGCGACCGCGTCGCGGCAGAAGGACCGCCGTTCTCCGACGTTGGATCCGATCGCTATGTAGGACGTAACCATGCTGCCCCCTCTACCGGCCTACGGCCGGGTGATGACTACAGATACTGCCCTGATGTTCTCCTCGATGGGAGGATTTCCCTTTTCCACCTCTACCGTAACGGAGGAGATGCGCTTAAAGGTGAGAATCAGAGCGGCGATCTCTTCGGCCAGAAGCTCCAGGAGATTCCGTTCGCGGGCCCTCACCAGGTCGGCAACGGCCATCGCCACGACGTCGTAACCCACCGTGTCTGCGAGGTCATCGCTCTTTCCCGCCTCTCTCGTGTCGGTGTCCATCGAGATGTCGATCCGCAGCGGCCGGGTAACGGCCCGCTCCTCGGCGGTGACCCCGATCCGCGCGTCCACCACGAGGTCGGAGATCTTGATCCGATCGGTCACCAGCCGGCTCCATTCTCGTGTTCTTCGTACTTGATCGCTTCAGTCATCTTCACCGTACGCACGATCGCCTCGACATCGTGCACGCGAACCATCTGAGCTCCCCGGGCCACCGCCCAAGCCACCGTCGCCGCGGTGCCTTCAAGTCGCTCCTCTTCGGGCAGATCCAGAACCGCTCCGATGAAGGACTTGCGCGAGGTTCCGACGAGCAAGGGATACCCGAGAGCGAGGTGTTCCTCGATCCGCCGAAGCATCGCCAAGTTCTGGACCGGCGTCTTTGCGAATCCATACCCGGGATCGAGGACGATCGAATCGCGGCCCACACCTTCGTTCTGGAGTTCCTTCGCCCGTCGAGCCAGGAACGCTCCCACATCAGTGACCACGTCCACGTAATCGGTGAGCGATCGCATCGTCGCCGGAGTGCCGCGTGAATGCATGATGACTATGGCCGCGCCCGTTTCGGCGGCGACCTTTCCCATGGCGGGATCCGATTCCTCGCCCGAGGTGTCGTTGACGATGTGAGCGCCGGCCTCAACCGCACGCTTCGCCACCGACGGCTTACGCGTATCGATCGACAACGGGATGTCGTTGCCGGCCAGCGCCTCAATCACAGGCATCACGCGGCGGAGTTCTTCCTTCTCCGAAACCGGCTCCGAACCAGGGCGGGTGGACTCGCCTCCGACGTCGATGATGTCCGCGCCTTGAGCGACCATCTCCTTCGCGTGAGCGATCGCCCTTTCGGGATCGAACCAGAGTCCGCCGTCGGAGAAGGAGTCGGGCGTCACGTTGAGCACTCCCATGACCGCACAGCGATCGAGCGACAGCGACCGACCCTTCATTACCAATTCCATGTTGTGAGTGTAGGCCGGTGCTTAGTTCCGGATGAAGGCCATCGCTTCGGCGCGAGTGGCTTCGTTGTTGCGGAAGATGCCGCGGACGGCGGAGGTGACCGTTCGGGCGCCGGGCTTCTTGACGCCGCGCATCGACATGCAGAGATGCTCGGCCTCGAGCACGACCAGGACACCCTTGGGCTCGAGTGCGGTTTCGACCGCGTCGGCGATCTGGGTGGTCAAGCGTTCCTGAACCTGCGGGCGCTTCGACAACACGTCCACGAGGCGAGCCAGTTTGGAGAGACCGGTGATCTGTCCACTGTCGTTAGGGATGTAGGCCACATGGGCCTCTCCGAAGAATGGGATCAAATGGTGCTCGCATATCGAGAACATCGGGATGTCTTTGACCATCACCATCTCGTCGTGATCGGCCTCGAACACAACGTCTAGCTCGGCCGCCGGATCCTTGCCCATGCCGGAGAAGATCTCTGCATACATGTCGGCGACACGCTCGGGGGTGCGGAGGAGCCCATCTCTCTCGGGATCCTCGCCGATCGCGTCGAGAATGCTCCGGACCGCATCGACGATCACGGCGCGGTCCACCTCGGGCGCGGGGTGGAGATCTCTTACGACGTCTCGGGGATCACTCATCAGAACCCTCAACACCCCTTGGAGCAGAAACTTCCCGGGGTGTGGTCTCAGGCCTCGCCGAGGCCGGGCTTCAGTCGTGGCAAACGGGACTTCCCGGGTGCAGGATCGGTATCGCTGGCGGCCTCGTCACGCCGGTCCCGCCGGATGCGTGCTCGCTCAACCGGGTTGTCGGGGCTCTGTTTGGCGACCTCGGCCAGGATCTCAGCGACCTCTTCCTTCTCGAGCGATTCCTTCTCGAGGAGGCGCTCGCTCATCAACACGAGCTTGTCGTGGTGCTTGGTGAGGATCTCGCGGGCCTCGTCATGTGCTTCCTCAACGAAGCGGTGGATCTCTTCGTCGATCTTGGCGGCTACGTCGTCGGAATAGTCCTTCACGTGGCCGAAGTCGCGGCCGAGGAACGGCTGCGAATCGCTCTCGCCCAGTGCCAGAGGTCCGAGTTCGGACATGCCGTACTGCGTGACCATCTGCTTCGCGATGCGCGTGCACCGCTGGATGTCGTCTGAAGCACCGGTGGTGGGCTCGTCGAAGATCAACTCCTCGGCGACCCGGCCCCCAAGCAGCATGGCCAGTTGATCGATCAGCTCACTGCGGGTGACCAGGAAGCGATCCTCGGTCGGCAGCGTCAACGTGTACCCGAGCGCTCGCCCACGAGCAACGATCGAGACCTTGTGGACCGGATCGGCGTTCGGAAGCGCATGGCTGACGAGCGTGTGGCCGGCCTCGTGATAGGCGATGACCTTCTTCTCGTGGTCGGAGATGACGCGGCTCCGGCGCTGCGGCCCCGCAAGCACGCGGTCGATGGCCTCTTCGAGCTCCTCCATCGCGATCTCGGTCTTGTTGAACCGGGCCGCGAGGAGCGCCGCTTCGTTCACGACATTGGCGAGGTCGGCACCCGTGAAACCGGGGGTACGACGCGCCAGCACCTCGATGTCGATCTCCTTGGCCAGCGGCTTGCCGCGGGTGTGCACTTTGAGGATGCCGGTACGTCCGTTGAGGTCGGGTCGGTCGACGACGATCTGACGGTCGAAACGCCCCGGCCGGAGAAGGGCCGGGTCGAGGATGTCGGGGCGGTTGGTAGCCGCGATCAAGATCACGCCCGACTTCGCGTCGAAACCGTCCATCTCGACCAGGAGTTGATTCAGGGTCTGCTCGCGCTCGTCGTGTCCGCCGCCCATACCGGCGCCGCGGTGACGCCCGACGGCGTCGATCTCGTCCATGAAGATGATGGCCGGGGAGCTGGCCTTCGCTTGCTCGAAGAGGTCACGTACACGGCTGGCACCGACCCCGACGAACATCTCAACGAAGTCAGAACCTGAGATCGAGAAGTAGGGAACGCCGGCTTCACCGGCAACCGCACGGGCCAGCAGGGTCTTACCCGTTCCCGGAGGACCGAAGAGGAGCACGCCCTTGGGGATCTTGGCGCCCATCGCCTGGAACCGCTGGGGAGACTCGAGGTACTCCTTGATCTCCTCGAGCTCCTCGATCGCCTCGTCCAGCCCGGCGACGTCGGCGAACGTGATCTTCGGAGAGTCCTTAGACACGAGTCGAGCCTTCGACTTGCCGAACGACATCACGCGGTTCCCGCCACCCTGCATCTGTTGCATGAGGAAGAAGAAGAACCCGACGATGATCAGGATCGGTAGGAACTGAAACAGAACGGAAAGCAGCACCGAGCCCTGCTGGGGATCGGCGGTGACTTGCACATCTGCCTCGCGGGCCGAAACCGACAGCTCGTCGATCGTGCCGGTGGGGAGAAACAGCTCGTACTGCGACCCGTCGTCGAGTTCGCCCTGCACCTTCTCTTCCTTGGTGAGGAATTCGGCGGTCGCCACCCCCCCGTCTTCCATAAACCCGATCCATTCGTTGACCGAGCTCAGCTGCTGTGGGCGATCGGCCCCGCCCCGGTACAGCTGGAAGATCCAGACGACGGCGATGATCAATACGAGGTAGAAGACCACGGACCTAAAGATTCGATTCATGATGGCCAAGGGTAGCAGTCCCCTGTTTCTAGGGAACCCCCATTTGGTGCGGTACGGGCCTACTCGGGAACGGCTTCGCCCCCGTACGCGGACGGCTTCAGTACACCGATGTACGGCAGGTTCCGGTACTTCTCCGCATAGTCGAGCCCATATCCGACGATGAACACCGGAGGGATCTCGAAGCCCGGGTACTTCACTTCCATCGGAACCGCCTGCTCGCCCTTCTTCCAGAACAACGAACAGATCTCAAGCGATGCGGGCTGGCGCGCTTCGAGATACCGGAGGAGGTAGTTGATCGTCAGGCCCGAGTCGATGATGTCTTCGACCAGCAGGACATCGCGTCCGCTGATCTCGTAGTCGAGGTCTTTGAGGATCCTCACCACGCCCGAAGACTTGGTAGCCGACCCGTACGACGAGACCGCCATGAAGTCGAACTCGATCGGAAGGTCGATATCACGTGCGAGATCTGCCATGAAGACGAAGGCGCCCTTGAGTACGCCGACGAGCAGAAGGTCCTTGCCTCGATAATCCTCGGTGATCTGCTTGGCGAGGCGGGCGATCATCTCGTCGATGTCGTCCGCCGTGATCAGAACCTTCTCGATGTCCGGATGGGGATCCTGCGTCATCGGCTCATCCTATTCCTCATCACCCGACGCCTCATCTGACTCCGCGTCGTCGGGCGGCCCCAGGACCACGACTCGATCCTTCTCGATGACGATCTCCCGGCCCCCGGGGAGGGCGAACCTGGCATCGGGTTTCGGATCGCCCTCGAGGGCGTCGAGTACCTCATCGATTCCGGCGGATCGGTCACGCACACGCCCGACCGCGATCTCAAGGAGGCGTCTGCGCACGGCTCGCGGCACGGCCGCGGCACGGCGCGAGGAAAGGTTCCCGGATGGGTCGACGTGAGATCCGCGTGTAAACGCTCCGCGATGTCCCCGAGGGCGTCGCTGTCCTCGGCCAAACGCTCGGCACTCATCGCGATCGCTCGGATGGCGCCATCGCCCCAGTGTTCCTCGATCGGCGCGATCAGCTTGCTGCGGACCGCGGCCCGCTCGAATCTGAGATCGGCGTTGCCCGGGTCATCGTGGAACTCGAGCACCAGTTCCTCGCAGTACGCGCGCGTTTCCCGCGCCGAACCTCGAGGAGGGGACGGATCCGGTTGCCGTCGACGGGCTTCAAGCCGGCAAGGACCGCAGGTCCGGCCCCGTGAACCAAACGCGCCAACGTTGTTTCGACACGGTCATCGAGGGTGTGGGCCGTCGCCGATCCACCGCGCACCCGTTTGCTGACAAACGATGTCGAAGAACCCGTATCTGAACTCGCGGGCCCTGGCGTGGAGATTGGGGCCGGCAAGATCGGGTGCCCTCACGACGTGTACGTCGAACCCGGCCTCGGCGGCACGGGTTGCGACCCGTCCGGCGATCATCTCGGAGTCCTCCGACAGACCGTGGTCGACATGAGCGACGTGCAGAGTCAGCTCCAACCGGGAAGAGATCCGATGCAGGACGTCCAGGAGACAGACCGAATCCGGGCCCCCGGACACGGCGACCACCACGATGTCCCCCCGATCCAGCATCCCGTGGCGCTCGATCGTCCCCAAAGCCGACTCGACGACCGGATAGCCGGGACCACCGATCGGCTTCTCGGTCACGCCACCCTCCTCAACCACTCGCCCGGGGAGCGCAGTTCTCCGATGGTCGGGAACCCCTCCTCGTCCTCGAAGATCCTCGCGACGGCGTCAAGTCCCCCCTCGGCCGCAACCTGATCGCAGAACTCACGCCCGATCTCGTATTGACGCAGCTTCATCTCGAGCCCGAGTACATGATTCATCGCCCGTTGCGCTGAGAGGACTGCTTGCGCCGCCCCTCGAAGACGTGACGCATCCGGCGGAATGACGGGATGACGTCTTCCCCAACCGCATCCATGACGAAGTTCCCATGACCTTCGACAACCGACATCAACGCTTGGATCTGATCCATGATGTCAGCGCTGTTCGGGGGACGACAGGAGATAGACGGGATTCCGCTCTTCAGACGGGATCGACCTTATCGGAAAGTCTGCGCACTCCTTCTTTGAGTCTTTCGGTCAACTTCCGCACGTCGAGATTGACGGTGTTGAGGATCACGCGTGCATCAAGGAGAAGAAGCGGGTGCGAAGCCACGGCACACCGGCGAACTGGAAGCGATGGGTGATCTCGTGAACCGCGACCCATAGAGCGAAGTCCTCAGGAACGAAGCCTAGATGGCGCTCCGTCTCGACCATGTTGGGACCGACGAAGTAGAGGACCCCGTCGTTCTTAGAGTTCGGTTCGGATCCGCCGCCGAGCAGCAGGTCGTACTGGCCCAGGACCCGGCGCAACACGTAGCCGAGAAGAGCACCTACCTCCACCGACAGCAGCGAACGCTGCGCCAGGCGGACCGGTAGCGCAGCTTTCTCGATCCGCTCGCCAACCTTGTCCGCGATCGGAGCCAGCATCGCTTGCATGCTCTGGATGTTGCTCTCGGCCCACGTCGCGCGGTCGATCAACCTCCACTCGACGGGAGCCGGAGGCCGGATACGGGTGATCCCGGCTACGAGTTCCTCGGCGCGCGGAACGGCGATCTCGAGATCGCGCTGCAAACGATCCAGGAGGTAGGAACCGGGATGGGGGTCTCCGGCGACCCGGCACGCGACGCGACGGGCGATGAACGGCTCGATCAGCTTGGGAGATCCCACCGGCGACAGCCTAGCTACAGCGCGCCGCTAGCCTCGCTCGCACGTGACTACGAAGCGGTAGTACCAGAAACCCGCTCCGAGGAGCAGCACGAGCAGGAGGGCGAAAGACATACGTGCCATCTGGTAGGTCCATAGAGGACCGGCTACCTCGGTCTCGGTGGCCCCTTCTTCAGACGAGCCCTCGTCCACGCCGACCTCTGCCTCAGGGTCCTCGCCCTGGCCCCCCTGGTTGCCTTGCTCTGTGGTTTCATCCCCCGGCTCGGCCTGAGAGAGATGGAGGGCATCGCCGGAAGAGGCGATGGCGGGGGTCATGGGGAAGGCCGCGACGACTGCAGCCAGAAGAACCGGGAGAATGGCGAGCCGTGCACGCATATAGGAGTGCCTCCGTCGGAAGATCGTCCTGTGAACTTCAGCACAGGTTATATCGCGACGCGGCAACCTCTTGCGGGGACTACGACTCTTCGATCAGGCCGATCCGGCCGCGGGCTTCCTCCCGCGCAACCGGGGAACCTTCATCTCGGCATGTGCCCAGCATCGGTCACGGCGGTTGTAGGTCGAGAGCTTCGTCTCGCATCCCGGGTGATCGCAAACCCTTCCCTCGGGGTACTTCTGTGAGGCCCGAGGGAGCGCGAGAGGCCGCTGGCCCCGGATCGCTTGCTTTTCAGATCCCATCGGTACTCCTCTCCTGCTACTTCTTTCCACCCGTGCTGCTCTTGGTAACTATTCGTACAGACGCCCTCAAGCGGTTTGGGGTTCCCTGATTTGAGTAATCAACCCGAGAAACCACGCCGTTCTTCCCTCGAGGTCCCCCTCAGGCTGCTTGGGTTGCTGGTGCGGGGCCTACTGGGCCCCGCCAGGGCGCTTCGGGGGACCGCCAGGAGGGTGGCCGACCCCGCCCGGCAGGTGAGGGATTACTGGGGCTCGGAGCGCGCGACCGTGAAGCAGGCGGGCATCGCGGTGATCATCTCCGCGATCACCTCGCTCGTGGCCGGACTGACCCTCGCCTTCATGGACCAGAGGCTGGGGGAGGTCCGAGGGCTGTTCGTGCTGATCCCGGTCTCCATCGGCATGCGAGGGAACATCTTCGGCGCCTTGGCTGCCCGGCTCGGAACCTCGATCCACACGGGTCTCTTCGAGGTCTCCCGAGACCGGAACGGACCTCTCTTCCAGAACATCTATTCGGCGATGCTGTTGACGGTCGCAACCGCGGTGACGATGGGAGTACTTGCCGCGCTCGATCGCCGGCCTCCTCGGGATCGACACGGTTTCGACATGGGACTTCATCTCTGTCGCCCTGGTCGGCGGGCTGTTGTCGTCCACGTTCGTGCTCGCCTTCACCATCTATCTGTCGATCACGTCATATCGCAGAGGGTGGGATCTCGATTCAGTGGGCGCGATCCTCATCACGACCGTCGGAGACGTTGTCACCCTCCCCTGTCTACTGATCGCGTCCTATCTTGTGGGGATCAACATCGTGACCCCCGTCATCGGAATGGTTGCGGTGGGAGCCGCGGTGCTGTCGCTGGTCGTCGGGTGGCGGAGTTCGCTGCCTGCGGTACGCCGGATCGTCAAGGAGAGTTTCCCGGTCCTGTGCATCGCGATCGTCCTCGACATCCTTGCGGGAACCGTCGTGGAACCACGCTTCGAAGATGTGTTCGGTCCGTTCCCCGCGTTCCTGATGATCATCCCGGGTTTCTTGGAGAACACCGGCGCGCTCGGCTCGATCCTCTCCGCGCGACTCGGGTCCAAACTCCATCTGGGCGCCATGACTCCGACGGCGAAGCCGGATGCGGCCGCACTGCTCGACGGAACGATCGCCTTCGTCCTCGGGATCCTGGTCTACAGCATCACCGCGGTAACGACACTCATAGCCGCTCAACTGATCGGTGCCGAATACCCAGGCGCGTTCAGGTTCATCGGCGTCGTGATGGTCGGGGGCCTCCTCGCGACCGTCGTCGCCGGCGCGATCGGCTACTACGCCGCGATCGTCACGTACCGGTTGGGACTCGATCCCGACAACCACACGATCCCGCTCGTTTCGAGCGGGATGGACCTCCTCGGGGTCATCTGCCTCGTGGTGGCCCTCGTCCTGTTCGGAGTAGCGTAAGAGTTGAAAAGGGGGAAGCAGAAGGTGAACGGAGAAGGTCCGCATAGTCGGTCGGAAGACGCTCCACGCACCGTAAAAGGGCTCCTGGCGGAGATCAAAGACGTCTCGGAGCTCATGGTGGATCTGGCGTACGCCTCGGTCTTCTACGGCGACGAAGACCTCGCCCGTGAGGTACGGCGTCTCGAAGAGCGCATGTCCGACCACATCCATTCCCTGAGGAAGCTGTCGATCCTCGCCGCACGGAGTCCCGAGGATGCCGAGCACATGGCCGGCGTGCTGTCGATCGCCTCGGCCGTCGAGAAGATCGCCGACGCCGCCGAGGACATCGCACACGTCGTCTATTCCGGCCTAGGGATCGTCGACGACCTACGTATGGATCTGAAACACGCAGACGAGATCGTGTCGCGCGTCAAGGTTCGGTCGGGGGCGCCCGCGATCGGCCAGACCCTCGCCGAGCTGTCGATGCCCGTGGAGATCGGCATGTGGGTCATCGCGACGCGCACTGAGGGCGATTGGGATCTCGATCCGGGGCCGAACTTCGTCATCTCGGAAGGCGACGTCCTTCTTCTGAAGGGGCCTGAGGACGGCGTCGACCTCGCCCGCAAGCTGATGGGGGCTCCCCCGTTGCCCGAGCCTCCGGAGGGTCCCGAGATCGTGCTGTCCGACCTGGATCGGGCGGTGGACCTGCTGGTCGAGATGAAGAATTCGGCCGAGGTTGCCGTCGGCCTTGCCTACTCGGCGCTGTTGTTCAACGACCGGTCGCTGGCGGCAGAGGTCACTTCGCTCGAAGCTCGCTCCGACTTCGTCCACGACGAACTCGAATCCTGGGTCCTACGAAGTGCTCAGGAGGCACGTAACCCAGACGATCTCCGGGGGTTGCTGCGTCTCGCCAGCGCATCGGAGACGATCTTCGATTCGGCTCGAGAGATGACGCGTCTGGTCGAAGCGGGCGAGGAACTGCATCCGGTCATCGCCGCGGCGCTGATCGAGAGTGACGAAGTCGGATACGAAGGCGATATGCAAGCGGGCTCGCCCGCGGACGGGAAGTCGATCAAAGAACTGCAGATCGAGACCGAGACCGGCATGTTCGTGCTGGCAGTGCAGCGCGGCCGACGATGGACCTATCGTCCCAAGCCCACCTTCGTGCTGGCCGGCGGGGATCGAGTCATCGCGCTAGGACCGGTCGATGGTGGGGAAGAACTAGACGAGATGCTGGGAGTTCAACGAGAAGACGAGGACGAGTGAGAGGACCAACAGTGAGTGAGGAGAAGGAGCAGGGGAAGTCGACGTTCCTGAAGACGATCCTGGCGACGCTGGCCGGGGTCCTCGCGGTCAAGCTCGCGACCTACGTCGTGACCACCGGCTGGCGGCTGGCGACGAGGGAGGAACCGCCGCAGGCGGACGATCCGGCGCCGATCGCGAAGAAGGCTATGTGGATCGGTCTGATCGGGGCGGTCACCGGAGCCGCTCGGCAGGCGGCGCGCGATTACGTGAAGCCGCCCCAAGCGCCTCCGGGCTGAATCTCGACGCGAAAATGCCGAGGGCCTAGTCGACGCCGGGCTTGCGGACCTCGCCGCCGCCGGAGATGCCGTAACCGAGCGACACCGTGAAGCCCTGACGCTTGGGGAGCTTGAGCATGATGATCAGGGCGTGGGACTCGACGCCCCGATGACCGGTAGCGCGAGCTCTTTCGATGGCTTCGGTCACTACCGTGCCCGCCTCTTCGTACTCGCCGATCTCGACCAGCGCCTCGGCGAATAGAGGAAGCATCTCGAGGCGACCGGTGTGATCCGCGGGTGCGATCGAAACCGCGCGACGCATCAGGTTCGCGGCGGCCGGCATGTCGTGCGCGGCATGCGCCTTGCGACCGGCCGAGCCGAGTTGATCGGCAGCGCGCTCGGCGAGGCTACTGATCTTCTGATCGACAGGGCCCAGCTCGGCACGTAACCAGAATGCTGTCTCGAGGTGATAGGCCAGCGCCTCCTGTAACCACCGGGACCAGGCGCGGGCGCTGGACTCGAGCCAGTCTGCAAAACAAAGATGGAGCTCGGCCCTACGGCCCTTGGGGATCGCCTCGTATGCGACGTCCCTTACGAGCGTGTGATGGAAGCGGAACGATCCGCTCTTCGCGACGCCCGCCGTTTCGGGACGGATGAACTCCCGAGCCACCAGCGCGTTCAGTCGTTCGCCCAGCCCGGCGTTCACCGCCGCTGGTAAGAGCGACGCGACCTCGTCCTCGCGGAAGACCTCGCCGACGATCGTCGCTGCCTCAACTATCGATCGATCGATCGCGCCGAGGCGATCTAGACGAGCAGCCAGCAAGGCCTGGATCGAGGGAGGGACCTTGATGACCGAAGGATCGAGCTCCAGGACGTAGCGACCGTCCGAGCGTTGGAGAAGGCCCTCTTCGATCAACATCGCCAGCATCTCTTCGAGGAACAGTGGGTTCCCTTCCGCGGCCGTGATGATCCGTTCTTGAGCTTCTGTGGTCGCCGATGAGCGTCCGAGTACGAACCCAAGAAGGCGGCGGCACTCTTCGTCGTCGAGCGGGGCCAGCGTGACGGTCGACGCGCCGTCCTCGGGCTCACCCCAGGTCGGGACGTGATCGAGAAGTTCGGAGCGCGCCACGCACAGGAGCAGGATCGGAGCGTCCTCGGAAGCTTCGAAGATCTCCCGGACCAGGTCGAGGAACGCGCTGTCGGCCCAATGGATGTCGTCGAAGACGAGGACCAGCGGCCGCCGTCGCGCGAGCGCCTTGAAGAGTTCGATCACGGCTCGGTAGCCGGGACCGGCCCCCGAACGGAGGCCCGACAATCCGATCAGCTCCGCAACTTCGCGCGCGATCGTGCCGGCATCGTCCTCCCCCGCCAGGAAACTCAGGATCTTGTTTCGAGCCTGCTCCTCGGTGTCGTCGTCGCGGATGACCATCGCCTGCTTGACGACCTCGGCGACCGGCCACATCGCGCGCCCTTCCCCGTAGGACAGACACCGTCCTTGCAACACGAGAGCGTCGTCTTCGACCCGCCGGGCAAACTCCAACCCGAGTCGCGACTTGCCCACCCCGACCGATCCAAGGATCGTCACCAATCGACAACTCCGTCCGAGGACCGACGCCTCGAAGGCCGACTGAAGCGCCGACAGCTCGTCGTCGCGGCCGACGAGGGGTGCATCCATCCTCCGGAGAGCACCCGCAGCGCCTGGGATGACCTCGAGCAGTCGGTGTGCGGTGACCTCCCGGCCGATGCCCTTCAAGGTCAGGGGCTCAAGGGGTTCCGCGCGCACCGCATCGCGCACCAGGCGGTGCGTGTCGTTGCCGATCAGGATCTCGCCGGGTCGCGCTGCGCTCTCGAGGCGGGCGGCGATGTTGACCGCGTCCCCGGTAACGAGGGTCCCGGCGGATGGGTCTCCGGCCACGACCTCACCGGTGTTGACCCCGGTTCGGAGTGACATCGTTACTCCGGCACCTTCCATCAGCTCGATGTTCAGCCGGTCGAGTGCCGAGCGCATGTCGACCGCGGCACGCACCGCACGGAGCGCGTCGTCCTCGTGGATCGTCGGGATGCCGAACACCGCCATCACCGCGTCGCCGATGAACTTCTCGACCCGTCCGCCATGTCGCTCCAGCACCGCGCGCATCTCCTCGAAGTAGCGCGACATGACCCGTCTGAAGACCTCGGGGTCGAGTCTCTGGGACAGGGATGTGGAGCCTGAGATATCGGAAAACACGACCGTCACGGTCCGGCGAGAGTCCTGAACGACCTGATCGATGTCGTCGAGAGGCAGTCCGACACGCGTGGCAGAAACGGGCACACGGAAGGTTCTCTTCACCGCAGGAACGACAGGTCTTCACTGTCCGAATCTAGTGCACGCCCGCATCGCAGCGGAGGCCCGGATCGAACAGGACGGGTCTGGGACCCCCGTTTGGAAGAAACCGCCGATCGCGGTCCCATCCTTGGCGAGGCGCTGAACGGTGACCGACCCCACCCGGTTTCCGGTGCAGTCGGCGACGTACCGGCGTGTTTCCCAACCGTTGTCGAAGGCTTCGACCCCAGCCGCCTCGAACTCTGCCCGGTAGCCGGTGATCGCATCGAGCGGAGGAGCCAGCACCGGGACGTTGCCCGAGTGACCTCCGGGGCCGAAGAATGCATAGCCATCGGCGTTCGCCTGTGCGGCTCTCCACCACCCGAGCCGGTACTCGTCCCAACCCGACGCGGTGTCCGGGATGTAGCCGGGCATGCTGTCGAGGACACCGATGCGGGCACCGGTCTCCTGCTTGAGACGGATGACGTTCAGGAACTTCGAGAGATTGGCTTCGAAATCGATCCCGGTGTGGTACTTCCCGTCGAGAACCGTCGCGTTCTCGAGGAGGTACATGTCGGCAGGACGCACTCCGTCTCCATCACCGAGCGGCGTTGGTTCGTCACCGTAGGCAGCAAGGGCGTCGTGCGGAGAGTTGCCATTCACGAATGCCGCGAGACCGCGAGCATGGATACCGTCCACCACAGCGCGCTGGTGAGCACGGGTGATGCGGACATCCCCTTGGGGCCCACGCTGGCAATGCTCGAACGCCGGTTCACAGATGTCGTACTCGTCGATGAAGATCCCGGTCACACCCATCTGCTTCCACATCGATACGTGGTCGAGGTAGGTCTCCACCGAATAGACCTCCGGATGGACGCCGTTCGAGTCCTTCGGCGATCCAACGATCGAGATGTAACCCCAGATCTCGGTAGAGGAAGAAGCCTCGCGGATCTTGCGGACGAGGCGCCTGCTCTCATGATGTCCGGCGCGATCGGCTTCCTCCAATCGTGCTCCCAGGATCACGTGAGAGAACTTCGCGTAGACGCGCGCCGCACAGGCTCGCTTTCCCTTCGCCTTGGCGGCACAGTGACGGATCATCCAGGGCGAGCCCGAGTAGTTGAAGACCATCCTCCCGGGGGCCTCAACCGTTTCCTTCTCCGGACCTACGTCCGCGTTGGGATAGGCGACGCCGGGCAGGAACCTGAGCGGGAGAGAGACTTCCTCGTTCTCGGCCGTTACCCGCACCTGCTTGGAGGATCCGAGTTTCAGGGAACCGACCTGGATGCAGAATCGGAAGCCGGACTCGACCTGTTCAACCTCGACACCGGCTCCGCCTTGTTGCTTCCAGTTCCACTCCCGCGAGTTCCCGGAATGCTGGTAGAGGTTCGCCCAGGGATCGATCAGCACATCCCATCCCGCGGCCGATAGATCGGACTGGGCCGTCCACATCCCGGTGGTCCAGTCCTCGTCGGTGTCGATCATCAGTCGCGAGACCTCGACCTTGGGACCGGACGTGTCGACACGCACGAACAACGTCCCCCCGGACTGCAGGTTGCCGGGCAAGGCAGTGACCTTGAGGGAACTGATACCGGCGTCTCCCGTGGCTCCGGCGGGGACGTCTTTCCATACGACGTCTCGGTCGCAGCCGTTACCGGCCGCGGCGCCGGTCGACGCGCCGGAGACCGGAATCGCGACGATCCCGATCAGGAACGCGAGGACGAGGGCCTGCCCGGGGATCTCCTTGCGCCAGCGGGTCGCGCGCTCGGCGCGCCTAAGAGCACGCGCCACCGTCATTTAGAGAACCCCCAACCGCCGAGCTCCGTCACCCTCGAGCGGAATGAGGGGATACGGCAGTGAACTTTCACTACGCGGATGCCCCGTTTCCTAGCCCCTACCACTCGCGCCCCGCGAGCGGCCCCACCCGCTGCCATATTCTGGCATGCGCCCTACGGGGGTTCCTAGGGGGATGAAACGGTCATGAGGGGGCAGTTGGGGCGGTGACGAGCCGATGCCGAGCGGGGACCCCTCAGCAATCCACTCCGGGCTGGGTTGAGGGGGCGAAGCCGGCAACCGGTCCAGATCTCTCGATCGCGACCCTGAGGATCCCGATCTCGTCGCGATCGCAGTCGAGCACGGTGCGCTCCATGATCCGCCCCCCGGCCAGAACGCTGACGGGTCCGAAGAACGAACCGTAGCCACCGGCCGCCTCCGGAGGAGGGTCGAGAACGGCGAGGTTCCCCAAGTTCAACTCGGGCCCCCCGTTTCCGAGCCGCGAACACCGCGGCGCCGGCCTGGGCAGCACGCCACCACACGAATGCAGGGAGCGGCTGAGCAAGAGCATCGTCGGAGATCTCTCCGGCCATCGAGTCGAGGACCGCGAGCCTGGCGCCGGTTTGCCGGTGGAGCTCGATCGCCTGAGCGAAACGTGCCATGGACCCAACCAGATCGGTCCCGCCGATGAGCTGTCCGCCGACCAAGGTTGGGTTCTCGAGCAGGTACTGATCGGCCGGTCGGTCTCCATCGCCGGTACCGAGGGGCGTCGGGAGGCCGTCAAGTTCGGCCAGCGCGTCGACCACCGAATGTCCGTTGGCGAACGCGGCCAGACCCATGCTGTGCAGTCCCTCGACGACTTCGATCTGCTTCTGCCGGGTGATCTCGATCCCCCGACCGTCGGGGCCAAGCTGGCAGGTCTCGTAGTTCGGATCGCAGACGTCGTACTCGTCGAGGAAGATCCCCGTCATCCCGGCGTCTTGGAAGCGCTTGGCTTCATCGAGGATGTCGGCGACCGAGAAGACCGTTGTGCGGGTCCCGTCCGGTCCCTTGGTGGAGCCGACGATAGAGACGTAGCCCCAGACCTCGATCTCCGGCCGCCGGGCGCGGATCTCGGCCACCAGGCGGCCCATGCCGTCGGCGAAGTGGGTGGTGAAGTCTGTATCCAGGACGATCTGATCGAAATTCTCGTAGACCGAGGCCGCGCAAGCGATTGACTTCTGGGTCGCCTTCGAGGCTCTGCAACCCCGCACGATCCAGGGGGCGGCCGAGTAGTTGAAGCCGAGTTTGCCCGGGAGCGTGGTCGGATCCGGCGCACCATCGTCGGGCTCCGGCGGGTAGTTCACCCCTTCGAGGAAGCGTGCGGGCAGCGACATCTCCTCGTTCTCGGCGGCGAGCGCCACGCTCTGAGGGGCTCGCTTACCCAGACCTCTGACCGGGATGCAGAAGAGGTAGGCATCGTCGGTCACGAGGGTCTCGAGTCCTTCGGCCTCAACCGGCTCGTAACCCCACTGCGACGGCACCCCTGAATGTCGTGCCAGCCCCGCCTTCGGATCGACCAAGTAGTTCCAGCCCGAGCCCGAGAGGTGGGACTGCAGGGTCCACATCCCGGACAGACGGTCACCATCGGTATCGATCAAGAGCCGGTCGACGGTCGTCCCCGGAGTGATCCCGACTCGGACGTAGAGCATCTCCGAGGTCGCCAGATCCGGCCCGTCGGCGATCGCCGCCAGGGAGATGATGGTGCCCGCCGGGTCCTCGACCAGGGGAGCCACTTGCGCCCAGCGCTCGGGCGCGTCGCAGGGACCGGCTATCTGTTGCTCGTCAGGCGCCGAACCCTCCTCAGTCACAGGGCTGCAGGCCCCGCCCAGTATCGCAGAACCGCGGCCGCCGACGCCCCCAGGGCGCGCCATCTCGACCATGTCATAGGGGGTAAATCGACGGGCCCGATCCACACCTGAAGCCTACGGCCCGGGAGAACGGCCCCCCCGTCATCGCCGGGGGTTCTTCGCGCTCTCGGGCCGGTGTGAGAGGTCGCCTTGCCGGGTAATCACCAGCGAGCCCAGAACCGGTGGGCGAGCCGCGACCGAAAGGGTGAATCATGGACATCGTCACGATCTTGCTGGTCGTATTCCTCATCCTCGGCATCCTCTATTTCGCCCGCCGGGCGTAGACGGACCGAGCAGTTCAACAAGAAAGGCCCCGGGATACCGGGGCCTTTCCTTTTCGCACAAACCGCTTCGCAGAGCCGGGGAGGGGAATCGAAGGCGGTAAAGCGCTTCTCACCCCTCCCTCTTCGTCTCTGCTTCGCAGAAACCGCTTCGCAGAGCCGGGGAGGGGAATCGAACCCCTGACCTATTCATTACGAGTGAATCGCTCTGCCGTCTGAGCTACCCCGGCCGGGTTCGAGAGTTTACCCGTCGCCGTCCCGGCTACCAGCCGGAGCCGACCCGCGCCGAGGCGGGGGCCAGGCGCGCGATCTGGAGGAACAACGATTCAAGCTGGAGCGGGGCGTTCGCGTTGCGGATCAGGGTTGCTCTCATCGCCACGCAACGATCGATGATCTCGACCAGGGCCCGGTCGGAGATCTCGGTCGCTCCGGCCCAGGTCTCGAGTTCCTCGATCACATCGAGATTGGCGACGGCTTCGGGGCCGCTGGAGCGGATCACGAGCACGTCACGGTAGAACGAAGCTACCGACTGGATCGCCTCACCGAGAATCTCCTCCTCGACCCGGCGCAGCTCACGCTTATGCCTCGTGGCGAGCGCGTTGCGGGCGGTCGCGGTTCCCCGACCCTCCCCCATCGCCTCGGCGAGTTCGGTTACCTCGGTCTTCTGGTTCGCCTCGCGACGCTTGACCACTTCCTTCGCCTCGGCGATCACCTCGGCCGCCGAATCCAATGCATCGACCGGCGGACGCGAGCCGGCGAGGGATGCTCAACCACAGACGACGTCGTTCCGAGGTTGCGTCTTCCAGCGCGAAGGTTCGAGCGCGCTCGAGATCGCCATCCGATACGCGGGCGGCCAGTAACGCTTGAGTGCTCGACGCCCCTTCATCGGTGAGCATCGCGACGATGCGTTCCTCGGGCACGGGCTCGAGCCGGATCACACGACAGCGCGAGTGGATAGTCGTGAGCAACTCTTGCTCGTGTTCGGACAGGAGTATGAACACGGTGTCGCTCTGCGGCTCCTCGAGGGTCTTGAGCAGCGCGTTCTGCGCCTCATCGTTCATCCGATCCGCTTCCTCGATGATGAAGACCTTGTACGGACCCTCGAAGGGCGAACGGGCCGCTTCGGGGATCACGGCCTCGCGGACAACGCCGACCGGGATCAGCGGGCCTTCGGGGACGATGTGATGGACGTCGGGATGGTGATGTCTGAGGATCCGCAGACACTCTCGACATTCGCCGCACCCTTCGCCCGGAGAGACCTTGCAGTTGAGAGCCGCGGCCATCGCCACCGCGGCGGCGGCCTTGCCGGACCCCGCAGGGCCGAGCAGGAGCCACGAATGTGCGACCTCGTTGCCGGCCATCTGCGCGCGCAGTCTTCCCGCGGCCTCCGAAGCCTTGATTCGATCCCAGACGCTCATCGAGGCATCGGTGGGCCGGGCGGAGCGAAGTCGCGCGCCAAGGTGGTCTCGGGGTGATGCTTTCCGGCTCGTTCGCCGTAGACCCTGAGGATCTCCTCGTGGACCTGCTCCTTCGACTTCGACGCGTCAAGTACGACGATCCGTTGAGGGAAGCGCGCGGCTAGTTCGAGGTAAGCAGCCGCCACCTTCTGGTGGAAGTCACTCCCGGCGCTCTCGAGCCGGTCGGGATCGGCGCCCGCCGCGCTCTAGCCCTGCCGATGGTTCGATCTTGAGGAAGAACACCAGGTCCGGCATCAGGCCCCCGGTCGCCCACTCGCTCAGCTCCCCGATCTCATCGATGCCGAGGTCGCGCCCGGCCCCCTGGTAAGCCAGCGAAGAATCGACGAACCGGTCCGATACGACGACCTTCCCCGCGGCGAGAGCGGGCCTGATCACCTGGGCAACATGCTGAGCGCGGTCGGCGGCGTAAAGAAGGGCCTCCGCCCGTGGGTCCATCTCGGCGGCGCCCTTGTCGAGCAGGACCTCTCGAACCCGGGATCCGATCTCGGTCCCGCCGGGTTCTCGTGTGGTGACGACATCGGCGCCGCGCGCTTCGAGCCATTCAACGAATGCTGCTATCTGCGTCGACTTCCCGGCGCCTTCGCCGCCCTCGAAGACTACGAAATAGCCCTCGAGATCCTCTTTCCCGGACCCCTGTCCCTTCCCGTCCCGGTGGGTGATCGCACGCAACGACAGCAATCCGCCGCCAACGGCGAAGAGTCCGGCGAACCACAACGTGACGCGGGAACCGGGGAGGTCGAGGGTCGCGAACGGAAGCGTCAGGGTGTTGTCCCCGATCGCGCCGGCGAACAGCGGGAACAACCCGAGGCCCACGAGGGTACCGATCCTGATCACCGTGTAGGCCGCGGAGAAGGTGCGGCCCCTTAGATCGTCGGTGACTTTCTCGTGGATGAGCGAGTAGCCGGTCGAATACGCGGATCCGCCGCAGAAACCGAGTGCAAACGCGATCGGGATGGCCGGTCCCAGACTGTTCATGCTCGCAAGCGCGACCAGGCCCGCCCCCAGGAACATGAGTGCCGCGGAGAAGATCACGTCCTTGTGAAGCTTCTTGGAGATGATGCCCACCGAGAGAAGCCCGGCGATCATGCCCATCCCGAGGAATCCGATCAAGAACGCGAACCCCTGAGGACCGCCTCCGAGGACGTCATCGACGAATCCCACTCCGAGCGAGAAGACTCCGCCTGCGGCCGTGAATGTGAACGCGATCCCGAGGAGCCACGGGCGCACCTGCCGATCGTTCTTGATGAACTGAAGCCCCTCCACGAGGTCCCGCTTCACTTCTCCGAAGTCAAGCTTTCCCGCGCGTCGCCGTGATGCCGGCAACGTGAGCGTGTAGATCATCGCCGCGGAGAAAACGAAGGTGAACGAGTTGACCCACAGAGCCAGAGAGTCCTCGTTGCCGGCCAGTCCCTCGAGCGCCGGAACCGCATGGCTCAGGAACCCCGCGAACTGAGCCATCAAGGCGAAGAGGAGTGACGCAAGGGGCCACGGCCCGTAGACCGCGATCAGGTTCAGCGAGTTGGCATGGGTGATGTGATGCGACGGCACGACATGGGGGAGGGCGGCGTCCTTGGCCGGCCCCCATGCCAGCGTGAGGCTCTCCAGCAACATCGACGCGACGAGCAGATAGGGGAGGGTGGGGAAGAACGGGAGTGAGAAGACGATCGCCCCCCGGAGGAGATCCGCAACGATCATCGTCTTGCGACGATCGAAGCGGTCGGCGATCACGCCGGCGATCGGGCCGGCGATGAATCCGGGCAGGACCCTTGCGGTCATGACCGCGCCGACCGCGGTGTTACCGCCGATCCGTTGGGCGAAGACGGCTATCGCGATAACGCCGACCCAATCTCCGAGGCTGGAGACGGTCTGCGCGAGGAAGAGCTTCAGGAAGTTCCGGTTCTTGAGCAGCATGAGGAACGTGACCTGTTCCTGGCCAGAGGTCACGACCTTCAGTTCGGGCTTTCGAGACGGCTGGATCTAGGACGACCTTCCTGCTTGATCTGCTGATTGGCCCTTCCCCAGCCCATCCTACGGATTACCTACGCCACTGGCACTAAGTTCCCCGGGGGGACCGATCAGGACGCCTCTGGAGCCGCCTTCGTGGCCGTCGTCTTTTTGGCGCTGGTCTTCTTCTTGGTCGTCTTCTTCTTGGCGGTCGTCTTCTTCGGTTTCTTCTTTATGTACTTACAGTCCGGGTAGTTCGAGCAGCCCGTGAAGGGGCCGAAGCGACCACGCTTCTCGACCAGGGGGTTCCCGCACTCGGGGCACGTCTCGCCCGTCTCCTTCGGGGGATCCCTCTTGATGTACTTACAGGCGGGATAGTTCGAGCAGCCGACGAACGGACCGAAGCGGCCCGACTTGGCGACCAGCTCGTTCCCGCAATCGGGGCACTTCTCCCCCGTCCCCACCGGGTCCGGAAGCGGATTCCCTTCGGCGTCGAGTTGCTGTGACCACTTGCACTCGGGCCACCCGGAACACGACAGGAACCACATCCCGTGCTTGCCGAACTTCTTCACGACGGGGCGCCCGCAGTCGGGGCAGATCTGATCGGTCGGCCGCTCGGGCCGTGTCATCTTGTCCTTCTGTTCCTCGAGATGGGCGGTGAAGTCCAGGAAGAACTCCCTGACCACCGGCTCGAGTTGTTTCTGACCGATCGCGATCTCGTCGAGCTCCTCCTCCATCCGCGCGGTGAAGTTGAGATCGACTACCTCCGGAAAATGCGCCTCGAGTTGCTCGGTCACTACTTCACCGCGGCGGTGGGGAACAACCGACGCGACTCGCTGGTGACGTACTCGCGATCGATAAGCGTTCGTACCGTCGGCGCGTAGGTCGACGGCCGCCCGATCCCAACCGCCTCCATCTCTTTGACGAGAGTTGCTTCGGTGAAGCGCGGAGGAGGTTGCGTGAAATGCTGCTCAGGGACGAGGTCGCGGAGGTCCAGGACATCCCCCTCGGACAACTCGGGGAGCATGCGATCGAGTTCTTCCGGCTCGTCGTCGCCGCGGGCGAGATACACCTTGAGGTAACCCTCGAACTTCAGGGTCTGCCCGGTGGATCGGAACGTGACTCCGTTCGACTGGATGTCGACGGAGGTCGCGTCGTAGATCGCCTCGGCCATCTGCGAGGCGACGGTCCGCTGCCAGATCATCTCGTAGAGCTTCAGCTGGTCCGGCTCGACGACTCCGGCGAGATCGGAGGGGAGCTTCGTTACCGACGAAGGTCGGATCGCCTCGTGGGCCTCCTGCGCACCCTTGGACTTCGTCTGGAACTTCCTGACCTCGTGGAACTCTTTGCCGAACTCGCCCTCGACAACGCGACCGATCTCGCCGAGCGCTTCGTTCGACAGGCTGATGGAGTCGGTTCGCATATAGGTGATGTGGCCCGCCTCGTAGAGGCGTTGAGCCATCTGCATCGTCTTCCACGTCGGGTACGAGAGCTTCGACGACGCGATCTGCTGCAGGGTCGAGGTCTTGAACGGAGCCGGCGGCTTTCGCTTTCGCTCGGCTTTACGTACCTGGGCGACGGTCCAGGGGCCGGGACGAACCTGTTCGACCAGTGCCACTGCCCCACCCTCGTCGGACAGCTCGAACTTGTTCTTCTCGCCGACCGGATAAGAGGCATCGAACTCGGCGCCCTTCTTGGTGGCGAGGCTGGCGGTGACGTCCCAGAACTCCTGAGGGACGAACGCGCGGATCTCCCGCTCCCGCTGAACCACCAGCAGGAGGGCCGCGCTCTGGACCCGCCCGGCCGAGAGATTGGGCCCGACGGTTCGCCACAGCAGGGGCGAGAGCCGGTACCCGACGATCCGGTCGACTGCACGCCGGGCCTGCTGCGCGTCCACAAGGTTCATGTCGATCTCTCGCGGGTTCTCGAACGCCTCGGTGACCGCGCGCTTGGTGATCTCGTTGAACGTCACGCGGCGAGACATCTCTTTGGGAAGCTTGATCAACTCCGCGACGTGCCAGGCGATCGCCTCTCCCTCACGGTCGGGGTCGGGAGCGAGCCAGACGGTCTCTGCGGTCTTCATCGCCGCGCGGATCGCGCTCACTGCCTTCTTGGCCTGAGCGCGCGCTATCGGTGCATAGGAGATCTTCACCCCACCGTTGACCTCGATCCCGAAGTCGGACTTGGGGAGATCGCGGACATGACCCATGGAGGCAAGGACCTTGAAGTCCTTGCCCATATATTTCTCGATCGTCTTCGCCTTCGCGGGCGACTCCACGATCACGAGGTTCTTTGCCACATGGCTCCTTGGAATTTGGGGCGAGGCGACCCTTGTCGCACTCCTTCGGCCCGTTGTCAACTAACGACGATCGCGAGCAGACTGTTCCCGCCCCCTATCCAGGGGCTGAAAAATGAAGCACCAGTGGCGGCTAGCGACGTGAAGCGAGGATGTTCAGAAGTTCGGGTTCGGCCTCTGGTGAGCAAAGCGCCAGGACCTCATCTCCGGCATGAAGAGAGGTCTCGCCCTTCGGTGCGATGACGTGCTTGTCTCTCACGATCGCCACCAATGTGCAATCCGTCGGGAGAATGAGATCACCGATGGTCTTGTCGATGACCGGTGAGTCATCGGCCAACGTGAGCTCCACAAGCGCAACCTTGCCCTGCTCCAGACTCAGCAGACGGATGAGATCACCGATCGAAACCGCTTCCTCGACCAATGAGGTCAGGAGATGCGGAGTCGAAACGGCGACGTCCACGCCCCACGATTCGGTGAAGAGCCACAGATTGTCCGGGTGGTTCACGCGAGCGATCACGCGGGGCACCGCGAACTCCTGCTTGGCGAGGAGTGAAATGACCAGGTTGTCTTCGTCGTCTCCCGTGGCTGCGACCATCACCTCGCAGGACGCGAGGACGGCTTCATCGAGCGTCTGGAGCTCGCAGGCATCTCCGATGACGAAGTTCGCCTCCACCTCGCCGCCATGCTTCTCGATAACGGACTTGTTCTGCTCGATCACCGTGACGTTGTGGTTCTTGGAGCGCAAGTCGCTTGCCACGAACCGACCGACGTTACCGGCCCCCGCGATCGCGATCCTCATCGGTCGGACCGTCATACCGGCCTACCGATCGTCTTGAGCACGTCCTTGAGCTCGGCGGCTTCCTTCCGGATAACGGAGACGTGAACGATGTCGCCGTCCTGGATCGTGAGGTCCTTGTCCGGGATCCGCGGCACCCCGAAGCGGCTGACCGCGACGATCCGGCGGTGTCCGTCAAGGTCGACCTCAAGAGCGTGCTTACCGACCAACTCTGAAGGAGCCGAGATCGCGGTAACGACCACCTCACCGTTGTCCACGGTGAACTCGACCGGCACGTCCTCGGGCAGTAGGAACCTCAGCATCTGATCGGTGGTCCACCTGACCGTCGCCACCGTTTGGATCCCGAGGCGTTGGTAGATCTGGGCACGTTTGGGATCGTAGATACGGGCGACGACGTTCGGAACCCGGTAGTGCTCTTTGGCGACACGAGCGGAAACGATGTTCGAGTTGTCACCGCTGGTGACTGCGGCGAACGCGTCGGCCTCTTGGATGCCGACACCTTCTAGAACGTCTCTGTCGAAGACGAATCCAACCCCGGTCTTCCCTTTGAAGTTCGACTTAAGACGATCGAAGGCTTCGGGTGACTTGTCGATCACGGCGATGGAATGACCAAGCCGCTCGAGATTGGTTGCCAGCTCGGACCCGACCCGACCGCAGCCGGCGATGACTACATGCACCTTTGAAGCACGCTCCTTAGATCCTCAGACTGGCGGCCGCAGAAGGTCTCCCTCTGCGTTCGGGGTGCGATTCCTCAGGCGGGATACTGCCATACTTGCCGGTCGTGGCGTTGCTGAAACGATTCATCGACAGTTTCACCAAGACTCCCGAGGAGACCCGCGCAGAGAACCTCGCCGGGTGGATCTCGACCCTAGAGGGAGTCACGCCCCTGGGCCAACTCGAATCGCGCAAGCGGTGTAAGGCTGCGGGCGTCATCCAGAACATAAGGATCGATCCACGGGAAGGTCGCGATGCGGTCGAGGCAACGATCATCGACGGCTCCGGTCGCATGATCGTCAAGTGGCTGGGCCGCTCCGCCTTGATGGGGGTGGCCCTGGGAAAGGGCTTGATCGTCGAAGGCATCATCGGCGATGCGGACGGGATCCCGATCATGATCAACCCCGAGTGGCACCTGCTCCCGGGGCCCGAGCACGGATGACCGCGATCCGATGAGCAAGCTCCAAGCGGCATTGAAACGCGTCTTCATCGGACGGCCGATGTCCTCCGGCGAGATGGAGCACACGCTGCTCCCCAAGTCCATCGCCCTTCCCGTCTTCTCGTCCGACGCGCTCTCGTCGAACGCCTACGCGACCCAGGAAGCGATGATCGTCCTCGCTCTGGCCGGCACCGGGGCTCTGGCACACATCGTCCCGATCTCGCTTGCGGTCGCAACCCTGCTCGCGATCGTGATCATCTCGTACCGCGAAACCGTGCGCGCTTATCCGTCGGGCGGAGGTGCGTACAGGGTGTCGCGGGAGAACCTGGGGATGTACCCGGGGTTGGTCTCAGCCTCCGCCCTCCTGATCGACTATGCGCTCACCGTCGCGGTATCGATGACTGCGGGTGTCGACGCAATCGTCTCTGCCGTCACCTCGATGGATCAATACCGCGTCGAACTTGCACTCTTCTTCGTGGTCTTGGTCGGAGTAGCCAACCTGCGCGGGGCGAAGGAGTCGGGAGTTCTCTTCGCCATCCCGACCTATGGGTTCATCCTTTCGGTATTCACCCTCCTGATCACCGGTTTCGTTCGTTGTGCGGTCGACTGTCCTTCGGCCGAGAGCATGGGAACCGTGGTCGAGGCGGAGAGCATGCTTACTTTCTTCATCGTCCTCAAGGCATTCGCCGCGGGCACGACCGCCCTCACCGGGGTGGAAGCGATCGCCGATGGAGTCGGTGCATTCCGCTACCCACAGTCTAAGAACGCGGCTCAGACCCTGGCGATCATGGGCGCCCTGTCGATCTCGATGTTCCTCGGGATCTCATACCTCGCTCACGCGACCGGAGTGGTCTACGTCCACGGAGCCGAGCGGACCGTGGTTGCGCAGATCGCCCATGCGGTGTTCTCCGGAGGGCCGGCGTTCTACATCATCCAGATCATGTCGGCACTCATCCTTCTCCTCGCCGCCAACACGGCTTTCCAGGACTTCCCCCGGATCTCGTCGATCCTGGCCGGCGACCGGTTTATGCCCAGACAGTTCTCGAGCCGTGGCGATCGCCTCGTGTTCTCGAACGGGATCATCATCCTGAGCGTCGCGGCAGCATTTCTGATCATCGCCTTCGACGCGCAGCTGACGAGACTGATCCAGCTCTATCTCGTCGGGGTCTTCATCTCGTTCACGTTCTCGCAGTCAGGGATGGTTCTCCACTCCCGGCGTTTGAAGCCGAAGGGGTGGCGCAGGACGGTGGTCGTCTCAGGGGTTGGAGCGATCGTCACCGGGATCGTCTTGATGGTCGTCGTCGCTACGAAGTTCAAGGAAGGCGCCTGGATGGTGATCACCGGCATCCCGATCCTGGTGTTCATGATGCGCGGGATCCACAAGCACTACGAGGACGTCAAGGGGCAGCTTGATCATCCCGAAAGACGGCCCGCGGATCGCCGAGCCGGTCACCAGAACCTGGTGATCCTGGTCACGGAGCTGAACCAGGCCGTGGGCCGCGCCATCGGGTACGCCCACCACGTCCAACCGCGATCCATCTCGGCGATCACCACCGACCCTTCCTTGGTCGAGCGTTGGCGACAGATGGCTCCCGATATCGACATCACGGTCTTGGCCGGCCGGGGGGCACTGGCGCAGAGGATAAAGATCCATCTCCGTGGGGCCCGGAACGATATCCAGCATGACGATTTCCTCACAGTCGTGATCCCCGAGGTCTTCCGCTCGCGGAGCGTTCTGGAGATCGTTCGCAACTTTGGTAGGCAGCGTCTCAAGGCATCGCTACTCCGGGAACACGGGATCCAGGTCCTGAACATCCCGGTAGTGATCCCGGACATCGACCCGTCGCTCGATCCGGTGATGGAGCCGGCGCGAAACATCGCTGTCGTGCTCGTGTCGGGCGTTCACAATGCGACGCTTCAAGCGATCGAATACGCAGAGACACTGCGCCCAACCCATCTCCATGCGGTGTCCCTGGGCATCGAAGAGGCAGAGACCAGCACACTGGGCGATAGCTGGCTAAGAGAGCGCATCCCTCACCCACTCGAGATCGAAGCGGCACCGTTCAGAGATCTCGGTGGAGCCCTCACGGCCTACCTGCGCAGGTTCGACTGCGACGGACGCGAGCTCATCGTCACGGTGGTCATCCCCGAGTTCGTCGTGCCCAAGAGACGGCATCAGGTCCTGCACGGTCAAACGGCCCTCATCGTCAAGCGCCACCTCCTGTTTCAAAAAGGTGTCGTGGTCGCCAGCGTTCCCTACTACCTGGATTGACGCCTGGCCCATACAAAAGAAGGAGGGGCCCCGAAGGACCCCTCCTCTTTCATTTCCCCCCGTGGGTCCTTACATGGATGAAGCGGCAGGTGCAGACTCGCCTTCGGTGCCGAGATCCAATCCTGCATGCGAACGCTTGGAGAACATGATCGCCGCGCCGAGGACCACGGTAGCGAGTCCGGCGATCGTGAACCGAGCCACATCGTTGTCCTGCAGATTGATAACGGCCGGCAGGATCAAGAGCGAGATCAGGTTCATGACCTTGATCAACGGGTTAAGGGCAGGACCCGCGGTGTCCTTGAACGGGTCACCGACCGTGTCACCGATAACCGCGGCCTTGTGAGCCTCTGAACCTTTGCCACCTTCGTGGCCGTCCTCGATGTACTTCTTCGCGTTGTCCCAAGCCCCACCTGAGTTGCTGAGGAAGTTGGCCATCAGCTGACCCGTGAGGATGACGGCAGCGAGGAACGCCCCGAGAGCGTAGAAGTTGATCCCGAATCCGATGATCACCGGAGTCAGGACCGCCAGCAGAGCCGGCGTGGCGAGCTCACGCAACGAAGCCTTGGTGCAGATGTCGATGACGGGGCCGTAGTCGGGCCGCTTGGTTCCGGCCATGATCTTCCCGTCGGCGAACTGGCGACGAACCTCCTGCACGACCGTTCCGGCAGTGCGACCGACCGCGCGGATCGCCAGCGATGAGAAGAGGAACGCAACGGATCCACCGATGAGAAGACCGATGAACGTCTTCGGATCGGCGACGTTGATCGGGATCAAGTCGAAGATCCCGCGATCGGTGCGAAGCGCGGCGTCGATCACATCCCGAGACAGGGTTTCGTTCGCCGCCGTTTCGATATACGAGGCGAACAATGCCACGGCCGCGATAACGGCTGAGCCGATCGCAAACCCCTTCGTGACGGCCTTCGTGGTGTTACCGACGGCATCGAGACCCACCATGATCTTCTGGGGCTCACCCTCGAACTCGCCCGACATCTCCGCGATGCCGGCCGCGTTGTCGGCAACCGGGCCGAACGTGTCCTCCGAGACGACTACACCGGTGGTGGCGAGCATCCCCATACCAGTAAGTGCAACGAGGTACAGCGAAAACTGCAGGTTCCCGCCACCGAGTGCGATGGCAACACCCAGGGCCATGGCGATCGCGACGATCGCCCAGACCGACGACTCGAGGCCGGACGAGATCCCCGACAGGATGGTCGTGGCAGGACCGGTACGTGTGGCCTCCGCGATCTCCTGAACCGGCTTGGTCTCCGTTGAGGTGAAGTATTCCGTCAGACGGGAGACGGCCTGGGCAAGAACGAGTCCCACAACAACCGCTGCGAAGACCTTCCAACCCTGGTTCGTGGTCTCGCCTGCATTGTTCTCGTTGCCCACGTAGAGCAGCGCCACTAGTCCCGTCCCGATCACGGTCAACACACCGGCGGTCAGGAACCCACGGTTGATGGGCGCCATCGCCGTCTTGTCCTTGTCGGTCGCCTTAACGGCATAGACACCGACGATCGAAGCGAGCACGCCGATCGCGCGAGCGATCACCGGGAAGACGAGACCTAGTGCCGGGTTGGCATCGATCGAGTTGAACGCCGCCACCCCGAGGATGATCGAGGCAACCAGGGTTACCTCGTAGGACTCGAAGAGGTCCGCAGCCATACCGGCGCAGTCACCGACGTTGTCACCGACGTTGTCGGCGATGGTCGCGGGGTTGCGGGGATCGTCCTCAGGGATCCCGGCCTCGACCTTACCGACGAGGTCGGCACCAACGTCCGCGGCCTTGGTGAAGATGCCGCCGCCGACGCGGAGGAACAGGGCCAGCAAGGAGCCACCGAAGCCGAAACCGACAAGGATCGCCGAAGAAGTGTTCTGGAAGATCAGGATGATGATCGTCGCACCGAGAAGACCGAGGCCGACCGTGAACATCCCGGCAACACCTCCGGTGCGGAACGCGACCTTAAGTGCGGCCGGCAGCGAGCCCGAACGCGCCGCGGCGGCGGTTCGAACGTTGCCTCGGACCGCGAGGCTCATCCCGATGAATCCGGTTAGGCCGGACATGAGACAACCGGCAACGAAGGCCAGGGTTCGGAACAGCCCCGACTCAACGAAGCTGAGTGCTTCGGTGCCGTCGGCTTTGTTCACCGCAACCGAGGTGAAGAACACGATGATCGCGAGCGGGATCAGGATGATCCCGATCGTCTTGAACTGACGCCTCAGATAGGCGAGGGCGCCCTCCTGGATGGCGGCGGCGATCTCTTTCATCTTGGGAGTGCCCTGGTCGGATGCGAGCACTCCTCGCATCAGAAGGAAACCCACTCCGATCGCGACGAGAGCCGTTGCGGCCGAGAAGAAAGCCACGCGAATTCGGTTCCCGTGAGGGTGAATTCCTGGTAGCCCCCCTCCGAGGCAAGGATGAGATCGTGCATGAGCGCGCCGCTCCTTTCTGCATCAAGACGTCGATCACCGATAGCAATCGGGCCGGGGATTCGGGCCCCAGAAACGTAGTTTTGGCGACGCGGGATAGTAGTTTTGGGCTACCGAAAAGTCAAACTGAAGCGCGGACGTCGGGGGATGGGCAGAGGCGCTTAGGCCTCGGGGCGACTGCGCTTCATGCGGTACATCGAGCGGTCGGCCTGGGCGAGGACGTCGTCGACCCCGGCCCCCGGGTCGGGGAGCGCAACCCCGGTACTAAGGCTGATCCGCAAACGCAGGGGTCCCACGTCCACCGGCGCAGCCATAACACCGTCGATCCGGTGGAGGATCGACTCGAGGACACTCCCATCGAGAAGGTCCTCGCACACGATCACGAACTCGTCGCCGCCCAGCCTTGCGAGGGTGTCGCCGGAACGCATGATGCTCGACAGTCGATCGGCGACTTGGCGCAGTACGTCATCGCCCACGGAGTGGCCGAAGCGATCGTTGACCGTCTTGAAATCGTCGAGGTCCATGAAGAGCACGGCGAGAGATTCCGCGCGCCGGCCGGTGCGATCGAGAGCGTGTTGTACGCGATCCCACAACAGTCGGCGGTTCGGGAGGCCAGTCAGGGAGTCGCGCAGGGCGTAGTCCGCTAGCTTCGCTTCCGCGGCCTTCCTATCCGTGATGTCCTGGATCTGGGAGATGAACATCGGTCGACCGGTCTCGGAGTCGGTTGTTAGCGAAACGCTGAGGATCGCCCACACGTAGTGGCCCTCTGCGTGGATGTAGCGCTTCTCCATCTGATAGTGATCGATCTCGCCTGACAGGATCCGCTCGACATACTGGACGTCCTTCTCCAGATCCTCTGGGTGAGTGATCTCCTGGAAGGTCTTCGCCAGCAACTCGTGCTCGTTCAGTCCCAGGAAGCGACACAGCGATCGGTTCACCCTGATGAACTGACCCTCTTCGGACAACAAAGCCATCCCGATGGCAGCGAAGTCGAACGCGCTTCGGAATCGCTCTTCGGCCTCCCTGAGGGCGCTCTCGGTGTGCTTCCGCTCGGTAACATCCCGTGAGCTCGTCTGCAGCTCGACGATCTCAGCGGTATCGGAATCGAAGTTCAGGTGGATCGAGGTCTCGAACCAGATACAGGTCCCATCCTTGCGACGGACCCGATAGGAAACGCAGTGAGTCTCAGAGGTCTCCATGCAATCCGCGAACGCCTTACTCACTCCCGCCCGATCCTCCGGCCAAATGAAGTCGAGTAGCGACCCCCCGATCAGCTCCTCCGGCTCGTAGCCGAGGATCCGCCGAGCGGCCGGCGACACGTAGACGATCGTGCCCTCCGGCGTGTGGCGAGCGATGAGATCGGAAGCGTCTTCGGCCAGCAGGAAGAGAGCGACCTCATGGTCGCGGGCGTTCCGGTCAACCGTAGGACTGGACATCCATGCACTCCTGAGACGACGACTGAACTCTTTTCCTTGTCGGCAGACAAAGGTCCAACCTGTAAGAAAGCGCCCATAGGGGAGGATGCCCTGATGCTGGGTTACGCCTGGAGGGTTCTCACCCGTCACCGGTCGTTGTGGGGCCCCACCACGGCGTGCGCCCTCGTGGCCGCCCTACCCGGAGTTCTGGTTGCCACCGTCCTCAGCCCGTCGCTGACCGCGCTGCTGCTCTCGGGCGATCCGGTGGTGGCCTACCGGCTCCTCCCCGACCCCCTCGTCTCAGGAGGGATCACGGGGGCACTGGCGTGGATCGGCGTCGTCGCTACTTCGATCGTGGTTGTGGCAGCCTGGACCCGCCTCTACATCGCGGCCTTGTGGGTATCGCTCGAGGATCGCGATACGAGTCTCAGGGCGGCCCTCAAGGACACGAAAGGCCGCTGGCGCACGGCCTTCGCCATCCATCTCGAGGCACTGGTAGCGGTGGGGACGGTTCTTTGTGCCACCGGATTCCTGTTCTTCATCGGGCCGGCCGGGGGTGGGGGCGGGACCGGGGCCTTCCTCGTCATCACGATCGTCCTCCTCTTCAGATCCGTCGTGCGGGTCGCATCGACCCTGGCGCTCAGGGCCGCCGCGTTCGACAACGTGGACCACCAGACGGCGTGGCGGCGAGGCTTCGAGATCATGCACATCCGAAGGAGCGAAGCCATAGCTGCTTGGATGATGTTGGTTGCCATCGGCGCGGCTCTGTGGATCGGTGGCCGTCTGATCACCCCTGTTCTCCAGGAGACCCTCCTGGCGTATCCGCACAACAGCGGCTACACGACCGCACGGGAACTGGTGCAGCTCATCTACGCGGTGCCCATCGAGGCATTCCTCCTGGCGCTTTCGATCGGAGTGTGGACGGCCGTCTATCTCGGGGGCGATGCCCTCCGAGAGACGCCGCCGGCGCGTGAAAGATCGGGGGCGGATCCGTGGACGATACGAGCGCTCGCGCTGCTGGTACTCCTTGTCCTCATCGGCAACGGGATCCCGACCGCCATCGATGCGCGCTACGACCGCTCGATCGATCGCGGACGAGCCGCCGTTGAGGAACGTGAGATAACCCCGGAGGATGCGGTTCGATCCCCAGTCGACATCGCAGGCCCGTCGGGAAACGCTTACACGGTGAATGCGACGCTCAACGATGATGACCTCACGTGGACGACCCGCATCGACTACACCAACGAGACCGCGGCATCGATGAACGACATCGGCATCCACGTCTACCCCGCGGCCTACACACGTTCGGTCGAGGATCTGCCGCTGGCCCGCGATCTCGCAGCGAATGACATCAGCGGATCCTTCACCCGTTTGGCATCCGCGGGTGAGTTCGAGGTCGTCGCGCTATCCGTGGATGGGAGCAGCGCCGACCACACCCGGGATGAGACCGCAGTCCTCGTGGAACTCGACGCACCTCTGATGCCGGGTAGAACGGTCGAGATCGAAGTTCGGCTCCGCGCCAAGCTCCCTCGCTACCCGGAGCGGTTCGGGATCTGGGAGAACCAGACGCTCCTCGGGAACTGGATCCCGGTCGTCGCCCAGCGGGAAGGAGGGTCGTGGCGTCTCGATGAGTACGGACCGGTTGGCGATCCCTTCTTCTCTTCGGTGGCGGACTACGACATCACCTTCGACGTACCGGAACGGGAGCAGATCGTCGGTACCGGGATCCTTACGAGCGTGGAAGAAGCATCCCCCGGCCGCAGGACGTGGCACTTCGTAGCTCATGAGGTACGCGACGCCGCGTTCGTCGTCGGTCCCTTCCTGAGGGGCCTGGAGCAGAACGTCGGCAAGGTCATCGTTCGATCGTGGTTCGACGCGGACCAGAGGCTCGAAGGATCGGAAACCCTGACGACCGCGGTGTCCGCGATGGAACACTTCGTGACGGCTTACGGCGACCTCCCCTTCGATGAGGCCGAAGTAGTCGAAACCGGCGGATCCTTCGGAGGGATGGAGTATCCGGGGATCGTCTTCATCTCCGACGCCGAAGCGTCGCTCCAAGGCCTCCCGCTCATCCCCGAGCTTCTAGAGCACTCTGGTTTCAACCACGCGATACGCACGTACGTGACCGGACACGAACTCGCGCATCAATGGTGGTACGCCGCGGTGGGAAACGATCAGGTCCGAGAACCCTGGCTCGATGAGGCCCTGGCCGAGATCTCCGTCAGGGAGTGGCTGGCCAAGGTAGAAGGCGACACCGACACCTTCCTGATGACCAACCTGACAAGCGAGGTCGTGCCTCGACGCGCAGTGCTGGGCGCGGGGATCGATGACTTCGGTACGAACGCCGGATACACCGACGCGGTGAGTCTCGAAGGGGCGGCGGTCCTGTTCCAGCTCAAGGGGACGTTGGGCAACGAGCGGTTCGCAGAACTACTGCGGGATTACTACGACAGAAACCTTCAGGGGATCGGGACGACCGAGTCGTTCCTCGAGACGTTGCGAGAGGTCGGGGGGCAAGCCGCGGTGGACGAACTACTGGAGTACCTCTAGCGACGAACGATGAGTCGGGTGAGCATCCCGCCGTCGGGGCGAGGCTCGAAGCTGAAGTCGTCGACCAACGACCCGAGCAGAGCGACCGACATCGACAAACGATCGGTAAAGGGTTCCTCAGTTTGGCCCACCTGGTAGACCTGCCCCCGATCCCCCACGCTCACCTCGACCCCCTCAGCGTCCTCGTGCCATTCGATCGAGACCGGCGCGAGGTTCCCGGCCTCCTCGTTGGATAGGACCGCGTTGGCGCACGCCTCCGAGACGGCGATCTTCAGATCGTCGACCGCGGTTTCCTCGAGACCCGCGGTTCGGGCCAGCGACGAGACCACGAGGCGGACCACCCCGACGTAGGCGGATCGAGGAGGGATGTCCAGGTCAACCGTGGGCACGGTGAGTTACTCGGAATCTCCGGTTGCATCCTCGACCGAGTCGTGGATGGGGAACACCTTGGTAAGACCGGTGATCTTGAAGATCTTGAGGATCTTGTCCTGGGTGCAGACAAGCGAAAGACCCCCATCGTGAGCCTTGACCCGCTTCAGTGCACCGACAAGGACCCCGAGACCGGTGGAGTCGAGAAAGTCCACACCCTCGAGGTTGACGACCACGTCGTATGACCCCTCGGATACGAGTTCGATCAACTTCTCTCGCAGCTTCGGAGCGGTATAGACATCGATCTCACCCTTGACGTCCACGACCGAGTGAGACCCGATCTTTCGGACATCCAAGCCAAGCTCCATGCGGGTTCCTCCTTGAATCCTCAGTGCCCATGAACTCGTCGGTGACGGGTCATCCTAAGCAAGGGGTCATCCTACTGCCGGGGGACCGGGCCCAAACAGACCGAGCGCCTCGAACGGTGCTCTATGCCCCCACTCCGTGCCTCCGAAACGGATGTCATGCCGAGCGAGCAACCTTCGCTACCCTGAGCCCGCTATGACCCCTCGAAGAGGCATGAAGTTCCTGGCTTTGTTGTTGATCATCACGGTCGTTGTCGCTACGTCCTGCGATCCCGCCGAGGATGGCGGCGGGACGACGACGGGGACGGAAGGTTCTGCGACGACGCCCAAGATCGAGCAGGTCGCGTGGAAGGTGAAGACGCGACTTGCTCCGGGACACAAGAAGCTGACCAAGAAGCAGAAAGGCCGCGTGAAGAAGGAGGCCGCGCCGATCGGCGATGTCATCGCCGAGGTCTACGACGCCCTCTTCCTCGCACCGGAAGACAAGTCCTCGGTCGTCAAGGCTCGCTTCCTCCCGTCAACCGCGAAGGCCCTTCTCCGAACCGACACCGGAGTTGCAAAGGGTTCCTCCGAAGTGAAGACGCTGAGGCGCTCGGCAGACATCGCGATCGAAGTTGCGACCAAACGCCTGGCGGTTGCCCGCGTGGCGATCAAGGCGAAGGGAATGAACGGCGACAAGGCCTTCACCATGACCCACAAAGCGCGCCTGTGGTTCGAGAAGATCAAGGGCCGGTGGAGGGTCATCGCCTTCCGCATCGATCAAGGGCCGCACCGATGATCAAAAGAGTCGTCGCGTTGTTCCTGTTCGTCGCGCTGGTAGCAGTGGGCGCTCCATTGATCGGTTCACCCACGCCTGCATCCGGTCAGGGAGTGTTGATCGGACGCGTCCACGAAGACTTTCAACCGGCCGACGGCAAGATCTTCGTACTTATCATCGGGAACGACGCGGGAGAGGGGAACCCAGATCGATCACGCGCCGATGCCATCCACATCGCCGGGATCAACACCAAGTCGATGAAGGGCGGGATCCTGAACTTCCCGCGCGACTCATGGGTTCCCATCCCCGGGCACGGGTCCGGCAAGATCAATGAGGCCTTGTACGACGGGGGCCCGGACCTGCTGGCCCGGACCCTCGAGCAGCAGACCGGTATCCGGCTCGATTACTGGGTGATGGTGGGATTCCAAGGGTTCACGAGGATCATCGGCGACATCAAGGGCGTTGAATACAAGGTTCCCTTCCCCGTTCACGATCCGACGGGCTCGGGTGCCAACCTCGACGCCGGCCGCCAGAGGTTGGGCGCACGGAACTCTCTCGCATTCGTTCGGACCCGGCACTCGTTCCCCAACGGAGATATCGATCGGTCCTCCAACCAGGGGAGTTTCCTGATCGCCATGCTCCACAAGCTGAGATCCTCGGTCGCCCGGGACCCCGCCGAGCTGATGCGCTGGATCTCGACGACCCGCGAGACGCTCGCTTCGATCTGAGTCTGGGAGAGCTCTACCGGCTGTCGTTGCTGACCACTCAGGTCAAGCCCGGGAACGTCCGCAACGTCACCGTGCCGGTAAGCCTCGGGTCGGTGGGCGCGGCGAGCGTCGTGTTCATCAGCTCGTCCGCGAGAAGCCTTTACCAGAGGTTCAACCGGACAGGGAGTCTGTAGCAGCTTCCTCGTGAGGCGGCTCTACCGGGATCAGCAGCGTGAAAGTAGTTCCCTCACCGGATGAGCTCGAGACCACAACATCTCCGCCGTGGAGCCGGATCATCTCCCGTGCGACGTGGAGACCTATCCCCGTTCCGGACGCATCGCCCTCGGGCGCCGGATGGATCTGAAAGAAGCTCTCGAAGATCTGATCGTGGAACTCCCGCGGGATCCCAACGCCGCGGTCGATGACCTTGAGCACCGCGACCCCGGCACGGAGCTCGGAAACAACGTCGATCTCCGATCCGGGATCCGAGAACTTCGACGCGTTATCGAGCAGTGCGTGGATGGCTCTCTTCACCTTGGCCTCGTCACACCAGAGCGGGATCGATTCCTCCGGTGAAGAGACCACGACGCGCTGGGTGATATTCGGTTGGATCCTGTCGGCTTCGGAGCGGACCAGGTCCCGGAGATCGGATCGGGTGCCGGTGACCGTTAGTTCTCCACGTGATGTCGTCGCAAAATCGAGGAGGTCTTGGATCAGTCTTCCGAAATGAGCTGAATGCTTCTCGACCATCTCGAGTAGGGCCGCTCTCTGAGTCTCGTCGAGATCGTCGTGCCGGCGCCGAAGCGTGGACGACGCTCCGCGGATGACGGTGAGAGGCGTGCGCAGTTCGTGCGAAACGTTCTGGACGAACGCGGTCTTGAGCTCGTCCACTTCCTTGTAGGACTTGGCCGCCGCCTCGGCGAGGGCCGCATCGCGCTCGGAGCGCCTAACTATCTCCACCAGATAACCAGAGAACCCCGCAATGACGAACATGTAACCGA
>CAWGWA010000004.1:0-25861 GCA_963826105.1 uncultured Actinomycetes bacterium | reverse complement strand
CCCAGGGTGGCTGTTCCTGCAAGTGCCTGGATTACGTATCAGGTTGAACCCCTTTTGTGTCGATTCTTGTCCATAGTGGTGTCACGATCGTTCATCTCAGGGAGGTCACCGTGGTTCTCGTTCGAAGGATGTTAGTGGTACTTGCAAGCGCTTCGATGGTGTTGGCGTCTTTCGGCGTCGCGTTCGCGCACGACGAGGTGGCCGATTCCAAGGTGACGATCACGGAAACCAGCGAGGGCGTGAAGGGCGAAGTCAAGTCCGACGCAGACTTCTGCAAGGTCGCACGGGAAGTGAACGTTTTCAAGGTCAAGCCGGGCAAGGATAAGAAGGTGGGCTCGGATACGACCAATGCAAAGGGGAAATGGACTCTCAACATCGAAGGAGCGAAGGGCAAGTACTACGCCAAGGTTGGCCACACCCTCGATGAGTTCGAGAACCTCGAGCACTACTTCCACATCCACGAGTGCAACTCGGCAAAGTCCGACAACGTGAAGCTCTAGTACGAACGAGGGCCCGAGTCGGGGCCGGAAATGCAGCTTCTGAGACGTATCATCCTGGCACTGATCGTGATCCTCGCTCTCGACGCGAGTTACGCAGTGGCTCGTCTCACTCTCGAGATGAGGGGGGCGGCTTCTGCGCTCGACGAGGGTGCGAGGAAGCTCGAAGCCGCCAAGTTCAATAAGGCCGAGTGGAGTTTCGACAGCGCTCGGGTCCACGCCCGCGCAGCGGAGCGGATGACACGGCACCTCAGTTTCCGATTGCTCAGTCATCTTCCGGTGATCGGCTCCGATATTGACGCGGTCGACTCACTGGTCGCCGCGATGAACCACGGAGCGCGAGCCGGCGTCGTGGCACTGGATGGGATCCAGGCGATGGATCCGAACGATGAAGGACTTGCCGGCGCGCTTTACGAAGACGGACGGGTCGACCTCGCCGCAGTAGACGCAGCACGCGATTACATCGACAACGCGGTCAGCCTTTTGGCCGAGGCTCGCAACGATGTAGCGGAGGCGCCCGAAGGCAATATCCCGCAGGTGTCGAGTGCGGTCGAAGAAGCCGGGGACCGTCTTGATTCTGCCCTGGACGCCGCTCACGAGGGAGTGCGTGTGATGGAGCAGCTTCCTCGGCTCCTCGGCGGTGATGGACCGCGTCGGTACTTCCTTGCATTCCAGTCGCCCAGCGAAGCGCGCGGAGGCGGTGGGTTGATTGGGTTCTACGGGATCCTCGAGGCCGAGAATGGCAAGGTAGACCTCGGGCGCCTAGAGCCGATCGCTGATCTGACGAACCCCCGGACCCAAGTGGTCGATGCTCCCGACTGGTTCCGTTCGCTCTACGGTTCCGTCGGAGCGGTGAACGAATGGAGACAGGTCAATGCCTCCATCAATTTCCCCGCTGTATCCGATGTGATCCTCGATCGCTATGAACTCACCACCGGTGAACGACTCGACGGAGTCATCGCCATGGACCCACTCGCGCTGGGTGAATTGACTCGGGGCACCGGACCGATCCACGCAGGTGCTCTCGGTAAGATCGGCCCCCACAATGCGCGGGAGGTGTTGTTGAGGGACGTCTATGTCGAGTACCAGGGACGGCCCGTTGCGCAGAACCGGGCTCTTAAGATCCTCGTCGACCATTTCTGGGATCGGTTGGGAAGTGGTCACATGGATATCACCGGTCTCTCTGACGGGCTGAGTGACGCGGTGGCCGAAGGCCATCTGAAGATCTTTGCCACCGATCCAGCCATTGAAGACGCGCTGGTCGATCTCGGGATCGATGGCGGCTATGACGATGTGACCTCGAACGTCCAGGCCGTCTTCAACAACAACTGGTCGGCGAACAAGATCGACTACTACCTTCACCGCACCATCGAAACCCACGTCGTCTTCGATTCTGACGGCGAAGCCACGGTGACGACGACAGCACTGCTAGTCAATCACGCACCACCCGGCGTCGGCGGACTGATGAGCGGGTCGCACATAAAGGGCCAGGCCGACGGGACCAACACGATGTCGCTGTTCTTCCTGATGCCGGAGGGCTCGAGCGACCCCAAGCTGACCATTGACGGTCGAAGAGGCAGCCCGTTCCACGGTCGCGATGACCTGTCACCGGTCGCGTGGACGATCGTCCGCGTCTCGGCGGGGGAGACCGCCAGGGTGACGCTGACTTACACGCTCGCCGGCAGAGCCACGGACGGGGTCTTCCCGTTCACGCTGTACCCGCAGACCACCGTCAATCCAGATGCCTTCGAACTTACTGCCGAGGGGCCCGATGGTCGCCTCCTCGAGATCAGCGAGATCGGTGACTCGGGATCCTCCGAACGGTTGATCAGCGGCACCCTCGACCGCGCCCGGAGGTTCAAGATCGAGCTCTAGACCGCGGCGAAGCCCGGCTCGCGGCCGGGCTTCCGTTGGTCCTTAGCCGTTACCTCAGAAGGCCGTTGGTCCCCATGAGGAAGTCTTCATCGTCGCCGCGCGCCGAGCCGTCGCCGATGCCCTCGATCCCGTTGAGGTATTCGAAGTCGGCGCCCCCCCGGCCCTGTGTTGATGCCTTGATCCGGGCGAGCTCGAGCTCCTTGAGCCACACGCGGCCCTTGGCGGTCAACTCGAAACCCGTGTCTCCAAGCAGCCCTGCGGCCTTGAGTTCGTCCATCGTGGTCATGTTTCTCACTCCTCTTATGGCGATCTGTTTATGGCGATCTGTGGGTGGTTCCCCGGCGTTCGTTGGACCTTCACGGTAGCGAACGGTTACTTGACCGTCAGGTCTGGGACCTGGCCCCACAGGGCCTAGGAGTTCTGGGGGCTTAGTCCGCCTTGATCGTGCCTGAGCGAGCGCCCTTGCAGTCGTGGCGATGCCCGTAGGGGGTACTCAGCTTGCGGGCGACCTTGACGAAGTAGCGACCGTGCGGGTCCTCTTTGAGGATCCGGTACCGGCCGTTGTTGTTGGTCGTATCGGAGCCGACCGCCCGAGACGGCTTGTTCCGGAAGTCACGCATCAGCGTGACTTTCCGCCCAGGCTCGCAGCGACCTCGATCGGACGACACGGCGCCCTTGAAGACGTCTCCGTTGTTGTTGAGTGATACGGAGGTGTCCGCGGCGAACTCATGGGCGGCGGCCATCGAGCCGGCCAGCGCGGCGATCGTCAGCGCCATGATCGGAAGGATGATCCTTATCTTGTGAAGCCTCACGGATGCGACCTCCCAGCTCGAGCGGGTGCTGGTCAGCAATTCGACCTCCACTGGGCGAAGTCCTGCCTTGGTTCCGCTAGTTCAAACATGGTTTGCGTCGATCCCTGATTCAATCCTTAGGTGTTTAAGCATGGGAGGAAGCTCCGGTGGGCGGCGCTCGTAGCCGCCTTCATCGTCGGCGCGCTGGCGGTCGACGCCGTCTACGTTGCACTCCGGCTCCGGTCGTCCGAACGAGCGGCGATCGAAGAGTTGGAGGAGGCTCGGGCCGCCTTCGACGCCGAAGACTTCACGTCGACCGCGACGAGCCTGTCGAAGGCGAGGGACGCAACCAGTGCGCTCGTGAGCCTGACCCGCCATCCCTCGTTCAGGATCGCCGCTCGTCTACCAGTCATCGGGGGTGACGCCCGGGCGATCGAGTCCCTCGGTCGCGCCGCCGACCTTTCGGTCCGGGGCGGGGTGCTGTTGGTCGACGCCCTCGAAACCGCGTCCGAGGGCGATCCGGAATCACTGGCCGAGGCCGTTTACCAGGATGGCACGGTTCAGTTCGCGGCGATCGATCGGGCCGCCCCGTTGGTGGAGGAGGCGGCCGCCCTGCTCGCGAAGGCCGAGAGCATCCTCGAGGAGGCTCCCGAACCCAAACTCGCATCGGTGGCCGAGGGGCTTGAGGACGCCCGAACGGAGGTTGCCTCGGCGTCGGCATCTACCCGCAAGGTCGCGGCGTTGCTAGATGCTCTTCCCTCCCTCTTCGGGCGCGACGGCTTGCGGCGATACTTCCTCGCCTTCCAATCTCCGAGCGAGGCGCGCGGGTCCGGCGGCTTTCCCGGCGTCTTCGGGATCCTGAAAGCCGAGGAGGGGCGTTTGAGTCTCGGGGCGGTCCGACCGATCGGGTCTCTTGGCCAGCTGAGCGTCCCCGCCTCGGTGCCTGACTGGTACCGCGATCTATACAGGGACGTCGGAGCGTTACGCGATCCGCGCCAGGCCGGCTACTCACCGAATTTCCCCGAGGTAGCGCGCGTGTGGCTTGAGGTTTACGAGGAGCGCACCGGCAACCCACTCGATGGTGTGATGGCGATGGATCCGATCGTCCTGTCCGAGATGACCCGTGGTACCGGACCTCTGACCGTGGACGGGGTCGAAGGAACGATCGGACCCGACAACGCGGTCGAGGCACTCCTCTACGACAGCTATGTCGAGTTCCCCGCCCCTGACGATCAGAACCTCTATCTTGCAGCGCTCGTGGATGCCTTGTGGCAACGTCTCGGGAGCGGGGATGTGGAAGTCGGACCCCTCGCCGAGGGCCTCGGACGGGCGACCAGAGGCCAGCATCTCAAGCTGTATTCGGTAGACGCCGACGTACAGGATGCACTGGCCGACCTCGGAGTCGACGGCGACTACGGCGCCTCCGGTCCGAACGTTCAGCTCGTTTACGGCAACAACGCCGCCGCCAACAAGGTGGACTATTTCCTCGCCCGAACGATCGACACGCTCGTCGAGCTCGAGCCGGACGGTGACGCCCTCGTGACGACCAGCATCCAACTGGTCAACAACGTTCCACTGGATGCGCCGGACTCGATCCTGTTCGGGCCCGGTGTCGAGGGGGATCGAGCTGGGATAAACGGCATGGTCCTCTATCTACTGATGCCTGAAGGGAGCCGGCTGACGCACTCGACCATCGACGGCAACCCCAGCGAGCCGTTAACGGGCATGGAGGGCGATCATCCGGTTGCCTACGACCTCGTCGAGATCCTCCCCTCGGAGATGTCGACGGTGCAGTTCACCTATCTGGTGCCGGCGGCGTGGGATGTGAGGGATGGGACGTTCGCCTTCGACCTCTTTCCGCAGGCGACCGCGGTAACCGATCACTTCTCCCTCGAGGTGCGCCCGCCCGACGGACCGGCGCTGGTTCGACGGGGGGTCCTGGATCGGACGATCTCGGTCCGAGCTGCGTTCGAGAACTGATCGAGAACAATCTGGAAGTTTCTTCTCGATCCGGCAGGAAACCAAGCACCTTCGTCCAAATCAAGTCTCACATATCGCGGCGGGCGAAGGACGTGGGGCTATGCGGGCAGAACGAGCGGGCCTCGGTTCTCGGTATGGGGAGACCCACGCAGAGAGCCGCCCTGAACGCGCCCCGGCCCGCGTTTCCACCCCCTCCTACTGGGTTCTCGGTACCTCGATAGCGGCGGTCGACCCCGCCCGGGCCGTTGCTCACGTTGAGGACATGGTCCGGTCCCGCAGTCGGGGAACCATCGCCTTCTGCACCGCCTCCACCGTTCTCGCCGCCCGGCGAGACCCGGAGCTCCGTCGTGCTCTGAGCAACTCCGCTCTGGTCAACCCCGACGGGATGCCTCTCGTGTGGCTCGGCCGGCGAGCTGGGGTGGAGCCCGAGCGTGTCTACGGACCCGACTTCATGGTGAACCTGTTCGCCGCCACGGGGTCGTCGCTGCGTCACTACTTCTACGGCGGCACCCCCGGCGTTGTCGACGAGCTGGTCGAGAAACTGAGAGAGCGTTTCCCCGAGATCCAGATTGTCGGATCGCACACCCCGGAACTCGGTCTGACCGGACGCGATGTCAACGAAACGGATGTCGAACGGATCAACGCCGCGGCTCCGGACATCGTTTGGGTCGGCCTCGGACACCCCAAGCAGGAACTCTGGATGGAGACGCATGCGGGAAGGCTTGATGCTCCCGTCCTCGCCGGGGTCGGTGCCGCGTTCGACTACCTCTCGGGGGCCAAGAAGGAAGCGCCCGAATGGATGAAGCGCTCGGGGCTCCAGTGGATGCACCGGTTGGGGGCCGAGCCTCGCCGACTGTGGAAGCGTTACCTCCTGGGCAACTCGAAGTTCGTCGCCTTGCTGGTCGCCGAATGGTTCCGCACGGGACGGATGGCCCATGTGGACTGATGTCGGGGCGCTGCTCCTCATCGCTGCGGTGGCTTTCGCCATCACAGCGTTTCTCACCCCGGTGGTGCGATGGGGCGCTCTGAGGCGCGGGATGTCGGACGATCCCAGCGGGCGGAGACTGCATCAAGTCACGACGCCCACGATGGGCGGGATCGCGATCCTGGCCGGTTGGCTTCTTGCCATCGCGATCTCGGGGAGGGGAGGCGATCTCTGGGCGCTGCTGGTCTGCTCCGGGGCCCTTGGTGTCATGGGGCTCATCGACGATCGCTTCCATCTCGACGAGCACCTGAGGCTGGTTCTACAGGTCCTGATCGCCGGATTCGGCTGGGGGCACGGCTTCGGTCTTGAACTCTTCGGCAACCCCGGCCTCAACCTGGTCGTGTCGCTGCTGTGGTTGGTGGGGATCACGAACGCGTTCAACTTCATGGACAACATGGATGGCCTGGCGTCCGGGACCGGAGCCGTGGCCGCCACGACGATCGCGGCACTAGGGCTGTTCGCGGGCGACCTCGGCGTAGCGTTCGTTGCCATCGCACTCGCCGGCGCTATGGCAGGTTTCCTGCCGCACAACTTCCACCCGGCACGCATCTTCATGGGTGATACCGGCTCACTTCCGCTCGGATTCGCACTGGCTGCGCTTGGTACCCACCTGTCGACCGATGGGCTCCACCCGTTCGTGGCGACTGCGATCCCGGTAGCGGTGCTTGGCACCTTCGTGTTCGACACCTCGCTCATGGCGATCGGAAGGATCATCCGGCGAGAGCCGGTGATCGGTGCCCGCATGGACCACACCTCGCACCGCCTGTTGAGCACCGGCCTCTCGGTTCGAGACGTGACGCTGCGCCTCTACATGGTCTCGGTTCTCTACTCGCTGATCGGGCTGACGCTCGCGATCCTTCCGCCTCAGTGGGCGATCGCCGCCTGCGTCGCAACCTTCGTGGGGAGTGCTCAGGTGCTGCTTCGCCTTCTGCCATTGCCGGCGCTGGTGCGCGAGGGGGATGCTTTGGTCCCGCTGGCGGCTCCCCGGATGCCTCGTTTCCGATTGTCCGACGCCATCGAGCCGATCACCCTGTCCGAGGACATCCTGATCGACTGATCCTTCTGGACTGTCCGGTTTCATGGGGATTGCGTATTTACTTCGATTGGTCGATTGCCGACATTAGAGGGGTGAGAAGGGGAGACAGAGGTCGGCCGACAGGGATCCGGGCGCTAGGTGGCGCCCTCCTCGCCTTGGCCCTCGCCGCCCCGGCCACGGCCCAAGTGGTCCCCGATCCACCCGGGGCCACGGATCTCTGCGTCCCGGTCTCTCCCGGAACCGATCTGGCCACGCTCGTCGATGCTTCGGTTCCAGGGCAGAGCTTCTGCCTCGACGCCGGTCTCCACCGGGTAACCCGGAGGATCCAGCCAAAGGACGACCAGAGCTTTATCGGGGCTCCCGGAGCGGTGCTCTCGGGGGCGATCCCCGTCGTCGGGTTCACTCCCGGATCGGGAGCCTTCTCTGCACCTGCAGTGGTCCCTGAGCCGGCGATGCGGGGCGAGTGCCGTGACGCAGCCTCGACCCAGTGCCAGATCCCGAACACGGTGTTCGTCGACGACGTCCGGATGGTTGCGGCCGGGTCGCTGGCGGAGCTCGATCCGGGAGAGTCGTTCCTCGACTACGACGCAGCGACCCTCTACCTCGGCGAGGACCCTGCCGGATCTGACGTCGAGGTGGCGTCGACCCCGTTCGCGTTCTACGGCACCACCGGGGGGACATCGGGGGTAGCGATCACGGGTCTCGTTATCGAGAGGTTCGCCAACCTTGCCCAGTCCGGAGCCATCTCGGCTTACTCAAGTTCGGGCTGGACGATCGAGAACAACGAGGTCCGCTCCAACCACGGATGTGGGATCTGGTCGGGGAGCGGATCGGTGGTCAGTGGTAACTACGTGCATCACAACGGCCAACTCGGCCTCTGCGGTCAAGGCGATTCGATGCTCATCGAGAACAACGAGATCGCCTTCAACAACACCAAAGGGTTTGACCCACGCTGGGAGGCAGGCGGTTCGAAATGGGTCAACACCACCGACCTGATCGTGAGCGGGAACCACTCGCATAACAATTATGGCCCCGGCCTCTGGACCGACATCAACAACTTGGACGTCCTCTACGAGGCCAACCTGATCGAAGACAACGAGAACGAAGGCATCCTCCACGAGATCTCCTACGGCGCGGTCATCCGCGACAACACGATCCACAGGAACGGGCTCACCGCGGCAAAGGATGTCGCCGGCTCCGGGATCACGATCTCGACGTCACGAGACGTGACCGTGACCGGCAACAGCATCGCGGGGAACCGCAACGGCATCCTGCTCCGCTCCGACGATCGGGGCACCGGAACGCACGGCCTCTATCTCCTCGAGAACGTCCGCGTCGCCGCCAACCGCATCCGCATGACCCGGGGCTTCACCGGCGTCCTCGGCACTGCCGGTGGCCCCTCCGTCTACTCCGGCGTCACCTTCGAAGACAACACCTACCGCATCACCAAAAAACTGAAAGCCTTCCGCTGGAGAGACCGCTTCCTCACCCTCAAGGGCTGGCGATCCCAAGGCAACGACCGCATCTAGACGAACGCAAGGCCCGGAGCCGGCCCCAGGCTCATACCCATCGCAGGGATTAGCTTCCCGAGGCCGTATCTCCCCTTCAAATGGCGCAGACCGTCATCTTCCTGCACGTCCCACGCACTGCCGGGACCTCGTTGGGGAGCATCCTCGGGCGGCAGTACCCGAAAGGGTCGATCTACCGGGGTGGCCTCCTCAAGGATGAGGACCTGGCGTCCTTCCGCGCTCTCGATGAGGGCCGGAGAGAGAGCCTCGCTTTGGTCGACGGTCACATGCTGTTCGGCCTCCACGAAGACATCCCCGGAGACTCGACCTACATCACGTTCCTGCGATCGCCGGTCGATCGGGTGGTTTCGTACTTCTTCTACCTGAGACGCCGGCCCCAGACGCCCCTCTTCAAGCGGATCGAAGCAGAGAACCTCGATCTTCGAACCTTTGTCGATCGGGGCGAGGCGCGTCTCCACACCCATGACGGCGCCACCAGGATGATCTCCGGCGCGGGACTCGACGCTTTCGACGAGGACCCCGACGGGATGCTGGAACGTGCCAAGGCCAACCTCGAGTCTTCGTTCTCCTGTGTTGGGCTGTCGGAACGTTTCGACGAGTCGGCCCTGCTCCTGAAGGCGGAACTCGGGTGGACGCGACCCGTGATGTACGCACGCAAGAACGTCACTGCGGCCCGCACGTCCCTCGACGATCTGAGTTCGGCTGAGCGCGCCTCGATCGAACGGGTGAACGAGCGCGATATGGAGCTGTATGAGTTCGCCAAGCTGTTATTCGAACGACGGCTGGCGGCGCATTCGTCGATCGACGGTGATCTCGCTCGACTCCGGAGGATGAACGCGCTCTATCGACCTGCAGCCGGAGCCAAGGCCAGGGTCCTGGGCAGGATCCGGTGAGGCTATTGGCGACCGCTTACGCGTGCGAGCCGAACCGGGGCTCGGAGCCCGGAGCGGGCTGGGCGCTGGCGCGCTCGCTGGCGTCCTTCGCCGATACGCACGTGATCACGCGCACGGGATACCGCGAGGCGATCGAAGCGGAGCTGCAGCACATCCCCGAGCGCGACTCGCTGCACTTCCATTACGTGCAACTGCCGCGTCGTGCGGCCTTCTACAAGAAGGGCCAACGAGGGATCCGCCTCCATTACACGTTGTGGCTTCGGGCGGCACATGCTCTGGCCGGAGAGCTGGCCGAGAAGCACGACTTCGATGCTGCGTGGCACCTCACGATGGCGAACGCGTGGCTCGGCTCCCCCGGGGGTCCCGACGGGATGCCATTCATATACGGGCCCGTCGGCGGGGGAGTGGCCCCACCGGTCGGGTTGTTGCCCTCGCTCGGGATACGCGGGATCGCATACGAAGGTACGCGCCTGGCGACGCGAGCCGGCTTCCGCTACCTGAACCCGATGGCCCGCTCGGCCGTGAGGAAGAGCTCCGTCGTTCTGGTGCAGAACCCCGATACCGCGGAGTTCCTCCCTCGCAGGCACCGCCACAAAGCGACCGTGTTCCAGAATGCGTTGTTCCCGAGCGAGCCTCCGACTGCGCGTACCTCGGGCGAGCGTCCACGCGTTGCCTTGTTCGCGTCGCGTCTGCTCGCGTGGAAGGGCGCGCATCTCGCCGTGGGCGCGCTTGAGAACGCACCGGAGTGGCGTTTGATCGTGTGCGGTGACGGACCAGACAGTGCACGTCTGCGACGCATCGTGGACCGCTCGCCGGCGCGAGAGCGCGTCGAGCTTCGCGGTGCGGTTAGTCGGAACGAGGTCCTTCGAACGATGCGCGAGGAGGCCGGAGCGTTCATCCTCCCGAGCCTCCATGACGACTCCCCACTCGCGGTCGCCGAGGCGGTCGCCTCCGGACTTCCGGTCGTTTGCCTCGACCATGGTGGTCCGCCGATCGTTGCCGGAAAGGCTGGGATCGCCGTGGAGCCTGGTGGTCGGCGTGCAACCGAGGAGCGCCTCGCGAACGCGCTCGAGGCTTCATTGAGACTCGAGGTCCCCGAGGATGAGGCGGCCCGGTTGTCGATCGCGCGCGCAAGCGATCACCTGGCGGCTTTTGTATCTCCGTTACTCAGAGAGCAGGCCTCCGCATGAAGGTCCTCCACTTCTTTCCCCAAACGCTTACGGCCGATGGAGGCCCGGCCCTATCGGTCCGAGGGTGGGCCCGCGGTATGGCTCGAGCCGGTGCCGATGTATCGGTAGCGTGCGCGGGCGGAAACATGGTCGGCAAGCAGGAGGGCGTGACCTTCCGGAGCGTTGCGCTGCGACTGCGCCATTCACTGCAGTACCCGAAGGGCCTCAAGGAGATCCTTCCCGGTCATGACGTTCTGTTCCTCCACTCTGGATGGACGCCCTACAACCTCTGGGGAGCGAGGCTCGCCCGGCAGGCCGGCGTGCCTTATGTGTTGGTCCCGCACGGCGCCTACGAGCCCGAGGTGCTGGCCCGAAGCAGGGCGACCAAGCTCCTGTGGCGAAACACTTCGGAAAGAACCGTGATCGAAGGAGCCTCCGCAGTGCACGTCTTCTTCGAAGGGGAACAGCGCAACATCAGTGCCGTTGGGGCTGAATGCCCCATAATCGTCGCGCCTAACGCCGTCGATGTACCTCCCGATCGGAATTGGGACGGAGGAAGCGGTGGCTACCTCCTGTGGATCGGGCGGTACGACATCCATCACAAAGGGCTCGACATCCTTATCGACGCGTTCTCTCGGCTCCCGACCCCACGGCCCCCGTTGGTCATGCGCGGTACGGGAGAGGAGGGGCGCGCGGATCTCGAGCGGTACGCCGAGAAGCGCGGCGTTCACGACGTCCTGATCGAGGGTCCCGTTGAGGGCGATGACAAGTGGGACCACCTTTGCCGCGCGCGGGCGTTCGCCTTCGCCTCGCGCTACGACTCTCACTCGATCGCGATCATGGAAGCGGCAGCACTCGGGGTACCGATCGCGGCCGCGGACAACACCTATGTGGGCCACTACCTGGCCTCGGAAGGAGCCGCCGCCGGTGCTCCTGCCGAACCCGATGCCTTCGCGAGGGCCCTCGCCGATGTACTTTCGGAGGACGGAGTCAGATACGGCGCGACGGCCGGGGACCTAGTGCGTTCGTCGGTGTCGTGGGAGTCATCGGCTCGCAACCTGCTGCGCCAGCTCGAGGCGGTCCTGTGAGACCCGCGGACATCGCTCTCGTGACCCAGAGCACTGGTGCCTTCGATCGCATCGCGCGCTGGCTGAGTCGCGGGTTCAACGACCTCGGTGCGCGCCTCGATCTGGTCACGATCGATGGGCCGGCCGGCATGGAGCATGACGGAACGACCCGGCGGATCGGACTTGGTCATGCCCGCGCCGTGCGTTCGACCGGTGCGGTGGCGTCGTACTTCGGGTCGGAGCGGCCGACTCTCGCCCTCTCATCGCCGGAGTTCATCTCGCCTTACGTTCTGTTCGCGGGACGGCGAGCTAATGTACCCGTCGTTCCGTGGGAGGCATCGTTCGTGAACTTCGGGATGTCGGAGCTCTCGCCGAGGAAGCGCTTGCTCCCGATCCTTCAGAAGCGCACCTACCGGAACGCTCCCGCGATCGCGGCGGTCTCGAGTGATCTCCTGGATCATCTGGGTGCTTTCCTCGGGAACCCACCTCCGCTCGAGCTGGTCGAGAACCCGGTGGACGTCGATGAGATCCGCTCTCTCGGAGCGCGCAGGGAGAGCAAGACGGCGTCCGTGCGTCTGGTCGCCTGCGGTCGAATCAGCGTGCACAAAGGATTCGACGTACTGGTGGGGGCCCTCGCCGAAGTGGGTGATCGTTTGGGGGACTGGGAACTGGTCGTGCTCGGCACCGGGCCCGGCCGGCGCTCCCTGCGAGAGCAGGTTGTCGCCGCCGGTCTCAAGGACCGCGTACAGATCAGGGGCGAGGTCGAGAACCCTTATCCGGCGGTCGCCTCTGCGGATCTGTTCGTGCATCCCGCGCGACGCGAGGGTTTCGGTCTGGCGATCGCGGAAGCGATGGCGCTCGGTGTGCCGGTTATCTCGACAACTTGTCCGGGCGGCCCTCGGCGGTTGCTCCGCGGTGGGGGCGCCGGAGTACTGGTTCCTCCCGAGGATGCCGGTGCCCTGGCGGCTGCCATCATCGACGCGATACGTTCTCCGGCCACTCTGGCACCACTCGTGGAACGCGCTGCGATGGTGATCGAGGAGTACTCGCCCAAGGCATGCGCGGAACGGATGCTGGAGCTCACCGATCGCTACGGGAGGCCCTCGTGAAAGCGATCCGTTGGAGTTGGATGAGCCTTGGGCGTCGGGTGTCTACCGCGTTGACGCGCTGGCCCCGTCTGAGGTGGCGTGCGTTTCGGTTCTTCTCGGTACTGGGGCGGGCTATGGGCCGCGCCGAACGCCGTTGGGTCACGGTGAGGTCGGGGGCCCGGTTCCGGCTCGATCTCGATGATCCCCTCCAGGAGCAACTCTTTGTCTACGGCGAGTATTCGAGACACGAGATCGAGCGACTCGTCCGCAACCTGCGCCCCGGCGACGTGTTCGTTGACGTCGGCGCCAACATCGGGCTCTTCTCGGTCGAGATCGGCCGACACCTCGGCTCCGGGGGCCGGGTCGTGGCGATCGAGCCGGCCCCCGACAGCGCTCGCATCGCCAGCGAGAACGTCGCGATCAACGAGTTGCAGGATGTCGTTGAGGTTCACGAGTTCGCCCTGGGCGAGCGGGAGGACCACCTCACGCTCTTCGCTCCGGCCGACGACCCCCTCGATGTCGGGCGGCGGTCGCTACTCGCTTCCGACGGGTCGGCGGTCGGGACCGTTGCCGTCCGCTCGCTTGACGGCCTCGTGGCATCCGGCGGTCTGGATCTGTCCGATGTCAACGCGATCAAGATCGACGTTGAGGGATACGAGATGGCCGCGCTACGGGGGATGGAAGCAACCATTCAAGGATGTCGTCCGCGTATCGTGTTGGTCGAAACGGTCGGCGCGAATCTGGAGCGAGCCGGGAACGAGGCATCCGAGATCGATGAACTCATGACCTCCTATGGGTATCGCAAGCTCGCCGGTGACCGGGACAACGCGGCCTATGTGCCGGGAGGTTCCGATGCCTGAGATGCCGTCGATCGCCCTCGTGACCCCCAACTTCAACCAGGCTCATCTGATCCGCGGCGCTCTCGAATCGGTCCTCGATCAGGGATATCCGAACCTCGAGTACGTCGTGGTCGACGGCGCCAGCTCCGACGGATCCGCCGAGGTGATTCGCGGATACTCCGACCGCCTCCACTTCTGGATCTCCGAGCCCGACTCCGGGCACTACAACGCGGTCAACAAGGGGTTCGGGAAGACCACGGGCGAGATCATGGGCTACCTGAACTCCGACGACACCCTCCTCCCCGGGGCCTTGGGGACCGTTGCCGAGATCTTCACGCGCTTCCCCGAGATCGAATGGATCACCGGGTCGCACACCGCGATCGACTCGGAGGGCCGCCCCGTCGCGGTGACACTTCCGGAAGTGTGGTCGCGGTGGCACACGATCAGCCGGAAGATCCACCGTTTCATTCCGCAGGAGTCAACCTTCTGGCGTCGCTCGCTCTGGGAGCGGGCCGGCGGAGGACTGGACGAGTCGTATCCACTGGCGGCCGACTACGAGCTGTGGACGCGCTTCGCGACGCACGCACAGCTCCATACGGTCTTCGCTCCCTTGGGATGCTTCCGATTCGTCGAGGGCCAGCGATCGGTGGCGCAGCGCGACGGCTACATGGACGACGTCGAGAGGGTCCGCAGCAAGGCGCTCGAGACGCCCGGGGTGAGCCGCGCTCTCAGGACTGCGGACCTCGGCCTCTCCGTGACCGACGTGATCGGGCTTCGCCGGCTCAGGCGCACAGTGAACCGCGCTCTGGGAGCACCCTCCGAGATCGTGTTCGTTCCCGAGGCCATGGAGTTCCAGAGGGTCGCCGATCGATCGCGTGGCGTCTTCGGCCGGCGCACGTTCAGGGCACTCGGCGGACGTGCTGCGGGGGGTGGCTCGTGAAGCGACGACGGCGAGCGGCTGAGAGGATCGTCCAGTCCGACGCGGTTCAGCGTATGGCTCCTAGTATCCGGCGGCGCGCGATGAACGCAGCGGCCCGTCTTCTCGGTCGCGAGTTGATCCACTACGACTTCGATCAGATGATCGATCGTGGGATCGTCGAGATGGGGCGGCATTGCATCGCCCGACCGCTCATCCGCGGCGCGTGGACCGGCGACGATTCCGAGCCCAAACTCCGGATCGGCCACTTCTGCGGTATCGCCGAGGACGCGGAGTTCCTCTTGGGGACCGAGCACCGCACCGATCGGGTCACGACGTTCCCTCTGCGCGGAGTGCTCCACGGGAAGATGGGGGTCGATGGGCCCTACACGAAGGGCGAGACCATCGTCGGCAACGACGTGTGGATCGGCTACCGCGCGACGATCGCCTCGGGTGTCACGATCGGCAACGGCGCAGTCGTTGCGACCCGTGCGATGGTCGCCAAGGACGTGCGCCCCTACGCGATCGTCGCGGGCAACCCGGCGCGGGAGATCCGCAGGCGCTTCAGCGACGAACAGATCGAGGCGCTCGAGAAGATCGCGTGGTGGGACTGGCCGGACGAGAAGATCTCGGAGCACGCTGACCTGATCTGCTCCGAGGACGTCGACGCCTTCATCTCACGTTTTCTCTAGCAAGCTTTCTCTAGCCTGCCGTTTGGCGGCGGGCTCGCCAGACGTTGACGCGGCGGCGGAGGATCCCGTAGGTCGGGTTCGTGACCTTGAAGGTTGCGATGCGTGCCTGGAACGCAGGCCCAAGCGCCGCGAGCCGCTCTTCGAACAACGCCACGCCTTTCTCGAACAGGATCGAGTCGAGCTGGTTCGTTGCTTCGATCGCATGCAGCGTCTCGGCATCGAGCGTCTCGATGGCGGGGCGGTTCTGCGTGACGTTCTGCCTCTCGTAGAAGACCGGCTCGTTCCAGCCGAACGCCTTCCGGCAAAGAAGCAACGACTCATCGAAGCGCTCGGTGAGACCGATCACCTCGCACGCCTCCAGGTTGGAGATGGCGCGGTCGAGCACCTCGTCCGTGATGGTGCCGAAGTCGTCCATCGCCGCGCCACCCAGGAACCGGGTCATGCCGTTGTCGGTGTGGGTGGGAGCGACCCCCGAGGCGACGAAGTCCTTGAGTGTCATGGTCGTGGCCGCCTCATGGAGCGAGTTATCGGGGCGACGTCTGATGAAGTGATAGAGGGATACGACCCGATCGATCGGATCCCTCAGGAAAGTCATGTAGGCGCCTTCGCCCCCCGGGATCAACTCGTGTACGCCATGGGCGAAGTGGCCCTTGACGATCCTGAGCTTCTTCTTCCGTTCCTCCGGGAGCGCGGTGAAGTTTGCGATCTCATCACCGAAGAGCAGCTGTCCGGTGAACATCTCGTCGTCGGCATATTGCTTCTTCATGATGCCGTGGAGGGTCGATCCGGCGGTCCTCGGGATGTGCAGGAACAGCACTGTGGGCGTCATATCAGAGGGGTACGGCCTGCACTGCTGAATCCCTCCCTCGGAGGGAACGGACATTCGGGGTGAAATGACACAAGTCACCGTGGTTGAAGCTCCTCAACGATGGCCCCGACCCAGGCCGTCTACTTTCTGGCGCAATCGAGAACTCCTGGGCTTCCTGATCCAGCGCAACATCAAGGTGCGCTACCGCCAGACATTCGTTGGGGTGGCCTGGTCGATCCTCCAACCGCTGACGATCATGATCGTCTTCACGATCGTCTTCGGACGAGTCGCCAAGATCCCCTCCGACGGCATCCCGTATCCCGTATTCGTCCTGTCGGGACTCCTGCCGTGGTCCTACTTCGCCAACTCCGTGACTCTGACTTCCCAGAGCATGCTGGGAAACGCGTCGTTGATCACCAAGGTGTACTTCCCGAGGATCCTGCTGCCGGCCTCCACCGTCCTTACGCCGCTGGTGGACTTCGCGGTATCGCTGCTGCTGCTTTTCGTGCTTCTTCCGGCCTACGGTGTCGGGTTCCACCTCACGATCCTTCTGTTGCCGGTCCTGTTCCTGGCCCTCGTGCTTACCGCGTTCAGCATCTCGGTGTGGCTGGCCGCCATCAACGTTCGCTACCGAGACGTCGGCTTCGTCGTGCCGGTGCTTCTGCAGTTGTGGTTGTTCCTCACGCCGGTGATCTATCCGGGGAGACTCGTTCCGGATGGAGCTCTGCGAGCCCTCTACTCACTGAACCCGATGGTAGGGATCGTCGAGCTGTTCCGCTGGGCCCTGGCCGGTGGACCGGCCCCCGGTGCGTTCCTGCTGTCGTCGGGAGCGGTGGTCCTCACGCTCTTGACCACCGGATGGGTGTACTTCCTGCGCACAGAGCAGACCTTCGCGGACGTCATCTGATGGGCACTCCCGCGATCGAGGTTCAGGCGGTTTCCAAGCGCTACGTCCTGGGACGCGAGGCTCACCGGTCGTGGACCTTCCGGGATGATCTCGTTGCCCGCCTGACCGGCTGGAAGAAAGGGGCCGAGGCACGTGCTCGCAGGGAGCTCTGGGCGCTCGAGGACGTTTCCTTCGACGTCGCTCCAGGTGAGGCGATCGCCCTCATCGGTCGGAACGGGGCCGGCAAATCAACCGCGCTGAAGATCATGTCTCACATCACCCATCCGACCTCAGGCCGCGTGATCGTGCGCGGGCGTGTCGGCTCATTGCTCGAGGTCGGAACCGGATTCCATCCGGAACTCACCGGGCGAGAGAACGTGTTCATGAACGGCGCCATCCTCGGGATGAGCCGAGCCGAGATCGTCTCAAAGTTCGATGAGATCGTCGCTTTCTCGGGCTTGGAGCGGTTCATCGACACCCCGGTCAAGCGCTACTCGAGCGGGATGCAGATGCGCCTGGCATTCAGCGTCGCCGCTCACCTCGACCCGGAGGTCATGTTGGTTGACGAGGTTCTGGCCGTCGGGGACCAGGAGTTCCAGAACAAATGCTTCGGACGCATGAGTGAGATCGGGCGCGAGGGGCGCACCGTCGTCTTCATCAGCCACAACATGGGCGCCGTCAAGCGGCTGTGCACTCGGTCCGTTTTGCTGAATGGGGGCCGGGTGATCGCCGATGGGCCGACCGCGGACGTGATGCAGACCTACTTCGACCTCATCGTGCCGAGCGAGGAGGCGATGCTCGCCGACGGCTCCGGCCCCCGGCTCGTGTCGTGGTCGGTGGACTCTCCCGACGCGGGAACCGGTCACGCGGTGATGAGCGGCGATAAGTGCAGCTTCACGTTCCTAGCCAACATCCCTCGAGAGCTTCGGCACGTGCACGCAAAGCTCGAGCTCTATTCCTCCGATGGTGTCCTGGCCATGGCCACCTCGAGTATGGGTCCCGACGGTTCGTTCACCGATCTGAGCGAGGGCACTGCAGAGGTCGTCGTCGACCTGCCCGGCCTCCCTTTGACGCCGGGCCTCTATCAGCTGCACCTCTCCCTCACCCAAAGGGGGGAGGGCACGATCGAGTCGTGGCACGTGCAGCCCGGCCTTCGCGTGCTCGATGATCGGCCGATCGAAGAGGACTTCAGGAACGTGGGCCTCTTGAACCTGGATGCCCGGACGACTCTTCGATCGAGGAACGACGGCCCGGCTGAGCCGAGCGCGATTCGTCGAGACAAGTGATGTCCTCCCAGCCATTGGTATCGATCGTCACGCCCGTGCTCAACCGCGCGTCGGTTATCGGGTCGTGCCTCGGGTCGGTTGCGACGCAGGACTATCCGAACATCGAGCACATCGTCGTGGACGGCGGCTCGACCGACGGAACCCTCGAGGTGCTCGAGTCGTTCGCTCGCCCTGGATTCCGGTACGTGAGCGGGCCCGACGGCGGGATGTACGAAGCGATCAATAGGGGCCTGGCGATGGCGAAGGGCGAGATCCTCTGCTACCTGAACAGCGACGATCTTTACCTCCCCTACACCGTCGGCGCTGCGGTCGAGGGTCTTGCCGGGCTCGATCTTGTCTATGGAGACCTCGGCGTGATCGACACGGGAGCCGGTGATGCGTCCTTCTATCCGCAGTTCTATCGCCGCTTTGACCTGAACCACTACACCCACCACGCGACCTTGGCACAGCCGACGGTCTTCTGGCGACGATCGGTCACCGAGAGGATCGGCCCGTTCGATACGAGCTTCCGGCTGCTCGGTGATTGCGACTATTGGATCAGGGCCGCATCGGACGGCGCCCGCATGAGGCATCTCGACGAGATCCTCGCGATCCAGGTGGAGCACGCCGGCACCCTCCGGCAGGTTCATGCCGCGACGCTCGATGAGGAGTTCGCACGCCTTCGCGAACGGTACACGCCGATCGCAGGCGAGCCGAGGGCCGTTCTCCGGCACGCTTTGTCGCGAAGGGCGCGCTGGCGCCTCTACCAGTGGAGGTTCATCCTCTCGGCGGCCGCCGCGGAACCTCGCCGGTGGTCCAGGTTCATGTCGTTCTTGCGAAACGGGGATGTAGCGGTGCGGCGCGGGGGACTTCTATGGTTCCTCCTTCCCGAGATCCTCCGACCGGTGGGCGCCTCGTTACTCGATGCGGGCGCACTGCAACGCGCTCTCGACGACCGCATGAGCTATGACCCAGCCGCGTAGCACGGTGGCGGTGCCAGGTGCGGTGGGACTGCTCCCGTTCCTGCTGCCCCTCTACGCCGCGGTCGTCGTGGGTCTGAAGCTCACGGGAGCCTTCTCGGAATCGCAGGCCGCGATGGCGCTGGTCGCTCCAGCCGCTCCTGTGTTGATCCTGTGGCGCCCGGGGTGGTTCCTGTGCCTCCTGCTGGCGGTGCCACCGGGACTCGTTGCCCTCTCACCGCTGGGACGGCCGGATCTGCTGATGGTCGTGCTCGCCAGTCTCCTCGTCTTCCGACTGCTCGTAGGAGGGCGCGTCCGAGTCTCGACGGTTCTCCTTCCGTTCCTCCTCCTGCTCGGGCTGGCGGCTCTCATGTCCGGAGTTCAGGGCGGGGTCGCCTCGTCGATCGCGGCGCGGGTCCTCGAGCTGTTCCTCTATTACGGGCTTCTCTCGATCGCTGCTCACTCCCTGATCGCTGATGAGGAGATCACTCCGCGAACGATCGTTACAGCCCTCGCTTTGGGTGCCCTCGGAACCGTGATCGTGCTCGGGTTCCAGACGGGAGCCTCGCCTTCCGGGTTCGTCTTGAACGGAGGTGACGCCCCCCTCCGACCCGGTCTCCTCGGCTACCGCACCCACTTCGGATATCTGATGGCGATCGGGCTCGCGATCGCGTTGCCGCGGGCGCTGGAGCGAGGGAGCGGCGCCATGAGGTGGCGAGTCGCGGTAGGAGTGTTCGCCGTTTTCGCTCTTCTGTCGTTCACCCGCGGAGCGTGGGTGGCTGCCATCCTCATGGCGGTCCCGATGCTGTGGTCGACCCGCCGGCGCGGCGGTCTGGTGGTGGCCTTATGTGCGATAGCCGTTCTGGTCACGATCCCGCGGGTATCGGAACGGGTAACCGGTGGCGCCAGCGGCGATCTCGCCACTGCGGTGACGAGCAGCGAGTTCACCTCCGGACGCACGCGGTTGTGGAGCGCGATGGCACGCGAGGCTTCCGATGGACTTCCGTGGGGCAACGGGTTCGGACATGTGTGGTCGCTTTCGGCCGAGCGCTTGTTCGGTGAGTCGGCGAGTTTCGGAGACGGAAGCGTGGTCTACCCGCACAATGACTTTCTCTTCTGGGCAGTTGATCTCGGGTTCCCGGGGATCCTTCTCTTCGGTCTGCTATGGATCGGAGTGGCCCGCGTTATGACCCGGGCGCGTCGTTCGCTGCCGAGCGCGGAGTGGTTCGCCATTCTAGGGATCGTGATCACGATGCTGGTCGCCTCGCTCGTCGACAACGGGATCTTCATCCGATCACTCGGCGAGCCTTTCTTCGTCGCGCTCGGCGTGCTCGCGGCCGCCACGGGCGGCCGGGAGGCGGTCCGGCGATGGACGTAAGCGTTCTAACCCCATCGTTCGGCTACGCCCGGTTCATCGAAGACGCCATCAGAAGCGTTGCGCTCCAGGAGGGTCCGTCGACGGAACACGTGATCCAGGACGGAGCGTCAACCGATGGAACCACCGACGTGCTGGGGCGATATGGATCGCTCCGATGGACCAGTGAGCCCGACGCGGGCCAGTCTCAGGCTTTGAACCGTGCACTCGATCGCGCCCGAGGCCGGTGGATCGCCTGGCTCAACGCCGACGAGTTCTATCTTCCCGGTGCCCTGGAGAGGTTGGTCGAAGAGGGTGAGCGTTCGGGAGCGGATCTCGTGTACGGAGATGCGGTGTTCTGCGACGAAGGGGGTCGGTTTCTTCGAGTTCTGCCGCAGCATCGGTTCTCGCGCGTCGTTCTGCAGACCTACGGGCCGTACATCTCCTCGTGCGCCATGATCGTCCGGCGCGACGCCTTAAGGGACCGTCCCTTCGACGAGTCGCTGCGGGTCGTGATGGATCATGACCTCTATCTGTCGGTCGTGGCGGGAGGGGGCCGGATCCGGTATCTCCCCGGCGAGGTCGGGGTGTTCAGGGTCCATGACGAGAGGGTCACCTCCGGCCCCGAGGACGACTACCGGGACGAGCGAGAGCACCTCGCGGCGCGATACGGATCCTCGACCGGATCGTGGAGCCGAACCACGGGAAGGGGCCTGCACCGGCTGCTGAAGCTGACCTCGGGCGCCTACCTGCGGCAGCTGTCGTCGCGCGGTCGTCGCGGTGAAGACCTCAGATGGTTCGAAGGAGCGGCTCATCCCCGCTCCGACGCGATTCCGTAAGGGCTCCGTAGAGCGTCTCCAGTGCGTCCCGGTGGGCACGCGCTCCGTAGGTATCGGTTACGGCTCGAAGACCAGCGGTCCCAAGTTCCTCGCATCGAGTGGTGTCGTCGTGGAGATGACGGATCGCTGCCGCGAGCGTCGGCGCGTCTCCGGTCGGGAAGGCGAGCCCCGCTCCAGTCGCGACGAGCTCGCGCAGGCCTCCATTCGATGCCGCGATGATGGGGCGACCGCCCGCCATCGCTTCGAGCGCAACCAGTGGTGCGTTCTCGTCCCACAGGGACGGGATCACGACGTAGCGAGCGTCCTCGACCAGTGACCGTGCGTCCTCCTCCGGCACCATCCCTACGAAGCGAACGCCCTGCAGGCCGAGTTGTGCTGCACGATCGGCGAGCGCAGCGTGTTCGGGTCCGGTGCCCGCGATCACGAACGGGGGATCGCCGGCCGCACGGAGGGCTTCGATCAGCACGTCCACCCCCTTCTCGGGGACCAACCGCCCGAGGTAGAGGCCGTAGCTCCCCGCGGCACTGGTGGCCCCGGATCCCTCTTCGACGAAGTTGGGGATCGTTGCGATACGACCGGCTTCGATACCCCAGGAGAGAAGCCGTTCCCGCATGAACCTGCTCGGGGCGACGAACGCGTCTACGTGACGTTCGAGTCGCAGACCGACCCGATGCATCCACAGGGCTCCGGCGTACCCGGCGGCCTGGGCCTTCGTGGGGAAACAGTCGTGCAGCAACGAGTGTGCGTAGTTCCCCCCGATGCAGCGAGTGCAGTTCTTACCCTCGGTGAACATGAGGCCGTTGGGGCACCTCAGCCTGAAGTTGTGGATCGTCTGGATCAGTGGGGTCTTCGTTCGCCGGCAAGAGAGATGAACCGCCGGGCCGAATGCTGGGTACGGGTTGTGAAGGTGCACGAGGTCCGGGCGGAATGAGTTGATTGCGTCCTCGACCTCTCCGACTGCAGCCCTCGAGTAAGCCATAGCCGCCGCGGTCCGAGCCTTCTGAGGCAGGTGCGTGTTGTTACGTCCGAGGAGATGGATGTCGTGCCGCTCTCGCAGCAGATCCATCTGGCGCTCAACGTACCGGTTCTCACCACCCGGTAGGCGGTGGAACGCATGGGCGATCAGGATACGCATGGAGGACCTAGCGCTCGCCGGCGCGCCCGTGGAGGAGTCTCAACTTGTCCCCGCCAGCTCCGTTGCCGTTCAACGATGGCTGGTAACCGTAGCCGGGCTGCTTATAGGGGTGATACCCGGCCCCCGGGCGTGCGATCGCATTGACCACGACGCCGGTGACCCCGCATCCGACCTGCGCGAGCTCCCGAACCGCGCTCTGTTCGGTCTCGCGATCCGCGCGGCGGGAGTCCATCACGAGGAGGGCGTGGGGGATACGTGAGGCAAGGACGGTTGCGTCGGACACCGGAAGGATCGGTGCCGAATCAACGATGATGAAGTCGAAGTTCTCCTCCAGGGCGCCTATGAGTTTGGTCATGCGAACGGAGGACAGGATCTCCGACGGATTGGCCACGAGCGGCCCCGACGGGATCACCGAGAGATTGGGGACCGACGGACCCCACGTGAGGTTCTCGATGCTCAGTGCTCCGTGGTTGGTCAGCCACTGCGACAGACCCTGGCCTTCGGCCGGGATATTGAAGAAGGACTCGATCGCAGGGCGTCTGAGGTCGGCCGAAACGAGAACCGTACGCGCTCCGATCTGTGCGAGGCCGACCGCGAGGTTGACCGCGGTGGTGGTCTTCCCTTCGCCCGCACCTGCGCTGCTTATGAGGAGTGACTTGAACCCGTATCGGTCGGCAAGGGCTTCGATGTTGATACGCAGACCTCTGTACGACTCGCTGGCCGCACCGTACGGATCGGCGATCAGGGGGATCGCGGAGGCTCGGTCCTTGCGAGCGATCTTGAAGTGGGGGATGGCAGCCAGAACCGGCGCACCGATGGCCGTTTCGAAGTCACCTCTACTGCGAAGCCGGTCGTCCAGGCGGTGCCTCAGGAAGGCGGCGCCGATCCCAGTGATCAAGCCGATGAGCAATCCGAAGATCATGTCGTTCCGGTGGTTGGGTGACGACGGTTGGAGCGACTTGCCCGCCGGCTGGATGATCCGACCGCCTCCCAGGGCGATCGCACGATCGGGCTGGAGGTCTTCTAGTTCCTGCTGAAGGATCCCGAGACGAGCCAGGAGCGAGGCTCGCTCACCCTGTAGTACCGACCGCTCGTCTTCGTCTCCACGCCTGCCGGCGTCCTCGATCTCGGCGTTCACGGCTACGAGTTGTTCCTCGACACTGTCGATCCGGTCGCGGATGGACCCTTGTGCACCGAGGATCCGCTCGAGCGCCTGATCCTGCTGGTACGTGATGTAAGCCTCAGCGAATCCGTTCGCGAGTAGGGCGGCGCGCTCGGGAGACGATGCCGAGTAGCCGACCTCCAGCACCTCGCTGTCCGGGATCGGTTGCACCGACAAACCGGCAAGTAGCGAGGCGGGTGGCTCGTCCAGTCCCAGTTCGCTTGCGACGATCGATGCAACAGGGGTCGAGCGGATCAGTTCGCTCTCGGTTTGGAGGTTGGGTTCGACCGGAACGGAGTCGGGCGTCAGCTGGAGAGATTCGACCAGCACCCTGGCGTGCGACGAGTAGATCTCGGGCCGCGAGAAGGAGATGCCAAGTGCGACCCCGGTGCAGAGGATGGCCGCGAACAACACGAGCCACTTCCGAGACCACAGGATGGCGAGCGACTCACGCAGGTCTACCGGTTGCTGAGACGTAGTGTCCCTCCAGGCGAGTGGGCTTCTTTCTTTCGATACAGGTTCGCTTCGAGGAGCCGAACTCCTCCCGGGAGGCTCCCAAGTAAGGTAAGCAAGATGAAGGTCGGAGTGGTCGGAATCGGACATGTGGGACTTCCCACCGCGTCCGTACTCGCACATATCGGACATGATGTCGCCGCGATCGATTCCGATCGGGAGAAACTCGACGCCTTGGCTGCAGGTGAACTGCCCTACTTCGAGGCAGGGCTTGCCGAACTCGTCGATAGTGGGAGGGCCAACGGACGACTGAGGTTCGTGGCCGAGTTCGAGGAACTAGTGGCTGGGGCCGAGGTTGTTTTCCTGTGCGTCGGAACGCCCCCTCGATCATCCGGTGAAGCCAATCTCCTCGCCGTAGAGAAGGCGGCTCGGGCGGTCGCCGAGGTCGCCGATGGCCGCGTCGTGGTGGCCGAGAAGAGCACCGTCCCCGCGGGCACAGCGGAGCGGGTGGCTCGGACGCTCGATCGCTATCGCCGGACCGCAGAGTTCCTCGTGGTCTCGAACCCCGAGTTCCTCAGGGAAGGAAGCGCGGTCAACGACTCCCTCGCCCCCGATCGGATCTTGGTAGGAGCCGAGTCGGAGGAGGCCCTCGAGGTCATGAGGCGTCTCTATTCCCCGCTGATCGACAAAGGCGCCAGGTGGATCGCGACCGATCTTCGCACCGCAGAGCTGGCCAAACACGCGTGCAACGCGTTCTTGGCACTAAAGGTGTCCTACATCAACGCTCTGGCTCGCGTCTGTGAGTTGTCGTCGGCCGACGTCGCCGATGTTGCCGAGATCATGGGATCGGATCCCCGCATCGGCCCAGCGTTCCTCGATGCCGGTATCGGCTACGGGGGCTATTGCTTCCCGAAGGATCTAGCGGCGTTCGACCGGCTCACGCTGCCAACTCGGCTACGACTTTCCCCTGCTCGGCGAGATCGCGCGCATCAACGACGAAGCTCTGGCGGCTGTGTTCGACAAGATCGAGACCGCGCTCTGGAATCTGGAGGAGAAGCGCATCGCGCTACTCGGTCTGTCGTTCAAGCCCGGGACCAGTGACACGAGGTTGTCGCCGTCGTTGGAACTTGCTCGGAGGTTGATCACGGCAGGAGCGACCGTTTGTGGATACGACCCGGCGGCCGGCGCTACGACCGCGAGCGAAGTCGAGGGCCTGGAGGTTGTGGATGACCTCTACGACGTGTTCAAGGAGGCCGACTGCGCGGTCATCTGTACCGCGTGGGACGAGTTCAAAACCATCGATCTCACGAGGGCGAGGCAGGACATGTCACTCCCGATCCTGGTCGACGGACGCAACCTCCTTGATGGCGAGAAGGTTGCCGCCCAGGGGTTCACGTACATCCCTACCGGACGACGTGGCCTCGAGCCAGACCCCACAGCTCGATGAGAGCCGTCGTTACCGGCGGCAGCGGATTCCTCGGCTCCCATCTCTGCCGCAGGTTGATGGCCGAGGACCTCGAGGTCGTGTGCCTCGACTCGATGCTCACCGGTCTGCTCGCTAACGTCGCCGACCTCGAAAAGGAGCCCGGTTTCTCTCTGCAGCAGGTGGATGTCACTGATGTCTTGCAGGTGGACGGACCGGT
>CAWGWA010000003.1:0-248598 GCA_963826105.1 uncultured Actinomycetes bacterium | reverse complement strand
GGTGCTGCGCGCGGAACTGGATACATGTCGTACTCGGAGCGCGTGGGTCCAGGCGTGGTCGTGGTGCACGATGCCTTCGGACTTCACCCGGGGGTGATCGCGTTCTGCGACGAGCTGAACCTCGAGGGCTTCACGGTCCTGGCCCCCGATCTCTACGCCGGACGGGTGGCGGCGACCGAGGATGAGGCGAAGGGGCTGGCGTCGACGCTCGACGAGGACAGGGCGGCACGGCTGATCCGCGAGGCGGCGGGTCACCTCACCGCCAACTGGCACCCACGGGTCGGGATCGTAGGGCTGGGCTCGGGCGCCGCCATCGGAGCCGCCGCGGCCGAGGGATCCTCGCCCGATGCTTTCGTAGCCTGGGGGGCAGAGATCGAGACGGGCGGCCCCCTACTGTGCCTCGATGCAGCCTCGGCGTCGTCCGAGGACATCGTCGACTTCCTCCTCTACAACCTCTCGTGAAGATGCTCTTGTCCCGTGACTGGTTCGGTCCCATCATTGAGGGACTGAGTGACGATGGAGGTGCAGGTTGAGCGTCGATCTACGAGTCAACGTTCCCAACCGACCGGGGGCCCTGGTGGGCGCCCTTCAGGTTTTACTCGACGCGGGCGTTGAGGTGCTTGCGGCCTCGGCAGACAACCGCCCCGGCGAGCGGTGGGCGTACATCCATGTGCTCACCGATCATGCCGACGGCGCCCGCAAGGCGTTCGAAGCCGCTCAGATCGAGGTGACAGGAGAGCACGAGATCGAGTTGCGCGAGATCGAAGCTCACCGAGGCGTCCTGGTCGATCTGTTCAATGAGTACTCGACCAAGGGTGACAACATCGAGGTCCTCTACATGGCCCCCGACGGCCGCTGGGTGATCGGAACCGAAAGTATGCGCCGGGAACGCCGCGGGCTGAGGGTGGACGAGGCAACGTATTAGTTCCGTCATGCGGTTAGCTGTCATCGCCGACATTCACGGCAACGACGTGGCGCTTCAGGTTGTCCTTGCCCATGCTGCCGATCGCGCGGTGGACTCCTATGTCTGTCTTGGGGATGTCGCCGCCACCGGCCCCTTTCCGGTCGAGACGATCGAGCGAGTCGCGGCGCTCAGCTGCCCTGTCGTGATGGGGAATACCGACGACATCCTCCTCGGAGGCAAGGACGAGACCACGGACGACGACTTCATCGCGAGGATCCTTGAGATCGATATGTGGTGTGCTGCCGCCCTGAGCGATGTGCACCGCGCTCATATCCGCCGTTACGCGCCCACCGTGTCCCTCGGAGACGGTGCGCTGCTCGCGTTCCACGGAACGCCGGCCTCGTACGATGAGAAGATCGAGTTGGATGCATCTGAGGAGTTCCTCGCATCCGCTCTCGATCGGGGAGCACGCGTTTATTGCGGTGGGCACTGGCATTTCCAGAACCTCCGCCGCTTCTCCGACCGCTTCTACGTCAACCCCGGTAGCGTGGGGATGACCTACGACCAGACCTCAGGGGATGCTCACCTGATCCCCCTGGCCGATTACGCGATCGTGACTATGGATGGCGCTGAGTTCCGGGGCGTGGAGTTCCATCAACTTCGGTACGATCCGGCTCCGCTATTTGACGCCGCACGTGAGCGCGGTATGCCCCAGCGGGAGTGGTGGCTGGGACTATGGTCGACGGAAGCAAGATCTTCGCAGGAGGTGCAGTGATGACGGCCCCCAACATGTTCCCGTTCCTCCGGTACCGCAACGCCCGGAAGGCGATCGAGTGGCTCGGACTCGCGTTCGGCTTCGAAGTGCATTCACTGATGGACGCGGAGGACGGCACCGTCGCTCACGCCGAGCTCAAACTCGGACCGGGGATCATCATGGTGGGAGAGGCCCGCGACGATGCGCTCGGCGTGAAGTCTCCGAATGAGCTCGATGCAGTCACCGGTGGCATCTACGTTTACGTCGAGGACGTCGACGCGCACTACGCACGAGCGAGCAAGCACGGTGCGGAGATGGTCTTCGATATCGCCGACATGGACTATGGCGCCCGTGAGTACACCGCGCGCGATCTCGAAGGGCATCTATGGAGCTTCGGAACCTATCAACCGGTCGTCCCCGACTAGACCCCGATCACCTCGATCACGAGGTTGGTCGCTTGAGCTCACGCACATCCTTGACCAGCATCACTCCCGCTGTCGAGACGACGAGAAGGATCGCGCCGCCGATCAGTGTCGGACCGAAACCGATGCTCACACCCAGTGCCCCGGCGGCGATGGTACCGAGGGGCAAGAGCAGCGTCGAGCCCAACCAGTCGTAGGCCGAGACGCGCGACAGCATGTGCCGCGGGATGTGCTCCTGAAGAGTCGTGTCCCACAAGGTGCCTCCGTATGCGAACGTTCCACCGGCGAGGAACTCTCCGATGGCGATCACGAACACCGGCGCAGGGATGGCGAGGGCGATGAGCACGGGGAGCAGAAGGAATCCCATCCCAGCGACGACGTAGGCGGTGCGTTCGGGACGGATGCGCAGGCCCAATAGACCTCCGATGATTCCGCCGATCCCTCCGGCGGTTGCGATCACCGCCCACGCGCTCGCTCCTCCGAGCGAGGCCTCCGCGACCGCCGGCCCCAGTACCGACACCGGCGCGATGAAGACGACGTGGAAGAACCCGAAGTAGATGACCAGCGTCCACAGCCATCGGCGCGAGACGAACTCGACCCATCCGGCCTTGAGCTCCGCGATGGTGTCTGGGATCTCAAGAGATCGTTCACCGAGCCGGAGGAGAGGGAACAGGAAGAGGGCGCTGAGGCCGAAGCTGGCGGCGTCGACCGCGAACGCCCACCCGGTGCCCACAGTCGCAACCAGCACGCCCGCGAGGGCCGGTCCAACGATCGCGGATAGTTGACGAGCGAAACTCGGATCGCGTTGGCATCCTGGAGCTTCCCGGGAGGCGTGACCATTGGTACGACTCCCATCGAGGCGGGATTGAAGAACGCCGAAGAAGTCCCCCATATGAACTGCAGGATCGCCAGATGCCAAAGTTCCGCATTGGCTGTGATGAGCAGGAAGGCGGTGAATCCCTGGACGACGGTGTCGACGACATCGGCGATGAACATCATCCGAGGTGGGCTCAATCGGTCCGCGAGCACCCCACCGAAGAGGATGAATAGAACCGAAGGGAGGGTTGCGGCTCCGATGACAAAGCCAAGATCCCCGGCGTCACCGATCTCGAGCACCGCAAAGGCCAGCGCGATGGGTGCGATCCTGTTACCCAATATCGAGATCGAGCGCGCGATGTACAGCCTTCGGAAGTCTCGATCGCGGAGAATCTCGGGTAACCATCCCACGGGAGCGCAACCTTATCCGGTTCGAGCGGCTCCCCTCAGGAGTTGTCTGGGTTGAGCCATTTGCCGACGACCATCGACATCCCTTCGTGCTCCTCTTTGAACCCGAGGTCACGGTAGAGATCGGCGGCGTGCTCGGTGAACAACCCAACGTGCTGACCGGGGACGAGATCTAGGAGGCGGGTGACCATCTCACGAGCGATCCCTCGCCGTCGATGGGAGCCGGCGGTCCAGACGTCGATCAGGTAGGCGTTGCACACCCGATCGGATAGGAGCCGGGCGCTCCCAACGCAACGGGGCCCATCCCAAGCGAAGGTTACGGCGAACGAGTTGGCGAACGAGGTGCGCAACTGTTCGGGCGTGCGCCCGTTATCGAAGTCATCCGCGGCCAGATCCTGCTTCAGAGTCATCCAATCGATCCCGTCCGCCGTCATCCTGAACTCGATCGCAGTGTCCATGCCTAGTCCTTGAACGCCGGGCGCCAGCTCGAGGCGATGTTTCCGTAGGTGATCGCCGTGGCGCCCTGCCACGCGGCGAGGGACTCGATCGACTTCCGGGCCCGTCGGGCGATCGCGAGGTTTCCCTCGGCCCACTTCTCGGTGTGGACGGCGTTCACGACCAACGTGTTCGTGGTGCGATCCATCTTCGGATCGATCCGTCCCGCGAGTCGATCCGCATCGAGGATCGAGAGCACGTAGTAGCCGTACTTCCGTTTGACCTTCGGGACGTAGATCTCGATTCGGAACTCGAAGTCGAACATCGCCTCGGTTCGGGCACGGTCACGGATGAGGTTGTCGAAGGGAGACAACAGGGTCGTGCGACCGCGCCACCCCTTGGCAGTTACATCGATGAGGTCGAGGGCTTCGGTGAGCATGTACCAGCGACCCGGCAGCTCCTTAACCGCTACCTCTGTGACAACACCTTCCTTGATGAGTGATTCGAGGACCTTCGGCAGGTCTGGATACTGGCCCTCGATGAAGTGGCGGTTGATGTGCTGCTTGGTCGCGATGCCGAGGGCGCGCAGGGAGTAGATCGCTGCCTGCTCGACCGCGGCTTTGTGCGGCAAGCGTTGGGCTCGAACCTCAGGAGGGAACCAGAGATCCGAGCGAGCCCACACCCGCTCAACTCCTTGCCGGCCGGCGATGATGATCTTGCCCTGGATCCACATGAAGTCGAGCAGCCTCGTGATCGTCTGGTTAGCGTTCCAGCCGCTCGATTCCCAGCCCTTCATCGAGTCGAGGGCGAGATCTTGGCTCTCTTCGGTCCGGTTTTCAACTCGCGCAAGACGTGCCGCTGGGCCGATTTGTGCTCATCCATCCATGCGGAGACTTCGGCCCCCCATTTCCCGCTATGGCCCGGCCATCTCTTCATTCGGTGTGCATGGATCGCGTAGTCCTCGGTAAGCACGAGCGACGCCGCGTGCGCCCAGTAGCTGAACATCGAGCGATCCTCGAAGAGAGCCGCGATCGAGTTCTGCAGGATCGAAGGCTCCGAGACGGCTGAAGAGGACCAGCAACTGCGTGCGCGCGACCGCGTTGATCGGATCGAACTGGATACACCGAAGCCGCCGGGCAACACCCATGACTTCCGCCTCGCGACGCTCGGCCGCAAGTCCTTGCGCGTCGATCGCGATCCGGCGCGCTTGTTTCAGACTGACACTCGGGACCGTCATTCGATCCCGATCGCCTTATCCAGGGTTTGCTGAGCTTCGGCCAGGCTCATTCCGGTAGCTCGCAGGAGGTCCGAGGCGGTGAGCCGCACCTGACCGACGACCGAACCAAGGACGAGCGCGTCGGGATCCTCGATAACCGATGCAGCGTTTCTCATCGCTTCGACGGCAAGCTCCCTCGTTTCGTGCGCATCTTCTGGATCGGCGAACTTACTCTGCAACGCGCTGACCGCAGCCGCGAGGTTCCGCACCGCTTGGACCACAGGTTTGGGAGCAGGCCCGCCGAGCCGGACCAATCCTCGCGCGGCGCGGGCGAGGACGCGCGTATTGCGGACCGCGAGGTCGACTTGGGTTGCGGCCACCGCGTACTGCTCGAGCTGCCCCCGGGCGCGGCGTCGAGGCGGTGCGAGCCGGGCGATCCGGTGCCCTTCGCTCAGGGCGTCGTTGAAGCGGCGAACATGGGCGTCGAGGTCGCGAGCGCGCATCAGTGCCTGATTCACGCCCTCCGTGTCACCCACCTCGAGAGCATCCGCGAGCGCATCGAGTGCCACCACCAGCTGACGGAAGACCGGCTCGGCTGCCTGCCAGACGAGCGTTCTCGGATTGAAAGGGAACAGCACCTGGCTGATGATCAGGGCGACTCCGCCCCCCACAAGGGCGTCGAAGAACCGGACGGGAACGACTCCGCTCGGAGGATCGAGGATCACGACGAGGATCGCCGAGATGCCTGCCTGGGTGACTACGAGGGGTCCTCCACCGAGGAAGATCGCAACGACCATCGCAAGGATCCCAACAAGGATCAGTTGCCAAGCCCCACGCCCGATGCCTCGGACGAGGAACTCGGCGATGGCCAGACCCAGCGCCACCCCGAGGACCATCTCGATCGCCCGGCGAGGATGCTGGCCGCGGGCCGCCCCGAGGATGATGACGGCGGTCAGTGCGGCGAAGATCGGCGTTCGTGCCCGAGGACCTCGCTCGAGATCAGGTAGGCGATCCCGGCCGAACCGGCGGTCTGGAGCACGGGCGGCAGGTCGTGCCTGACTCGTGCCAGGCGCTCCTTCACCGAGACGCTTCGCCAGGCCTCGTCCCCTCCCACGGCGGTCATCCCCCGAGCGTACCGGCGCAGGCGGAGCGGTTAGCGACCGGAGAAAGGAGTTCGAGCAGGAGCGCAGAACCGTTCAGTAGACGGGAATCTGCCTATCTGGAGGATCTGATGAGGAAGTCCACGGCCTTTGTGGCCGCCTTTGCACTCGCTGCCGCCCTACTCACGCCGGTCACGGCGATAGCGGCCTCGGAGCACAGCGCCGAGGACGTCGTGGTCGTCAGCGACGCCGACGGTACCGATATCGCCATCACCGTCTTCCGCCCCGCGGGCGCTTCCAAGTCCTCGCCCGTCCCCGTGATCCTCCACAGCCATGGTTGGGGCGGAAGCCGCACCGCAGCGATCGGCGACGAGGTCAAAGCCTTCCTCGATGCCGGCCTCGGAGTCGTGAGTATCGACCAACGCGGCCACGGCGCGAGTGGGGGCCAGGCGAACGTGCAGGACCCCGAGCTCGAGACCGAAGACATCGACAGTGTCATCGACTACATCGCCAAACTGTCGTGGGTCGCCAAGAACGTCGACTCGTCCGGCCAAAAGATCGCGACCGACCCAGTGCTCGGTGCGATCGGTGGGAGCTATGGCGGCGGCTACCAGACGATGTCCGCCCTTGACGAGATCGCGGAGGAAGGCAGCACGCGCTTCGATGCGCTGGCCCCCGAGATCACCTGGTTCGACCTGAATGAAAGCCTGGCCCCTCGTGCGGTCCCCCGGACCGCGTGGACCTCGGTCCTGTTCGCCGCCGGTGCCGCGATGGTGCCGCAGTACATCCAGGAGGCGTTCGCATGGGGCGCCGCCACCGGCCAGTGGCCCGACGGCACGGTTCTCGGCACACCGACCGAGGGTGTCCCGGATCTCGCGAGCGAGTTCGCCAAGCACGCACCGCGTCACTTCTCGGACCAAGGGATCAAGCTGAACGTCCCGGTTCTGCAGCGTCAGGGTTCGTCCGACAACCTGTTCAATCTCAACCAGGGTCTCCACATCTTTCGCGACGCCCTGACGGGGAAGGCTCGCTCGAAGAGTCTGTTCGTCGCTTACAACGGCGGTCACGCGCTACCGAACGCCATGCCTATCGGAACCGCCGGTGGGACCGATGCGTGCTCGGGGGATTGGACCGCGCTGCGGATCGCATTCTTCAAGCAGGTTTTCGCAGGTAAGAACCCGTCCTCACTGCTACCCGGTCGTTACAACTTCACCAACGTCGATGGTTCCAAGTGCTTCAGCTTCAACTCGACCGAGAAGCTACGCGTCGACGTCGATGAGGATCTTGAAGCCGGCGGCGGCAACACGATCCCGGTCCCGGTCGGTGTGGGCGCACCGATCAGTCTGCCGCTCACCGTCGGCCCGATCACCGTGGCCGGTATCCCCAAGCTCAACGGCGTGATCGATACCGTCGTGCCCGACTCGAGGATCTTCTTTGGGCTCAGCATGGGGACGACCCCTGCAAACGCACAGGTGATCCAGAACAACCTGATGCCTCTGCGGAGGACGCTCCCAGGAGCCGGTTCGGCGTTCTCCATCGAGCTTCCGGGCGTTGCGGTCGAAGTGCCCGAGGGCCAGACGCTCTACCTGACCATCACGCCGGTCTCGGACATGTACGCGGCTCACGGCAGTCGCGCACCGGGAGCGGCTGTGCTGACCGGTTTGAAGCTCTTCCTGCCGACGCTCTAGGGCTTAACCGCCATCATGAAGATGGCGCTCAGCAGGATCACTGTGTCGATGCGCGCGACTGTGAGGAACTTCTTCGTCGCGGCGTCGACCTCGGGTGCCGCCGGTCCTTTCTCCTGAACGAGGGTTGCCAGCTTGGCGGCCTGAGGGCCAAGAAAGGCAGCACCGACGACTGTCGTGACCACGATCGCGACGATGCCGTAGACGACGAAAGGCTCTTCCCAGGGGATGCCGGCGTCGGCGACCATCCAGATGCCGCTCGCGAGAACGAGGATCGAGGCGGGCATGAAGATCTTCGTACCGACATCCGCGGTGTGCTGCCCATAGGCGGCCGACGCGACCGGGTCCTTCGCCGCCGCGAAGCGACCGCCGACGACCTGGAGTGCGATGGAGCCTCCAACCCACACGACTACCGAGGTGATGTGAACGAAAAGCAGGATCTCGTACAGGTTCATCCTTGCCTCCTTGGCTGCGTTGGGGCTTCAAGTGGGCCGCTAGGTACGCTCCAACAAACGGCTAAGTAAGTCAACGTTCCCCGGCGCTCGTTCCTGCACCTCCGGGATAGAGGGGTGTCTTGCTGATCGATCAGGCGAAGCTGTTGATGGACTAGCGGCCGCGCTTGGCCGCAAGTCGGTACTCATAGCCCATAAGGAAGACGTCGGGATCGGGATACCAGTCTCGGGCCGGGGCCCGGACGAATCCCATGTCTTCGTAGAGGTGGCGGGCGGTGATCGACGAGCCCATCGTGTGAAGCACGACTGCACGGAAGCCGTCGGTACGGGCACGATCCAGGCAGGCCTGTGTCAGAGCGCGGCCCACGCCCTTGGTTCGCGCTCCCGCGGCGACTGCCAACATCCTGATCCCAGCTACGTCGAGGTCCTCGAACTCGGCGTACTCGCCGGGGCCGGGGACGTAGAGGACGCAACCGATCGGCTCTGGATCGAAGGCGGCGAGTAGGACCGCCTTGGCCGCACGATCGGAGACGTCTCTCAGGGTCTCGAGATAGTCAGCACCAAGGTTGCTGAGCGTGTTGGGATCGCTGGCGGGGTCTAGTCCCCTGTAGGCATCGACGGTGATGTCACCGAGTGCGGCGTAGTCCTCGGGCGCGCTTCCGGATCTCCATCTAGCGGATGACGGCGATAACCGCGCCGGTCTCGACCGTGTGGCCGGCCTCGACCTTGAGTTCCTCAACCGTGCCGTCGGCGTGGGACAGGATCGAGTTCTCCATCTTCATCGCCTCCAGCACGCAGACGGTGTCGCCGACCTTGACCCGATCGCCCTTCTTGACCATGACCTTGACGATCGAGCCCTGCATCGGCGCGGTCAGATTCTCGCCCGAGCCCCCAGCGGCGGTGCCGATCTTCGGAGGCTTCGGCTTAGTCCGCTGGACGAGCGTGTCGAGCTTCTCGCGCGCCTTGACCTGGAAGCGCTTGCCGGAGACCTCGACCGTGAACTCGCGTTCGGCGACCATATGTTCGCCCGCCTTCGGCTTCGGTTTGGGCGCGGACTTGAGGGGACTGAGGTCCATCTCCTTCTCAACCGTGCCGGTGTGATAGTCGCCGGAGACGAATCGCTCGTCGGCGAGCATGAGTCGGTGGAAGGGGATCGTCGTGCTGATGCCCTCGACCTCGTACTCAGCCAGGGCGCGGAGCATCCGCCGACGAGCCTCTTCACGGTTGCTCCCGTAGGTGATCAGCTTGGCGATCATCGGGTCGTACGCCTGCGGCACCGTGTAGTCGGGTTCGACCCCGGAGTCGACCCGAACGCCCGGGCCCGATGGCTCGTGGTATCCGGCGATGTGGCCGGGGGCCGGCATGAAGTTCTTGGCCGCATTCTCGGCGTTGATGCGGCATTCGATCGCGTGACCTTTGAGTTCTACATCGTCCTGCGTGAAACCGATGTCCTCGCCCGCGGCGACGCGCAGCTGCGCGTGCACGAGGTCGATGCCCGAGACCAACTCGGTGACCGGATGCTCGACCTGGAGCCGCGTGTTCATCTCGAGGAAGTAGAACGACTTGTTGTCGGCATCGAGGAGGAACTCACACGTCCCAGCGTTCTGGTAGCCGATGTTCGCGGCCAGTCGTTTGGCCGCGTCCATGATCTGCTCACGAACCTCGGGCTTGAGTGCCGGTGACGGCGATTCCTCGACGAGCTTCTGATGCCGACGTTGCAGCGAGCAGTCGCGTTCGGGGAACGAGATGACGTTGCCGTTCGCATCTCCGAGAACCTGAATCTCGATGTGTCGGGGCCGTTCGAGGTAGCGCTCGATGTACACCTCGGGATTGGAGAAGTAGTTCTCCGCCTCGCGGGCTGCGCCGGTGAGTGCGTCCTCGATCTCAGACTCGTCGCCGACGACCCGGAAGCCCTTACCGCCACCGCCGGCCGACGCTTTGATGGCAACGGGATAGCCGTGTTCCTTGCCGAAGATGCGAACCTCCTCGACCTCGGTCACCGGATCTTTGGTGCCGGGGACGGTCGGGACGTTCGCCTCGAGTGCCGCCTTTCGAGCCGCCATCTTGTCGCCCATCCCATCGATGACCGCGGGGGCCGGACCGACCCACGCCAGTCCCGCGTCGATCACGGCCTGGGCAAAGCCGGCGTTCTCGGCGAGGAACCCGTAGCCCGGGTGCACCGCCTCGGCCCCCGACTTCTTCGCCGCCTCGAGGATGTTGGCGACCACGAGGTACGACTGTGCCGCCGGAGCGGGCCCGACGTTGAACGCCTGATCCGCGTAGCGGGTGTGCACCGCATCGATATCGAGGTCCGAGTACACGGCCACGGTCTCGATCCCGAGATCCCGGCACGCGCGGATCACCCGGACGGCGATCTCCCCACGGTTGGCAACGAGCACTCGCTTGAACATGGACGCCTATCCTACGCAGATGGAGCCGACCGCTTTCCGGACCGAGCAGTTCCAGGCCCTCAGGGTCGGGCGCTTCGGCGATCCACTCATCGCGGTCGAGGAGACCGGCTCGACCAACCTCGATGCTCTGGATAGAGCGGAGGCGAACGCGACCGAGGGGACCGTGTTCGTTGCCGATCACCAGCGGACCGGCAGGGGACGCTGGGGTCGAGAGTGGGTCGGTGTTCCCGGAGCATCGCTTCTGTTCTCGATCGTGCTGCGTCCCGAAGGTGACCTTGGACTGATCACGACCGCCCTCGGCGTCGCTGCTGCAGAGGCGATCGAGGCGGTGACCGAGCTCTCCTGCAAGATCAAATGGCCGAACGACATCGAGATCGACGGCAAGAAGGTGGCGGGCATCCTCGTCGAAAGCCGCTCCGGTTCCTCCCGGATCCAAGCATTGGTCGCCGGGATGGGCGTGAACGTGACCCTTGAGGAGAGTGACTTCCCGGAGGAGTTGCGGTCCCGAGCGACTTCGATCGGTATCGAGCTGGCCAAACGAGGGGAGCGGTTCCCACCGTCACGTGAGCAACTCCTAGCCGCCATCCTCATCGCGCTCGAATCCCGCTATCCGGTCGATGCCGCCGCGGTGGTCTCGGACGCGATGGCGCGCTCGTCGGTGCTCGGCGGTGAGGTCACGGTGACCAACTCGGACGGCAACACGCTGACCGGGACCGCCACCAGGCTCCTGGATGACGGATCCCTGGAACTGTCGACCCCCTCCGGAACCATCGCGGTCGCCTCCGGCGAGATCACGTCGCTGCGCCCCGGCTAGCGTCGTTATTTCCACGTGAGTCGCGCATACGACGACTGACGTGGAAAGAGCGGCTAAGTCTCGACTCGGCTAGCTCTTCCGAAGGAGGCGTTTCCAGAACGAGCGTCTCTTGCGCATGCCCTCGCTCACTCGGCGCGAACGCTCGGCGCCTTCGCGGCTCTGGTCGACCTTGAAGTGGTCGCCGAGCTCGGTGCCGGCGGATCGCTTCGGCGCGACAGGTTCCCATCCGTGACTCATGGAACCAAGCTACGCCCTTATGTCCCATAAGGCACTGCTTCGCCGTCCTCCAGAGTCCCTCGGCCCCCGGCTAGTACGATTCGTCCATGGCTGAGGGAAGGAAGCACGATCTGGGCGAGGTCGCCGAGCGGACCCTGAAGGGGGGCGCCGAGCGGTACCACGAGAAGAACGCCGCGGCGGGGAAGCTGTTCGTCCGCGATCGCCTGCGCCTCCTGCTCGATGACGCCGATTCGTTCGTCGAGAACGGGCTTCTGGTCAACGCCCTGGCCGGCGATCTCCCGGCCGATGGCGTTGTAACCGGGGTCGGGACCATCAACGGGCGTCCGGTCGCGGTCATGGCGAACGATTCCACCGTGAAGGCGGGCTCGTGGGGGGCCCGGACGGTCGAGAAGATCATCCGCATCATCGAGCTCGCCCGGAAGCACGAGCACCCGCTCGTTTACCTGGTCGACTCGGCGGGCGCCAGGATCACCGACCAGGTCGATCTGTTCCCCGGCCGCCGGGGTGCCGGCAAGATCTTCTACAACCAGGTCCAGGCGTCCGGGCAAGATCCCGCAGGTCTGTTGTCTGTTCGGGCCGTCGGCCGCGGGTGGCGCGTACATCCCCGCGTTCTGCGACGTCGTGTTCATGGTTGATGGCAACGCGTCGATGTACCTCGGCTCGCCTCGCATGGCCGAAGAGGTCATCGGCGAGAAGGTCACCCTCGAAGAGATGGGTGGCGCCCGGATGCACTGCGAGATCTCCGGCTGCGGCGATCTTCTCTGCGCCGACGACAAGGCCGCGATCGAAGCAGCGCGCGGCTACCTCACTTACTTCCCGCAGAACTGGCAGGGCCTTCCCGAGCGGGTCGAAGGTCGACCGGCGTCCTATCGAGGTCCGCTCGCCGAGTTGGTGCCGAAGGAAGAGTCCGCTGCGTTCGACATGTACGGGTTCATCGCCGGGCTCCTCGATGAGGAGAGCTTCTTCGAGATCAAGCCAGACTTCGCCAAGGAACTGATCACCGGCCTCGGACGCATGGACGGTCGGGTCGTCGGTGTCGTCGCAAATCAGCCGGCCAGCGAAGGGCGGGGTGCTGTTCGTCGACTCGGCCGACAAGGCCGCCCGCTTCATCTGGCTATGCGACGCGTTCAACATCCCCTTGGTCTTCCTCTCCGATGTTCCCGGCTTCATGATCGGGACCTCGGTCGAGCGCCAGGGGATCATCCGTCACGGCGCCAAGATGATCACCGCGGTCAGTGAGGCGACGGTGCCGAAGTTCTGCGTAGTGGTCCGCAAGGCGTACGGCGCCGGCCTCTACGCGATGGGCGGTCCAGGCGTTCGAGCCCGACGCGACATCGCGCTGCCGACCGCGTGGATCGCGGTCATGGGACCCGAGCCAGCGGTTAACGCGGTCTACTTCAACAAGATCCAAGCGATCACCGATGACGTCGAGCGCGCCGAGTTCATCGCGAGCAAGCGGGCGGAGTACGAGGAGGACATCGAGCTCCTGCATCTCGCCTCCGAGAACGTCATCGACGCGGTCGTGCAGCCGGACGACCTCCGCGACGACCTGATCCGCCGGCTCGACCTCGCGGCCGGCAAGGATCGCCACTTTTCAACTCGGCGCCATGGGGTACCTCCCGTATAGGACGTTCTTAGGAGGGCGTTATGACGCAGACCTCCCAGGTATCCGGCAGTCGTTGGTCCGCAGGTGCGATCGCGGGAGCGGTCGTGTGGGTGTTGATCACCAGCGCGGTTGCCTCGTGGCTCTTTCTTCTCGCGTTCTGGGAAGGGGTTGAGATCTTCTCGGCCCCCAGCCCGGAGCAGGTGCGATCGTCGTGGCTCACGGCATTCGGTTCGGGCCTGGCTCTGGCGGCCGGTCCCTTCGGCATCTGGTGGTTCTCTCGAGGATCATTGTGGTTGGGGCTTTCGGGGACCTGCTTTGCGATCCCGCTGATAGCTCTGGCCGTCTACGTCTAGGAGGTTCGTATGCCGATCCCGGCAAGACTCGGTCTCGTCACGCTCGGAGTAGCCGACCTCGAGCGATCGGTCGCGTTCTACACCGCGCTCGGATGGGAGCGCTGCGAATCGTCGGTCGAGGGCGAGATCGTCTGGTTCCGCACGGTCGATACGAATCTTGGGCTCTTCCCGTTCGAGGAACTGGCCGCCGACGCCGATATCGAGGATCCGAAGAGAGGCTCGTTCGATGGGATCACGTTAGCGATCAACGTGGAGGCGGCCGATGACGTCGCCCGATTCCTGAATGAGGCGGAGGCTGCCGGCGGCTCGATCGCCAGGCCGGCCAGATTGCTCGATTGGGGAGGCACCTCCGGATACTTCGCCGATCCCGACGGCTACCTGTGGGAGATCGCCCACAATCCCGGTTTTCCGATCGGTGACGACGGCCGCCTCACGATCCCCTAGAGAGGCCCGATAGTCTCTGGCGATGGCAATGGTGAAGCTGGAGACGGAGGATCAGGTCGGGATCGTCTCGCTCGACCGCCCGGAAGCACTCAACGCGTTGTCCGGGGCCCTGGCCGACGAGCTGACCGAGGCCTTCCGGGAGGTCGGCTCCCGGCCCGATATCTGGGTCATGATCCTGAGGGTGAGGGCGAGAAAGCGTTCTGCGTCGGAGCGGATCTCAAGGAGCGAGGAACCTTCGAGCTCGAGGACTTCTATTCGAACCGGCGACAGATCCGCGGCGTCTTCCAACAACTCCGAACCGTGCCGCAGCCGACCATCTGTTCGGTGTTCGGGTTCGCGCTTGGAGGCGGGTTCGAGCTCGCCTTGAACTGCGACATCATCACCGCCGCCGAGGGAACGGTCCTCGGCCTACCGGAGGTCCGTGTTGGATTGCTACCTGCGGGCGGAGGCACGCAGCTACTGCCGCGCAAGGTGGGCGAAGCCAAGGCGAAGGAACTCATCTTCCAGGGCCGGCGGTTCGACGCGCAGGAGGGTAAGGACATGGGCTTGATCGCTCAGGTCGTGCCCCGAGCCGAACTCGACAGTGCCTCGCTGGCGATGGCGCGTGATATCTGCAAGTCCTCACCCGTCGCGGTGCGCGAGGCAAAGCGTGCGATCGAGTCGGCCTTCGGCTACGGCATCGAGGACGGGATCGAGGTCGAGCACGAATCGTGGGAACGCGTGATCGTCACCCAGGATCGCAAAGAGGGGATCGATGCCTTCAACGACAAGCGCGAGCCGGAGTGGGGTAACCGCTAGAGGCGATCCGGAATGGAAAAGGAGCCCCGGATCCCGCGGGGCTCCTTTTCGTTGCTGGTGGTTGGTGACTCAGCCGTTCGAGCCTCCGTGGCCACTGTTGCCGTCATTGTCGTGGCCACTGTCGCCCGAACCCGGGCCACTGCTGTCATCGTCGCCGTCGTCGTTGCCACCGTTCGTCCGGTGTCGGTCCCGTTAGTTCCGGTGTCGTTATCACCGTTCGTTCCGGTGTTGGTCCCGTTCGTTCCGGTGTCGTTATCACCGTTCGTTCCGGTGTCGGTCCCGTTCGTTTCGGTATTCGTCCCGCTGGTGTCGAAGTCACCGGTGTTGTCTCCACCGTTGGTGCCATCGTCACCACGGGTGTTGTCGTCATCCCCACCACGACCCTTGTTCTGGTCGTCATCGTCGTCGTTTACGCCGACGAGATCGTTGTTCGCGTCGTCGCGGCGCTTGATGGCTTTGTCGTCATCATCGTCGCTGACGTTCACAGCATCGATCCGCTGAGGTGCCTGACCCCCGGCGAACGCTGCCACTCCGAGACCTACTGCAAGTGAGAAGGCCAGGAGCCCGATCGCGATCCTTCCTGTACTCATCGTTTCTCCTTCCTTGTGCCCGCGTGTTTCATCTGACTCATTCATCGTTGCCACCTCAGGTGATTCCTCGATGAGATGCGCGTGAGAGGTCTCTCACCTCACCGGGGCCGAAGTCGGTTGAGTACGAACCGGCGGGGGAGCATCGCCGACATCTCCTCGAGATCGGCAGCCACCTCCTCCATGTCCGGTCGTTCGTCTGCCCGCTTGGCGAGCGTGCTCATGATCAGTTCGACCAGGCGGTCCGGCGTTTCGTCCATCGGCGCCGGTTCGAGGTGCAGTTGAGGGAAGCGATCGTTCCCGTCGGAGTCGGGAACGCGGGGGAACGGCAGCCGCCCGGTCAACGCCTCGTACATCGTCACGCCCCAGCCCCAGACATCGGATGCCGGCCCTGAGCCCCCGAGGAGTTTCGGTTCGCATTGTTCCGGGGCCATGTAAGCGTCCGTTCCGATCAGCGTCGTGATCGCAGCGGCCGCATCGAACGAGCGTGCGACCGAGAGGTCGATCAACCGGGGCGGCCCGCTCATGATGATGTTCTTGGGCTTCACATCGAGGTGCACGGTCGCGTTGCGATGCATGTAGATGAGGGCGGAGGAGAGTTGGACGCCGAGGGGTACGGCCTGCTCGATGGCAAGCTTCCGCTGCTTGCGGAGGAGAGTTGAAAGACGCGGGCCCTCGAGGTGCTCGAGGACTAGATGAGGCCGTGGGCCGTCGGCCACGACGCCGAACGAACGGAGCAGGACGGGGTGGGCCAGTGCCCTCAGCACGTCGGCTTCCGCCTTCAGGGTTCGCAGGGCACCGGCGTCCTCGACCGCGTCCGGGCGGAGGAGTTTGGCGACGACGATGGCGTGCAGGTCGTCGTCCCACGCCAGATAGGCCTCGTAGCGGTTGCCACCCCCGAGTAGCTGCAGGGCGTGGCGCCCGGCGACGATCTCGTCACCTTCTTGGAAATTCCAGCGGCTGTCGCTCAATCTCGGCTCCTGGATTCGGCTGCTGTCAGGGCCAAGATGCCCATCGGGCCTAAGGGGTCGATGAGACTTGCGTGAGAACGCTCTTATCTCGGGGAAAGTAAGAGACTTCTCATGCTGGCCTCACGAAGCCCACATGCGTGCCTGAGAGAAAGGACCCATGAGGACACGGATCGCGCTGCTCCTGGCTCTCGCCCTCGTGGGTCTCGTCGTGGGGCTGTCGGTGGCCGCCCTGTCACGGGCCCCGGCCAGAACGCTGGTGGCCCCGATCGAGGTCGAGGGCGGCGAGGCGGATGTCAAGAAGGACCGAGACGACAAGGACGACCGCGGCGACAAGGACGACCGCGACGATGACGATGACGGCGCAGAGGCGGTTTCGGGCCCGACCGCGGTCCCGGCGGGTGACGATGACGACAGCTCCGGTCCCGGCAGCGGAGACGACGACGATGACGACAGCTCCGGTCCCGGCAGCGGAGACGACGGGACCGATGACGACGACAGCTCCGGTCCCGGCAGCGGAGACGACGGGACCGATGACGACTGAGATGTCGAGCCCACCGCGCTCGAGGCGATGGTTCTCGGGCATCCGGCTGCGCCTGATCGCTTCGTCGATAGTGCTTCTGGCGCTCGCGGCGGCCGCATCGGTATTCGTGGTGAGGATCATCCTCGTTCACCGCATCGACAGAGAGATCGACAACGACCTCACTCGGGAAGCCCAGGAACTGACTCAACTCTCGACCGGCAATGATCCGCAGACCGGTCAACCGTTCGAAGGGCGTGTCCGACGAATCTTCAATGTCTTCCTCGACGGGAACATCCCGGGTCGGGCCGAAGTCCAGGTCGCTTACGTTGACGGTCAACCGTTCCTGCGAAGCCCGGAGGAGGTTCCGTACCGACTCGACCGCGATGCCGATCTGACCGCTCGATGGGCGACTCTGACCGAATCCCAGAGAGGTCGGATCGATACTCCGGCAGGGCCGGTCGACTTCCTGGCGGTTCCGGTGCTGGCCGACGGGGAGGCGAGGGGCGTTTTCGTGACCGCCGTTTTCCGAGATCAGATCGAGCAAGAGATCGCGCCGGCGATCCTCGGCGCGGCCGGTGTCGGCTTCGTAGTGCTCCTATTCGGATCGGTGCTCGCGTGGAGGGTCGCCGATCGCATCCTCCATCCGGTAGCGAGGGTCAGCAATGCCGCCCGTGGCATCTCCGAGTCGGATCTCCGGCGTCGGCTTCCGATCGAGTCGAAGGACGAGATCGGGGACCTGACGCAGACGTTCAACGATCTCCTCGACCGCCTCGAGCAAGCCTTCGTCGCGCAGCGGCGCCTCATCGACGATGCCGGCCATGAGTTGCGCACTCCGATCACGATCATCCAGGGCCAGCTAGAGCTCCTCTCCAGTGATCCCGAGGACCGCCAGAAGTCCCTCGCCATCGTTATGGACGAACTCGACCGCATGAGTCGTTTCGTCAGCGACCTCTTACTTCTGGCCCGCGCCGAGCGACCCGACTTCCTCAACCTCGACACCGTCGATGTGTCGACCCTGACCGAAGAGCTCCATACGAAGGCCTCCGCGCTCGGCGATCGCACCTGGACGCTGGACGCGGTGGGCAAGGGAAGGATCGTGGCGGATCGCCAGCGTGTGACTCAGGCGATCATGCAACTTGCGCAGAACGCGATGCAGCATTCAGGGGCCGACGGCGCGATCCGCGATCGGCTCGGAGCTGCAGAACGGAAGCGTGCGTTTCTGGGTTGACGACAACGGCACGGGTATCCCGTTGGCCGAACGACAGCACCTCTTTGAGCGTTTCCACCGAGGTTCTGAGGGCCGAACGCGCTCGGAGGGTGCGGGACTAGGTCTATCGATCGTCAAGGCGATCGCCGAGGCGCATCACGGCGGCGTCGAGATCGTGAGCAAGACGGGGGCCGGGACCAAGTTCGTGATGACCCTCCCGGTCGATCAACCGGAACCAACGACAGAGGACGCAGAGTGAATCAGATCCTGATCATCGAGGACGAGGAACGCATCTCGTCGTTCCTCGAGAAGGGCCTCAGCTCGAACGGGTTCACGACCTCTATCGCGGGCACCGGCAGGGACGGACTAGAGCTGGCTCGCGGGGGAGCCTTCGATCTCGTCATCCTCGACATCGGTCTGCCGGACATGAGTGGGTTCGAGGTGCTCGAGGAACTTCGCGTGCGCGACACCGCGACCCCGGTGATCATCCTCACGGCGCGCGATGGAGTGAGCGACACGGTCTCCGGGCTCGAGGGCGGCGCCGATGACTACGTGACCAAGCCGTTCCGCTTCGAAGAGCTCCTCGCCCGGGTCCGGGTTCGACTGCGTGAGGATCGAGCCCCCGAGACCACGCTGCTCAAGGCGGGGGATTGCTCGCTCGATCTGCGCACGAGGAGATTGGCCCGTGGCGAGAAGACGATGGAGCTCAGTGCCCGGGAGTTCGCTCTCGCCGAGTTGTTCTTCCGCCACCCGGGTCAGGTGCTCACCCGGGAGCAGATCCTCAGCAACGTCTGGGGCTACGACTACGACCCCGGCTCCAACGTGGTCGATGTCTACGTCGGTTACCTCCGTAAGAAGCTGGGCAGCGGTGCGATCACGACGATGCGGGGGACCGGATACCGACTGACCGATGGGCGTAGCTAGGTTGACCTACCTTGCCTGTTTTAGAACAGGTGATGGGATCGTTTCCCCGGCTAGGGTTGGTCCGTGGATGGGCCCAAGGTTCTCAATCTCGTGGTGCGGTTCGTGCTCGAGTTGTGTGCTCTGTGGGCTCTCGGCTACTGGGGCTTTCACGTCGGGGACTCCGACGTCGTCCACTGGCTCCTGGGTCTCGGCATTCCGGCGGCTGCCGCCTTGTTGTGGGCCGGCTTCGTCTCGCCGAAGGCTCGCTACGAGGTGCCGGAGGTCGTGCGGTTGTCGATCGAGTTCGACGTCTTCCTGGCCGCGACGCTCGCCCTCTACTTCTCCGACAAGGACTTCCTGGCGATCTTCTTCGCCGTCACCGCCGTGCTCAGTCGGATCCTCAAGGCGGTCTGGAAGCAATAGCCTCTGGGTGTGAGCGCGCCTAGCTATCCATCCAGTGTCACCATCCGTGAGGTCGGGCCGCGGGATGGGATCCAGTCGGAGAAGGCTGAGGTCTCGACCGCCGACAAGATCCGGCTGATCGATGCGTTGTCGGCGACCGGGCTCCCGCGGATCGAGGCGGTCAGCTTCGTCAGTCCCAAGGCGATCCCGCAGATGGCCGATGCTCAAGAGGTGTGGGCCGGCATCAGGCGGAACCCCGAGGTCTTCTACTCCGCTCTCGTGCCGAACCGGAAGGGGGCCGAGATCGCGGCCGAGGTCGGGGTCGATGGGCTCCAGGTCTTCACCGCGGCGACCGACTCCTACAACCTCAAGAACACCGGCGTGACCGTTGAGGACTCGCTCCCGCGGGTGCGCGACGTGGTCGCCGTCGCTAAGGATGCAGGCATCCCGGTCGAGGGAACGATCTCGACCGCGTTCGGCTGTCCCTACGAGGGTGACGTCGCGCCGGAGCGAGTCGTGCAAGTCACGCGCTGGTTGATAGATGAAGGCATCACGTCGATCTCTTACGGCGACACGACCGGGATGGGCACGCCCCGGCGAGTGCGCGACGTGGTCACTGCGCTGCAGGCAGAGGCCCCCGAGGTCACGCATCAACATGCACTTCCACGACACGCGGGGGACCGGGCTGGCGAACGTGCTGACCGCACTCGAGCTCGGCGTCACCTATTTCGACGCCTCGATCGGGGGCATGGGCGGGAGCCCTTACGCCGAGGGAGCGACCGGCAACATCGCGACCGAGGACCTCGTCCACATGCTCGAGGACATGGACATCGTCACCGGGATCGACCTCGGCGCACCTGATCACCGCCGGGCGGACGGCACAATCGTTCCTCCCCGGTGAACTCCCCGGGAAGCTCCTCAAGGCCGGCCCGAGACTCGGCTAGACCACCGCTGCGGGCGCGTCTATCCTGTCCGCTGGCGGCGAGAAGGAGAGCAGGCATGACGGACACCGGCGTTGATGTCCCGGGCACCCAAACCCACGATCCGGCCGAACTCGAGCAGTTCCGCGGCGAGCTCACCGGCTACTGCTACAGGATGCTGGGTTCGACCTTCGAAGCCGAAGATGCGGTCCAGGACACGATGGTTCGGGCGTGGAAGAACCTCGATCGCTTCGAGGGCCGCTCCGCGCTGAGGTCGTGGCTCTACCGGATCGCCACCAACGTCTGCCTCGACATGCTCAACGGAAGCCAGCGGCGTGCCCGCCCCATGGATATGGGTCCGGCCAGTTCCGCCGACAGCCCGCTCGGCGATCCGCTTCCCGAGGTCGCCTGGCTTCAGCCGATGCCCGACGCTCGGGTTCTTCCCGAGGATGGAGACCCGGCCGAGCTCGCGATCGAGCGAGAGACGATCCGACTCGCGTTCGTTACCGCGCTGCAACACCTCCCACCGAAGCAGCGCGCGGTTCTGATCCTCCAGGAGGTCCTCAAGTGGAAGGCCACGGAGGTCGCCGAACTGCTCGAGACCAGCGTGGCGTCGGTCAACTCCGCGCTCCAGCGGGCCCGCGCCTCCCTCGATCAGAAGGGCGTGGTCGAGAGCGACGCGTTCGAACCGATGGACACTGATCAGCAGGCGCTCCTGGACCGCTACGTCGATGCATTCCAGCGCTACGACATGGACTCACTGACCGCACTCCTGCACGAGGATGCGACGTGGTCGATGCCGCCGTTCGAACTGTGGCTCCAGACCCACGAGGACATCATCAAGTGGTGCATGGGACCTGGGATCGGGTGTCAGGACTCGCGCCTCATCCCCACGGTCGCCAACGGGTCTCCGGCGTTCGGTCAGTACAAGCCGAACCCGGAGGGCGACGGTTGGGTCCCCTGGTCGCTGCAGGTGGTCGAGATCTCAGACGGACGGATCGTTGGGCTCAATTTCTTTCTCGACACCGAGAGCCTGTTCCCCATGTTCGGTCTCCCCGAGAGGGTCGACCAGTAGCGTCTCGTACTGCCGGATCACGTTCTCGAGGCCGATGAACTCGAGGAGTTCCTTCAGTTCATTCGACGCCCGAAGCAGGGTCACGGTGGCCCCCCTCCTGCGGGCGGCGAGCTGAAGCCGAGCGACAGCATCTATCGCGACGCAGTCGGGGTCGATCAGGCCCCCAACATCGCAAACGACCACTTGAGCTCGGCTTGACCCGAGCAGGGCCGAGAATTCGCGGCACAGCGTCGGGATGTGGGCGCGCTCGAGTCGTCCGCCGATCGTCCACACGATCGTGGCCGGGGGAGGGGTCATCGGGAGATGCCCCCCATGTCTGGCTCCTCTCGTTCTGGTCTCTTTCTCTGTCACCCCCTAAGACCCGGGGAGCGGGAGGAAATCATCGGCTCGGAGCGATGAGTTTCGGTTCCTGGGCCCGTCTAAGCAGTCAAAGCATCGAAAGGAGAGGCATGAGGAATCGAGGAGGAGCGGCCGTGGTTGTCGCCGATGCGACAGAGAATCGTCACACCTGCCAAGTACGGTGTGGACTTACAAGTGAGGCCAAGCTCACGACGATGGAGGGTGTCCAGTGACAGACATGATTCGTACTTCGGGACTCGTCAAACGATATGGCGACGTCACCGCACTAGACGGGCTCGACCTGGCGGTTCCCCAGGGAACCATCCTCGGGCTCCTCGGCCCCAACGGGGCTGGGAAGACAACCGCCGTTCGGATCCTGACGACCCTCCTCGAGCCCGACGCGGGCTCCGTCGAGGTAGCGGGGATCGACGTCCACGCTCACCCCGACAAGGTCCGCGAGCGCATCGGGCTGTCGGGCCAGAACGCGGCGGTCGACGAGCACCTGACCGGGTTCGAGAACCTCGACATGGTGGGGCGGCTGTACCACCTCGGCAAGACGAAGTCCCGGGAGCGTGCCCGCGAGTTGCTCGATCAGTTCGAGCTCGATGAGGCGGCCGACCGGCCGGCCAAGACTTACTCAGGCGGCATGCGGCGCCGGCTCGATCTGGCGGCCGCACTGGTTGCATCCCCCGAGGTGCTATTCCTCGACGAGCCCACCACCGGTCTCGACCCACGTAGCCGCATCAATATGTGGTCCGCGATCCGCTCCCTGGTGGACGGCGGAGCGACGCTTCTGCTGACCACGCAGTACATGGAAGAGGCGGACCAGCTCGCCGACGACATCGTGGTCATCGACCACGGCAAGAAGATCGCCCACGGAACCGCCGATCAGCTCAAGACCCAACTGGGTGGTGAGCGCATCGAGATCGTGGTCGACGAGATGGGCCACCTCGAGGTGACGCAGTCGATCCTCGCCGAGCTGTGCATCGGCGACGTTCAGGTGAACCGGCAGAGTCGCAAGCTCACCGCCGCGGTTACCGGTGGCGCGGGCGTCTTGCAAGAGGTCCTGCGCCGGGTCGATGCAACCAGCGTGACGCTGCTCGACGTCGGTCTCAGACGTCCGACGCTCGACGACGTGTTCTTGACCCTGACCGGTCACGTCGCCGAAGAGAAGCCAGAAGAGGAAGCCAACGGTGAGCTGACCGAAGCTCCCGAGGAATTCAAGGAAGAGGAGGTCGTCTGATGGCTTCTGTAGCTCACACCCTCGGCGACGGCGGGGTCATCGCCAAGCGCAACCTGATCAAGATCAAGCGCATCCCCGAGCTCCTTCTGTGGACCACGATGTCCCCGATCATGTTCGTGCTGCTGTTCGGTTATATCTTCGGCAGCGCGATCGAGCTTCAGGGGACGACCTATCGCGAGTTCCTGATCGCCGGCATCTTCGCCCAGACCGTCGTGTTCGGTGCGACCTTCACAGGCGCCGGCATGGCAGAGGACATGCAGAAGGGGATCATCGACCGGTTCCGTTCGCTCCCGATGGCACGCTCCGCGGTGCTCGTCGGCCGGACCGCCAGTGATGTCGCCTACAACTCGATCTCGCTGGTCGTGATGTCGCTTACCGGTCTGCTGATCGGATGGAGCATCAGCACCAACGCCCTCGAGGCGCTTGGCGGCTACCTGCTCCTGCTGTTCTTCGCCTACGCGGTCTCGTGGGTCATGGCATACGTGGGCATGCTGGTGTCGAGCCCCGAGGCGATCAACAACGCGTCGTTCATGGTCATCTTCCCGCTGACCTTCATCGCCAACACGTTCGTTCCGATCGACAACTTTCCGAGCGTTCTCAAGGTGATGGCCGAGTGGAACCCGGTATCCACGCTGGCCCAAGCGGTCCGGGAGGCGTTCGGGAACACCGACCCGTCGATGTACAACACCGATGCCTGGTCACTCCACAATCCGATCATCTACACGTTGATCTGGATCGGGATACTCCTGCTGGTCTTCATCCCGCTGAGCGTGCGCCAGTACCAGAAGACGGCCGCCCGTTCGAAGTAGACGAACAAGAGTTAGAGAAAGGGCCCCCGATCCGGGGGCCCTTTCTCTAAGAGTGGGTCTTGAAGGTCATCTCGAAGGCGTCGACCTGAGTTTTGTTGACCGGGATCTCGATCGCCGAGCCGTCGGTGAATGAGAACGTGAGCTTGTCGCCCTTGGCGCTGCTCTGTCCCGCGACGTCCTTGAGTTCGGACTTCGGGACCTCGTAGAGCACCCCGCCCGGGGTCAACTGGTCCTCCCTCTTGTGGACCACCAGACGCTCGGTGGTTAGGACGATCAGCACGTCACCGTCGTGCGGCCACTTGGATCCGTGACCCTCGCCGGTGATCCGGAAGACATCGTCGGTGAGTTTTCTCGTGAGTGAGGTGAGCGCCTTGTTGACCTTGTCGTCGTACTTGTTCGTGGCGGTCCACTCCTGGTTGGCGACCGCGAGAACCGTTTCGAGTACTCCGAAGAGACCGTTGATGCCCTTGCCCCGCTTCTCGATCGACCGCGCCCGCTTCTCGAGTGCATCCTTACCCTCGATGGCGCGGCCGACGCCCTGCTGGCTCTCGTAGGACTCCTTGGCCATCCCCCACAACTTCTTCATGTCTGGCATGTGTTACCTCTCGTTGTCTAGGTGGCTAGATGAGCAAGAATCCCAAAACCACGAGGGACCCCGCGAGCAGCAGTCCGCCGGCGCCGGTGAACGCTCTCTGCAGCCTCGGGCTGTGGGAGACGCCGGCGATGCCCAGGAAGAACAAGGCGACGGCCAGGAGGACCGTGACGAACTCGAAGTAGTCACTGTCCTTGTCCGCGGCGGCGGCGGCGGCGAAGTGTTCATCGACCTCAACGTCGAGGGCGCGGGCATCGTCGAATTGGGTCAGCTGGTAGTTGGGGTTCTCCTCCACGAACGGCGAGGACACGTCGAGTTCTTCGTTCCACCATTCGAGGCCCGAGAGCAGGTCCGCGCTCATCAGGTTGTTCTGGATGTAGTCGGCGAAAACGATGTCGTCGGTCTGCACTGCTTTCATCCATTCGAGGAAGACGGCCTGGTCCTCGGCGCGGAACTGGTTGCCCTCGTTCCATAGTTGGCTGGCCTCATCGACCTTGCGGATGCCCTCGTTGTAATTGGAGATGACTTCGTCGCTGATCAGCGACGCCCTGAAGGCGGCGAACGCGGTTGCGATCGCGGCTACCCCCATGAGGATCGCCAGGATGATGTCCCGGGTCTTATCGCTGTGCCCGGTGGTCGTTTCCGTGGCCATCTCGTCGCTCATAGCAATCTCCTTGTCGGATGTTTCGAGATGCTCGGTCTGTCTATCGGGACGAACTCTAGTGCCCGCCGACTCCGGTCGTCACGGTGTCATCGTCCCCGCCGGATGAGACCGGGGAAGTCCGTCTCACGCGGGGCGCTCGAGGACCAAGAGTTGCGGGTGTCGTCCCTAGCCTCGGAGGTTAGATCTCCCGTGGGGCGGGTATTGATCCGGGGCTGATACCCCCCAGAGAGCTACTGCCGGACCGGAGCCCCCGTGGCAACCAACAGAACGATCGTCGATGCACCTCCTTCAGTGGTATTTGCCGTTCTCCTCGATCCGTACGAGTACCCGAAGTGGGTTGTGGGTGCTCATCGGATTCGTGATGTCGACCTCGAGTGGCCCGGCGTTGGATCGGCGTTCTATCACCGCTCTGGCGGCGGGGCGATCGATGACAAGTCAGAGATCGTCGAGATATCGGAGCCTAAGAGGATCGTCCTTCGCGCCAAGCTGCGGCCCCTAGGTATCGCGCTCGTCGAGATTGACGTGGTCCCACGAGGTGAGCGCACGGAGATCGTCATCAGGGAGTATCCGGAGCCGGGGACGAAGCTCGCTCTGATCACTCCGCTCCTGGGCCCACCGTTCTACCTGAGGAACATCGAGGCTCTCCGCCGTCTCCGGAACCGAATCAAGGTGCGGGCAGCTTCCGCATGACTTCGTTCAAGCGGGCTAGCTGACGAGCACAAACGAGGGAGATCTCTGGATGCTGCAGGAGGGCTAGGTTTGGTGCCGAATGCCCTCTAGATGACACCAACCACGCGCACCTCCGCCGCCACACTCGTGCTGTTCTCGCTCTTGACCGCGCTCGCCCTCGTGGCGCCGTCGGCCCGGGGCCAGAGCGCCCCTCTGACTACGGTCATGATCCCGACCTCGGATGGGGTCGAGCTTGCCGCCCAGGTGATCCTTCCCGAAGAGGGCAAGGCGTTTCCCGGTGCTGCTCAACATGACTCCGTACGGCCCCGGCACGTACTTCAGCACCTACATCGATGAGGGCTACGTGCACGTGAACGTGGACATCCGCGGTACCGGGGGATCCGGGGGCAAGCTTTGTCTCTTTTGCAAGCGCGAGCAGCAGGACGTCTACGACGTGGTCGAGTGGGTCGCCGATCAGGAGTGGAGCAACGGCAAGGTCGGGATGTACGGCGGCTCCTACCAGGGCATCACTCCGTTGATGGGGGCCTCGAAGCAGCCGCCTCACCTCAAGGCGATCGTCCCGGCCGTGGTTCTGGCCGATGCCTACCGCGACATCGTGTGGCACAACGGCATCTTCAACACCAACTTCGTCGCGCAATGGACGGCGTTGCAGTTCGGCCTTGGATCGACCGGCACATCACCGACGAGCGATGTCGCCTCGCGTCCGCAGCAACGTCTTGCCGCCGAGGCGCGCCTCGTGCCGTGGGACGGAGCCTTCTATCGGGAGCGCTCGATCTACACGAAGTTCGATGACATCAAGGTACCGACGCTGCTCCTGGGTGGATGGTTCGACGGATTCTCGCGTGGAACGATCGATGACTTCGTCGGGATCGCCAGTAAGCACAAACGCCTGGTCATGGCCCCCTGCACCCACAAGGGTTGCGGTGCGCCGTTCGATCCGGGCAGTGAGTACGCCGACGACGTGACCGCTCCCGGGCTCGACGACCCGGTGCTCGCGTGGATGGATCGATTCCTCAAGGGCAAGGACAACGGCGTCGAGGAGGGGCCGCGGGTCCAGTACTACGACCTTGGCCTCCACGAGTGGCTCGAGTCGGGGGCCTGGCCCCCGCGCGACGCTCACCTCAAGAGGTACTTCCTATCGGGCGACGCGAGCGGCTCGGCGTCGTCACTCAATGACGGCTCGCTCGTCGCCGAGGTCCCGACCACCGACGACGTCGAGGACCGCTACGTCTACGACCCGACCGTGGGGACGACCGAGACGCTCTCGAAGTACGGGACCGTCGCGGCCTCGCCGCATCTGCGCCTCGACAACCGCCCGGATCAAGCGCGCTCCCTCAACTACACGACCCCTGTGGCAGAAGAGCCGATGTCGCTGGCCGGCCCGATGGAGCTCCACTTCTGGGGCATCACCACCGCGTCGGATGCCGACTGGATCGTGAAGGTCACCGACGTCGCCCCCGACGGCAGTGCGAGCCTCGTGACCAGCGGATACGTGCGCGCCTCGCACCGAACCTGGGACCCGAAGCGCTCTCGCCCGGGGAGGCCGTGGCTCAGCAACGACGAGGCCGCGCCGGTGCCCGCCGGGATGCCACTCGAGTACCGGGTCGACATCTGGGACATCGCTCATACGATCCTCGAGGGTCATCGCCTGAGGATCACGATCTCCTCGAGTGACATGCCCAACCACGAGCCGCTGACCGAGCCGGCGATCAACGCCCTCCTCCACAGCCCGGATTACCCGAGCCGGCTTCTGGTCACGGTCCGCTGAGCGGGGATCTCTGCCACGAACCGTCTCAACCGATGATTTTCGCTGGTTGGCTGCGTCTTATACGCAGTAACCCAACGAGGGAGGAGATCGGTGATGGGACGCATAGTGGTGACGGAGTTCATCTCGCTCGACGGAGTCGTTGAGGATCCGGGAGGCTCGGAGGACTTCAAGTACGGAGGGTGGAGCTTCGAGTTCGAACGGGGCGACGAGGGGAACCAGTTCAAACTCGACGAGACGATGGAGTCGGATGCACTGCTGCTCGGGCGGGTGACCTACGAGGGGTTCGCGGAGGCTTGGCCGACCCGTGATGGCGAGTTCGCCGACAAGTTCAACACCATGCCGAAGTACGTCGTGTCCTCGACGCTCAAGGCCCCCGAATGGGCAAACTCGACCGTGATCTCGGGTGACGTCGTAAGCGAGGTCTCGAAGCTGAAGCAGGACTTAGACGGCGACCTCGTTGTCCACGGGAGCGTCCAGCTGGTTCAGACGCTGATCGAGAACGACCTGGTCGACGAGCTGCACCTGATGGTCTTCCCGGTCGTCCTCGGCGCCGGCAAGCGACTGTTCGGCGAGACGACCGACAAGAAGGCCTGGACTCTCACGAGTTCAACGGTCGTGGGCGACGGCGTCTCGATCCAGGTCCTGCAGCCCGCCTGACCCGGCTGTTGGAAGGTCCACTCCGTTTGGTGTCGCTTCAGGCAGTCGCGGATTACAAGCCCGATGCAGCTTGAAGATCGAGCGGATGAAGCCATCGAGGCTGAGAATGTGCCCACCGAGGAGATCGGGATCCCAAGTACGATTTGGGCCGGAGGGATGAAATGCATCGTTACGCCATCAACGTGTTCTGGTCTGACGAGGACGACTGCTACATAGCGACCGTGCCAGATCTCAAGGGGTGTACGGCCTTCGGGGACACGGCTGAGACTGCAGTTCGCGAGGTTGAGGTTGCTAAGAGATTGTGGCTTGCCGTCGCGGCGGAGGACGGTGAGGAGATCCCCGAGCCCCGCTACCTTCCCCCAGGCGCTCCGCAGACGGCCGCCGGCTAGTCCCTGTTCATTTCAGTCGTTCGATCGAAGACCAGGTCTGACAACCGTTCGGCCGCCTCGGTCTGCATGTGCGGGACCGCGTGCGAGTAGACGTCGAGAGTGAAGGCGATGTTCGAATGGCCGAGGCGCTCGGAGACGATCTTGGGGTGGATGCCGGCCTGGAGCGCCAGGGTCGCATGCGTGTGCCTGAGGTCGTGAAGCCGGATCCTCGGAAGTCCCGACAACCGAACGAGATCGCGGAACGCTCTCGTTACGAGGTTGGGATCGAGCGGCTCGCCATCTTCCTTGGCGAAGACCAGGCCCCCGTCGTCGCGCGTCTCATCTCGTAGGACACGGAGCACGTCCACGGTGCGGCGGTCGAGTGCAACCACACGCCGGCCCTTGGCCGTCTTCGGTGTCGACATCAGCACCTCACCGGCGACCCACACCACGGTCTGCCTCACCGCAGCTTCGCCGGCCTCGAGGTTCACGTCGGTCCACCGGAGCCCCAGCGCTTCGCCACGGCGCATCCCAGTCATCGAGATCAATAGCCACAGCGGATAGAGATCGTCGGTCTCAGCGTAGACGAGGAACGACGCGAGCTCGTTCGGGCTCCAGGTCCGCATAGTCTCGGCGCCGGTGCGGTCGCGCGGCGGATCGCAACGATCGGCCGGGTTCTCGAACAGGAGCCCCCACCTGACCGCGTCGCGGAACGCCCGGTGCAGCATTGCGTGGACCCGGCGAACCGTGGCCGGGCTGAGACCGGTCTTACCGTCGAGGCGACCGCAGGCGAGCAACTCGGCGTAGAACGAGTTGAGCTCCGCCGGCCCGACTTCCTCGAGCCTGATTCTCCCCAGGCGCGGGACGACCTGATTGCGGACCTGGTTCTCGTAGCCGCTGAAGGACGATGGCCTGAGCGTCGAACGGATGGCGGGAAGCCACCGCTCGGTCAGGAAGTGGGCGACGGAACCTTCGGGATACACGCAGGAGACGGTAGGGGAGGCTGAGCCGTCGTGCTGTGGCCGAGCCCACAGTCGGCCATCTCGTGTCACAGGCCCTCCATAGATTTCTTCGTGTCACGCGGCGAAGGGAGGAGCACGTCATGGTCATCTGCGAGGACTGCAAGCAAGAGATGTTGAGCGCGGCGAGCTGCACGTTTGATCACGTCTCGATCGAGGGGGTCCTGCACCGTCGGGTCTGGTACGGGAGCGAGCCAACCGACTGGGGCGCCCGCAGCGGGAGGCGCTGCGGCGACTGTGGGGTCAAGCCTGGCGGCTTCCACCACCCCGGCTGCGACATCGAGCACTGTCCAGCATGCCGAGGACAGGCGATCAGCTGCGGGTGCGACCTGAACACCGTGTGGTGCATCGGGTCGCAAGTCCTGGGTCAGGTCACCGACCAACCCGAGGGAGGGAGAGATGATGCCTAATCAGTTATACTGGATATATCCAAAAGGATATATAGGAGGTAAGCAGATGCCCACCGGAGGGCGGTTGATCAGGGAGGCTCGGCTGAGGGGCGGCCTCACTCAGCAGGAGCTGGCCGATCTCATGGGCACCTCTCAGCCCGTCATCGCGCGGTGGGAGAGCGGACGTCGTTCACCCACCGTCGACACCCTGTTACGGGCGGTTCGGGCCTGCGGCCTGGACCTGTCGATGTCGATCGTGACGCCCGACCTCGAGCACGAGCGCCATCTGAGGAGGAACCTCCGACGCTCCCCCGAGGAGCGTCTCGACCGCATGGTCCTGGATCGCCGCGGGGTCGAGGACCTACTCGAGAGCATCACGATCAAATGAGAGAACCGGACGAAGGGTTCCAGCCGAAGAAGATCCTCGAGGCGCTTGCCAGACACGGCGTCTCATGTGTCGTCATCGGTGGGATCGCGAGCACGATCCACGGCTCTCCTTATCCGACCAGTGATGTGGATATCGTGCCGGAGCTGAAGCCGGCCAACCTCGAAAGACTCGCCGACGCCCTGAACGAACTGGAGAGCCGCATCTTGGTGACTGACGAACCTGACGGGCTGAAGATCGAGGTGACCGGTGCTTTGCTCAGGAAGAGCATCCCCGACTTCCAGTTCCTCAACTTCCTGACCAAGTACGGGCAGATAGACCTCCTCTTCCGCCCCGCCGGGACCGACGGATACAAGGATCTGGCCAGGAACGCGATCGAGGGAACGCTCGGGGACGTCACGGTGCAGATAGCTGCGCTTGAGGACGTCATCCGCTCGAAGGCAGCCGCCGGTCGACAGCGCGATCTCGAACACCTCCCGACGCTGAGAAGGCTGCTCGAGATCAGCCGGGAGTGATCGGGGGCTCAGAAGACCATCGAAGGTGTGGTCTGCACTACGACTGCGCTCAGTCTTCGTTCTCTTTCTGGCCTCTTAATTCCTTAGCGAAGCGGAGTCCTGAGAGGAACCGCTCGAAGCGCTGTTCCGGGGTCCGCCGCAGGTTGTCGAGCGCCAGGCTCAGATCGTGATCGTTGGTTTCGTGTAGGGACAGGCCCAGGGTGAGGCCACAGGCGCGCACGATCCGCTCCAGAGTTTCTACCGTTGGGGACACCTTGCCCGACTCCCACCGGGCTACCGCCGACTGAGTGGTGCCGATTAAAGCTGCAAGACCCGCCTGGGTGAGGCTCGCTCGCCGGCGGGCGGCTCGGATGATCACCTCACTCGCCACGTGCCGAACATAGCATATCTGCTATCGGCGGCATAGCGGAAAGCTATCGAAGCGTCCGCTCAGGACTTGCTGAAGTCGACGTCCTTGGTCTCGACCGTCCCGGCCGTCCGGCCCGGAGCCGTGTGGAAGCTCCAGTACAGGTTCGTGTGAGCGATGACCTTGTCCGGTGTCGGCGCTCCCCATTCCGACTGGTCCTCCGTCGTGTGGGCGTCGCTGACCAGGGTCGCGTCGTATCCCCTGACGATCGCGCCGTGGAGCGTCGAGCGGATGCACTCATCGGTCTGGGCGCCGGCGACGAACAGTCGTCCGATGCCGAGGTCCGACAGCACGCTCTCCAGGTCCGTGTCCTCGAAGGAGTCGGCGTAGGTCTTTTCGACGCGCGGCTCGGGATCGTCCGGGTCAGCTCGGGGACGATCTGCCACTCGTCGCTTCCCTTGGCGAGATGCTCGGAGGAGTGCTGGACCCACACGACGGGGACCTGTTCCCCTCTCGCCTTAGCTACGAGGCTGCCGACGTTCGCCACGACCGCATCACGTTCGTGAGTCCCTCCGACGACGCCGTTCTGCACGTCGATCACCAGTAAAGCGGCGTTAGGGCGGTTCTCGAGGGTCGTCAAGATTCTCTCCTCTCAAGGATTGACGGCGCAAGGATATCCCCGCGGCCTTGCTCAGCGACCGACCGATGCGGTCCAATGGGGCCTCAGAACTCAACGAGGCAGACCAGGGGGGATCAGTGGCTACCGACGAGTCGGGTTTCGACTTCAGCGATCTGAGCGCGCTCGTACATCAACTGCACGCTGAAGCGGTCGCCGGAGTCGTCGCACACGCAGCTGCTCATGGACAAGTCCATCGCGATCATGGAGAGCCAGGGCGTGACGGTCGAGAGCCTGCGGGCGGTCGATCTCGATCTTGCCACCGGGGTGTGGCCCGACATGACCGAGCACGGGTGGAAGTCAGACGCGTGGCCGGACGTCTTCAAGAAGGTGCTCGCCGCCGACATCCTGGTGATCGGGTCGCCGATCTGGCTCGGCGAGAAGTCGTCAGTCTGCACGCAGGTGATCGAGCGGCTCTACGGGAACTCGAGCCAGCTCAACGAACAGGGCCAGTACGCCTACTACGGCCGGACCGGCGGCTGCATCATCACCGGCAACGAGGACGGCATCAAGCACTGCTCGATGAGCATCCTCTACGCGCTCCAGCACCTCGGCTACGTCGTCCCACCGCAGGCCGACGCCGGCTGGATCGGGGAGGCCGGCCCGGGACCCTCCTACGGAGACGACGGCATCGGGCTCGACAACGACTTCACCAACCGCAATACGTCCTTCATGGCCTTCAACCTCATGCACACCGCTCGTATGTTGAAGGACAACGGCGGCTTCCCGGCCTACGGCAACCAGCGTTCCGAGTGGGACGCGGGCTGTCGCCCCGGTAACGACAACCCGGAGCACCGCTGATCATGAAGACGACGCGACTGGAGGCATTCAGCGATGGCGTGCTTGCCATCATCATCACGATCATGGTGCTCGAGCTCCGGGTGCCGCACGGAACCGAGTGGAACGCACTCCGCCCGTTGGTCCCCGTGTTCCTTACCTACATCCTGAGCTTCGTTCACATCGGCATCTACTGGAACAACCACCACCACATGATGGCGGTGACCGGGCGCGTCAACGGCCGCATCCTGTGGGCCAACCTTCATCTCCTGTTCTGGCTCTCCCTGATTCCGGTGACCACTGGATGGATGGGGGAGAACGACTTCGCGCAGCGGCCTACCGCGGCCTACGGAATCGTTCTGCTCTTCGCAGCGATCGCCTATTACATCCTCCAGAGCACGATCGTCGCCGAGCAAGGAAAGACGTCCACGATCGCCACTGCGCTCGGGCGCGACATCAAGGGCAAGTTGTCGCCGGTCCTGTACACCGCCGGCATCGGGACGTCGTTCTTGAATCGGTGGGTCGGCCTCGCCTTCTATGTCGCGGTTGCGCTCATGTGGCTGATCCCGGACCGTCGCCTCGAGTCGCTCTCGACGGACTAGAACGGGTTCTAGATCAGGCCCCCTCCGGCGTAGGTGGTGCCGGGGGTTACGAGGGTCAGGCGCGCCCAGACGTCGTCCGGATCGACCCCGAAGGCGACCGCGGCCGATTCCGCCAGCGCGGTGAGTGTGGCCGCCTCGATCTCTTCACCGCGCGGTTGCATCAGGAGGTCGGCGTAGAGGATCTGCCCGTCGCCCGCAACGGGACGAGACCCCAGGGTCATCGCGTCGAGCCCCTGGAAAGTGGTCCAAACCTGACCAACTTCGCACCCGGCCGCGGCCGCCACGGCGACCGCTACCTCGGCGAGAGCGCGCTCGGTATCGCTCGTCTTTCGGGACAGCCCGCGGACGTGAACGATCGGCATGAACCAAGATTACGGAAGACGAAGGGATTACGCTTCACGTGGGATGAAGCTGGGGGGAAGAGGAGGATCGGATGAGCTTCGACGTGCTCGGTGACCTCAACTGGCTGGCCGTGCTCGCGGCCGCGGTTGCCTACTTCGTTCTGGGTGGGATCTGGTACGCCCCGCCGGTCATGGGGAAGGCGTGGATGAAGGCCTCGGGGATCGATATGGCCGACACCGAAGGGGGTCCGCCGCCGATCATCTTCATGGCTCCGTTGCTTGGGTACATCTTCGCCGCCGCGGCGACCGCGATGATCGCGACGTCGACCGGAACCGACACGCTTTCGGAGGGGATCGTCCTCGGACTGGTCATCGGAGTCGGATACGCCGCGGTGTTGACTGCGGTCATGGCGACCTTCGAGGCGAAGAAGCCTCATCCGGCGATGTGGGCCGTTATCACATCGGCCTACAACATCATCGGGCTCCTGATCACTGCGGTGATCGTCAGCATCTGGTCCTAAGCCAAAGCGGACCCATCCCGAACCGCCGGGAAGGTACGGTGTGGGCCTTATGTCGATCACCCGCCGCCTCGCCGGCATCCTGGCTCTAGGTGCCCTTCTTTGGGCCCTGGCCCCGATCGCGCTCGGCCTGCCTGCGGGGACCGATACCCCAACCGGTGTAGGAGCTGGGAGCGAGCGCTCGGCACTGGAGGCTCCCGAAGCGGCCGATGTCCGGATCTCCTTCGAACAGATGCGCTATCAGGCGGCCGCCAAGCGAGTCCGAACCGAGACTCCCGGCCTCCTCCTCGCCGCCACCCTTGCCTTGCTTCTCGGAGCTCGTTTCATCGGGTTCCGGGGGACGGATCCGGGATTTCTTCGGGTTCTTAAGGTCTCGGTCGCCGGGGGTCGTGCGCCTCCCGTGGCCCTCGCCACCTTTTAACCGTCCCCGCCGCGCCTGCGGCCGATCTTTGGAGGTTCACCCGTGTCACGTCATCTGTTCTGGCGTTCGTTCTTCGTTCTACTTGCACTAGGTGGTGCGATCGCGCTCGTGCTCACCCGCCCAGTGAAGCTGGGTCTCGACCTCGAGGGTGGCACCCAGATCGTCCTCGAGGCTCAGGACACCGAGCTCGAAAGGGTTGATGACGACACCCTGTCTCGAACACTCGAGGTGCTCCGTCGCCGTGTTGACCAACTCGGCGTCTCCGAACCCACCCTGCAGGAATCGGGCTCCGACCGCGTGATCATCGAGCTCCCCGGAGTTTCCGATCCCGATGCCGCGCTCGAGGTCATCGGTAAGACCGCGCAGCTGACCTTCCATCCCGTCCTCGGCATCGCGGAGCCCGAAGCGGAACCGACCCCGACCCCCACGGACGGTGAGGGCAACGGCGGCAACGGTGACGGGAACGGGAACAACAACAAGCAGGACGAAGAGGGAGAAGAGCCCGCCGAGGAAGAAGATCCGACCCAGGATGAGATAGTCCTGCCGGACTCCTCCGGAGTGGAGCTCCGTCTGGCCCCCGCCTCGTTGACCGGTGACGTCGTCGACGACGCCGAGGCGGTCTCCGACCCCACGGGTCTGGGGTGGACGGTCTCGATCGCGTTCCGCGGCACCGGTGGGGCTGACTGGGAGACCTTGACCGGGGACGCTGCCTGCTCGGCGGTTGGCGATCCCCAGCGACGGGTCGCGATCGTGCTCGACGAAGAGATCATCACCAGCCCCGAGGTCGATGAGAGCGTTCAGTGTGACGTCGGTATCCCCGGCGGATCCACGGTCATCACCGGCAACTTCACCTCCGATGAGGCGAAGGATCTGGCTCTGCTGATCCGCGCCGGTGCCCTCCCGGTTCCGGTCGAGGTCATCGAGCGACGGACCATCGGTCCGACCTTGGGTGACGCAGCGATCGACGCCAGCGTCCTCGCGGCCCTGATCGGTGGTGCCCTGACCATCCTCTACGTCATCTTCTATTACCGACTGCTCGGCGTCCTCGCTGCGTTCGCGTTGCTGGCGTACGGACTGCTCTCCTATGCCGTCCTTCTCGGATTGAATGCAACGCTGACTCTGCCGGGCATCGCCGGGTTCGTTCTTGCGATCGGTATGGCGGTGGACGCGAACGTCCTTGTGTTCGAGAGATCGAAGGAAGAGTTCGCGACCGGTAAACGGTTGCGTACCGCGATCCTGGAGGGCTTCAAGAAGGCATGGAGCGCGATCGCCGACTCCAACGCCACAACCGTCATCGCCGCGATCATTCTGTTCTACTTCGCGACCGGTGCGGTGCGAGGGTTCGGAGTGACCCTGACGGTCGGTGTCGGAGTCTCTCTGTTCAGCGCGCTCGTCATCACCCGCTTGTTCGCGGAGCTTGCGATGAAGAACAAGAGACTGTCCAAGCGACCCGCGTGGTTCGGGATGAACGTTGGAGGGAAACTCCGCAGGCGGCTCGAGGAACGCCCCATCAACATCATGGGGCACACGAAGATCTGGTTCATCGTGTCTGGTGCAGTACTCGTGTTCTCGGTGGTGGGTCTCGTCACGCGGGGACTTAACTACGGACTCGAGTTCACCGGAGGACGACTTCTCGAGTTCTCGACCGCGGAGCCTGCGGATCTCAACGAGGTCCGCTCCGAGCTGGCCGGCATCGGCTACCCCCGAGCGCTGGTGCAGGAATCGGGTGATGGGAACGTCTCGATCCGAGTGAGCGAGGTCTCCGACGAGGACGAGTCCGCGATCGAGGCGGCGGTTAGCTCGGTCGCGGGGGATACGGAAGTGGTCCGCGACGAGTTCGTGGGACCCACGATCGGGGACGAGCTCAAACGGAAAGCCGCTATCGCGCTGGCGCTGGGTCTGGGCGCTCAGATGCTCTATCTCGCGATCAGGTTCCGGTGGACCTTCGGAGCCTCTGCCCTAGTGGCGCTGTTCCACGACGTGATGATCCTCCTGGGACTCTTCGCCTGGCTCGGGAAGGACATCGACGGAGTCTTCATCGCTGCACTGTTGACCGTCATCGGTTACTCGGTCAACGACTCCGTCGTGGTGTTCGACCGCATCCGAGAACGCTTGCGTACCCGCGGGAAACGAAGCATCGAGAGCATCGCCAACGAGGCGTGCCTCCAGACGATCCCGAGAACTATCAACACCGGTCTGGGAGCGTTCTTCATCTTGATCTCGCTCTACTTCCTCGGCGGCGAAACGCTGACCGACTTCGCGTTCGCGTTGATCGTCGGTATCGCGGTCGGAACCTATTCGTCGGTCTTCACCGCCGCTCCGGTGATGGTCAACTTCGAGTACCTCTCCGGCAGTGAGCACCACCGTCCGGACCCAAGCAAGAGGGAGCCGCTCGTCCCGGCCGCCAAGACGGTCGATGCGAGCACGGCGCCGGTGGTTGAGGGGACCGCCGAAGCTCCGGCTCCCACCACGTCTACCGCCACGACCACGACCAACCGTCCGCCCGCTAAGAAGCGCGCGGGGGCGGCCAAGCGGAAGCGACGGAGGCGATGAGGAGGGGGGCGTAGGCGATGGGCATCAGCGAGTCGGATCTTCCGGGGATCGGTCGACGCTTCGAGATCCTCGTTGGAGGCGGACAGTCGATCGTCGTGGTGGTTCATCACTCCGGGCGCAGAGACCTTTACGTGATGAACCGCAACGACGAGGACCCGCTCTGTTCGGTGGAGCTGTCCGACGATCAAGCGCGCCGGGTGGGCGGGATCCTGTCCGGTTCGACCTTCAAACCGGCTGTGGTCGAAGAGATCGAAAGCATCATCGGTGAGTTCGTCGTCGACTGGGTGACCGTTGGCGACGACTCACCGATCGTGGGGCCGACCATCGGCGAACTGCGGGTCCGCCAGCAGACCGGCATGAGCATCATCGCGATCGTCCGTGGCAAGACCTCGATCAACGCTCCGGATCCATCCCACACGATCGAGGTCGGCGATCGGCTGGTGGTGGTCGGGCCCCGCGACAACTTCCCCAAGTTCATCAACTTCGTGCTGGGGTAGCGCATGACGAATGAGCTGATCGCTCTCGGCGGTGCCTTCGTCGTCGCAGGGTTGCTGGCGCGTCTCGGCCGGCGGATCGGCCTTCCGACCATTCCTTTCTTCATCCTGGCGGGGATCCTCACCGGTCCCCGGACCCCGGGCCTGGTGCTGGTCGACGAAGCGGCACACCTGGAGTTGTTCGCGTCGATCGGGCTCATCCTGCTCCTGTTCCACCTGGGACTTGAGTTCTCGCTCGGTGACCTCACCAGCGGAGGAACCAAGCTCCTGAAAGCTGGGGGGAGCTACCTCCTTCTTCACATGGCCGGCGGACTCGTCCTTGGATTTCTCATGGGATGGGGAACCAAGGAGTCGTTCGTGATCGCGGGCGTGGTCGGGATCTCCTCGTCGGCGATCGTGACCAAGCTGCTCGTCGAGCTGAAACGCCTGGCCAACAAGGAGACCGGGATGATCCTCGGGATCATCGTGTTCCAGGACGTCTTCATGGCCCTCTACCTCGCGATGCTGCAGCCGATCTTGAGGGGAGCCGAGGGAGCCGGAGAGATGGCGTTCGAGTTCGGACGTGCGTTCCTGTTCCTCATCGTCCTCCTTGCCGTTACCCGGTTCGGCGCTCGCTACGTCGGCCGATTGCTCGATGCAGAGGACGACGAGCTCCTGACCGTTCTGTTCGTCGGGTTCGCGATCCTGATCGGTGGCATCGCCGAGGAGTTCGGGGTCTCGGATGCGATCGGAGCGCTGATGGCAGGACTCATCGTCGCCGAGACCAGCGTCGCCCCTCGAGTGGAGCGACTCGTGCTTCCGTTGCGCGACGCGTTCGCGGCCGTCTTCTTCTTCGCCTTCGGGCTCACGATCGATCCCGGCGAGGTCTCCTCGGTCGCCGTCATCGTGGGGATCGCAGTCGCTGCAACGATTCTCATGAACATCGTTGCCGGTGTGATCGGCGCTCGCATCTACGGCTTCGGCAAGCGAGCGGCGGCCAACGCCGGACTCACGCTGGTGGGGCGCGGGGAGTTCTCGTTGATCCTCGCAACCTTCGCAGTGGCCGCCGGGGTCGATGCGCGCATCGCACCGTTTACGGCTCTCTACGTGCTGGTTCTCGCCGTGCTCGGGCCGCTCCTCGCCTCGGAGTCGCACCTGCTGGCCCGGATCCTGCCCGAGCGCCTCTTCGAGCGGAGGATCTCGGCGATCGAGGGTCTCTAGAGGGTGAAGATCTTGCCCGGGTTCATGATGTTCTTCGGATCGATCGCGGCCTTAACCTGTCTCATGACGCCGATCGCTGGCCCGAGTTCGGTTTCGAGGTAACCGATCTTGCCGGTCCCGATCCCGTGTTCTCCGGTGCAGGTGCCGCCCACCGCCAGGGCGCGCTCGACCAGTCGACCGGTCAGTTCCTTGATCTCTTCCATCTCGGCGGGATCGTCGGGGTCGACCAGGACGAGCGTGTGGAAGTTCCCGTCGCCGACGTGACCGAAGACCATCGAAGGGAGCGAGCTCTTCTCGAGATCGGCGGCTGCCGCGTGGATGCAATCGGCCAGGGCGGAGATAGGCACGCAGACATCGCTTGAGTACGCCTTCGATCCGGGCCTCATCGCGAGGGCGGCGTAGTAGGCCTGATGGCGGGCACGCCACAACCGGTTCCTCTCGGCTCAGATCGGTCGCCCACTCGAGCCCGGCCCCTTCGTTCTCGTCGGCGAGCTCGGCGAGCCGGAGCGCCTGGTCCTCCACGCCCGCGGGGGAACCGTGGAACTCGAGGAACAACGTCGGCGTGACCTCGGCCTCGATGCCCGAGTGCGCGTTCACCGCTTCGATCGCGCTGGTGTCGAGCAACTCGATGCGTGCCATCGGGATACCCAACTGGACCGCGGCGATGACCGTGGCAACGGCGGTGTCGACGGTCGGGAAGCGGCACACCGCCGCGGCGATCGTCTCCGGGATGCCGAACAGCTTCAGGGTGACTTCCACGATCACCCCGAGCGTCCCCTCCGAGCCGATGAACAACCGGGTGAGGTCGTATCCGGCCGACGACTTGCGAGCCCGGCCCCCGGTCGAGATCAGCGAGCCGTCCGGAAGTACCACCTTCATCGACAGCACCAGGTCGCGGATCGTTCCGTACCTCACCGCGTTGGTTCCCGAGGCGCGGGTTGCCGCCATCCCTCCGATCGTCGCGTCGGCGCCCGGATCGGTCGGGAAGAACAGCCCGTCGCGCGCCAGCACCTTCTCGAGTTCGAGGCGCGACACACCGGGCTCGACCGTGCAGTCGAGATCGTCGGCGCTGACTCTGAGGATCCGGTTCATCGCGGTCATGTCGATGCAGACGCCGCCGGTCACCGCGTGGATATGGCCCTCGAGCGACGTGCCGGCGCCGAAGGGAATCACCGGCACCTCGAAGCGATCGCACAGTCGCACGATCTTCTGAACGTCGGCGATCGACTCCGGGGTGACCACGATGTCGGGTGGATGCGGGGGATAGGCGGACTCATCGCGCCCATGTTGCGCGAGGACCGATGCCGAGGTCGTGACCTTGGCGCCGAGGCTGGACTTCAGTTCTTCGGCGATTCGAGCGGTCTCGGTATCCACACCCACACCCTAATTGGACAGATACATGGACCCGCTTGGGTTGCTGGGCTACCGTGACCGCATGACCTCCGCCGTTGCAGCTCCCCGAGAAGGCACCTTCAAGGCGTCCATCTACGTCTTCATCACCATCGCCGGGGTTGCCGCGGGACTGACGCTTATGTATCTCGGCATGAGGGCCGTGATGGATATCGGCGGCGCCTGCGCCGACGGCGGACCCTATGTCCCGCGCGTTTCATGCCCCCAAGGGGTACCGCTTGCGATGCTCGGTGGGATCTGGGGCGGCCTGATCATGTGCGGCCTCTACGCGGTGGTTTCGATCCGGTACAAGATCCCGAGCTTCCTGGGCTTCGCGTGGCCCGCGCTGTTCATCTCGCTCGGCTGGAACTTCCTCGATTTCGGGATCGATCCCCCCGGGGACATGGGCCTGGTGTGGGGCTGGCTGATCTGCGGCGTGGTGTTCATGCTGATGGGAGCCGGTCCTTTGCTGATCGCCTACAAACCGATCCTGAAGAGTTTCAACCGGCGGCCGGAGGATCAGCCCGTCGGGCTCCTTCAGCCGGTCAAGTCGATGCGCACACAGGCCATCGATTCGATGTTCAAGAAGATGACGGCCGCCGAGAAAGCGGCCGGAGGTGACGCCGACGCCGACCTCGTCACGAAGCTCGAGCGTCTCGAGCGATTGCACCGCGGCGGCGGGTTGAGCGACGCCGAGTATGCCGCGGCCAAGACCAAGCTCCTGGGAGGAGCCTGATGAATCGATACTGGCTGGTTCTGCAGCTCGCTGGGATCGCCGCCGGCATCTACGCCGGCATGTGGCTCTTCGACGCCATCACCGGCTAGCGCGGCATCATCTTCGGCAGTCGGGCCGTGCCCGTCCGGTCATTGATCGTCTGCTGGTCGACCGAGGTCATCGGGACGCTGGCCTGAGCCGCGGCCGGGCCCCCGTCGAGATTCGACTTCCGTATCCACTTGAGGAACGGGAGTTTGACCTTCCCGCCGATGATCGTGACCGGGCTCGCGGTTGGGATCGGGTTGAACCACGAGCTGTCGTTGCCCGACAGGAGGATGCCGAAGCGATGTCCCGGCCTCAGGATCCAGTCCTGCGGATAGAGCTCGAACTTGGCGCGCCCGGCAGCCTCGAGTAGATAGGCACCGCGCGTCACCAGACGAGCCGTTCCGGCTTCGTCGACGTCGTAAAGGAGTGCGACGAGGTTGGCGTTGGGCACCAGGGTTTCGACCTCGACGTCGACGACCGGCGTTCCCGCGAACCGAACGTTGTGCTTGGCGGGAGGCGTGAAGGTCCACGACCCCTCGCCGGTCTCGGCATCGTTCTGCGCGTCGTCGGTGTAGTCGCCGGGCAGGATCTCGATCGAACCGCGCTTGTAGCTGGCGTCCTTCGGCGGCCACTGCGCCTCGGTGCGCCACACGCCCTCGCCGTCCTGGACCTCAACACGGCCGGGAGTCTCGGGAAGCGGCTTGCCCATGAGGAAGTGATCGAAGAAGTCCATCGTCTCGTCGAGGAAGCCGTCGCGACCCACGAGCTCGGCCTCGTTGCCGCGGACGTGATCCCACTGTCCGAACCAGCCGCGCTGCCATCCCGCGTAGCCGTCCCACGTGTCGAGGAAGTTGTCCGGCTTCGTGTTCGCGTCGTTGAACCCGTGCGACCACATGACCGGAACATTTGAGGTCTTGGCACGCGCGGAGATCTCGCGCTCCTGCCAGTAGGGGTCGCTTCGGTCGTATGTCGTGTTGGTCATCGCCGGGTGGATCACGTAGCAACTGGGATCGGTCAGGGTCCCGGTCAACGGATAGATGAATTCATCCGGCGGGGAATCCTCAAGGCTTGGCGGAAGGAGGTCGTAGCCCCCGTACAGCGCCGGAGTTGCGTACCACCCTGCGTCGTAGTGCACCCCGTTCATGAATGCGATCTTGTAGCCGTCGTCGATGGGGGACTGGACGACGGCAGCGGCGAGGCCCTTCGGCTTGTTGGCGAGCGCCATCACCTGCGTCCACGCGTCGTAGCTCTTGCCCCACATCCCGACCTTGCCGGTGCTCCACTCCTGCGACGCCGCCCACTCGACGGCTGCGACGGCATCCATCTGCTCGCCGACGCCTCCGTAGCTGTAGCAGCCACCGCTTCCTCCGAAGCCGCGGGAGTCGACCTGCACATAGGCGTAGCCGCGCTCGAAGATCTTGCCGCCCTCGATCATGTCGGCGAAGCGCATGATCGGACCGGTCTCATCGAGGGGATCCCCGTTCAGGGCGTTGGTCCCGAAGTACGGGCCGATCGAAACGATCACCGGATGGCGATCGGTCGGCTCCCGGTCCTTAGGCAGGAACACGTCGGCGTGCAGCATCGTTCCGTCTCCCGATTCGAACCAGGTCTGGGTCCACTCGGCATCGGCGGGGACTTCGTCGGCACGAGCCGCGGTCTGGAAGGACAGCGAGGTCGCCACGAGGGCGAGGGCGAGGAGTAGCGAGGTCTTCTTCATGAGGACCGGTTTCTCCCCTGAAGTCCGGTTTCCTGCTCCCGCCGAGACGCGAGAGCCAGCGGATACGCTCTACGCCGTGTTCACCAAGATCCTCATCGCCAACCGGGCCGAGATCGCCGTGCGGATCGCTCGCACCTGCGCCGAGCGCGGTGTGGCCGCGGCCGGGGTGTTCTCCGATGTCGACCGGGACGCCCTCCACGTCGAGGCCCTGGCCGAGGCGATCCACCTCCCGGGGGTCTCGCCCAAGGACACCTACCTGAATATCCCTGCTCTCATCGCGGCGGCAAAGAGCTCGGGGGCCGAGGCGGTCCATCCCGGGTACGGCTTCCTCGCCGAGTCCGCGGAGTTCGCGGAGGCGGTGACGGCGGCAGGACTCACCTGGATCGGGCCTCCGGCGGATGCGATCCGGTCCCTGGGGGACAAGATCTCGGCCCGGAGGATCGCCGAGCGCGCCGGGGTCCCGGTGGTCCCGGGGATCACCGAGCCGATCGACGACCCGGCGAGGATCACTGCCTTCGGGGACGAGTTCGGTTACCCGGTAGCGATCAAGGCCTCGGGTGGAGGTGGGGGCCGGGGTCTCAAGGTCGCTCACACCGCGAGCGAGGTCGAGCACGCGTTCGAGGCGGCGCGACGAGAGGCCCGCGCTTACTTCGGATCCGAGGAGGTCTTCGTCGAGAAGTACCTGGAGGCCCCGAAGCACCTCGAGGTCCAACTACTGTCGCCGTCGCCGAGTGAAGCCCTATGGCTCGGCGTCAGGGACTGCTCGATGCAGCGGCGGCATCAGAAATTGATCGAGGAGACCCCGCCGCCGCGTGTGGCACGAGCGTGCGCCCGGGATGGGGGCGGCCGCGGTCGCTCTCTCCAAAGCCGCGGGTTACGTGAACGCCGGAACCGTCGAGCTGCTCGTCGACCGGGACGGCGAGTTCTACTTCCTCGAGGTGAACTCGCGTCTCCAGGTCGAGCACACCGTGACCGAGGAGGTCTTCGGCGTCGACCTCGTCGGATGCCAGCTCGAGATCGCCGCCGGTGACGGACTCAGTTTTACGCAGGCCGACCTGTTGCCCGGGGGCGCAGCGATCGAATGCCGTATCAACGCCGAGGACCCGGCGAACGGGTTCATGCCGACCCCGGGGACCATCACGCGCTACGTCGAGCCGACCGGCATCGGGATCAGGGTCGACTCCGGTTACGGACGGGACCGTGAGGTCCCCAGCGCGTACGACTCGCTCGTCGCCAAGCTCATCACCTGGGGCCAGAACCGCATCGAGGCCCGCGACCGTATGGAGCGCGCTCTCCGTGCGTTCGAGATAGAGGGAGTCAAGACCACGATCCCCGCGCACCTTCTGTTGCTCGAGAACGGTGAGTTCGTCGAAGGAACGCATACGACCCGCACGGTCGAGGCCGGCGCCCTTAGCTCACTAGAGGTGGCACTCGAGGAAGATGCGGCCGATGTCTTGCTCGTCGAGGGGCTACCGGTTCCGTTGTGGAACCCCGCGATGGCGGCCTCTGCGTCGGCCGCGGTTCACGGTGGAGCCTCGAAGGGTGGTCTCGTTGCTCCGATGCAGGGAACGATCCTTAAGGTCTTCGTCGAGGTGGGCCAAGAGGTCACCGTTGGCGAAGCGATCTGCGTGCTCGAAGCGATGAAGATGGAAACCACCATCTCGGCAACCGCGTCGGGGACCATCTCGGCAGTGAACGTCGTTGCAGGTGAGACCGCCACGGCCGGCACGGTTCTCGCAGTGATCGAGTGAGTCTCGGACTTCTGATCCCCGCGTTCCTCCAGCTGGTCGCGTTCATCGTGGTCGGTTACTTCACCGGAGCGCTGCTGAAGGCGAACCGCACGGGGCGCGACATCGAAGGGTTCTCGTGGCCCGAACGCATCCTGCTCATCGTCCCGGGCTTCGTCGTGTTCGCGGTCGTGCTGATGATCGTGAACATCGTCACGCTCGGCTTCGTGTTCGGGACGCCGGGGATCGTTCCCCTGGCCGCGATCGCGGTCGTGGTCTTTGGCCGGCGTCGGGAGCGAGGCATCCCCGACATCCCCTGGCTCTTGGTCGGCCGGAGCGGTCCTCGTACTCGGGATGATCTACGTCCTTCCGGTGATCCTGAATGGGACCGGCGTCCGCACCGGCGATCCTCCGTGGCATCTCGGTTGGACCCAACAGTTGCTCCACGGACTTCCGGTTCCGGTCGGACCGGCCCCCGAGATCGCGCGCAACTCCTATCCGTGGGGACTGCACGGGATGCTGGCCTCATTGACTCGCTTGGTGCCGGGGTCCGGTCCACTCGCCGGGCTCGAGGCGCTGCACGTCATCACGGTTCTGGGCCTGCCGTTAACGGGGGCCTGTCTCGCCCGGCGACTCGACCCGCGCGCCGGGTGGCTGGGGGCCGCGGCCACCGGTCTGATCGGCGGCTTCGGCTGGCTCTCATCCGAGAGTGCCGCGTTCATCACCACTCCAACCGAGTTCCGCTACGGCGCCGATCTCGTCGTCGCGTCGCCCAACGCCGTTTACGGGATGTTGCCACCGGCGCTGCCGCGGGAGATCGGACTGATCCTGCTCGGCACGGCCGCGTGCGCCAGCATCGTTGCGATCCGGCGTGTCGATCGCCGGATCGCGGTGGTCGCGGGCGTCGTCGCGGGATGTGCGGGGCTCGTGAATCTTCCGATGCTCATCGGGGCACTCGTGTGGTTGGGGGCCGCGACCCTCGCGGCCCCCGCCGGATCTCGTCGCAAGCTCGGGCTCGCGATGCTCGTCCCCGCGCTGGTCGTGATGCTTCCGTGGGCCGGGAAGGTCGTGGTGAATTACGTCCGCTTCGGCGGGTTCCTCAGCACGAGCCCCAGTCTTGGGGTCGAGTGGCCGTTGCGGACGGCATTGTGGTCGTGGGGGATCCTCTTGTTCCTCAGCGTGCTCGGCATCGTGCTCGCGGTCGTGCTCCGGCCCTCCGGGGGCCGGACGATGCTGGCCCTCCTCGCGGGAAGCATCGTGTTGCTCGGACTCGCGATCGCTCGCGGCGCGCAGGACTGGGATCTCTGGGGAAACGCGACCCTGTTCCATCAGGGCAGGATCTGGCCCCCGTTGCATCTCCTGGGCGGAGCGTTCGCTGGCTACGGACTCACGCTCCTCTTCGTGTGGCTGAGGGAGAGGGTCCGCGTTGGGGCATTCGTTCTCGTAGCGGCGATCGTGGCCTTCGGGGTGATCTCGCCGATCGTTGCAGCGCGCGGGTTCAGTCGCATCCTCGAGGCGGATGCCGAAGGCTTCGTATACGGGTCTCCGGACTACGCGGACGGTTCGTTTGCGCAGCGGGTCGCCTCGCACCTCGGCCCCGACGACACCGTGCAAGTGATCGCAGAAGGGGGAGCGGCCGAACGACAGCTGGCGTTCTCGCTATTCAGCTTCTCCGGCGTGAGGCTTGCGGGGTACAACGATCCACGTCTCGCCGGCAACGATCTGAGGATCAGGTACGCGGACCTCGCGCGCGAGTACGACGAACGGTCCGCGAACGACGACTTCGAGGTCGACTTCGCGGTCGTCTTGATCGAAGAGGCAACCGAGGAACCACTCGAAACCGGCACGTTCGCGGGCCGGGAGTGGGCCCTGGTTCGCCGGTGATTCCCCGATATCATTCAGCCCTCCCCGTGAACCATTACCGAAGGACCGTCCTTGTCTCCGAGTGACCAGCCGTCCGCCTCACCGGTCAAGGTTCTCTATGTCCTGGGGCGCGGTCGCAGCGGAAGCACGATCTTCGCCAACGTCATCGGCGAACACGAGGGGTTCTTCTCCGCCGGCGAGATCCGCTATCTGTGGGATCCGGTAGCCAAGAACGACGCATCGTGTGCTTGCGGGCAGCCTCTCTCGGCCTGTCCGGTGTGGTCTGAGGTCCTCGAGCGACTGAAGGACGTTCCCGTCGACGACGCGGGCCGATGGCAGCGCGAGGTGGTCACGGAGCGGAACCTTCGGAAGATCCTCCGCTACCAACAAACGGGGAGCTGGCCGGCGCTCGAGAACTTCACTGCGGTCATGGCACGCGTCTATGCGGCCCTCGCCGAGGTTACGGGGGCGTCGGTGATCGTCGATTCGTCCAAGCGCCCTTCGTACGCCGCGGTGGTTCGCCTCCTCGAGGGGGTCGACCTCTATTGCGTCCAGATGACCCGTGACCCTCGTGCTTCGGCCTATTCGTGGGGGCACAGCCGCCACGGGTCGGTCTTCGGAGAGGGCAAGGAGGTGCCGCGGCGGAACGCCCTCGATGCGACGGTTCGCTGGGATGTGCTCACGATGGAGGCAGAGATGGTTCTAAAGCGTCTGCCCGAGGACCGCAAGATGCGACTGCGGTACGAAGACTTCGTCGCCGCACCGAAGGCGACGGCAGATGCGGTCACGGAGCTGGTGGGGGAGGCCGACGCGAGCACTCCGTTCGTCGACGAGCGCACGTTGACCCTGGGGCCTAACCACACGATCGCCGGGAACCCGTCCCGCTTCGTGTCCGGAGAGCTCGTCATCCAGGACCGCGCTCGAGTGGCGCACCTCTCAGACCAAGATGGAACGTCGCATCGCGACCCTCGTCGCCTTGCCGTACCTGCGCCGCTATGGCTATCCCCTTCGTACCGGTGACTGATAACGCGCTGAGTCCTCGGACCAAAAGGATCCGCCTCCTTCTGTCGGGCGTCATCGTCGTCCTGCTGCTTTGGGGAACCTTCTTCGGCGATGACGACAACTTCCCGTTCGGTCCGTTCCGGATGTACTCGACCAAGCAGGAACTCGACGGTGAGGTCCGCGCCATCGAGATGTACGCGCAGGATGAGTCGGGAGAGTGGACGAGGCTGGGGTTCACGGCCTTCGGGACGCGCCCCGCCGACATCGAGGGCCAGCTCGGCAAGCTCGCCGAGCCTCCCGAGCGGGTCCTCGGCTGGATGGTCGAGGCCTACGAAAACATCCACGATGAGCCGTTCCCGTATGAGGTCCTCGAGATCCGCCAGCGCACCTACGACCTCGAGGACGGCCGCTCGGTCGGCGAATCGGTCGAGGTCCTCGGCGCTCTGGAGATCCCGTGAAGTGGCTCTTCGCGCCGATGCCGCGCGCTCGGATCGCATGGTTCCGCACCTTGATCTACCTGTTCATCCTGCTCGAAGTCTTGGTCCTGCGGCCGTGGGTCGCGGACAACGGACTCATGCCGGCGGATCAGTACCACCCTCTGATGATCGGCCGGTTGCTTCCCCTCCCCACGCCGACGCCGCTGATGGTCGACATCGTGAAGTACTCGCTTCTCGTTTTCGCCGCGATCGCAGCGAGCGGCCGTCTGGTGCGCTTCGCGGGAACGATGGTCTTCCTGTTGTTCTTCGAGTGGATGCTGATCGCGTTCTCTTACGGCAAGGTCGATCACGACCGCTTCGCGTTCCTCGTCGCTCTGGCGGTACTCCCGATGGTGGGCAAGGCGCATTGGCGCGATGAGGGCTCGGATGAGTCTGCAGGATGGGCGATCCGTTGCATCCAGCTCGGTGTCGTTGCGACCTATTTCCTGGCGGCGTTCGCCAAGTTCCGCTTCGGAGGGTTCGACTGGGTCAACGGCGCGACGTTGATGCGAGCGGTCATCCGACGGGGGACGTTCCTGGCGGGTCCGCTCGAAGACGCGCCCTGGCTCCTGATCATCACGCAGTGGTTCATCGTGATCTTCGAGCTGGCGTCACCGGTGATGTTGTTGCGGAACCAACTGGCACGCCTTTACGTTTACATCGCGTTCGCGTTCCACTTCATGACGTACTCGATGATCACGATCATGTTCTGGCCGCACATGGTCTGTCTTACTGTGTTCCTCCCACTTGAGCGTTTCGGCCAGCGGAAGGTGCCGGTCGAAGGGAGGCACGGGTGACCGATCCTGGTGGGCGCCTGGTAGACATCGGCGACACCTCCCTCTACATCGTCGAGCGGGGCGCGGGGCACCCCCTCATCTGTCTGCATGGGGGCCCGGGGCTCGACCACACGGAGTTCGGCGACTACCTCGATCCCCTCGGGGACGCGTTCCAACTGATCCTGGTCGATCAGCGAGCACAGGGTCGCTCGACGGATGCCGACCCGTCGACCTGGACCCTGGAGCAGATGGCCGCGGACGTGTCGCTCCTGGCCGCGGCGATGGGGCTGACCGAGTACCTGGTCTTGGGCCATTCGTTCGGAGCCTTCGTGGCGCTGCAACATGCGTGCGACCAACCCGGAGCCGCGTCGAAGACGATCATCTCGAGCGGCCTTCCGTCGTTGAGGTATCTCGCCAAGGTGGACGAGAACCTTGCCAATTTCGAGCCGGTTGAGCTGCGCGAACAGGTCACCAAGTCGTGGGCCGACGAGCAGTCCGCCCAGACGAGTGATGACGTCGCTCGCTTGATGGATGCCCAGATGCCGTTCCACTTCAAAGACCCGTACGACCAGCGCATCGCCGAGGCGATGGCGAAATCCGCGCACGCGGTCTATTCGCCCGGGATCCTCAAGCAGATGTCGCTCGACAACTACGGGAACATCGATCTGGAGGATCGCCTCAAAGATGTGACCCAGCCGGTGCTCGTGCTCACCGGTCGTCACGACCGGACGTGTGACATCTCGGGGGCCGAGGCGACTGCGGCCGGCATCCCGGACGCCCAGCTCGTGATCTTCGAGGACTCCGCCCACATGACGTTCATCGAGGAGAACGCGAAGTACCTCGAGGTAGTGCGCTCGTTTCTACTCTCGGGGAGGGAGTAGCAGCGCCAACTGGCGAGACTGAGCCAAGAGCAGTCCCGACTCCGTGTAGATCTCGCCGTCCTCTTCGAAGAAGCCGTCGCGGCTGAGCTTCGAGCGCACGACCACGAGATAGAAGTCCTCGGGTTTCACATCGTCGGGGATCGGCGAGCGGAAGTGGACGGTGAGATCGATCGTCGGGGCCGCGTTCGGACGGTCGAGTCGCGGGAACACCGACGGCGGAGCGGTGTCGGCCAGCGTCGTCAGCATCAGCGGATCGAGGAGGCGGGGCTCGGCGAGGCGGATCCAGGCACCGACCTCGGCCCGGTCGGAGCCGGTGAACAAAGCGTCTCCCAGAGCGTGCTTGTAGACGAAATTCTGCAGGTGTCGGGGGAAGACCTCGACCGGGAAGTCCTCGATCTCATCCGGCGGTGCCACGTCGGGCATCGGTGCCTCATCGAGTTCGATGCTGGGGAACGAGCTCGAGAACGCTCCGAGCGCGATCGCCAGCAGCCGGTCGCCGTCGAACAACCTGGCCGAAACGGATGTGACCGACTTCCCCTCGCGCTCCTTGACGACCTCGATGCGCACGGTTCCCTCGGGGGCCGCGCGTAGGAAGTGCACGGTCAGGGATCGTATCGAGCGGCCCGGGTCATCGACCTCACGGGTCATCGCGTTCTGGATGACGGACGCGAGGTAGCCGCCGTTCGGACCGTGAACGATCTGCCATGCCTCGCCGATCGCGGCCTCGTAGGTCCCGTCTCCCAGGGACGTAACGGCGGTGTCTCGGTCGAACACCGTGCTCATGCCTCTCCCGTCTTTGGACGCCATGGAAAGAAAGCGTTGGTTCGCTGCGCGTATTCCCGGTAGCCCTCGCGGCTGCTCTCGAGTTTCTTCTCGAGTAGAGCTACGCCCGAGACCTTCAAGAGCAACACGCTCATCAGCAGAGGACCGAAGAGGCTCCACCATCCTCCGGCGGCTACGGCGACGAGGCCGTATGCCCACCACACCGTGAAGTCACCGAAGTAGTTCGGGTGGCGCGTGTAGCGCCACAGCCCCCGGTCCATCACTTTGCCTTTGCTGGCCGGATCGGACTTGAAGCGTGCCAGCTGCAGATCGCCGGCGGTCTCGAAGTAGAGCCCGACGGCCCACAGAGCGATCGCGACGTAGTCGAGAGGGCCGAGATCCCCGCCGTAGTGGGCGGCGGAGAGCAGCGGCGCCGAGATGATCCAGGCGAGGAGACCCTGAAGCCAGAAGACAACGACCAGGCTCCGGAAGGCGAAGGAACCGCCGGCTCGATCGCGCATCGCCTGGTAGCGGTAGTCCTCGGGCTCGCCGCGCTTTCGCCACGCGAGATAGCCGAACAGGCGCACCGCCCACAGACCGACGAGGACGAGCAGCAGGCTCGCTCGATCGGAGCTGCCCTCGCGGATCACGTAGGTCAAGAGGAGGACGACGAATGCGAGTCCCCACATCGGGTCGACGATGCTGGCGTCGGTCTTCGCCACGCTCACGATCCAGATCAACGTCATGAATGCGAGGACGGCCGCGAGGCCGATCAACGACGTGGCGAGCACGCCTTGTCTACGCGGTCATGGCGCGAGCGATAACCATGCGCTGGATCTCGCTGGTGCCTTCGAAGATCGTGTAGATCTTGGAATCCCGGTACCACTTCTCGACCGGGAAGTCCTTGATGTAGCCGTAACCGCCGAGCACCTGGATCGCCTTCTCGGTAACCGAGACCGCAACCTCGGAAGCCTTGAGCTTCGACATCGAGCCCTCGGCCTTGGTGAACGGCTGTCCCGATGCTGCCATCCACGCAGCGCGGTGGACGAGGAGACGAGCGGCCTCGACCTCGACGGCCATGTCGGCGATGTGGTTCTGCACCGACTGGTGCTGCGCGATCGGCACTCCGAACGCCTGACGGTCCTTGGCGTAGTCGATCGAGAACTCGAGCGCGGCTCGTGCGATACCGACCGCTTGCGCGCCGACCGAAGGACGAGTGACCTCGAAAGTGCGGAGCGCAGCCGAGGCACGTCCGCTCGACTCGCCCTTACGTGCCTTCTCGAGCTTGCCCTCGAGGCGGTCGATGCCGCCGAGCACGCGGTCTACCGGGATGCGGCAGTCCTCGAGGATGACTTCGGAGGTGTCCGACGCGCGGATGCCGAGCTTCTTCTCTTTCTTTCCGGGCCTGATCCCCGGGTCGTCCTTGTGGATGATGAACGAAGCTTGTCCGCGGTGACCCAGTTCTGGGTCGACCGTGGCGACGATCACGTAGACGTCGGCATACTGACCGTTGGTGATGAAGATCTTCTGCCCGTTGATGACCCACTCGTCGCCCTCACGCTTGGCCTTGGTACGAAGCGAACGAACATCGGATCCCGCCTGCGGCTCGGTGACACCGAACGCGGCGATCTTCGGGTCCTCGGGAGTGCCGAACATCTTGGGTGCCCACTCGAACAGCTGCTCGGGGGTGCCGACCGACGCGAGGGCCGACAACGGAAGTCCGGTGCCGAAGATCGCGAGTCCAATGCCCGCGCAACCCCAGAAGACCTCTTCCATGATGAGGGGGAGCGTCAGCCCGGTCGGGTCCTGCTGGGCATTCATATAGACGTCCAGCGAGTAGAGGCCGGCGTCGGCCGCCTTCTTCAGGACGGGCCAAGGGAACTCCTCGGACTCGTCGTACTCCGCCGCATACGGGCGAATCTCCTTCTCGGCGAACTCGTGCGCCCACTTCTGTAGCTCGATCTGCTCTTCGGTCAGTGAGAAATCCACGGTCCCATCCTCCTGCGGTAAAGGCCGACTCTTGACTGCCTAGTCAAGTTTCTATGCCCAGGATAGAACACCTGCAAGCATCTCGGAGGCACTTCGGCCCAGCTTTCAGGCACACTGGGGGCATGACGGACCAGCCGGACCACTCGGACCTACGGAATGCCTCCTACCGGGACCTCTACCGGGCGTGGGAGGACCACCCCTGGAGCTCGAGCGCGATCGACTTCTCGCTGGACGCCAAGCAGTGGACCGAGGAGCTCGACGAGCGCCAGCGCGAGGCCGCCCTGTGGAACTACGCCATGTTCCTCAAGGGCGTGGACACCGAGGCCCGGACCCTGTCGGCGGTCCTCGATGCCACCCCGTTCGACGATGCACGCGCTTTCCTGGCGACGCAGATCGTCGACGAGGCGAGACACCGTGTGTTCCTAGATCGCTGGCTGCGCGAGGTAGCGGGCCAGGGCGAGGACCCGATGTCGACCCTGAGCGCGGTCGAGGGGAATCTCACTTGGGGCTTCACGCAAGTGTTCAACGAACTCGAGAGCATCGCCGACGCGTTGAGGAAGAAGCCGCGGGATCGGCCGCTGCTGACCCAGTCGGTCGTGCTGTGCCACGTGATCATCGAGGCGGTCCTGGCGATCCCAGGCGAGCACTTCATCCATCGCTATCTGCAGAAGAGGGACATCCTTCCGGGGCTCGCGTACGGACTTACGCAGACGGCACGCGACGAGAAGCGGCACGTTGCCTTCGGCGCTAAGTTCCTCGATGAGTTGGTTCATCACTCCAAGGAATGCCGGTCGGCCGCGATCGAGATGTTCGATCGTGTCATTCCTTGGATGGTCGGCGTCTTCATCCCACCGAACCTCGATCCCAGCTACACCGAGTGCTTCGACTTCACCCTGGGAGAGATCTACGCCTTTGGACTTCGGTCGCTTGAGAACCAGTTGAACGATGTGGGCATCAACCCGCGCGAGATCAAGATGTTCGCTCGCGACGATCTGTCATTGACCTACGAGGAACGCGCGCAGAGGTTGCTGGTCCTGATCGAGTCCGGAGTGCTCGGCGACGATTCGCGCGAGCCCAAGCTCAAGCCCGAAGCCTTCGAGATCCTCTTCGAGGGCATGGCTCGGGCTATGGACGTCGATGTCGCCCGCTCTCTCGAAGGCCCGCTCGAGTGGACCTTCACCGACGGCGAGGCCTGGCACCTGTTCGTCGTGGGCGATCACGTCGAGGCGCGCCCGGGAGCCTCCGGGAACGCAGCCCTGCGCCTCGAATCAGACTCGGGCGACTGGGCGAAGATCGCCGTGGGGCGCTTCGATCCACGCTGGGCGCTCCTTCGCCGCCGACTGCGCGTGCATGGGTCCCTGGCTTCCAAGGCGAAACTCTCCAAGCTGTTCGATTAACCGACGTTCACCGCCGAGCAAGGTGCACTAGTCTCATTCGATGGATCTCGATCTCTCTCCTGAACAGCAGGAGTTTCAGAAGACCGTCCGCGCTTTCGTAGACGATGCGATACGTCCCAACGCCGAACGCTGGGATGAGGAGCATGAGCTTCCGATGGACGCGGTCAAGCAGATGGCCGATCTCGGCTTGTTCGGGCTCCCGTTCCCCGAGGAATACGGGGGCTCGGGGGCCGACTTCCTCACCCTGTGCCTCGCGATCGAGGAACTTGCTCGGGTCGACTCGTCGCTTGCGATCACGTTAGAGGCCGCCGTTGGCTTGGGTGCCATGCCGGTGTGGCATTTCGGGACCGAAGATCAGAAACAGCAGTACCTCCCAACCCTTGCGAGCGGTGAGGCCCTGGCCGGTTTCGGGCTCACCGAGCCCGGCGGCGGGTCGGATGCGGGAGCCACCAAGACAACTGCCAAGATCGATGCAGGTGAGTGGGTGATCAACGGTTCGAAGTCCTTCATCACGAACTCGGGGACCCCGATCACGCAGTTCGTCACCGTCACCGCGCGTCACCGACACCCCGGGGGGCAAGAAGGAGATCTCCGCGATCATCGTGCCGGCGGGGACCCCCGGCTTCGAGGTCGGCAAGTCATACCGGAAGATGGGCTGGTGGCATTCCGATACCCACGAACTGTCGTTCAACGACGTGCGCGTGCCGGAAGAGAACCTGCTCGGGGGCCGGGGAGAGGGCTTCCGCAACTTCCTCAAGATCCTCGACGACGGTCGGATCGCGATCGCCGCGCTCGCCGTGGGTCTCGCCCAGGGCTGCGTCGATGAGTGCGTGAAGTACTCGCAGGAGCGGACCGCGTTCGGCCAGCAGATCGGCGCATTCCAGGCGATCCAGTTCAAGATCGCCGACATGGAGATGAAGACCTCGCTGGCGCGCTCCGCGTATCACCGGGCCGCGTGGCTCAAGGAACGGGGGCGTCCCTACAAGAAGGAAGCCGCTATCGCCAAGCTCTACGCCTCGGAGATCGCGGTCGACTGCGCCCGGGACGCGGTACAGGTGCACGGTGGCTACGGCTATATCGAGGAGTTCCCAGTGTGCCGGCACTTCCGCGACTCGAAGATCCTCGAGATCGGTGAGGGAACATCGGAAGTCATGCGCATCTTGATCGCACGCGAACTCGGCCTTCCGCAATCGTGACCGAGCGGACGATCCTCACGACCCAGAACGACATCGACGTCCTGGTTGAAGCCGCGCGAACCGCAGGAAGAGTTGGGTTGGATACCGAGTTCATGCGCGAGAAGACCTACCGAGCACGCTTGTGTTTGGTTCAGGTCTCGACTCCCGGGGAGATCCTGCTGATCGATCCGCTCGAGAACGTCGACCTGAAAGGGATCGGCGACCTGATCTCGAGTCCCGAGGTCGAGGTCGTGGTTCATGCCGGGCGACAGGACTTCGAACTTTTCTACGAGGGCATGAACGCGGTTCCGTCGCGCGTGTTCGATGTTCAGGTGGCGGCCGGCTTCGCCGGCATAGGAGCCTCGCTCCCGTACAACCGGTTGATCGAGGAAACCGTGGGGGCCAGGGTCGACAAGGGTGAGTCGTACACGGACTGGTGCAAGCGCCCGCTGACCCAGGCTCAGTTGCACTACGCCGCCAACGACGTTCGCTACCTCCTCGACGCGGCCGACATCCTCAAGAAGAAGCTGACTGAGATGGGACGGCTCGGATGGGTCGAGGAGGAACTCCTCTCGTTCGAGAAGGAAGACCTGTACTCGGCCGACCCCGCCGAGGCCTGGCGACGCGTTTCGGGCAAGGGATCTTTGAGAGGTAAACACCTGGCGATCCTGAGAGAGGTCGCCCGCTGGCGCGAAGAGACCGCGTCGCGGCGAGACATCCCGCGTGGCTGGGTCCTGAAGGATCAGACCCTCGTCGAGATCGCCCGCCGTTCGCCGGGAAGTGTTGCTGAACTCACCGGCATCCGAGGACTCAATCCGAAGGAGGCCGAGCGCTCCGGGCCGGGCATCGTTCAAGCGATCGAGAAAGGGAAGCGATCCCCGGCGATCGAATCGGCGCCGTCGGCGCCACGGGCGGCTCAGATCCGCGCTCGGATGCTGGCCGGTCTGGCGGACGCCATCGTGCGATCGAGGTGCGAGCACGCCGAGATCGCAACCGAACTGGTCGCGACCAGAGGTGACCTCGAGGGGCTCCTAGCCGGTGTGTTCTCCGGCGAAAACCTGGATGGGCACCGTCTCATGCGAGGGTGGAGACGCGATCTTGCCGGCGAGGCCGTTGTGGCCCTTGCCGAGGGCCGCGTGGCGGTCCGCGCGATCGAGGACCCGCCGTACATAGAGGAGGTCCACCTGTGAGTGACAACGAAGAGCGGATAGCTATCTTCTTTGACTTCGAGAACATCGCCCTGGGCGCACGCGACCGGGGGGTGCAATTCGATCCGCTCGTGATCATGGACGCCCTGTCCGAGCGAGGCCGCGTTGTGGTCCGCCGTGCGTATGCCGACTGGAACCTCTTTTCCGAGCATCGGCAGGCGTTGGTCGAGCAACGGATCGAGTTGATCGAGATCCCGCAGCGGACGGGGATCGTCCGCAAGAACGCGGCCGACATCAAGCTCGCAGTCGACGCACTCGAGATGGCTTTCGAGCGAGGATTTATCACGACGTTCGCACTCGCATCGGGCGATTCCGATTTCACACCGCTGGTCCTGAAGCTCAGAGAACTCAACAAGCGGGTCGTCGGCATCGGCGTCGAGGGCTCGACGTCGCAGCTCCTCCCGGGGGCCTGTGACGAGTTCCTGTTCTACGAGCGCCTGCTCGGTCCCGGCTCCGCCAAGGCCGCGCCGCGGCGACGGAGACGCAAGGAGCCGGCGGGATCCGTCGATGAGGTCGAATCCGGAGAGGAGACCACCGATCTCGGTGCGATCGCCCGTTTGGTGACCAAAACACTGTCGGGCCTCCAACGGAGCATGGATGGCCCGGTCCTCTCGTCGATGGTGAAGCGCGCACTGCTGCGCAAGGACCCCACGTTCTCGGAAGGGGACTACGGGTTCAGAGCATGGGGCGAGTTGATGCGACACCTCGAGACAGCCGGGATCATCGAGTTGTCCGGTGGCGCCGAAGGCGATCCGTTCGTTGATTTCCCCAAGGACGGTGGAGGGGAGGAGACGGCCTTCGAGCTGCTGAAGGAGGTGGTCGCCGAGATCGAGTTGCGTACTGGTCCGCCGCCACTTTCGGGTCTCAAGAACGAGCTGCGCAAACGGCAGCCCAACTTCTCGGAGAAGAACTTCGGCTACGGGGGGTTCCTTCAGTTCGCGAAGGCGGCTCAGACCAAAGGGTTCGTCGATCTCGATTGGGACGAGGAAGCCGAGGACTACCTGTTATCGGCCGGGGCGATCTAGCGAATCGTCAACTCCGTCATCTAAGCCAGGTCCTGACGATGGCTTTGCTGAACCCCCACGCGTACCGCAGGCTCGTCGGCTTCTTGCTCGACCCGCTCGCCCGCTTGCGCATCGTGATGGGGACCTCGACCACATCGAGACCTTTGCGCGCGGCGTCCAGGATGACTTCGGACACGTAGAACTGGTCTTGCCGGAGGTCGAGATGGCGGAGGGCGTCGGCAGTCAGTGCTCGGTAGCCGGTAGATGGGTCGGTGATCTTGGTGCGCCCGAGCGTCGTAAGCATCCGGGCGAAGATCCGCACTCCGTGTTTGCGCACGTGCGATTCGATCTCGAACGATCCGAGGATCCGCGAGCCCTGAACCATGTCGGCGTCGCCGACGATCAGTGGCTTAACCAGTTGAGCCATCTCGCCGGGGTCGTGCTGACCGTCGGCGTCGAGCGTAACCACGACCTTCGCCCCGGCCTTCAAGGCCGCGCGATAGCCCAGACGTACCGCAGCGCCCGACCCCCGTCGCAGATCGCGTCGGATCACGTTGGCGCCCAGCGAGCGGGAAACTTCCTCAGTCCTATCCGTGCAACCGTCGGCGATCACGATCACGTAGACGGGAAGACCTTCGACCTCAGTAGGCATCTCGTTCAGTACCGAGGGCAGGTTGCTTTCTTCATTGAACGCGGGGATGACCACCGCACAACCTCCGGGGATCGGCGACCAACCGCGGTCGTCGAGTCGCTTCAGTGCGACGTAGTCCACGAGGTTTCCGACTTCACCGGAGAGCTGGTCGTCGCGTGAGAAACCGCGGAAGAGAAGGAAGAGGGTGAACAGGTTGGAGATGACCAACAGACCGATGATCCGGGCCCGAGCTCCACGTTCGAAGCCGATGCTGCGGAGGATCGGATCGAGGAGGTCGGGATCGATAGCTGCCACGCTCAATGCGAGGGACACGATCGCGATGACTACGACCTCGCCGCGGCGCAGCTCGCCCTTCCGGTAGCGGCGGACGGCGTAGCCGATCAGTGCGGCCGCTACGAGCGCGCCGAAGATCCTCAATCCCATCGTGTGACGTTAGCAGGCACGCCCCATTGCCCCCTGGCCGGGAACCCCGCGGGTCTTTGAGGCTTGCGTCCGATTTGTGATGTTGCTCATCGGAACGATGGCGTACATAGTCACGGCATGCGTATCTCTCGGGCGACCGTCGTCCTGATCTGCCTTCTCACTGCCCTTCCGACGACGACCTCTTCGGCCCAGACCGAGGTGCCGAATTACAACGGCAAGTGTCATGAGATCGCCAAGGGCTACAAGTGTCTCTACGGCCCGTTCAGTTATGAGGACACCCCGATCGATCCGAGGACAGGAGAGAGAACCGGAACCCTGGTGTGGACCGGCTTGGTGCGCCCTCCGGATGCGGCCGGCTACATCACCTCTATGCGAGCGACGCTTGAGGATCGGGAAGGGGAATTCGTTCCCCGTCACGCGGTCCATCTCCACCACGCGGTTTGGCTCAACACGAGCAAGGCAGACATGACGTGCGAGGAGTTCCCGATCATCGGCGACTACCTGGGCTACACGCCCGATCGTTTCTTCGCCACCGGCAAGGAACGAACGAAGATCGGGCTGCCCGACGGCTACGGCTACCATTGGGACAACGAGGGCCCCTCTGCGGTTCCCTTCCTGGGCCCGACGTGGGCGATGAACACCCATCTTCACTGGATGCACGGTGACGAGCCCAAAGAGGTCTACATCCGCTTCAATCTTCAGTTCACTCCGGAAGAGGAGGCGGACGGCATGACCGATGTCCGCCCGGTGTGGTTCGACATCGACAACTGTTCTGACTCCGAGTTCGATGTGCCCGTTCCTGGAGTGGGCTACAGCCCAACCTGGGACTACACGATGCCGCTGGGCGGACGGTTCATCACGCTCGGAGGGCATCTCCACGATGGGGGCCGTCGCCTCAAACTCGAGAACCTGACCCGCAAGAAGACGGTGTACGTCTCACGAGCTAGGTACAGGGGTGACGATCCGGCTATGAGCGGCTGGGATCTAAGGTCGATGTCCGCGTACTCACGTTCCGCGGGGATACGGGTCGCCGCGGGAGACAAGATGCGACTCACCGCGGTGTATTCCGACGCTCGGAAATGGCACGGCGTCATGGGCATCATGATCGGTGCCCTCGTCGTAGAGCCCTAATCCCGAGAGTGCCCGGCCTGTACTAGGGTGCTGACCTGCATGCTCGGCCCCTAGCCCGGAGGCGGGGCGGGTCTATCGGCGTAGAACATGGATGCCGATCATGGAAGGGATCGAACCTTTTGCTCAAACGCGTGCTCGTGGTGGTGGTGGCCATCCTTTTGGTGGCAGCCGGCGCCGCCTACATACTGAAGCCCGAAACGGGAGTCCCCGGCGATGCCCCGACGATCGACGAGATGGCGCGCGACGTCGGTACGTCGATCCTCACGCACCTGAAGCGAGGAGACTTTCCCGAACGATCCGGCGACGTGATCGCGGTTCCGATGCCCTACAACTACATGATTGGGGAGTGGGACCTCAGGAGCCTCGATTCCGACGAGCCGTGGTCCAACACGACCCATCCCAATCCGTGGGACTACCTGACAGAGGTGCCGATCATCCTGCGAGGCCCTGGGATCCCCGCGGGCGTGACGAACTCTGACGCGGTCGACATCGCGGGTCTGGCCTCGACGTGGGCCGACCTCCTCGGCGTACAGGATTACCAGGGCGTTCAACCCCCCTTGCCCGGCGCGATCGAACCCGGAACCGAGCCTCCGAAGGTGATCCTCAACATCGTGATCGACGGCGGCGGTTGGAACGTGTTGAAGGAGCACCCGCAATCGTGGCCCACGATCCAGCGCTTGCGAGACGAGGGGACGACCTATACGGGGGCAACGATCGGATCGGCCCCCTCGACCACGGGCGCCTTGCATGCCACCTTCGGCACCGGTCACTACCCCGAGGACCACGGGATCATCGGCAACACCTTCCGTGACGAGACCGGATCGATCGAGGACGTTTATCTCGACAACGCCGACCCCACCTATCTCGAAGAGCCAACCGTTGCTGAACTCTGGGACGAACAGAACGGAAACCGTCCGGTCGTAGGAACGGTCTCCTATGAGGGGTGGCATCTCGGGATGATCGGTCACGGTGCCCAACGCGATGGCGGAGACAAGGACTACGCCGCGATCTGGGACGTGCCGGAGATGAAGTGGTGGATCAACGAGGACTTCTACACGTTGCCGGAGGCGCTTGAGACGACAGACATCTCGACGCTCGAATCGTACGAACTCGAACTCGACGCGCGCGATGGACTGGAGGATGGCTCGTGGTTCGGGAACACGCTGGAATCGATCCTCGAGCCGGAGGTCAGGGCTGCGTCTCCCGCGTATGCACGCTTAGCCGGGGAAGCCTCGGTCGACATGCTGCGGGGCGGTGGCTTCGGCGACGACGACCTCACGGATATCGCGTGGATCGAATTGAAGGCACCCGACTCAGCGGGACATCACTGGAACATGATCAATCCCGAGGTCGGTGACGTCCTCCAGGAGACTGACTCGCAGATCGCCAGCTTGTTGGAATTCCTGGACGAGAAAGTCGGGCGAGATAACTACATGGTCGCGATCTCGGCGGACCACGGGCAGCAGCCCCTGGCCGAGATGGTCGGCTCCTGGCGGATCTCGATCCCCGAGGTCGGCCGCGACATCGAGGAGCGGTTCGGAGACATCGTCGTGAAGGTGACGACCTCGGACCTCTACCTCGACCACGCCGCCATGAAGGAGGAAGGCGTGACGGCAACGGACGTCGCTCGCTTCCTCGGCAGCTACACGCTGGGGGACAACATCCCCGACGGCGCCCCGGGGGCCGATCGGGTGCCGGAGTCACGCCTCGAGGAGAAGCTCTATGCCGGAGCCTTCCCGGGGTCGTTCCTCCGTTCGCTAACGGCGGAGAAGCTCGAGTCCTACGGCGAGGGCATCTATCCCGAGGGCAGATTCCCCATCACGACGGTCGAACAGTAGGGTTCGTCGCCGGTGAACATGCTCAAGCGGGGCCTCAAACTCTTCACGTCATCGCGGGATTTCTCGTTGCTGATGGGGGTGCAGTTCCTCGCTCAAGCGGGCGACGGGCTGGTTCAGACCGCGCTGGCGAAGTTCATCGTGTTCGGGGGCCAGGAAGGCTTCGACATCGAGGGTGCCAAGTCGCCCGACGAACTGCTCCGGATCGTGCTCTACATCTTTGTCCCCTACATGATCATCAGCCCGTTTCTCGGCGTGATCATCGATCGGTGGGACCGTCGCAGGCTCATGTTCCTTGCGAATGCCCTGAGAGGTGTTGTCATCCTCTTGATCGGAGTCGTGGGGCCGGAGGGGGCCGGAGAGGTGCCGCTGTTCCTTGCATTCGTTCTCACGCTCGCCTCGACTCGGGTCGTGCTCGCAACGAAGTCGGCGTCCCTACCGATTGTGCTCGACAATCACACGCTGATGGAAGGCAACGCGGTGTCGCAGCTCGGCGGCGCGGTCTTCCAGCTCGGCGGCGCGGGATTCGCCGTGGTTGCAACTGCCGTGCTGCCGGTGCAACCGGTCGTGATCCTCGGAGCGATCGTCTACATGGCAGGTGCCGCGCTGGCGATGATGATCCGCAAGGCGGGCGAGACAAGATCAGATCTCTCCTTCATCCAGGAAGTGGGCCGGGTCGTCCGCAACATCGCCGAGGGTGTTCGCGAGGTCGCTCGCACTCCCGCCGCCGGCGCCGCGATCTCGACCTACTTCTGGCTCCGCTTCCTGTGGAGTTTCGCGATCGTTGGGATCGGCTTCATCGCCAGGGAACTGCTGGCGGACGATGACACCGTGATCCTCATGCTCACCGGCGGTGCCGGTGCGATCGGGGGAGCGCTCGGCTTCGTGATGGCCGGTCGCCTGACCGCGCGGATGAACACGCCTCGGCTGGTCCTGGGCTCCTCGTCGGTCGCAGGTGCGGCCGTTGCGTTGCTCGGTGGGATCGAGCTCCAGGCTTCGATAGCGCTCCTGGCCTTCTTCCTCGGATTCGGGTTCTTCCTCGCCAAGATCTCGCTCGACACGATGGTGCAGGAGTCCCTCGGGGACGATTTCCGCGGACGTGCGTTCTCCCTGTACGACCTCTCCTACAACTTCGCCTGGGTCGTGGCGGCCACCGTGATGAAGCTGTGGTGGTCGGATGACACCCAGGGCCTGCTGATCGCGGGGGTCGGATTCGTGTTCCTGGTGGGCCTCTTCGGGATCGGCCAGTGGTTCCGCCGGGCCGGACTCCTAGCGCCTCCCCCGGCTCAGCGGCCCGCATGAGGGACCGTCTAGGATGGGCCGCTCCATGAGCGAACCAACCACTTCTACGCGCGCCCCGGCCCCCGAAACCGGGGGACCCGGCCCGATCGACAGGATGCTCGACCGCCCGATCGCCTTCGTGATCACGACCCTGATCCTGGTCGCCATCTTCTCGTCGATCTTCATCACCAACACCGATCGTGTCGCCCCCGGCGACGACCCCGCTTTCTACACGTGGCGCACCGAAGCCCTGATCTCCGAAGATCCGAGCATGCTGCTCGAGGTCACGGGACCACGTGACGTCCTGGCGGGCGGCTACCGGGTGAGCACGCCGATCATCGGGGGGATCCTCCGCGGCGCTGCCGGCATCGACCAGCTCACGACCACGATGGTGCTTACGGTGCTCATCAGGGTTCTGATCGCGCTGCTGCTGGCAGGCTTCGCCTACCGGCATAGCGCTACGGCGGGGTTCTACCGGCGATATCCGGGAGTCGCGGAGCCCGGTAAGCAGCGAGACCCTCTCGTGTTCCATGGCGTCGCGTTCGCGGTCGCGAGCCTCATCCTGACGTCGCCGTTCTTCGGCTACTTGGACAACCTGATCTGTCTGGTGCTGCTGTCCACCGCGTTGTACTTCATCGAGCCGTTGCGTGAGTCATGGGCAGCCCGCGCCGGCTTTACCGGGCTCCTCGTTCTCGCCGGGCTGACCCATCCGACGACCCTTGTCTTCTTCTGCGTCGTCCTGGGAGCGGCCTCCGCGCTGCGGCTGTTGCTGAGGCGATTCGACTTCAAGAGCGTGATCCGGGACGACGGGCCGTTGTTGATCGGGGCGTTCGTCTCGGTAGTCGTCACGTACGCGATCTGGAAGCTGGGGGCCTGGGGGCCGAAGGTCTCGCTGAGCGAAGCCGCGGTCGCGCCGCCCGCCGACGCCGCGTTCTTCAAGAAGAGGCTCGGCGGCTGGATCGGCGAACTCCGCCCCGTGCTCAACGGCCCGCTGTTCATCATCGGGCTCGTCGGGCTCCTGGCGGCCGGTCGGCGGGCCTTCGAAGACGTGCTGTCCCGGATGACGATCCTGTGGCTGCTGCCGTTGCTCGGCATCTTCGGGTTCCTCGCCGGCTTCGCCTATCCGTACTACCGGTTCCTGAACGTGACGGTCAGCTGGATCCTCTTGATCGGACTCGGCGCGGCGTTCCTCGCTCGGATGTTCGTGCAATGGTCGCGCCGCACCAATCCGTTGCCGTTGTTCGGGGTCGTCGCGATCGCAGCGGTGCTCGCAACGAACTTCACCTCCGGCTTCGAGCGCTGGACCGATCTCGACGAGAGCTGGCTCACTCCGCAACAGGTCGAAGACTTCACCGCTCTGCAGGTCGCACTCGAGGAACACGGCGACGGCCGCCCGGTGGTGTTCGCCCTCGACACGACTGCGACCGAAGAGGTCCGCATCTACGGATTCATGAAGCTGTCCGCCAACGTCTCCCGCGCCGGTCTTCCCCACGGGTATCTGGACCGGGGCTACGTCTATCTCGGCTCTGCCCCCAACTTCTTCGTTGGAGTACCCACCGAGGGGACCAACGAGCACTACCTGAAGATCTCCGAGCAGACCCTCGAGGATGCCGACAACGGGGTCGAGGCGAGTGGCAAGGAGCCGATCGTGGTGGTCGCTTCCACGTTCAATCAAACCGACACGGATCCGGTCATGCCTTTAGGTCGGCGGAACGATCCGGAGCCTCCAGGACGGGCACCGTCACTAGCTGGGAGCTGCAAGACGGAGAGCCGGTGACCGACCCGTCCTCAGGTGAGACGCTCGTTTCCGATGTCGAACGAGACGATCCCGGGCCCCTGAACCTGCTGTGGGTCGGGCTGTTGATGCTCATCTTGTTGGTGCCCGGGCTCATCTGGTTCCGGGCGATCGTTCCCGATGGAAGCACGGCGGAGGCGCTCGGGCTCGTGCCCGCGCTCGGCGGTGGCACTCCTGATCCTCAGCGGGTTCGCCGTCATCACGATCTCCAGAGCTCCGTTCACATCCGCCTACGCATGGGCATCGGTCGCCGTGGCGATGCTTGGCGCGCTGGGGTTCTGGTGGAAGCGGACGCCGAGGGGAGCGTGAGCAGCGTCCTCTCACTCCTCGATCGACTGCCCGCGGATCGGAAGGGGAACTACGCACGTCTGATGTGGGCGGGGGTCTGGTCTGTCCCTCCTCGCCGGCATCGCTGCTCGGGTGGTTGGATCCGGCTTCCTAGCTCTGTACCTCTTTGCCGCCGGTGCGGTGTTCCTTGCCCTCGCCCTCCCGTTCACTTACGCGCTGGTCTCTCCGTTGTTCGCGGGGCTGATCGGATGGCTGGTGGACATGCTTCCGCTGGTCCTCCTCGTCGGGTGGGGCACGGTCTTCCTGCGCTGGGCGATCCCGCTCCTTCTCGAGCGGAGGTGGCCTCTCGGCGGGCGATGGAAGTGGCTACCGATAGCGCTGGTCGTCTGGACCGCTCTCGGAGTCGTCGTGGTCGACAAGGCCGACCTCAAGGGTTTCGCGCTCGATCCTTGGCATGCAGGGCATCGCGAGCGGCGTCGTGCTTGCGTGTGTTGATCGGCTGCGAACCCTGGAGGACCGGCTCAAGGTCCTGGCCGCGCTGCTCGTATACATGATCTGTCTTTCCGGTGGAGTCTTCCTGCAGTGGACCGGCATCGACCTCGAGGGGCTCCAGGACACGACCGTTGCCGAGCGCGCGGAGGCGGCCTACGGACTTGACGCCTTTCCGAACAACCTCGGGATGATCAAGTGGGCGAGATCCACCAACAGCGGACTCGAGGAGTTCCGGAAGGAGTTCGCGCAGTTCGCGGCCGACACGCCCGGCCTTCCCGAGTACGCCGCGTTCCAGCCCAAGTTCCAAGCCTTCTCGGGCTTCCACATCGTCCGCTTCGAAGGTTCCGCGCTCGCGTTCGCAGACGAACTGGAGGAGGTGGGGGTCGATCTCATCCATGACTCCGTCGGCCTCGCTCCCGCGAACACGGTGCCGCGCATGCGGTCCTTCCCGCGGAACGCCCTGACGTTCGCCGGGGTAGGGGCGGCATTGTTCTTTCCGGCGTTCGCTCTGGTATTCGGCGATCCGAGACGACGACGGCTTGGTTGGGCGGGGGTCGTGGCCGCGTTCTTCGGGACCGCGTTCTCACTCAGCTCGCGGTGCGTGGATCGCGGTCATCGCCGGGCTCATCTATCTGTGGATCGACGGGCGGGTCGATCGCTCGATGAAGTGGAAGGTGACCGCTTCGTTCCTCGCGGGAGCGGTGATCCTCTCCGGCACCTATCTGATCAAGTACGGCGTCGATCCGGTCACCGGTCGGGCCGGCGGGGGAGCGAGCGTGAACACGCGCGATGACCTCTACGGGGACACGATCGGCGCGATGTCTGGCGTTCACTACGCGGTCGGTTACGGCGTTACCCAAAGCCGTTCCGATACCGGGACGACGCGTGAAGGAACCGTGGGCCGGAAGTACGTTCCGCGCGCCGGCACGCATTCCTCCTATCTGAACTACCTCTACCGTACCGGCGTCCCCGGCGCTCTCCTGATCCTCGCCCTCTACGCCGCCTCGTTCCTGTTCGCCCGGTCCGGTTCCCGTGTCCTCGCGGGCCGCGAACGCCTCGTGTCGCTGTTCCTTGCCGCAGGGGTCGTGGCTGCGGGCACGCACGCGGTGATCCTCAGCTTGTACGTCGAGCCGATCTACATGCTCGTGATCTCGCTCCTACTGGGTCTCGCGGCCGCGGGGATGACCGATCTCAAAGCCCCGCTCCTGCCGTGGAAGGCGCGGGCTAAGGCGGCGGCCGAGTGAAGCGATCGCCCGAAGAACGCATGTCGAAGAGTGCCAGGAGCGACGTAGCCACCGTTGCGAAGGGCGGCGCCGTCCAGATCCTGGGGCAGATAACCCAGCGCAGCGTCTCCTTCTTCTTCGGGGCAGTTTTCGTGCGTGTGCTTGGGCCCGAGGGCTATGGGCTCTACCGGAAGGTCAACCAGATCCTCATGAACCTCGCCCAGCTCGGCTTGGCGGGCTTCAACTACGCCACGATGCGATTCATCACCATCGCTCGCGGCGAGAAGGATGATCCCGGGGTCAAGGGAGCCATCTGGGTCGGGATCACCGGTTCGCTCGTAGGTTCGCTGATCGTCGGCACCGCGGTCCTTCTCTTCGCCGGTCCGATCGCAGAGTGGTTCTCGGTTGGGCCGGATAAGCGAGACGAGATGGTGACCCTGCTCCGGCTGGGCGCCGCGTACGTCCCTCTGTTCGGGCTGCTGCAGGTGCTCCGGTACTGCACCCAGGCGTACAAGACGATGGTTCCCTCCGTGGTCGCCGGCAACATCGTTCAGCCGATAGCGCGGTTCATCCTCGGCGCAGCTGCACTCGCTCTGGGTCTCGAGGTGGCCGGGGTGGTGGTCGCGGTGAACATCAGCGTCGCCGTCGCGGCACTCCTGGCGGGCTACTACCTGCTGCGGATCATGAGCCCGGAGGAGAGGGCGGCGAAACCGCGTCGACGGATCAAGGACATGGTCGCCTTCGCTTTGCCGCAGGGCGGGTCCTCGTTGCTCGGGGTCCAGACCCTCGGGCTCGGCATCTTGATCCTGGGGTCGAACTCGGGGGACCGGGCCGTCGGACTGTTCGCGATCGGACTCTCGCTCCAAGGGCCCGGCACCGTTTTCCTCGGTGGGATCGTGAACATCTGGGCACCGGTGGTCTCGGACCTGCACGGACGCGGCGAGATCGAACGCCTCGGGACGCTCTACAAAACGATCAACCGGTGGATCGCCACGTTCTCGTATCCGGTGTTCATGGCGCTGATCCTCGAGCCGGATCTGTTCATCAAGTTCTTCGGCCCGAAGGCGGCGGGGGCCGAAACCGTGGTCGTGATCCTCGCGCTCGGGAACCTCTTCTACACGGGCACTGGGCCCACCGGTTACCTCATCTCGATGTCCGGCTTCCCGATCGTGAACCTCATGAACTCGGTGCTCGGTGTCGCCCTCTACACGAGCCTCGGACTCTGGTTGGTGCCGGATCACGGGATCATCGCGATGGCATGGATCGATTCGGGGGTCACCGCCCTGATCAATTCCCTGCGGGTTCTCCAGGCGAAACGCTTGATCGGGATCCATCCCTTCGGCAGGTCGTTCCTGAAGCCGGTGGCCGCGAGCCTCGTAGGTGGAGCGGTGCTGTTCCTGTGGCGCTTCGTCCCGGGAACCGGCACCATGATGGATATCGGGGGCCTGGCCTTGGGGGCCATCGCCTATCTGGTTACGCTGAAGGCGCTAGGGCTCGACCAGGAAGAGGAATACGTCTTCAAGATGATCAAGAAGAAGGCTTTCAAGGGCCGGCGCGGTAAGGCGGCCCCTTCGGAGAAGGAAGACGTCGATGACTGACTACTCGCGGTTCGATGCCTTGAGCATCTCGATGCTGGAGGAAGGCATCCTCGAGGTTCTGCTCGACACGCCGGGGAAGCTGAATGCGGTCGGTCACGAGATGCACACGCAGCTGGCAGAGGTATGGAACGCGATCGACAAGGACCCTGAGGTCAAGGTCGCGATCGTACGGGGCGCGGGAGATGGATTCTCGTCGGGTGGAGACCTCGACCTCGTTGCTGACATCGCCAATGACTTCGAAACGCGTGCCCGGGTCATGCGTGAGGCGCGCGATCTCGTCTACAACGTGATCGATTGCTCCAAGCCGATCGTCTCCGCGATGCACGGACCGGCGGTGGGGGCCGGATTGGTCGTTGGGCTGTTGGCAGATATCTCGATAGCGGCTCGGTCGGCGCGCATCATCGACGGACACACACGCCTCGGAGTGGCCGCCGGCGATCATTCCGCGATCATCTGGCCACTGCTTTGCGGTATGGCCAAGGCGAAGTACTACCTCCTCACGTGCGATCCGGTCTCCGGCGAGGAGGCCGAACGCATCGGTCTGGTCTCACTGTGCGTCGATGACGACAAGTTGCAGGACGAGGCTCTGCGGGTTGCTCGCAAGCTCGCCAATGGTTCTCAGAGCGCGATCCGCTGGACCAAGTACGCGCTGAACAACTGGCTCCGACTTGCCGGGCCGAGCTTCGATGCCTCCCTTGCGATGGAGTTCCTCGGTTTCACCGGGCCCGATGTCCACGAGGGGATCGCGTCTCTCCGGGAGCGCCGCGCTCCTCGCTTCACCGGCCCGGCCTCTGAATGAGCGGCGCCGCGCCCTCCCGCCGGGAGATACGCAAGAGCCTATCCACCAACTTCAATCCGGGACTCGCCTACTACCGGCAACGACTCTCGATGCGAGCGACCCAGGCCGTCCACTACCCGGGCTACCTCTTGGGAGGCAAGCTCGACCGACCGGTCTTCGTGCTCGGAGCGCCACGATCCGGGACCACGCTGCTTTACCGGGTCCTGCGGCAGTCGCGGCATCTGGCTCACTGGCAGCCGAGTGAGGCGCACGAGGTATGGGAGCTCGATCATCATCCGGCGCTGCGAGGATGGGACTCGAACGTCCTGACCGCGGAGGATGCCGACGAGTCGTCGGCAGCGAGGATCCGGCGCTCGTTCTACACGGTGACCGGCAAACGCAAGCGGTTCATCGACAAGACTCCGCGCAACACCCTCCGCATCCCGTTCGTGGATGAGATCTTCCCCGACGCAATCTATGTCTTCCTTCAGCGAGACGGGCGCGAGAACGTGAACTCCTTGATCAACGCGTGGAGGTCGCCGCGCTACCGCGTTTACGAGCTGCCGGAGCCGCACCACATCCCGGGGGCCGATCCGAAGTGGTGGAAGTTCGTGCTCTATCCGGGATGGCGGGAGGACCTCAACGGTCCTCTCGAGGTGGTTTGCGCGAAGCAGTGGAAGTTCGCCAACGATTACTCGCTTGATGATGGAGCGCAGATCGACGGGACCCGCTGGGTCACCGTTCGTTACGAGGATCTGACCGACGATCCCTCGGCCGAGGTCGCTCGGATCATGGATCGGATCGGGGTTCCCCTTGACGATGCGGTCCGGACGGCAGCTGCCGGCGTCGCGACCACCCCGGTGAATGTGGTGACGGCGCCGGAGAAGGGTAAGTGGAAGCGGGAGAACCCTACCGAGATCGAGAGCATCACTCCGTTGATCGCCTCGACGATGGAGCGGCTCGGCTACCAGTCCTGATCACGAGCGAGAGGAGACACGGATGCGTTCGGAGGTGATCGAACTGCAGACCGGCACGCGGCGGTTCACCGACGTCACTCAGAGTCTCAATGACTTCTGCTCGTCCGAGGGCGATGGTCTCGTCCATGCGTTTGTTCCCCATGCGACCGCCGGGCTCGCGATCATGGAGACCGGTTCCGGCTCCGAAGCCGATCTCTCCGGGGTGCTCGACAGTGTCTTTCCTCGGGACGATCGCTGGTCGCACTCGCACGGTTCTCACGGCCACGGTGCCGACCACGTCGTCCCTGCTTTCGTGGCGCCCTCGATCACAGTCCCGGTCATCGGCGGACGACCACAGCTCGGCACGTGGCAGAGCCTGGTGCTAGTCGATACCAATGTGGATAATCCGACGCGTAAGCTGAGATTGTCGTTCTTGCCCGCATGATCGCGAGAGGAGGCATGCCATGAGTTACGCAATGAGTAACGATCGCGACCCCGACGTTCCTGAAGCCGACGCTCAGGAGCAAGAAGAAGGCTGGGTCCACGACGAGCCGGACGCCGATCCGGTTCCGAACGACCCCGACGTTCCCGAAGCCGACGCTCAGGAGCAGGCGATACCCGTCGAACAAGACGACGAGGACCGCTAGAAGTTCGGGACCTTTCCCTAGCCCGTCTTTCCATGCAGGCGGCCGATAGGCAGACCTGCCGAGCCAAGCCCTGCGGCGATGCGCATCGCCAGTGACGGCTTGGGATGCCGCACCGGGTAGTCGAAGACGCGCTAGGAGATCGCCGGCGATCGCCTCAAAGACCGCGACCTGACCGTCGGGCATGTCGGTCTCCCACGACCTGGTGTGGGCGATCGGCTCTTCGGTTACGTGGGGGTTGTACTTGGAGGCCCGGGGGAGCACCTGCCCCTTTGACCTGGTCGTGTACTGGAGCATCTGAGGGTCGTATTCGAGCCCCAGGAACGAGCACAGGACGCGCGCTTGTGCCTCGGGATCGGTGACGAAGTCCTCGTAGCGGACCTCGATGTAGCGGTCACCCAGAGCAGCCCCCGCCTCGACCCCGGCCCCCACGCGCTTTGCCCACAACTGGGCCGCCTTCGAGACGGTTTTCGGACCGAATGGAACGTCGGCGTACGAGAGGGCAACGTTGCGACCGTCCCTCACGAGATGGATGAACCGAGCCTCGGGCCACAGACCCGCCAGGAGTGGGATGTCGAGGACGTAGCGCGGCGTCTTGTCTCCCCATCGCTGCTTGTCGTGATGCTTGGCGAAGGCTCGGAATGGGGCGACGGCCGCGGCCGAGTAGGGGATCGTTCCACTTTCCGGTAGTTCCGCGGCGACGAGATCTATCGGAAGCTGCCACGAAGAGAACTGGCGATGGGTGCTGAGCACCTCGAGGAAGTGCTCGACGTCGATCTGATCGGCCCCGGGATAGAGCTCGACGATGAAGCGCGATTCGGGCGGGATGGCGGCCTGCGGATGCGCGTTCAACATCATCCGGAGAAGGGTGGTCCCCGAACGGGCCGACCCAACGATGAAGAACGGCGCGTCCTCCATCCCTACAGGTAGCCGAGGTCGCGCAGGTGCTGTTCGATCACGGCCTCGTCCGATTCACTCAAGGGGGAGTCAGGGTCGGCTTCGATCGCCTGAACGCGGTCGAGGAATGCACCGAGCTTTCCGGCGACTTCGGGATGCCGGGTCAGCACGTTGTGCTTCTCGTCGGGAGGTGACCCGCCGTCGAGACGGAAGAGCACGTCCTTGTCCCGGTCGCCCTTGTAACGCATCAGCTTCCAGTCGGGTGTCCTTACGGCCGCGATGCGATCGCCTTCGAGCTTGACGCCAACCGCTTCCATGTAGGCCGGCTCTTCTGGAAGGGTTCCGCCGCTCATCAATGACTTCACGCTGCGCCCGTCGATGTTCTCGGGGATCGCTATCCCACACAGGTCCAATAGCGTCGGGAACAGGTCGACGTGTCGGACCTGGTCCTCGACGCGCACGGGAGTGACCCCGGGCCCATTGATGATCAGATGGGACGCGCACGAGGTGCTCCCACAGGGCAAAGCCGTGTCCGAGCGCCATCCCGGCGAACTTCTTGTCCAGGTAGGGGAACCACTTGTCGAGGCGGAACTTCTTGCGCGACTTGGTTGCCGCGCGATGCATCTTCTGCCCCATCCTCGTATCGGGGTATTCCTCGCCGTGGTCACCGGTGATCACGACGATCGTGTTCTCACCGGCGGCCTCGATCACCGGAGCGAGCCATTCGTCGCTCATGGCCACGACCGCCTCGTATCCGCCCTTGTCCCAGCGGCGCACGAAGTCGGGGGCCGGGCGATAGGGACGGTGGACCTCCCAGGTGTGCAGGAGCATCAACCAGGGTTCCGTGTAGGAGCTCATCCGCGCCATCACGTCATCTCGCCATACGAATGGCTTGACCTTGTAGCCCTGTCGGTGATTGGCGTTCTCGAAACCGCGCAGTACGCCGGTCTCTGGAACCAGTGGTCCGGTGACCTCGGCGTGCGTCTGGTAGCCGGCCACTCCGAACGCCTCGGCCATCGTGGTCACGGCGTTCGAGAGGCGGTACCCCTGGAGGCCCCTGACTCCGTGCCGGGGCGGATAGCAGCCGGTCAGCATCGAGGAGAACGACGGTGTCGTGGAGGTCGTGGTCGAGACGCACTGGCGGAACTGAGCTCCCGAGGCTGCGTAGCGATCGAAGTTCGGCGTGGGGATGTGGTCGCCGAAGACGGCATCGGCTCTCAGGGAGTCGATGGCCAGGAACAGGACGTTCGGCGCGCTCAAGCGATCCTCCGTGGTTACTCTGGTGTCTCGGCCTCGTGAGGGTCCTCTGTATGGAGGTTCGCCGCCACGGGGGCCCCAGTGTACCGACTCGGTCTGTAAGACTGCGCCCCATGGTTCTGGACCCCGTCGAGGTGCTTGGAGTACCGGTCGTGAGGATGACGACCGAGGAGGCGATCGCTGCTGTCGAGCGCGTCGCCCTCGAAGGAGACTCCCGGCCCTGGTGGTTTACGTCAACGCCCACACGCTCAATACGGCCAGCAAGAACCCGGCTTACCGGAGTCTTCTGGGGTCGGCATCCTTGGTGCTCAACGACGGGTCAGGTCTCAGCGTCGCGGGACGTCTGTACGGCAAGCCGTTCCCCGAGAACCTGAACGGTAGCGACTTCAATCCCGAGATCGCCCGCCTGGCGGCTCGGCACGGGTGGAGCCTGTTCCTGCTTGGGGCGCGTCCTGGGGTTGCCGACCGTGCCGCTCAGAGCCTCGTGAGCGCGATCCCGGGACTCGATATCGCGGGGACTCGAGATGGGTTCTTCGAGCGTTCGGAGGACGCGACGATGGCGTCACGCATCAAGGAGTCCGGAGCGGACGTGGTGATGGTGGCGATGGGCAACCCTTTGCAAGAGCAATGGCTCGCGAGCAATCTGAACGCCACCGGCGCGCGTCTCGGGGTTGGGGTCGGCGCGTTCTTCGATTTCACTGCCGGTGAGGTCCCGCGCTCGCCCCGTTGGATGAACCGGCTGGGGATCGAGTGGATCTACCGGTTGCTGCAGGAGCCGCGCCGGATGTGGCGTCGCTACATCCTCGGCAATCCCGCGTTCCTTGCGAGGATCGTGGCCGAGCGGGTGCGGTCCCGCTCGGCCACTTGAACCTCTACCAGTCGAACGGAGCCTTGAGGATCAGCTTCACGTTCTTGTCCTTGGCTTTACCCGAAGCGCTGCAGTCGGCCTGGCCCTTGCGGAGACAGGCATCCTTGTATGACTGATACCTGGACAGTGCAGCGAGGTACGAGATGTCATCCGCAGTCGGGTCCGGCTTGATCGGCGCCAGGCTGTCGACGAGCGTCGCCCAAAGGATGACGACGTTGTCCTGCCCTGGGCCGCCTGCCGCCCATGACATCTCGATCAGACGGGACTGCTGAGGCCAGTCGATGTGGGCCGCGGTGTTGATCTCCCAGAAGCCATGCTCGGCATCGGTGCCCGCGTCGAACGTGTGTGGGGTCACGCGGTTCTGGTGGTGGTGGCCGTTGACCCAAGAGATCACGTTGGGGAACCTGCTGATGAGCTCCCTGAGCCCGACGTCCGCACACCCCTCGGCGTCGCCCGGTCGGAAGCAGTGATACGGCGCTCCGGCATCGTCTTCACCGGGATTGTTCAGTGAGGTAGACGCGTGGTGGGAGAAGAGAACCATCAGGTTGTCGGTCCCGCTGGGGTTCTCGACCAGCTCTCCCTCGGGGCTGTAGTAGGAGGTCGAGTTGGCGATCATCTGCTCCTCGATCCACTGGAACTGAGGATCAGAGAGGCTGCCGTCGGGGCCCCCGCCCCACGTGATCGTGTCCATCGAGATGCCGACGACGGGATGGTCGTTCGAGATCGGGAAGGCGTAGTAGCCGGCGGTACCTGCGTGCTGAGGATCCTCCGGCGCATCTGCGAACCCGTGACCGTCCGGCATTCCGGTGGTGTTGAAGTACTCAGCGACGACGTCGTTGTGGTTGCTGAGGAAGCGGCGGTCGGGGTCGGCCGTTACTTGCTGCTTGCTGGCGATGTCAACCAATGCGTCGGTGACGCCGCCGGTGGCGTCTTCGATCAGCGCCTCGCAGTACTTCTTGTTCTCGATCGGGCTCATGTTCTTCTGGTTCCCGAGCGGCACGGGAGCGAAGGCTCCAGTGCCCGGCAGGTTGCCCTGTGCAAGACCGTCATGGTTACCGAGCACCGCATACCAAGGGACGTTCGAGCCGGACGCGTCGAAGCCCTCCTGTGCTCGTTCCAGGACGCTGGTGGCAAGCGCCGTGGCGGAGGGGATGCCGATCTCCCCGCCGGTGGTGTTGAGGGTCATGTCCTTCGTGTAGCCCTCGTACGGTGACGCCGCACGCTCTTCGGCTGTGGTGCCCCCCGAGTTCGGTGTGACGGTCTCGCCGTCGAGCAGGTCGATGAACCACCGGAGCTCGTTGAACTGGTTGTTATCGACGTTGTCTCCGGTCGAGATGGCGAAGTTGAACGCCAGGCCGGTTGCCGGGCCGAACTCGATCGAGTTGAGGGCCTGCATCATCGACTCGCCGACCTGGGTCGACATCGCCTCCTGGGGCCGGTAGGCGCTGGTGTACGCGGAGCCGCACTTGTCGGCCCACTCGACCCGCGCCGGGAGACTCTTCGTCGATCGGTATGCACGTCGGAGATCTGCCGGAAAGCTGCGATCGGATCGCCGACACCCTTCGGATAGTTGGCGATCAACGAACGGGTCACTCGCTTCTGGCCGGGACCGTATTTCAGCTGCTTCTTCTTGGCGCCCTTCGTCCCCTTGGGAACGATCGTCTTGTCCAGCGTGGTCTCCCCCAGCCCTGCCGCGTCGGCCGGTTGGATCGAGCCGGGAGAGGCGAGGAGAGCGGCGATGAGCATGGCGATGGCTAGCCCGGCGGCGAAGACGCGGCGCGAGCGGATGAGGTGGAGCGCATTGGTAAGCATTGGGCCACGGTAGGCCCTGAGGCGCCCGAGGACAATGGTCCATATCGGTCATCCCCGAACGATTAGCACTCAAGTGGCCTGGACGGGGGCCCAGATTGGTACCCTGCCCCCCGGTATGCCAACAGACCCCAAAAGCTCGTTCGTCATAGCTACGCGCAGCCGCCCCGATGACCTTCTCAGGACGGTCGAGAGCCTCGTGGCCCAGACCGTGCTGCCGGACGAGCTGGCGATCGTCGACTCGAGCGATGCCACCCCCACCCGGGAAGCGATCGAGAAGCTCTGCGCCGACAACGGCCTAAGCCTCGACTACTTCCATCCGGCACCACGGGGCCTGACTGTGCAGCGGAACGTCGGGATCGATCGGACCACAGGGGACATCGTCTTCTTCGTTGACGACGACGTCCGCCTCGAGCCCGATTGCCACGAGCAGATCCTGGCCGAATACGGTCGATGGGGGAGCGGGGTCGGGAGAGGAAGTCGGAGGCGTCCGGGCGACCCCGGTCCGTCCCGCAAGACCGTCGAGGATCACGATCCTTTATCGCCGCTTCTTCGGGATCGGTGGCTGGTGGCCGGAGGCTTCAGGGAAGATCCGAAAGGGCTTCTATGCCGAGGGGGTCTCCGATTCGGCGGGGGTGCGGCGGATCGAGTACATGAACGGTTGGTTCATGTCCTACAAACGAGAGGTCTTCGCCACCGATCGCTTCGATGAGAAGTTGGCCGGCTACGGATACAAGGAGGACATCGATTTCTCCTACCGCGTCTCCCGCCGCTACACCCTGCTGCAGACTCCCGCAGCACGGTGCGATCACCTCAAGAGTGACGCCGCGCGGATGAACTCCCACGGACTCCAACGGATGAACATGGCGAATCAGTTCTATCTCCACCGCAAGCTGATGCCCCAGACATTCCGCTACAAGGCGGCGCTGTGGTGGGCCCTGACCGGACTTTTCATCATCAACATCGGCAAGGCGCTCCAGACGCGCGATCCGGGACTCGTCACCGGGCTGGTGGCCGGTTCATTCGAACAGGCCCGCGGCCACGGACTCGTCGACCCCCAGTACGGACCGAAGCGATGACCGAGCCGGCTGCGCATCCGCCCGGCGCAAAGAAGCGTGACTACTGGTTCACGGTGCTGCTTACCGACCCGGTGTCTATCCGCATCGTCAGGTTCCTCACCAAGCATCGTTGGTTGAGTCCAGATCAGGTAACCGTGATCGCGTTGATCTTTGGGCTCGCGTCGGGCGGGTTCTTCGCTACGGGCGAGCGATGGGGCTTGATCGCCGGTGGTGTCTCGTTCTATCTCGCGTTCGTGTTCGATTGCGTCGACGGGAAGCTGGCCCGGGCGACCGGGGTCACCAGCGCGAAGGGTGAAGCACTCGACCACCTTGCAGACGGTGCCCGGCGCGCGGCCGCGGGGGCCGGGTTGGCGGTCTACGTGTGGCGCGCTCCCGATCTCGTCGACCGTGACATCTGGTGGGTCATCACCTACGTCTTCCTTGCCTACTACTTCCTTGAGATCGCGGGAGCCGAGAAGGGTGAGGGAACGGGAGGACGGATCTCGCAGGCATTCGCACGCCGGAGACTGTTGCCGAACCCAGGGATGCCCGATGTCCAGGCGATCGTCTACATCTTCGGGCCCCTGTCCGGCTTCGTGCTGCAGGCCTTCGGCGTGGGGATCGCCATGGTCACCGCCGCTATCCTCAAGACCATATGGAAACGACTCAAGTGACAAAGGTTCTGATGCTCGGGCTCGATGGGATGACCTTCTCGGTTCTCGATCCGGCGTTCGAGGCGGGGCATATGCCTCGGTTCAAGGCACTACTCGAGAAGGGCGTCTCGGGAAAGCTGACCTCCACCGTGCCCCCGTACACGCCGCCCGGATGGACTTCGATCTTCACCGGCGTGAACCCCGGCAAGCACGGCATCTTCGGATTCACCCTCGGCCACGTTCAGAAGAGCCTCGGGCTGGTGCGCCTCGAGAAGGTCGCCGCGCCGGCGATCTGGAACGCCGCCAACGCTCAGGGCACCAAGATCGGTCTGTTCAATATCCCGATGACTTATCCGGCCCCCGTTGTCGATGGATTCTCGGTGTCCGGCATGCTGACGCCCGAAGGCGGTGGCGAGACTCCGGACAACTTCACGTACCCGGCCGAACTGGCGGCCGAGATCGTGGGGAAGACCGGTAGCTACGAGATCGACATCGAGGTCGACTACGCGCAAGACTGGAAGTCCACCGACATCATCGAGCGGTTGTCTCGGAACCTTGCCAAGAAACGGACCGCGCTGAAGCACCTCCTCGATACGAGTGACGTTCCGCTGCTGTTCGCGGTGCTCGAAGCCCCCGACCGGCTGATGCACGTTCACTACAAGTACATCGATCCGCGCGAGGAGCACTACAACCGTCCGGAAGCGAAGGCGATCCGCGAACGAGCGTGGGAATTCTTCGACGAGATGGACGACGTGATCGGCGACCTTCTCGACTGGGCAGGCGATGATGGTTGGGTGCTATCGATGTCCGACCATGGTTTCGGACCCAAGGACAAGAGCGTGAACATCAACGTCGCGCTGCGAGAATGGGGATTCCTCTCGGTGAAGGGGGCCGGTGCGGTAACCAAGTCTCAGGGAGTGAGGAAACTCGCGCGCCGGGCCAAGAAGATCCTCCCCAAGTCGGTGTGGCAGAAAGCCAAGGGAGCGGCGCAACAGTCGATCGATTGGAGCGCCACGAAGGCGTTCTCCGCCCCCATCCCCCAACAGGGGATCTACATCAATCTCGAAGGTCGCGAGGAGCAGGGGATCGTCCCGCAGAGCGAGTACGAGGCCGTAAGGGACGAGATCATCGCCAAGCTGACCTCGTTGATCGACCCCGATGACGGCAAGCCGGTGGTCGACCGCGTGATCAAGCGGGAGGACGCCGTCCACGGGGGCCAGGCCCCCTTCGCCCCAGACCTCTATCCCGTGTGCCGGGAGTACTCCTACGAGCTCTCCGACGGCCTCTACTCGCCCTCGGTGCTCGACGACTATCGCTCGCTGCCGAGGGGCTTCCACCACATGGACGGCATCTTCGGAGTTGCCGGACCCGGGATCGCGCCCCTCTCCGGAGAACGAGCGAACCTCCTCGACATGATGCCGACCGCCCTCTATCTCGCCGGTCTCAAGGTTCCTGAGGTCGACGGTGAGGTACTGACCCGCTATCTCCCGCCCGACATGATCGCCGGCCGGCCCCCGGTGATCGAGGCGATGGACCTTCCGAAGGCGGGCGAAGGCTCGCAGGCTGAGGCCTACACGGCCGAGGAGGAAGCTGCGATCGAGGAGTCCCTGAAGAACCTGGGGTATCTATAATTGGCTCATCCGTCCGTCTGTCACTCGTGTAGAGGGAGGAACGATGAACAAGACGCCGGCTCAGATATTCGCTTTGGTCTTCGGTGTGGTCTACCTCGTGGTGGGTCTGCTCGGGTTCGCGGTTACAGGCTTTGATGATTTCGCGGGGAAGGGCGTCGAAGAGGAACTGATCATCTTCCCGGTCAACCCACTCCACAACATCGTGCATCTCGCTCTGGGGGCCGTGTGGCTCGGAGCCGCCGGGAAGCACGCCTCGTCCAAGTCTGTGAACCTCGCGTTCGGGGTCGTGCTCGGACTCGTTTTCGTGCTGGGCATGGTTGGCGCACTCGAGTTCCTCGCCATCAAGGACGCAGGCTCGACCGACAACTACCTGCACATCGCGACCGCAGTGCTGGCGATCTACTTCGGCACCGTTGGGGCAGAGGGACCGGCCCGAGCGGCGTAGAGAGAGTTACGCCTCTTGGGCAGCCTCGAGGTCGTCAACCGCGAATACCAACTCGGTCTCGCCGCCGCCCTTGCGAGCGACATAAGCGGCAGAGATGGTTACTCCGGCGTCGGTGAGCTTGCGGCAGTAACGACCTAGCTCGCCCGGCTGGTCGTCGACGGTGGCGGTCATGACCGGACGGGTGGTCGTGACCTTGAATCCGTTCGACTTCAGGACCTCCGCCGCGTCGTCACCGTCGTCGCAAACGAGGTGAACGACTCCTTGGCCGCCATAGGTCGTGGCGGATAAAGCGTAGATGTTCACTTTGGAGTCGCCGAGGAGCTCTCCGATCACGGCCAGGGTTCCCGGTTCGTCGTCGACGGAAAGAACGATCTCCTCAAGCATTCTCCGAGGGTACCCCTCCGGGGACTTGACCGGCTAGTGAGCGCCCTCGGTGGAGAGGACCGCCCGGAAGGTGCGCCAGAGGATCCAGAGGTCGAGCGATAGGGACCAGTTCTGGATGTAGAAGAGGTCGTAGCGGACGTAATCGGAGAAGCTCGTCTCGGCCCGCCCCGAAACTTGCCAGAGGCCGGTCATGCCGGGCTTTACCTTCATCCGGTTGCGGGTCCAGTCGTCGAACTGCTCGACCTCCGAGGGAAGCGCGGGACGAGGGCCCACCAGGCTCATCTCGCCCTTGAGGACATTCCATAGCTGGGGGAGTTCATCGAGCGAGAACCGACGGAGGAACTTTCCCGTCTTGGTGATGCGTGGATCCTCCTTGAGCTTGAACAGCAGCCCGGGACCCTCGTTGAGAGCCTCGAGATCGGCCTTCCGCTCTTCGGCATCGGCAACCATCGTGCGGAACTTCCAGCACACGAACGGCTCGCCATCGCGCCCGGCTCGCACCTGCTTGAAGAAGGCTGGTCCGTGCGAGTCCCGTTTGATCCACAGGGCGAAGGCGAGGAGGAACGGGGAGAGCAGAAGACCGACAATAATGAGCCGGCGACGTCGATGCTGCGTTTGATCGTTCTCTGAAGGCCGTCCATCCCACTGCGGCGGACGTAAAGCAAGGGGACACCGGCGACCGACTGCACGATCATCCTGGATGCCATCAGGTCGACGGTTCCCGAAGTGATCTGTATGTCAACGTCGTGATCCTGCAGTTCCCAGAACAAGCGGTTGAGGTAGCCGGGATCGAGAGCGGAGGCGGCGATGAGGACGTTGTTAACTCGATGCTCATCGACCAGGTCCTTTAGTTGGGCGATCGTACCGAGCACTGTGTATCCGTCCTCGAGCTCTTCGCGGTCGGAACCCGCGTCGTCAACGAAGCCGAGGATCTGATAACCGAGCCATCCCTCGCGATCGAGTGTCTTCGCGATCGTGCGCGCTTCGTGATTGGTCCCGACGATCAACGTGCGGGTCGCATCCGAGCCGCGTCTCCTCATGAAATGGAGGAACTTCCTTACGATGAGGCGCTCACCGCCCACAAGGATGAAGCCGAGGGCCATGCCGAGGAGCGCCCACCCGCGCGGCGAGGTTGCGGTTGAAGACCGAGTCGGCCACGAAGATGAGGACCGATCCGGCGACCACGCCATGGAAGACCTGCTTGAACTCGTTGACCGGCGACAGTACCTGGCGCGGCTCGTAGAGCCCGTAGAGCCAGAACAAGAGGAGCCACACCGGCGTGGCGATGACGGTCACCAGGGTGTAGTCGATCAGCGCTCCGTCTACCTTCCCCGGCGCACCACTGAAGATCTCGAACCGGAGAGCGGTCGCGAGGAACAGGGCGGACGACACCGCCATGCCATCGGCGATGACCCGAAGAGCGATGCGGTAGCTGCTTTGCCGGTGCGCTCGCTTCCGGACCGGAAGTGCCGGTACCGCCTCAGTCTGTGTCATAGGTACCCGAGTCCTCGGAGCGATTCCTCGATCATCGCTTCCTCTTCGTCTGAGTACGGGGAGCTCTCGTCCCGCCCACTGCTGGTCGGCGGAGCCGTCCATTCGACCGGCTGGGACTCGAGGTGATGGGCGTCAAAGGCTCCGGTCAGCACCTCGCCATCGAGGCCCTCGGGCACCTTGAGACCGGCGAGATACAGAAGCGTTGGGGTGACGTCTTGAACGTGGCCCTCGATGCGAGCGCCCGCCTTCACGCCGGGCCCGGACACGATCACGATCCCCCTCGGGTGGTGAACCCCCCGCGGCATGTGCGCGACGTCTGAGAACGGATCGGTGTGGAAGATCTCGTCGGAGTTCTCGAAGCGGTGATCGCGCATGACCGGAAGGAGGTCGGGGGCCCCTTCGAGGGCTTCACCCTGGAAGACTTCTTCCGAGGACCACACCCGATCGACGAACGGCTTCCCGTCGGGACCAACCGCGCTCAGCAACCGTTGCGCGATGTCTGCTTTCATCGCGGCGAGCTCGGATGGCTCGACAACACCGAAACGCTCTCTGCCCTTGAGGTTGATGAAGATTCCTTGCTGGGGGATCGGCGACGCGAACGCTCGCGTCTTCGACCAGTCGATCGCAGCGAACGTCTTTGCCTTGGCGCCACGCGCCAACTTGCGAGGAAGCACGCGCTTCGCGATGGGGATGAGCTTTCGCACCGCGCCCGATTGCATCGCACGCGTGCCTGCCTTCAACGAGAAGTAATCCCACGACGCGAGCAGAGCATTCAGGTGGACGGTGACCTCCCAGGCGGTGAACCCGTGGTCGGAGCAGACGAGCACTCCTCCAGTGTCCCCGGCCCAGTCGTCGAGCAGTCCGATGATCTCGTCCATGGCTGCGAAGCACTTTTCGACATGGGGGCGGATCGTGCGGCCCTCAGGCGTGTCGTAGAGGACGTCGGACGGGTCCATATAGCGGTAGTAGACGTGCTGGATCCGGTCGGGGGCCTCTTGAACCGAGAACAGAACATCGGGTGGATCGGTGGCGAGGAGGTTTTCGAGCACGACCTTGCGCTGGCGGATCGAATCGAGGGCCGTGACCGCCAGCTTCTCGTCCCGCCAGTCCTGCTCGTAGTTGGCGGAGATGTCGAGGACGTAGCCTGGCGCCCACTCGAGGATCTTCGCTTCGAGCTCGGACCCTTGGTGCGGCGCGCCCCACGATGCGAACCCACGTTGCCGTTCGCCGTAGCCGGGCGTCATCATCCCCGAGACCATCCATCCGTCGAGCGGCTGGGGTGGGTACGTGAGGGGGAGGTTGTAGATCCCGGCCCTGGCCCCCTGCGCGTTCGCCATCTCCCAGATCGTCGACGACCTGACCTTGCCGGAGTGAGAGAGGTTCTGGTGCTCGGCTTGCGCGTGGCCCTCGACGAATCCGTAGATCCCATGACGGCCGGGGTTCACACCGGTGGCCGCGGAGGTCCAGGCCGGCGGCGTGTAGGTGGGAATCGTCGACAGCATCGTTCCCGAGGCACCCTTGGCCTTCAGGGCGGCGAGGCGGGGCATCAGCCCGGCTTCCATCAGCGGGTCGAGGAGGTGCCAGGCGGCACCGTCGAGGCCGATCACTGCAGCTCTGCTGGTCATGTCGTCATCCTAGGCGGGCGCAGGCCATGATCTCGGGCAGCGTCCGTGGTCGGGAACACCGCGGCCATCACCTGCTCCTCGGCACGATCTTCATAGCCGGCCGGAAGCTCCTCGTCCCAGTTGTCCGCCAGCCGGTAATCGTTCATCCAGGTCGCGACCTCATCGAGTGTGACCCCGGTGGCCTCCAGCAGGTCCGCATCGAAGAACATCCCAACCGCGCTGGTGTTGATCACCGGACTGGAGTCCTCGTCGACTTCGAGGAACCGGTTGAGGTCTGCAAGGAGTGCGCCTTTCGCTATCGGCCAGGCCCCCGAGCGTTCTGGGCTCGGGGTATGCCCGTGGTCGGCGGTGACGATCACGACGTAATCCTTGACCTCGGCGTCGAGGTAATCGATCAAGCGCCCGAGCTGGGCATCCTGCGCCCGCAACACGATAGGTTCCTCGGGTGAATCCATCGAGTACTGATGCCCGACGATGTCGGTCATCTTGAAGTTGGTCATCAGGACATCGGGAACAGTGTCGGCACCGAAGCCTTCTCGATCCATGGTCGCAAGTAGCACGTCGCCCAGGTAATTGACCCACGCCGGATTCTCGTGCAGGGCGATGTCGTGACCCATCCACTGCTGATCGACCTCTCCGTCGGCGCGATCGAGTTCTTCGAGACGTTCGTCCAAGCCGGGGAACGGAGTTAGGTACTCGGGGGTGGAGTAGAACTCGGGGTTCCCGGTGATGTTCTCGTCGTGGCCGATGATGCCCAATAGATCCTGGTCTCCTCCGGGCGTCATGCTCCCGTGACCGAGCATCCCCATGTGCCATGACTTCCACGCGAGCATCCCGACGAGTGATTCGTTGTCGTACGCGAGGTCGACCTCGTCGCCAAACGTCGTCAGCTTGAGGTCGGAGGCAATACGACCAGCGAATGCATCCCGGATCTCGTCTCCGAAGCGCATCGTGATCGCGGTGACGTCGTGTTCCTTCGGAAAGGCACCGGTGCCGAGGCTCGAGTGCGTGGCCGGGGTGATGCTCGGCGACGATCCGACCGTCGCCCCCAGGTACGACGTCCCCTTCCTCTCCATGCGCGCGAGGTTGGGCCAGTCATCGGGCCAACGCTCGAGCATGTTGCGCCCAACTCCATCCCACACAACCGTGAGGATCAACTTCGGTACTCCGTCGACATCTGGTTTGAGAGCGTCCTCCAGGACCTTCCCTTTGCGCTCAGGCAAGTCAACGTCGGTGAGTTGCCCGACGGTCGGGTAGACGTCGGTGATGCTCGCCTCCTTATCCAGCGCTTCGCCCTGGGCGACGATGCGCTCGGGACCGTAGAAGACCAGCGGGATCGTCTGAAGGTAGTCGAAGGGGCCGGAGTGACTCGTGATCCCGAACGTGCCCACGTAGTTGGGGGCCTGGGGAACGAACAGCAGATCTTCGGTGTGCTCGAGCACGGTGCCTCGTTCGATCCGCTTCAGCATCTCGGGAGCGAGAGCGCAGGCTCGCTCGACTGGATCGTTGGTGTCAAAGATGCGGTCATCGATCTCGATCGTTCCGGGCCGTTATCTCCCGGGCCGGGATCGTCGTCTCGCCGATCGCCGAGACTGACGAAGAAGACCCCACCGAGCAATCCCAGAACCAGCAATGCGGCGACAAGCCGGCGGCCCCGCATCGTCATGGTCCCCAGATGCCTCCCACGAGCTCCCGTGCGGCGGATTCGTCGAGGGCGGCTTCCTCGATGATCGTGAAGCGGCCCGGACGAGTGTCCGGGGCTGCGAGTAGGACCTTCACCGCATCTTCGTTGCTCAATCCCAGAGCACCAGGGTCGGCCGGTAGGCCCAACCTCGTTAGCCGTTTGCGAACGAGCTCAGGATCATCGCCATAGAGGGCGGCCGAGATGATGCAGCCGAACGCCACCTGGGCACCGTGCATGCCGGGGCCTCCGAACAGCTCATCGAGGGCGTGCGAGATCTCGTGTTCTCCACCCGATGCCGGTCGGGACGACCCGGAGTGGATCATCGCTACACCCGATAGGACGAGGGCGTCGGCCAGCGATCGGAGGAACGCGGGATCGTGTAACCCGCCGGTGAGGTCGTTCTCGAGAAAGGGTTCGATCGTCGCGTAGGAACGTTCCGACATGTCCCATGCGACCTGGTTTATCTCGGCCAGCTTCCGTTCCTTGGCCAGGGCCCAGTCGCGCAGCGCGAACGGGTTGGCGAGGAGGTCGCCTATCCCGGCTCGGACCGAAGCCGCCGGCGACTTCTGGAGTGTGGGGAGTGACAGGTAGACGGAGCGCGGTGCGATCGCTCCGAGACTCTGCTTGATCCCATCGTGATCGGGAGCAACGGCCACTGGAGAACAGAGCCCGTCGTGAGATAGCTGTGTTGGCACCGACACCATCGTGAGACCCGCACGCGCCGCGGCAAGCTTGGCGAGATCGAGGCACCGACCGCCGCCTACCGCGATGACGAGGTCGCAGCCGGAGCGATGCGCGTCCGCTCCGAGGGTCGAGGCCCAGTCGATCGAAGCCTCCTCCGGCGGTGTCTCGAACCGCGCCCCGTGGATGTCGCGAGCGAGGCGCTCACCGTGGACTGAATTGACGACCAACGGTGACGAAGACCCGATCTCGGATATCGATCGTGCGAGATGCCGAGCGGCATCATCCTCATCGCCCGCGTCGAAGACGACGACCCGCGGGGTTTCCAATCAGCGCACCACCTAATGAACCGCTTCGAGCCGTTCGATGACCGTGATAGCGGCGGCGAGATCCTCGGGCTTATCGACCTCGGCGTACTCACCGGCCCCGACCGATGCGGATCGGGCATCCACCTTCGCGAGCATCTCGGCGTAGACGTCCTCGTAATAGCCGTGCAGCGAACCGCTCCATTCCTGGCCATCCGAGATCATCAGGTACTCGCGGGCGGCCGGGGGCCGGAGGAGCGAGACGCCGGCATACTCGCCGTGCGATAGCGCCCTCTTGAGGTGCTTGCCGATGGCCAACACTCTTCCTTTCTCGATCCGAACGCGCATGTCTTCGTCGTCGAGGTGCTGGCGCTCCTGAACCGCGAGGACGAGTTCGCCCGGAGCTTCGGCAACGCGCCGGTAGACATCGGGGGTCACAACGACGTCGGAGTTGACCACGAGCACGTCCATGCCCGGAGACTGATCGAGAGCGACACGCACGGAGTGGAAGTTGCCCCACGACGCGTAGCGGGCGTTGAAGGTGTAAGTCGCGGCCAGTTCAGGGAACTTCTCGGTGACGTAGTCCTGGATCTCTGCCGGCTTGAACCCGGTCACGATCAGGACGTCTTCGATCCCCGCGGCCTTGAGCCCGGTCAGGATGTGATGGAGGAGTGGGGGGTGGTCGCCGACCGGAAGCAACGTCTTGGGACGCTGACCGCCCATACGTACGCCTCTTCCTGCGGCCAGAACCGCAGCTCTTAGCTTTGCCACGACACCTCCACCTCTATGTCCTCCTTCAGTTCCTTGGTCCAGGTCAGGACATTGCCGTTTTCTTTCCAACCCTTCGGTGCCGTGATCTCCGTGGCGCCCTCAGGAAGGGTAAGCGTGATGGTCACCTCTTCGAGGTTGACCTTCGGCTGGTGCCCGATCACCAGGCGATAGACCTGCCGGTCACCCACGGTCCTCACGACTCCGGGAACGGTGTAGTCGTAACCGATCGAAGCGTCCTCGCCGGGCGGGACCCAGAGCGTCGCAGACCATACCTTCTTGCCCGCCTCAGAGTCCTCTGGCGGGAGTCCGTTGGTCCAGATCACGGGGAGCGGATCGTCGAGTCTCTCGCCCTCGACCGTTGGTGTTCCGTTCAGTGTGGCGTTGCCCGGCACGTAAAGGCTGAGCATCGGTTTGTGGAAGCCCTTGAAGATCCCCGTGATCCAGCGCGGCTGGGGGCCGAAGAACCCGTTGTGGACGCCGAGGTCGGTCGATACCTGCGCATCGGTTCCATCGATCGTGACGTCCATCTCGGTCGTCTGGGTCGCGAAGTAGTCGAGCTTGTTGCCGCCAACGTTCTGCTCGACCACCATCATGTAGTCGGTCTTCGCCTTCGAGATCGCGCCGTCCCATCCCATGTGCTTGATGAACCCTTGCTCGGCCGGCTCCTTCATCCATAACTGGATGCGCTTCTCGGCCAGGGCCGAGCCCGCCCCCTCGAGCAGCTCGGTCGGTTCCTTCGGCTGAACCGCTCGCTTGAAGAACTCGTCGACCACCTGTCGAAGGACCGCCCTGCGTTCCCCGGGCACCGGGAACTTCCCGTAGGCGTAGTACATGACGAACGGGACTAGTCGCTTCGACGTTACGTAGTTGCCGGCCTTCGTCACGAAGGGACCAACCCCAGGCATCATCTTCTCGACCGCGAACGGATCGACGACGAAGAAGCCGTCGAACTCGGGAAGCTGTACCTCATCGTTGTCGCGGTCGGCGGCCTCCGCGTACTCGAGCATCAACTTCGCGGTCATCGGCCAGTTCGGACTCCAGTTGGAGTTCCCGAATCGTTGCGCGTCGGGGATCTGTCTCACGATCCAGGCGTCGTCGGGCAGAGGGACGTCAACCTGCGGGCGTCCTTCGCCTTCAACGTCGTAGACCGTCTTGGCGGCCTTCTTGTCGTTGCCGAGCAACACGCGGCCGTTGTCGATCTCGAGGGTCGAGAACTGCAGGATCGCGCCGCCCGTCCCGCGTTGCTCCGAGGTGTTCTGGAACCCAAGGAGGTAGTTACGGGGGCCGTCGGCCCCGAGGATGCCCGGGAGTAGGTCGAAGCCCACCTCGGCATCGGCGAGCCGAAGGTCGGCGTCGGCCGCCTGCTTGAGTGCATCTCTCAGGTCGTTGCGGAACCGGTGAGGGAGGTTCTGCGGATCGATCGCCTCGAGTTCATCAGCACTGTTCTGCAGGCCGATCCGGATGTTGTGCACCCGGCCGGCCAGCGACTCGACCTCCTCCAGGTCGATGATCGATCCGTTCTCCTCTTCGGGATCGGGGCGGATCAGGTCCCCACCGATCGCATCGCTTGCGACCTTTACCGATTCGAACGCCGCGACGCTCGAGAACTCGGTGGCCTTGACGAAATGTTCGATCTCTTCGAGAGCGTTGCCGGCGACGGGGATGAGCTCGGCAAGATCGAGCAAGGGCCCTCCACCGTCGACACCGGAGCGGGCCCGCTCCGAGGCCGCCACCGCGAACGCGGTAACTTCCCGGGCGGTGTCGAAGTCGCCGTCGGACAGTCGCTTCTCTGCCCGCTTGATGCGATCGGCGGTTTCGAGCAATCCGGACCCGAGGCGCCAGGGACCTGCGAGCACCAGGGTCCAGAGGAGGATCCCGGCCAGCGCCACGAGGACGGCGCTCGCTCCCACGAGTCCCGCGGGTAGCGAACCCTTCTCTGGTGTCTCCATCAGCCGGACGCGATCTCTCGGAGTCTTGGTGCGACCTCGCGGGCGAACAACTCGATCGAACGCGCCGCAACGTCGACGTCCATGCCCGGGTAGTGAAGTCTGACCACGAGGTGGGACTCGGGATAGGAGCCCAGGATCCGCACCACGTCACTGAGATAGTCGATGACCTGATCGGGGGTTCCGTACGCGGTCGTACGGCGGATGTCGTCCTCAGATGGGGGAGTGACCTCAAGCGCTGCCCCCGGAACGTCGGTTCCCGACCGCCACCCCGCGTAGACGCCGAGCTGATGTCCGATCCCGGCGCGCACGGCCGGCCAATCGGCCTCCGGATCTTCGGTCACGAAGGTGTTCTGGAGGAGGGCAACGATCGGCGTTCCGGTGAGTCCTGCCTCCGAGCGCGCTTTCGATGCGAGTTCGAACGCCGCCTTCACACGATCCGGCGCGCCCCGGGACGAGATGTACCCGTCGCCGATCCGCCCGGCTCGCTCGATCGCGGCATCAACGAAGCCACCGATAAGAAGAGGCGGGAGGCGTGCCGGCTTCGGAGTTACCGCAACATCTTTGTAGTGGAAGTACTTGCCGTCGAAGTCGAAACGGTCCTCGGTCCACGCGAGCCGGAGGATCTTGCTGATCTCGATGGTGCGTCCGACCTTGGTGTGCGGGTCGACACCGAACGCCCGGAACTCTTCATCCCTCCAGCCGAGAGCGAGCCCCGCGATAACTCGGCCCCCGGAGATCTGATCGACGACCGCGAAGTCCTCGGCGAGTCGAAGTGGATCGTGGAAGGGGGCGAGCACCACGCCGGTCCCGAGTTCGATCCGCTCGGTAACGGCGGCGAAGGCCCCGAGCAGGGGCAGGAGCGAGGGGAGATAGCCATCGGCGGACCCGTGATGCTCCGAGACCCAGGCGGAGTCGAGGCCCTCGTCCTCGGTTAGGCGCACGAGGGCCAGGGTGTCCTGGTACTCCTGGTGGAAGGTTCGGGGCGAGGTCGAGGGGATCTGGCCGGTGTAGAGGCCGGTCCCGAGCTTGAAGGTCACTCGAGGGAGCCTACCGGGCACCCAGGCCTAGCTGCGGGCGGCGATCAGGTCGGCGATGGCACCGATCATCTCGGTGAGGTCGTAGTCCTTGGGCGTGTAGACCACCGCAACGCCCAGCTCGATGAGCTTGCGGGCGTCCTCGTCCGGAATCACCCCGCCCACGATCACGGGGACCTGAGCCGGATCCACTCCCTCGGCCCGGAGGCGATCGATCACGTCCGGCACGAGCCACCCATGTGCCCCCGAAAGGATCGAGAGTCCGATCACGTGAACGTCCTCCTCGACCGCAGCCCGTGCGATCTGCTCGGGGGTCAGCCGGATGCCCTGATAGATGACCTCGAATCCAGCGTCCCGTGCCCGGACCGAGACCTGCTCGGCCGCGTTCGAGTGCCCATCGAGGCCGGGTTTCGCCACCAGCATCCGGAGCTTGGTCACCCCGCGCGCCTCCTGGGCCTTCTTTACGCGGTCCCGGATGCCCTCGAGTCCCTCGCCGTGCGCGCTGGAAGCTCCTACGCCGGTCGGGGCCCGGTACTCACCGAAGGCGTCGCGCAGAGCGTCAGACCATTCACCGGTAGTCGCCCCCGCCTTCACCGCCGCGATCGACGCATCCATGAGGTTGTCGTCCGAGGCCGCGGCGCGCTTCAAACCGTCGAGTGCCGCCGTAACCGCGCCCGCTTCTCTTTCGGAACGCCAGCGCTCGAGACTCTGGATCTGTGCAGCCTCGTAGCGCGGGTCGACCTTCTCGTAGGCGAGCTCGTCTAGTCCCTCAACCAAAGGCGACGGTTCGGCTTCGGTGTAGCGGTTGAGACCGACGACCACCGAATCGCCCGACTCGATCGCGCGACGTCGGTCGGCATGCGCGGCGACAAGTTGTTCCTTCATGTATCCGAGCGCGTCGACCGAACCGCCGGAATCGAGCACCTTCGAGTACTCCGCCCAGGCTCCGTCGGCGATCTCGGACGTTAGGCCCTCTACGACCTTCGAGCCCTCGAAGATGTCGCCGTACTCCAGAAGGTCGGACTCGAAGGCGAGGATCTGCTGGGCGCGTAGGGACCACTGCTGATCCCACGCTCGCGGGAGTCCAAGAGCTTCGTTCCATGCCGGTAGTTGCACCGCGCGGGCGCGAGCGTCCTTCGACTGCGTGATGGCGAGCATCTCGAGGAAGATCCGGTAGACGTTGTTCTCCGGCTGGGATGACGTCAGTCCAAGTGAGTTGACCTGGACGCCATAGCGGAACCGTTGGAACTTGGGATCGTCGACGCCGTACCGCTCTTTGGTGATCCGTTCCCACAGGACGTTGAAGGCGCGCATCTTGGCGGTCTCTTCGATGTACCGGATGCCCGCGTTGCAGAAGAACGAGATGCGCCCGACCAGTCTCGGGAAGTCGTCCTCGGATACCCGCCCCGTCGCTTTGACCGCATCGAGCACCGTCACCGCATTGGCCAGTGCGTAGGCAACCTCGAGGACGGGCGTCGCTCCGGCCTCCTGCAGGTGATACGAGCACACGTTGATCGGATTCCACTTGGGAACCTCGTTGAGTGTCCAGGTGATGAGGTCGGTCGTCAGCCGGATCGAAGGCTCCGGCGGGAAGATGTAGGTCCCGCGCGACAGGTACTCCTTGAGGATGTCGTTCTGGGTCGTGCCGGCGAGCTCCTTGCGGTCCGCCCCCTGCTCATCGGCGACCGCCGTGTAGAGAGCCAGGAGCCACATCGCGGTCGCATTGATCGTCATCGACGTGTTCATCTCGGCCACCGGGATGCCATCGAACACCGCCCGCATGTCTCCGAGATGTCCGATCGGGACGCCGACCTTCCCGACCTCGCCCTTCGCCATCAGGTGGTCCGAGTCGTATCCCGTTTGGGTCGGAAGGTCGAAGGCGACCGACAGACCGGTCTGGCCCTTACCGAGGTTCGCCTTGAAGCGCGCGTTCGTCTGCTCGGGCGTTGCATAGCCCGCGTAGGTTCGGAAGATCCACGGCTTGTCTCGCTCCTTGCGGGGGTCTGCCATAGCCAACATGTTATTGCGCCTCGCTCTGAGGTTGCCCCGGTTGCGGTTAGGTTTGGTCGCCCCTGAAGATCAAAGCCCTCCGGAGGCCCCGTGAGCATCGAGATCAAGAAGATCGGAGTCGTTGGGTGCGGGACCATGGGGTCCGGCATCTGTGAGGTTTGTGCCCGTGGTGGCTTCGACGTCGTCTTCATGGAGGCCGACGAGGAGCAGGTCCGCCTGGGCCACGAGCGCATCACGCGGAGTGTGGAGCGGGCGGTCGATCGAGGCAAGCTCGAGCGAGCGGACGCCGATGCGGTCCTGGCCCGGATCTCATCGACGATGACCTATGGGGGCCTGACCGACTGCGATCTGATCTTCGAAGCGGTCCCCGAGCATCTCGACCTAAAGAAGGAAGTCTTCGCCGACCTGGACGCGGTCGTGAAGCCGGAAGCCATCTTCGCAACCAACACGTCTTCGCTGCCGGTGATCGACATGGCGGTGGCCACCGCACGGCCGTCTCGCGTCCTCGGTTTCCACTTCTTCAACCCGGCAACGGTCATGAGCCTCGTCGAGTTGGTGCACACGGTGGCGACCGACCCCGAAGTCCTCGCATCGGCCGAGCGATTCGCGACCGCGCTGGGAAAGTCGGCGGTGCCGTGCCGCGACCGCGCTGGGTTCATCGCAAACCTGCTGCTGTTCCCGTATCTCAACTCCGCGACGAGGATGCTCGATGGTGGGTTCGCGACTCGAGAGGACATCGATGCCTCGATGCGACTCGGTTGCGGCCACCCGATGGGTCCGCTCGCGCTCCTCGATCTCATCGGGCTCGACTCCGGCTACGAGATCTGCGAGGCCCTCTGGCGCCAGTTCCGCGACGACCAGGACGCGCCCTCGCCCCTCCTCAAGCAGTACGTCGTGGCCGGATACCTCGGTCGCAAGACCGGGCGCGGGTTCTATACCTACGAGAAGCCCGAATCTCCAACCGTCGTCGATGGCGCGCCGGAGCCCACCGGCGATGCGAAGTCGGACATCAAGTCGATCGGTGTCGTCGGGACCGGCCTGATGGCTTCGGGGATCGCCGAGGTCGCGGCCAAGGCGGGCAACGAGGTCATCCTGCGAGGACGGAGTGAGGCGTCGATCAAGAAGGCCAAGGCTGCGATCACCAAAAGCCTCGACCGCATGGTTTCCAAGGGTCGCATGGAGCAAGCGGCCGCCGACGAGGTTCTCGGACGCGTAACCACCACCCTGGAGTTCACCGATCTCGCCGAGTGCGACCTCGTCATCGAGGCGGTGGCCGAAGATCTCCCGATCAAGGAGGCCATCTTCCGAGACCTCGATGCCGCGGTTAAGCCCGATGCCCTTCTCGCGACAACCACGTCATCGCTGTCGGTTGTCGATCTCGCCGCGGTAACCGCACGTCCCGACAAGGTGATCGGTCTCCACTTCTTTAACCCGGCCCCCGTGATGAAGCTGGTCGAGATCGTACGAACCGTGGCGACGCCGGACGACGTCGAGCAGCGCGCGAGTGCGTGGGTGGATTCGATCGGCAAGCGTCCCGTTCATTGCCGCGACCGCGCCGGCTTCATCGTGAACTTCCTTCTGTTTCCGTATCTCAACGACGCCGTGCGGATGCACGAGGAGGGTTACGGAACCCCGGAGAACATCGACAACGCGATGAAGCTGGGCTGTGCGCATCCGATGGGCCCGTTCGAGCTCATGGACATCGTCGGCCTCGACGTGACGCACGCGATCCTGTCCTCGTTGCACGAGGAGTTCCGCGAGCGCCGCTATGCCCCGGCCCCCTTGCTGGAGCACATGGTCCGCGCCGGCTACCTGGGCCGCAAAACCGGCCGCGGCTTCTACGACTACTCAAAGTAGGAGTTCGCGCGGTAGGTTGCTCGTTCGATGTCAATCCGGACTTATCACCCAACGGGTAGCAGAAAGCCTTCGACGCTTATTGCCGTCGTAGGACTGATCCTTGCGCTCGTAGTCGGAACCCTGGCGGCCGGGCCGCCCTCTGAGGCCAAGAAGAGGAAGCCGAGGAGGCCCAAGAGCTGGACCCGGACCCACCGTGTGGCTCCCGGCGTCAAGCACATCGAGATGAAGAGGGTCAAGGGGCCGTACCGGATCCACGTCGTTTCGATCAAGCTGAACAAGAGATCGACGCTCGATTCGGTGCTGGCGAGCGATGAGCTTCCCGGGCTGGAACGGACCTCGAGCATGGCGCACCGGTCCAATGCCCTCGTGGCGATCAACGGCGATTACGCCCGACCCTCCGGACGCCCCGTCTTCACCTTTGCGGCGGACGGGATCCTGGGCCAGACCCCGTTGCTGTGGGGGAGGAACTTCTCGGTGAATCGCAACGAGACGGAGACCTTCATAGGACACCCGAACACTGAAGCCTGGATGTCGAATCCATCCAATGGTCTTGAGTTCCCCATCGCCCGAGTCAACGCGGGCGCGCCGAGCGTGAACGAGCTCGCGCTGTTCACCCCGCAAGGTGGATACGAAGAGAGACCACCCGAGGACGCCTGCTCGGCTCGGCTGATCCGCGTAACTCCGATCGGGGTCCTCCCCTCACATGGGGTCGAGGCTCGCTATCGGGTAGACGCAGTGCTCTGTGGTCCGAACCGGCTGGCTCTAAAGAACGGTGTCGTGGTCTCGACACCGGCGGAAGGAAAGAGGGTCACCGAGATCACCTCTCTGATCCCGGGAGACGACGTCATGGTCGGGTGGACTCTGGGTTGGGGTGGCGTACTGGACACCGTGGGTGGGAACCCGACGATGATCGAGAACGGCCAGGTCATCCAGGAGAACGTTTCGGGGGCCGGATCCTTCTTTTCTCGGCACCCGCGCACCGGTGTTGGTTCGACTCCCGACGGCAGGGTGCTGTTCGTGACCGTCGATGGGCGGCAGCCCGGCTACAGCGTTGGTATGACGCTCGAGCGTTTCGCGAGGCTGTTCAAGGACCTCGGAGCGAACTACGCAATGAACCTCGACGGCGGCGGATCGACCACCCTGATCATCAGGGGCAAGGTTGTGAACCGTCCCTCGGGTAGTTCTGAGCGATCCGTGTCTTCCGCACTGGTCCTCCTGCGAGGCCCCGATCAACAGGAGATCGACGGCACGGCAACCAGCTCGAGTTCGCTAGCGACCACTGCGACTTGGGAAGAGATCGTCGCCGACCCCGCGTCCACCGGCGGCCTCGCTGACTCTCTGCTGCGAGCGGGATACCCGCTGCCGCCGTCGCTACTGAAGGCCGCGGCTGCATTCCGGTCCATCCGTCACCGCTCCAACCAGCACACCACATCTAGATAGCGCTTCTCCGCTAGGGTTCCGCCATGGATCAGCGCCTGGCATTCGTGACCGGTGGCGCCTCAGGACTCGGGCGTTCGATCGCGGGACGACTTGCCTCGGACGGCTTTCACGTCGCGATCGCGGACATCTCCGATGAAGACTCTTCGACTGTCCTCGAGGAGATCCAGTCCGCCGGGGGCTCCGGGGAGTGGGTTCATTGCGATGTTGGCGAGATCGACTCCGTGCGAGTCGCAGCTGAGCAGATCACAGGCACCCATGGAGGGGTCGACCTCCTCGTGAACAACGCGGGGTTCGACATTCCCGGTTTCTTCCTCGAGAGCGATCCCCGGGACTGGGACTCGATCGTGAAGGTCGTGATGATGGGCACCTTGAACTGCACCTACGTGCTCGCTCCTTCGATCGTGGAGCGTTGCCAGGCCCGTGGTTACGGACGCATCGTGAACATCGCGTCCGATGCCGGTCGTGTCGGCTCAATGGGCGAGGCTGCTTACTCCGCAGCCAAAGGTGGGGTCATCGCGTTCTCGAAGTCGATGGCGAGGGAGCTGGCGCGCGATCGCGTGACCGTCAACGCCGTGTGCCCGGGCCCGGCCGAGACGCCGATGACCGATCGGATCCGTCAGGCTCCGCTGGGAGCGAAGCTCATGACGCAGATGGAGCAGGTGACGCCGTTGAAGCGACTAGCCGCTCCGGCAGAGGTCGCCGCGATCGTGTCCTACTTCGCCTCGGACGATGCAGCGTTCACGACGGGCCAGACGGTGAGTATCTCCGGCGGCCTGTCGATGCACGGCTAGAGCTACTTGGAGTCGCCGCGGCCGTTCTTGCCGGGGTACTCCCGGCCCCCGAACGGGAGCCTGGTCGATAGACGCCAAGCGTCCTCACTCGAGAAGCGATCCCGGTAGTCGGTGTTGCCGAGACGGCGGCCCTGAGCGCGGCCGATCCTGCGCCAGGTCGACAGCGTGCTTCGCCAGCGCTCGTCATCGATCTGATCTTCGAGGGCGACCTCGATCGCCGTGACCTCGTCTTCGGTCGGCTCGCCGTCGACCGAAACAAGGGTGAGTCGCTTCGATCGGTACGTCATAGCGGGATGTTGCCGTGCTTGCGCTGGGGGATCGTCTCGCGCTTGCTGCGAAGCATGTCGAAGGTCTTGACCAGGCGACGCCGGGTCTCGTGCGGCTCGATCACGTCGTCGATGTAGCCGCGTTCCGCGGCCCGCAACGGGTTGGAGAACCGCTCGACGTAGTCAGCGATCAACTCGGCGCGCTTCGCAGCTCCATCCTCCCCAGCGTCCGCGATCTCCTTGCGGTGGATGATATTGACGGCCCCTTCGGCCCCCATCACTGCGATCTCGGCCGACGGCCATGCGAACGACATGTCGGATCGGATGTGCTTTGAGTTCATGACGACGTATGCGCCGCCGTAGGCCTTGCGCGTGATGACCGTAACCCGGGGAACGGTCGCCTCGGAGAACGCGTAGAGAAGTTTGGCGCCGTGGCGGATGATGCCGCCGTATTCCTGCTCCGTGCCCGGAAGGAAGCCTGGAACATCGACGAAGGTAACGATCGGGATGTTGAACGCGTCGCAGAACCGCACGAAACGAGCGCCCTTGGTTGATGACGGGATGTCGAGCGTGCCGGCCAGCACTTGGGGCTGGTTGGCAACGATGCCGACCGGGTGTCCGGCGAGTCGTGCGAATCCCGTGAGGATGTTCTGAGCCCAGTGTGCGTGTACCTCGTAGAACTCTCCGTCGTCGAACACGCTCGCGATCACCTGGTGCATGTCGTAGGGCTTGTTCGGGGAGTCGGGCATCAGTTCGTCGAGCTCGGGGCAATCCCTGTCCGGATCGTCGGTAGGCGCGAAGTAGGGAGGCGACTCGAAGTTGTTGGAGGGAAGGAACGACATCAGGTAGCGGATCTGCTCCAGACAATCGTCGTCTGACTCCGTGACGAAATGTGCGACGCCGGATTTCGACCCATGGCTCATCGCGCCACCGAGTTCTTCCTGGGTCACGGTCTCGCCGGTTACTGCCTTGATCACCTCAGGACCGGTGATGAACATGTGAGAGGTCTCGCTGACCATGAAAGTGAAGTCGGTCATCGCGGGGGAGTACACCGCGCCTCCGGCGCAGGGACCCATGATCGCGGAGATCTGCGGAACGACGCCCGAAGAGCGCACGTTCCGATCGAAGATGTATCCGTAGCCGGCGAGCGACGCAGCACCTTCTTGGATGCGCGCTCCTCCGGAATCGTTGAGGCCGATCACCGGAGCGCCGGTCTCGAGAGCGAGGTCCATGATCTTGCAGATCTTCTCGCCCATGACTTCTCCGAGGGACCCACCGAAGACCGTGAAGTCCTGTGCGAAGACGAACACCTTGCGTCCGTCGATCAGCCCCCAGCCGGTGACGACTGCATCCGAATAGGGCCTCTTGTCTTCGATGCCGAATCCGTGGGAGCGGTGCCGGACGAGCATGTCAGTCTCGACGAAGCTGTCCTTATCGAGAAGCTTTTCGATGCGCTCTCTCGCGGTGAGCTTGCCTCGCTCGTGCTGACGTTCGATGGCTTTCTCGCCCCCCGCAACCAGGGCCTGTGACTTGCGGTCCTCGAGATCCTTCTTCCGTTCCTCGAGGGCGGGAGTGGCGGCTTCGGTGATCTTCTGTACGTCCTTCTCTGGGATGGCCATGGCTGAAGTCTAGTGGGCGCTAAGAGCCGGCTCCCACCGGCGATCGCTCCCCCCGGAAAGAGGGAGCAAACGGGCAGATTTTCCCAGCCCGGGGGCAGGGGAGCGGGTTCCGAGGGCGAACTTGTCGGTATGCGATTGGTGAGAGATATGCGCGCCCTAGGTGACAGCCTTGCGGAACTCCGGACCAAGGAGGTCGTCGAGGAAGAGAAGGCGAGCCTTGAGCTCGCCGAATCTGCGCTGCGTTTCACCCGCCACACGAAGGAGTCCGTCGACAACAAGTTGTCGTTCTCCGCAACCCTCATGAGAGCGGGAGAGGTACAAGCCGCTACCCGTTTGATAGCCGAACTCGAAGGCGACGTGCGCGAAGAGGAAGAAGCCCTCGTCGAAGCGATCAACGAAGTGCAAGCCGCTCGTTCGCTCCGGCGCGACAAGATCACGCGCCTTCGCCTCGCGCGTCTGCTCATCACTGCGATGTTGGGAGCTTGCGTCATGGGGTTCTCTGCCATGAGCTTCGCGGGTCGCGGGGATGTTCGCCGAGCGCGGGAGAACTCCAAGGCCGGCGAGCGTGGCTGCGGATATCAGTTCGCTGCAGGCTGACCGTCTGGCGAATCGGTTGCGTCCTGGTGGCAAGACAGTCAAGCGTCTTCAGATCGGTGGAGAGGTCATCGCGCTGAACAAGAAACAGTTCACCGCTTATCTCGAGCTGAAGGAAGGCAGTGGCGATCCCGACCTGCTTGAGGCGTTCCTCGCATCACTGCCTTCAGATGTAGCCGACACGGTTCGCACCATGATCGTGTTCGCGAGTGCTCCGCTCCAAGAGGCCGTCGACGCAGCCACGGAGTCCGCACCGATATCTGACGCCCCCGACGAAGCGAGTGGAGCGACGAAGTCGGCCAAGGGTACTCACTCGGGTGAAACGACTAAGCCCGAACACCGACCGACGAGCACACGCGACCCACGATGATGATGACGACGACGGCGGGATCGATCTCAACACCAACCTGCCTCTCTAGATCCGTCAGAGGGCGGTGAAGGTCGACTCCCCAGAGTCGAGGCGACCGACGAGGCCGGCTGCTCGTAGGTTCACGGTTCCAACTTCTCCGTCGGTCCGACCGATAACCGTGGCGCGGTAGCCCGCGTCGGACAACGTGTCGAGCGAGCGGGCGGCTTCTTCTTGGGCGACGACGACGACAAATCCCACACCCATGTTGAACACCCGGTACATCTCCGAATCCGGAACGTCGCCCGGCCTCTTTGATGAGCTTGAAGATCTCCGGAACCGGGGGAAGGGAGTCGATGTCGTAGCCGACTTCGGCTTCGAGACGACACAGGTTGGTGAAGCCATCGGAGGTCATGTGCACGAGCCCCTTGGTCTCGATCCCCGCGTCCCAAAGTGCCGTGGCTGCTCGCACGTAGATCTCGGTCGGGCGTAGAAGCTCCTCGCCTAACGTGCAGCCAAGCCTGCCGATCTCGTCGCCGAGCCGGTAGCCCGCCCCCTTCAGCAGCACCGTCCGAGCCAGGGTCAGGCCGTTCGAATGGATGCCCGAGGAAGCGATCCCGATCAACGCGTCTCCGGCGCGGATCGAGCGGCCGAGGATCATCCGGTCGGGATGAAGGGTACCGATGCAGGTTCCGACGAGATCGAAAGCGGTGTCATCGCCGGGAGACTTCCCGTCCGAGCCGATGACCTCGGGGAGCTGCGCCAGTTCTCCACCGGGGATCGCGACTCCAGCCTCTTTAGCCGCGGCCCCGAGTCCTCGGAGGATCTCCTCCAGCCGGCTTTCGTTGAGCGTGTGGACTCCGAGGTAGTCGACCATCGCGATCGGGCGAGCGCCGACGCAGATGATGTCGTTGACGTTCATCGCCATACAGTCGAAGCCGATGGTGTCGTAGCGATCCATCGCTGAGGCGATCAGGGTCTTGGTACCTACGCCATCCGTGGAGATCGCGATCGCGAGATCTTCAGACACCTTCAGCACACTGGCGTAGCCACCGAAATCGGTGAGGACCTCCGCAGCGTCCGGGAGAGCGAGCGTCGGTCCGAGGTGCCTGACGATCGAGGACAATGCCTCGCCCTGCCCCTTGACTCCGGCCTTTTCGTAGCTCTGCCCGCTCACGCCGTCACGCTACCAGCCGCCCCTTCAAACGGGATCGATCTCGCTCCCCTTGATGTCGATCGTTTCCTCTTCGCTCCGCGCGGTGACGCCGCGGGGAAGCCGAAGTGCCACGAGGAAGATGAGCCCGGCCGGGATGGCGGCGATCACGTAGGCGGATCCGAAGCCGAGGGTCTCGGCGGCGTAGCCAGTGGCGACGGGAGCGATGAGGTAGCCGAGGTCGCCGGCCATCTGACCGAGCCCAACCGCCGCTCCCGACCCTCCACGCGGGATAGCGTCGGCCAGCAGTGCACCTGCAGCGACCGAGATGGACGCGATCGACGCGCCCATCAGGGCCATCAAGGCGAAGAACGCCCAGGGGATGTCCTCGACCTGACCCATCAGAACGGTTGCGACAACGGCAGCGGCGAGCGCGGGCAGGAGTACGGCCTTGCGCCCGAAGCGATCGGTGCTCTTGCCGATGAAGGGGAGGACCGCGGCTTCTCCGACCGAGATCATCGTGGCGGCGAGGCCGATCTGGTTCGAGTTGAACCCAAGCCGGGCCTCGCCGAAGAGGGGTCCCATGAACTGGGCGGGTCCCGAGATCGTCCACCACGCCGCGAGTGTTGCCGCGAGGGCGGCGACGTACCTGAGATCGGAGAACAGCGGTTTGGCCGCTTTCAGCGCGGCGAAGGGCGGAGCGATGGACGCGCTCGATCTTCTCGCCTTCCTCGGCCATCACGAACCATCCGATGATCGCGGCCAGGAGCAGCCCGGTCGCGTAGAAGTGGAACGTGGCGGCAAGACCGAAGGAATGCGCGACGAAGCCGCCGAGCAGAGGACCGAGACCGATCCCGATCAGGAAAGTGGCCCGGTTGGCCACCGATGCTCGGCCCATCGCTTCTGGCTCGATGATCCTGATGATCCGGTTTTGAAGTCCTGCGATGAACAGCGCGGAACCGGCCCCACCGAACCCTCGGGCAAACACGAGCTGCGGTAAACGTCTCCGAGAAACCGCACGCGTAAGACGACAACGAGACGATCAGCAGTCCGGTGACCGCAGAGGCGCGCTCGCCGAAGCGATCGACGACGACCCCACCGACGATCCCGAACGAGAAGCGGGTGAGGCCGAAGACCAGCTGAACCAGTCCGACGACCGCCAGCGACACACCGAAGTCCTTAGCGAAGCGGGGGAGTACGGGGATGAGCATTCCGAATCCGAGGGCCACCGTGATCGACATCGCGAGCAGGCGTCGGAACTCGGGCCGCCGGATCGGGTGGATGAACTCCGGAGTGCTCACGTTCGAACCGTCCGAACGATCTTCGTGAGGACGACGGCCACCAGCGCGACCCACAGCCCGGCCAGGCGAGAAACCCCGAGGCCGCCCGCAAGAGCAAAGCCGCCGAGCCCGACGGCAACCACGTAGATCCGCGCGACCCGCACACGCCGAACTTCGAGCGGCTCTCCCGTGAAGTCGCCTCGAGCATGCACTTCGCTCACTCCCAGGAGGGGGCAAGCAAGAACTCCGGCGCCGAGCAGCAACCACTCGATCGTCTTGGGGTCCGACCGCCCCTCGTACGAACTCACCACGACTGCGATCGCCCCAGCCACGACGAGAGCGGTGAAGATCAGGTCACCTCGTGTCGGCGCTCGCCCGGTCGAACGAACGATCAGCCGGACCGGGATCAATGTGGCAAAGAGAAGTCCCGGCCGATGAGGGCAGCCAAAACCACAGGGCGAGCGCGCCAAGTTCGGCGACGAGCGCGCTCGAGTTGTTGTCGGGATCGAGTTCCCGGCCGAGCGCCCACGCCAGGAACACCCCGATGCCGGCGCCGAAGGCATCGAGGAAACTCTCGAGCATCCCAGCGTCATCGACCAGTCGCGTCGCAAGTGCCGCGAAGCCTGCAACGATCGCGATCCCGAGAGCGACGACATTGCTCAGCACTCGGGGATCGACGATCCGCGACAGTGACGTGCCTTGTTGCGCGGTTTTCTGTTCCCAGCGCGCAGCGAACGTTTCGAGATCCAAGCGGTTACTGACCTGGGGGGCGCTGGATCAACTCGACTAGTAGCCCGTGGTTCCCCTTGGGATGGACGAAGGCGACCATGTGCCCCCGGCCGCCAACGCGCGGAGCCTCGTCGATCAACGGAACACCTTTCGACTTGAGGTCGGCGAGTGCCGCTTGGAGGTCGTCGACCTCGTAGGCGATGTGGTGGAGTCCCTCCCCGCGCTTGGCGAGGAACTTGCCCACGGTCGTCTCGGGATCCGTTGCGCCGAGCAGCTGTAGGTAGGAATCCCCGATCGGGAGCATGGCCTCTTCGACCCCCTGGTCGTCGACCCGCTCGCGATGTTCGACCTCGAGACCCCAAACGGAGGCGTAGTGGGCGATCGCGGCATCGAGATCGGCGACCGCAAGAGCGATGTGTTCGACCCTGAGCGACATGAGCCACATCCTAGCCCTGGGTAAGATGCCTTCTGGAGCGCGAGCAGGGACTTTGCCGCTTTTAGCTCAGAAGCGATTCGTCTCGACGAATCGCCAAACAAGATGGGTTGCCAGAAGAAAGGAATCATCATGACCGTCTCCGTTATCGCTTCTACGGCTCGCACCGCTATCGGCAGGTTCGGCGGCGCGGTCTCCGGCGTCCCCGCGGTCGACCTCGGTGCCCACGCGATCAAGTCGGCACTCGAGCGCGCGGGGATCACCGGCGATCAGGTCGATTACGTGATCATGGGCCAGGTCCTGCAGGCCGGCACCGGGCAGATCACCGCCCGCCAGGCTTCGATCAAGGCCGGGATCCCGACCAGCGTTTCGGCCATCACGATCAACAAGGTGTGTCTCTCGGGCCTTAATGCGATCGCGATGGCGGATCAGATGATCCGCGCCGGCGAAGCTTCCGTCGTCGTTGCGGGAGGCATGGAGTCGATGGACATGGCTCCGTACCTGCTCCCGAAGGCGCGCACCGGGTACCGGATGGGCGACGGGAAGCTGATCGACTCGATGATCTACGACGGCCTGTGGGACGCCTTCAACCACGTGCACATGGGCGATCAGTCTGACGACGTCAACACCGAGTTCAAGATCTCTCGCGGTGCCCAAGACGAATGGTCGGCGCGCTCCCACGAGCGGGCGCAGAAGGCCAGTGAGGGGGGCCTCTTCAAAGACGAGATCGCCCCGATGGAGATCCCTCAGCGCAAGGGCGACCCCGTCATCTTCGAAACCGACGAGGGCATCCGTCCGGGAACGACCGTCGAGTCGCTTGCGAAGCTGAAGCCGGCGTTCAAATCAGACGGCACCATCACCGCCGGCAACGCATCGCAGATCTCCGATGGCGGAGCGGCGGTCGTAGTCATGAGTGCGGAGCGCGCCGCCGAGTTGGGCGTGACCCCGATGGCAGAGATCCTGGCTCACGGGATCTCCGCCGATCGGCCCCCGTACCTACACACGGTTCCTGCGCTTGCGGTCCAGAGCGCCCTCAAGAAGGCCGGCATGTCGGCCAACGATCTCGACCTTCTCGAGATCAATGAGGCATTCGCTGCCGTCGCCCTCCACGCGACGGGCATGCTCTACAACGGCGACCAGAGCGCAGAAGACAAGGTCAACGTCAACGGCGGGGCGGTGGCGCTAGGTCACCCGATCGGCTGCACCGGGGCGCGCATCACGGTCACGCTGCTCAACGAGCTGAAGCGCCGCGGCGGTGGCGTTGGAGCCGCCGCACTCTGCGGCGGCGGAGGCCAGGGCGACGCGATCGTCTACCGCGTTCCGGGCTAGTCCGAGAACTGTTTGAAGCTCTCGATCTCGCTCAGGTGCTGAGCGCGTAGTTCTTCGTTGGTTACGCCGAGGCCGTCTTCGGGGGCCAGGACGCGGATCCCGATCTTGCCGGCGTGCAGGTTCTTGTGCACCTGGGACGCAGCCTCGCCGGTTTCAGACAGGGGATACGTCTTCGACAGGATCGGGTGGATCATCCCGAGCGACGCGAGCCGGTTCGACTCCCAGGCTTCCTTGTAGTTGGCGAAGTGCGAACCGATGATCGACTTGAGGCTCATCCAGAGATAGCGGTTGTCGTACTCGTGGCGGTAGCCCGAGGTCGATGCGCAGGTGACGATCTTGCCGCCGCGCTTGGTGACGAAGACGCTGGCGCCGAATGTCTGACGTCCGGGGTGCTCGAACACGATGTCGGGGTCCTCACCGGTCATCGATCGGATCTGCTTGCCGAAGCGCTTCATCTCGCCGTAGTCGGGCTCGTCGCCGTCCCAGAAGTTATAGCCCTCTGCTTTGCGGTCGATCACGTGCTCGACGCCGATCCGCTGCAGGATCTCGGCCTTCTCGGGCGACGACACGACCCCGACGGGGATGCCGCCGCCGTTGAGCACGTACTGGCAGGCGAATCCACCGAGTCCGCCGGTCGCGCCCCAGATCAGAACGACGTCGCCCTGTTTCATGTTCGCCCCGTTCTCGGACACGAGCATGCGGTAGGAGGTCGACGACACGAGGCCGAGACAAGCGGCCTCCTCCCACGTGAGGTGCTTGGGCTTGGGCATCAGTTGGTTGGACTTGACCATGGCGATCTCGGCGAGGCCCCCGAAGTTGGTCTCGAAGCCCCAGATCTTCTGGCCCGGATCCATCATCGAGTCGTCGTGTCCCTCGTGGGCCTCGAGGTCGACGTAGTTGCAGTGGATCGTGACCTGATCGCCCGGCTTCCAGCGGGTGACCCCGGGGCCCACTCGCAGGACGACCGCGGAGGCATCGGAGCCGACGATGTGGTGATCGAGGTCGTGACGGGCGCCGTACTCGGAGGTCTTCCCGAAGCGCTCGAGGAACTTGAAGGTCGAGATCGGCTCGAAGATCGAAGTCCACACCGTGTTGAAGTTGATCGCCGAGGCCATCACGCCGACGAGGACCTCGTTCGGCCCGAGCGGGGGGATCGGAACTTCATCAACGTGGAGGGACTTGCTGGGGTCCTTGTCCTTGGACTCGAGGCCCTCGAACATGTCCTGTTCGTCCTTGCGCGTGAACGCGGCCCGCATGGTCTCGGGCAGTTCGATAGCGGCTAATTCGTCGCCGCCCGCGCCCTCCAGGATCGCCTGTCTGATCTGATCGATGGAACTCATCGGGGTACCTTAACGGGCCTCGAACTGGCCGGGCCGCGAGTACCATCGGGCCATGAGCCAAGGACTGAATTTCTCGCTAACCGACGAGCAGGAGTCGTTCCGCCAGAGCGTGCGGCAGTTCGTCGAGGACAAGGTGGCGCCCCGCGCTGCAGAGGTCGATGAAACCGACGAGTTCCCCTGGGATCTCGATGAGCTGTTCGTCAAGAACGGCTTTACCGGGGTCTCATACCCAGAGGAGTACGGCGGCTACGGCGGCGGCGCGCTCGAGCTCGCATTACTGATCGAGGAGGTCTCGCGCTGGTCGGCCGGCATCGCGCTGGTACCGGCGGTAAACAAGCTCGGAGCGATCCCCGTGCTCCTGGCCGGAACCGATGAGCAGAAGCGCCAGGTGTGTGAGGGCATCAGCAACGGGACGCATCGCATGTCGTATTGCCTCACCGAGCCGAGTTCCGGCTCCGACGCGGGAGCGATGAAGAGCAAGGCGGTCAAGGACGGCGGCGACTGGATCCTCAACGGCACCAAGCGCTTCATCACCAACGCGGGCGCCTCGGATCTCTACACCTACTTCGCCGTCAGCGATCCCGATGCCGAAAAGGGTCGCAACATCACGTGCTTCCTCGTTTCCAAGGACATGAAGGGGTTCGAGATCGGCAAGAAGGAAGACAAGATGGGCATCCGTGGATCGCCCACCCGCGAGGTCATCCTCAATGATGTTCGCGTTCCCGCTGAGAACGTCGTGGGAGAGGTCAACCAAGGCTTCCCAATCGCCATGCGGACGCTCGACTTCTCCCGCCCCTCGGTGGCCGCGCAGGCACTCGGGATCGCTCAGGGGGCTTTCGACTTCGCGGTCGACTACGTCAAGGAGCGTCAGCAGTTCGGCAAGCCGATCGCCGCCTTCCAGGGGATGCAGTTCATGTTCGCCGACATGGCGATGAAGATCGAGACCGCGCGCCTTGCCGTCTACCAGGCCGCCACCGCGATCGACAACAGCAACTGGGATCTGAAGCCGGATCCGAGGGTGTCGTATCTCGCGGCGATAGCAAAGTGCTACGCGTCGGACATCGCGATGTCGGTGACCACCGACTGCGTGCAAGCGCTCGGAGGCTACGGATACGTCAAGGAGTATCCCGTCGAGCGTCTCATGCGCGACGCGAAGATCACCCAGATCTACGAAGGCACCAACCAGATCCAGCGGATGGTCATCGCCCGGAGCATCTTCGGGGGGCGTTAGAACCATGCGGGCCGGAGTGGACGTTCCGCTCCCTCCTCACGACGAGATCGATGAACTCGGCGGGGGCTCTGGATGGGTCGCTCTCGCTCGCGCCCGGGACGACATCGACGCTCACCTGATGACAGGACGGCTGAACGCAGCCGGGGTCGAGACCAGCTCGGTGAAGGAGTTCGGTGACGGCGCCTGGCTCCACGGTGGATGGGATCCACGGTCGCCGGTCACCATCATGGTCAAGAAGCTTCAGTTCGACGACGCCCGCCTGGTCATGGCAGAGATCTCGTTCGATGCTCCCGCGGCCGAACCGTGGAAGCGGAGCGACCGCCCCCGGTGGATCGTTCCGATGGCGTGGTGGATGGCCGCCCTGGCGCTCGGGCTGATCCTGACCACGCTGTCGTTCGTGGGAGCGGCTTCGAGCGAGATCGGTGACCGCTGTGAGATCCCCATCATCTGCGCCCGGGATTGAAGCTTTCTGTCGAGTGATTGTGGAGATTCCGCACGGTCGCGTCGCGCATGCAACCTTTTGGCACCGCCCGCACTCATAATCACTACTTCATGAGAAACCCGTTCAAGAAGAAGGACCCACTCCAGAGCGAGCGCATGACCGGCATGATCCGGGGCGCTGCGACGCGCGACCGATTCCGGCGCCGGTTCCGCTTCCTCCGCCACCTCAAGAAGAAATGGGTGGCGATCCCGCTCGTCATCTTGATCATCCTGGGGTCCATCGGCGGCTATGCGGCCTGGTACTACTACTCGCTCCAGGGCGACATCCAGGTTGAGATCGCCCGATGTCGAGCAGGTCGAGGAGAAGGAGGACCCCTTCAATCTCCTGTTGGTCGGTTCGGACTCGCGCGAGGGGCTCACCGAGGCCGAGCAGCAGGCGCTCGGCGCGGACGACATCGACGAGAACGGCAACCCGATCACCGGCGAGCGCGCCGACACGTTGATCGTCGCTCACATCGATCCCGAGACCGATCACGTGACGATGGTGCAGTTCCCGCGCGACTACTTCGTCGAACACGCCGATGGCGAGATGGGCAAGATCAACGAGGCGCTCATAGACAGCAAGAGTGAGTTGGTCAGAGACGGTAGAGCAGGTGACCGGGATCGACATCAACAAGTACGCCCAAGTGAACATCGCTGGATTCCGTGATCTCGTCGATGCGGTGGAGGGCGTCGACATCTGTATCGCCGAACCGATCCCGTTCGACACCGCCACGGGGATCGAGGTCACCGAGGACGAGGTCGGGATGGTCCACTTCGACGGCGACCGCGCGATCAGGTTCGTTCGCTCCCGGAAGGTCTTCGGTGGCGGCGACTTCGATCGCATCCAGAACCAGCAGAAGTTCCTCTCGGCGGCGTTGAGCAAGATCACCTCGCCGGCTACGTTCCTCGACCTCGGGCAAGCTAGCTCGAGCTGAAGCGGGTTGCCGGAGACAACGTCGTGATCGACAACCACACGACCTTGCTGGGACATGCTCGACGTACTCAAGCGCTTCCGATCGTTCGATCCTCAGAACTACGAGGCGTACACGGCGCCGAACTTCGGGACCGACACGACCGACACGGGCCTCAGCATCGTGGCCCCCGACTTCGACACGCTCGAGGTCATGTTCGACGCCATCCGCAACAACGAGTCACCCAAAGATGCCGACAACGTGCCCGATATCGACCCCGCGACGATCAGGGTCGGCCTCTACAACGGAACCGGTGAGGATGGCGTCGCGGCGGCCGCCGAGCCGGAACTCGTCGAGGCGACGATGAGCGACTCCACCGCCGGCGTGCAGGTGGTCGAGATCGATACCGCGGCGACCGGACCAACTACAAGCGGACGATCATCCTGTACGAGGAAGAACAAGAGAACATGGCGCAGTTCGTCGCGGCCGCCATCCCCGGCGCAGTCCTCAGGGTGGGGGACACGGACTCGGGGATCGATGTCGCAGTGATCATCGGGAAGCAGAATTCGTCACCGAGCGCGTCGTGCAGATCCGACCGCTCCCGCTGCCGGTCCCAGGCGAACTTCCCGCCGTCTGCCGCTAGCCGAGGGAAATGTCCCGAATCGCCATACGGCGGTTCCCGCGACGGCGAGCAGGAGGGTTGCGGCTCCGGAGGCGGCGAGGGTTTCGGCCGCGCCGATGCTGCTTACGAGGGGCCCGCCGAGCGCTGTGCCCAAGGGCGTCGAGATCATGACCAGCGCGCTGCGAGCTGCAAGGACACCGGGGAGGTTCGCCGTCGCGGTGGCCGATTGAAAGAGGGAGTACGTGAGCGGGATGAACGGTCCGTAGATCAACCCGCCGACGGCAAAGCACACGAGCGTGATGCCGACGGGGGCGAAGGCGAAGGGGACCAGGCACGCCCCCCAGCCGGCCACGATCAACAGCGTGATCCGCCGGATGTTTCGGTCGCGGAGTGTGCCGGCGATGAGTGTGGCGGCCGAGCGCGCCGACACCGAAGGTCGTCCAGTAGGCGCCGAGTAGCGCCGCATCTGCGTCCAGGTCGCGGGCGATGTAGACGGGGAGGGCGGCCTCGACCGGACCGTAGAGGAAGAAGAACACCCATGTGAGGGCGGTCAGGCTCAGGAGGTCACGCCGGCGACGGAGCAGTCGGAAGCCGGACTCCGCCGCCTTCGTGTCGACCGCCCCGTAGGTCGTTGCCGCGCCCGTGGGGGTGCTCAACGCCAGGATCCCGAGGACCGCGAAGGAGGCCGCGTCGAGCGCGATCAGCCACCCGGGTCCGACCGCGGCGATCAGCAACCCCGCGATCGCCGGGCCCACGATGACCGCGAACGAGACCTGCGCGCCGGCCAGGGAGTTCATGGCCAGCCGCCCGTCGGGCCCACCCAACTCCGAGAGCATCGTGTACTCGCCCGCGTTGCCCCACGCGGCCATCAGCGACGAACCGGCAAGGAGCGGAACGTAAGCGGCGGGCGTGAGCTCACCCCATGCCCACAACAGCGCGATCGCTCCGAGGAAGCCGGTCCGGAGCAGGCAGTGAACGAGCACCAGGCTTTTAGCCGGACGGTGCCGGACGAACCTGCCGAACGCCAAGGCTCCGATCACCCCCGGCAACGTGTAGGCCGCGAGCGCGATGCCGACGAACGCGCCGAGTTCACCCGCCGGAGCAACGCGGACCGCGAGCCACGCGATCGTGACCACACTCATCCCGTCGCCGAGCGACGAGATACCGAGGCCGGCAAGCAAACGCCGGGTCGCAGGGTCCCGCAACAGGCTCCGGTAAACGACCGGGATCAACGTGGTCTCATTCGTTCCAGCGAAGCTCGGTCAGCCGCCGACGTAAGCCGCGAGGTGTTTGCCGGTAAGGGTGGAGGCGTCGGCCACGAGGTCGGCGGGCGTGCCCTCGAAGACGATCCGGCCGCCGTCGTGTCCGGCGCCGGGGCCGAGGTCGATGATCCAGTCGGCGTGCGCCATGACCGCCTGGTGGTGCTCGATGACGATGACCGATTTGCCGTCCTCGACGAGCCGGTCGAGCAGGCCGAGCAGATGGTCGACATCGGCGAGGTGAAGGCCCGTGGTCGGCTCGTCGAGGACGTAGACATCACCCTTCTCAGCCATCTGCGTCGCAAGCTTGAGTCGCTGCCGCTCGCCGCCGGACAGAGTCGTCAGCGGCTGGCCTAGAGAGATGTAGCCGAGCCCGACGTCGGCAAGGCGGCCGAGTATCTTGTGGGCGGCCGGCGTGCTTGCCTCGCCCGAGTCGAAGAACTCCTCTGCTTCGGTGACAGACATCGCGAGCACCTCCGCGATGTTGCGCCCGCCGAAGGTGTACTCGAGGACCGACGCTTGGAATCGCTTCCCCTCGCATTCCTCGCAGGTTGACTCGAAGGTGGCCATGACACCCAGGTCGGTGTAGATGACGCCGGCGCCGTTGCAGCCGGGGCAGGCACCTTCGGAGTTGGAGCTGAAGAGCCCCGGCTTCACATCGTTCGCCTTAGCGAACGCCTTGCGGATCGGGTCGAGGAGGCCCGTGTAGGTAGCCGGATTGCTCCGTCGCGAACCGCGGATCGCACCCTGGTCGATCACCACCACACCCTCGACGTCGGTGGCCGAGCCATGGATCAGTGAACTCTTGCCCGAACCTGCGACACCCGTGACCACGCAGAGCAACCCCAGGGGGATGTCGACGTCCACATCCTGCAGATTGTGGGTGTTAGCGGCTCGGATCTCCAGTGCTTCGGTGGACTCTCGCACCGTCCCCTTGAGGGCCGCCCTGTCACTGAGATGGCGGCCTGTGAGGGTGCCGCCGGCCCGCAGGCCCTTCAGAGTGCCCTCGAAGCAGACGGTTCCGCCCGCCGCACCGGCTCCGGGGCCGAGGTCAACGACGTGGTCGGCGATCGCGATCGTCTCCGGCTCGTGTTCAACGACGAGCACCGTGTTGCCCTTATCCCTCAACTGCAGCAGCAGGTCGTTCATCTGCTGGATGTCATGAGGGTGCAGGCCCGTGGTGGGCTCGTCGAAGACGTAGGTGACATCGGTGAGAGAGGAGCCGAGATGACGGATCATCTTGGTGCGCTGAGCCTCGCCTCCTGACAGCGTGCCCGACGGACGGTCGAGCGAGAGGTATCCCAGACCGATCTTCAGCGAACGAGTCGAAGATGTGCTGCAGTCCACCGAGGAGCGGTGCCACCGACGGCTCTTTGAGATCACGGACCCACTCCGCCAGGTCGCTGATCTGCATCGCGCACAGGTCGGCGATGTTCTTCCGATTGATCTTCGACGTTCGTGCCGCCTCGTTGAGCCGGGTGCCATCACAGTCGGGGCAGGTAGTGAACGTCACCGCTCGATCTACGAACGCACGGATGTGCGGCTGCAGTGCGTCGACGTCCTTGGACAGGTACGACTTCTGGATCGTTGGGATCAGCCCCGAGTAGGTCAGGTTGATCCCCTCGACCTTGATCTTGGTTGGCTCCTTGTGGAGTAGGTCGTTCAATTCCTTCTTGGTGTATTTCCGGATCGGTTTGTCGGGGTCGAAGAATCCGGAGCCGCGGAAGATGCGGCCGTACCAACCGTCCATCGAGTAGCCGGGGATCGTGAGCGCGCCCTCATTGAGCGACAGACTCTCGTCGTAAAGCGCAGACAGATCGAAGTCGGTGACCGAGCCCATCCCTTCGCAACGCGGGCACATGCCGCCGTGATAGATGGCGTTGCGCACCATGACCCGCTCCCCCTTGCCCTTGTCGGCGGTCATCGACCCGCTCGCCTTCCGCGTCGGGACGTTGAACGAGTAGGCAGTAGGAGGTCCGATGTGTGGCTTCCCGAGCCGGCTGAAGAGGATGCGCAGCAGCGCGTTGGCGTCGGTGGCGGTGCCGACCGTGGAGCGCGTGTTGGCCCCCATCCGCTCCTGGTCGACGATGATCGCCGTAGTCAGCCCTTCGAGGAGGTCAACCTCTGGCCGCGCCAGTGTCGGCATCATGCCCTGTACGAAGGCGCTGTAGGTCTCGTTGATCAGCCGCTGCGACTCCGCGGCGATCGTGTCGAAGACCAACGAGCTCTTGCCCGACCCGGAGACACCGGTGAACACCGTCAGTCCGGCGCTTGGGGATCTCGATGCTGATGTCCTTGAGATTGTTCTCGCGCGCGCCGTGCACGCGGATCAGGTCGTGGCTATCCGCAGTGTGCGCCGCAGTCGACCGTTTTCGTCACCAGCTCTGCGCTACCAGCTCGTAGGACTCGGAGCCGACGACCTTTCCACTCATCGCCTCTGCGACTTCGGCTCGTATCGACTCGACCGCCTCGACGCTACCTTCGAGTGCTGCCTCGTCGGCGTAGAAGGCGACCCCCACCAGCTTTCCAGCCGACCGGTCGGCCAGGAAGTTGACTGCAGTGAACCCTTCGAGACCCTTGAGGGCAGGTATGACCTTCTCGTTGATGACCTTAACTGCGTCGTCGATCTTCGAGGCGTCTCCCTCGATGGTGCTTATCCGTGCCTGCATCGCCATTGTTCTTCCTTTCGTCAGATGAACGGGACCGAGCCTTGCGTTGCACATGGGAGTCAGGCTACAGACGGCCGGGGGCCTTTGCTTCTTGATTCCTGACCGGTCGGGGCTTGCCTCTCGAGCGCGGCAAGTTAGGCAGGGATCCCCTGGATGCGGATCATGTTGCCCGCGGGATCGCGGATGGCGCAATCGCGAACGCCGTAGGGCTGGTCCACCGGCTCTTGAACGATCTCGGTGTCGCCGGCTTGGAGACGTTCGAAGACGCCGTCGAGATCCGGGGTGGCCAGGAGGAGGCTGGCATAGGTGCCCTTGGCCATCATCTCGGCGATCGTGTTGAGTTCGTCCTCGGTGATCCCGGGGGTTGCGGCGGGTGGGTACAGCACGATCGACGTGTTGGGCTGCCCGGTGGGACCGACCGTGATCCAGCGCATCCCTTGGTATCCGACATCGTTGCGGACCTCGAAGCCGAGGGTGTCGCGATAGAAGGCTAGAGAGGCTTCGGGGTCATCGAGCGGGAGGAAGCTTGAGTGAATGGTGATGTCCATGGCCGTCATATTAGGTGCGGCTCCGCGACAGGAGCTTCTCGATTCCTGATCGGTCTGGTCACCTGTTTCGCAACGCACGCCGGCATCCCCACGGTGGAATCCGCCGCCTTCTGCCGGTAGACGCTGGGCGGCATACCCACCAGTTCGGTGAAGCGGGTGCTGAAGGTTCCCAACGATGAGCAGCCGACCTCGAAGCAGACATCGGTGACGCTGAGGTCGCCACGTCGCAGCAGCGCCATGGCGCGCTCGATCCGCCGTGTCATCAGATAGCTGTACGGCGACTCGCCGTAGGCGAGCCGGAACTGGCGGCTGAGGTGCCCGGCCGAAATGTGCGCGCCGCGTGCGAGTGCCTCGACATCCAGTGGCTGCGCGTACTCACGGTCGATCCGGTCGCGGACGCGCCGCAGCAACGCTAGGTCGCGTAGGTGATGGGCCGCGGCAGGTCTGCTGGTCACCCCCGAAATCGTGCCACCGGCACCGGAGCGTGTCTAGCGCCGCCCTAGACCTCCAGGGCTCCTTCGAGCCCCAGGAGGAACTCTTTCTTCGAGAGGCCCCCGGTATAGCCCCCGAGGCCGCCACCGGTCCTGATCACCCGATGACATGGGACGATGATCGGGATGCTGTTCGACCCGAGAGCGTTGCCCGCCGCCCGGCTGGCCCGCTCGTTGCCCGCCTTGCGTGCGATGTCGCGGTAGGTGAGGAGCATGCCGTAGGGGATGCGCGCGGTGGCTCTCAGGATCTTGCGAGCGAAGCCGGACGACAGGCTCCAATCGATGTCGAGGTCGAAGTCTTTCCGCACACCGTCGAAGTATTCGTCGAGCTGGCGGCGAACGGCGTCGATCCGCGCGGGAGCTTCCATGATCCGGGGCGAGATCCGATCCGACAGTCGTTCGAGGACGTCCTCGGTGCGGCCTTCGGTGTAGGCGAGGGTGACCAGGCCTTTGGAGGTCGACGCGGCGAGGAGTTGGCCGACCGGCGAGTCGACGGTCGCGTAAGCGACGTCGACCAGGTCCTCAGCCCATGGCTCGATCGAGCAGAGCGGTGATATCCGGCGCGGTTGCGTTCATATTCCTGAGTTCCTCCTCGATCGTCTTCTTCATCCTGTTCACGACTCCCATACCTCTCTGAGTTTCTTGATCCCTTCGTGGACGCTTCTTCGAGCGGCTTCCGGACTGCAGCCCATGATGTCGGCGACATCCTTGAACGGTAGGTCGGTGACATAACGTAGTGCCACCGCGCTGCGTTGTTTCTCCGGTAATGAGGCCACGGCCTCGATCAGCGCCGGGTCGATCGCCTCAGGATCGTGATGGGGGAGCTCCGGGACGCTCCCCACGCTCACCCGCTTGTTCGCTCGGAAATGATCGATCGCCTTGTTGCGGGCGATGGTCAGGAGCCAGCCCCTCAGGTTGTTGGTCCGCTTGAGGCCTGGATAGGCCCTCAGGGCTGCGATGAAGGTCTCCTGGAAGCAGTCCTCGGCCTCGACGGGGCCGACCGACGCCGTCAGGAACCGCTTCACGGCGGCGGAATGGTCGTCGATCAAGCGCTGGAATGGTGGTTTCACTGAGAGATAAACGTACGGGACCCCCCGGGGCGTGAGGGCGAAAGAGGGATTCGTCCAAGATGTGTAGAAAAGAGTGCAAAATTGGGCATCTCGCTCAACCTAGACACAGGGGGTATCTGTGAAGTCGAGACGCATCGTGCCGCTCGTAGCAGCGGCACTCCTGATTCTCACGGGGGTCGCAGTGGCGGCCCCGAGCAAGGGCAAGGTCTTTCGGGCCGAAGGGGCGGAGCTGGCCCCCGGTCGTTACCTGGTCGTACTCGAGGATTCTGCGGTTGCTGAGACGGTAGCGGCGACGCAGGCGGCGGCCCTCGGATTCGATGTGCTCCACGTCTACAGCCACGCGCTCCAGGGTTACGCGGCGAGGATGCCCGCGTCGGTCGCTGAATCGGTTGCAGCCCTTCCCGGGGTGAAGTGGGTCGAGCAGGACCGGATCTTCCATGCCGACGCGCAGAGCCTTCCTTCTGGGATCGACCGGGCCGATGCGGACCTCAGCCCGACCGCTGGGATCAACAACGTCGACAATCGCGTCAACGTTGATGTCGCCGTCATCGACACCGGAGTCGACCTCAACCACCCGGATCTCAACGTCTACACCGCCGGGCAGAAGAACTGCACCCTTCTCGGCATGTTCAGCAATGCGGATGACGACAACGGGCATGGGTCGCACGTGTCTGGGACGATCGGAGCGCTCGACAACAACGCGGGCGTCGTTGGAGTAGCACCGGGGGCCCGGATCTGGCCTGTGAAGGTGCTCAACTCGGCCGGGGTCGGTTTCGGCTCCGACATCATCTGCGGGATCGACTACGTCGCGTCCCGTGCGTCGGAGATCGAGGTTGCCAACATGAGCCTCGGCGGCGGCGGTTCCGATGACGGAGCTTGCGGCAGCATCGATGGCGACACCGAACACGCTGCGATCTGCGACGCCGTCAACGCTGGTGTGACGTTCGTGGTCGCGGCAGGCAACGACTCGGTTGACGCGGCGGGGTTCGCTCCGGCCGCATACGACGAGGTCATCACCGTGTCTGCGCTTGCCGACTTCAACGGACAGCCGGGCGGCGGAGCGGCCTCGACATGCCGGGCAGACGTGGACGACTCGTTCGCGGACTTCTCCAACTACGGAGCAGATGTCGACATCATCGCCCCCGGTGTATGCATCAACTCGACCGTGCCGGGCGGCGGCTACGACAACACCTACTCGGGCACTTCGATGGCGAGTCCGCACGTCGCGGGGCGAGCAGCTCTCTACGCGGCTACTCACCCGACCGCCACGCCGGCTCAGGTGCAGGCCGCTCTTATCGCGGCGGGTACGACGAACTGGAACTCGAGCGATGATCCGGACGGGGTTCAGGAGCGTCTCCTGAACGTCGCATCCTTCTGAGACTCAGACGGGGGGCGCTACGGCGCCCCCCGTCCTCTTTCTGATTCCTACTCGCGGGTCGGCGCGCGTCCCGCCGGGTCGTCAGGCTGTTGCCGGCTCGACGCACGGCACCGATCGCCTCTTTCCGGAGGCGTTTCCTAAGGGCGAAGGTGGCCGCGACCAGAGTTGCGATGCCCGAGATGGCTACGGCCGCTCGCGTGCCCATGTGCTCGGCGATGTACCCCATCAGCGGTCCGCCGATCGGAGTGCTTCCCAGGAACACCACGGCGTAGAGGGCCATGACACGACCCCTCATCGCGGGAGCCGCCTCCATCTGCAGGGTGGAGTTGGCGGTCGCCGCGAAGAGGATGCTGGCGGCGCCCATCGGCACGATGATGATCATCGCCCACGTCACGGTCGGAGCCAGTCCCAGTGCTACCAAGAACGCGCCGAACGTGAGGGCGGAGGCCAGGAGGAGTTTGCGGGTCGGTCTCGTGGTCGCGGCTGACGCCAGTGCGCCGAAGATCGTGCCGACGCCCATCATCGCGGAGAGCAGGCCAAAGGTTGCCGCGTTACCGGAGAAGACCTTGTCGGCAAGAAGCGGTACGAACATCCTGAAGTTGAAGGCGAGTGTTCCCACCACGGTCATGAGCAGCAGGGTCGATCGAAGCACGGGGTTGCCCCAGACGTAACGGAATCCCTCGCGCAGCTGACCCTTCCCTCTCGGGACGAGCTCGGTCTGGTGAAGCTTGTCCACGTCCATCTTCGCAAGAGCGCCCACGACGAAGATGTACGAGAGTGCGTTCAAGAGGAAACAGATCCCTATGCCTACCGTCGAGATCAGGATCCCTGCGATCGCGGGCCCCGCGGTACGGGCCGCGGTGAGAACCGTTGAGTTGAGCCCTACTGCATTGGACAGGTGTTCGGCATCGACGAGTTCTGAGACGAAACTCTGCCTGGTCGGATTGTCGATCATGATCACCACGCCCCACAGGGCGGTGAGGGCGTAGACCATCCACAGGGTGACGACCCCGGTGACGGTCAGTATGCCGAGGGCAAGCGCGATGACCGCGGCGAGGATCTGCGTGATCATCAGGATCCGGCGCTTGTCGAACCGATCCGCGAGGACTCCACCCCATGCGCCGAAAATGAGCATGGGAGCGAACTGCAACGCGCTCGTGATCCCCAACGCGACCGGACTTCCGGTGATCCTCAGGACCAACCAGATCTGCGCGACCGCCTGGAGCCAGGTGCCGGTCATCGAGATGGTCTGCGCGATGAAGTAGCGGCGGTAGTTGGGGATACGGAGCGAGCGGAACATCCGTCGCGCAGTCAGTCGGATCGTTTTGGTCATCGATGCATCAGTCCTCGTTCAAGATTGATTCGAGCAGGGCGACTGCAGCCGCCAGATCTCGCTCTTCGGTTCCCGTTGCCTTCAGCCGTTTGGCCAGATAGGCGGTCTTCTTCGAGCGGTTCCGGGCGATGAGCTTCCTCCCACTGTTCGACAGGCTCACCCGCGCGACGCGCTTGTCCTTTGGATCCGCATCCCGGGTGATCAGACCGACTTCCTCGAGTCGGGCGACCACTCTCGTCATCGTCGGCGGCTGGACCCGTTCCGCCTCGGCCAACTCACCGATCGTTAGAGGGCCTCGCTCGATGACAGCCAGCGCCGAAAGCATGGAGGGGCTGGCGTCCGGCTCGGCCTGCTGCCGGAGTCTCCGTGCAAGTCGCATCACCACTAGCCGGAGGCGAGCGGCGGTGTCGAGATCTATCTCAATGGGGGCATCCGTCGTCTTTGTCATGCACTTAGCATAACTAATTAGCGAAGCTATTTATTTCACTCTGTCCTGCAGGTCGTCGAGACGACCTGCTTCTGAGCTGAAAGCGCTCGTCGGGGCGGCGGGTACTAGACAGATCTCGGGTTCAGGGTCTTGAACAATTCCTCGTATCGGCCTGCCACCGCGGCCGGGGAGGCCCACGATTCGACGAACCCCCGCCCGCCGGCGCCCATCGATGCGGCTCGGGCCGGGTCGTCGAGCAGCGTTCGGATCGCTTTGGTGAAGGCCTCGGCATCTTCCGGGGGGACCGCGAGCCCGGCTTCGGCGCTCTCGATGATCCGGGCGACCTCGCTCCCAGCATCGACGCTCGCGACGACCGGGCGACCGGCGGCAAGGATCGAGTAGGTCTTGGAGGGAACGCTCGATCGTGCCAGACCTCGTTTCAATGGCACGAGGTGGATGTCGCCGGCGGCCAATACCTCGCTCAGGCGTTCGACCGGCTGCATCGGGGTGAAGATCACGTTCGTAAGTCCGGCTGCCTTCTCTTTGAGTTCGTCGAGTGCAGAGCCACCTCCGTTGATTACGAACACGAGATCGTCCTCAAAGGAGAGGGCGGTGGCGGCGGCCAGGATCAGATCGAAGGACTGCGAGAGTCCGATGTTTCCGGCGTACATGACGACGGTCTTGCCCGTGAGCCCAAACTCGGTCCGGTAGGAGTTCTCTCGCTCGCCGGGTCGGATCGCATCCGTATCCACGAAGTTCGGTATGACGTGGATCTTCGCTGGATCGTCGATCTTCGCCGCAACGTTGTCCTTGAGGTCGTTCGACAGAACAGTGATCGCGTCGGAGCGGGCGTAGCAGGTGCGCTCGAGTCGGTACGCGGCCGCGATCGCGCGTTTGCCCTTCAACGCGCCCAGTTCGATTGCCACATCCGGAAAGACGTCCTGAATGTTGAAAACGAGAGGAGCCTTGCGCTTCTTGGCGACTGCCCAACCGGTCAGACCGAGGGTTAATGGCGGGGACATGGCGAGAACACCGTCGACCGGGTCCCCGCGCATCCCCTGGGCCGCGGCCAGTGCACTGAATCCGCCGAATGCTGCCGCGCGACGGACGATGTTCCGCTTGTCCTGAGTGGGAAAGGGATTCATCCGGGTGATGCGTCCCCAGGGAACGTCTTCGCGACGGACCCAGCGCCCTTCGTATCCGGGCTCGATGCTGTGTTCGCGGTACCAGGGGAGCGACGTAAGGACCTCGATCGTGTGTCCCCGGGCGGCGAGTTCGTGAACGATCCTTGTGATCACCGCGCCGGTGGGGGCCAGGTCGGGCTCGAAGTGGGGGCAGACGACCGCCAGTTTCACAGCGTGGTTTCCAACGCATGCCGGTAGGAGCTCTCGAGGATGTTGGCTGCCTGATCCCAAGTAAACGCCCCCGCGCGCTCGATCCCTTTCTTAACCAGGATCGACCGCAGGTTGTCGTCATCGAGCAGCTCTGTCATCGCCTGGAACCACTGCTCGGGATTGTCGGGGGACACCATCAAGCCCGCTTCTTCCACGACCTCCGGCAGGGCCGTGGCATCCGCAGCGATCACAGGGCACTCCCGGGCCATCGCTTCGAGCACCGGCGCGCCGAAGCCCTCGAAACGAGACGGGAAGGTCATCGCCACGGCCTCTCGGTAGAGCGCATCGAGGTCGGTCGACGGGATGTAACCGAGTCGCTTCACACGGTCGGCGATCCCTTGCTCCTTGATCTCCTCCGCGAGGCGCACCTCCATCGACCCCTTGGCTCCGGTGAACACGAGGGTCGTGTCGGGATACATCTTCGCGACGCGAGCGAACGCTTCGATGAGAACGAGATGGTTCTTGTGCGGGTAGGTGATCGCGGGATAGAGGAAGAACCGCCCCTCGATCCCGTAACGCTTGCGGACGCTCGAAGTGTCCTCGGAGGACACGCGCGGTGAGATCCCATGCGGCACGACGATGACGATGCTTGGGTCGATGTTCAGTCGTTCGATCACGGTCCGGCGCGAGTACTCACTCGGGGTGAGGACGAGGCGGGCCGCCTCGGCCGAGCGAGGAACCATGCGCTTTAGATAGGCGAGCTTCGTGGTCGAGAAGTACTCGGGGTAGTAGAGGTACTGGAGGTCGTGGATGGTAAGGACCGGCCGTGCGGTCCGCACGATGGGGACCACGCCACCGGCGTGATGGACGAGGTCGATCTTTCGCTTCCGGCACTGCGCCGCCAGCCAGGAGTTCTCTCCGGCCACGCGGAACGACTTGAACTGACCCGAGACCGGCGCGAATGCGATCTTGAAAGTCTTGGCCAGATCCGGGTAGGCCTCGGCGAACTGCGGCAGAGCGAAGACCGTGTAGTCGAACTCGGTGGGACGCTCCGCCAGGCCCTGGAGAAGGCGCGTCGTGTAGGTCTCGGAGCCACCCACAACCCCGGGAACCATCCACAACATGTTGATCCCAACCTTCTCCATGCTTCCTCGCTCTTTAGCTCTTGCTCGCCAGTTCTTGATAGACCTCACCCAGAAGCGATGCGGTCCGATCCCATGAGAAGAGCGCCGCTCGCTCCTTGCCTCTGGCCCCCAGTTCGGCGGCGAACGACCCCTTGTCCAGCACCTGAGCGAGCCCCTTCGCGATCGAGCCGGGATCGGTGGGGTCGACCAGCACCACCGCGTCGCCCCCTATCTCTTCGGTCGACGTGCCCCGCGAGGTTACGACGGGAGTCCCCTGGGTCATGGCCTCGAGGACGGGGAAGCCGAAGCCCTCGGCGAAGCTCGGGAACACGAACGCGGTTGCTCCGGCGTAGAGCGGGCCGAGGTCGCCGGCCGGAACGAAGCCGAGGGGCTTCACGCGATCCCCAAGGGGTTCGATCAATGCGCTGAGGTCCTCGTTCCAGCCCTTGGGGCCGACCAGAACGAGATCGGCCTTGGCATCGAGGGCACGGAATGCCTCGAGGAGGCCGCGGAGGTTCTTGCGGGGCTCAACGGTTCCGGTCCACAGGATGTAGGGACGTTCGAGCCAGTAGGTCGCTCGGACCCGATCGACCGCCGCCGGCGTGGCGACCTCGGAACGCACACCGAGCGGAACCATCCGCAAACGATCGGGCGAGAACCCTGCGGTCTCGGCATCCGCCCAAACCGCCTTCGAGGAACAGAGCACGAGGTCGGCGTCGGCTAGTGCCAGTCGAAGATTGCGGCGGAAGAACCTCAGACCATGGGCGGTGAAGTGCTCCGGATATCTCACGAAGGCGAGGTCGTGGATCGACAGGGCCATCGGCCGGGTTCGGGGAGGCACCGCGATCGTCGTGGCGTGGATGACATCCACCGGCCCTGTGGCCCGCTCGACCTTGGGGAGGCGGAGTCGTGACCACGCCTCGTAGAGGGGGATACGGGGGAGAGCCAGATGCCGAACCGGGATCGGGGGCACGAACGGGTCCGGCGGGGGCCGTCGGTGTCTCGCCGCCACCCCCACGAGATCGGCGAGATCGGACTCGGTTACCGCCCGCGCCATCTCGATGCCGGCCACGGCGGTCCCTCCGGGCACCGCGTGCCAGCACTGCTCGATCGTGTAGGCAACCCTAGACTTCACGCCGTCATCCTCCCAGAGCGAGCCCCTTCTGGGGTCGGCGGGAGCCCAAAACCCCTTGTGGGGGGCGGGGGCTTGCGCGATTGTGTGACCAGGTCAAGCGAAGGGGGCTTCGTGGTGGGGATCAGGGTTCGAAAGGTTCTCGGCGCCGCGGTTTTGGGTGCGGTGCTCGGCTTCCTCTTAACCGGGGGCGCGCTTGCGCAATCCCTCAGCGGTGGGTGCTCTGCCACGGTCAACGGCGCGAGCCCGACACAACTAACCAAGGACGATCCGCTCAAGGTCGCCGATGGCGACAGCGTGGTCGTTGCCGGAACCGCCCCCGCGGGCGCCAGCAGCGGCCGCAGCACGACCAGGGTGAAGGTCGAGACCCCGTTCTGGCTCCCCGATATGTCGTTCGGGCCCTACAAGGGCAAGGGAACGTCGTGGGGCGGCACGGTAAAGGTCCCGAGCATCATCTTTACGTTGGGTTCTGGGATCTACAAGGTCAACGGGAGGGGAACCGGGAGCGGCTGGAGCTGCACCGGCAGTGCCTACATGCAGCTCGGCGACACCAGTGCGGCGGAAGCGGCCCTCGGCGGTGCGGCGGCCCTCGGCGGCGGAGCCCTTGCCGCCAGTGGAAGGAAGCCGAAGGGCGGAAAGAACCTCGGCAAGAGCGATCCGAGAGTCACGAAGAAAGCGGAGAACTCGCTCGGTCGCGCCATCGTGAACCTGATCAAGGAGATCGGTCCCGACCTCAAAGCGAATTTCGGCGCCGACCTATTCCTGATCATCGCTCTGCTGCTGATCTTCATTCTGCTGGGCATCGTCGAAGTGCCGTCATAGGGGGATTGAGATGACCAACGACAAGAGGCTTTGGATCAAGGGCAAGCCGGTCCGCGGGTTCTTCGGGGGCCTGGTGTTCGGACTGGGCGTCGCCCTGGTGGCGCATGCGTTCAAGTTGGTGGCGTTCGAGGATCGGATGTTCACCTACTGGCCATTGGCCACGGCGATCCTGTTCGCGGTCCGGGGGCAGTTGGGGTCCGCCTACCGGGCGGTGATCGGTGAACCAGTAGCGGGAGACACACCTCCCGAGGCCCCACCGAGCTCTGAGCCGGTCGCAGAAAGCTAGAACCCCGGCGGTTGTCGGGGGCGAAATAGGATGGACTGATGGATCTCTCTTCGAAGCGCGTCCTGGTAACGGGGGGCTCGGGGTTCCTCGGTAGCGTCGTAACCCGCAAGTTGACCGAGCGCGGGTGCAAGGACATCTTCATCCCGCGAAGTGCCGACTACGACCTCACCGACTTGGAGCACGTCCGTAAGCTGTTCGCCGAGGCCGAGCCCGACCTCGTTATCCACCTAGCGGCGCGCGTCGGAGGGATCGGGGCAAACCGCGAGCACCCGGCGGAGCTGTATCTCGTCAATCTGCTCATGGGCACTTACGTGATCGAGGAGGCGCGCGCTGCAGGTGTCGCCAAAACGGTTTTGCTGGGAACGATCTGCGCCTACCCAAAGTTCACGCCGGTCCCGTTCTCCGAGGACGCCCTGTGGGACGGTTATCCCGAAGAGACGAACGCTCCCTATGGAGTTGCCAAGAAGGCGTTGCTCGTCCACGCGCAAGCCAACCGTGAGCAGTACGGGCAGAACACGATCTACCTCCTACCGACCAACCTTTACGGTCCCGGCGACAAGTTCAATCCCGGGGTCTCTCACGTGATCCCCGCTCTGATCAAGAAATGCGTAGATGCGGTCGACGCAGGCGACGACCACATCGACGTGTGGGGGACCGGGACCGCGACGCGCGAGTTCCTCTATGTCGAGGACTGCGCCGAGGGGATTGTTCTGGCGACCGAGGGCTACGACGGAGCGGAGCCGGTGAACCTCGGCTCGAATCACGAGGTTCCGATCAAGGACCTTGCGGAGATGATCGCCCGGTTGTCCGGCTTCACGGGCGACCTTCGATGGGACACGACAAAGCCCGATGGGCAACCGCGCCGGCGCGTAGATGCCTCCCGGGCCAAAGAGCTGTTCGGGTTCGAGGCGAAGGTCCCGCTCGAAGAGGGCTTGGTGACCACGATCGACTGGTACCGGGCACACCGGAAAGAAGCCGAGGCGGCAACCTTCTGAAAGTCGCCATCGATGCCGGGCCGTTGTTCGACCCGCCCACCGGGATCGGACGCTACGCGACCGAATTGATCCGCGAACTCCCCGCAGCCGGGATCGAAGTCCTGCCCTATGCAGTGGCCCTGCGGGGCAATGCCCCGGCCGGGCTTGAGGTCGCTCGGTGGAAGATTCCCGCCCGGGCGGTGCAAGCCGCCTGGAGGCGCCTCGGCCGACCCGCCATCAATCGACTGGTCCCGGGGGCCGAGATAGTCCATGGGACGAACTTCGTCCTTCCCGCCCTTGGTGGACTCGCAGGAGTGGTCACCGTGCACGACCTATCTTTCTATCGAGATGACACCTTCCCCGGAGGAGACCGGCTGAGAGAGCTGGTTCCCTGGTCGATCGAGCGCGCCGCTGCCGTGGTGGTTCCCACGCAGGCGATCAAGGATGAGGTTGCCGATCGTTACTCCCTGACCGCCGATCGGATCCATGTGACGCATGAAGGTGTCTCGCCCGAGTTCTTCGGGGCCGCGCCTCTATCGGACATGGCACTCGGGCGCATGGGCATCCCCGGCCCCTTCATCCTGGCCGTTGGCACGATCGAACCTCGCAAGAACCTCAGGCGGCTCCTTGGTGCCTGGGAGAGGATCCGGTCCGAGCTCGACGGCTGGAGGCTCGTGATCGCCGGCCCCCGAGGCTGGGGCGATGATCTACCCGAAACCGAGGGCGTGATGTTGCTGGGGTGGGTGGGCGACGAGACCCTGCCCGGCCTGCTGGCCGCCGCCGAGGTCTTCTGCTATCCATCCCTGTACGAAGGGTTCGGGCTCCCGCCTCTCGAGGCGATGGCGACGGGTACGGCGACCGTCGTGGGGCGCTACGGGACGGCATCCGAGGTCCTCGGTGACGCGGCTCATCTGGTGGACCCTCTCGAGGTCGATGACCTCGCCGAGGGCCTGCTCAGGGTGGCAACCGATGGCTCGGTGCGGCGTGATCTCGAACTCAAGGGCAGGGCGCAAGCGGCTCGCTACACGTGGACGGCGACCGCTCGCGCCACGGTCGAGGCATACAAGGCGGCGATCGCGTGAAAGCTCCTAAGTCCTTCCTTTCTCCCCATCCGGGTCATCATGTACGTATGCATCGACGAGTTCTCGCTCTGGTCGTGGCCGTAGCGGCCATCTCCGTGGCGTTCGTTCCCACCGCGCAGGCGGGCCGGAAGGTCGTCATCACCGGCGGCGGTTGGGGACACGGCATCGGGATGTCCCAATACGGGGCCTACGGGCGCGCTCTGAATGGGAAGAGCGGCACCCAGATCGTGAAGACCTACTACAAGCACACGACAGTCAAGAAGCGGACGATGCCGTCGAAGATCCGCGTCGGGCTTCTCCAAGGAAGAAAGTCAGTGGGTTTCTCGTCGTCGGCGTTCAAGGACGGCGGAGGGAAACTCGTCTTCAAGGTGAAGGGCAGCGCCGAACAGATCGCGCAGGGTGGAGCCTCGGTCGATTGGCGTGCCGACCTCAGCAACGCCGGGGGCGTCAAGCTCTTCAAGAACGGAAACAGAGTGAGGAAGAACGGCGTATCGCTCTTCGGAGATACCGATCATCCCCTGGTCGTGCAATACGAGGAGTACGGGTCGCTGGTCAGGATCAAAGAGAAGTCCATCAACTACGCCTACGGACGCGTCGAGGTATGGCCCTTCTCAACCTCGACCTGCGGCGGCAACTTCTGTCTCCAGACGGTCATCGTCCTTCCGATGCAGAAGTACCTCTTTGGACTCGGAGAAGTGCCGGCGTCGTGGCCGGCGGGAGCGCTTGAAGCTCAGGCGATCGCAGGTCGTACTTTCGCCTTCAAACGCATCGTCGATTCCGGACAGCACCGGGTTCCGTGTCTGTGTGCGGTCGTTGATTCGACCCTCGACCAGGCTTACATCGGAGACTCGAAACGAACCGGGTCGGGACAGTACTGGGCCGACTGGAAGAAGGCCGTCCAGGTCACCGACGGGGTGGTCATCCTCTATGAGGGCAACCCGATCTCGGCGCTCTACTCCTCGTCTTCCGGTGGCTACACCGAAAACAACGAGAACGTCTGGGGAGGCTCGCCCTACCCATATCTACGCGGTGTGAACGACGCGCCCGATGCGGTCGCCGCCAACCCCAACCATTCGTGGAAGGTCACGATGACTTGGAGCGAGTTCTCGGCCAAGCTCAACGCCGCGTTCAACACCGGCAAGGTCACGCGCTTCGTCATCAAGTCGCCACTGGGTGTTTCGGGACGAGTCACGGTCGTGAAGTCCCAGACCAAAGGTGGCGTGAAGATCGTCGGGGTGGATGCAACGCGACGCGAGAGCGGCTGGGACGTGCGAAACGCGTTGGGTCTGAAGGACACCCTTTTCAAGATCAAGATCAAAACGACCGGCTGATGGCGCTCGAGACACCGTTGCCGGATGGCTTTTCTGCCGCCCCGGGAGTATCCAAGACCAGCAGTCTCATCTCCATGGCGTTCCTCGTGGTCAGCGTCGGATTTGCGGTTGCCGGGCAGGTCATCCTGAAAGCAGCCATGGACCGAGTGGGCAGGATCGGCTCGGCGGAGGTGGCCGCATTCGGTGACTATCTTGGGCGCGCGGTGCGTGAACCTCGACTCTGGTTCGGCATGTTCCTCTTCGGTGTTTCGGGGATGTTCTGGCTCGTCGTTCTATCGCGCGTCCCACTCTCTCTCGCGTATCCGTTCGTCGGCCTTTCCTATGTCGCGGTCGTGCTGCTGTCCCGCTATGTGCTGGGGGAGCACGTCCCGGGCCTCCGGTGGCTGGGCGTGCTCGTGGTCGCCGCCGGGCTCGTGATCATCGGTCTTTCGGCTCGCAGCGTGAGGGGCGGATGAAGGCACTCATCCTTGCGGGCGGCTTCGGGACCCGACTGAGGCCGCTCACCAATACGCGTCCGAAGCACCTCTTGCCGATCGCCAATCGCCCCCACATCGAGCACGTCTTCGATCTTCTTCAGCGCTACGGCGTCGATGAGATCGTGTTGCTCACGTCGTATCTTGCCGAGGCATTCGACGCGACCGTGGAGCGCGCCAAAGATAGGGGCCTCATCGTGCACGTCACGCACGAAAAAGAGCCGCTCGGAACCGCCGGCGCGATCAAGAACGCCGAGGCGTTCGCATCGGACGGCACCTTCTTCGTGTTCAACGGCGATGTGCTCATGGACGTCGATCTGGATGAGGTACTCGACTTCCATCGGAGCAGGGGGGCGGAGGCGACGATCGTCCTCACCCCCGTCGATGATCCGTCGATCTATGGGGTCGTACCCACCGATGACACCGGGCGCGTCCTTGGGTTCATCGAGAAGCCACCGCGCGAAGAGGCCCCCACGAACCTGATCAACGCGGGGATATACGTCCTCGAGCCTTCGATCCTCGACCGCATCCCTGCCGGCGAGGTCTGGTCCGCCGAGCACCAACTGTTCCCCGGCCTCGTGGGGGAGGGAGCGAACCTTTTCGCGCTGGCCGCCGGCGACTACTGGATGGATATCGGAACCCCCGAGAAGTACGTTCAGGCCAACCTTGACGCCCTGTCGGGTAAGTATCCCGACGAGGGAAGGGCGGAGCTCGTCGACGGATCGCTGCTGGGCGCCGACGTTCGTCTCGGAACGGGGGCCAAGCTCACGTCGGTCTGCGCCGGCGACGGCGTCGTCGTGGAGGCCGCGGCGGTGGTCGAAGAATCCGTCCTCTTACCCGGTGCGGTGGTCGAGAATGGCGCCGTGATCCGTCGTTGCGTTCTGGGCGAAGGGTCAACGGTGGGAAATGGTGCGACTCTTACCGGAGTGGCGTTAGAAGACAAAACAAAACACCAGGAGGACTAGTGCGCGTACTCGTAACCGGAGCGGCCGGGTTCATCGGATCTCATCTCGTTGATCGTCTGTTGACCGAGGGCGAGGAAGTCATCGGGGTCGATGACCTGTCGTCCGGGTCCCTGGCCAATCTTGCCGGCGCGCGCGCCTCCGAACTAGGGAAGTTCTCCTTCCACCGGGTCGACGTCACTTCGTCCGCGGTTGCGGAGCTGGTGCGCAGGAACGAGCCCGAGGTGATCATGCATCTCGCCGCGCAGGTCGATGTGCGGGCGTCGGTCGCCGACCCTATCCACGACGCCATGGTGAACGTGATCGGCTCGCTGAACCTCTTGCACGCCGCCACCGAGGCGGGAACCAAGAAGGTCGTATTCACCTCGTCCGGAGGGTGCATCTACGGCGAGCCCGATGAATCTCGTCTTCCGGTCACCGAGGACCAGGTCTATCTGCCGGAGTCCGCCCCGGAATCTCCGTACGGCGTATCCAAGAAGGTCGTGCTCGACTACCTGCGCTACTTCAAGATCGTCAAGGATCTCGACTACACCGCGCTGGCGCTGGCGAACGTTTACGGGCCGCGGCAAGAGCCGGCATCGGAAGTGGGCCTCGAGGGACAGGTGGTGGCGATCTTCTCGAGGCGGATGCTCGAGGGGAAGCCGACGGTCATCTACGGCGACGGGAAGCAGTCACGAGATTTCGTCTTCGTCGATGACGTCGTCTCGGCTTTCATGGCCGCCCGAACCAAGGGAAGCGGAGAACTCGTGAACATCTCGAGCGATTCCGAGATCTCCGTTACCGATCTCCACGCGAAGCTGATGGAGCTATCCGGTGCCACGTACGAGCCCGAATACGCGCCCGCCCGTCCCGGCGAGCTGTATCGCACGCGGGTGTCCAACAAGAAGGCGGCCGAGGTGCTCGGATGGAAGCCACGTGTCGGCCTCGATGAAGGACTGGCCCAGACCGTCGCCTGGTTCCGCTCGAGGGTCTAGCCGGCCTCAGCGGTGAAGGTCGGGATCCCGACGTTCTCCGGGCCCTTGCCCTGGAACCTCTCGCGGAACGCGTCGAGGACGTCCTCGGAGACTTCCTTGCAGGATTGCGTCGCTCCCCATGCAGTGATCGTGAAGTTGTAGGGCGTCTCGATCCCTTCGTACGGTTCGACCAGCAACGCGACCACTCCGTCGGTGTTGTCGAAATACCCCTCGATATCGTCGATGACGTTCGACGGCGCATCGGGCGAATACCAGATGACTATCTGGCCGTGCTCCAGGTTATGGACGATCCGCTCGGTGGGCATCTCGCCGAGGGATGACGGTGCATTGAAGCCCGACGGCGCGGGTTCGACCCAGTGGTTTCCGGAGGTCGGGGGACTGGTCTCGTAGGCAACGGCCGTGCCGTCATCGACATGGGTGGCGCCAGCGTCCTCGGGCGTCTCGATGGTATTGCAGCCGGCGGCGGCGTCTTCGACGCCTACCGGACCTGCATCCTTCTGCTTCTCCATACCGATCAGGACCACAACCAGAGCGACGACCACCACGACGACGCCCCAAGTCAAGAAGTTGCGCTTGCGCGCGGCGCGGCGACGAGCGGTCTCGCGCTCTTCCTCTATCTGGCGGCGCCTCTGCTTTTCTTCGAGTTTCTTGCTCATGGTCGAGAGAGGCTATCAGCCGATGCGGACTACCTGAAGAGGTCGTCTCCAGCCGGTCGGACGATGTCCCGGGCGGAGCCACGGCCGGAGGTGAGTGATGCTCCTCGGATCACGGCGACGGGGATCCCATTGGCTTTGCCCATGACCATCTCGGCCGCGCCGGCGAGTTCATCGGCGGTGCAGATCTGGGTAGCCGTGAGGTCCCGTCCCTGGGTGTCTCGTGTTCCGCGGTAGTCGGTGAAGGCGTTCATCCCCGCCACGCCTATGGCCACATTGGTTTGCCCGATGCGCCATGCCCGTCCGAAGGTGTCGGCGACCACGACCGCAACGTCGGCGCCGGTGAGATGCTTGAGCGCAGCTCGAAGTCGTCTAGCCGAGAGATCCGGGTCGAGGGGCAGCAGGAGCACGTGGTCACCTTCGACGTTGGAGGCATCGACCCCGGCGTTGGCGCAGACAAATCCATGACGCGTTTCGGAGATGATCATGTCGCCCGACTGCCGGAGTATCCGGACCGACTCATCGCGGGCTGCGGAGCGGCGGTCACCTCCAGGAACGATGCGGTCCTCGGCCTTGGACATGATCTTCTGCGCCACGACGACCACATCACCATCGTGCAGGGCGGTTCCGGTCGCCGCGATCAAGGCGGCTAGATCGTCGCCCGCGGCTACCTCTGGGATCCCGGTGACCGGGAAGATCGTGATCTCGTTCATGCAAGCAGTACTCGGGCGAGCGTCACGGAGTCATCTGCGTTGGGGATGATGGTCGGGGCGACGATGACGTTGGGGATGAACTCTTTGATGTCTTCGACGAGTTCGGCGTCGATCACGTCCACCACGAAGGTCTCGCAGATTCCGGCGTAGAGCGACGCGACCGCGACCGGCGACACCTCCATATCGAGATCGGCAAGCATCCGCGCGAGCGGACCCTTGATCGCCTGACCCCCAACGATCGGCGTCACCGCCACAACATCGGGGTGCTCCCTCAGCGCGTTCTTCACTCCCGGCAACGCGAGGATCGGTTCGATCGACAGCAACGGGTTGCTCGGACAGACGATGATCCGGTCGGCTGTTGTCAGAGATTCGATCACTCCCGGGGCCGGCTTCGCTTCGGAGATGCCGTCGAACAGGATCTGCTCGACGGATGGTTCCGAGCGTTCTTTCACGAAGTACTCCTGGAATTCGAGGCTGCGCCCGTCGCTGGTGGTGACCCTCGTGCGCACTGGGTCGTCCGACATCGGGATGATGTGCGTCTCGATCCCAAGGCGGCGGCGGATCTCATCGGTGACCGCGGACAGCGTTGCTCCTCCCGCCATCCGTCCGGTGCGGAGGACGCACGTGGCGAAGTCGCGGTCGCCGAGGGAGAACCACGCCTCTTCACCCAACCGCCGCAGTCCTTCAACGAGGCGGAAGGTGTCGTCCTTGATGCCCCACCCCCGCTCCACGTCTGCGATCCCGGCCAGCCAGTACGACACGATGTCGACATCGGGGGAGACATGCACGCCATAGAACTCAGCGTCGTCCCCGGTGTTGACTATCGCGGTGAGTTCTTTGCCGAGGATGCGCTGGAGCCCAACGAGGCATTTGGCTCCGCCCACACCCCCAGCAAGTGCGGTGATGGTCACCGCAGGGAGGCTACTAGATGCGCACTACACTGCTGCCGATGGATCGACTCGACGGCTTGGCTACCCTCTACGACGCCGTTCCGGTGTGACGGAAGAGACTTTGATGGCAAGTACGCCCCAATCGACACAGACGCGCCCTCTGCCGGCTACTGGAGAGCCGAGTGTCCTCGCGGTCGTTGTTACGCATGCCGGGCGCGAGTGGCTGACTGAGTGCCTCGTCTCGCTGGCGACCCAGACCTACTCGACCCTTGACGTGCTCGTAGTCGACGACGCCTCCGGAGATCACCGGGGCACACCGTCGTTGAAGCGTGTGGTCAAGCGCCACCTGAGGAAGCGTCGTTGGGGTTATCTGAGGACGCCTCGTCCTCTCGGATTCGGCGGTGCGATCAACTGGGCTCTATCGCGCGTGCGAACGGATGCGGACCTTCTCTTGTTCATCCACGACGATGCCGCGCTGACTCCGATCTCCGTCGAGAAGATGGTCGCGCGCATCATGGCCGATCCTGAGACCGCGATCGTCGGCCCGAAGATCATGAACTGGGACGACGAGGACATCCTCGAAGAGGTAGGGATGGCCGCCGACCGCTTCGGCTATCCGTACAAAGGACTGGAGGAAGGCGAGATCGACCTCGGTCAGCACGACCGTGCGTCGGAAGTCTTCTTCGTGACCTCGACCTGCATGCTCGTAAAGCACGGGGTGTTCCGCCAGCTGCGCGGGTGGGACGCACGCATGCGCGCGTTCTCCGAGGATCTCGATCTCTGCTGGCGTGCCCGGATCGCGGGCCACTCGGTTCGCTTCGAACCTGAAGCGAAGGCCCGGCATGCCATCGCTCTGGCCACAGGGAAGCGCACTTCGCCGTACGTGCCCACTCGATACTTCATCCGGCGGAACCGATTGCGAGCGGTGACCAAGAATGCCTCAGCGATCCGTCTCCTGACACTCATTCCGCTATTCGTTCTGCTCTCGATCGCCGAGATGATCGGTTTCATCATCATCCGGCAACCTCGAGAGATCTGGAACCTGATCAAGGCTCTGGGTTGGAACGCAGCGCGTCTTCCGCAAACACTGGCCGAGCGTCGTCGCGTCCAGCACACGCGACGGGTTCCCGACTCGACGATCAGCCGCTACACGGTGCGCCTGTCCACCCGGATCCGTTCTTACCTCGGCAACCAGACCCATCGGATCGAGGAAGCATGGGGTCGGCGCGCGGAAGTGCTGTCTCAACGCGGACATGAAGCGCGGGCGTTCGGGCAACGGATGAAGGGGTGGCCGATCGCGCTGACGGTGCTAGCGCTGTTGGGATTCCTGATCGGATTTAGGCACATCCTGTGGGCGGAGCAGGCTTCGGTCGGCGAGCTGCTGCCGTTCCCCGATGGGGGCATTGGGATGTGGAAGGCGTACATCGCTCCGTGGAACCACGCCGGACTCGGGGGGCCCGGCCCCAATCCGCCCGCCTTCGCGATCCTCGGTTTCATCCCGATGCTCACGCTCGGAGCCGCCGCCACCGCGCAGAAGGTGATGGTGCTTGGCCTCGGTGCCGTAGCCGCCTGGGGTGCTTACCGACTCGTCTACGAACTGGTCGATCCGCCCGCACGGTGGGTCTCGGCCGCTAGTTACGGGTTCGGTGCGGTGGGTTACGCGGGTCTCAGGGAGGGCCGGCTTGGTGCGATGTTCTTCGCCGCAGCGGCCCCGTTCGTTCTCGCCGCGATGATCAGGTTGATCGGATGGGCGCGGCCGCCGGAGTGGCGTCGTAATCAGTCGATCGCACGGATCGCACTCGGCGGAGCGGTGTCGGCCGCCTTCGTTCCGGGATCGCTACTCCTATACGCGATCGCGGCCATCATGCTGTTCATCCCGAAACTCATTCTCGATCACAAGGGCGAGACATTCCGTCCCCTGTTCCAATGCCTTCTCGGCCTCTTGATCGCGTGGGCGCTGTTGCTGCCGTGGAGCGCCTCTTGGTTCAGCGACGGTGGGGCACTCAATGCGTTGTTCGCCGGGGAAACCTGGCGCGGCTATGCGAACAACTTCCGCGGCGACGGGATGGCAAGCACTCTCCTCGGTCAGACTCCAGACGGGCCCGCGCTCTTCGGACTGGCGATGCCGCTGCTCGGCATCATCGCGGTGGCTGTGGCCGATGGCGCGCGGCGCAGGATGGCGCTCGCGCTGTGGACCGTGGTGGTTGCGATGGGTTGGATCGTTGACCTCATCTCGGCGGGAGTCCTTCGTCCCTTGGTTCCGTCTCCCACCGAAGTCGGAGTGCTTGCGTCACTTGCCTTCGCGGGGCTCGCCGGGATCGCGGTCGGGGCGTTCCGACTGGATCTCTCCCGAAGGGAACTCAGCTGGAGGCATGCAGTCAGCGTTGGTGCTCTTGCCCTCAGCGGTTTCCTCATCGCTGCTGGGATCGGTCCCGCGCTGTGGCATGGGGAGTGGAACGCGGGCGAGACGGCCGGGGGCGTGGGTCCCGAGGTCGTCGCTCAGGTCTCTTCCCTGCTGGATGCTGAGGCGCAGCAAACCGGAGCCTTCCGCGCCTTGTGGATCGGATCGGGTTGGTCCTCCCGAGAGCCGACAGGTGCGCGTCCCGGTGGCGACAGTTTCCTCACCGGAGCGCGCGAACCGCAGCTGCAGGATCTCTTCACGCCTCAAAGTGACGCCGATGGAACGCTCGATGTCGTCATCGCCTCTATCGAGGAAGGGACCACCGATCGCGGAGGCGAGCTACTCGGTGCTTTCAATGTCCACTTCGTGATCATCGAGGATGGGCCCAGAGCAGACGGCTGGTTGGCTCAGCGCGACCTCGCGCTGATCCGAACCGAAGATGACTATTTCGTGCTCAGGAACCAGGTTGAACTTCCGCGAGCCGGCGTCTACAGCGAGCTTCCCGTATACGTCAGGGCTCTCGAGGAGAGTGATCCGAAGCTGAGTGCAGGAGCCGAGATCCAGAAGACCGCGCTCTCGGCATCAGGCCCGGACGGCTACAGGGGCAGGGTCGGCGGTGCCGGGGTGGTGTTCCTCGCGACCTCCGAAGATGGTGGATGGAGGGCGACCGCGGACAACCTCGCTCTCGATCGCGTGCCGGGTGGCTGGGGTAACGCTTTCGCCCTCGAGGAGGGGCCGGCCGAGATCCAGGTGGTCGAGGTCACCTACCCGCGCTCGATCTTCGCCCTACTCGTGCTGTTGATCACGATCCTTGCGTGGATCGCCACTGTTGGAGCAGCCGTTTCTCGTAAGCGCCGCAAGATCAAGGGGACGATCGCATGACCGGACGCAGAGAGCTCGTGTTTCTCGTGTTCGTCGTGGTCATCCTTCTCGGGGGCGTCGCGTTCGATCTCCTGAGCTCTGACGTTTCGCAACAGTCCTCAGGGTTGGCCGAGGGAGAGCGCTTCGAATCGCGTGCCGTCTTCTGTCCGCCCGCAAGTGGGAAGGCCAAAGCCAACACATACTTCACAGTCGCGTCGGGTACCGGCGAGGACACGGTCGTGAGCACAAGTTCGGCTGAAGACGACCCGGCCGACCTGGCAGCCGATCAGATCCTGAGCTTCCATTCCGAGAGTAGCGACGCTCTAGATATCGTCGGCTTCGGATCGACAGTGGTAGCCAGCGGGATCAGCGCCCGAGAGGATCCTTCCGGCGCCGGTGCGGCGCAGTGCGCCAGCGAAGCATCGGAACGCTGGTACTTCGCGGCGGGCTCTTCATCGATCGATGTCACCGAGAAGATCCTCATCTACAACCCGTTCCCCGATGAGGCTGTGGTCAGTCTGGGTGCGATCACTCCACGGGGTGATCGCGCCATGACCGCCTTGCGAGACCTGGCGGTGCCGGCCAAGGAGTGGCGCACGATCCTCTTCAGCGATGTCGTCCAGGTCAAGGACACGATCGCGGTCGAGATCGAGACCCGGCGCGGACGCGTGGTGGCGTGGCGCGAGACGACGGCGTTCGGGAAGGACGTTACGAAGGGGATCGAGTTCGACCTTGGAGCTCCGGCCCCCGAGATGCAGTGGTACTTCCCGGACGGTGCCGCGGGGGAGGGGGCCGAGGAGACGATCTCGTTGCTCAATCCCGGCGAACAGGAAGCGGTGGTGAGCGTGATCCTTGCCACGCCCGATGAGACCCTGACCCCACCTGACCTGGTCGAGTTCGTGGTCCCGCCCCGGACCCAGAGAGTCATCTCGATCGGCGACTTCGCCGGCAAGAAGAAGAGTGAGTTGATATCGGTCAGTGCCATCGTGACGTCTCTCAACGGGCAACCGGTGATCGCCGAGCGAACCGTGACGCTCGATACCGAGGACCTCAGCGGTCGCTCGTCGGAACTGGGGGCGACCGAGACGTCGCAGGCGTGGTTCCTCGGTCCGGCTGCCAGAGCACCTAGTGGTGACGCGGTGGTCGTGATGGCACCGGGCGCCGAAGATGTCACCGTCGACCTCACGATCCTGTCTGAGGAGGGCACACCGCTGGCGCCGGTCGAACTTCAGGGTCTCGAGATAACGGCCGGGTCGCGGATCAAGGTGGCGATAGGGGAGTGGACCCGCGGCGAGATGATGGGCGTGATCGTGAGCTCGGATCAAGTTGTCGTTGCGGAGAGGTTCTCCTACAGCGAGGGAGCAGCCGATATCACAGCCTTGATGGGGCAACCCATCAAGATGCTTCCCTAGCCTCCCTTTCCTGAAAGGCTCGCGTCGCTTCGACGAATGCACGGAAGAGGTTCAGCTGATTGTCGTCGCCGGTCATGACTTCTGGATGCCACTGAACGCCCACAACCCATGAGTGCGCGGTCGACACGACTCCTTCGAGGACGCCGTCGTCGGCCCATGCCACCTCTTCGAGTGGTTCCGCGACGCGTCCCAGTCCCTGATGGTGATGGGAGTTGACCTCGAGCTTCGGAACCCCCAGGGCGGCGGCGAGGAGGCTGCGTTCCTTGACGCGCATGCCGTGGATCGGATCGGGCGTCGGGTAACCGCGGTCGTGATCGATCCTCGTGGGGATGTCCATGAGGTGCTGATCGAGCGTCCCGCCGAGTTCGACGTTGAGCAGCTGCATCCCGTGGCAGATCGCGAGCACCGGCATGTCCGCCTCGAGCGCTCTGCCGAGCAACGTCCTCTCGAACGCATCGCGTCGCTCGTTGATGTGATCGGTCTGCTCGTGACGGGCCTGTCCGTAGCGGGCGGGGTCGATGTCGCCTCCGCCCGGAAGAAGCAGGCCGCTGGCTCCATCGAGGACGGAGGCGTCGTCAGGCTCGAGGAGTTCGTGGAACTCGACCCCTTCGGGGATCTGCTTATCGGGAAGGTCGAACACCGAGAAGATCACCGGGGTGCCACCGGCCCCCCTGATGGCCACGGCGTACGGGGTGGGAGCGTGCCCCTGTCCCTCGCGCCACTGACCGACCACGACGATGAATCCGTCGCCTGTCGGGCCCTGGTTCGGCATGCATCCTCCTCGGTCCTTGTAACTTTGCGTAGTTGGTCGAACCGCTCCAGGCCCCCGACCCGAACCGTGAGGAGTTCGATGACCCATCGTATGCGTTTCGAGACGGCCGCGATCCATGCCGGCCAGGACCCCGAGCCCACCACGGGCTCGGCCGTGGTTCCGATCTTCCAAACGTCCACCTATGCCCAGGAGGGGGTTGGGGTCCACAAGGGCTACGAGTACTCGCGGACCGACAATCCGACCCGTCATGCGCTCGAGACTTGTCTTGCCGCGCTTGAAGGGGCCGAGCACGCGTGCGCCTTCGGTTCGGGCATGGCGGCGATCTCGACGTTGGCGATGACCCTGAAGTCGGGAGCGAGAGTTCTCCTCGCCACCGACGTCTACGGCGGCACCTATCGGTTGTTCTCCAAGGTCCTCACCGACTTCGGTATCTCGTTCGCGACAGTCGATATGACGGACCTCGACGCGGTGAACGCCGCCGCCGCAGATGGTGTCGATCTCATGCTGGTGGAGACGCCGGGTAACCCGATGCTGAAGATCCTCGACCTCGAAGGACTGGCAGAGATCGCGCACGCTGCGGGCGGGCAGCTGGCGGTCGACAACACCTTCGCCACGATGTATCTGCAGCGGCCGCTCGACTTCGGAGCCGACGTGGTTACGTACTCGGGAACCAAGTACCTCGGAGGCCATTCCGATCTCGTCGCCGGCAGCCTCGCGACCAACGACGGTGCACTGGCCGAGCGACTGAGGTTCCTGCAGAATTCGATCGGCGCGATCCCCGGTCCATTCGACTCATGGCTCTTGCTTCGAGGCCTCAAGACCCTCGGCATCCGGATGCGGGCGCATACGGCTGGCGCCGCGCGCGTCGCGTCGTGGCTAGCCGAGCGTGATGACGTCGTCGCAGTGCACTATCCGGGGCTCAAGAACTTTGCAGGTCATGACCTCGCGCGGAAGCAGATGGCGGCGCAGGGTGAGCCCCTGTTCGGGGGGATGGTCTCGTTCGAGGCCGCGTCGGAGGAGCGTGCTCTTGCGATCTGTGAGGCAACCGAGTTGTTCTTCCTGGCGGAGTCGCTCGGCGGTGTTGAATCACTCATCGAACATCCCGGACGCATGACCCATGCGAGCCTCGCCGGTTCCGGCATCGAAGTTTCTCCCGCGCTGGTCAGGCTCTCGGTGGGGATCGAACACCCGGACGATCTGATCGCCGATCTCGAGCGCGCGCTCGGAGGGAAGTGATGCGGGTCTTCATCATCAGCGACATGGAGGGCGTCGCCGGCATCTCCAAGTGGGCTCAGGTCACCGGGGGCCAGTCCCTCTACGAGGAGGGCAGGAAGCTGTATACCGAGGAGATCAACGCCGCGGTTAGAGGTGCCGCGAGCGCCGGGGCCACCGAGATCGTCGTGATGGATTGTCATGGTGCCGGCAAGGATTGGACGTTCAACTCGCTGATCCCCGAGAAACTCGACCCACGCTGCGAGTTCGTCGTCCAGAACGAGTGGACCGAGTACACCGGTTTCCTTGAGGACGGCTGCGATGCGGCCCTTTTCGTTGCGATGCACGCGATGGCCGGGACCGGCGACGGTGTCTTGAGTCACACGGTATCGGGGACGCAGTGGCGTTCACTGCGCTTCAACGGGACCGAGGTCGGCGAGACCGGTATCAACGCCGCCCTGTGCGGGGCCTGGGGGGTTCCCGTCCTCATGGTCACCGGTGACGCGGCGACCTGCCGCGAGGCCAAGGCCCTACTGGGCGACGGGGTGACCACCGTTGAGGTCAAGAAGGGCTTTGGACGCTACTCCGCTCGACACATGACCCCCGTGACCGCAAGAGAGGCGATCGAGAAGGGAGCGAAGGCGGCCCTCGGTGACCTCACTGCGGTCGCTCCTTATCTTCCCGGCGCCCCGGCGGATATCAAAGTGGAGTTGCACGACTCCGACCACGCGGAGCCGTACCGCAATCGCTCGGGCATCGAGTTCGTGGACGACCGCACCATCGTCTCGAAAGCCGACGACTGGTGGACCGCCTGGAAGCAGGTGTACCTCTAGCTCCGCTGCTGGTGAGCCAGGAACTCGAGGAGGTCGGCTCGGGTGAGGACCCCGGTGGGGTGGTTGCCGTCGGCGACGACGAGGGCCTCGGCCCCCTTGGATAGCGCCGCGAACAGTTCATCGATACCGGCGACAGATTGGACCACCGGAAGCGGGTCGCCCATGAGCGTTGCAACGTCGGCGTCGATCGCGGATGGATCCTTGAAAACCTGGTCGAGCAGATCGCGCTCGTTGACCTGGCCGATGATCTGGGAGAGGTCGTCGACGGTGGAACTCTCGCCGACGAGTAGCTGGGAGATGCCGAACTCCTGGAGCATGTCGATCGCGCGCCCGACCTTCTCGGTCTTGGGTACCGCGACGATGTCGGGGATGCCGGCTTCCACCCTGCGCTTCTCGCCGAGGACCTGAGCGATCTTCGCCTTGGAGGTTGGTCGGTCGATGAATCCGTACTCCGCCATCCACGCTTCGTTGTAGAGCTTGGACAGATAGCTCTTGCCGGAGTCCGGAAGGATCACGACAACGAGATCATCGGGCCCGAGCTCCTTGGCGAGCTCGATCGCCGCCCACATCGCGGTCCCGCACGATCCACCGACCAGTACGCCTTCGGTGCGCGTCATCTTCCGGGCGGTGAGGAATGCATCCTTGTCCGAGACCGTGAACCATCGGTCGACGACCTTCGGATCGAACGTCTCCGGGTAGAAGTCCTCGCCGATCCCCTCGGTGAGATAGGGCTTCGCTTCCTTGCCGGTGTAGAGAGAGCCCTCGGGATCGGCTCCGACCACGACGATGTCCGGGTTCTGTTCCTTCAGATAGCGAGCGACACCGGTGATGGTTCCTCCGGTGCCAACGCCGGCGACGAAGTGCGTGATCTTGCCGTCGGTCTGCTCCCAGATCTCGGGCCCGGTGGTTTCGTAGTGGGTCCTTGGGTTTTCCTGGTTGAAGTACTGGTTGGGCTGGAACGCACCGGGCGTTTCGGCCGCGAGGCGATCGGCGACTCGGTAGTAGGAGTCAGGGTGTTCCGGGGGCACTGCGGTCGGGCAGATCACGACGTCGGCGCCGTAAGCCCGGAGCAGCGAGATCTTCTCCTGAGACATCTTGTCGGGCATCGTGAAGATGCAGTGATAGCCCTTGAGCGCCGCCGCGATCGCCAGGCCCACACCGGTATTGCCGGAAGTTGGCTCGACGATGGTTCCCCCGGGCTTCAGCTGGCCGGCCGCCTCGGCGGCCTCGATCATCCGGATGCCGATCCGGTCTTTGACGCTCCCGCCTGGATTCAGCATCTCCATCTTGGCTGTGAGCGTGCAGGTGATGTCCGGCGCCATCTTCCGGATGCGGAGCAGGGGCGTGTGGCCCATAAGGTCGGTAAGTGATTCGTAGATCTCCATCCCCAGATGGTTCACCACTCGGAGCCAATCGGCAAGGCGGCCGCAACCTTAGGGGGGTCGCCGGCGTCTATCAGGGGTAGGTCTTGTGTAACGAGACCCACTAAGTACCATGTCCATTCGGGTTCGATCTGAGCAGCGAGGAGCAACATGGGCGACACCCCTCTCTTGGAGGCCGCCACCAAGAAGCGTTTCCCCCGGCCCGGCAAGAAACTGGCCATAATCCTCGCGGTCATCGCGGGACTCGCTGTGCTGGGTATCGGCTCCATCTCCTACGCCACCTACGACTACTCCAAGGGCTACGAGGGCCGCATCCTCCCCGGTGCCGAGATTGCCGGAGTAGACGTCTCAGGCATGACCAAGGATGAGGCCATCGCGGCAGTGCGTGAGGCGATGACCGCTCAGATGAGCGAGACCGTCACCCTCACCTGGAATGACAAAGTGTGGGAGGGCACTCGAGCAGACCTGGGGGCCCGTCTCAATGTCAAAGATGCCGTCCGGGCAGCACTCGCCGCCAGCGAAGAGGCTTCGTTCATGAAGAAAGCAAGGATGAGGGTCTTCGGCGACGACCTCGATTTCTCTCGTCCGGTAGCCATCCGCTATCCGATGAGGGGCCTGCGGGGGTTCGTGGCAGGGATCGCGTCCGACTTCGAGGTCGAAGCCCGCGATGCTTCCATCGATCATTCGTCGGACTGGGTCGAGTTCACCAAGGCTCGCCGCGGACGTGAGATCCAGATCCAGAAGACTGCCCGGGCGCTGGAAGAGGCTCTGTCGGCCGGGGTGTCAGAGGCAGAACTCTCGGTGGAAGCCATCGAGCCCGAGGTCACGGACGACGCCTACAAGCAAGTCCTCCTGGTTCACATCGGCGACAACATGCTCTACCTCTACGAGAAGGGGAAGATCACTCACGAGTGGCCGGTGGCCACGGGAACCTCCGACTTCATGACCCCGACCGGTGAGTTCGTGGTCGAGCTCCTGCGCTACATGCCCACCTGGGTGAACCCTCACCCGGACTCCGGATGGGGGCTGAGCATGCCGGAGTCGATCCCTCCGGGTCCGAGTAACCCGCTGGGCCTTCGGGCGATCAACTGGAGCGCCCCCAACATCAGATTCCACGGAACGCCGTCGGAATACTCGATCGGCTACAACGCTTCGCATGGGTGTGTCCGGATGTACAACGAGGATGTCATCGAGCTCTACGACTTGATCGATGTCGGCGTCCCCATCATCTCGGTGGTGCACGGCGATCTCAGGCCCCTGGGCTCGTCGTCCTCCAGTCCGGAACCCACCGCCGAGAACTCGGCCGAGTGAGCGCGAAAACTCGTTAAGAGAACGCGAAAGAAAGTGCCCGCGAGGTCTTGAACCGAGGGGCTCCGTCTTCTATCTTGCAGATGTGTCCCGCAGGGATAAGTAGGCTCCGGCCGAAAGTCACTGCGGGGCACATTTTATTTGGCCGTTCGTCCTAGGCGAACGGCTTCTGTGTTCCCGGCGTGCCAAACCTGGCATCGAGTCCCGGCCTGGGCCATCTTGTTTTGCGATTCCGTGGCTCTTCGTCGCTGCCTGGTTCTTGGGGTTGGTTTGTCGGGTTTGGGCGGCCCAGAATTACAAAAGCCCTCTTGGGTACGGGTGGTTACACAAGCCCCGTGAGGAAGGCGTGGAGGCGGTCGTTGAAGGGTTGCATCTCCTCGACCATGAGGCCGTGGCCGGTTTCGAAGGTGGCGAGCTCGGCTCCCGGGATGGCGGCGGCGATCTCTTCCTGGGCGAAGTAGGGGACCATCATGTCCATCTTGCCGCCGACTACGAGGGTCGGGACCGAGATCGAGCCCAGCTCGGCCAGGGTGTTGTGTTTGTCGACCGCATCCAGTTGCGCGAGCAGGACCTCCGGCGGGGCGATGTCCTCGCCACCGTTCAGATCGAACGCTTGGAGCATCCGGTCGATCACATCTGCGCCGACCTCGAAGAACTGCGGGGAGAACATGCGGACGAGTGCACCCTCGAGCATCGCGTCGGCTCCACCGCCGGCGATGATCAGCCGTGACAAGGCCGACTGTCGCGCCATGAACTCGATCGGTCGCGCCCACGTGATTCCGAGGATCAATGCGGAGAAGCGCTCGGGGTGGTCGAGGATCAAGCGCTGCGAGATGGCCCCTCCCATCGAGACGCCCATCAACACCGTTCGTTCGATCTCGAGGTGGTCGAGCAGGCGGATCGCGTCCTCGGCCATGGCCTCGATCGTGAATGCGGGCTCACCGGTTGAGCGGCCCACTCCTCGGTTGTCGAAGGTGATGAAGCGGTGCGTCTCGGTTACCGCCGGTATCTGAGCGGCCCAGAACCTCTGATCGAGCCCGAAGCCCATGATCCCGAGTAGCGGCGGGGCGTCCTCACGACCGTAGGAACGATGGTGGATCGAGATGTTGTCGAAGGTGGCAATCGGCATTCGGCAATCGTACGACGCGCTGCCGGACTAGGCTTCGTCCGATCTCACGATGGCCAAGACCTCCGGAAATGCCAAGCAAAGGCTCGTACTGACCGCGCGGGCTCGAAAAGCGGTACGGCGACGCGGTCGCTCTGGGCGGGCTCGATCTCGATCTCCGCAGCGGCGAGTGTGTTGCTCTGATCGGACACAACGGCTCCGGCAAGACGACCGCGATGAGGATCATGGCCGGCCTCATGGAACCCACCGAGGGCTCGGTCAAGATCAAGGGCATAGATATCCATCAAGCCCGGGGCAACCCGATCACGCGGTCTGCGATCGCCTTCGCCCCCGACAACCCCGTCCTGTACGACGACCTCACCGTTGAGGAGCATCTGATCCTCACCGGACTCGCGCACGGGGTCGGAGACGAACTCGACGAGCGCATCGATGTCGTCCTCGAGGACCTGGGCCTGACCGACCGACGCGACTACCTACCCTCGCAACTCTCGCGGGGGATGCGCCAGAAGACCTCGATCGTGTGCACTTTGGTGCGGCCACTAGAGGTCCTGATGCTGGACGAACCGGTCGTCGGCTTGGATCCGCCGTCGCAGAGATTGCTCCGGGACGAGATCAGTCGTCTCGTCGCCGACGAGATCGCGGTCATCCTCACCACGCACCAGATCGAGTTCGCCCGCGGGATCGCTGCGGTGGCCGTGATCCTCGACAACGGAGAGATGGTCGATCACGGTCCCTTCGACCAGGTGGTCGCGGGCGAGAAGGCCGCGTCGCTGGGTCTCGTATGAGGCGGAGAGCGTGAGCTCGGTCGAGCTGCATCCGGCGGATGCGATCGCCTTTCTCAAGGCGAGCCGTAGGGCGAATCACGAGGGACGCTCGGCGTTCGACCGGCTCTACACGATCTACATCTTTGCGATCAGCTCTGTAGTCATCGGGGTTCTTGCCTACGGATCGCTGAGGAATCATCCGTTCTCACCCGAGAACATCGCGTCGGTGAACGCGCGCCTGCCCTTCATCCTTGCCGCGTTCTTCTGTCTCGTTTTCGTTGGAGTGCTCCGGTTCGCGACGTGGCAAGGGCCGGTGTCGTTCTCTCAACCTGATGTTCCGTTCCTGCTCGGCTCACCGTTGTCGCGCGGCGAACTGGTCAAGCCGAAACTGATCGGGGCATCGATCTTCGGAGCGGCGGCCGGAGCCGGCCTCGGGCTCGTGATGTTCGTCTTCCTCGAGGCCAAGCTGCTGGCAGAAGCCGGACCCCTGCTCGGAGCCGCAATGGCCGGCCCGGTTCTCTTCGGCTTGCTCGCAGTTGGGCTGTCCTGGCATGTCGAGTCGTCGATCCGCCGCGCCCGTTGGGTGGTTCGTTGGGGATGGATCCTGTTCGTCGTCGCGGTCGCGATTGCGCTCGGCGTGCGCGATCCATCCGGCGATCTAGCGTCGGTAGTGTTGTGCTCGGGGCCATGGGGGTGGGCCGCCGCACCGGTAGTTGCCGCTGCGGGCGGATCCGCCCCGATGTGGCCGGTGACCCTCGGCCTCTTGGCGGTTGCCGCGAGCGTCGCGTTGCTGACCGCATTGAGGTCCGCCGACGCCGCGCCGATGGAGGAGCTCGCCCGGAGAGCCGGACTTCGGTCGGGACTCTCGGCCGCTCTCTACGTTCAGGACTTCCGCGGACTCGCGATGCTCGGACGCGAGGCGCGCCGAGCGCTCTTTCTCCCCCGGAAGCGAAAGATCCGGCACCCGCGCCGCCCACTCCTTGTCGTCCCGTGGAGAGATGCGCTCGCCCTAATACGAGCTCCAAGCCGGCTGGTGTGGGCCGCGTCACTCGTTGGCGGCGGAGCCCTCGTGGCCGGGGCATCGGGGAACCATCCCGGGGGCCTGGCGCTGGCCATCGTGATGGGCTACTTCGCCGCGGCGCGACTGGTGGAGACCGTCCGTCAGGAGGCCGATGATCCCGACGCCGCGGGACGTCTCCCATGGGCGTTCGGCGACGTCATCCTCATGCACACCCTGGTGCCGTCGGTGGTGCTGGCCGTCCTCGGCTGGGTCGTCATCGGGGTTTCTACCGCGGACGGCGTGCTGACGGGGGCCGAGGCCGGGCCATCCCTCGGGCTGGTAGCCCTCGCGTCCCCGATGCTCGTCATCTGCGCCACGGGGATCGCCCAACGGGGCCGGCTTCCGATCGAGCTGCTCTTCTACGGATCCGAGATCGTCATCCTCTGGTACACCCTCGGCCCCCTGCTGGGTCTGATCGCCCTTGGCGTGCCGGTGGCCTCCATGATCGGAAACTTCGATCGTGATCTCGGGATTAACCAGGCAGCTTCGTCGGCCGCCTTCTTCCTCGCCGCCGGTCTGGCGCTCGGGATCACTATCCTCAGGCGTCGTCGGCCCAAGACCCAGTAATCCGGCTCCGAGGGGCGGTTTTCGCGTACCGTCCGTGGCATGAGTCAGTGCTCGAAGCCCGCCTGCAGTGCTCCCGGAGGTGTCATCCTCGGTTACGACTACGCGGGTCGAATGGTGATCCTCGAGGACCCACCAGAGGGCATGATCTCCCCGCACCTCTACATCCTCTGCGTCGATCATGCCGACAGGCTCACGCTTCCGTACGGCTGGACGATGGACGACAAGCGCTTTCAACCGGCGCTATTCACCGACGAACTGTCCGCGCTGCGGCCCAGCCTTCGCGACGAACTCAGCGACGGCGGCGAGCAGATCTTCTTCGGGACCAGCGCTTAAGCGATGGCCATCGAGAGGGAGCTCTACTCCAGGCTGCGCTCGCTCGACCGTCACGAGTTGAGGCGCGCGTTGATCTTCGTGAGGGGTCTGCTCGTCGCTCATGGGGACGGAGCCGACGAGGTCTCCTTCGAGGGCGACGGCCCTGAGAAGGTCACCTACCGCCTTGAGACCGTCAAGTGCGGCAAGGAGGGATGCAAGTCCTGTCCACACGGGCCTTACTGGTACGCCTACTACCGCGAGGGGAACCGGTTAAAGAGTCGCTACATCGGCCGGGATCTTAGCGACGACGCGGTCGAGGTTGCCGAGCAGGCTTCCGACTCCGTGTGACCGACGTGCAACACCGCCGCTCCCGGGGCATCATGTATTGGCAACCAAAGGGAGCCGATCCAGGAAGGGGGCGGGAGGCAAGTGCGGTGTCCCAAGTGCGACGCCAATGATTGCATCTCAATCGAGATCCACCTTGCTTCCGACGACCCGCTCCAGTTCTTCTCGTGCAGACACTGCGAGGCCCGTTGGTGGCAACGCGACGGCGAATCCGTCTCCCTCGAAGAAGTCCTCTCCCTCGCCGCCAAGAAAGACCCGAGATAGAGCGGGCGCTCGCTTGCGTGAGACCCGCCGTTCCGGCAACAGGTGCCAGTTGAGGGGGTCGTGCCGGTGCGTCCCCGGGGACCGAGCCGAAACTCAGCCTCCAGAGACCGCCGTCGGTTCTCGGCGTAGCGAGCGCCCGCAAACCCAGACCTGAGGGGGAGGCTTGCGTCTGTATCCCCGTCCCTGTCTCAGTATGGCTTGCTTCGCTGTCGGACGCTAGGGCGCGGTTCGCGGGAAGCAGCCGGTACCGGCCTCGGCCAGGGGGCCCTCAGGGGGCCCGAGGGTGAGGCGACCGAAGCGCCGGCGATAGGAGATCTCGAAGGCGACTTCGAAACCGGCCTTGGTGATGGCTCGGATCGAGGGCTCGTTGTCGGCCTCGACCCCGACCCACATACGACCGGTCCCCTCGCCGCTGAGCCGGGCGAGGATGTGTTTCAGGGCCAGTGGGTAGATACCTCGCCCCCGGACCGCGGGCGAGGTGAACGACTCGTAGATGTATCCATCACCCGGCGGCGGTGTGAAGTAGCGGCCGACCTCTCGGGTCCACGCCGCCGCGGTGGTGGTCCAGGTCGCGTGCGCGATCTTCCCTTCGTGAAGGACGAGCCAGCAGCGGGTCGAGTCCGAGAGACGTGCGCTGAACGTCGCCGCCGAGTCGGTCCCGATGTCGCGAGCGTAGATCGGTCCATCACCGGGGGTTGCCGCTCGGAACTCCAGATCGGGAGGATCGACCGGCTCATCACCTCCCGTCGGATGAACGAGGAATAGCAGGCGATCCTCGGACGACCAGGCCTTGTGGAGACGTTCGATACCGAGCCCGAACAATTCTCCCGGCCCCCGGGTCCGCGCTCGCTGCATGAGTTTCCCCGTGACCTGCAGTGGGGTGGGACGGCGGTCGGGCATCCCGTGACGATAAACGGGGGATGATCGAAGCATGCGATTCAGAACCACGGTCATCGTCCTGCTCGCCGGAGCTCTGTTTCTCGGCGGGTGCGGTTCGGACGAGGGCTCACCGACCGACGATCAGACAACCGCGGCGCCAACGATGTCTCCCTCTCCGACCAAGCACATAGATCGTCCTCCCGAAGGGACGTTCCCGTCATCGGACAGCGGAGCGATCGTCGTCGAGTCTCCAGAGTCGGGGGCAACCGTCTCTTCGCCGATCACGATCTCTGGGACCGCCGATGTATTCGAAGCGACGGTGAGCATCCGCATCCTCGATGCCGCGGGCAACGAGATCGCCGGGACCTTCACGACCGCGACATGCGGGTCGGGTTGCCGTGGCGACTACCGGGAATCGGTGAGCTTCGAGATCGACTCCCAGCAGGCGGGCACGATCGAGGTCTTCGAGGAGTCCGCCGAGGACGGTTCCGCGATCAACGTCGTGACCCTGGAAGTGACGCTCGTTCCCTGACTCCGGCTATGCCGGCTGGGGCTCCCGTTCCTTACGTCGCCGTCCGAAGACAAAGGCTCCGGCTGCGGCCAGCGCAGCCAGGGCGATCGAAACCGCAACCACGTTCGAGGACTCGCTCTTGACCGGAGTGGTTGGCGGCGCCTGATCCCCTGCGACGGGTACGGCAACCGGGAGCGATTGTTCTTCGGCCGCAGCTTTGTCGGCACTGACGTCGCCGACCACCACGGCGGCGGCCATACCTGGGTGCAGGAAGCAGTAGTAGGGGTAGACGCCCACATCATCGAATCGGTACGGCTCGGTCTTGTTTCCGGATTCGATGTTCGTGATTCCGCCGAGAGACGCTCCCATCCCGGTGACGGTGTGCGGCATCGGGTCCATGTTGGTCCATCTCACCTCGGTGCCCGGCTCGACGTACAGGATCGTGGGGGAGTACCCACACTGGGCGATATCGACTACGACCTTCCCGGCCCCCTTGCCCGTGGTCGTCTCCGAGGAGCCGTGACATCCACCACCAGCGAGTCCCGCGCTCGGAACCATGAGCACCAACAGAAACCCAACCACCACGATCGATCCGGCACGACGGAGCACGTCGTTCTCCTCTCCTTGACGGTTGCTCCATGTACACCGCCTAAGGGGCGTTGGTTCCCCTCCCACAGGGAGGACTTGGGCCCTCCCCGGCGAAATCCACCAAAGGACGAGACATCGCTCGGAACCGATCAAACGGGGGACCTTCACATGCACGGAACTCGACGTGTCGCTTTGGTGCTCGCCGCGGCGGCGGTTCTGCTGGCGCTGGCGCCGGCCCCGAGCAACGCCGCTCCGAAGTCCCGACCCACTGGAGTCAAGAGCGGGCGATCGTTCTCCCTGGTTCCCGAAGACCGCTACGCGATGGCCGGTGGGTGTTACGCCCTGCTATCGACCGATCACGGTTACGTGGTCCGCACCGAGTCCGGCTTCGCAGCGACCGGGTCGCTTGAGGACGCCGAACGCTTCCACTTTCAGGCAACCGACCTCGGTCGTTACCTGCTGTTCGGATCGATCGAAGACTTCCTCGCCGCCAACGACGATCTGCTTGCCGGGCCGGTCAATGGTCCGTCGGTGGTTGCCGCCGAGGCCCCGAGTGAGTTCGCCGACTGGCAGGTGAAGGGAACCAAGAGGAAAGGGTTCTCCTTCGTGCTTCCGGGCTCGGAGCAGTCGCTGACCACCGACGATGCCGGAGCCTTGACGCTGGCCGGGGCCGACGGCGGAACCAGGTTCACCCTCCGACGCGTCGACGGCTGCGCCACCTATCCCGAGATCGAGATCAACGTGGATGGTCCGGTGACCGGCGGAGACAACCCATTCCAGGAGGTGCGGGGGTACTTCGACGGTCACCTGCACATGATGGCGTTCGAGTTCCTCGGAGGACGTGTCCGTTGTGGACGCCCGTGGCATCCGTACGGTGTTGCTTACGCACTGGTCGATTGTCCGGACCACGAACCCGGTGGTCACGGCGCGGTGCTCGAGGCCGTGCTCAGTGGCGGCGATCCGGTTACGGGACACAACACCGATGGATGGCCGACGTTCGAGGGATGGCCGCGACACGACTCCCTCACTCACGAACAGATCTACTACAAGTGGTTGGAGCGCGCCTGGCGGGGTGGGCTGCGGATGTTCACCAACCTGTTGGTGGACAACAACCAGCTCTGCAAGCTCTACCCACTCAAGAAGAACAGCTGCAACGAGATGGATGGGGTTCGTCTGCAGGCGCAGCGCATCCATGAACTCGAGCGGTACATCGATGCACAGAACGGCGGTCCCGGCGAGGGCTGGTTCCGCATCGTCACCGATCCCTTCGAGGCCCGTCGGATCATCAACGAGGGCAAGCTCGCGGTGGTCCTGGGGATCGAGGTCTCGGTGCCGCTTGATTGCGGGCTCACTATCGACACTCCACGCTGCGACCCTGCTCAGATCGAGGCGGGACTCGACGAGGTCTACGACCTTGGGGTCCGCCAGATGGAACTGACCAACAAATTCGACAACGCATTCTCGGGTGTGACCGGTGATAACGGCACGACGGGGATCATCGTGAACAACGGGAACTTCTTCGAAACCGGCCGGTACTGGCGCATGAACACCTGCACCGAGGATGACGGCCACGCCCATGACCACACACAGATGAACCTGACCGACGATGGTGGCGTGCCGGCCGAGATCACCGGTCGAGACGCACTCGCGGGAGGCGTTCTGTCGGTGGCGGGAGCGAGCGGCCTCGCGCCGCTCTACCCGCAGGGCCCCCACTGCAATGAGCTCGGACTCAGTGAGCTTGGGGAACAGATGATCCGAGGGATGGTCGAGCGCGGAATGATCTTCGACCCGGACCACATGAGCGCCCGGGCCCGAACCGCGGCCCTCGATCTCATCGAGGAACTGGGTCACTCGGGCATCATCTCCAGCCACGGTTGGGCGGATCCCACGATCTACCCGCGTGTGTACGAGAACGGTGGGGTGGTGACGCCCTACGCGGGTGACTCTGAGACCTTCGTGAAGAACTGGCGGGAGCACAAGGAGTGGGCGGACGACCGTTACTACTTCGGGTTCGGCTACGGAGCGGACACGAACGGCTTTGGAGCCCAAGGCGGCCCGCGGGGCGCCGATGCTCCCAACCCGGTGACCTATCCGTTCACCGGTTTCGGTGGAACCACGATCGAGCAGCAGCACAGCGGCTCGCGCGTTTACGACATCAACACGGATGGCGTAGCGCATTACGGCCTTTACCCCGACTGGATCGAGGATCTCCGGCGTCAAGCGGGCGACGAGATCGTCGAGGACTTGGCTCGAGGCTCGGAGGCTTACCTGCAGATGTGGGAGCGATCGATAGGAGTGCCGCCGGACGCATGTCGCGACGACATCTCCGATCTGACGCCGGCACGTATCCGATCCCTCGACCGAGGCATGACGCCCGAGACGGTTCTGTGGACGTTGGGTCAGCCGAAGTCCCGTACAGGAGCGAAGTTCCAATACTGCGTGACCGAGGACCGTACCGCCACCCTCAGATTCACTCCGGAGGGCCGGCTGAAGACCTTCGAGATCGGGTCCTAGCGAGAGGCTTTCGCCATCGCCCGGAGCCTGGCTTTGCGCTCGACCTCGTTGAGGCCGCCCCATATCCCGTAGGGCTCGCGTGCCTCGAGAGCATGGCCCAGGCAATCGAGTCTCACGATGCACTCCCGGCATATGAGCTTTGCCTGCTCCTCACGCTCCCGGCGATCGCCTGGTGCCTCGGCGTCGTCCATGCCGAAGAACAGCACCGCCGGGTGCCTGAGGCACGCGGCGCGCTCCCTCCATTCCGGCCCCTCGGCCCCGAGATCGCCAATCATCATCCTGCGATGCTGGCAGAGCCAACGGGTCCCGGTCAACGCCCTTTAGGATGCGGCCCGTGAGCAGCGACCTGAGCCCGATCTTCAAGGCCTACGACATCCGAGGCGTCTATCCCGACGAACTCGATGAGGGCGCAGCGAGGCGCATAGGTGCGGCCTTCGCGGGGTTCGTCCCCTCGGATCAGATCGTCGTTGGGCGGGACATGAGAACCTCCTCGCCGTCCCTGGCAAAGGCGTTCGCTCAGGGCGTTACCTCGGCCGGGAAGTCGGTTCTCGACATCGGCGAGGTTTCCACCGATACCTGTTACTTCGCCTCGGGGGTGCTGGATCTCCCCGCGGCGATGTTCACGGCGTCGCATAACCCGGCCCGCTACAACGGTCTCAAGCTCTCGCTTGCCGGGGCAGTCCCGATCAGCAGCGACTCCGGCCTAGTCGACATCAGGGATCGGGCCAACGCTCTCGAGGTTCCCGAGGGACCGGCGGAGGTCATCGAGCGAGATCTCCTTTCGGAGTACGCGGCCCATTGCCGGTCGTTCGTCGACGCCTCCGCACTGAAGCCGCTGAAGGTAGCGGTCGACGCCGGTAACGGAATGGCGGGCAAGACAGTTCCTACCGTCTTCGAGCCATTGCCCTTCGAGGTGGTTCCGTTGTTCTTCGAGCTGGACGGCACGTTTCCCAACCACCTTGCGAACCCGATCGAACCCGAGAACGTCGTCGCGCTACAGGCGAAGGTGCTCGAGGAGGGTTGCGACCTGGGGATCGCGTTCGACGGCGACGCCGACCGCGTTTTCCTCATCGACGAGCGCGCTCAGGCCGTAAGCGGTTCCACCACGACGGCCCTCGTCGCGTCGCGGCTTCTCGCCAAACACCCCGGCGAGGCGGTTCTCTACAACTTGATCTGTTCGTGGTCGGTGCCCGAGGTGATCGAGGAGTCGGGCGGACGCCCTATCCGAACGCGGGTCGGGCACTCATTCATCAAACAAGTCATGGCCGAGACCGGAGCCATCTTCGGGGGCGAGCACTCGGCCCACTACTACTTCCGGGACAACTACCGGGCCGACTCAGGCATGATCGCCGCTCTCGTTGTGCTCGAAGCGCTCTCGACCTTCGACGGACCACTGTCCGAGCTGGTTGCACCCTTCGATCGCTACTTCGCTTCCGGCGAGATCAACTCCGAGGTCGCCGATCAGCAAGGGGCGATCGAGAAACTTGCCGCTCACTACAAGGACGGCGAGCAAGACCGCACGGACGGGCTTACCGTCGAGCTCGAGGACTGGTGGTTCAACTGCCGGGCCAGCAACACCGAACCGCTCCTGAGGCTTAACCTCGAGGCGCGCAACAAAGACCTGATGACCTCCAAGCGTGACGAGGTCCTCGGCCTGATCCGGGAGGGATAGATGGCACTCGACCACCCTGAACTGCTCGAGATCCTTGCTTGCCCCAATTGCAGAGGAACCGTCGAGTACTTGGACGCGGACGACGTCATCGTCTGCCGCGGGGAATGCGGATACCGATACCCGGTGCGTGACGGCATCCCTGTGATGTTGATCGACGAGGCTGAGAAGCCTTGACGCAACTGGACGACCTGGATGCGATCGACGAACTCGATGCCCTCGATGTCCTGGGGGCGATGGAGGGCTTCGCCGAACAGCTCCAAAACGGCTGGGAACTCGGGAACGCGGTCGAGTCGCTGCCCTCGGAGGAGGGCGTCGATTCCGTAGCGATCCTAGGCATGGGCGGTTCCGGTTCGGCAGGGGACATCGCACGCGTTGTCGCGGAGCCACGGATCCCCGTTCCGTTCCGCGTGTTCAAGGGATATGGCGAGCTGCCCTCGTGGGTTGGCCGCAACTCGCTTGTGATCGCCTCGTCTTACTCAGGCAACACCGAGGAGACTCTCGAGGTTTTGACCAAGGCGCACGAGCGCGGGGCGCGGATCGTCACGATCTCCTCCGGTGGACAGCTCGATCAGCTCGCGGTCGATTTCGGTGCCGCGGACGTGAAGGTGCCCCCTGGTCATCAGCCTCGTGCGTCGCTCGGCTATCTGGCGATGCCGGTGCTGTCGGTCCTGTCACGGATGAAGCTGATCCCTGAGGCATCGGCCGATGTCGCCGAGACGGTAAGCGTGGTGGCGACCATCTGCAAGGACTGCCACCGCAAGAACCCACAGGGCGAGAACCCCGCCAAGGGGCTGGCCGTTCGTCTAGCGGGGAAGCTGCCCCTGATCTATGGAGGGACCGGCCTGGGAGCGGCGGCCGCGTACCGGTTCAAGTGCGATCTCAACGAGTACGCCAAGATGCACGCGTTCTCGAACGAGATCCCCGAGGCGAACCACAACGAGATCGTGGGCTTCGAGTCCCCCGACCATGCGGCCGATCTGGTGGGCGTCTACCTGCGGGACATCGACGAGCACCCTCGGATCTCACAGCGCTTCGAGATCTATGACCAGCTGATCTCAAAAGGCATCTCAGACTCGATCTCGATCCAAAGCACCGGAACCTCGGTGCTCGCCCGTATCCTCTCTCTGGTGGCCGTGACTCAGTTCGCGGCCATCTATGCCGGCCTGGCTCAAGATGTGGATCCAGGGCCGGTGGAGCCTATCGAGAAGCTGAAGCGAGAACTCAACAAGGAAGAAAGATAGGAGCTACGACATGGCGGTAGATCACGATGTTCTGGATGCAGGTCTGGCCGAGGACGGTAAGCGCAGGATCGAATGGGCGGACCGGCAGATGCCCGTTCTGCAGCGCATCCGCGAGCGCTTCGAGAAAGAGAAGCCGCTCGAGGGTCTCAAGGTAGCCGCGTGCCTCCACGTCACCACGGAGACCGCCAACCTGATGCGCACGCTCGCGGCCGGAGGTGCCGACGTCGCCCTGTGTGCGTCCAACCCACTCTCGACACAGGACACGACCGCGGCGGGCCTGGTGCACGAATACGGCATCCCGACCTTCGCGATCCGGGGGATCGATCAGGAGGGCTACTACCGTCACCTAGGCGCGGTGCTCGACCGGCACCCGCAGATAACGATGGATGACGGCTGCGACCTCGTCACGTTGCTCCACCAGAAGCGCAAGGACCAGTTGTCCGAGGTGATCGGCGGGACCGAGGAGACGACCACCGGGATCATCCGCCTCCACGCGATGGAGGACCAGGGGGTGCTCGGCTATCCGATCGTTGGCGTCAACGATGCCGACACCAAGCACCTTTTCGACAACCGGTACGGAACCGGTCAGTCGGCCTTGGACGGCATCATCCGCGCCACCAACGTGCTCATCGCCGGCAAGACGTTCGTGGTCTACGGGTACGGGATGTGCGGCCGTGGGGTTGCCTCACGTGCACGCGGCATGGGCGCCGACGTCGTCGTGGTCGAGGTCGACCCGACCCGCGCTCTTGAAGCCGCCATGGACGGTCTACGCGTCATGACCGGTCGTGACGCCGCCAGCCAGGGCGACATCTTCATTACCGTCACCGGCAACAAGCACGTCATCCGGGGCGAGCACTACGAGCTCATGAAGGACGGCGCGATCCTTGCGAACGCCGGACACTTCGACATCGAGATCGACCTCAAGGCCCTTAGTTCCATGGCGAGTTCGGTTCGTGAGGTGCGTCCCGAGGTCAACGCCTACAGCCTCGACGCAGAGCGCACGATCTACGTGCTCAGCGATGGGCGGTTGGTGAACCTCGCCGCGGCGGAGGGACATCCCGCCTCGGTCATGGACATGAGCTTCGCCGACCAGGCGCTCTCGCTCGAGTGGCTCAACAACAACATCGACAGTCTAGAGAAGCGCGTCTACAAGGTGCCGACCGAGATCGATAAGGAAGTCGCCCGCCTCAAGCTCGAGACCATGGGCGTGCGCGTCGACGAACTCACCGACGAGCAGAAGGCCTACATGGCCGCTTGGGAAGAAGGCACCTGATGTCGGACGGCGGGGACTTCGATTTCAATTCCGCCTCGATCGGCATGGGGACTCACCTCGAGAACCAAGGACGGATGAGCATGAACGCTCGGGAGGCCGACGCCCGGCTCAAGCGCAAACACCCGGGCCACGAACCCCCACGACGCGACGGCATCATCAAGAGGATGATTCGCCGCATGCGCGGTGGCAAGCCCGAGTAACCCTAGGAGCGGGACATCTTCGAGTCGCCGGCTTCGGCCGAGATCATCACCTGGTGCGGGAACGGGATCTCGACGCCCTCGCGCTCGAAGGCCACCTGGATCTTCTCGCGGAGGGTGCGGGCCGCTTCCCACTGACGTCCGGGCTTGGTGTCGGCCGACAGGCGCCACACGACCTCGTACTCGCCGAGCGTCTCGACTCCCATGACGTTCGGAGTCGAGTAGAGGATCTTCCCTAGGAACTCGTCCTCCTTCGCCTCGGTTGCGACGGCGTCGAGTACGCGCCTGACCTTCGCCGGCTCCTCGCGGTAGGCGACGCCGACATCGACGATCGCCCGTGCCCAATCCTTCGAGCGGTTGGCGACGTGCGTGATATTGCCGTTCGAGATGTAGTGCAGGGTTCCGTCGAGCGCACGCAGACCGGTAACGCGGAGGGTCAGCGTTTCGACCGTCCCCGACGCGGTCTGGTTGATCTCGATGATGTCGCCGACGCCGTACTGGTCTTCGAACAAGATGAAGAAGCCGGTGACGACATCACGTACGAGGTTCTGCGCGCCGAACCCAACCGCGAGTCCGATGATCCCGACACCGGCGAGCAGGGGAGCGAGGTTGAAACCGAGGTCTTCGAGGATCAGAAACACAGTGAGGATCCAGATCACCACGATCCCTGCCGACGAGAGAACCCGGGTCAGGGTGTCGGTGCGCTGCAGCGTCCTGATCGGCGTGGTGTGGGCTTCGACCTTGCCCTTCACCTTAGTGACGATGCGTCGGAGGAACCTCGTGAGGAGGAACGCGGCGCCGATGATGGCGACGATCCTCAGGGTGGTTCCGATGAGCTCCGCCTGATTGTCGGAGAACCAGTTCGATACATCGTCGAACGACATCGTAAGTACGCCTCTCGATGGTTTCTTGGGGAGCGCTCCGAGTTGGAGGCTCCACTAGCTCTACCCCGGCGTAGCCTCGGGGAACCACTCGTGTCTCACCCCGAGGCTAGGTTGCCTCGATGGTTCTCGCAAACCGCCTCCGAGCCGTGACCGGAGTGCCAACCTGTGCTGGGTGTTCGTGGCCCGGGAGACATCTGTGTGGATCGTGTGCCCGATCACTGGTCCCGGCGGCAAGACCGGCTATCGCCGGGGCCGCGACGGTGCTCGCGGCGTGGGAGTACGAAGGGGCCGCTCGATCGCTCGTGCTGAACCTCAAACTCCGCGGACTGAAGGGGGCGGCCGGTCCACTGGTGAGCACCATGGTCGCGGAAGCGCGGGCCGCCGGGCTGAGCGGATCTGTGGTGGCGTGGGTTCCGGGCCGAAGCCGCGACATCCGGCGGCGCGGTTTCGATCATGCTGCTGTGCTCGCGGCAGGAGTGGCGCGGGCGTTGGGGCTCCCGCTCGTAAGAGCGCTCGCGCGCCGAACGGATCCTCCCGACCAGACAGCCTTGGGGGCCGGCGAACGACGCACCAATGTGGCCGGTGCGTTCGCGGCGACCGGGTGCACGGAGAGGATCGTGCTCGTCGACGATCTCATCACGACTGGGGCGACGGCGACCGAGTGCGTCAAGGTTCTGCGGGCCTTCTCCCCATCGGTCGAGGTGGTCGTCCCCTGCGCGCGAGGTAGATAGCCTGATCTCATGGAGACGACCTTCGAGGATCTGGTGGCCGAGGCACTCGACGATCTGCCCGAGGAGTTCGCCTCGGCGATGCAGAACGTTGAGGTCGTCGTGCAGGCCGAGCCGACCCGAGCTCAGCTGGCCCGGCTCCCGAGGGGGCACACCCTCTTCGGTCTCTATGAAGGTCATCCACTGACCAGCCGGGGGGTCCACTACTCGGGTGTCATGCCGGACAAGATCACGATCTTCCAGGGGCCGATCACCAGACTGGCAGGAAGCCCGGAGGCGATCCGGGAGCAGGTCAGGAAGACCGTCATTCACGAGATAGCCCACCACTTCGGCATCGACGATCCTCGCCTGCGGGAGCTCGGCTGGTAACTGAAGCCGTACTGGGCCACTACCTAGCCCAGGAAAGGGGGTCTTCGGGCTATCCCGGCATGGTTGCTTAGTACTAATTGCTTAGGGTTTCGGGGCCTCATCCGGGCTACAATTCGTCATGACAGACTAGGCAATACAGTCAGAAATCGGTCGAATCGGACGGCCCGAACCCCAAGAACCGCCCGGCAGAAAGGACCAGGGACAACCCCTCGTGGAGGAACCAATCACGGTCATGATCGTCGACGACCATGCCCTTTTCCGCCGCGGGCTCCAGATGGTTCTCGAAAGTGAGAAGGACATCGACGTCGTCGCCGAGGCCAACGACGGCCACGAGGCGATCGAGAAGGCGGAGCAGACCACCCCCGATGTAGTCCTTATGGATGTCCGCATGCCTAAGCGCACCGGCATCGAAGCGACCCGGGCGATCAAGGACACCCTGCCGTCCACCAAGATCCTGATGCTGACGATTTCGGACGAGGAAGCCGACCTCTACGAAGCCATCAAGGCGGGAGCCTCGGGCTACCTCCTGAAGGAGATCTCGATCGACGAGGTGTCCGATGCGGTCCGCTCGGTCCATGCCGGGCAGTCACTGATCTCGCCATCGATGGCGTCGAAGCTCCTCACCGAGTTCGCCGCGATGGTCAAGCGCAAGGACGAGAGGACCCAGGTCCCCGGCCCCCGGCTTACCGACCGCGAGCTCGAGGTACTCAAGCTCGTCGCCAAGGGCATGAACAACCGGGACATCGGCTCCGAGCTGTTCATCTCCGAGAACACCGTCAAGAACCACGTGCGCAACATCCTCGAGAAACTGCACCTCCACTCCCGCATGGAAGCGGTCGTTTACGCCGTGCGGGAGAAGCTCCTCGACATCAAGTAAGCACGTCGGACGTGCGAAGATGACCCATCTATGAGCATCATGAAAAAGGTCCTCGCCGCGGGCGAGGGCAAGAAGATCAAGGAACTTCAGGCCATCGTCCCCCTGGTCAACGGCTGGGAGGATCAGATCAAAGCCCTCAGCGACGACGAGATGAGGGCTCGCACGGCTGATTTCAAACAGCGCCTTGAGAATGGCGGACACACCGACGACTTCCTCCCCGAGGCCTTCGCCGTGGTGCGCGAGGCTGCCTCTCGAGCCTTGGGCCAGCGCCATTTCGACGTCCAGGTCATGGGCGGTGGGGCACTCAACAAGGGTTGGATCGCCGAGATGAAGACCGGTGAGGGCAAGACCCTGACGTCGACGCTCGCCGGGTATCTCAACGCACTGTGGGGCGACGGCGTGCATCTCGTCACGACCAACGACTATCTCGCCAAGCGTGACTCCGAGTGGATGGGTCAGATCTATCGTTTCCTTGGACTGACGACCGGACTGATCCAATCCCAGATGTCTCCCGAAGAGCGCCGGCCGGCGTACCGCGCTGATATCACTTACGGCACCAATAACGAGTTCGGATTCGACTACCTGCGCGACAACATGGTGACCGAAGCAACTCGGCTGACCCAGCGCGGCCACTTCTACGCGATCGTTGACGAGGTCGACTCGATCCTGATCGACGAGGCCCGTACCCCATTGATCATCTCCGGCGCGGTGCAGGAATCGACCAAGTGGTACCAGCAATTCGCCAAGATCGTCCCTCGTCTGCACCGGGACACTCACTACGAGGTCGACGAGAAGAAGCGCACGGTGGCGATCAGCGAAGAGGGTGTGGCCAAGGTCGAAGAGGTCCTCGGGGTCGAGAACCTCTACGACCACGTCAACACGGACCTCGTTCACCATCTCCAGTCGGCGCTCAAGGCGGCGGAGCTCTACAAGAAGGACGTCGAGTACGTCGTGCAGGGCGGCGAGGTCCTGATCGTGGACGAGCACACCGGGCGGATCCTCCCGGGGCGTCGTTACTCCGAGGGTCTGCACCAGTCGATCGAGGCCAAGGAAGGCGTCCGCATCAAGGAAGAGAACCAGACCTTGGCCACCGTCACGCTGCAGAACTACTTCCGCATGTACGAGAAGCTCGCCGGGATGACCGGTACGGCGCTGACCGAGGCGGCCGAGTTCGGCCACATCTACAAGCTCGAGGTTGCGACGATCCCGACCAACCAAGAGATGATCCGCAAGGACGGCCAGGACCTGATCTACAAGAATGGCGAGGCGAAGTGGGATGCTCTAGCCCAGGACATCGCCGAGCGCCACGAGAAGGGGCAGCCGGTCCTGATCGGAACCATCTCGGTCGAGAAGTCCGAGCACCTCTCTCGCGTCCTCAGCAAACGAGGCGTCCCCCACAAGGTCCTCAACGCGAAGCACCACGAGCAGGAAGCCGAGATCGTCGCCCAGGCTGGTCGCCTGAATGCGGTGACGGTGGCGACCAACATGGCCGGTCGAGGCGTCGACATCATCCTCGGCGGCAACCCCGAGGGCATGGCGCAGACCGAGATGAAAGCGCGTGGGTGGGACAACGACAAGTACCTCCTCGACCTCTACGAGCCGGAGGAGAGGGAGCAATACGAGGCCGAGTTTCAGCCCTTGTTCGAAAAGTTCAAGGCGGCTTGCGAGGCCGAGAAGAAGGAGGTCATCGACAACGGTGGCCTCTACGTTCTGGGGACCGAGCGGCACGACTCCCGCCGTATCGACAACCAGCTGCGTGGTCGTTCCGGCCGACAGGGTGACCCCGGCGAGAGCCGCTTCTACCTGTCGCTCGAGGACGATCTGATGCGTCTGTTCGCATCGGACCGCATCGGCTCGATCATGGACCGTCTGCGGATCCCGGATGACGTTCCGATCGAGGCCAAGATGGTCTCGAAGGCGATCGAACGGGCGCAGACGCAGGTCGAGTCGATGAACTTCGAGATCCGCAAGAACGTTCTCAAGTACGACGAAGTCATGGACAAGCAGCGCCATGTCATCTACGAGGAGCGCCGCAAGATCCTCGAGGGCGAGGATTTCCATGACCAAGCGCTCGAGCTGATCGGTGACGTCGTCGCCTCCGCAGTGGCGCAGAACGTCAACCCAGAGCTCGAACCCGACCAGTGGGAGTGGGAGCAGCTCGAGGCCCAGGTCAAGGAGATCTTCACCACCACGTTGAGCAAGGACGGCTTCGACCTCGAGACCGTCGAGGCCGAGGAGGTCACCGACGCGTTCGTCGAGGATGCGATCAAGGCGTACGAGGCTCGCGAGAAGGAGATGGGGGCCGAGCAGCTGAGGCAGATCGAACGTCTCGTGCTCCTGAACGTTCTTGACAACCGCTGGCGCGAGCACCTCTACGAGATGGACTACCTCGAGGAGGGCATCGGGCTCCGCGCGATGGGACAGAAGGATCCCCTGGTCGAGTTCCAGCGCGAGGGCTTCGACATGTTCATCCAGATGCAGGATGCGATCAAGGAAGACTTCACCCGCTACGTGTTCCACGTTGAGGTCGTGAGAGAAGACAAGAATCGCAAACCGACCACGCAACGAGAGGAGCGCCGCCGGCCACAGATCGCCGCGGGCGGGGCGGCACTTCCGCCGGAGACCGGTCCCACGGCGGCCAACACATCGGAGAGCGCGGCACCGGCGCAGGCTCGTTCGGACAAGATCCCTCGTAACGCTCCGTGCCCCTGTGGCAGCGGGAAGAAGTACAAGATGTGCCACGGTCGCCCCGGCGCCGAGCCGCTCTAACGCGCTGATAATCTGCGGCGCATGGCAGACCTAACAGAGCGGCTCGACTCGATCGAGACCCGGCTCTCCCAGATCAAGGATTACCTTTGACCTCGACGTCAAGCGGGTGCGTCTCGCCGAGCTAAGAGCTCGATCCGCCGAACCTGATTTCTGGAACGATCCCCAAGCAGCTCAGAGCACCAGCCGCGACATCGCCGCGCTGTCGGACGACGTCGAGGGCTTCGATCGGATCCTTCAGCGAGCCTCGGATGCGCGCGTCCTCATGGAGCTTGCCGGCGAGGAGGGCGACGACGGCTCGCTGAGCGAAGCCGAGGAGGAGATAAGCGCGCTCGAGAGCGAACTCGAGTCACTCGAGGTGCTGGCGTTGCTTTCGGGCGAGTTCGACACCAATCCCGCCATCCTCGAGATTCATCCCGGAGAGGGCGGCACCGATTCCCAGGACTGGGCCGAGATACTGCTCCGCATGTACACGCGTTGGGCCGAACGACGTGGGTTTAAGTACGATCTGCTCGAGGCGACCGCCGGAGATGAGGCTGGAATCAAGAGCGCCACGCTGACGGTTGAAGGCCGTCATGCCTACGGCTTGTTGTCGGCCGAGCGAGGCGTTCACCGCCTTGTCCGCATCTCCCCGTTCGATGCCGCCAAACGGCGCCACACATCCTTCGCCTCGGTGGATGTAACCCCGGAGGTGACCGACGACGTCGAGATCGAGATCGGTGATGACGACCTCCGCATCGATACCTACCGATCGTCGGGGGCCGGGGGGCAGCACGTTAACGTGACCGATTCCGCCGTCCGGATCACGCACCTCCCAACCGGCATCGTGGTTTCCTGCCAGAACGAGCGCTCGCAGATGCAGAACAAGGCCGTCGCTATGCGAGTCCTGAAGTCCCGCCTCCTGCAGAGGGCGCGCGAGGAGCGGATGGCCGAACTCCAGGCTCTCAAGGGCGAGCAGCGGGACATCGGTTTCGGCTCCCAGATCCGCTCCTACGTGATGCACCCCTACCAGATGGTCAAGGACCACCGCACCGGCTTCGAGACCGGCAACGTGCAGGGGGTGCTCGATGGGGATCTTGACGCCTTCATCGAGGCCCAGTTGAAGAAGCGGGCCTCCGAGGAGGAGTGACAGGCGTAACGCCCCCGGCACCCTGCTCACGTGCCATCATCAAGCGATGACCGACATCAGGAACGATGTTGCTCCCGAGGTCGTAGGCCGGGTCGAGAACGCGACGCTCGCCGAACTCCGCGACGTTCATATCGATGACGTGTACCTGCAGATGGACTGGCTGCTCAAGTCGCGGCCTACACCGATGGATCTCTACCATCGCTGGGAGAACCAGAACTGGTCGACCCAAGACCTCGACTTCGCGCAGGATGCGCAACACTGGCGCGACATGGAAGGCATCTTCGAAGGCTTCCGCACCGAGTTGCAGCGGACCTTCACATTGTTCTTCCTCGGCGAACAGGCGGTTACCGACACGCTGTCGCCGATGGTGCACGCGGCGCCCGACGAAGACTCGCGCATCTTCCTCTCAACCCAACTTGTCGATGAAGCGCGACACACGGTGTTCTTCTCGCGCTTCTTCAACGAAGTTATCGGGGTGACCGGTGGCCTTCATGAGGCATTGGGACTGGTGCGCGATCAGACCGTGGAGGCGTACCAGGTGATCTTCGACGGTGAACTGGTCGACGTCACCGAGGCGGTCAGGCGTGATCCGAGTGACTACGCGACCTGGGTGCGATCGATCACGACCTATCACTTGATCGTCGAAGGGATGCTTGCGCTTACGGGACAGAAGTTCCTGCTCGGCATCGTGCGTGAGCTCGGCATCCTGCCGGGGTTCTATTCCGGCTTCACCGCGGTGGCGCGTGACGAGTCGCGCCACGTGAACTTCGGAGTGCGTGCGCTGCTCGAAGCGCATGCCAAGGACCGCGCGATGGGTGCGGTGATCGAGGACCAGGTGATGAAGCTGCTGGAGCCGGCGTGCCGGATCGTGGCCGCGCCGGATCGCCGCTTCGTGGTCGAGCCCGAGGAAACCCCTCCGAATCTGAGGATCAGTCCCTACGAGGTCCGGGCCTTCTCCCTGAATTCACTGACCAAGCGACTCAGGGTCGCCGGTCTTTCTGAGGTTTTCCTGGAAGAAGTAACCAAGCGAGGCGAGGCCGCCTACGACCAGGCCTGGTGCGACTACGAAGACATCCACTCGGTGGACCATCCGAGACGCTTCTGGGACCGAATGGCGCCAACAAACGCCTAGCCTCCGCTAGTCTGGGGCCAGATGATCAAGCTTGTAGACGTAGTCAAAGACTACAAAGGTGATATCCGCGCCCTGGATAACGTGTCCCTCGAGGTCACCAAAGGTGAGTTCGTTTTCGTCGTGGGACCCTCCGGCTCGGGTAAGTCCACCTTCCTGAAACTGGTTACCAAGGAGGAGGATCCGACCTCCGGCGAGGTCTTCGTCGCGGGGAAGAACCTCGGGAGCCTGCCGCGCTGGCGGGTGCCTTACCTACGCCGCAACGTCGGGTGCGTGTTCCAGGACTTCAAGCTGCTGCCCAACAAGACCGTGTTCGAGAACGTCGCTTTCGGCCTCGAGGTGATCGGGCGTCCGAAGTCGGTGGTCCAACGACAGGTTCCCCAGATCCTGGAACTGGTCGGTCTCGGCGAGAAGCTCGATCGGTTCCCCGACGAACTCTCTGGTGGAGAGCAGCAGCGTGTCTCCGTCGCGCGCGCGTTCGTCAACCGACCGCTGATCCTGGTGGCCGACGAGCCGACCGGTAACCTCGATCCCGCTACCTCGGTCGGCATCATGCGACTGCTCGACCGCATCAACAAGACCGGAACCACCGTGGTGATGGCGACCCACGACCACGCGATCGTCGACTCGATGAGACGCAGGGTCCTCCAGCTCGAGCACGGCAAGGTGGTCCGTGACCAGTCTCGGGGCATCTACGGGGTAGGTACGTGAGGCTCAAGTACTTCTTCTCCGAAACGGTCCAGAACCTCCGCCGTAATCTCCTGATGACGATCGCGGCGGTTTCAACCGTTGCCATCTCCCTGCTGCTCCTCGGTGGCGTTCAGGTGCTGGGGATCATGGTCAACCGCATGACGACCGACTGGGAAGCCAAGGTCGAGGTCAACGTCTTCCTGCTGCAGTCTGCCACCGAGAACGAGACCCAGGCCCTGCAGCTCGAGGTCAGCGAGATGACCGAGGTCGACGAAGTCACCTACGTCTCGTCTCTGATGGCCCTTGAGGAGTTCAGGGCGGATTACCCGGATCTCGCTCAGGGTCTGACAGAGAACGACCTGCCGGCCTCCTTGCGCATCAAGCTGTTCGATGCGAATCAAGCCGAGGAGGTGGCGGACCGTATCGAAGGTGCCCCCGGGGTCGACGAGGTCCGCTTCGGTGGGGACATCATCAAACGATTACTTCAGGTCAACGCGCTCTTACGCACCGTGACGCTCGCGATGTCGGTGATCCTGATGATCGCGGCCGCCGGCCTCATCGCGAACACGATCAGATTGGCGATCTATGCCCGGCGCGACGAGATCGGCATCATGAAACTCGTGGGCGCGACCAACTGGTTCATCCGGATCCCGTTCATGCTCGAGGGACTCTTCGCCGCTCTCGTGGGTGCCGCGGTTGCTGTGGTTGTCGTTCTCGGGGGCAACTGGCTGTTGTTGTCGCGCCTCCCGGAGGCGTTCCCATTCCTCGCCCCGGTGCTCGATTTCTCCTCGGGCGAACTCCTGACGGTCGCGGGCCTCCTCGTGGGGGTCGGCGGTCTCGTGGGCCTCGCCGGCTCCAGCCTGGCGCTCCGCCGCTTCCTCGAGGTCTGATCAGGGCCTTCGGCCCCCGATGCAGCGTTCCGGCGCCCCATAAGTCCCCTGATGCGGTTAAGTGGTGGCCCCCGTCCGCCGATTCTTAGGTAGGACGGTTTCTCAACCCTGTAGAGGATGTTGTTGATGTTGCTGGAGTTAACTTAAGATGCTTAGGATGGCGCGTTCCCGCTGGATCCCGGCCCTTATAGCGCTTGCCTTCGTGGGGGGCCTGGCCGCGGTTGCGATCCCTGCCGCCGCCGACCCCCAAGCCGAGCTCGAGGCCATCGAGCGCGAGCAGGATGCCCTCGACGAGAAGATCGAGGCGCTCCTCGCCCAGAAGGGGAACATGCTCGACAAGATCGCCGTTATCGACGGCGAGCGAGCAACCGTTGAGAGATCCGTTAAGAAGCTCGACTCCAAGATCAGCGTCCTGAATGCCAAGATCGACATCGTTCAAGGTCGCCTCCAGAAAGCGCAGCAGGAACTGGCTGCGATCTCCGATGAGTTGAACGTGATCCTGGGCGACCTCGTCGCGCGTACCGACATCTTCACCGAGCGCGCGGTCGCGATCTACAAGGCGGGGCCTTCCGCGTATCTCGAGTCGATCTTGTCTTCTCAGGACCTCACCCAACTGCTCAAGCGCTACGAGTACTACGAATCGGCTCTCGAAGCCGACAACGAGATGATCGATGCGATCAACCTGTTGCGTTCGGAAACGGACCAGAAGCGGCTCGAAGTCGAAGAGCGCCGCGCCGCGATCGTCAAGGACAAGAAGAAGCTCGAAAGAGACAAGGCTGCTATCGCCGCGATCCGAACGGAGAAGGCCGGCCGCCTCGCCTCACTCAACCAGTTACTCGCGGCGAAGCAGGCGGTCGTCGAAGCAGTCGACTCGAAGCGGAAGTCGTTCCTCGCTGCGCAGGCAAGGCTCGAAGCAGACTCGAATCAGATCAAGGATCTCCTCGCGGGAAGCGGTCCGGGTCCCGGAGGAACGGGCCAGCTCGCATGGCCGGTCTCAGGTCCGGTTAGCTCCCCGTACGGCTGGCGGACGCACCCGATCTTCGGGGACCGGCGACTCCACACCGGCATCGACATCAGCGTCGGCTACGGATCGACCGTTTACTCGGCCGATCGTGGCACGGTCAGCTTCGTCGGCGTCATGGGCGGCTACGGCAACGTCGTCGTGGTCGATCACGGCGGCGGACTCGCAACGACCTACAACCACCTGTCGGCCTTCTCGGTTTCGAGCGGCCAGACCGTCGGTCGAGGGCAACCGGTGGGCGCCGTGGGTTGCACCGGCTACTGCACCGGTCCCCACCTCCACTTCGAGGTCCGGGTCAACGGTAGCCCCGTCGACCCCATGCCTTATCTCCAGTAGCCCCATCCAACAACTACGCTGTCTGGGTGAATAACCGCCAGAAGGTCTTCATCGCCATGCTCGCTTCGCTCACCTTCGCCGTGGGCGCCTTCTCCTTCGGCTATGCGATGGCCGACGGGGACGCCTCGGTCACGATCCCGACGTCTGCCGGTGGAGGCTCGTCGGCCAAGGGCCTCGGTGCGATCGATGAGGCGCTGAGCGAGATCCTGGCAACCTCCGTGGACCCGCCCCCCGAGAAGGCACTTGTCAGGGGTGCCATCAAGGGCATGGTCAACGTGGTCAAGAAGGCCGGCGACGACTACGCAGCGTTCTACTCGCCCAAGTCCTACGTCTCACTCCAGGAGCTCACGTCCGGGCAGTTCTCGGGCATCGGCGTGTGGCTCAAGGAGAAGGGCAAGGTCCTCGAGATCGTTTCGGTGCTTCCCGGCACCCCTGCCCTAGAGGCCGGTCTCAAGCGAGGCGACGTGATCCGAACCGTCGACGGTCAGGACATTTCCAGATTGGCCTCCGACGATGTCATCAACCGCGTGAAGGGCCCAGAGGGTACGGACGTTGAACTTGGGGTCGAGCGAAACGGAGAGATGATCGATTTCACCATCACGCGTCGGGCGATCGAGCTACCCAACCTGAAGGCCGGGATCGTCGACGGAGACATTGGCTACGTCCGTCTCTTTGGCTTCGGTGACGGAGCGGGAGATCAGCTTCGCAAGAAGGTTCGGGAGCTCGTTGATCGGGGCGCTCGCGGAGTCATCCTCGATCTCCGAGACAACGGCGGGGGCCTGTTCGATGAAGGCGTCTCGGTTGCAAGTGCCTTTATCGAGGATGGTCCCGTGGTCGGATACCGAACGCCCGGTGAAGACGACGTGATCTACGAAGCCGACGGTAAGGCCTTCCCCGACATTCCCGTGGTCGTGCTCGTGAACGAGGGGAGTGCAAGCGCATCCGAGATCGTTGCCGGTGCTCTTCAGGATCGCGACCGCGCTCTGCTCGTTGGAACCACCACCTACGGCAAGGGTTCGGTCCAGCAGATCCTGCCGCTCGCCTACGGCTCGGCGATCAAGGTGACCTCGGCTGCCTACCTCACCCCAGACGGCACCAACATCAACGGCAAGGGGATCGAGCCGGACGTCGTCTCCGAAGGGAGTCCGGCAGCGCAGAAGCAGCGTGCGATCGAGATCCTGATCGGGATCCTGTTGTCGGGATCGAGCAGTGGCGGGTAAGGACGGCGGGCCCCCGACCAAGCTGATAACGCAGAACCGCAAGGCCCGCCACAACTACGAGATCGAAGACACGCTTGAGGCCGGCATCGTGCTGGTCGGCACCGAGGTCAAGTCGTGCCGGGAGGGGAAGGCCAACCTCACCGACGCCTACGGGCTGATCAAGGACGGCGAGGCCTGGTTATACGGCTCGCACATCAGTCCCTACTCGCACGGGAACCGCGAGAACCACGATCCCGAACGGGCGCGCAAATTACTCCTCAACCGCAACGAGATCGAGCGTCTCGACAAGCGAGTGTCGCAGGAGGGCCGCACGATGGTGCCGCTCAAGATGTACTTCAAGCAAGGGATGGTGAAGGTGGAGCTGGCGATAGCCAGGGGTAAGAACGTTCACGACAAGCGGCAGTCGACCGCGAAACGAGATGCGCAGAGACAGATGCAACAGGCACTGGGACGACGTCGCTAGAGGGGAAGGTTGATCATGTCCGAAACGATCGAACGAACCGACGAGGAATGGCGCGCTCTGCTCACGCCGGAGCAGTACGAGATCATGCGCAAACACGGGACCGAGCGCGCCTTCACCGGCAAGTACGTCGACACCAAGGACGACGGTTCCTACCACTGCGCCGCGTGCGGAGCGGAGCTGTTCTCCTCCGACACCAAGTTCGACTCCGGATCGGGGTGGCCGAGCTTCACCGAGCCGGGCGTCGCTGAGAACATCACGACCCGGGTCGATCCGAGCCTCGGCATGGTGCGAACCGAGGTCCTCTGCGCCCGCTGCGGATCGCATCTCGGCCACGTCTTCGACGACGGCCCCGGTCCGACCGGCAAGCGGTTCTGCATCAACTCCTGCCGCGCTGGATCTTGAGCCTGCCGAAGGGGAGTGAGTCGGGAAGCCGACTGTCCCCGTGGGCGTTGGACGAAGTAACCTGAAGAAAGAACATTGACAATCTTCCCGGCGATCCGTCGTCGGGAAGGTTCGCGAGGGGCTGAACTGGTATCGACCTCGACCGAACCGAGATAGGAGAAGCGAGCCGAGGACTCCCGGTGTGACCTCGTTAATCCTCTGGGAAACTTATACCTGCCGCTGCGTAATGCACGGTTGCCATCACCTAAATGATGGCCGTCGGCCCGAGATGCGCCTGCGATCTCGGAACCCGGCGTCGTCTAGCAGGCTTACCGTCTGAAGTTTGTTCGAGGCGAAGGGCGGGACATCTAGCTTGAACTAGGTTGGAAGCGTTGCCGTTCGCGGGCCGCTACCGACCGAAACCTAACCGCGGACTACGCTCGTAGAAGCCCTATCTAGGGGTCGTGGGACCCGGGTTCGATTCCCGGCAGCTCCACCGAGGCGTCCAACTGATGCCGAGGAGAGAACGAACCGTCCCCCCGCTGAAGGCGGCGGGTCCTTCTTCCCAATCGGGCGGCGAGTATGCGCGGGTTAGGAACTTGCGCAGCTGATCGTTCGGTCGATCTCCCCGTTGTTTGCCGTTGTGCCGGAACTTTCGAAGTAGCCCGGCGCGCTGTAGGTGAAGTAGATGGGGTCGCTGGGACAGGTTCTTTGTTCGTAGGCCACCAAAACGTTGAAGTTGAGGCTTTCATCTGGTGCCAGGTGAGGGAGCGGGCAGACGCTTAGCATCCCGGTCCCATGACCGTCGCTCCAGAAGGAGTTGTTCGTACAGCCGTCGAGGATCGCCGATCCCGAGCCGTTGACCCCTCCTGTGACCGTCAAGATCGTGGTGCTGCTGGTGGTGGCGTAGAGGCTGAAGCTTCCTGCTCCAGGGAACAGGTGGGTGGGGCCATTGTTGGTGACGGTCACCGGTAGGAGCGAGACGGTCCCCGTGCCTTGCCCGTGGCCCACGGTGCTCGAGACATCGCTGGTGAATTCTCCGTAGAGTTCGCCGGCAGCTCCAAAGATGTTGTCGCCCACGCAGTAGGCGCCGTCGACCGGATGCGGCTTCTTCGTAGCTTTCTTGTGAGCCGTGATCGTGATCGTGTTCTCGCCGTAAACGAATTCAGACCCGTAGTTGTTCAGATCCACGAGCTTGCGAGTGTTCACGTCTGGGATCCCTTGGGCCTTGGTCACCTTGAGGATTTGCGAGCCGTTGACCTTGAGGCTGATCCAAGTGATGGGGTGACTCTTCGTGTAGCTGTTGCTCACTGCGAACAATGAGGCTTGTACCCTGTCGGCCGCTCCCGGCAGGAAGACCTTGCGCGTGAGCGTGATCGTCTGTGCCTTCTTCTTCTTGCAGTTCTTGGCCCATAACGCCTCCTGGGTGATGCCCGAGACCTCCTCGGGGCTGGCGCCGATCGAGAGCAGACCCAGGGACTGCATCGCGGAGATCTGAGTCCCACCGAAGACCTGATCGTTGGTTACGACCCTGAACCAGCCGTATTGGGAGTTGAAGTAGGGGAGGTTGAACCAGCCGCCGGGCGGCTCCACTGCGGCTTCGGAAGGTGTGCGGGGCGTGCCGGCAGAAACTCCAACGGCGAATAGGGGCAGCGACAAGATGAGCACGCACGCCCCGGCCAAGACCCGGACCAACCGCATGACAGCCCCCTCTTGAAGAGAGAATTGCTATCGATTCTCCGGCTCTGGAACCTGCTCGGAAATACGCAAAAGCAGAAAAACGCCTTCGGCTCAGGGGGTGCCCGAGATGTACGTGGAGTTGTAGCCGGCACCGGGCTGGTTGAGGCAGGTGAAGTTGCCACTCGGCTGTCCGTAGACCAGGCCGAGGCAGCGACCGATCGCCTGCTGCCCGTACGCATTCGGGTGCAGGGACTCCTGCGCGTCACCCTGGCAGCATCCTGAGTTCAGCCATCGAACCCACTCGTGGTTGATCGGATTCGGTCCTGATGAGCCCACCAAGCTGGACTGGACGTGGCACACCTCATGCCCATTCAAAGCGTCTCGCACGTCGAGGAACTGGACGCCCTTTTCGGCCGCGATGCTGCGCATGTTGTCGACGATGAGCGGGGTGGCAACGTTCTTGGCCCAGTCGGCGTCCTCGTCGTAGAAGGGACACCCTCCGGTATCGAGCCTCGACCAACCGGACTCCGGGTAGCGCATGTTCGCAGCCGCCGGGATCGGGGACGAGTAGCCGGCGAGTACGAATCGCCACTGACTTGGTGAGTAGCCGGCTCCACTCATCACCGCACGGACCTCGTCGATCGCCTTGCGCAATCCGGCCGCCGCGGCGGGGAGGGCCGCTTCCATCTCGGCCTGCTCCTCCGGCCAGCACGGGCCTTCGTCGAAGGTCCACGCGACCGTGCAATCGATGACGTGGTCGCTGAAGCCGAGATCGTTAGCACTGATCGTGAGGACCACGAGCTTCACGTCGTTCTGGGCCGCGACCGTCGCGAGCTGATCGGCTTGAGGAGCCTCACCCTTGTAGGCGGACCCCCCTTGAGATGCTCTCCAGATGTTGTTGGTCCTCGCTCCCGAGCAAGCGAGGTTGATCCTGTTCTGCACTGCGATGCCGGAGCTCTGGATCGTGGCGACATCGGAACGGTGGCAGTCGTTGTCGTATGACGTGCCGTAGACCAGATGGGGCTCGTAGTCACAGCTCCACGTGTCGCAGTTGACCGCGGCGCGGTCGGTTCCGAAGCGGGTCCGGAAGGGACTCAAGGCGTTGCCGTTCCAGCGTCCCCCTTCACCCGAGATGAAGGAGTCACCCAGCGAGACGACCGCGGTCGGCCCGCTTCCTGGGCCCGCCTGAACCCCCGGCGCCACGATCAGCGACGACGCGAAGAGAACCATGATCCCCAGCAGGACCGTGCGCTTCATGCCCACCCCCCTTTTCGGCGCGTCTGCGCCGACCGGGACGAAGGATAGTAGGCGGATGCCCGAAATGCTCGCTTTGTCCGTTCCGACTACCTGTAACCTGGTCCGATGGTCAGGCGGTTTGCGTTGGTAGGGGCATCGTTGTGCATCCTGCTCATCGCGGGATCCCTGGGACCGGCCCAGGCCGGAAAGACGTTCCACGCCGAGGTCACCAAGATCCCCAAAGACATCGCCAAACGGATGCGCGGGGTGTCGTGGCATGAAGGTTGTCCGGTACCGATGAAGCGACTTCGCCTCATCCGGCTCAACTACTGGGGCTTCGACAAGGAGGTCCACGAGGGCAAGCTCGTGGTTAACAAACGTCAAGCCCACAACATGGTCGAGGTGTTCTCGAAGCTGTTCAAGAAGAGGTTCCCGATCAAGCGCATGAAACTCGTCGACGCATACGACGCGGACGACGGTCGCTCGATGAGACACAACAACACGTCCGCGTTCAACTGCCGGTTCGTCGCCGGGACCGATCACTGGTCCGAGCATGCGTATGGGCGCGCGATCGACATCAACCCGGTGCAGAACCCATACGTACGCAGTGACGGATCGGTATCTCCCAAGAAGGGGGCTCGCTACGCTGATCGATCCCAGGATCTCCCCGGGATGATCCATGCCGGTGGGGGAGTTGTTCGGGCCTTCTCCGGTGTGGGTTGGGGTTGGGGCGGCTACTGGAGTTCGGCGAAGGACTACCAACACTTCTCCTCGACCAACTCGTAGGGCAAACTCAGCTGGTGGAACGAGGTAAGCGTCTTAACATCCGACCCCTGAGCGCGGCCGACACGCCAAGCTCTTCGAGCTGCGCCTGGCTAACCGCTACTTCGTGACTCCCTGGGAGCCGCGGCGCAGAGAGGACTTCTGGACCCTTGAGGCTCAAGTGGCCGACATCGAGCGTGGGGTCGCGCAGGCTGCCTCGGATCAGGGGTACGCGTTCGGCATATTTCTGAATCACTCCGAGGAGCTAGTCGGTCGCGTTGCGCTTTCGAATCTAGTTCGAGGGGCGTGGCACAACGCGACGCTGGGTTACTTCGTGGGTGAGGCTCACAATGGCAAGGGCTACGCCACCGAGGCGGTGGGCCTCACATTGCGGTACGCATTCGAGACGGCCAACCTCCACCGGGTCCAGGCAGGTGTCATCCCGAGGAACGTCGGTTCGATCAAAGTGCTCGAGAGATCAGGGTTCAGATTCGAGGGGCTCGCGTTGAAGTACCTGAATATCAACGGTGTCTGGGAAGACCACCGCATCTACGCGGTCACGCTCGAAGAATGGTCACCGTGACGAACTCGGCTTGGGCGGCGCTGGCCGCCGCCGGAGTGTTCGCGGTGGGCAACTGGACCGCAGTACTGAAGAAGAACAAGCGGGTCGAATACTTCTTCAAGCCCGCCACACTGGCCGCCCTGGTGGTTGCAGCCTCGACCATCGATGCGACCGATGACGCCCAGAGGGTCGCGTTCGTGGTGGCTCTTTGCCTGGGGCTCGTGGGTGATGTGTTCCTGATGCTTCCCGATCGTTTCGTACCGGGGCTTGCGACGTTCCTGCTGGGCCACGTTGCTTACATCGTCGGGCTGCGGATGGAGTCCGGTTCAGGGATCGCCTGGACGGTGGCCACGATCGTGATCGTGGCCGCGGGCTTTCCCCTCGCTCGCAAGATCGTTCGAGGCGCGAGTGGACATCACTCGTCCCTCGGTCCTCCGGTCGCGGCCTACACGGCGGTCATCACGCTGATGGTCTCGGCGGCGGTGGTCACCGGGGATGCGTTGGCCATCGCCGGGGCGCTCCTCTTCTATCTGTCCGATTCATTGATCGGCTGGTCCCGGTTCGTTCGACCGGCCTCCTGGGCGCCCCTGAGCATCATCGTTACGTACCACCTGGGCCAGGCCCTCCTGGTCGCCTCGCTCGCCGCCTGACCCTCCCTCCCCGGCCTAAACCCGCCATGTGGTGCTTGACGGCGTGCCTACTACAGGTGTAGTAGAGAGGTCTACTACAGAAGTAGTAGGCGGCTGGCGTTAGAGGGAGGGGACGTTCATGTCACGGATGCGCAGGGGAACGAGGATCATCTCAGCGTTGTTCGTCGTGGCGCTTCTGGCTGCGGCGTGTGGTGGTGATGGGGGCTCTGGCGGAGGGCCATCCGGCGACGACAACCGCGATGTAGCCGAGGCCGAGATCCCCAAGGGCGGCACCCTGCGTATCGCAGGGACTTCGGACATCGACTTCATGGACCCGGCGGCGTCCTATTACACATTGGGCGCGTTCCTCTACCGGGGTGTTCTGCGTCAGCTGGTGACCTTCCCTGCCGACAACGATCGCGAGGTGGCCCACCAACTAGTACCCGACCTTGCTACCAGCACGGGTGAGGCGAGCGACGACGGACTGACCTACACCTTCACCCTCAAGGACGGGATCAAGTACGGGCCCGCCCTCGGCGGTGAAGACGTTCCCGGTGTCACCGGCGAGGAGATCACGTCCCACGACATGAAGTACGGGATCGAGCGCATCTTCATCCCCGCGGTCGGTGGCGGCTATCCCTTCTACTACCTCGTGATCGAAGGTGCGCAGGAGTTCGCGGACGGCGATGCAGACGAGATCACCGGGATCGAGACTCCCGATGACAAGACGATCGTGTTCCGTCTCACTAAGCCGGTCGGGGACTTCCCGCTGCGCCTGTCGATGCCGGCGGCTTCGCCCGTTCCTCAGGAGTACGCAGAGCAATGGGACAAGGATCAGGACTCCAACTACGACAGCCACGTGGTCGCCAGCGGCCCGTACTACATCAGCGAATGGACGCCCGAAGAGCAGATCTCACTCGAGCGCAACGAGTTCTGGGATGAAAGCACCGACGACGTGCGCAAGGCGTACGTGGACGCGGTGGACTGGAAGCTCGGCTTCGACAACGACGTCGGCGTCCAGAAGGTATTCGACAGCGAGTACGACCTTGGGCTCGATGTGAACCCGCAGGGACCCTCGCTGGAGCGCGTCCTCTCCGATCCGGAACTAAAGGAGAGGTTCGTCAACGAGGTCGACCCATGCACCCGTTTCATCTTCATGAACACGCAGGTCGAGCCGTTCGACAACCCGTTGGTGCGTGAGGCGGTTGAGTTTGCCATCGACCGAGCGAACATCAAGACGCTGTTCGGGGGCCCGATCACAGGTCCCATCGCGACCAGCATCATTCCGCAGAACCTGCCCGGTGGGCTTCCGTCGGACGAGTTCAACCCATTCGCATCTCCGAACATGGCAGGAGACATGGAGAAGGCAAAGGCACTGATGGCCGAGGCCGGGTATCCGGACGGATTCGACGAAGAAGTGCTCGTTGTCGGTGCCTCGGATCCACCTCACGACCAGATCGCGGAGTCGATCAGGGTTGACCTCGAGGAGCTCGGATTCTCCAACCTCAACGTGAAGACGCCTGCGTATCCGAACCAGTACACGCAGTACTACCAAATACCTTCGAAGGATGTCGGTATCGGTACTTCGGCAGGATGGTGCTCGGACTTCCCCGATGCGTCGACGTTCATCGAGCCTCTGTTCAACGGCGACAACATCTCCGACTCGTCGAACCAGAACTACTCGCTGATCGATGACCCGGACATCAACGCGGCCATCCAGGAAGCACTGGAGATCCCGCTCGGTCCTGAGCGCGATGCAGCCTGGGAGGAGATCAACCGCCAGCTCACCGAGATGGCGCTCTGGATCCCGTGGTCATGGGACAGCTCGAAGATCGTGTACGGCGAAGACCTGGTGAACATCGTCTACAACGACACCTTTGCCCAGATCGACTGGGTGGTGGCCGGCGTCAACCACGACTGATCCCGAGCAGGGGGTCGAGAGAGATCGAGCGGAAATGGGTTCCCTCCCGGTCCGCTCGTTCTCTCGCGTCAGGGACGGGTGGACACTCCCGCGCACTCCATCACGCGGTCCAGGATCTCGGTGGGAAACGCTGCTTCGAAGACCGGTTCATCGGCACGGTCTTGGTATCCGAGTGGGAGCTCGGACGCGGTCCAGTTCATCTCGATCGTGTAGGCGTTCAGGTATCGAGCGATCGCGTCGAGCGAGACCCCCGCGCTGTCCGCGACGGCTGGATCGACGAAGATCCCGTGCGCTGGCATCGTCTGTATCAACTTTTCGTTGGCTGGGATCGAGAAGTGGCGGTTGAGATCCTGGGTGAGTTCGTCCGTCGCGATCGCCCAGGCCCCCGTCCTCGAGGCGTTGGGCGTGCTGCCGTGATCGGCGGCAAGGATGATGGCGAAATCATCGACCTCGTTTTCGAGGTAGTCGATCAATCGACCCAGGGCACGGTCTTGCGCCTCCAGAACAAGTGCCATCTGCAGTGAGTCCATCCCGGTCTGGTGGGCGACCAGGTCGGTGGCTTTGAAATTGGCGAACAGAAGATCGGGAACATCATCGGCTCCATAGCCCCGTCGCTCGATCAGGTCGATCATCAGGTCCGCTTCCCATTCCACCCACGCCGGATTGCCCTTCTGCTCGGCCACGGACTGGTTCTGCCAGCTACCGTCGGCCTGGCCGTCCGCTCGATCGAGTTCGTCGAGACGTGCTTCGAGCCCCGCCTGATCGGGGGCTCCATCACCCCACGGCGCGGTGTAGTAATCGGGATTGGTCTCCACAAGCCGACCGCTGGTGTGGCCCGTTATCAATCCCAGGTCGTCCTTGTCGCCGCCGGGGGACTGCGCTCCGTGCCCCATCATTCCGATGTGCCACGGCTGCCACGCGACGAGGCCCACCTTCGGCTCGTTGCCCAACATGCGGTCGACGTCGTCGCCGTAGGTGGTGAGCCTCAGATCTTGGGGCTTGATGTCGTCGAAGGCCTCTCTGACCTGTCCGTTGTCGGCGCGGTACTGGATCGCGGTCACGCCGTGATCGCGCGGGAACGCTCCAACCCCGAGCGTCGAGTGGGTCGAGGGGGTGATCGATGGGGACGAGCCGATCGTCGCTTCGGTGTAGGTGACACCGCTGGCGGCCAAGCGCCTGAGTGTCCGCCACCGGCCGGGGTATCGCTCGAGGACGTTCATCCCAACCCCATCCCACATGATCGAAACGATCAACCTCGGTGGCGCCAGCGACTCGTCGATCGCCTCGCGGAGTGGCCGACCTTCGCGCACCGGGAGTTCCAGATCGAGTAACCGACCGACGGTCGGGTAGACGTCCGCAAGCGTGACCGGTCGATCGACGGGGGGAACTACCGGCACGACTCCGGGACCGTAGAGAACGAGCGGGATCCCCGCGACGTAGTCCCACGGCCCCGTATGGCTGGTGTAGGCAAACGTCCCCACGTAGTTGGGCTCGTGCGGCACGAAGATGATGTCTTGATCGTGTACGCCGTCGCTCCCTCGCCACAGTCTGGTCAGAAGAACGGGGTCGATCCCGCAGGCTCGTTCGAAGGGATCGTTGCTGGCGAAGGAACGCTCCTCGGTCCCGACCTGCCGTGCTACATCGCCCGCTCTGGGTTTAGGCGCCTGCATGATGACCGCAACAGCGGTGAGCACTACAACGACAAACGTCCCCGCGGCGAGGACGCGTCCGATCCGAGATCCTCTACGGGGCATCGCTTGATGCTACGAGACGCGGCCAAGCGTTGGCTCCATACTTCCTTGATGCGATCCGTCCGGCTCGTTGCACATACGCATTGGGACCGCGAGTGGTACCTGCCGTTTGAAGAGTTCCGCGACAAACTGGTACCCACCCTCGATCTCGTCCTGGAGCTGGTGGATGAGGTTAAAGGATGGACCCACTTCCATCTCGACGGCCAGACCGCGATGGTCGATGACTATCTGGACGTCCGCCCGGAGCGAGAGGCCGATATCAGACAGCACATCGCCTCGGGCGCCCTATCCATCGGGCCATGGGTGTCCCTGGTCGACGAGTTTCTCGTCTCTGGTGAGTCGATAGTCCGGAACCTTGAAGATGGTGTCGCGCGCTCTCGCGAACTCGGCGGGGAGCCGACGGTCGCCTACCTTCCCGACCAGTTCGGTCACATAGGGCAGATGCCCCAGATCCTGACCTTGTCCGGGTTCGACGACGCGATCGTGTGGCGGGGCGTCCCCTCGACGGTCACCGCCTCCAGGTTTGCGTGGATCTCTCCCGACGGCTCCAGCGTGAAGACCTTCTACTTAGCGTGCAGCTACGGGCAGGGGAGGGAGATCGCATCCTCGGAGGCCGCGTTCGTCGAACGGATCGAGACTGAGGTTGCGCGGCTCGATGGATTCCTCAAGCCGAAGGAACCTGCTTTGCTCCCCATCGGTGATGACCACGAACTTCCGTGGAGAGATCTTCCTCGCGCCATCTCCGAAGCGCGCTCCTCGGGGATGGCCATCGAGCTCACGTCGTACGCGGACCACCTTCCGGGCCTGGAACCTCCAACCCTCAGCATCCATGGTGAGTTGAGGTCCGCTGCGCGCGCCAACCTTCTCCCCAACACGTATTCGGCACGACCCCATCAGAAGGTCGAGCGCGCTCAGGCGGAGAATCTCCTCGAGCGCTACGCGGAGCCTCTTGCCGCGCTGGTTCCCGGGGTCGAGTGGCCGGCCGAGGACCTGGCCGATGCCTGGTACCTCCTTCATCTCAACGGCGCGCACGATTCCGTGTGCGGTTGCTCGACCGATGAGGTCGCCGAGGCGGTGGACGGACGGACCGCGGAGGTAACCGACATCGCGTCGCAGATCGTGTCGCTTGCGCTGGGCCGCCTGGCGGGTTCGGTAAGGAAGACCGGAGTGCTCATCTTCAACCCGTCCCCGTTCGAGCGTTTCGGGGTTCCCTCCCTCGGTTGGCGGGTGATGGAGGAGTTCGAACCGAACCCGGTACAACTTGCGCCCGAGCTACTAAACGGCTCGGCCGTTTACGCGCTCGACGAAGTAGCGATCGAGTTGAGCATCGATGACCAGCGGGATGTCGGGGATCTCTACAGCTTCTGTCCCGACGGCGATATGGAGATCGCCGCGGTCGCTTTAGACGGCGCCGCCGCTCGGTTCTCGACCGATCGCAGCGAGGTGACTCTGAGTGCATGGCGCGTCGCGGGTGAGGACTTCATCCGCTTACGCGTTGACGTCGATAACCATGCCCCCGACCACCGGCTGCGCTTGCTGATCGCTCTCCCTGAGCGGGCCGAAGGAAGCCTGGCCGGAGCTCCGTTCGAAGTTGTGGAGCGACCATTGACGAGCGAAGGTGGTCCGACCGAGCCACCCTCACCATGCTGGCCGGCGCGTGGATTCGTGTTCGCCGGCGGGCGAGGCGTCCTCGCCGAAGGAGTGTTCGAGTACGAGGTCACCGGATCCCATCTCGCGATCACTTTGATGCGCTGCACCGGCACAATCAGCCGCGGACCGATGCCGACACGCTCCGATGCGGCCGGCCCGGATGTCGCCACCCCAGGAGCTCAACTCCTCGGCCGTCATTCATTCGACTTTGGACTATGCCTGGGCGCTGCCGGCGTGGAGGCGATACGGCTCTGGGAGTGCTTCGCGCTAGAACCACTCGTCACCGCGGCGCTGGGGGAAGGGCATCTCGAGGCGTCTGGATCGTTGCTCGATCTCGAGGTTCCGGCGCTGTCTTCGATCCGCCGGGTCGATGGAGAAGTTGTGACCACGGTATGGAACCCGGCCTCCGAGCCGCGACGGGCCAGGGTGGGGGACCACCACACGACGGTCGCTTCTCATCGGATCGAGCGACTGGGATCCTCGGGTCCCGAGGTGTGACCGGCTGGGTATACGTTCGATAGTCACTACATCCAAGCGAGGCGATGGAGTGCAGAATGTTCGATACCGACGACCGACGGAGGAGCATCGTGACGGCAAACAAGGCCAAGAAGAGACGCACCGTTGGCGAGATCATGAGCAGCCCGGTGGTGACTGCGACCTCGTCCGAAACGGTTGCGAACGTCGCCTCCCGGATGGTCGACGAGAAAGTCGGGTCCGTCGTCGTGGTCGATGGTGAGCGGCCGGTAGGGATCCTTACCGAACGGGATCTGATCCGAGTAGCGAGTTCCGGGGCCGAGCCCTCGGCGACCAAGGTGTCTGAGTGGATGACGGAGGACCCCGACACGGTCTCCCCGGATACGCCTATCGAGGACGCGTTCGCGTCGTTGTCCGAGAAGGGTTACCGCCACATCCCCGTCGTCGAAGACGCATCTCTCAAAGGCATCGTTTCGCTCCGTGACCTGATGACCATCGCACGTATCCAGCCCTTCGAGAAGCTCGCCGTCGAGGTTCCGAAGGGACTCGAGGGTGTCGCGGTCGCAGAAACCACCATCGGCGACGTCCGTGGACTCGAGGGGTTCTATCACTACCGCCAGTACAACGCCGTGGAGTTGGCCGAGCATCGGACCATCGAGGATGTTTGGCATCTCCTGTTCGAGGGCGAGCTACCGAACGACGCCGAGCGCAAGCGGTTCGCCGAGAAAGTCGCGCCACTTCGAGAGGTTCCCGCCGAAGCGCGCGAGCTCTTGCCGGAGATAGCAAACCTTGGCGAGCAGTTCATCCCGCTCGACGCGCTCCGTTCCGCACTGTCGATGATCACGTCGAGTCTCGACCTGAAGCCATGGCTCGATATCTCGTATGACGAGCTGAAGGAACAGGCTCTGCGGATCTGCGCGGTCACACCGACGTTGATCATGGCGCTGTATCGGTTGCGAGAGGGGCAGGAGCCGATCGATCCGCATCCGGATCTTCCTTACGCCGCGAACTATCTGTACATGCTAAGCGGCGAGGTCCCCGAGCCCGAGAACGCTCGTGCGGTAGAGCACTACCTCATCTCTACGATCGATCACGGCTTCAATGCCTCGACTTTCACCGCGCGGGTGATCACTTCTACCGGTGCCGATCTCGGTTCCGCCGTCATCGGCGCGCTCGGAGCCCTCTCGGGGCCGCTTCATGGAGGTGCACCGTCCAGGGCGCTCGACATGCTCGATGCGATCGGTAAGCCGGAGAACGCGGAGAAGTGGATCAGGAACGCGGTCAACTCGGGGGATCGGATCATGGGCTTCGGCCACCGGGTGTACAAGACCGATGATCCTCGCTCGGTCATGCTCCGAGGGGTCGCCGAGAAGCTCGGAGGACCCAACGTTGACCTGGCTAAGAAGATCGAGAAGACGGTGGTAGCGGTGCTGGAGGAACTGAAGCCGGGACGGAAGTTGTACGCCAACGTCGAGTTCTACGCGGGCGTCGTCATGGATCGGATCGGGATCCCTCGCACGCTGTTCACCCCGACGTTCGCTTCGAGTCGGGTGATCGGCTGGACCGCGCACATCCTCGAGCAGGCCGCGGACAACCGTTTGATCCGTCCGAGTGCCCACTACGTGGGACCGCCTCCGCCGCAACCGCTCCCGTAGGAACTACGCGCTGGGCGAGGTGAGGAACATCGTGAACGAGGAACCCCGTTCGGGGTCGGTCGTCGCCTGTAGCCGGCCCTGCGATGCGGTGATCGTCTGTTTGGCGATGTAGAGCGAGAGGCCAAGGCCCCCGGTGACGCGAGTGGAAGATGAGTCTCCCTGGATGAAGGGGGCCTGGAGCATGTGATCGAGCGTGTCCTGTTCCATCCCCGGCCCCTCGTCCTTGACCCTTACATAGGGACTGTCGCCGGCGAGACCGACGGAGAGGTCGATGCGTCCCTTGGTGAACGTCAGGGCGTTGTCCAGTAGCGCAACGATCACTTCCATCAAGCGTTTGGGATCGCCCGTCGCCTCCACCGGAGCGGTGTCGAGAACCACCGTTCGCCCGGCGGACTTGGTGGCGAGGACATCCATCGCTTCCCGGGTGATGTTGTCGAGGCGGAAGATGGTCGGCTCGAGGCCGAGTCCGCCGCGCTGGATCCCGGAGACCAGAAGGATCTTCTCGATCATGTTGGAGAGGCGATCGCACTGCCGGTCGATCGAGTCGAGGAATTCGAGCTTCATCTGCTCGTCCACCTCGTTCCATCCGCGCTTCAGGGTGTGAACGCCACCCTTGATCGAGGTAAGCGGAGTGCGGAGTTCGTGGGTGATGACCGAGACGAACTCGCTCTTCATCTTGTCGAGTTCCGCATACGCCTTGGCTTCCTTCTTGTGCATCTCGGCCATGTCGTCCATAACGGCCTTGGTGACGCCCTTGTCGAGCGCGCCCTGGCCCCGAGCGACCGCATTGAGTGAGTCGATCAGTTCGTCGGGAGCGCCGCCCTTGAGCAGGTAACCGGCCGCTCCGGCGTTGACCATGGCGGTGACGAGCGACATCTCCCCGAAGGCGGTGAGCCCGACCACGTGCACGTCCGGGTGCCGTTCCTTGATCAGTCGCGTCGCGTCGGCACCATTCATCACCGGCATGTTCATGTCCATGAGGACGATATCGGGCTCGAGTTCGTCGACCTGGCGGACCGCTTCCTCGCCGTTCGCGCCCTCTCCCACGACCTCGAATTCGGCCCGTAGTTCCAGTAGCTGGCGGATCCCTCGGCGGATAGGGGCATGGTCGTCAACAAGTAGGACTTTCATACCTAAACCATCGGCTCCCGGCCGCACCTGCTTCAACCCGCCCCCGGGTGAATCCCGGCCCCACACGAGTACACCTTGTGGGCCTGTGGCTGGGAGGATACGGACCGGACGATCGGATCGAGCAGGGGAGAAGCGTGCTGCAGGAGACCAGATTGACGGCCTATTCGCACGGCGGGGGGTGCGCCTGCAAGCTCGGCATCGCGGAGCTCGATGAGATCCTCGGGCATCTTCCTCCGGTCCTGCCCGACGCTCGGGTGCTCGTTGGTCTCGAGGCCCCCGACGATGCCGGGGTCTTCCGGGTGTCCGAGGACCTTGCCCTCGTCCAGACCGTCGATTTCTTCACCCCGATCGTCGACGACCCCTACGACTGGGGTCGCATCGCGGCCGTCAACGCGTTGTCCGACGTCTACGCGATGGGCGGCGCGCCCATCAGTGCGCTCAATCTGGTCGCCTGGCCCCGGGACCTCGACTTCGCTCTCCTCGGCAAGGTTCTGGAGGGAGCCGGCGACGCCTGTGCCGAGGCCGGTGTGGCGGTCATCGGAGGTCATTCGATCGACGATGCCGAGCCCAAGTTCGGACTCGCGGTGACCGGAACCGTCCACCCCGAGCGTTTCATCGCGAAGACGACCGCAATCGGTGGAGAGGACCTGGTTCTCTCCAAGCCTCTTGGCACAGGGATCATCACGCACGCGATCAAGGCCGGAACCGCTCCGAGGGACGTGGTCGAGGCTGCGGTGAAGGTGATGAGCACCCTCAACCGAGGCGCGGCAGAGGCGATGGTCGAGGTCGGGGTCGCCGCCGCGACCGACGTCACCGGCTTCGGTCTTCTCGGGCACCTGGCTCAGATGCTCGGGAACCATCTCGACGCCGAGCTTCGCTTCGACGACATGCCGGTGCTCGAAGGGGTCGGGCCCCTGGCCGCCGCGGGTACCCTCCCCGGCGGAAGCGTGCGGAACCGTGAGGCGACCTCTCCCCGGGTCGATCCCGGGCCGGTCTCGGAGACCGAGATGGCGATCCTTTACGACGCCCAGACGTCCGGTGGTCTCCTGATTGCGGTGACACCCGACCGGACGAGTGCTCTCCTAAAGGCGATGGGGAAGCGGGGAGCGCACGGGGCAGTGATCGGAAGGCTGGACGAAGGAAGCGGAAGGACGAAGGTGACCACGACATGACCGGGGCGAACGTGCTCGAGATGCGGTTCCCCAAGGAGCTGGCCGATCGGATGATCGCTCACTGCCTCGACGGGCGGCCCGACGAGGCCTGCGGTCTGATCGCGACCAAGGACGGGGGCATCGTGGACATCTATCCGATGTCCAATGCTTCGGCGAGCCCGGTTCGCTACGCCCTCGACCCTCAGGAGCAGCTGGCGGTCTACAAGGATCTCGACGACAGGGGCTGGGACCTCGGCGGCGTATTCCACTCCCATACACGTACCGAGGCATACCCGTCCCCGACCGACGTCCGGGAAGCACGTGAAGAGGTTCCGTACGTCATCGTCTCCCTAGCGACCGAGCCCGCCGTGATCAGGGCCTTCCGGATCGTCAAGGAATCGTGGAGCGACGAGACCGGCGAGGTCGAGGAAATGCCGGTCGAGGTTCTGGGTTGAACGTGGAAGAATCGACTTTGCAACATTTACAAGGAGGCAATGTGGCTAGCGACGGATCGGTGAAGGTCAAGATCCCCACCGTGTTCCGAAGATTCACCGGAAACGAGGCCGAGGTTGACCTCGCCCCCGGGACGATCGGTCAGCTGATCGACCAGCTGGACGAGCGCTATCCCGGTTTCAAGGGCCAGATCATGAACGACGAGGGCGAGCTCCACCGCTTCGTGAACGTCTACGTCAACGACGAGGACGCCCGCTATCTCGAGAAGCTGGAGACCCAGGCGAACGAGGGCGACCGCGTTGCCCTGCTCCCGTCGGTCGCCGGGGGCTAACCCGCCGTGAAGTACAAATCGATCCTCGATCTGATCGGGCACACCCCTCTGGTCGAGGTGCGCTCTCTTAGCCCGGTCGACAGCGTTCGGATGTGGGTCAAGCTCGAAGGACAGAACCCCACGGGTTCGGTTAAGGACCGCATCGCGCTCGCCTTGATCGAAGACGGCGAAGCAACCGGAGCACTGACCAAGGACAAGACGATCCTGGAGCCGACCTCAGGGAACACCGGGATCGCGATCGCGATGGTGGCGAAGCTCAAGGGCTACCGCTTCACCGCGGTCATGCCGGACAACGCGAGCCACGAGCGGGTTTCGCTGCTCCATGCTTACGGCGCCGACATCATCTATTCGCCGGGGGCGGAGGGGACCAACGGATCGGTCGCGATGGCGAAGGAGCTGGCCGAGGACACCGGCTACTACATGCCCTTCCAGTACGGGAACGAGGCGAACGTAAAGGCCCACTACGAGGGCACCGGCCCCGAGATCCTCGAAGACCTTCCCGACGTCAAGGCGTTCGTCGCCGGGCTCGGGACCGGGGGGACCCTCACCGGCGTTGGTCGCCGGCTCAAGGAGCACGATCCGAACATCAAGGTGTTCGCCGCCGAACCCGAACTCGGAGAACTTGTCTACGGCCTCCGCTCGCTAGAGGACGGATACATCCCGCCGATCTTCGATCCCACGGTGCTCGACGGCAAGGTGAAGGTAAAAGCGCGCGAATCGATCGTCTGGACCAAGGCACTTATGCAACAAGAGGGGATCTTCGCCGGCATCTCGGCCGGCGCGACGATCTGGGTCGCTCAACGCGTCGCCGAGCGTCTCGCGAAGGACGGCGGGGGAGACGTGGTCTGTCTTCTTCCGGACGGAGGGTGGAAGTACCTCTCGACCGAGGCATGGACCCAGGAGCTCGACGTTGCTGAAGAGCAGGTCGAGGACGTCCTCTGGTGGTGACCGCGGGGTCCCGGGCCCCCATCGGTATGTTCGATTCGGGTTTGGGGGGCCTCACCGTGGCCCGCGCGGTGATCGATCTCCTTCCCCACGAGGACCTCGTGTACTTCGGCGATACCGCGCGCTTGCCGTACGGTCCGCGCCCGGCTGAAGAGGTCAAGGGCTTCGCTCTCGAGATCATGGATCTCCTCGTCGCGCAAGACGTCAAGATGCTGGTCGTTGCCTGTAACTCAGCGGCTTCGAACGCGTTCGACACCGCGGTCGAGCGCTACGACATCCCGGTGATCAGCGTCATCGAGCCGGGCGTGCGCGCCGCGGTCGCGGCGACCCGCAACCGGCACGTCGGACTGATCGGGACCGAGGCGACCGTCGCGTCGCACTCCTACCGGCACGTTCTGGAGGCAACCAGGGCCAACGTCACGATGTTCGAGCAGCCCTGCCCCTTGTTCGTCGACTTCGTCGAGCGGGGAGACACGACCTCGGATGAGGTCGTAAAGGTTGCCGAGGAGTATCTGAGACCCTTGATCGAGGCCGAGGTGGATACGGTGATCCTCGGCTGCACGCATTACCCTCTCCTGACGGGAGTGATCCAGCTAGTGATGGGGGACGACGTGGTGCTCATATCGAGTGCAGAGGCGACCGCCACTGAGGTCTTCGCACGCCTCCGTACCGATGGGCTCCTGAACACCCAAGAGGCGCCGGGCGCCCACCGTTTCATCGCCTCCAGCGGCGAGGGCACGTTCGGGGAACTGGGACGGAGGTTCCTGGGTCCCGAGTTCGGCGCCGTCGAGCACCACCCCTGGAGCTGACATGTCCTTCGTGGCCACGATCCTGGGAAGTTCCGGCGTGTTCGCCACCGTTGACCGGGCGAGTTCCGGCTACCTCGTCGATATCGACGGCCATCCCCTCTGGATGGACGCGGGGGCCGGAACCTGGCGGAACCTCCTCGGCCACGTCGATTACTCGGAGCTCGAAGGCGTCATCCTCACTCATCGTCACCCCGACCACACGAGCGATATCTGGCAGGCTGTCCATGCGTTCCAGTGGGGGCAGAAGGAGCAGTTGCCCGCGATCCCTCTGTGGACCACGAGCGAAGCGATCTCTGCCCTGACCGCGTTCTCCACCGACCTCGGCAAAGTGTTCGATCTGCGGCCGGTGGCGGCCGGCGACAAGGTGAGCTTCCACGGGGCGGAGATCTCGTTCTTCGAGATGAAGCACGTTCCTGGAACCGTCGGTGTGCGCATCGAAAGCGGAGGAAAAACCCTTGCCTATTCTGCCGACGCGGGACCCAACGGGAACCTCCCCCCGCTCGCAGCGGATGCAGATGTGTTCATCTGTGAAGCGACGTACCAGAGAGAGGGCGGCGAATGGGACGGCCATCTCAAAGCCGCGGAGGCGGCGAGGATCGCACAAGAGGCGGGGGCCAAGCGGTTGGTCCTGACTCATCTTCACCCCAAGAAGGATCACAGTCGTTCGCTGGCAGAGGCACAGGCCGCGGCTCCGGGGTTGCTCGTGGAACTTGCCTATGACGGACTTCGCCTGGAGGTAGAAGCTTGAATCGTGTTGATGGACGATCCCCGGATCAGTTGCGCCCGGTCTCGATGGAACTCGGAGCGATGCCATACGCCGAGGGTTCCTGTTTGATCGGGATGGGCGATACGCGCGTCATCTGCACGGCCACCATCGACGAGGGCGTACCGAAGTGGATGAAGGGCAAAGGCAAAGGGTGGGTGACCGCCGAGTACGCGATGTTGCCGCGTTCATCTCCCCAGCGGATCCAGCGCGAGGTCAATCGCGGGCGCCCGGGCGGTCGAACGCAAGAGATCCAGCGGCTCATCGGCCGAAGCTTGCGCGCCATCACCGACATGACGGTGCTGGGAGAGCGCACGATCTGGCTCGACTGCGATGTGCTGCAGGCCGACGGGGGAACGCGTACCGCATCGATCACCGGAGCATTCGTCGCCCTGGCACAGGCGTTCATCAAACTCCAGGACGACGGGTTGCTCGAAACGAGTCCCCTGATCGATTCGGTCAGCGCGATCAGCGTCGGCATCGTCGAGGGCACCCCGGTACTGGACCTCAACTACATCGAGGACTCGACCGCCGGTGTGGACATGAACATCGTGATGACGGGTTCCGGGAAACTGGTCGAGGTGCAGGGGACTGCGGAGGACGGCGTCTTCGATCGTTCGGAACTCGACCTCCTGCTCGATCTGGGTTCGAAAGGTATCGGCGAGCTGACCGCTCTCCAGGATCAGGTCCTCGGGGCACCGGAACCGGAGTATTGAGAGCCGTCTTCGCGTCGCACAACCCGCACAAGGCCGAGCAGGTTGCGCTGCTCCTCCCGGCGATCGAGCTGGTCCCTCTCGATGATGTTGCCCCGGACCTCATCCTCGAGGAACCATTCGACACGTTCCGCGAGAACGCACTCAACAAGGCGCGCCTCGCGGCTCGTGCGACCGGCCTCACAGCGATCGCGGACGACTCCGGTATCGAGGTCGACGTGCTGGGGGGCCGGCCGGGTGTTTTCTCGGCTCGGTTCGCGGGCGAGGACGCGACCGATGCAGACAACAACCGAAAGCTGATAGCCGAGCTCGAGGGTGTCCCGGACGCCGAGCGGACCTGCCGCTACCGATGCGTTGCCGTCCTGGTAACTCCCGAGGGAGACGAGTTGATCGCCGACGGCACCTGCGAGGGGCGCGTGGTGGACGAAGGACGCGGCGATCTTGGTTTCGGTTACGACCCACACGTGATCCCGGAGGGGGAGTCGCGCACGATGGGCGAGATCCCGCTCGAAGAGAAGCTCAGGTTCAGCCACCGGGGCAGGGCTTTCCGCTCACTCGCCGCCATGATCGGAGATTGAATGAGCACGGATCCGATCGCTCTGTTCGATGCGTGGTGGAGTGAAGCTCTCGACGTCGAGCCCGGCGAGCCGAACGCGATGACCCTAGCGACGGCGTCGCCCGACGGGGGAGTCTCGGCGCGCACGGTCCTCTTGCGGGGAGTCGATGCGGACGGATTCGACTTCTTCACCAACTACAACTCGCGCAAGGGACGACAGTTGACCGAGAACCCACGCGCCTCATTGGTCTTCTACTGGGGCACCTTGCACCGCCAGGTGTGCGTGGTCGGTTCGGTGGAGCGCGTCAGTGCCGAGCGATCAGATGCATACTTCGCGACCCGTCCTCGCGGGAGCCAGATCGCGGCGTGGGCGTCGGAGCAGAGTGCGGTTATCGAGAGCCGCTCGGTTCTCGACGAACGGGTGACGAGATTCGAGAAGGAGTTCGACGGGCGTGACGTTCCTCGGCCCCCGCATTGGGGCGGTTTCCGCGTGCGCCCCGAGACGATCGAGTTCTGGGAGGGCCGACCCGATCGGTTGCACGACCGCACCCTCTACCGGCGCTCGGGTGCTGGTTGGACCGTCGAGCGTCTCGCTCCTTAAGTCCGGGCGACGAGATCGAGAACCGCGTCGTGCAGCAAGCCGTTCGTCGTTACGCAGGTTCCACCGTGGCTGGGAGCGGCGCCGTCGAGGCGGGTCATCCGGCCCCCGGCCTCCTCGACGATCGTGACCAGTGGCGCGTAGTCCCAGGTCGCGAGGATCGGTTCGCACATGATCTCGGCCGCGCCGCGCGCTACGAGCATGTGCCCCCAGAAGTCGGCGAATCCTCGGGTCCTTCTCGTGCGGCGAGAGAACTCGAGGTAGAGCAGGGCCATCCCTCTCTTCTCGAAGCCCTCGAATCCTGGTGATACGAACATCGCCTGGTCCATCGCCGATACCTTGGAGACGCCGATCGGGGACCCGTTCATGTGGGCTCCGAGGCCTCGGGCTGCCGAATAGGTCTCGCCCAGCGCGGGGGCGTGCGCGATCCCCAGGACCATCTCGTCGTCCACGCGGAGTCCGATCAAAGTTCCCCAGATAGGGATGCCCGCCATGTAGTTGTGCGTCCCGTCGATCGGATCGACGATCCAGGTCGGCGCCCCGTCGACCGCCTCCCCTCCGGATGCGGACCTCAGGCCCTCCTCCTCCCCGAGTACGTTGTGATCGGGGTACTGCGCGGCGATCGATCTCCGAACCACCGCCTCGGCCGCCTCGTCCGCTTCGGTTACCCAGCTCCCATCTGCCTTCTGGCGTGCCGCAGCCGTAGGTCCATAACGCGAGGTGGCTTCGTTTCCGGCGGCGATCGCCATCTCCAGCGCGTGGTCGAGGGCCGAGGCGAGATCGATGTCCATCGGCAGAGGTTAGTCGAGGGCCGTCGCGTGATGGATCAACCGATAGCGATTTGCATAGAATGGAGCACCTGTATGAGGTCAAAGGGTCCAACTTCATGAGGATGGACAACGTTCTCATCGTTGTCGACGACCTCGAAGCCGCGAAGGCCTTCTTTCTCGAGCTCGGGCTTGAGTTGGAGGGCGAAGCGACCGTTGAGGGCCCTTCCGTGGGCCGTCTCATCGGTCTTCAGAACGTCCGTGCAACCCTCGCAATGATGCGCACTCCGGACGGCCAAGGGATCGAGCTGGACAAGTTCCACACACCGGAAGCGGTCAGAACCGGGCCCGAGAAGGCTGCGGTGAACGAACTCGGGATCCGCCGCATCATGTTCGCCGTGGATGACGTCGATGAGGTTGTCGCGCGCCTGCTCGCCCACGGCGCCGAACTGGTCGGCGAGGTCGTGCAATACGAGGACGCGTATCGACTCGCCTACATCCGCGGTCCCGAGGGCATCATGGTCGCGTTGAGCGAGCAGCTCACGTAATACGTTTGTGCGGGCGGAGGGACTCGAACCCTCAAGCTCTTTCGAGCACCAGCTCCTAAGGCTGGCGTGTCAGCCAATTGCACCACGCCCGCATGGGTCCCATCGTAGGGCCTCAGGCTCCGGTTGAGGCCACCTCGGCCACCGTTTTCAGGATGTCCTCGCCGTAGCGCTCGAGCTTGGTCAGCCCGATCCCGGGAACCGCAACGAGCTCGGCGGGGGACTTCGGGGTGCGACGGGCGATCTCCTCGAGGGTCGCGTCGTTGAACACGACGTAGGCCGGGACGCCGTCGTCCTTCGATCGCTGTAAGCGCCAGCGCTTCAGCGCCTCGGCCGCCGGCCCCCATTCTTCCGCGGCGAAGTCCTTGGCCGTTCGCTTGGCCCCGCCGGCACGGACCCTGACCGACGCCGTGAGCCCCATCTCGTCGAGGAACCGGCTCGGGTCCTCTTTGACGGTCGTCCATGACAACGAGAGGTAGCGCTTGGCTCTGGTCATCCCGACATAGAGCAGCCGACGTTCCTCGGCGATCGCTTCGTCGGTCTTAGAGCGTTTGTAGGGGAGGTCGCCCTCGTTGAGGCGGGGGAGGAACACCGCTTCGAACTCGAGCCCCTTGGCCCGGTGATAGGTCAGGAGGTTCACGCCGCGCCCGGCACCGTCGGATCCGAACCGGAGGTGCAGGTCGGAGACGAAATCGGCGCCGGTGGCGAACCCGTCGTCGAACTCGGCCGCCAGACGGAGCAGCCGGGCGAGGTCGTTCTGACGCGTTACCTCGCGGTCGCCGAGGCCGTCGGGGAGATCCTCGACGTACCCCTCCTTGGTTACCGCTTTGGCGACGCGGTCGTGGACGTCGGAGTTGCGATCGTTCTTCAGGGGAGTGAGGACTCGGCGAGCTGCGGCGCGGTTGAGGAAGGCTCCGTCCCGCACCTGGAACGGGATCCCCGCCGCGGTCAGTGCTTCTTCGTGGTCCTCCGATCGGAAGTTCGTGCGGTACAGGATCGCGATGTCCTCGAACGCGACCCCCTCCTCCTTGAGGAAGCCGATCGCCCCGGCGACCGCATTGGCTTCGGCCACCGGATCGACGTGCGGCGTGATGACGACCTCGGGACCATCGGGCAGGACGGGAAGCAACGTCTTCTTGGCCCCCCCGAGCTTCGGGACCAGGCGGTTGGCGAACTCGAGGATCTGCGGGGTCGAACGGTGGTTCTCCTCGAGGCGTACCACCGTCGTGCGCGGGAACCGTTTGGGCATCTCGAGCAGGTAGTTGGCACTGGCGCCGGTGAACGCGTAGATCGATTGGTAGTCGTCGCCGACGACGCAGAGGTCGTCGCGTGCGCCGAGCCAACGATCGAGCAACGTCTGCTGTAGCAGGTTGACGTCCTGGTACTCGTCGACCGTGAACGCGCGGTAGCGCTCGTGGAACCTCTCGGATGCGTCGGGATCGTTCTCGAACATGTGGATCGTCAGTTCGAGGACGTCTTCGAAGTCGATCAACCCCCGTTGCTGCTTGCCGTTCTCGTAGGCCGCGAACACACGCTGCATCAGGTCGGCGGGGATCGGCGGCTCGTGCGAGCCGAGGGCTCCCACGTAGGCGGCCGGCGTGAGCCTGCGGTTGCGGGCCCACTCGACCTCGGTGGCGAGGTCGCCGGCGGGACGGAACTTGTAGGGCTTGGGGAGCGTGTTGGCGATCTGCCTGAGCGCCAGGCCCTTGGTCGGGAGGATCTGCCCCGGAGGCTCGGCCCCAAGGTGGTGGAGCTGGGCGAGGGCGGCCGAGTGGAAGGTCCGGGCCCGGACACCTTCGGCGCCGAGCTGAGCGAGACGAGAGCGCATCTCGCCCGCCGCCTTGTCCGTGAAGGTGACTGCGAGGATCTCGCCGGCGCGGAAGGTTCCAGTGCTCACCTGGTTAGCGATCCGGCGGGTGATGGTGGTGGTCTTGCCGGACCCCGCACCGGCCAGGATGCATACGGGGCCCCGGACCGCCTTCACCGCGCGGCGCTGCTCCGGATTGAGCCCGGAGATCACATTCTCGATGGTCACCCAGTCACTCTAAAGGCGAGGTGTGACGAACCCTCGGACCCCGCACAGATCTGCACGAGTACCAACCGTGCGCCGGCCGCACGATTTGTCCTCCGTGGGTCAGTGGTCTCCGGGGTAGACGTCGGTCTCGGATTCGTGCCACACCGGGTGATCGCCGGCGGTCTCGATGTTGAAGCCGTAGTCGTAGACGAGGCTCCCACCGTAGGTCGCTCCCAGCGCCACCAGGCCCCCGACGACGACCGAGAGGACCACAGGTGCGGTCTTCGGGAGATCCTCTCCCCACCTCAGGATGAGATCGACGATCACGATGGCGGTAACGGTCAACATGATCGCCATGTGGGTGTTGGCGGTCCGCCACGCCTGGGTGTGCTTCTGGGTCGACTTGAGCCAGTCCCAGAACCCGGTTATGGCCGTGGGCACGGACACGATCGCCCCGAAAGCGAGCACGTAGGTCCCGGCGATGAAGAAGTTGTGCGCGGTCTCAGAACCGTCTGTGGCCAACAGAGCGACGAGGTCGAACACGGCGACCATGATGTAGGCGGCGACGGGGATGTCGGTGAGAGGGGGATGGGTTGGTTTCCCGGCAAGCCCCCTGATCCCCTTGAACTTGCGCCCCTTCAACGTCAGGGCTGGTTTGACCGAGAACCACCGTGCCATCGCTCCTCCTAGCGTCGCTGGTTAGCTTTCGTCTATCTCTACCCTCTGGATAACCACATCGTTCACCGGTCGGTCCATCGCGCCCGTGGGGACGGTGGCGATCTTCTCGACGACGTCATACCCCTCGGTCACCTCACCGAAGATCGTGTGCTTGCCGGTGAGATGCGGTGTGGGGCCGACGGTGACGAAGAACTGCGATCCGTTGGTGCCGGGGCCGGCATTCGCCATCGCCAGCAGACCGGCCTTGTCGAAGGAAGGAGCCCCCGGAGGGAACTCGTCCTCGAACTGATATCCGGGACCGCCCATCCCGTTACCGGCCGGGTCTCCGCCCTGGATCATGAATCCGGGGATGACGCGGTGGAAGACCGTGCCGTTATAGAGGGGCTCGGTCTTCTTCTGACCATCGGTGGGGTCCTGCCACTCCCGCTTACCGGACGCCAGTTCGGTGAAGTTTGCGACCGTGATCGGGGCGTGCTCCGGGAAGAGGCGAACCTTGAAGGTGCCCTCTGAAGTTACGAAGGTTGCGGTGGCCATGGTTTCCTTCCATCTCGTCGTACGGGTCTCTTCACCAACCTTAGCCGCCTCGGTGGGCCTTCCCGGTTTGCCCGATCCATGGTGAAGTGGCGGACACCTTATGCCGATGGTCAAAGGACGTATCCGAGACCTTCCGAGGGAGTTGTTCGCTCTTGTTGCATGCCTCGACCCATAACGCGTGGGCCAGCCGGTGGTTGATCGCTCTGCTCGCACTCTCCAGCCTCGTCGCCCTGGCCGTTCCGGCATCCGCGCTCCCGCGTGGGTCGAGCTTCGGTCCGATGGCGGATGCTCCGGCCGGCTACGACGGTCAGGACACCTGTTCCCCTAACCCCAAGCCGGGCGTCGTTGCCTTTTCGAACATGTTGATGAACGCGTTCCCGCAGACCGGTTCGTACGGCATCGGCCGGTCGTGCGACGTCGGTGGCACCAGCGAGCACAAGGAAGGCCGCGCGTTCGACTGGCAAGCCAATGCCTCCGTCACATCAGAGCGCGAGGCAGCGGAGACAGCGCTCGATTGGCTGCTCGCGGAAGACAAGTACGGCAACGACTTCGCGATGGCTCGACGCTTCGGGATCATGTACATCGTCTGGAACCGGAAGATCTGGGGAACATGGGGTGGCTGGTCGGTTTACTGCAAGCAGAAGCCGATCGGATGCGTCAAGCCCGGCACCAACGAGATCCGGCATCCGCACACTGATCACGTCCACTTCTCGTTCTCGTGGAACGGCGCCAAGAAGCGAACCACCGGATGGCATGCCGAGCGCTCGCTCGTCGCGGCGATCGGGTCTCCCTCGTCCTACAACGGCTACGTAGTTGCCGGACGCAACGGTGGGATCGCTCCGTTCGGGGTTCCGTACCTCGGCTCCAAGTCGGACAAGTACATGCCTCGTCCCGCGGTCGACGTGACCGCGACTCCTTACGGAGATGGCTACTGGTTGCTGTTCGGTAATGGCCAGGTATCCGCTTTCGGTGAGGCGCGCTACAAGGGCGGCGCTAAGGACAGGGCTGCGGGGAGCTTCGTGTCCATGGCAACGCTTCCCGACGGGCGCGGTTACTGGATCGTCAACGAAACGGGCACCGTGTTCGCGTTCGGTCGCGCCGAGCACTACGGGGGCCTGGCCGAGGAGGATGTTCACATCTCCGGAATCGCATCCACGCCGACCGGGCTCGGATACTGGCTCTTCGGCGAAAGTGGGCGCGGATATCCGTTCGGCGACGCGCAGACTCTGGGGGATGGGGCTGCCGACGAGGTGAGTGGCCGCGTCGTTGCGGCAGCCGCTCACGGCTCACTGGGTTACTGGATGGTTACGGCAACGGGCCGCGTGTTCGCGATCGGCGACGTGCCCGATCATGGTGGCGTTACAGACAAGACCTTCAAGGGGGAGGTCGTCGGGATCGATGCTTCTCCCGATGGTGATGGCTACTGGATCGTTACGAGCCACGGCCGTGTCTACGCTCGTGGCAGCGCGGCCTCTATGGGAAGCCTGAGCGGAAGCGCGATGTCGCCGCAAGCGATGGACTCCCGGCCCGCAAGGCCCGCGACCCTTCCGCTGGGCGACCCACCGGTCGACTGAAGCCGCTTGTTTCGTCCGGGTGAGAGTATCGATGGATGGAACGCAAAGATCTGAGGACCGTCCACCTCGGCCAGTTCACTAGAGAGTCGGCCAACGAGATCGCGGGGAAGCTCGAGGAAGCTGAGATCGCCTGGTGGTACAAGGAGCCGGGCTTCTTCTCGAAGATCTGGGAGCACGGCGTCCGGATGTTCGTCGATGAGACCCGCCTCGAGGACTCCAAGAAGATCGCGGCCGAAGTCGTTCACCGCCGCGCCCAGGCGATCGAGCAGAAGAAGAAGGAACAGTGACCTGGGAGATCGTCGACGAGGACTTCGACGAGCGCTGGAGCGCTCTAGAGTCCCCCTACCGGCGCAGGATCGCGGCCCTCGCCAACTCCGGGAAGGTGGCTGAAGACCCGGCCGAAGCGGCCCTGGTGCTTGCCCTCGCACGCCGCCGGCTTCACCCACTCGAGTTATGGGGGCCTGCGGTGGCCGGCGTTGTCGCGTACATGGCGATCACCCAGGTGTTCCTCGGCGGCGCCGAAGCTTTACCCGTTGCGTTGGTGATCTTCGGGTTGACGACGTTCTCTCTTTACCGGCGCGGCAAACTCGAATCCGCGGTGCTCAAGAACGAAGAAGTAGTGGCCAATGCTCTGCCTCCGGAGGTGGAAAGCCGCGGAACAACCCGAAGGTGAAGAGCCGAACCAAGTCGAGTGATCAGTCTCCGGCGCAGCTGGCCGCTTCTTCGACCCCGGTGACATCGTCGCCGTCATCCTGGTCGTAGTAGTCGTACCCGGGCCCTCCGCGGCCGACGTCGTTGCCCTCGATGCCGTCGAACGTATAGAGGCAGTCCCGTCCGGCGCCGCCCTTGATCGTGTCGGAGTTCTCAAACCCACGAAGGATGTCGGACCCTTCGTTGCCGATCAGGGTGTCGTCTCCCTTGTTGCCGTCGAGGATGTCGTGACCTTTTCCGGCCTCGACCATGTCCTGGCCCTTCCCAGCGATCAAGGTATCGCGGCCGCTACCACCGAACAGGGTGTCGTCGCCGCCGTTGCCGCGGATGAAGTCGTTACCACCCTTGCCGCAGATCACATCGGGGCCGGGCGTCCCACGCAGGTCGTCATCACCGTTGGTGCCGGTCATGGTGCAGACGGTTCCGGCGGAAACGGTAGCCAGAGGAACCGCCATGCCGACCAACCCGAGCACCAATAGAAGGGCGATACCTGTTTTGCGGATCATGAGGCCTCCCCAAGTAGTGAGAAAGCGGACCCTACGAGACGAGGGAGGTGGGGTCAACGTAGGGATCAATCGAGGATCTTCGTGTACCGGTGACACGGTACGGCGATGGTTGAGTCTCCAACCGCAGCGTCATAGTCGAACAGCCCCTCGTCGATCCAGCCGGTCCGCTCGTAGAACCTCCGAGCTCGCTCGTTGCCGGGCGCAACCGCGAGCCATGCCTTGGCGTGCCCGTTCGCCCGCACCTGCCGTTCGGCCTCGGCCATGAGTACGTCCGCAACTCCGCTCCCTCGATGCGCGCCGTCGACGTAGACCTGCTCGACCTCATCGCCGACCACCATGATGAATCCCGCGACCGCATCGTCGATCGTCGCCACGGTGGTGTCTCCGACCCGTTCCGCAGAGCGAGTCAGGAACGAAGCGTCGGTGCGGACGTCGGTGAGTGCCTGGGGAACGAAGCCGATATGCCCGTCCTTCCACCCACTCCTCCAGATCTCGGCAACAACGACTGCATCCTTGGGTGTTGCGCTGCGAAGCATCACGGTCACCATCAGATGTTAGCGATGCTGCGATCCCCTCCTGTCGAATAGGGTGCCGAAAATGAGGTTCTGGTTCGTGGGCCTATTGCTCCTGGAGGCCTGCTCAAACACTGCTCAAGAGGCTAGCCCCACGCAGACCCCCGAACCCCTAGCGCCCACCACGGCCCCATCTCAGAGATACGAGTCGATCGACGAGATGCTTTCGGTGTTGGGGGCGGAGGATGCCGAGATCCGGTCGAGTGGGGTTGGGAACAACGCGGCGACCCTGAGGGACTTCATGGAGTTCGGGATTGACGGGGGCGACGAGTCCACCTCCATCTTCTTGTTCGACAATCGCAAGCAACGCGACCTCTGGCTACCCAACGCTTCAATAAACCAACTGGTCTACGGTCCTAACTGGATCGTGGTCGGGCCGAATCTGGGAGAGGTGTTCGAGATCCTCGGAGGGACGGTTATAGCCCCGGTGCCATCAACGCCATAACCCTTCAGACTGTCCCTTCACGATGGACGGCCGTTCGGCGTCCAACTGACGAAGCGGGCCGCCTTCGGCGGACGGTTTCTTCTCGACTCGGGACCAGTTGGGCGCCATCACTCGCGCACGCGCTGGCCTTCAAGGGTGTTCCTGGGCCTGCGTTGAACGGCTCGTTCGCCGCCCAACTGGTCCCTCGGTGGGTCGCCGGGGAATCGAACCCCGAACCTACTGATTAAGAGTCAGTTGCTCTGCCAATTGAGCTAGCGACCCGCCGAGGAGTGTATCAACGACCCACGCGTGGACTAACGAACGCCCGTCTCACTGATGAGGGGGAGAGAAAACCAGGGCGACCGACCGGATTTGAACCGGCGACATCCCGGACCACAACCGGGTGCTCTAACCAGGCTGAGCTACGGCCGCCACGAATGGTCCTGTGAACCAGAAGCAAGGTTAGCCGATGGGCCCGCCGAGTTCTGTCACCGGTTCGACAAGACCGGGCTACGTGAGGGGTTCCTGGTACTCCTCCACCCGTTGAGCCTGGCGCGCCTTCAGGTCGCCGCGGCGGGCGATGAAGAACATCAGCCCGAGTCCCATGGCCGCGACTCCGGCGGAGATCAGGAATGCGCCCCGGTAGCCGGCGTGTTCGGCGACCCATCCTGTGGACAGGGCTCCGAGCCCGAAGGCGAGGTCGAAGAACGCGGTGAAGGTCCCGACCACGGCTCCTCGTTCCCGCGCGGGGGCCGACGACAGCGCGAGGGACATGAGCGTCGGGAAGGCGAGTGCCTGGCCGACCGCCAACACGGCCGCTCCGGCGAACAGGCCAACGGGCTCGGCCCAGAGACCCATGACGATGAGGCCGACGGTCGAGAAGGCAAGGGCGGTACGGCCGACACGGCGGGTGCCGAAACGGTCGGGGATGCGAGCTCCGAACGAGCGGAACAGGAGGATGAGGACCGAGTAACTGAAGAAGACCTCCTTGGACCCCGACATCCCGATCTGGATCGCGTACAGGGGGATCAGGGTGTTGAAGCCGGCGAGTCCCCAGACGCTGGTCGCAAGGATCGTCCCCGGAAGGAGACCGGCCGGATGCACGATCCCTTTCCGAACTTCTGGTTCGTCGTCATCGAACTCGGGCCGCGTGTCGGGGATCGATAGCGCGATAGCGGTCGCGGCGAGGGTCGCGATCCCAGCAACCGTGAATGCAAGGGAGAAGTCATCGGTTCCGAGAACCGTTTCGCCCAAGACGGGACCGATCGCCAGTCCTCCATAGAGCGCGAGGGAGAAGAAGCTCATCGCTTCTCCTCGTCGGGCGTCGGGGGCCAGGTCGTTGATCGCGCTGGCGGCTCCAACGTAGAAGGCTGCTTCGCCGATGCCCGTGGTCAAACGCAAAAGGATCAGGGGCACGAATGAATCGACCAGAAGGATCCCGAAGACGGAAGCGGCCACGATCGCGGAGCCGAGGATCATCAGGATCCGCCGCCCTCGGGTGTCACCGATCCGTCCGATGAACGGTCGGATCAGAACCGCCGAGATGCTGAAGGCGCCGACCGCAAGCCCAACCGAAGCCTCTCCCTTGCCGAGCGGTCCTTCGACGTAGCGGGGGATCGTTGGGATGAGAGCTCCCAGCGAGACGAAGTAGGCGAACGTCGCCGAGGTGACTAGGAGGAAGGTTGTCGTGATCAGGCGTTCTTCTTTGCGTCCCTTCGACACGTCAGGTCTTGCGGCCCAGCAACCCGAGGAGCTCCTCCTGGAGTGAGGCGTCCGAGCCGGCTTCGACCTCGTCACCGAAGAGTCCCGATCCGCGGATGGCTCCCTCTTCGGCCTTGGAGTCTTCGTAGGCGAGTTCCATCAGATCGGTGGGAAGGCCATCGTCGTAGCCGATCCCGCGAGCGAGATCCCACGAGTGGATCAGGAGATCCCTGGCTAGCTGACGGATGTAGTGGTGGCCGGGAACGTCCGCATAAGAGAGATGCACGGTCCGATCGAGCGCACCCGTTTCCGCCACGGCCCTCTCAGCTTCGAGGCGGGCGGTCGACCACGACCCAACAGGGTCGTCTCCCAGAGAGTCGCCATCGAAGCGGTCTCCGACCTCGACGATCGTCTGCCCCTCCATCAACGGCGGAACCCAGAGGCACTCGTTGGTCAGATGGTCGACGAGAGCCCGGACGTTCCATTCGCTGCAGGGGGTCGGTTCCGACCACTGGTCGTCCGTGATGGCGCGTACGCGTTCGTCGAACAGGGCCGCGGAGCGCTCGAAGTAATCCCTGGTGTCCACGCGGGAATCTTAAGGGCTCCGGTAGAGTCCCGGCCATGCTTGATTACACGACTGCCTATCAGACCTCCGTAGAGCGCGTCGCGGAGTTGATCGCTTCGGTTCCGGAAGATCAACTCACGACGATGGTGCCTGCATGCCCGGAGTGGTCGGTGCGTGACCTGATCGCCCACTTTGCCGGGGTTGCGGGTGATGTCGCCACCGGCAACGTCACGGAGGTCGGTTCCGAGGAGTGGACCGCGGCACAGATCGACGCTCGCAGAGATGCTCCGGTAGCCGAGGTCCTGGAGGAGTTCCGAAATCACGCGAGTCAACTCGTGGGTGCGATCGAGCACCTTCACCCGGCGATCGGCGGGATGTTGCTCGGCGACCTGGTGACCCACGAACACGATCTCCGTGGTGCGGTCGGCTCACCTGGAGCCAGAGACTCGGGGGGCGTGACCGCTGCGACCTACACATACGTCCGTCGTCTCGGAAGCAGGATCAAGACTGCCGAACTGCCCACACTCCTCGTGGTCGGGAGCAACGAGCAGTGGCCCGCCGGCAAAGAGGAGCCTCAGGCAAGCGTCGGGGCCACAGATTTCGAGTTGCTGCGGGGGCTAACAGGCCGCAGGACGGCAGAGGAGATCAGGGCGTTCGAGTGGGACGGCGACCCCGAGGCCTATCTGCCGCACTTCTCGATGTACGGGCACCCCACCGCATCCCTGGGGGAGTAGGGGCGGGGCCTGCCGGGGGGTCCGAGGGTCCGTCGAAGCCGAAGGACTCGTCCAAGGAAGTCCTTCGTACGGGGGAATGGCCGACCCAGCCCCTACTTGCTCGGATTGATGCCCAGGGTTCGGGTCTCCAAACCCCAAAGGTTCGTTACCCTGGAGCCCCCGGGATGATTACTCAGAAAGCGTGAACGTTGGTGGACAAGGAGACCGAGCAGGAACTCTTCGGGCCGAACATCTGGCTCGTAGACGAGATGTACCGGCAGTACCAGGAGAGCCCCAAGTCGGTGGGGGAGTCGTGGCAGGAGTTCTTCGAGGATTACCGCCCCTCTCAGGCGTCGTCCGCCTCGGGCCGGGACTCGGCGCCCGAGCGGCCCGAGCCCACCTCCGAACCAGCACAGGCTCTGCCCGAGCCTAGGATCGACGCCGAAGTCCCCGACGACGCCGAGGCCCTAACCGGGATCGCCGCCAAGATCGCCGAGAACATGGAGATCTCCCTCGGGGTCCCCACCGCTACCTCGGTGCGCCGGATGCCGGCCAAGCTGCTGGAGGAGAACCGCCGGATCATCAATCGTTACCTCGCCAGCTCGCGCGGGGGCAAGGTCTCCTTCACCCACATAATCGGGTGGGCGATCCTCAAGGGCATCGAGGCACGCTCGGGGATGAAGTCCGCCTATGCCGAGGTCGATGGAAAGCCACACGTCATCCGGCACAAGCACGTCAACTTCGGACTCGCGGTCGATATGGAGCGACGCGACGGTCGCGTCCTCGTGGTCCCCAACATCAAGAACGCGCACGATCTCGACTTTGCCGGGTTCTTCTCCGCCTACGAAGACCTGATCCGAAAGGTCCGGGCCGGCAAGCTAGAACCCGACGACTTCGCCGGAACGACTGTGACCCTGACCAACCCCGGAACGGTGGGGACGTCGATGTCGGTGCCGCGCCTCATGGCGGGCCAGGGCTTGATCGTCGGCGTTGGAGCGGTTGCCTATCCGACGGAGTACGAGGGGTCGGATCCGACCACGCTCGCTCGCCTGGGGGTCAGCAAGATCATCACGATGACCTCGACCTACGACCACAGGGTCATCCAGGGTGCGGAGTCGGGCGAGTTCCTTGCGGCGGTGCACAAGTTGCTTCTCGGCGAGGACCGTTTCTACGACGAGATCTATGCCTCGCTCCGTATCCCGTACGAACCGGTGCGCTGGAGCGTCGATCGCTCGCCGGTCGACGATCTCGACGGACAACTCGAGAAGCAATCCCGGGTCATCCGGCTGGTCAACATGTACCGGGTGCGCGGTCACCTGATCGCCGAGCTGAATCCGATCGGATGGGAAGTGCTTTCGCATCCCGAACTCGACCTCGCCAACTACGGCCTCACCGTGTGGGATCTCGATCGCGAGTTCCTGACCTACGGGGTTGCCGGGCCACGCAAGCAAACGCTGCGCGAGATCATCGACAAGCTGCGCGATTCCTATTCCCGCAAGATCGGTTACGAGTTCATGCACATCTCGGATCCGCTGCAGAAGGAGTGGATCCAGCAGCGTGCCGAAGGTCATCGGACCCTTCTCGAACTCTCCAAGGACGACAAGAAGTACATCCTTGATCGCCTCAATGCAGCGGAGGCTTTCGAGAGGTTCCTTTCGACGAAGTACACGGGACAGAAGCGGTTCTCGCTCGAAGGGGCAGAGTCGCTGATCCCGATGCTCGACTACCTTTTCGAGCTCGCGGCCGACGAGGGCATGGTCGAAGCTGTGATGGGGATGTCTCATCGTGGACGTCTGAACGTCCTCGCCAACATCGTCGGCAAGTCCTTCAACGACATCTTCAGTGAGTTCGACGGATACGTCGACCCTGAGACGGTTCAGGGCTCGGGAGACGTCAAATACCACCTGGGGATGACCGGGGCGTTCACGTCGCGCGCCGGGGGGCAACTTGGAGTCGTCCTGGCTTCGAACCCGTCGCATCTCGAGGCCGTCGATCCGGTGGTTGCCGGGATGGCCCGTGCCAAGCAGGACCTCGTGCTTGAAGACGGGCATCGCAGGATCCTCCCGGTGCTGCTCCACGGTGACGCGGCTTTCGCGGGTCAGGGTGTGGTTGCCGAGACCTTGTCGATGTCGCAACTCCCCGGGTTCCGAACCGGCGGCACGATCCACATCGTGGTGAACAACAACATCGGCTTCACGACTTCACCAACCGCCGGACGCTCGAGCACGTACGCGACCGATATAGCCAAGATGATCCAGTGTCCGATCTTCCATGTGAACGCGGACGATCCCGAGGCATGCGTCAAAGTCATGAAGCTCGCGTACGACTACCGTCGGGAGTTCAAGAGCGATGTCGTTGTCGACCTCGTGTGCTACCGGCGTCACGGACACAACGAGGCCGACGAGCCCGCCTTCACGCAACCTTTGATGTACGCGCGCATCCAGGAGCACCGCAGCGTTCGCAAGCTCTACACCGAGCAATTGCTGAACCACGGCGAGCTCACGGTCGAGGAGGCCGAAGCCTCGTTCGAGGACTTCAGATCGCGGATGCAGAGCGCCTTCGACGACACCAAGGAGAGCGCTCCCAGAGAAGACTTCGAAGCGAAAGAACCGCAACTCGGCAAAGTCATGGAACCGTTCGACACGGGAGTGTCGCGCGAACGGTTGGAGATCATCTGGAAACGGCTGACGACGTTCCCCGATGGATTCGAGCCGCACCCAAAGCTAAAGAAGATGATCGAAAAGCGGGGGGACGCGCTGACGAACGGCGAGATCGATTGGGCCGGAGCCGAGGCGTTGTCGTGGGGGTCGCTGCTACTCGAAGGGGTGACCGTTCGCCTGTCGGGTCAGGACTCGCGCCGCGGCACATTTAGTCAGCGTCACTCGGTCCTCGTCGATCACCGCACCGAGCAGGAGTACACACCGCTGAACGATCTCTCGGAAGACCAGGCCCACTTCCGTGCGTTCGACTCACCCCTCAGTGAGTTCGCCGCGATGGGTTTCGAATACGGGTACTCGGTCGCGAATGGAGACGCGCTCGTGCACTGGGAGGCTCAGTTCGGAGACTTCGTGAACGGAGCGCAGGTGATCATCGATCAGTTCGTTGTCGCCGGGCAGGACAAGTGGAACCAGGAATCGAGCCTCGTTCTCCTTCTGCCTCACGGGTTCGAGGGACAAGGCCCCGAGCACTCGAGCGCACGGCTCGAGCGGTTCCTCACCCTGTCGGCCGAAGGCGGGATACAGGTCGCGCAACCGACGACGTCAGCGCAGTACTTCCATCTCCTTCGTCGACAGGCCCACCCGAGCGTTCGAGTGCCGCTGGTGATCATCACTCCGAAGTCTTTGCTCCGGCACCACTCGGCGCGCAGTCCGATAGCGGAGTTCGAGAACGGGCATTTCATGGAGACGATCGACGACCGATCGGCCGATCCTGGGTCGGTCGAGCGAGTGCTGCTGTGCACCGGGAAGGTCTTCGTCGCCCTGCGAGAGACGCGCGACGAGAAGCAGAGCCCGGCTGCGGTCGTGCGGGTCGAGCAGCTCTATCCGTTCCCCGATAGGCAGTTGCTCGACATCCTCGAGCGCTATCCCAACCTCAAAGAGGTCCGATGGATCCAGGAGGAGCCGGAAAACATGGGGGCCTGGCATTACATCTTCAACCTGCTGTCCCGCGTGCTCCCCGAGAACATCGAGTTAAGTCACGCGGCACGGTCCGAGAGTGCGAGCCCGGCCTCGGGAAGCAGCAAGTTGCACGAGTTCGAGCACCGTCGGCTCATCGAGAAGGCGTTCTCCTAACCTCTACCCTCGTAATATCCGGAGATGGTTGATCTAGCAGGACTGATCGAGGATCTGCGTGCCGAGCACTCCGACCTCGACCATGTGGTCGCAGACCTCCCCGAAACGCAGTGGGACGAGCCCACGCCGGCGGTCCCGTGGACGATCCGAGATCAGATCAGCCACCTCGCGTTCTTCGACGAGCAAGCCGCGCTCGGCTGCATCCGACCCGGAGGCGTTCCTCAGCTCCTTGTCGGTCGTGACCGATGCCGATGCATTCATGAACGGACCTCTGGAACGTGGTCGTGCATCGTCGACTTCTGGTGTTCTAGCGTGGTGGCGAGAGGTGAGGGAGAGCATGCTTGACGGTTTTCGGGTCCTCGATCCTTCGGCGCGCATCCCGTGGTTCGGGCCGCCGATGAGTCCCGCTTCGTTCATCAGCGCTCGCTTGATGGAGACCTGGGCGCACGGGCAAGATGTCGTCGACACGCTCGGAGCGCAACGGACCCCAACCGATCGCCTGAAGCATGTCGCTCACCTTGGGGTCCGAGCTCGCGGGTACTCCTACAGCGCCCATGGGAAGACGTTGCCAGACGAGCCGGTCGCGGTTGAGCTGACCTCTCCTGGCGGCGAGACCTGGACCTGGGACGAAGGAGCACCGGCGCGCGTGGAGGGCAGTGCCCTCGGCTTCTGCCTGGTGGTTACGCAGCGTCGTCATATCGAGGACACGAACCTCCGAGTTACGGGCGCAGCGGCCGAAGAGTGGATGTCGATCGCCCAGGCATTCGCGGGCCCCCCCGGCGAGGGCCGCCGCCCGGCACAGTTCCCGAGCGTTAACTGATGCAGATGTTCCGCTGGGTCGCCTTCGCCTCCGGCGTACTGTTCGTCGGGGTCGAGCGCGCTGAGCCTCGTGGTGAGTCTGGTGGTCCCTCGCCGTCTCGCGTCGCGGCCCTCGATCATCATCGAGGGTTACGTCCGGAGGATCTTCCTGGTGTTCGCGAACCGGACGAAAGTTATGAGGGCAAGGACAGGATCCTTGCCTTCGAGGCACCGACCGCGCTGCTCGTGATGATGGTGACATGGCTGTTCCTCTTCCTGATCGGATACGGCCTGATGCTGTGGCCCTTCACCGGTGAGTTCTGGGGTGCCATGAGGGAGTCCGGTTCGTCGCTACTCACGCTCGGCTTCGCCGCGCACGTCACCCCCGAGGCAACCGTTATCTACTTCATGGCCGCAACGACCGGGCTCGTCGTGATCGCGCTGTTGATCGCGTACCTCCCCGCGCTCTACTCGGCCTTCAACCGCCGGGAGACATTGGTAACGGTCCTCCAGAGCCGCGCGGGTGCCCCCGCGTGGGGCACCGAGATCCTCATCCGCCACCACTCGGTGGGCATCCTCGACAGCCTCCCTTCGTTCTACCGGGACTGGGAGCTGTGGGCGGCGGACGTAGCCGAGACCCATTCGAACTACCCGATACTCGTTCGGTTCCGTTCCCCGCATCCGCTCCGTTCGTGGATCGTGGGTCTGCTTGCAGTGCTTGATTCGGCCGCTCTCTACCTGTCGTTGGCACCGGAGCGATCCCCGATCGAGGCTCGGCTTTGTTTGCGTATGGGTTTCAACTGCCTGGGTGACGTCGCCGAAGCGGTCGAGCTTCCCTTCGATCCCGGATCCATTCCCCGACGACCCGATCCAGCTCACTTACGAAGAGTTCCTCGGCGCGGTCAAGAAGCTGGAGGACATCGGTTTCCCGATGGAGGTTTCGCCCGAGGAAGCATGGCCCCATTTCCGAGGATGGCGAGTGAACTACGAAGCGGTCGCGTACTCGATCTGTAACTACGTCGTGGCTCCACCCGGTCCTTGGTCCGGCGAGCGGGATCACCTGCCGGGGATGGCGATCCTGCCCATGCGCCCGGTGGATCGCCGCCCGGGGGATAAGGGTCCGACTTCCGAGGCGAAGTCCAACAATCCTCGCTGGTCGGCCTGATGACTATCCGAAAGGACAGCGCGCTGCTGGCAGTCATGTCCACGGGTGATGAGTGGCAATCGTGGCGTGCCCTTCGACTCGCGGGCGACGATCCGGGCCCGATCCCACAGATCCCGTATCAGGATGACATCGGCGCGTTCTTTGGGCCCGGTGGATCACCCTCGCCCGGGGGCGCGGGTGAAGCCCTGTGCCATCTGAAGATCCTCGGTCTCGGCACCTCGGCCCCCGCGGTGGTCGCCGCCGACTGGCTGATGGAGATGCGCACCCCTGCGGAGGCCTGGCTCGATCGTCCCGACGAAGTTCCTGGGTTCGTCGATGATCCGGCCGTTGCCAGGGTATGGGCGACGGCCTCCGCGGCCTGCGGGTTGATGGCGGTGGGACGGGATCCCGGCCCCCGATCGGTCGAATTGTTGCGAGGTGAAGGGGGACTCGATGGAAGCTTCACCGGAGGGGCCTATCCCACCTTTGCGGCGGCGTCGCTCTACTGGATGGCCGAGGGACCCAAGACCGAGATGGCGGAGTGGGGGCTCCGGTGGATCAGGGAGAACACCGAGGAGTGGTGGGGGGAGTGGGAGCGAGCCACCGCGTTGACTTTCTTCGGCGCCGCCGGGATCCCGGCAGAGCATGCGACGGTCGATCAGTTGCTCGATGAACTCCTCGGCGGTCTCCCCGAGGCCGGGGCCGAGGATCTCGGCCTCACCCTGCGTGCGCTCGAACTGTCGAGGCATTTCGAAGCCATCTGAGCCCACCTCGGTGGTAACCTGTCAAACGTGATGAGTAGTTACAGCGATGGTCTCGAGTTCGTCGCCGAGTTCGTGAATACGCGCAACGTCGAGTCGGCTACCGATGCGATCTCCACGCCCGCGGCACTCAAGACCTGGCTCACAGAGCGCGGACTGCTCACTGTCGGCTCGGAGGTCAACTCCCACGATGTCGCTCGCGCCGGTGAACTCCGCGAGGCGATCCGCTCACTCGCTCTGTACAACAACGACGAACCGGCAGATGTCGACCCGGCTCGGTCGGTGCTCGATGGGATCGCTCGCTCGGCCGGCTTCACGTTGCGGTTCACGACCGACCGAGGCGATCTGGTTCCGGAGACGAAGGGGGTAGCCGGCGCGCTCGGCGGGATCGTCGCGTCCATCGCACAAGCGATGGCATCGGGTTCGTGGGAGCGATTCAAGACGTGTGCCAACGAGGAGTGCCGGTGGGTGTTCTTCGACCGTGCTCGCAATCACTCTCGCCGTTGGTGCTCGATGGAGGTGTGCGGGAATCGAGTCAAGGCGAGATCCTTCCGCGCTCGCCAGTCGCAGAGCGAATGAACTGGACCACCGAGATCCCGCTGGTCGGAGGTGGCGGAGAGCCGGTCGACCTCAAACGCACGCTGATGTCGCATGGGGTGGGCGACCTCCCACCATCGTTCATCGATGAGGACATGCCTGCTCTCGTAACCACGATCGGACTTTCGCCAGGACGCGCCCGTACGGTAACCATCGAGCAGGGTTCATCACGGACTGCGCGCGTGTCGGCCACGGGCCGGCAACCCTCCAAGGCCGACGCCGCGGCACTGGAAACGGCGGCAGCGCACATCCTCCGTCTCGACCAAGACCTCTCTCCCTTCTACGAGATGGTCAAGCTCGATCCCGAACTGTCGTGGGTGGCTCGGGGGGCCGGCCGCATGACACGCAGCCCGACGGTGTTCGAGGATCTTGTGAAGACGGTGTGCACGACCAACTGCACGTGGTCCGCGACCGTCAGGATGGTCACGGCGCTGGTCGAGCATCTCGGAACGCCCGCTCCGGGAGCGCCACCCGAAGGGCCGCAAGGCCGCGCCTTCCCCCCGCTAAGGTAATGGCCGACGCGGACGAGTCGTTCTATCGGGAGGTCGCTCGTGCCGGATACCGGGGTCCCTATCTGTCCGCGCTGGCGCGCTCGGTAGCTTCCGGTGAGCTCGACCTCGAAGCACTGAGTCGAGCGACCCCGGATGACCTCCCCGACGACGAACTCGAAGCGACCCTGCTGGCGCTTCCCGGAGTCGGTCCCTACGCCGCGGCGCACATGATGATGATGCTGGGGAGGTACTCGAGGCTGATCCTGGATTCGTGGACGCGACCGACCTTTCTCGCGCGGTCCGGGATGAAACGAGCCAAGGACTCCACGATCACGCGTCGTTTCAAGCCATACGCCGAGTATTCAGGGCTCGCATTCTGGCTTTATCTAACCGAGTCGTGGGTCGACGACTAGGTCGTTTCGCTCACTAGGATGATGGGGACAATTTCTGTGAGCGCGATTCCGCGCCCCATAAGCCAAAGGAGGAATCTCATGCCCCCGAAGGATTCACACGGGATCCTCTCCCCGGAGAATTCCGAGAAGAGAGCGGAGTTGCTTCGCATGCTCGAGACCGCGTACTGGATGGAGATCGAGACCGTGATGAACTACATCGCGAACTCGATCAACCCAGAAGGTGTTACGGCTCGGGAGATCGTCGAAGCCCTCGAGCAGGACGTCACCGAGGAGCTCGGCCACGCTCGCCAGTTCGGCGCTCGCATCAAGGAGCTCTACGGAGTTGTTCCCGGCTCGATCGGCTTCTCGCCCGAGCAGAAGCAACTCCAGCCGCCCGAGCGCCAGACCGACCTGGTCCACGTCGTCAAGGGCGTGATCGAGGCCGAGAAGGGTGCGATCGAGCATTACAACCGGGTCATCGAGTTCTGCGAAGGGCTCGATTGGGTCACGCAAGACATGGTCATCGCCATCCTCCGCGATGAGGAGGGCCACCGGAGGCTCTTCGAGGGCTTCCTGGCCGAATTCGAGGCCGAGGGCAAGGCCTAGCTTTCGGTTCGCGCAACTGGGCCCCGCGGGATCCCCGCGGGGCCTAAACGCGCCCTCCCTTTCGGCCGATACTCCTCATATGACCGATCGCGAGCGGATCCTTGACCCCGAGGCCCCTATCGAGCCGCGCCCCCTGAACATCGATCTCATGAAGCTGGTGTTCAAGGTGGGCCTCGTGGTCGTCGCCCTGGTCTTCCTCCTGGCTTTCTTCACCAAGGGGGATCGCGTCTGCGACCAGTGGAGAGCTGCCGTCGATGCCCACCTGAACTCAACGAGCGAGAACCTCACCAAGGGAAGCGTCGAGCACCAGCGAGCCGAGGAGCGCAGGCTCTACGACCTCGGGGTCCTGTGGAACGAGGGCGTCGTCGTGCGCAAGCCCGACGGCTGCCAGCCGACCCTTTCCGGCTGAACTCTCTGGGAATCTCTCCCATAACCGCCCGGTGTGGACCGGTTGGGGTGGATTCATACACGTAGTAATCCGCGGCTGCCGGAGATTGAATTGGGCCTCGAGGTCGGAACGGCCTCTCGTTTGGGAGGTGCTCCCCAGGGGTGTTGAACGACGCTTCCGCGAATACGGTCGCGCTCAGTTTCGAGGACGGTCCCGACCCGGTCTGGACGCGTCGCATCCTCGCGTCCCTGGACGCCTCCGGGACCCGAGCGACCTTCTTCGTGGCGTCCCCCCGGGCGGTGGTGTGGCCGGAGATCATCGAGGAGATCGCCGAAGCCGGGCATGAGATCGGTCTGCATTGCGGCCGCCACCTCGCCCATCCCGGTGCCTCCGAGGAGTCCGTACGGAAGGACGCCGAGGTCGCTCTAAGCGTGCTGTCGTCGCAGAACGTCGATGTCCGTCTGTGGCTCCCGCCGTGCGGTCAGGTCGCGCCTTTCAGCGGTGAGCTCGCCCGACGCCTCGGCCTCCAACTCATCTCCTGGACGATCGATCCGATCGGGGATGCATCGGGTTCGGTCGACACGGTGATCGATCGGGTCACGTCTGAGATTCACCCTGGATCGATCGTCAGAGCCTTCGACGGTTTCGACGATGGCGTTAGAGCAGCCCTGGCGTGCGAACTCTCCCTCGCGATGATCCGTCCGCTGACCGACCATCTCGAGGCCCGTGGTTACGAGGCGATCCCGGTCGGTGAGATCGCAACCCGAGTGCTCGATCTGGCGGACGACTCGTCGGTAGCGGAGCCTCCCATCCCGGTCTGACCGCGCTTGAACCGTCCGGCATCTGGGACTATCTATTCCGATGCTTACGAATCTGGAGATCGCTGAATTACTGGCTGCCGCGGGAGATGCGGCCGACGAGTACCGACGGCGGGCCTATCACCGCGCCGCCGGGGCCGCTTTGACATGGCCCGACGAGGCTGCCACCCTCCGGGACGAGGGGACGCCACTGTCGTCTCTGCCCCAGATCGGCGACCGCCTCGCGGCCCGGATCGAAGGATGGTTGGACGATCCTCCGGAGGTCCCGGAGCCGCCGCCCTCGCGCGCCGGGTTCGTGACCCTCGCGTGGGCCCGCGCCAGGCTTGCCAAAGACCCGGCCTGGACTGAACGGGTCCGAGGTGACCTTCAGATGCACTCCGACTTCAGCGACGGCAAGAACACCCTTGGCGAGATGACGGTGGCGGCCGCGTCGCGGGGCTATTCGTACATCGCCATGACCGATCACTCGGGAGGGCAACCTGTGCCCCGCGGGATGGACGTTCCCGCCATGAAGCGGCAGCAGAAACAGATAGACGAGTTGAACGCCGCGATGGACAGCGAGGGATTCAGAGTGGTCAAAGGGATCGAGATGAACCTCGATCCGGAAGGCGTGGGCGATGTGGCGCACGACGACCTGAGCGGATTCGAGTTGGTTCTCGGTTCATTCCATTCCAAGCTCCGGGTCACCGACGATCAAACGCCTCGCTATCTCGGGGCGGTCAGGAATCCCTCAGTGGACGTCCTCGCGCACCCGACCGCGCGTCGATACAACCGGAGGAAGAGCCTGGATGCCGACTGGCCCGCCGTGTTCAAAGCCGCGATCGAAGCGGGAACCGCTATCGAGATCGACTCGCATCCCCATCGAGGCGACCTACCTCTAGAACTGATCCGGGTGGCGGTGGAAGCCGGTGTGATGTTCTCGATCGGCAGCGACGCGCACGATCCCGAGGAGCTTAGGTTCCTGGATGTCTCCCTGGCGCTGGCCCTCGAGGGTGGGGTCGATCCCGATCGGATCCTCGTGTTCAAAGATGTCGATGACGTGCTCGCATGGAGCAGTCGCTAGATATCGATCTCCGCCCAGACCGTGGTTTCGTCGTCGCGCCTGACGCCCCAGCGATCGGACAGTGCTTGGACCAAGAACAAGCCCCGACCCGAGGTCTGATCGAGGTCGGGGGTGGCGAGTTCGGGCAGGAATCCAGGGCCTTGATCGATGACCTCTACCCGGAGAACGTGCGGAGAGGTACCCACCCGCAGCCCGATCCATCCGTTGCCCACGGCCCTGGCGTGGCGCAGGCTATTGGTGACCAGTTCGTTCACGAGGACCCGAACTTCATCCAGCCGTTCAGCGTCGAGAACGGATCTGAGGCACGAAAGCCGACGGCGCGCTTCGCCGGGAGCCTTCAGGCTGCCGGGGATACGCTCATTTATAAGGACCGATTCGGTACCTGACTCGGGATTGCCGACGGGTCTCACCTCCGTTCCTTAGGTTCCTTCCCCTCCTGGGAGGGATGGAACGCCGAACGGCCACGCCTGGGCCCCTGATGTCTCAGATCCAGCATGAAGGAATCATGGTGCGTGGCACCGAATAGTCCATCCGGGACAAACCGCTCCTAATTTGTTAGAGACCGGAGGATTTCGATGCTCAGGCGGACGTTCAAGCAGAGCCATCTCGTTCGGATCGCGACCGCGATGGCTGCGTCGTTCGTGGTGGCGCTGCTACCGACGAGCCCGGCTGCGGCTGCGCCGACCGGATACGTCACGATCAGCGATGGAACTTCGATCGCGATCAACGTTCGTATGCCCGACAACTATGTCGAGGGCAAGAAGTACCCGACGATCTTCGAGATGTCTGGATACGACGGAGGTTCGTCGAGTGGGACGACTCCCTTCGGATTGGTGGGGGAGGGTAGCCGTGGCCTTACCGAGCCCTACAACAAGAACTACGTCACGGTCCACGCCTCGGTGCGGGGCACAGGTTGCTCCTCCGGAGAATTCGATCTTTTCTCGTGGCGAAGCGCTCTTGACGGTCGCGAGGTCATCGACTGGATCGCCGAACAGTCATGGTCGAACGGCGATGTGGGCATCTACGGACATTCCTACGGGGGCATCACTGGAACCATGATCGCCGCCACTCAACCGCCGCAACTGACGGCCATCTCGGTCTCGGGACTCATCGACGACCTCTACCGGGGGATCGTCTACCCAGGTGGGGTGAGCAACTACGGGTTCCCGTTGCTGTGGACCGGGATCATCCGCAACATCTACGACGTTGGTGGCGGCAGCTACCCGGGGATCGAAGCCGGTGACGCTCAATGCGCGGCCAACATCGCTACTCACCGCCGCGTGCTGGTCAACGATCCCATCATCCAAGGACTCACCGACATCGACAACACGTGGTTCCAGTCGCGCTCCCTCATCAACTACATCGAGCGCATCGAGGTCCCGGTTCATATCTCGGGAGCGAACCAGGATGAGCAGACCGGACCCCGCGGCCCCTATCACCTGTGGGAGGCCGTCGGTGGTGTGCCCAAGCGTCTGGTGATGTCTAACGGAGACCACGGCACGCAGACCAACCCCGAGTTCCAGGCGGACCGGCTCTCGTGGATGGATCACTGGTTGCGAGGCGAGAACAACGGCTTCGGTGTCTTCAAGCCCGGCAAGAAGAAGCAGCCGACGAGCGTCGCATCCTTGTTTGAGACCCAGGGCGGACAGTCCGGGAGCCGGATCGTTTCCAAGACGTTCCCCCTCGAGAACACCTCGTGGACCGACTTCTATCTGCATGAGGGCGGGGTGTTGAACGCCGACGCTCCGACCGGTGCTGAGGCCACGGACATGTACGTGTCGGGGAGTCCGCGGGAATCGTGGAGTTTCCAGGCCGGCGACGAACTCGGGCCACCCATCACGACCGAGGCGGGTCCCGACGAACTCACTTACTCCTCGGGCGCCTTCGAGAAGCCGACCGCGGTCTCGGGGCCGATCACGGCAACGGTCTTCGCTTCCGCAACCGCGACCGATACAGAGTTCTTCGTCCAGCTGATCGACGAAGCTCCCGACGGGTCGCGCCAGTACCTGCAGCGGGGCATGTTGAAGGCCAGCCACCGGGCGATCGACAGAGCGCTGTCCGACAAGCGCTCGGACGGATCGATCTACCGGCCCTATCGGCCGCACACGAACCCGACCGACATCGTGCCGCTCGAGGTCAACGAGTACCTGATCGAGGTGTTCCCGCTGACCTGGATCTTCCGGCCCGGCCACAAGTTGGTGGTCAAGATCCACACGCCGCCCGCGGTGGACAGCTTCTACGTCTACGTCCCCAAGCGGCTCCCCGGGATCAACACGATCCTTCACGATGCCGATCACCCCTCGCGGCTGACGCTGCCGTTGGTGCCGGTCAAGGCCTCGAACCTGGGCCCAGAGCCGGGAACTTGTTCACTAGACGCGGTGCGCTGCGTGCCGTAGAAATAGGCTTGGTACGGTTGGGGGAAGCCGGGCGCCATGCCCGGCTTCTTCGCGTCAGTAGCCCGACCGGATCGGATGACGTATAGCCGACAGCAGGGAAGTAAAGCCACTCTGTAGCGTTGCTTGTACAGGCGGCCCGATCAGGAAGGTTCACACGCATGCTTAAGCGCTTGGCGCAATGGAGCTATCGCAGACGCTGGACGATGGTAGGTATCTGGATCCTGGCACTGATCCTTTCGATAGTCCTGGCTTCGACCGCCGGTGGTGAGTATTCAGAGGACTTCTCTCTGCCTGGTACCGAATCGCAAACCGCGTACGACCTGTTGACCGACAAGTTCCCCCAGGCTTCCGGAGAGACGATCGACGTTGTCTTCGAAGCCGATGCGGGCGTAACCGATCCCGAGGTGCAAGCGGCCGTTGAGGCCGTGCTCGCCGAGATCGAAGGTGTTAGATACGTCGAGAGCTTCATCAGCCCGTACTCGGAGCAGGGTGGCGCACAGATCTCGCAGACCGAGCCGATCGGCTACGCCACCATCCAGCTCGAGAACCTCGAGGGCGCGATCCCACTTCCTGAGATCAACGAGATGAAAGACATCGTCGAGGAGGCTGAAACTGATGGCCTGAACTTCGAACTCGGCGGCGGTTTGGTTGTGTTCTCCGAGTTCGAGGAGCCGGGAGGGGCCGAAGGAATCGGTCTCCTGTTCGCGATGTTCATCTTGCTCGTGACCTTCGGATCCGTACTGGCGATGGGTCTTCCGATCATGACCGCCCTGTTCGGGATCGGGATCGGTCTCTCACTGGTGTTCCTGTCGGCCAACTTCTTGAGCGTCCCCGAGTTCACGCCGCAGCTCGCATCGATGATCGGTATCGGTGTTGGTATCGACTACGCGCTGTTCATCGTCACGCGCTACCGGCAGCTGCTGCACGCCGGTCACAGCCCCGAGGATTCCGCGATCACCGCGATCATGACGTCCGGGCGCGCGGTGTTGTTCGCCGGGACGATCGTCGTGATCTCGTTCCTCGGAATCCTCCTGATGGGCTTCTCGTTCGTTGAAGGAGTTGCTGTCGGGGGAGCCGCCGCGGTTGCGGTCACGATGATCGCGTCGGTCACACTCCTTCCGGCAGTGCTTGGTTTCGTCGGTAACAACATCGACAAACTCAAGCTGAAGTGGTTCCACCGGTCCGAGACGGACCACGAAACGTCCATCTGGTTCCGTTGGAGTCGGTTCATCCAGCGGCGTCCGTGGGTCGCTGCCTTAGGTGGTCTCATCATCCTCGTCACGCTGGCCATCCCGCTGTTCAGCCTTCGCCTCGGGTTCTCCGACGCCGGTGCCGGTTCGACCGAGAAGACCAGTCGTCGTGCCTACGACCTCCTCTCGGAAGGGTTCGGGCCGGGTTTCAACGGCCCGCTGCTCTTGGCGGTCGAGTTGGGGGAACCGGGCGATCTCGCGTCGCTCGATCCCGTCAGCGAGGCCCTCTCGAGCACCGAAGGCGTGGCGTACGTCAGTCCGCCGCAACCCAACGAAGCGGGCGACACGGCGATCATGACCGTCGTCCCAACGACCTCTCCGCAGGACGAGGCGACCAACGAACTCGTGAATCACCTGCGCGAGGACGTCATCCCGCCGGCCCTCGAGGGCAGTGATACGAACGTCTACATCGGAGGTCTCACGGCCGGCGGCCTGGACTTCGCCGACCAGAGTGGCGACAGACTTCCGGTCTTGATCGGTGTCGTCATCCTCCTGTCCTTCATCCTTCTGGTGGCCGTGTTCCGCTCGGTCCTGGTGCCGCTGAAGGCTGCCGTGATGAACCTGCTCTCCATCGGTGCCGCCTACGGCGTCATCGTCGCGGTGTTCCAGTGGGGCTGGGGTGCGAACCTGATCGGCGTTTCAACCGAAGGGCCGATCGAAGCCTGGGTCCCGATGATGTTGTTCACGATCCTGTTCGGTCTCTCCATGGACTACGAGATCTTCCTGCTCTCGCGGGTGCGTGAGGAGTACGTAAGGACGAAGAACAACGAACTTGCTGTGGCCAACGGACTGGCAACCACTGCACGCGTGATCAGCGCGGCCGCGGCGATCATGATCGCGATCTTCCTGTCGTTCGTATTCGGATTCGAGGACCGGTCGATCAAGCTGTTCGGACTCGGACTTGCAGCAGCGATCTTCGTCGATGCCACCATCGTGCGTATGGTCCTCGTGCCGGCCACGATGGAGCTCCTCGGTGACGCCAACTGGTGGTTCCCGAAATGGCTCGCCAAGATCGTCCCGAACATCAACGTCGATGCCGATCTCGACCTGAAGCTGCTCGAAGAGCTAGCCGCCGAATCCGGCGCCGAAGACGAACCCACCCCCGTCACGTAAACCCGTCTGCCACTTTCGTTTCCTCTAAATCGACCCCACAGGGTCGGTTTAGAGGAAACGAAGTGAGCAGCACCACAACTCGACCGATCAATGGGTGCTCTTCTTGCCGGATGGATGTTGACGCACGCGCTCAAAGGATCGCCGCCGGACAGCACGGGTACCTGAAGGGAACCCAGGCTTACTCCGGCGGGATGACCGAAAAGCAGCTGCGCCATCGCCGCAGCTCCGGCGGTTGGGTGAAGGTCTTGCCGGACGTCTATCGGTTGCCCGGCGTGCCCGAGACTTTCGAGGGTTCCCTGATGGCGGTCCAGCTATGGATGGGCGGTGACGGCTTCTTCTGGGGGCCCACCGCCGCTTATCTGTTCGGGCTCGACGGAATCGATGAGCCAAGACCGATCGAGGTTGTCAGATTCTCGGGCGCGAATCACCCCTCTCTCAAGGTACGGCGGCTCGGTCGGAGGAATGCGCCTCGCTTGCGTTGGCACCGCGGCTTCCGCACAGCCTCGGTGGAGCGGATCCTTCTCGACGTTGCTGCTGCACTGCCGGTTCGGATCGCCGGGCGGGCACTCGACGACGCGCTTCGCCGCCGTCTCACTACATTGGACCGGTTGAAGCGATTTCTGAGCGAGCAGGAGGATGGACGGGGTCGGATCGGATCCAAACCGCTCCGGATGCTGGTCGAGGGTCGCGATCTCAATGATGCCAAGGTGCGCACGGTGTTCGAAACCCGCATGCTCCGCATTCTCAAACGTATAGGCGCCTTCTCGATCCAGGCCGACTATCCCGTTGAGGTGGGCGGCGACAAGTACTTCCTGGACTTCTACATCCCTGCCGCTCGCCTGGGCATCGAGTGTCACAGCTTCAGGTGGCACATCGGCAAACACAATCAGGATGCGCGACGCGATCGTCGGATAAAGGCCGCGGGGATCGAGTTGCTCTACTTCACGTGGGACGACGTAGTGCTCGATGCCGAGGCGGTTGAGCGCGAGATACGTGACGCGATCGGACGCCGCATGGGGCAACTCTTCGGGGCTACTTCGGGGTGAGGGTTTGGTAGTGGCCTCGGAAGTGGATCAGGGGGTCGGATAGGGCGCCGGCGTCGAGGCGGTCGATGGTGGCTCGGATCAACTCGTGGTAGCCGACGGACTCGATCGCGGTGACGGTGCAGAAGGCAGTAACGGGCGAGGGGAGGATCGGGCCGTAGTCGGACGCCTCGAGGTTCAGGCCCTCGAACGGCCCGCCGGGGTTAGGTCTGAGCCCCGCGAAGATGTCCGCCAGTTTCCATTCCTTGCGTTCGAGAACATGGAGAACAAAACGCTTGGTATCGGCGACGACCTCGAAGAGGTCGGTGGTGCGAGACATGAGGCCGAGAATCAGCGGCGGCTCTCCGTCGGCCACGAGCACGGACGACATCGTGAGCCCGACGTCGCCGTCCGGCCCCCGAGCGGTCCAGATGGTGACCGGGTTCGTCAACCGGCCCCGGAGCGATCGGCCGGCGGTCTTCGCCGCCGCAGGTGTCGCGAAGGGGTTCTCGTAGTGGATGCCGCCGTCGTCCGTCATCGGATTCAGAGTCCGGGGCCGGCGAGGTACGAGTAGAAGCCATCGACCAATGCCTGATCGCCGAACGTCTCTACGTCTTTCGGCGACAACCTGCGCCACACGAGCAGCAGTAGATCGGAAGCCACTCCCTTCAGCGCGGCATCGCCCTTCTCGTGTCCGCGGCGCGTGGCCGGCACCTTGCCGCGCTCGAGGGTGACCAGCCATTCCCCGTCGCCGTCGGTGCGGTGCAGGTGGATGGTCCCGGGGGCGCCCTCGTAGGGGATCTCGTCCGCCGGGATCATCACGCGGAGCATCTCGTCGATCCCGTCGGTGGCCAACTCGGAGTCGATCGGCCGCGGCTCACCCGCCGCGGCTTCGGCGTCCCAGCGATGCATGGCCGTCTCTTGAGCCATGCGCCGGTGCCAGAAGCCCAGACGCTTCGGGCCGAAAAAGGTCCAGCACTCGTCCTCAGGATCCTTTTCCTCGAGGGTCGTGACCAGTCGCCCGAGGGTCTTCTCGTACCAACCGATGAGTTCGTCGTCCCCCGGCGGATCCTCGAACTGGACGTTCGGTTTCTCCGTCCCTCCCGCGGTCATCACCGCGTTCTTGTGGAAGTACACGTGGGTGATGTGAGCGACGAGGTCGCCGACCTTCCATTCGGGACACGACGGCACGACGGCTTCGAGGTTGCCCCGTGCGGCATCTGCTAGCGCATTGCCATCACGACGGAGGTGCGCGATGTAGGTTGACGGCTCCATCTCGCCAGTCTGTCACGACCGGACGACTGTCTCCACGAACGTTATGGGGTCGAGCAGTTCTCCAGGAAGAACTGACTGACGTTGGCGCTCGCTTCCGCGATCGCGGCCTGGTCCATTCCTTCACTGAGAGCCTCGAGTTCCGCGAGCATCTCGAGATCCATCGACATCGGATCGTCGGGATCGAACTCCCCGCCCGCGAAGATGGTAACGATCTGCGAGTAGGCATCGGCAAGGATCTGGAAGTCGTCCCGGATCTCCTCCGGAGCCGCGGCGGCCATCTCGTTCATGAGGTCAACGCTTGCCTGCAGTTGCTCGGGATCGGCTTCACCCGTCATTGCCTCAGCGAGGGGATTGCTGGCGAGGACCTCGACCCCGAAGTCGCAGTCTTCGTTGCCTAGATCGAGCCCGCCGGCCGCGTCCTCGTCGTTGCTGTTGTCCTCGCTGTTGCTGCCGTCCTCCCCGAAGACTGGCCCTGCAAGTCCGCCAGCGGATCGGCATCATCGCCGCACGCGGCGAAGGCGAGAAGTCCGACCATCATCAGTGCGACCAGTGTTCGAAGCCTCACTGCGCCCCCTTTTTGCTTGGTCTGGTACCGGAACCGTAGCAAGGGATGTCCCCGACTTCTAGGGGGTCACGCCGCTAAAGGTGGCCGTCACCGTCTTCGGCGTCCCGTCCATAGTTAGCTGGCAGAAAGACTCCGTGCCCGAGCAATCGCCCGACCAGCCTTCGAAGGTTGCCCCGCTGGGGGGGTCGGCGATGGCCACAAGACCCACGGTCGATCCCTCGATGAAGTCGCCCTCGCAGGAGGTGGCCGGGCACGCGATCCCTTCGGGGACCGACGTAACCGTCCCGGCCCCCACAACGATCACCGTGACGTGGTTCGTGGGCAGGGGAGTGAACGGAGTGACGTTTTGGAACGTCTGCTTCTTGGCCTGCTTCTTCTTTCCTCCGGCCGCCTTGACGGGATCCTTCTTGGTCTGCTTGTAGCTAACGGTCGGCGCTGAGGGACCGGCGACATCCTCCACCAGGTTGATGATCAACAATCGCCCCTGCGCCCTCGCCACATTGGCGATCTCGTAGCCCTCGACGGTGAACGGATACTTCCCGTCGGCGTCCTTATCGTGCTTCACCTTCTGCGTGTACCGAAGGAAGATGGCGTCGGCGACGTTGTTTCCGTCTCGGTCCACCATCTCGCCCTTCTGGATCCTGGGCTTTCCCTTCGCCGCGATCGCAGGGGTGACGACCCCGACGGTCGCGGTCAGGAGCGCGATGCACGCCACCCATGCCCAGACCTTCCTCACGTCGCCACGTCCTTCCGGATCTAGAGCCAAAATCTGGAACGAGCTTACGCGAGGGCTGGAGACACCCCAAGGGGGTTTGGCGTGTAGATCGTGGCGCGAGGATGGACGGGTCTGGCCCACGGAGGGCCCCGGAATGGAAATGTGACGACGATGACCGACGGGGGAACGTCGATCCCAGAGGTGCAGGCGCTTCTTGGTGTCCTCGCGTCCGGGCGGAAGGCAGCGGAGGCTGGGACCGCCTTCGGCAAGGGCGCCCGAGCCATCGCCGAGACCGCCACATCGCTGGTGACGGTCGAGCTCGATCCCGATCGGGCTTCTGAAGCGAAGGAAGCACTGGCCGATATCAGCAACGTTGAGGTGATCGTCGGAGACTGGAGGCAAGAGCTACCGCCACGTGCGCCTTTCGACTTCATATTCTTGGACAGCACTTTCAAGCATGACCCCCCAACCGAGGGGGCCCTCGCGGTCGATCTCCTCGCGGACGGGGGATTCCTGCTCGTGGATGACATGACTCCGGGTTGGAAGGGTCACGATCCTGCTCGAGCGTTCCTGCTCGGTCATCCCCAGCTTCGAGTGGTGGAGGTACTCACTACGACAACCACGAGCGCGTTGATCGGCGTCAAGCACTTACATTGAGAAGTGATTCGATCCGAGGAGGACAGGAATGGCACGTCGCCACGACTCGCTCATCCCGCTGACACACGACCACCACCATGCAGTAGCACAGGCTCGGCGCCTGGAGGACGCAGCTGCGTTGACCGAGGAGAGACCGTCGGCGAGGAACTTGAGGACCTCGCGATTTCAGACCGTCGAGACGTCTGACCATGGCTGAAGGGGATGACGTTAGGCGCGCTGCTTGGGACCAGGTGGCGGACGCGTGGGATCGCAACCGGGACTTCATGTGGGGCACGTCGCGTCACATCGGGGAATGGTTGGTCGATCACGTGGATCCCAAGTCGGGGGATGTGATCCTCGATCTCGCCGGGGGTCCGGGGGATAACGGATTCCTCGCCGCCCACCGGCTCGGGTCGTCGGGGACGGTGATCGTGAGTGATTTCGCTCCCGGGATGGTCAAGGTTGCGCGACGTCGAGCGGACGAATTGGGTCTCGACAATGTCGAGACTAGCGTCCTCGATGCGACCGACATGGACCTCGGCGACGACAGCGTCGATGGGATCATCTGTCGCTGGGGCTTCATGCTCATGCCCGACCCCGATGCCGCGTTCGCCGAATGCCGGCGTGTGCTCAAGCATGGGGGGCGCCTGGCCCTCTCGGTGTGGGGAGCTCAGGACCGGAACCCGTGGGTCAACGTGACCGGCGACACGCTTAATCAACTGGGCTTTGAGGAGGCGCGAGATCCCTTCGGGCCGGGCGGGATGTTCTCGCTGTCCGATCCCGACACACTCCACTCGATGATGACGACCGCCGGTTTCGAGGAGGTCGAGACCGAAACGATTGCCATCGACTGGCGGTTCGGGTCCTTCGATCACTTCTGGGCGTACCTGAACGATGTCTCCAGTTCCATGTCGGCGTTTCTCAACGAACTCGAGAGTGTCGATGTCGAGCGGATTCGCGATGCGCTCGAGGCAAATGTTCAGCCCTATCTCTCGGACTCTGGACTCTTGCTACCGGGGATGACGCTCAATGCATCGGCTTCCTAGCGCCGAGCCGTGGCATCATTGGTGTGGCTGGTGTTGCATGGGAGGTGTTCGATCGACCTAGGAGGAGCAGATGGCAGACCTCGTGACCGTCGAGGGGATCGGCTACAAACGCAGGAACCCTTGGGGCGTGTTCGGCCTGAGCCTCATTACGATCGGCATCTACTACGCGGTGTGGTGGTACAAGATCAACAATGAGATGAGGAACTACGGGATCGCGAACGAGCCCGCGAAGGCCACGCTCGCGGTCACACTCGGAGCTTTGCTGATCGTCCCGCCCTTCGTTTCGGTCTACAACACGGCGGATCGCATCAAGCAGGCGCAGGACAAGTCCGCAGCGAAGGAGAGGATCCAGCCTGTCCTCGCGCTTCTATTGTTTGTTGTCGTCGGCTTGTTCGCGCCGGTCTACTACCAATCTCAGCTGAACAAGGTCTGGGATGCGCTCGTCGATCACGGCGCCCCGGTGACCCCCGCCTAGTCGAGAAGGTCCAGCACGCGCTCTATCGGGCGCGCCAGCACGGCTCGGTTCCCGCGCACCACTATCGGTTTAAGTGCCCTACCAGGGCCGTCGGCTCCATTTGGGTCGCCCAGGCAGAAACCTCTCAATCTCTCGCACCGTGCATATATTTGGGCGATGTTCACCGTCGCGGAGGTTCTGGAGGACTGGACCAGAGACCTCGTGTCGCGGTTCGACGCGGTTCATCTGTTTGATCTTGCCGCCGATCCTGCGGTGTATCGAGTGTTCATGATGGCGGATCATCTCCAGCTCGATGTCTCGGTGGCTCCTGCGTCGAGTTTCGAGCCGACAAGCCCCCGGTTCAAGCCCCTGTTTGGAGAGGCGAACGAGCCCGAGACGGCCAAACCTCCGTCGCGCGACGATGCACTGGGCTGGGCGGTGCTCTGGGCGTTTCGGCGTATGCATCGAGCGGAGAACTGGTGGCACGCCGAGTACAGCATCACGCAACTTCGGTACCACGGGATGGGCCTGCGTGCCTACGTCAGGGCCTGCCCTCGGGCTACGGCAGGGGATTCGATCAGTTGCCCGTGGAGGATGGTGACGCGTTCGAACGAGCGATCGTCCGATCCCTAGACCGTGACGAACTGGTTAGCGCCCTCGCCTCCGGAATCACAGGGCTACTGCGAGAATGCGAGCTCGGCGACGACGACGAGCGCATACGCCGGCGGCTTCGTGAGATGGCGAGCTAGGACTAGTGCCTCCTTTCTCCGGGGACCCGAGTGCGCTCACCACGATCCTCGTCGTTTCTGACCTAGAGCGCGCGAAGACTTGGTACGTGAACGTCTTGGGTGCGGATCTCTATGGGGAGTACGGCGGGACTTCCGTGGTGCTGTCCTTCCTGGGCGCCTGGCTGCTGTTGGTCACCGGAGGCGGTCCCACCGAGGACAAACCGACGATCACCTTCGCTGGATCCTCCGACCCTGATCGCGTCGACCATGCTTTTACGATCCGCGTCGCGGATTGCCGTGCGGCGTACGAGGACCTGCGCTCTCGAGGTGCTGAGTTTCTTACGGAACCGTTCGAACTGGGGTCGGAAACTCGGTGCTTCTTTCGAGACCCCGATGGGCACCTGTTCGAGATCAGCGCCGTCAGTAGTTAGCACAACAAATGATGCGTCCACGTGGGTGAAGTGCTGGTGTTCCGGACGGAAGACGCTCCCGAAGGGTTGCTGGAAGAGGCGCGCTCCGTTGTGTTTGCAGCGTTCGATGGCGGGTTCACTGAAGACGACTGGGATCACGCGCTGGGCGGCTGGCACGCCGTCGTGATCGAGGCCCAGCGCGTCGTGGCTCACGCCGCGGTGATCCTTAGAGAGCTGGAGGTCGGCGACCGCAAGTTCGCGTCGGGGTACGTCGAAGGCGTTGGAACCGAGTCGGGCGCACGAGGCGAAGGCCACGGGACTCGCGCTATGACTGAGATAGCCAAGATCATCCGGCGCGACTTCGAACTCGGGGCGCTTTCAACCGAAGCTCACCCGTTCTACGAGCACCTCGGCTGGGAACGCTGGCGAGGCCCAACGTATGTTCGCAGCGCAACAGGGCTCACGCGGACGGAAGACGAGGACGACGGCATCATGGTCCTCCGGTTGGGGGCAAGTACAGGCATCGACCTGACCGCCACCATGTTGTGCGACGAGCGAAGTGGTGATGACTGGTGACGCCGCAGAAGCATCAGCGGGGCGGTGCGTAAAGCACCTTCGTGAACGGCCACGCGTCGGACGCTAGCCAGTCCGAGACGATCGACCTCAGCCTGCCGTCAAGCTCGGCGCGTGAGGCCCGCACCCACGACCGGATGCGAGCATCGTGCACGTCGTCCTTAGCCGGATAGATGTATACGCAGCCGATCACGTCCCGGGTTCCCGGGTCGAGAACCGTGTAGGTGAACCCCTCGCGCGACCCGAAGTGTCTGGCGTGCATCTCGAGGTCCGAGAGGTTTTCCTCAAGCGTCATCTCGTGCGGCCACGACCAGTCCTCCAATCCAGGGGTCGCTCTGATGTGCTCGATGCTCGAGGTCCACGCCGCGTAATCGCGCTCGCTGTGCTCCGGGCCGAGTGGCTCCAGAACGAAATCGGTGCCGATCAGTTCGAGCGGCGGTTCGAAATGCTCCGGAACGAAATCAGTCATGCCCACATTCTGGTCCTTCTAGCGCGCCCGGAGGGATTCGAACCCCCGACCCTCGGATTAGAAGTCCGACGCTCTATCCGGCTGAGCTACGGGCGCAGGGCCCCATTCTCTCAGGTCGCGTCCGCATTGCCTCGGCTCAGAGGCAAGGCTCCGATGGATCGGCGTCCGACCGATGATTTCTCGACGCTGGCCCGGTCTAATGGATAAGGAACGCAGATGAGCGCCCCCCAAGGAGGGAGCAACGATGCTGAAGAAGTCGAAGGCGTACAGCGGTTTCTCGGTAGACGACATTCCAAAGGCGAAGGCCTTCTATGAGGGCACCCTCGGTCTGGAGGTGACGGAATCGAACGGGATGTTGAACCTGCAGGTCGGTGACGGCGCCCCCGTGTTGGTCTATCCGAAGGGGAGTCAACACGAGCCGGCCACCTTCACGGTATTGAACTTCCCCGTCTCCAACATCGACGAGGCTGTGGATGCGCTCGCGAGCCGCGGTGTTCAGTTCGAGAAGTACGACACTCCTGATCTGAAGACGGACGAGAAGGGTGTCATGCGTGGAAACGGCCCGAGCATCGCGTGGTTCAAGGACCCCGCCGGCAACGTCCTGTCGGTCATTCAGGAGTAGCTAGAGGAGGGTGATCTCTTTCTTTCCCGAGGCGTCCTGCCAGTGGGCCGCGTCGACCGCCACGACGTAATACTCGTAGGTGCGGTTCCTGTACAGGGATTCCCTGTCGGTCCATTCAGTCTCGGTGGTCGTGTGACGGAGGTTGAACTCGTCCGAGGTCTCACCCTTCCGCCAGACCTGGTACTCCGCCACGCCGCTGGAATCATCGGTCGATGCGTCCCAGGTGATCTTGACGTCGTTCTCGCCGACTTCCACCAGCTCCACGTTGGTCGGTGGGGACGGCGCGGTCACGTCACTGCTCAGCAGCGCCCAACGCAACTCATGATCGGAGTAGTACTGGTTAGGTCCGGCCGTCCTGGGGTTGTAGCTGCCGTCGTGAGCCGCCCGGTGGATACCGGCCGGAGTGTAGATGTGGTCAAAGGCGCCGTCGTCGGTGAGGAGGTGTACCGCGCTCCGGTAGCCGGCGTCGTGGAATGCCTTCCACGTGGGCGTGAACTTGCAATCTTTGGTCGATCCCGCGCAACGGCCGGTGTTGAAGTCTCCGGTGACCACCCTCAGGGCCGCCGGGTACTTCCGGGCCAGGTTGGCGTCGATCTGCTCCGCCCACTTGCCCTTGTACTTCTCGGCGGTCTGCTTGTCTTTCATCACAGTCCCCAGCGAGAAGTGTGTGCTCGACAATGCGTACAGAACGCCCGTGCTCCGTTCGCTCACCGAGACGTAAGCCTGGGTCTTCTTCTCGCGGTACACGTTGGGGGCCTTGTCGGCGGCCCTGTACGTCGTGACGAGGAAGCCGCCCGCATCTTCCTTCTTCATCGTGGTGTTGTTGATGACGATCGCGGTTTCGTTCTTGGTGACGACCTGACCCTTGAGGACGTAAGCCGGGCCCTTCGGCGAGACCGCCACGATGTAGTCGTCGCCGGTGGCCTTGGTCAGCCTGTCTCTTGACGAACCTGGCCCCCTTGGCGGTGATCTCCTGGAGATTCAGAACGTCCGGGTTGTTGGGTAGGAGCTTCAAGAGGCGGTCGACGTAGTTGCGCATGTCTCCCAGGTTGTTGACGTCGGACGTGCCGTACGCCTCCTGCAGGTTGGTCGTTACCACCAGGACGCGATCGTCGGGGGTGTCGTTCAGGGGGGCGCCCTGGGCCGGTGGGGCGGTCAAGGCGAAGAGACCGCCGAGCAAGCTAAGGACGGCTACGAGTGCGGCGGGGCGGCTTCTCGGGGGGGCGATCTTGAACTCCTCGGCGTGGGCGGTTTCTCTGGTCATCGACCATAGGGGAAGCCCTCTGAATAGGGCATACGTAATGATTCGGAGAACTCAGGCCCACCTAAAAGCGGTCGAGCGAGGCGTGCTTTCGGCTCGAGGCCTCGAAGTAGCGAAAGAGCACGAATGCGAGGAACCCGTAGGTCGCTCCGATCAGCAGCTCGGTACGGATCAGGCCGAACACCGCGCCGAGGGGCTCTCCGCTCGCGAGCCGGCGCGCCGCGGCGATCCCATGGGTGAGCGGAAGCGACTTCGAGATCGCCTGCATCCATCCCGGGAGCGAATCGATCGGGATGTTCACCCCGCACATCAGACAGCATCATGAAGTAGGCGAGGTTCGAGGCGAAGAACACATCGCGCGCTCGGATACCGATCGACCCCAGCATCATGCCGAGCCCGGTGCACGACACGACGGTCAGGGTGACGACCAGTGCGACCGCCGGGATCTGCGACGCGTCCATCCGGAAGTCGAGGAACACCGCGCCGACGAGGAACCCGAAGGTCGACACGATGAGCCCGTTGGCGATCACGGGGAGGGTGCGGCCGAGGAATAGGGCGGCTCGATTCGCGGGTGTGGCGAGCAACTGCGCGATCGTGCCGAAGTACCGCTCGTTGGCGAGTGTCATGGTCGCTCCGTAGATCGCCGACATCGCGCTGACCTGCACGGCGTTCCCGACGACGAAGAAGTTGGTGTCGCCGAGCCCCGAGTAGCGACCGAGGTGGGCGAAGAAGAGGATCTGGAACAGGGGACTCCCGAGCATCGTTGGGATGTAGATCGCCGGTCGGATCCAGTTGAACAGCGCCCGGTAGGCGATCATCCCGCCGACGAACAGGACCCGGAAGAAGCTCGTCGCCCGCGACGAACGTCCGGTATCCAGGACTTCCGCGACCGCACTCACGAGAGTGACAACGTCGCGTCCTCGCGGGCGCGCCGCTCGAAGTAGGCGATGAAGCGGGTGCCGATCACGAGATAGAAGACCGATAGGCCCAGGGTCGCGAGCAAGGCCGGGACCGGGTCACCGCCTAGGGCCGAGTAGCGGATCGCCTTGATCCCCCATGTTGGCGACAGGATCCATCCGAGCGGGGCCGCCCATCCGGGAAGCAGCGAGATCGGAACCAGAAGCCCGGTTACCAGCCACACGGGATACTCGAGCAGGTTGGAGAGCGCATTGGCGTGGCGGTAGAGAACGAAGGTCGAGGCCAGCACGAGCCCGAGGGTGCCCAGCCCGATCACCGTCGCCGGCAGCGCCAGAATGAACCACCCAGGGTGCGCGAGCTCCAGGGGGATATCGAAGGCGATCGCACCCCAGAACAACGTCCCGGCGACCGCATAGAGACCGACCGTGGAGGTCGCGAGGGTCGAGCCCACCAGGATCCACATGAACTGACTCGGCGATGCGATCAGCAGCTCGAGCGTCCCCTGGAACCTCTCCCACTGGATGAGGCCCCCGGAACCGAACAACGTCGACGACCAGATCCCCATCAGCCCGGCCCCCAACGCGGCGTAGAGCAACGATCCGGGTCGGCCGCCCGGCCTTGAACATGAAGAACGCGATGGTCGAGAAGATCAACGGCTGAAGGACGGTAACGAGAACGAAGAAGCTCGATTTCGTCAGCGACTTCGTCGAGAACAGCCAGTTGGCGAGGATGACCCGGTGTGCGGGAACCTCGGCGTGAGCCTCGGGTATCACGACTCTCCCTCGACCAGTGAGATGTACGCATCCTCGAGCGTCGGCTCCCGGGCTACCACCCGTCCGATCTTGGCACCGCCGAACTGTGCGAGAAGAGTCGGGGTGATCTCCGCGCCGACGGCGGACTGCACGAGCAGCAACTGCAGCTGATCCCTGTCCTCGACCGACACCGCGGTGACGCCATCGATCCGACGTAGACGTTCGATCGATTCCTCGGTCGCACCGTAGACCTCGATCTCGACCACGGTCTTGTCCGCGACCAATGACTTCAGCGCACTCGGCGTCCCCTCGGCCACGACCTCCCCACGAGCTATCACAGCGATGCGGTCGCAGAGTGAGTCGGCCTCGAACATGTAGTGAGTGGTGAGCAGCACGGTCTTTCCCTGATCGGTAAGCGACGCGATCGTCGCGCGCATCTCCCGCGCTCCAACCGGGTCGACCCCGATCGTCGGTTCATCGAGGAACACGACGGGCGGATCGTGAAGCAAACCGCGAGCGATGTGGAGACGTTGTCTCATGCCCTTCGAGTAACCCTCGACGCGTTCCTTCTCACGCCCGGTGAGACCGACCATCTCGAGCAGTACGCCGATGCGGTTCTTCTGTTCGCGCGGCTCGACCCCGTACAACTCGGCGAAGTACTTGAGGTTGTCGAGTCCCGATAATCGTTCGTAGAGACCGCGGTCGCCGCCGAACACGTAGCCGATCTGTGAGCGGACGGCACGGGCATCCTTTGACCACATCGAGGCCCAGCACCCGGGCGACCCCGGACGTCGGGATGAGCAGTGTGATCAACATCTTGATCGTGGTGGTCTTGCCGGCGCCGTTGGGACCAAGGAGGCCGAACAGTTCGCCCTTCTCGATGGCGAAGCTCACGCCCTTTACCGCTTCAACCTCGAGGGACTTGCGCTTGAGGGAGCCGGTGGTGGTTTTATAGGTGCGGCGAAGGTCGATCGCTTCGACCACCGGCCCATTACTCCCCACAGCGGGATCCCCCTACTACGCCCATAGTTGTTGCACCCTATTCCGCGACGCCCCTTGCCCGAGTCGGCTGGGCGACAATCTCAGGTCGCGACCGACTGGCTCCGAACGATAGGGACCAGGAATCTCCGCGCGAACATCCGGGCATCGTCCGGCCCCTCGAGCGAGATCGCGGTTTCGGGGATGAGCAGGAAGGAGAGACAGAGGCGGGTGAGCATCTCGGCGACGAGCTCGACATCGAAAGGAGCGATCCTTCCGGCTGTGATGTCCTTGGCGAGTACCGCTCCGAGCTGGATCCGCGCAGTGGCTAGCAGCGGGCCCCCGGAGGTCGTCAGGTAGGGGACTACCGACTCCGGCTCGATCTCGAGGAGCCGGTTGAGCAGGGAGTGCTCTCGCAGGTATTCGAGGGCGACCGCGAAGCCCTCGGCAAGGCGATCTTCGAGAGTGTCGTACCCGTCGATCGCCGCATCGAGGGCCGCGAAGAAGCGGCGGGCCTCACGAAGGACGACGCTCGAGATGAGGACGTCCTTGGACTCGAAATGACGGTAGACGGTGATCCTCGAGACCCCCGCGGCGTGAGCGACCTCTTCCATCGTCGTGCGCCTGACCCCGAAGGTTTCGGCCCTCGTGAGCGCTGCATCGAGGATCCTGGCCGTCGTGCCGGTCTCCTCTGGCACCGTACCGAGGGCCGATCCGGCGGCCGCTCCAGTCGTGTTCATCTCCAGTTCCCCCCGGTTTGATGAAACAGATACATGGAGAATGTATCATTGATACCGATGAGCATCCAAAGAACGATCCTGCCCCGTATCGCCAGGCGCCTTAGGTCGACGGTCGACGACAACTCCGTCGCCATGGTCGCCGAGGCGGCGCGCGCCCTCGAGCCGGTCCTGACCCGGGCGGCTCTGGCCCGGCCCTCCCGCCTCGCTGAATTGACCCGTCGCGGAGCGGTGGCGCTCGGGGGACTTAGTCCCGCCGAGAGGAGCGTCCGGTTGGCTCGCTTCAAGGGCGAGTCGTCGATCGCGATCATGTTCGCCGACATCGCAGACTTCACCGGCTACACCGCGGAGAACGGGGACGATGCGGCGATCGCCCTCCTCGGACGGGTTGCGACGGTTGTGGAACGCGCCGCGATCCTCGGCAAGGGTGAGGTCATCAAGCACATGGGCGACGGTTACCTGCTTGTGTTTCCGTCTTCATCGCAGGCCATCCGCGCCGGACTGTTTCTCACTCGGGGGATCGCCGACCTACGTGCCGTGGGAGACCTGGTTGCCATGCGGATCGTGGTGCACGACGGATCTCCAACGATCGAAGGCGACGACATCTTCGGTCACGACGTGAACCTCGCCGCCCATTTGATGGATCACTGCCGACCGGGATCGGTGATGGTCTCGCAGAGCTCGAAGGATCGTGCCGAGCGCCGGCTGCGGAGGGTGCGCTTCGATCGGCGGCGCCGGGTCAAGGTGCAAGGCGTGCCGCGAGAAGGTCGATGTCTGGCGCGTGGAGCCGGCCACCGCCGAGATCGATGAAGTAGTCACCGCTACTTAGCGTCGTCCGGCGAGCCCGTAGAGGATCATTGCCGGTACCCATCGCTTCACCGATTCGTCGTCGTGCATGTCGACGACCGTGCTCGGAGCGACGAGGAACGAAACGATGACGCGGTGATCCAGTCGTCAGCGATCTCCGCCATCTCCTTTGGGATCATCCCGGCTTTGACTCCGCTCGCGACATGTGGTTCCAGGAATCGGTGAGCGGCCGCGAGGATCGGTCGCCAGTAAACGGTTAGATGCGGAACCATCTGGTCGGGTTCGTTTTCGTAGACCCACGAGAGGACCGGATGGGTGTGGAGATAGTCGAGCGTGAAGGTCAACGAGCCCGAGAGAGCCTCCTCGAGAGGAACGTCTGCTTGCACGCCGCGCTCAAGGGCGACGAAGAACTGTTCGGCCTCTCGCTCGAACAACGAGCGCAGCGAGCGCGTCCTTGTTCTCGAAGTATCGGTAGAGGGTCTGGCGGGACAGGCTCGCCTTGGCCGCGATGTCCTCGAAGGTCATCTTCTTGATGCCTATCCGCGACGCAAGGGCATAGGCGGCGTCGAGGATCCGATCCTCGGTCTCGAAACCCGTCCCATTGCTCATGGATGGATGATGTGACAATATGCGTAAATCTGTCAAGCGGGGATGAGACGGGAGAGCGCATGAGCACCTCGAACGGGAACGCTCGCAGCAGCTTCGCCTCGGTGAAGGAGGGCGGGCTCCGGATGACCGGCCTCCCGATGCGCCTGTTCCAGAAGGGCAACCGCCTGTTCTGGAACCCTGCCGACATCGACTTCGAGCGCGACGCCGCCGACTGGCAGAACCTCACCGATGTCGAGCACGAACTCGCCCTCCAACTGGCCGCGGCCTTCATCGCGGGCGAGGAGTCGGTCACCCAGGACATCCAACCGTTCATGCAAGCGGTTGCGTCCGAGGGCCGACTGGAAGACGAGATGTACCTCACGCAGTTCGCGTTCGAGGAGGCTAAGCACATCGAGGCTTTCCGGAGGTGGCTCGACGCGGTCGGTGCGACCGAAGACCTCACTCCTCTGATCGAAAAGAATCCGGGATACGGAGTGATCTTCTACGACATCCTTCCCGATGCACTGAGCGCGTTGCGCGACGATCCGTCACCGGCGGCCCAGGTGCGGGCCGCGGTGGTCTACAACCAGGTGGTCGAAGGCGTACTGGCGATGACCGGCTACCACGCGTGGCGTAGAACGGTCGAGGATCGCGGCATCCTTCCCGGCATCCAAGAGGTGATCCGCTTGATCGGTCGCGACGAGCGCCGGCACATGGCGTGGGGGACCTACACCTGTCGACGACACATCGCGAACGATCCTTCGATGTGGGACGTGGTCCAGGACACCGTCAACGAGCTGATGGCTCCGGCGATGGGTCTCGTGGAGTTCCTCTTCACCCAGTACGAGATGGTGGGGGAGGAGGTTCCCTTCGAACTCTCGAAAGATGAGTTCATGGGCTTCGCAACGAACCAGTTCTCGCGCCGGCTCGAAGTGATCGAGGCGGCCAAGGGCCGGACCGTGGCCGAGATCGAGGGCGAGGACAAAGAGATGGAGCTCGAAGATGCCCTGGAGGCCGACGACCTCGACCGCTCCGTCCCCGCCTAGGCCTCGAGTTCTCCAAAGCGCTTCAACCACGCAACGGTGTACTCGACGATGTGAAGGAAGTCGTCGATCCGAGCGTTCTCGTTGGGCGCGTGGATGTTCGAGTCGGGCCGGCAGATCCCGGCGGGCGACACGGTTGGGATGCCCAGGGTAGATGCCACCGGGTACATGGGCCCGGTTCCGATCATCATCGGCGAGACGGCCGGCGCTTCATCGAAGACATCCGCGCAGGCATCGAGCGACGCACGCGCGATCAAGGAATCGCCCGGAGACCTCACGGGATGCTCGTTCGAGAAGCGGTTGATCCCGATGTCGTCGAATCCCCGTGCATCGAGGTGCTTGCGGAGCTTGGCGACGATGTCGTCCGGGCTCTGGTTCGGGACCAGGCGCATGTCGATCTTGACGAGGATCTCCTTCGGAAGCACGGTCTTGGAGGCACCGGGGACGGTGAAACCGCTGACGATCCCTGCGATGTTGCACGTCGGTTCGAAGTAGTAACGGCGCACGAGCTCGAGCCCGGTGGCGTCGGCTACGAAGGAGTCGAGCCCCATCCTCTCCCGCTCGGCCTCCTCTTCGAACGGCAGCTCTTCGAGCAGCTTCATGTCCTCATCGGTGGCCTCGACGACGTCGTCGTAGAAGCCGTCGATCAGGACTCGACCGTCGGGTGCGCGCAAGGTATTGAGTGCCTCGATCATGTGCCATGCCGGGCTCGGAGTGATGACCGCGATCGACGAGTGCTGGTCCTCGGTTAGGCCTTTGTAGTACAGCTCGACGTAAGCGAGACCCTTCGCACCGAAGACAAGCTCGGGCCGACCGACGTGGTCGATGCCCATCCCTTCCCAGATGCATCCGTCGGCCGCCAAGCTCGTTGCGGTAGCGCGACGCGATGCCCTCGAAGCTTTCGGAGCCGGTCTCCTCTTCGCCCTCGACGAGGAACTTCACCGTGACCGGGGGTTCTCCGTAGAGTTCTTTGTAGACCTCGATCCCCGCGAGCCGGGCAACGAGATCACCTTTGTTGTCGGCGCACCCGCGCGGTAGATCTTTCCGTCGCGGATCTCGGGAGTGAACGGGGCCGACTTCCAGAGATCGATCGGATCGACCGGCTGCACGTCGTAGTGGTCGTACACGAGCACGGTCCGCTCGCCGCTCCCGAGGACCCCGAGCAGCGCGTCGGGGGCCGATTCGTAAGTGAGTCTGGAGGTCTGGGCGCCGAGACCCTTGAGCTTGTCCTCGACCCAAGTTGCCATCTTGGCGAGCTCGTCCGGCTGCCCGTCGAGGCTCTGGATCGAACACGCTTCGATCAGCCAGCCCAGGTAACGGTCCTGGTTCTGCTCGACGAGCTCGCGAACGGTCGGCAACTTGACTCCCCCCGGGTTGATGGACGAAGAGCGGGTGAAGGGAATCGAACCCTCATGACCAGCTTGGAAGGCTGGAGCTCTACCATTGAGCTACACCCGCAGACCGCCAACTGTATCGCGCCGCCCGTTTCCGCTTGGGACGCGACTATGGGAAGCGATCGTTGAAGAAGCTCGAGAACAGGTAGCACAGGAAGGTCGCGTAGAGGATGACGCCGGAAGCAAGTGCGACTCCAAACGCTCGCAACGAGCGGTTGGCCACAGCGAAGCCGACTCCGCATGCAAACGAGACCATGAGCGCACTCGCTAATACAACTTTGAACGGTACGGCAGTGACAGAGCTAGACAGGAAGACAAGGACGTAAGTAAAGACTGGCCCCGCGATCAAGCCCAGCAGGATCTGGGCAGCGGTTGCTGCCCAGATCCTCTGCTTAGCACTGCCGGACGAATCAGATCCCATGGCCATAGAAGATCAGACCATATTCTGGAGAGCCCTCCTGCACTAAGTTCCTGTCCGAATATGCCATAGCGACACAGTTGTTGCTCTTGATGGTATCGGTCTGATCGCCGTTGCTCTTTCCCACAAGTCTTCCCACGGAATTGTTGTGGAGATCCATCCTTCCTGCTCGACTCTGTTCGTGTTCTTCGTGAGCAAATCCCATTTTTCGAGCAAAGTTCTCGTTCGCCCTAACGGTCATGAGGGCAGACCACATACAGTGACGGTAGGCATCTTTTCTTGTATTGACGCTCTGTCCCGAACCAAACTTCTTCACGGCCCATTTCTTCGCGTCCGTGTGAGCATTTCTCGCTCTCCAACAGTCATATTGTTCTGAGAAGCAAACGGCGATTTCGTCGTTGTTGTACTCATATCTCGCCGAGGCCGGCCCGGTGGGATCACTCGCCTCGACGTTCCGGAGCACCATCTCATCGACCAAATCTTCAAACTTCTTTTCCTGCGCCTCCGTGAGACTATCGATCTGCGTGGTGACCCCTAACGACTGCTCTAATTGCATCGCGTAAAGGGAAATGGCGCCCAATGGGGTCGCATCAGAGGCAGTTCCCTCTACATACTCCTCGCAATCGACTACGTCTGTGGTCCACGGCGCTTCTGTGAAGATCCAAGCGCAGTCCTCGATGGTCAAGTCAGATAGCGCGTCGTCGATGATGTCGTCGACGGGAATGTCTGCACATTCGGGCATTGGCTCGCAGGTGTTGGATGAGACAGTGGATTGCGGCGATGAGCTTTCCGGTGCAGCAAGCGCTACCGCCTGGTTTGCTGACATGATTACCGCGAGGAAAAGAAACACTAGCGATCTTCGAGCGCGTCTCATTTGGGCTGTCTCCTTGTTTGTGAGGGCTGGTTGCCCTAAGTGGTTCATCTGTCGAAACGTGATGAGCGCTCCTCTCGGCGCTCCGCCGCTGCGGTAGAGGATTTAGTTCGATGTCTAATAGACATCTCCTTCAGACTTCAAGAAAGATTTGCGAGAATCTTCCTCTGCATTTTTCAAACTTGGTTCGTATGTTCAACATCTCTTGAGTCTCATGCTCTGAAGTTGATCCCGGAGGCCAGGATGTGATGAGGCCCTGCTCTGATGCCCAGCGGCTCTGTTCACGGAGAGATCGGTCCGACCATCATGGAGAGTGAGGTCGCACTAGACTGGTTCCAACGGGATGTAGCGCAGCTTGGTTAGCGCGCGGCGTTTGGGACGCCGAGGTCGCCGGTTCGAATCCGGCCATCCCGACGACTCTTTCGGCAAATCTCCCTCTCCCATTGGGTGAGGTGGTTGGTTTGCTTTCCCCGCTGCGAGCGGTGCGAGGCAAGGGGTCCTCGAAAGAGCGAGCAATCGTGCAACGGGATGCGTAGAGTTAGGGGGCGCGGGCAGCGTGGGTTGGGGCGTGCCGGAGGGTGACTTCGTCCGATTTGTCTACTGTGCTCGCGACGTCCGGTCGGGAGGCCGGGTTGGGGGCCAGGGACCGTCATCCCCACTTTCGTCCGCCTAGCGCGGTTCCTGGCTCCCAACCAGATCTCTCTGCCGGCGTATCGCCCGGCGACCCTGCATTGAGTCCTTCGCCCCAAGGGCTCGGATACCCTGCAGGGACAAATTCAGCATGCGTCCTCACCACCGAGGGCACAAGTAGGTACGAGTGAGGAATCCCACATTGGAGACATCCGCAGAAACCCTCGAGAAGGACCGGGTCAAGATCCGGGTCGAGGTTCCCGAGGACGCCATCGATCCGGCCCTCAAGCAGGTCTACCGGCGCTGGTCGCAAGAGATAAAGGTGCCCGGCTTCCGCAAGGGGAAGGTGCCGCGCCAGATCATCGACTCGCGCGTCGGCCCCGAGGTCATCCGTGAAGAGGCACTTCGCGACGCGCTGCCCGACATCTATCGTGACGCGCTCCGGGCCGAGGACCTCGAGGCGATCACGACCCCCGATATCGAGGTCACTCAGTTCGAACAGGGGAAGCCGATCGTTCTTGAAGTGACGGTCGACATCCGTCCCGAGGTGGTCGTTCCCGACCTCGCCTCGATCAAGATCGACGCGCCCCCCGGACGTGTGACAGATGCCGACCTCGAGCAGCAGCTCACGCGGTTGAGGGAGGGCTTCGCCGAACTCGAGACGGTCTCCCGCGAGGTTCGCTCCGGTGACTTCGCTCTTATCGATATCAAGGGTTACGACGGTGACGCCATCGTCGACTCGGCCAGCGCACCCGACTACCTCTACGAGGTCGGCTCCAAGGGTGGTCCGCCGGAACTCGACGGCGAGCTCGTAGGAAACAAACCTGGAGCGATCCTCAAGTTCAACTCCACTCTCCCGGATGCCGCAGGCGATCTTGCCGGTAAGCAACTGTCGTTCACCGTGCTGCTCAAAGAGGTCAAGGCCAAGAAGCTTCCGGCGCTCGACGACGAGTTCGCCAAGACCGTCGGTGAATTCGATTCGCTCGACGAGTTGAAGGACGAGCTAAAGGACCGACTCGAAGGTGCCAAGGACCAGATGGTTCAGGACGAGATCAGGGGGATGGTCCTCGAAGCGCTCGTCGATGCATCCGACCTCGATGCCCCGGAGCCCCTCGTCGAGCAAGAGTTCAACCATCGCCTCGAGCACCTTGAGGAAGACCTCACCAAGGCCGGGATGACGATGGCCGATTACGAGACGCAGACCAACTCAACCGAGCTCGAGATCCGCAGTGAGATGCGTACCTCGATAGCCCGCGGCATCAAGGCAGAGTTGCTCCTCGAACAGGTCGCCCGGGAACAAACGATCGATGTCACCGAGGAAGACATCGGGCGGGAGCTGGCGATCGCGGCGGCCAGAAGTGGTCAGGACGTCCAGGAGCTGGCGAAGCAGGTGGTCGAAAGCGGTCGATTGTCGTCGGTGGCGGCCGATATCATGAGGCGTAAGGCGCTCGACTATGTCGTTGAGCACGCGACCATAGAGGGGCTGGAAAAGAAGCCGGATGGGATAAATCCGGCTGCTGAGGCGACCGATGTAGAGACTGAACCAGGTAACACCGCTGAGCCCGACCAGACCGAGCCGACCGACGACCAGACCTAGCCAAGCAATCGCCACGGAGGCTGAACACCTGATGGACCCCAAGGACTACAACAACTATCTCGTTCCCGTCGTCATCGAGCAGACGAGCCGAGGCGAGCGTTCCTTCGACATCTACTCGCGCCTCCTCAAGGAGCGCATCGTGATGCTGGGTACTCCGGTCGATGACCAGATCGCGAACCTGATCGTCGCTCAGCTGCTGCACCTCGAGGCCGAGGACCCCGACAAGGACATCGTCATGTACATCAACAGTCCCGGGGGCCAGGTCTACGCGGGGCTCGCGATCTACGACACGATGCAGTACATCAAGCCCGACGTCTCGACCGTCTGCATGGGCATGGCGATGTCGATGGGAGCGGTGCTCCTCCTCGGTGGTGCCAAGGGCAAGCGTTTCGTGCTGCCCAACGGAAAGATCATGATCCACCAGGGTTCTGCTGGCTTCTCGGGTACACCTGCCGACATCGACATCCAGGCGAAAGAGGTCCTGTCGTTGAGGCGCCGGATGGCCGAGATCATCGCCGAGCACACCGGGCAGACCATCGAGCAGGTCGAGAAGGACATCGATCGCGACCGTTTCATGACGGCCGATGAGGCGGTGTCCTACGGTATTGTTGACGACATCTTGTCCAGCCGGGTGGAGTTGCCCGGGACCGCAACTGCGTTGCACAAAGGCGGACCCGAGGGCATCGCCGGGGCCAAGGAAAAAGAGGCTTCCCCTAAAGGGAAGACCGAGGGGTAGGGGGAACTACCAGTGCCGAAGTTCGGTGACGGAGGCGACCTGCTGAAGTGTTCCTTCTGTGGGAAGTCGCAGAAGCAGGTCAAGAAATTGATCGCCGGACCCGGCGTTTACATCTGCGACGAGTGCATCGATCTCTGCAACGAGATCATCGAGGAAGAACTCGCCGAAACCCCCGAGCTCAAGCTCGAAGACCTTCCCAAGCCCAAAGAGATCTACGAATTCCTCGACGACTACATCGTCGGCCAAGACCAGGCCAAGAAGGTGCTGTCGGTCGCGGTCTACAACCACTACAAGCGGATCCAGGTCGGCGCGCAGGAGTCTGATGTCGAGCTCGCAAAGTCGAACATCCTGCTGCTCGGCCCCACCGGTTGCGGCAAGACCTTGCTGGCACAAACGCTTGCCAAGATGCTCAACGTCCCCTTCGCGATCGCCGATGCGACCGCCCTTACGGAGGCCGGCTACGTCGGTGAGGACGTCGAAAACATCCTTCTGAAGTTGATCCAAGCAGCCGACTACGACGTCAAGCGCGCCGAGACCGGCATCATCTACATCGACGAGGTCGACAAGATCGCCCGCAAGTCCGAGAACCCGTCGATCACCAGAGACGTTTCAGGCGAGGGCGTGCAGCAGGCGCTGCTGAAGATCCTCGAGGGCACGACCGCCAGCGTTCCTCCCCAGGGGGGCCGCAAGCACCCGCACCAGGAATTCATCCAGATCGACACGACCAACGTCCTCTTCATCTGCGGGGGTGCGTTCGCCGGCCTCGAGAAGATGATCGAGAACCGGGTCGGCCGCAAGGGCATCGGCTTCGGAGCCGACGTTCGCAAGTTCGAAGAGAAGGACGTCGGCTCGATCCTGGGGAAGGTTCTCCCCGAGGACCTCCTCAAGTTCGGTCTGATCCCCGAGTTCGTCGGTCGCCTTCCGGTCATCACCTCGGTCAACAACCTCGACATCGAGGCGCTGGTTGAGATCCTCACCGAGCCCAAGAACGCTCTGATCAAGCAGTACCGGCGCTTCTTCGAGTTCGACGGAGTTGAGCTCGAGTTCACCGAAGATGCTCTCGAGGCGGTTGCCGAGCAGTCCATGCTCCGGGGGACCGGCGCCCGTGGCCTGAGGGCGATCCTCGAAGAGGTGCTGCTCAACGTGATGTACGACCTGCCGAGCCAGGACAACGTCGGCAAGTGCATCATCAGCCGCGAGGTAGTACTCGAGAAGGTCAATCCGACCCTCGTAACGAGGAAGTCGCGCTCGGAACGCCCGGCGCGCGGCGAGCGTTCTGCGTAACGCCCACCTCGCCCCTCGTTAGTGTTCCGAGCTAGTAACTGGTCGCGGCGCGCCAGAAGGAGGCTTCAGTGAGAACCAAACTCATCGCTCTACTCACAGTAGCGATCGTTCTCGCGGGCGCCGGCGTCTATGCCCTGACCAGTCTCAATAAGGACTCGATTGATCGTGCGATCGAATTGGTCCCCGACGATGCGCTCCTCTACTCACACGTATTCGTGAAGCCCTCGGTCAATCAGCGCAAGGCGCTGCGGGGTCTGCTCGACCACTTTCCCCAGGCTCCGGAGGCCGATGAAGCCCTCGACCCCTTTTTCAAGCTGATCGACGAAGGACTCGAGCAGTACGACATGACCTACGAGGACGACGTCAAGCCGTGGCTCGGTGATCAGATAGCGATCTTTCTCACGGGACCAGAAACTGCCGCCGGTTTCATTGCCACCGAGGATGTCGGGGCCACGAAGGATTTCATCGCGACCTTGAATGAGGTCGACGGGATCGAGCTGGAATCCAAGTCCTATGAAGGTATCGAGTACCAGGCGCTCAACGAGATGGCGTACGCGTTCATCGAAGACTTCGTCGTCGTTGGTACCGAACAAGGACTCAAGGTCTGTGATCGATGTTCAAGCGGGGGCCAGCTCGCTCGCCGAAGTTGATCGTTACGCGGAGATCGAGAGGGAGCTCACGTCCGATCGGATCTTCACCATGTATCTCGACACCGATGGGCTTGGTCGAGCTGGCCGGCGACACCGGAGTCCAAGGTTTCGCCGGCCCCACCGATGGGACGCCGGACGTTGGCTCTGCGATGGTCTCCGGATACCTGCGGGACGACGCGGTCGTGTTCGAACTCGCGGGTCCGACCGGCGGGCTTCCGATCCCGACGGGGCCGTTCGATCTTGCCGACGGTGTCCCTGCCGATGCGTGGTTCGCACTCGGCAGTCCGGGTCTGGGGCAGACCCTTAGAGAGCAGCATCGAGTCGTTCGCGGGAGCCTCCGGGGCAAGTCTCGAAGCACTTCTGAGCGAGTTCACCGCGCAGACCGGGTTCGACCTGAGGACCGACTTCCTCTCGTGGATGGAGGACTTCAGGGTCTACGTGAGAGGGACGGGCCTCCTCGATCTCGGCGGGGCCGTGTCGATCGGATCGTCGGATCCGGAGGCTTCCAGGGAGACGGTCGAGCAACTGATGGCCCTTGCGCTTCAGGAGGGGTTCCCGTCCCAGTCCCTAGAGATCGCAGGCATCGAAAGCTATGCCATCTCGATACCGGGAACTCCCCAGCCGATCGTCGTGGTGCCGGGTGACCGTGTCGTCGTCGCGTACGGAGAGGCAGCCGCGGAGGACGCCTTGGACCCGGAGGAGCCGCTGTCCGGTTCCGAGTCCTTCGCTTCTGCGATGGAGAAGCTTGGCGACGGGATGGACGCGTACTTCTACCTCGATATCGATTCGGTTCAGGGTCTAGTGGAGAACTTCCTTCCCCCGGTGGAGGTCTACGTGGACGAGGTCAAGCCGTGGCTCGACCCGATCGCCCACGTCATCGCCGGTTCGAAGTTCAGCGATGATTCCTACTTGGTTCGGTTCGTGATCGGAGTGGAGTGAGTAAGAAGAACGACGACATCAGGGAGATGGAGGAGCGCTGGCGCGCCTACTGGGCGGAGGCCGGCACGTATAAGTACGACCCGGCCCGTGGCCGGGACGAGACTTTCGTGATCGACACTCCACCGCCCACGGTCAGCGGTTCGCTTCACATCGGCCACGTGTTCTCGTTCACCCACACGGACCTGATGGCTCGCTACCAGCGGATGACCGGGAAGAACGTCTTCTATCCGATGGGCTGGGACGACAACGGATTGCCCACCGAGCGGCGCGTCCAGAACATCTTCTCGGTTCGCTGCGATCCTTCGGTTCCCTACGATCCCGATCTCAAGCTCGAACCTGGGCGCGAGGGAGACGTCATCCCCGTGTCGCGCACCAACTTCATCGAGCTATGCGATGTCGTGGTCGCCGAGGACGAGGCCAAGTTCAAGGACCTCTTCCAGCAGCTGGCGCTTTCGGTCGACTGGGATCAGCATTACGCCACGATCAACGAGCGCTCGCGCTTCGTGAGCCAGTTGTCGTTCCTCCGTTTGCTCGACAAGGGCGAGGCGGAACTGCGCGAGGCACCAACGATGTGGGACGTCGACTTCCAAACCGCCGTTGCGCAGGCTGAGGTCGAAGACCGCGAGCGGGAAGGTACCTACCAGCACATCCGCTTCGGCGTCGAAGGCGGCGACGACATCGTCGTGGCCACCACTCGCCCCGAGTTGCTGCCTGCCTGCGTCGCGGTTGTCGCTCACCCGGACGACAAGCGCTACACGGACATCATCGGCAAGAACGCGATCACACCGTTGTTCAACGCGCCGGTGCCGATCGTCGCCGACGAAGGAGCCGATCCCGAGAAAGGGACCGGGATCCTGATGAACTGCACCTTCGGAGATGCCTCAGACATCGATTGGTGGCGTGCTCTGGGAGTTCCCGCGAGGGAGGTGATCGGTCGCGACGGCAAGATGGTCCCGGTCACGTGGGGTGAAGACGCATTCGCCACGGGGGATGCTGCAACGGCACAGTCTGCCTACGACCAACTGTCAGGTCTTTACATCAACCAAGCTCGCAAGCGGATCGTCGAACTCCTCGAGGCGGATGGCGCGATCGCGGCCGATCCCGAGAAGACGGTCAGGGCGGTGAAGTTTTACGAGCGCGGCGAGCGCCCCCTCGAGTTCGTCGTCACCCGGCAGTGGTTCGTGAAGATCATGGATAAGAAGGACCGCTTGCTCGACCAAGGACGGAAGATCAACTGGCGCCCGGAGATGTACCTCAGGCGCTACCTCGACTGGGTTGAGGGGCTCAATCAGGATTGGTGCGTCTCGCGGCAGCGGTACTTCGGGGTTCCCATCCCGGTTTGGTACCGCGTCCGGGAGGACGGCACGACCGATCACTCCGCCATCCTCCAGCCCCGGGGGGAGGACCTGCCGATCGATCCCTCGTCCGACAACCCCCCTGGATTCACCGCGGAACAGCGTGGGAAACCGGGCGGTTTCGTCGGTGACCCCGACGTCTTCGACACCTGGGCGACCTCGTCGTTGACCCCCCTTATCCCGACCGGATGGCCGGACGACATCGAGCGTTTCAAGGCGTTGTATCCGAGCGACCTGCGTCCACAGGCGCACGACATCATCCGGACGTGGGCGTTCTACACGATCACCCGCTCGCTTCTCGAGGACGGTTCGATCCCGTGGAGTAACGCCGCGATCTCTGGGTTCGTTGTCGACCCGAACCGCAAGAAGCTCTCGAAGTCGAAGGGCAACGCGCCGATGGTGCCGACCGACATCCTCGATGAGTTCGGATCCGACGGAGCGCGCTATTGGGCCGGAGCTGCGCGCCTCGGCGTTGACACAACCTTCGACACCAATGTGATGCGCGAGGGCAAGCGACTCGTTACCAAACTGCGCAACGCGGCGCGCCTGGTCCAGATGTTCGAAGGTGAAGGCAGCGGTCCGACCCACCCTCTGGATCGGGCTCTGATCGCGCGCTTGGGTGACCTCATCACGCACGTCACATCTCGGTGGGAGGCGTGGGACCATGCCGGCGCGTTGGCCGCGACCGAATCGTGGTTCTGGGGTGATCTCACCGACAACTACCTCGAGATCTCGAAGGACCGAGCGTACGCTGGGGATGCCTCCGCGATCGGAACCCTGCGGACCGCTCTGTCGGTCGTTCTGCGTCTGTTCGCTCCGTACCTTCCCTACGTGACCGAAGAGGTGTGGAACGCGAACCGCGACGAGATCTCCTCGATCCACCTGGCCCCCTGGCCCACCACCGCCGAACTTCCCGATGCAGTGGATGACGGATGCTTCGATTCCACGGTCGATATCCTCACCCAGATCCGCCGCGCAAAGTCGGAGGCCAAGGTTTCGCTCAAGACGCCGGTCGACCGTCTCACCGTTCGTGGTCCATCGGAGAAGATCGAGCTGTTGAAGCAGGGGATCGCCGACGTCGCCTCGACCGTCAACGTGAAGCAGTACGAATTGATCGCCGACGACTCGCTTGAGACGTTCGAGTGCGAGATCGTCCTCGGCGAGCCCGAGCCCAAACCGGCGAACTGATAGTGGGATTCGCCGAGGCCCAGGCGCACCTGGATGAGTTGGGCGTAGACGCCATGAAGACGATGGCGCCGTCCACGCACCGGATCGAAGCGATCCTTGAGCTCCTCAATCACCCCGAGCACTCGTTGCCTGCGCTGCACATCACCGGAACGAATGGAAAGACATCGACCGCGCGTATCGCCGCTGGCCTTCTGGGTGCGACCGGCCTCAAGGTCGGTACCTACACATCCCCGCACCTTCAGTCGGTCACCGAGCGCATCAGCATGGGTGGAGACCCCTTGTCGGAAGCGGAATTCGGCGCGGTGTACGACCACCTCCTCCCTTACCTTGGGGTCGTCGAAGGTGAGCTCGAGGAACGCCTCACCTATTTCGAGTTGCTCACCGCGATGTTCTTCCTCTGGGCCGCGGATGCAGTTGACGTCGTGGTTGTCGAGGTTGGACTCGGGGGCCGATGGGATGCGACCAATGTGGTGCGCTCCAGCGTGTCCGTGATCACCAACATCGGGCTCGACCACACCGCTCTCCTCGGTTCCGACCGGCAGACGATCGCCAAGGAGAAGTCGGGGATCATCAAGCCCGACTCCACCGCGATCATCGGTGAACTCGATCCCGGGGTCCTCGCGGTGATCCGAGATGAGGCCGAGGGAGTCGGGGCGGCGGTTTCGCTCATCGAGCGGGACTTCGGAGTCATCGAGAACAACATCGCGGTCGGCGGCCGCTTCCTTTCACTGCGCAGCTCGGTCCGCGAGTACGAGGAGCTGTATCTTCCTCTCCACGGGAGCCACCAGGGCACGAATGCTGCGGTAGCGCTCGAGGCTGTGACCCGCATGTTCCCCGAGACGACGCTCGATGATGAGGTCGTGGGGGAGGGCCTCGCGACGGTCAAGGTCGCCGGCAGGTTGGAATCGATCCGACCGAACGACGAGCATGCTCCGACGGTCGTCCTCGACGTCGCGCACAACCCCGATGGGATGTCTGCCTTGGTGTCCAGTTTGCTCGGTGAGTTCGCGTTCGACGGCGTGATCTTCGTGGTGGGGATCCTGGCCGACAAGGATCATGTTGGGATGCTGGCCGAACTGGCGCGCGCCGGGGGCCGGGTCGTCGCGACCGCGGCCCGATCGGTGCGCTCGATCGATCCCAAGAAGATCCGCGACGAAGCCGAGGCCGTTGGCCTCTCTTGCGAGATAAAGGAGGATGTCGGAGCCGCCCTCGATCATGCTCTGCGCTCGGCCGCCCCCGGCGAGATCGTGTGCGTCACCGGCTCGCACTACGTCGTGGGAGAAGCCCGCACCGCGCTCCTGTCCTGAGGGTCCGGTGGGGGAACCTGCTACCTTCTTTCGGTCGCATCTCACAAAGACAACCAGGACCACCTCAGGAGGAACTACGTGCCCGATATCCAGCAGACGTTCGTGATGGTCAAGCCCGACGGCGTAAAGCGCAGGCTGGTCGGAGAAGTCGTGTCTCGGATCGAGGCCAAGGGCTACGAGATCAAAGAGATGAAGCTCTTCACTATCGATGAGTCGTTGGCCAAAAAGCACTACGCCGAGCACACCGAACGCCCCTTCTTCGGTGATCTGGTGGAATTCATCACCTCCGGCCCGGTCGTGGCGATGGTGGTCGAGGGAGCCGATGCGGTCCTAGGGATGCGCTCGATCATGGGTGCCACGAATCCGATCGAGGCGACTCCAGGCTCGATCCGCGGGGACCTGGCCACGGTTATCGGTGAAAACATCGTTCATGGGTCCGATTCGCCCGAATCCGCCGAGCGTGAGGTGAATCTCTTCTTCGGCTAGGCCTATTTGCACTTTTCGGCTACCCTCAGAGGCCTCACACAAGCGAACAAGCGGTTCCCCACAGGCGTCAGGAGTACTCATGGACAACATGTTCCAGTTCATTGGCCGGGATATGGCGGTCGACCTCGGTACCGCCAACACCCTCGTATACGTTCGCGGGCGCGGGATCGTGCTCAACGAGCCCTCGGTGGTGGCCATCAACACCAAGACCGGAGCCATCCTTGCCGTAGGGCAAGAGGCCAAGCGCATGATCGGCCGTACCCCGGCCCACATCGTTGCGATCCGCCCCCTGAAGGACGGGGTCATCGCCGACTTCGACGTCACTGAGAAGATGCTCCGCTACTTCATCCAGAAGGTGCACAAGAGGACGTTCCTGGCGAAGCCGCGTGTCGTCGTCTGTGTTCCTTCCGGGATCACCGGGGTCGAGCAGCGAGCGGTTGAGGAAGCCACGATCTCCGCGGGAGCGCGCAGTGCGTTCATCATCGAGGAGCCCATGGCTGCCGCGATCGGCGCCGGCCTTCCGGTGCACGAGCCGACCGGGAACATGATCGTCGACATCGGTGGTGGAACGACCGAGGTTGCCGTCGTTTCCCTCGGCGGCATCGTCTCGAGTCAGTCGATCCGCATCGGTGGTGACGAACTCGACGAAGCGATCATCACGTACGTGAAAAAGGAGTACTCGCTGATGCTCGGCGAGCGCACCGCAGAGGAGATCAAGATGGCGATCGCCTCCGCGTTCCCGGTCCCGGACGAAGCTCAGGCCGAGATCAGGGGCCGCGACCTCGTAACCGGTCTGCCGAAGACGATCCTCGTGTCGGCCGAAGAGATCCGCAAGGCGATCGAGGAGCCGGTCAACGCGATCGTGGATGCGGTCAAGAACACCCTCGACAAGACTCCACCGGAACTGGCCGCCGACATCATGGACAAGGGCATCGTCCTGGCCGGTGGTGGCTCGATGTTGAAGGGCCTCGACGAGCGCCTCAAGCACGAGACCGGAATGCCGATCCACATCGCCGACGATCCGCTGTTCGCGGTCGCGGTGGGCTCCGGGAAGTGTCTCGAGGAGTTCGAGTCCCTCAAGCGAGTGCTCATCTCCTCTACTCGCCGCTAGCACACCGGGCCCGGAATGGGGGCCTAGGAGGGCCTGAACCGCCCAAATCGTCGATTGCGGCTACCATGAGGACCGCAGGGCGGCCTTCGGTCGGACGGTAACGCCATCTGGCCTGGCCCGCAGGAGACCCCGCCCAATCAGGATCCGGGCGCATGCCCTCTGCGGACCTCCGTCTCACTCGGCGGGACCGCCCCCAGGTCTAGATAGTGAAGAGGTTTTCCATTGAGGATCCAGCGCCGATTCGGGCGAGGAAGGCTGTTGCTCCTCGTCCTCCTGGCTTTATGCGTCGTGATAATCACCCTCGACTTCCGCAGTGAGGAAGACGGGATCATCGAGGGCGCCAAAGACGTGACCGCGGCCATCGTCGAGCCCGTCCAACGAGGCTTCACCGCCATCTTCCGTCCGATCGGCAACATCTTCTCGTCGATCGGCGAACTCGCGAGCCTGAGAAGCGAGAACGAGAAGCTGCAAGCCGAAGTCGAGACCCTAAGAGAGCAGAGCAATCAGGCGGAACAGGTCGTGGATGAGAACGCCGAACTTCGAGCGCTCCTGGAACTCGACGAGCCGTGGGCTGCGATGGAACGGGTGGCAGCCGAGGTCACCTCCAAGATTCCCGGAAACTTCTCGTGGGAGTACACGATCAACAAGGGTTCGGCCGATGGGATCCAAGAAGACATGACCGTGATCGATCCCCAAGGTCTCGTCGGTAAGATCCTCGATGTACGAAGCACATCCGCGACCGTTCAGCTGCTGATCGACCCTGACGCGGGTGCCGGAGCGAAACTTGATGTGAAAGGCTGGTCGGGAACCATCTCCGGCCGAGGCGCCGGGCAGCTCCTCGCCCTTGAGTTCATCGATGGCGATGTTCCGGTCGAGCCTGGGGACGAGGTCCAGACCTCTTACATCGGCGGAACCCTGTACCCACCCAACATCCCCATCGGGTTCGTCTCGACCGTCGAAGGCGGGGGCACCGCGGATCCCGAGCTAAGGGTAGGGGTGCAACCACACGTCGACTTCACCCGGCTCGATTTCGTCTTCGTGCTGTTGGACAGCGGCCCTAACCTCGTGGATGTGGACTGATGGACGCAGTCAAGACGCGTCGCCCGAACATCCTGGCCGAGCTCGGCTTCACGCACGGTCTGTCGGTTGCAGTCACCCTTGTATTCGCCCTCGCCCTGCAATCCACCGTGTTCGCGCGGATCACGATCCTCGGGGTCATCCCCCAGATCCTCTTCGTGGTGATCGTGAGCCTCGCCTACCTCCAGGGAGAGCGTGTCGGCGCGGTGTGTGGATTCCTCGGGGGCCTGTTGCAAGACCTGCTGCTCACCGACTCGATCGTCGGTCTCTACGCCCTGATCTATCTCCTGCTCGGATTCGCGGCGGGGAGTTTCAGGAAGTACGCCCCGGCAGAGTCGATCTGGATGCCGGTGTTCGTCGTTGCGGCCGCGTCGGTGGTGGCTGAGATGGGTTACGCGACCCTGAACATCATCATGGGCCAGCGTTGGGTGAGCCTGACCTTTACCCTCAAGGTCGCCGCTCTCGTAGTGCTTTACAACACACTATTGACCCCGTTCGTGTTCCCACTGGTGCGTCGGATCACGGATCGATTCAGCCCCGAGAAGGTGTATCGATGGTGAGCAGCCTGTCACCCGCCGGCCCTCCCTCGGGCAAGAACCCGTTCGGTCTCGATCGCGTGCTTCTGCGACTGGCCGTCTTGGGTGTGCTCATCGTGGTCGCGTTCGTGGCGCTGTTCTCCCGGCTCTGGTTCCTCCAGGTACTGGCCTCGGAGAACTACCGGAACCTCGCTCAAGAGAACCGCGTCCGCTTCGTGTACTCGGAGCCATCGCGCGGGCGCATCCTCGATCGTAACGGGGAGGTGCTGGTCCAGAACCGTTTCTCGCTGGCGGTCACCGTCGACCGTCAGATCGTGGATTCGACCAAGGAGCGATACCAGACCCTGGTGTCTCTTTCAGATCTGCTGAAGATCCCCCGGAAGGAGCTTCGCGTCGCTCTGAATGATGTGACCGTGTCCCCGTACAAACCCGTCGCGGTCGCCTACGACGTCAAGCCCGTCGCCGCGAACACGATCGAAGAGAATGGTGAGGACTATCCGGGCGTTGAGGTCGAGACCCTCGAGGTCCGCGAATACCCACAGGGCCAGATCGCCGCACAGTTCCTGGGATTCCTAGGCGAGATCACCCCTGCCGATCTCAAGAGCCCGTACTTCAAGGAAGCGAAGCCCGACTACCGGGCCGGCGACATCATCGGGCGCACCGGACTCGAGCGGTCCTACGACCGGTTCTTGAGGGGATCTCCGGCGATCGAGAAGGTGATCGTCAACTCGGCCAACAACGTCATCCGCTCCGACCTGGTACAGGAGGAGATCCCGGGCAAGGATCTGATGCTGTCGATCGACGCCCGGATACAAAAGCTTGCTGAAGACGCGCTTGCGTCTGGTATTCAGGCCGCTCGTGTCAGTTACGCAGCCCCCTGGGGAGCAGCGGTCGTGATGGATCCGAACAACGGTGACGTCATCGCCTCGGCCAGTTTCCCCACGTTCGACCCGGCGATCCTGGCCGACGGTTTCTCGTTCAAGGACCAGCGGTTGCTCCAAGGTGGCACTCCGGATGACGCCACCGACGACGCTCAGATCAATCGGGTGATCGCCGAAGGGGGCCCACCTGGATCGACCTTCAAGGTCGTCACCGGAGCGGCGGCCGTCGCGAATGAGGTCATCGGGCCCTACGACACGCTGGAATGCTTGCCCGCGTTCCCTTACGGCTTGAACGATGAGCTGTTCAACAACTGGACCTCGATCAACCTGGGACAGATGTCGATGGCTGAGTCGCTCGAGGTGTCCTGCAACACCTACTACTACCAACTCGGCGCCATGATGGAGGATCGCTGGGGCGCGGGTAACGGTGACGGAAGCGAGCGATTCCAGGCCTACATGCGGAAGGGTGGGTTCGACCATCCGACCGGCATCGATCTTCCGGGCGAGTCGTCCGGCAACGTCGCCGACAAGGAATGGCTCGACGACTATTGCGACGCCGTGCAAAGCGATGGTTGCCAGTACGGATGGCTTCCCGGCTACACGGTGAACATGGCGATCGGACAGGGCGACCTCGTGGTGACCCCGATTCAGATGGCCAACTTCTATTCGGCGATCGTCAACGGGGGGAAGTTGTTCGAACCCCGACTCGGCCTGAGCGTCTTGAAGGACGGCGAAGAAGTGCGCTCGATCAAATCGAAGGTAGGGGGCAATCTGGGCATCGATCAGACGACCCTCGATGTCATGAGAGAGGGCCTTGAAGATGTCGTATCCGGCGACGAAGGCACGGCCACATCGGCGTTCGCGGGCTTCCCACTCAACGAGGTCTTGATCGCCGGGAAGACCGGAACCGCCCAGATCGGTGACTCGACCTCGGATCGCAACTTTGCCTGGTTCCTTTCGTATGCACCGGCCGACAACCCCGAGTACGTGATCGCAGTGTGTCTCTACCAGGCTGGTCATGGTGGAGAGAGCGCGGCTCCGGTCGCGAGGCAGATCTACGAAGGCATCTACAACCTCGACCAGGAAACGATCGTCACTCTCGGATCGGATGAGTCCGACTGATGGGGATGCAGGGGATCTTCGGAGAAGGGGTCGACCGGATCGGTGGCGAGCCGGTTGCGGCGCGGATGGCCAAGAAGGCTCCATTCAGGCACCTCGATCCGACGCTCTTGATCATCACTTTCACACTCGTCGCATACGGCGCGCTGATGGTTTATTCGGCGACCGCCGGGAAGCAGGAGCGTGCGGGACTGGATCCGTCCGCGTTCCTCAACCGGCAGCTCTTCTACATCTCGATCGGGTTCTTCCTTCTGCTGGCGGTGAGCTTCTTCGACTACCGGCACATCCGGTCGTTAACCCCGATCATCTACGGATTCACGGTGCTCACGCTGATCACGGTCCTGATCGCAGGTGAGGTGCGGAACGGTACCCGGGGCTGGTTCGATCTCGGGGTGTACGACCTCCAGCCGGCGGAGCTGGCCAAGGTCGCCGTGATCCTGGCCGTGGCGGCCTTCCTGGCCGAACGGAAGACCGATCTAGGCGCGATCGATGTGGCGGGGGTGCTCGCCATCGCCGGCGTACCCAGCCTGCTCATCTTCGTCCAGCCGGACCTCGGGACCATGATGGTGTTCGTGGTCCTGTCGCTGGCGCTCCTTGTGCTGGGCGGTGCCAAGCTCCTCCACTTCGCCGCTCTATTCGGGGTGGGGCTTGTCGCTGTGGTCGTCGTATTCCAGTTCGACATGATCGAGGATTACCAGCTCACGCGTCTGACCTCGTTCCTCGATGCAACGCCGGACGTCCAGTCCGAGGGCTACAACCAGGCCCAATCGTTGATAGCGATCGGCTCGGGTGGCGTGCGCGGCAAGGGCTTCCGAAGCCCCGATACCCAGACGTCACTTGATTTCGTGCCCGAGCAGCACACCGACTTCATCTTTACGGCGGTCGGCGAGCAACTCGGTTTCTTTGGCTCTGCAGCACTGTTGTTGTTGTTCGCGTTGTTGATATGGAGGGCTCTTCGTATCGCAACGATGTCCCGAGATCTGTTTGGAACGCTCGTCGCGGGAGGAATCGCGGCGATGTGGGCGTTCCAAGTGTTTCTGAACATAGGTATGACGATGGGCATCATGCCCATCACTGGTGTCCCGCTCCCGTTCTTGTCGTTCGGTGGCTCGGCGATGCTCGCCAATTTTGTGGCGGTCGGCCTGCTCCTGAACATCCACATGCGGCGGTTCTTGCGGGCTTGATAGATCGGACTGAGATGAATGAACTTGCATGGAGGCGGCCATGACTGAAGGCGCGCCTCGTAAGCGTGAGAAAGCCTCGGAGATAGCCGAGATCCCATCTCCCGCGGACTCACCCGAACCGAAAAAGGCACCCGCCCGTCGCCGGCGCCGATCGCGCTCGCGCTCCTCGAGTGGATCGACCGGGGTGCGCACACAGCAGGCGCCGTCGACCGGCACCGAAGAGGCCGCCGCACCGGTTGCTAGCAGTGACGGAGACGGCTCGGCGAGGTCTGGCGGATCCCGACGGGGACGCAGGCCCCCGCGCCGTCGCCAGCAAAGGCCACGTCCCCAGGCCATCGACCGCGTGATGCTGGTCCATGCCGAGCCGGGTGGGACTCAGATCGCCGTCCTCGAAGAAGACAAGGCCGTCGAGTTCTACGTTGCCCGCGAGGAGGATCGGTCGATCGCCGGCAACGTCTACGTCGGTCGCGTGCAGAACGTGCTCCCCGGGATGGAGGCCTCGTTCGTCGATATCGGTGAGAGCCGCAACGGGGTTCTGTACGCGGGCGAGGTTGGTATCGCCGGCGACGAGGGCGATGAGGTTCCGAGGATCGAGACCGTCCTGAAATCGGGCCAGTCGATCCTCGTGCAGGTAACCAAAGACCCCATGCGAGCCAAGGGTGCGCGCTTGACCGCGTTGGTGTCCCTCGCCGGACGTCACTTGGTGCTGGTGCCGCGCGCCGAGTCGCTCGGTGTCTCGCGCCGTTTGTCCGACGGTGAGCGCCAGCGACTGCGCGACATCGCTCAGGAGATCCGCCCGCAAGGTCACGGCCTCATCGTTCGAACTGCAGCCGAGGGGGCCGGGCGCGTCGACATCGAGCGCGACCTTGAACGCCTGCTGGAACTGTGGGGCGAGATCGAAGCCAAGGCGGCGAAGGCGAAGGCTCCGGCCCTCGTCTACGAGGAGCCCGAACTCGAGCTGCGCGTGATCCGAGACCTCTTCAACCGCGAGATCACCAAGTGCATCGTCGACGACCCGACGATCGAGTCGACCCTGCGCGACTACGTACGCCAGACGACCCCGGACCTCGATCATCGCCTCGAGCTCTATGAGGGCGACCTCCCGATCTTCGAGGAGTTCCGCATCCTCGAGCAGATCAAGAAATCCCTCGACCGCAAGGTGTGGCTCCCCTCGGGTGGTCACCTCGTGTTCGATCGGACCGAGGCCATGACCGTCGTAGACGTCAACACCGGCAAGTTCGTGGGCAAGACGAACCTCGAGGAAACCGTTTTCCGAAACAACCAGGAAGCACTCATCGAGGTCGCCCGCCAGCTACGGCTGCGGGACATCGGCGGGATCATCGTCATCGACTTCATCGATATGGAGGACTCCTCAAATCGAGACGAGATCATCAAGCTGTTCCGCCGGGAGCTCGACCGGGACCGCACCCGGACCCAGGTCTTCGACATCACGCCCCTGGGCCTGGTCCAGATGACCCGCAAGAACGTCTCGGCCGGGATCGTGGAGACGTTCTCGGACGCCTGTCCGACCTGCGAGGGCCGAGGGATCGTGGCGCACGACATCGACTAGCGATGGGCTCGTTTCCTGGGTGGGAGTGGGTGGGGGAGCGGCCCGGCCGGGGTTTGGTATCCTCTGGAGCCGGTTCGTCTTCCAATCTCCTGAGAGGTTCGATGTACGCAGTCATCCGCGTGGGCGGTAAGCAGCACAAGGTCGCCAAGGGCGATGTCATAGAGGTAGAGCTCCTGAAGGACGGTAAGAAGACCGTCGACTTCGTGCCGCTCATGGTCGTGGACGACAAGGGCAAGACGACGGCCGGAGCCACGGCCCTCAAGGGCGCCAAGGTGACCGCGAAGGTCCTCGGTGAGACCCAGGGCGAGAAGCTCCACATCTACAAGTACAAGAACAAGTCGGGCTACCGCCGCCACACCGGACACCGGCAGCGCTACAGCTCGATCGAGATCTCCGATATCAAACTGGCAGCTAGCAAGGCCAAGGCTCCGGCCCCGGCCAAGTCGGAAGAGGAGAAGTAGATGGCTCATAAAAAGGGAGCCGCTTCGTCCCGCAACGGTCGGGATTCTGCGGCACAGAGGCTCGGTATCAAGGTCTTCGGCGGCCAAGAGATCGGTGCCGGCGAGATCATCGTCCGCCAGCGCGGCACGAGATGGCATCCGGGCTTGAACGTCAAGCGTGGCGGCGACGACACGCTCTATGCGGTGTCCCCGGGCGTGGTCACGTTCCACAGCC
>CAWGWA010000002.1:0-113777 GCA_963826105.1 uncultured Actinomycetes bacterium | reverse complement strand
CCGTCACCGGCGGGGCTCGCCAGATGAGAATGGGAATCTTATTGGGGCGGCATCACCCACACCGCCGCCTGACGACGGACCGTAGGTGCCTAATCATCTCCATGGATCAACGTCATAAAGAACGCTTCCTGGGTCCGCTTGCTGTGATCAACCGCAAGCTTTCCTGCCGTCTCAGCATCGCGATCCTCTATCGCTTTGAGAATCTCCGGTGATCTGTCCCAGGACGCGATTCCGCGGACTGTAGCAACGGCAGAAAAGTGCCAGCTGACTTGCTTGGCGAGATCATCGAGCATCCGGGCGAGGATCTTGTTCCTGCCCGCTTCAGCGACCGTCCGGTGAAACGCAGCGTTCAGAGACGTGATCTCCTTCCCATTGGACTTCTCAACCGCAGCTCGACCTCGTTCGATCAGTTTACGGAGGCGACTCGTTTCAGCGGCAGTCGCATGCGAGGCGGCCAATCGGGTCGCTCTCTCCTCAAGGCATTGTCTAACCTCGAACACCTGCCTAACCTCGTCCATAGAAGGGTTACGAACGTAGGCACCTGCGTGCGGGAATATCTCGATCCAGCCTTCCCGTTCCAACATCCTGAACGCCTCTCGAACGGGTGTTCGAGAAACACTGAGTTGCGTAGCAATCTCATCCTCCGCCAACCTAGAGCCCGGCGGGTAGGATCGGTTCCCAATGTCTTCTTCAAGGCGCTCAAATATCTGCTGAGAGAGAAGCATGTTGCGCGAACGTGCCATCGGTTCAACCCGCCTTTCGCATATGTCATACATACAATCCACTTGATACCGGACGCCGTCAACCAACAAAACGATCGAGTTCACTCTTCACGTCTGTCGCCACGGATGCTCCGACCGTGGACGTTCAGTGAAGGTTGAACCATTCATCGTCGCGCACGGGGGCGTCCAAGGGCAGTCCCTGGGTAAATCGATTTCGGTCTCAAACGCCGTGGGGGCGGCATTAGACAGCCGGACGGCTATGGATGCAGTGGAACAATCGGTGATAGCCCTTGAGGATGAACCCGAACTCAATGCCGGATATGGCGCAGTTTTGGACATCCACGGGAACCTTAGGCTGGATGCCGGGATCATGGACGGCCGGGATGGCAAGGCTGCCGGAGTCGCTGGAGTATGGGTGCGTCACCCCATCACGCTGGCGAGGCGGGTCATGTCGAACACGCCCCACTGCCTCCTCTACGGAAGACAGGCCATGCGCTTGGCGCCCGATATGGACACTCTTGTGTCGTCGACTCCCGAACAGGAATCGAGATGGAGGCAAGAGATCGAATCGGGACACTTCGAGATCTCAAGCTTCGGAAGGGACGAGTTTGTCGATACTGTCGGAGCGGTCGGTCTGGCCCCCGACGGGGGGCTTGCAGCGGCATCATCGACCGGGGGGCTTTTTGGGAAAATGGGAGGGAGAGTTGGGGACGCCTGCATACCGGGCGCGGGGTTGTTTGCCAGTCGATCTTGTGCTGTCGTTGCCACGGGACTTGGGGAGATGTTCCTTGAGCGATCTGGGTGTTTGCGAACAGCCTTTTTGATTGAAGATGGGTTGGATCCGCAAGCCGCTGTTGAAAAGATCGTTTTCGAACTAAGCGAGCGATACAGCGCTTCGGCCGGCGTGCTTGCGATCGATGCCGAGGGTCGAATCGGCGCCGCCTTTCATGGGCGATCGTGGACCGTATGGAGTAGCGATGGTCCCGTGGAGCCGGTGTCTCTCTAGCCGCGATGAACCCCTAGTCCCAGGGTGGAACCTCTGGAAGAGCGCCCCCTCCGCTCCTCAGATCCTCCCCCGTGCTCCTCCCGATGCACCACTTGAGAAGACCGTGAGCGGGGCCGGAGACGCTCTCCACCGAGGGGCCGGAGCCGAGTACGACCACGACATCGAGGTCCTCGGGCTCAAGCGCGAAGGGGATGATCGGCTCGTCCAGCATCGTGGGAAGACCTCGCAGGAGCCGAGCGACCCAGTCCTCGGGCCAATCACTCGAGTCGTAGCCCGCGTCGAGGTCGACATGATGGATCTCGACCTCGGTCACTCGACCGTGGAGATAGCGAGAGATCGGACGGGGGCCGCTACCGAGCCCTCGGACGGCGACGTCCCAACGGTCGAGCGGAACGGCCCGCATCGCGTCCATCAGCGTAGCGGCTGCTTCTCGCAGTGCGATCAGGTGCTCGCTCTTGGTACGGGACGAGAAGCGTTCGATGTCATCGGCCCGGTGCTGCTCGCTGGGGTATTGGGGGTCTCCACCCCGGTGCGAGCCCAGTTCATCAGGTTCACGTTCGAGTGAGCGTTGAGGGCGACGTGAGCAACCACGTGTCCCCGCGACCACCCCGGGAGTAACGACGGTTCGACGAGCGCAGCTTCTTCGAGACCCTCCATCGTGGCGATGAACCGCTCCTCCGAGGCCGCAACCTTCGCCAGCCGTTCCTCGAGCACCTCAGCATTCATTCGGAACAATCAACCTCGACCAGACCCGCCCTCGCTCGCAAGCGAGCAGACCAACTGGATTGGTCTCATAGGCGGCGTTGCTAAGCTCTCTTACAAAGCAAAGACGAGCTCCTCAGTGGCAACCCTTTAGCCATTGCATTCTGAACGGATTAAACAGCTTTCTGACCACCTAGGACTCCTTGCGACGAGCCCGCATTACTTTCCTCAATTCCTGATCCACATCGGACTGAGAGCGATACTCACCCGCTCGTCGATCCTGGGCCACCAGCTGTCGATAGACGTCAAAAGGAACCTTGTCTTCATTCTTCTCATTCCAACTCTCACACGAGCGGGTCGCCCAGAGCTCTACCCGACTCTGTCCTTTACCTCGAAGCGCTGTGTTGTCGTTCGGTAGTCCAAAGACGTCTGCGCTCTCGCAAAACCCATTCGCCAGAGCGACCTGGGGACTGCCTATCTCCTCAGCGTCCAGAACCCTGGGATCAATAAATACTTCCAATGCCCACAGTTCGTGGAACCTTACATCCAGCGCGTCCATCTCCGCCTTGCGCGGTGATCTAGGAGTTGACGAAACATCTTGACCTCGGAGCCTCGTCCATATTGCACGAGCATCTCAAACCGCTTCAGATTCATGTCTCGATCGGGGCAGTAGATAGATACGCTGCCCTTCGGGAGTTCAAGCAGGTCCTCCAGCTCCCGCTCTGTCTCCAGGCGCTGCTTTGCGTCTCGGAACTTCGCATAGACAACATCCCAGAGTTTTATCGAGTCAGCATCCCTGTCCTGCCGCTCTCGGAACCTAAGTCGATACAGAGAAGGCTTGTAAAGACTGCGGTCACGAAAAGCCTCGCCTAATCGCTTAACTCGAGGGTTCTCATGCTCGCTTAGCAAGCGCACAACTTCTTCATCAGACAAATCCCAAAGATCCGACACTCCGAGCCCCGCTTCGCCCACTGCGGAAATCAGCATGCTGGAAGCAGATTTCTTCGTGCGGTGAAAGTACACCTTCTCCGCCAGGGAGAACCGTCGACGCAGCATGTCGAAGGCCTCGGAAAGAACGTCTGGCTTCGAAACAGTCTTCACCTGATTCGCGTTGTCAGGATCGTTATGACCCCTCTCGGGTCTATACGCCAAGAGAACGACCCTTGCCTCCGCATCAGGATTGTCGCCCGGCACTACCTCATAGTGGCCGTCCTGGATTTTCTTTATTGTCATCACGGCGACGTAACTGATAAACCTATCGCCACTCTGCTCGCGTAAACCGCAGAAGTACATGTCTCTCTCGAGATAATCCAAGAGGTCGGCACAAAGAGTGTTGCCGACCAGGTCGGCGACGAAAGGAAACTCTAGCGTTGAGAACTGCCTCCGTTTGGTTGCGAGATAAACCCGGACATCCTGAAGTAGCGACAGCCCGAATTCTTTGCTTCCTCCTGAGCTCTGACAAGACTGGACGATTACCTTCCCGATCTCAGACTCCGGCCCCAGCCAATGCTCAACTCGTCTCGCGTCGTCCCACTCAGGAGGGAAAAGGTTGCCCTCATCCTCAAGGGTGTGCCCGAACGGAATGTGAGCGACGTCATGTAGGAGAGCCATCAGCCTAGCGAGGAGCCGTGGATAGGCCTCCACACTCATCATCTGGGGCTCAGGATACAGATCTGCATTTCGGTTGACGATGTCCACGAGATCTTGAAGGACGTGAAGGGTCCCAATCGAATGCATGAAGCGGGTGTGTGTCGCACCGGGGTAAACGGTACCGGTTGGTCCCAGTTGGGCTATCCGCCTCATTCTCTGGAAAGCAAGGGTGTCGATAAGCCGACGTTCGAGAGCCGTAATCCAGATGTCACCGTGTATCGGATCACGAAGAGACTCGTGTGGATGCAACATACGCTCGATAACTTCAGGGTTACGATCCACTGGCGCTTGACCTTTTTCCGCGACGTCATCGCTAGGCTCAGGGGATACCAAACTTTGCTGGTTCACGAAACCGACCCTCCCCGATGCGCCGCCAAGCCCGGACCGACAAGGGTATTAGCACCAAGCAAAGAAATCCAGGGGTTTGGGCTCAGGAAGGGCGGAGAATTGCCAAGTTAGTACAACCCCCAGGCTGAGGCCAGGGAACCGTGCAAGCACTTCCAACAAGTCCCGCCGATTCGCCACTGGCGACCGCGTCCGAAAAGGACCCCGGGTTCGACGCAATCAATTCCTTGGCGCCTTGGAGATACTTTCTGATTGATGTCCGACGGCGCAACTTTCTCCCCTGCACTACTCGGAGTGAAGTCCTTCCTTCGGGAGCAATTGCCTGCTCCATGAAAATGTGGTCTTCCCAGCCGGGTGTATCAAGCAGAAGCCTGCGGGCAAGCATCTGTGGTGAAACGCCAAGACCGGTGGGAAATCGACAGGAGCATGGGAGCGGGCATTCCCCCTGGATCGGCCTTGGCCTCAACTAGAGCCGCTCTGGCACCAACATCCATCGAGCGAAGACCCAACAGACATCCTCCTCCTTCCAGGAACACTCAGGGTCCCTTGGTGGATAGACGACATAGCGGTTGAGCGAGGAGGGATTCCAAAAGAATGAGTGTCCAAGCTCGTGGGCGATTGACGCTCTTCTGCGTGACTTGGGCCAGTGCTGACCAACTCTAATGACCAGCCCAACACTATCTGGAGCCAGACTTGCTTCAAAGTCGCTGTTCACCAACTCGACCACAGTTCCGAGAGATTTCGCAAGAATCTGAAGATCCACGTGCCCCTCACCCGTGACTGCTTTACCACCCAGACAATTCCCGGCCCACCGGAAACCCTCTCGGATCTCCGACCAATTGCCACCGCTAGGTTTCTCCAGCCTGGCTAGGCCCCGGATGTGGGTGGCGATGACTGATCGACAGTCGTTTGCCAGAGCGGAGAGCTCGGTCTGGGAAATGCCTCGTGAATCAGGGCCGGACGTCGTATGAATGCTGCTTTGGTCTTTCATTCGCCTCATTAGTCGGATTCTGAAGAGCCCCTACGACAATTCAGGAGACCGTAGCCAGGGCCGCCTGTTGACAACAAGGGCACAGCCCAATACCTAGAGGCCACCACCAGCGGGCAGTAACCGGGCCCTGCACCGGTTCTGGTGGGAAAGGGTGCTGTGGAAACGCGAAGTATGTTTTCCCGACCCCCGTGGAAAAGTGTACGCCCGTAGTCGTCCGCAAGAGAACTTGGGCTAAGAGTCGTAGGACGCCAGGGACTCGAGGGCGGCGGTGAAGGCGGACATCGGAGGCTCGACGAGGCCGGCGCCGACCTGTCCGATGCCCGGGTCCTTGTGGGCGATACCGGTGTTCACGGCCGGGAGTATCCCGGTGTGGACGACCTCGCGGCAGTCGATGCCGAGCGGAGTCCCGCGGAAGTCGAGCGCCGGGATCTGATAGTGATCGCTCTCGCCCCAGGTGATCTCGTACATCCGGTCGGTGGTCGCAAGGGCGTCGGCCGGCGTGCCTCCGACGAATCTCACGATCGCTGGGGCGGCGGCCATCGCCATCCCACCGAGACCGCAGGTTTCGGTGATCGTCGAGTCCCCGATGTCCGGGTTGGCGTCCTCCGGACCGAATCCGGGGAGATACAGGCCGTCGACGATCCCGGCGGGACCGGTGAACCACCGATCGCCGGTGCCGGACAGGCGCACGCCGAATTCGGTTCCGTTGCGCGCCATGCACACCACGACCGAGCTTCCCTCGATCCCGGAGGCAGCATCCGCGGTTGCCTTCGCCGAGGCCATCCCAAGATTGAGGAAGAAGTGATCGTTCGACGAGATGAACTCGGCGGCGGCGACCACGTCACTACGCGGGTGATCGATCGTCAGCAGCGCCGGCATCAACGTCCGCAGCAGGAGCGAGGTTGCCGCCCTGTTCCGGTTGTGCAGCTCGTCACCCATCTGAAGCGAGTGGGCGATCATCGCCCTGAGATCGAGTGGAGCGTCGAGCACTTGGAGCGCGGAGGTGAGTACCGGAGCAAGGACCGCCGACATCCACCGGAGACGCTCGATCACCTGGTTGTCGTACGCGCCGTAGCGCAGGACCTTCCCGAGACCCTCGTTCAACGTGCACAGAGCACGGTTGTCCCCCGGTTCGTTATCGACGATCCATACCGGCATCGACGGACTCACGACGCCCGCCATCGGACCGACCGTGTCGCGCTCGTGGCAGGGGATGAAGTGGAACTCACCCGCCGCCGCCCGCTTCATCGCATCGTCCGGATCGGTTGCGAGATCCTCGAGCAAGGCCGCCCCGATGATCGCTCCCCGGAGTGGACCTGCCATGTCGGGCCACTCGATCGGGGGCCCGGCGTGCAAGAAGGTCCCCGGCTCGAGATCGGCGATGAGGTCCCCGGCCATCCCGATGCCGGTCAGTCGGGGATGAGCGTCCTGCATCCGCGCGACCGCGCGATCGTTGGCGCCCGCCGTCGCCGCCCCTGCGAGGCGCGCCAGGGCTGATTCGCTCCCCGGTGCCGGAGGGCGCCAGTCAACCCGGGTAACCGCGACGTCCTGACTCTCGACGTCGGAAGCGAACAGCTCGACCCCGGCGCTCGCGACCCGGATCCCGTCGAGGATGCTCATCCGCCCCCTCCCGCCTCGACCGCGAGGCGACCGGCAGACGCGGCGCTTCGCGTCACGAGAGCACCGGCGGCTTCCAACGCATGGATCTGAGACGTGAGCCCCTGCGGATCGCCGGCGGTCCCACAGACCGTGACAACGATGGTGAGTTCGCCGGTCCTGGCTTCCAGAGCGGCGCGGATCACGGGGGCCAGTTCTGCCGCGGGATCCGGATGAGCTCCATGTCCCAGCACGACATCGAGCACCACGACTCCGACCTCGCGGTCCTCCGCGGCGCGAGCGACCGCTTCGTTCCGCAAGGTGGGGTCGATCATCGGATGAGCACGGCCCGCGGTCATCTCGTCATCCCCAAAATCGACGAAGCGCGCATCCAAGCCGGAGGCGGCCACGATCGCGGCAGCTTCGGCGCAGAGGGTTCCTCCCGCGAAGCAACCGGCGATCGCCCCAGGCGTGGGTGCTTCGATCGCGAGCTCGTGGAAAGCGACGATGCCCCCCGCCAGCTCGGCCGCCCGAGCCGCGGCGGCTTCGAGCGTTGCGACCATGCGTTCATCACCGACGTCATCGGCACCGAGCAGCGCGATGACGGCCGGCTTGGCGGCGGCGGTCAGCGCGCTGAGGACTCGTTCGGTGACCGACGGATCGGGGGGCTTCGATACAACACAGATGATCTCGGTCGCCGGGTCATCTGCCAGCAGCTGGATCCCCTCGAGGGTCATCATGCCCCCGACCGGAGCGCTGAGATCGCGGCCTCCGACCCCGATCGCATGGCTGACCCCGATGCCGGCGGCATCGAGCAGGCAGCAGATCTCCTGGGTCCCGGTCCCCGAGGCGCCGACGATCCCGACCGGCCCCCGGCGCACGACATTGGCGAAACCAAGACCGATGCCGGAAAGGATCCCGGTGCCACAGTCGGGGCCCATCAGGAGCAGGCCCGCGGCCGCCGCTCGTCCCTTGAGGATGACCTCGGCCTCCAGCGACACACCATCGGAGAAACAGAAGACGTTGAGTCCGGCCTCGAGCGCGCTCGCGACCTCGTAGGCCGCGTACCGGCCCGGCACGGAAACGAACGCGAGGTTCAGGTCACTGTCCCGGCCCGCGGCGGAGCGTAGCGAGCGAGGGGCCGCTCGCGAGGAGTCGCCGGTGTCGCGAGGGCGAGCCGTAAGACGCGCCTCGATCGCCCCGGCCGCGCGCTCGAGCGCACTGTCATCGACGCCCTCGATCGCGATCAAGAGATCGTCGGGGACGAGATCGGCCGGCAGATCGAAGCCTCTGCCGGTGAGGAGCTCGAGGTTCACCGGGGTCGCGGCCGCCGCCGCAGCGAAGACGATGCCCTCGGTCTCCTCCGCGTCGCGCGACGCCAGCATCAACGTCACGGAGTCGTGGTAGGTCCCGCGCTCCACGACGATCCGTTTCGAGGTCACAGCGAGTCAACCTCGGCGTGGGGCATGCCCGCGAGTCGTTCGTAGCCCGGCCCCCGGTCAAAGAACGGAAGCTCGCCGCGCGCAGCACTCATCTCGGCGCGGAGCTTCTCGGTCTCTGCATGATCTATCTCTCCGGAAACGAGCACGACCCCATACTGCTCGCTCGCCGCCGCGGGGCTGACCTTCTCCTGGAGGACATCGAGGGCGACCAACTCCGGGTCGCGCTCGAGCGGGTCGCCCCATCCGCCGCCGCCGGTCGTCTCGATGCGGATGATCTCACCCGCCTTCACCGCGACGTCGTCCGATAGCCCAGGAAGCGATTGCTCGTTCGGCCCGCCGGGATCGATGGTGACCTTGAACGGCGCCCCCGCCCGGCCTCCCTTGAGTCCCCAGCAGGCGAGGATCGAACGGTCGGCGATCGACAGAAAGGTCGAGTCGTTGAGCACACGGATCCATTTGTCGTAGCCGAGCCCGCCGCGATGCTCGCCGGGCCCACCCGAATCCGTTGCCAGCCCCAGGCGTTCGACCCTCACGGGGAACGAGTTCTCGATGAACTCGGCCGGCATGTTTTTGGAGTCGGGCACGATGTGGATCGTGTCGGACCCATCCGCGTAGTAGCGCCCTCCCGATCCCCCACCGAGGATCTCCCGGTAGAGGTACCAGTCGCCGTCTGCGTCTAACCCGGTGATGCCCGTGTACCGGATCGTCTCCTGGTCGGCCGGCATCCGTCCGTCGGTAGCCTTAGCCAGCGCCCCTGCGAAGACCCCAAGGAGCCTGAGGATCACGAACGTGCGCGCATTGGTGGGGGCCGGGAAGATGGGAGTCAACAGCGTGCCCGGTGGCGGGAACTTCATCTCGATGAGATCGACGATCCCCTCGTTGACGTCGAGTTCCGCCATCCGCTCGGGAGTATCGGCGAGGTTCCTAAGTACCGGAGCGATCCACTTCTTCAGGAAGTTGCCGTCGGCGTAGTCGCCGGCGTGATTGATCGGCCCCTTGGCCTGTGGGGAGGTTCCGGTGAAGTCGATAGTGAGCTTCTCGGGCGTCTTCGTGAGCGTGATCCGCTGAGCGTGGAGTCTCGGAGGATCGATCCCGTCGTGCTCGGCGTAGTCCTCCCACACGTAGGTACCGTCGGGGATCTTAGAGAGGATCTCTCTGCGGAACGTCTCGGTAGTCTTGGAGATGATTCGATCGAAACAGGCCTCGACGGTTTCCTTTCCATAACGAGTGAACAGTTCGGTTAGTCGCGCCGCTCCCATGCTCGTCGCGGCGCATTCCGAATCGAGATCACCGGCGATGTGGTCGGGCAGCCGCGAGTTGCGCGTGATGATCCGGATCGCCGCATCGTTGGCCACGCCCCGGTCGTACAGCTTGATGGGCGGGACCATTAGGCCCTCTTGGAACGCTGACGTCGCGTTCGATGGCATCGAGCCGGGGACCATCCCGCCGATGTCATCGTGGTGGCCGAAGGCCTGCACGAACGCGACCACGGCTCCCTCGTGGAAAACCGGCACCGTCACCGTCAGGTCCGGCAAGTGACCGACTCCGCCCTCGGACGTGTAGACGTCGTTATGGAAGAAGACGTCGCCTTCGTGCATCTCGTCTATCGGGAAATCACGGACGACCGGATGGACCAGGGCCGAGTACGAGCGACCGGTCAACTTCCTCAGCCGCCGGTCGTGGATCCCGGCACGGAAGTCGTGCTGATCGCGGATCATCGGGGAGCGGGCGGTACGTCCGATGGCATCCTCGACCTCCGCCTCGATCGACGCCAAGGTCCCCTCCACGATCTCGAGCACGACCGGATCGATGGACTTCATGCCTCGCCCTCGGTGATGACGAGATTCCCGATGTCGTCGACACGCGCGCGGTAGCCGGGAGCGATCGGTGTGGTCGAGCCGTACTCCTCGACCACCGCGGGACCGAGCACGGTGTCTCCGGCGAGCAACCGGTCCCTTCGGTAGATGGCGCCGTCGTGCCACCCGTCGAAGAACACCGGGCGCTCTCCGGTCCGAGCCGTCGCGGCATCGCCGTCACCACTATCGATCCTCGGGAGCGCGGGCTTCGAGATCCTCCCGATCCCGGCGACCCTCACGTTGACCCACTCGATGGTCTGCGAGGGGTCGTCCCGGTAGCAGTAACCGTAGAGCTGCTCGTGTTCGTCGTGGAACCGGGTCATCACTTCGGCCACGAACCCGTCGTCGATGGGACCCTCTGGCGCACTCACGCGCACCTCGAACGCCTGCCCCATGTAGCGAAGATCGGCCGATCGCTCGAGGAGGCTAAGTCTCTCGGAGAATCCCGATCGCTCAAGTGACGCGAGCGCCTGCGCTGCAAGCCCGGCGAACACCGCTTCGAGGTCGCCCGGCGACAGGGCCGAGTTGCGCGCCACGAAGGTCTGCACGTAGTCGTTGCGGACGTCGACGCTGAGCAGTCCGAACGCGCTCAGGTTCCCGGGGCTCGGAGGGATGATCGCGGCGCGCAGAGACAGGATGTCGAGCAAGCGGCACGCGGTGAGAGGCCCGGAACCGCCGAACGCGATCATCGCGAAGTCCCTGACGTCGAGACCTCTCCGGACCGTCATCTGACGGATCGCGTTCGCCTGGTTCCAAGCCGCGATCTCGAGGACGCCGGCCGCACATTCCTCGAGCCCGAGACCGACCGAAGCCGCGAGCTTCTCGAGTCCCGCCTTCGACGCCCCGGCATCGAGGGCGATCTCTCCACCCAGCAGGGCCCCGGGAAGCCGTCCCAGGGTCAGGTGCGCGTCGGTGGTCGCCGGCTCGGTGCCGCCCTTCGAGTAGCAGAGGGGTCCGGGGTCGGCGCCCGCGGAGCGGGGGCCGACCTTCAATCCGCCGTCCGGAGCCCTCCACGCGATCGATCCGCCCCCGGTTCCGACCGTGACGATGTCGACCATGGGGACCTTGACCGGGAAGCGTCCGACCGCACCTTCGGTCGTAAGCACCGGCGCGGCTCCGCGCACGACGCTGACATCGGTTGAGGTACCTCCACCATCGAGCGTGAGGATGTGATCGAACCCCGCAGCGTCGGCCACTGCGATCGCGCCCAAGACGCCGGCTGCCGGGCCAGACAGGATCGTCGTGATCGGCGCATCCTCGATCTCGTCGGCCGACATCACTCCCCCGTTGCTCTTCATGACGTAGAAGGGAGCACCAGAGGTGAAGGGGTCGAGACGCTCTTTGATGCCGTGGATATAGCGGCCGACCCTCGGCTTGACGAACGCATCCACCAACGTCGTAACCGAGCGCTCGTACTCTCGGTATTCGCGTAGGACGTCGGATGAGATCGATACCGCGCACTCCGGGTACTCCGCGGCGAAGACGTCCCTCATGAGCGCCTCATGGTCCGGACTGACATACGCGTTGATGAAGCAGATGCCTACCGCGTCGATGTCGCGCTCCTTGAACCAGCGCGCCACTTCACGCGCGGCGTCCGGGTCGAACTCCCCGACGATAGCTCCCGCTGCGTCGATGCGACCGGGAACCTCGCGCACGAGGTCGAGCGGCACGATCCGTTTGGGTTTCACCCAGAAATAGGAGTTCCCGTAGCCTTCGGGCACACTCTGGCGGGCGATCTCGAGGATGTGCTTGAAGCCTTGAGTGGTGACGAAGCCGAGTCCGGGAAAGTCCTCTTGTAGCAGAGCGTTGGTCGCGACCGTGGTCCCGTGCGACACCGCGCTCACCGCATCGGCCCCTACCCCAACGGCGTCCAGCACCTTCGTCAGTCCGTCCATGAAGCCGATCGATGGATCGTGAGGCGTCGACGGTGTCTTGACCGTGACCACCGCCCCACTGTCTTCGTCGGCTGCAACGATGTCGGTGAAGGTCCCGCCGGTGTCGATACCGATGCGGATCCGGGTCATGCCGGGTGCATGAGTTCGAACAGTTTCAGCGGTGACAACGGCATCGTGTCGATGGGCTGGCCCAAAGCATCCGAGACCGCGTTGGCGATGACCGCAGCGCCGGGGATCGTGCCCGCCTCCCCCACTCCCTTGATCCCCAGTGGGTTCAACGGGAGACGGCGTCTCGGTGTGGTGAAGCTCGAGTGTAGGGATCTCGGTTGCGTACGGGATCAGGAAGTCCATGAACGACGCGTTGGTCAGCTGCCCTTCTTCGTCGTACTCGAACTTCTCGAAGAACGCGCCGCCGATCCCCTGCGCGACCCCACCCTGAACCTGACCGTCGACGATCATCGGGTTGATGACCCTGCCGCAGTCGTGGTGAACGACGTAACGCAGGATCTTCATGTTGCAGGTGTCGCGATCGATCTCGACGATCGCCGCATGAGTACCGAAGGCGAACACACCCGCGGTCGGGCTGAAGAACTCGGTTGCCTCGAGACCAGGTGAAGTTCCTTCAGGAAGGGGCCTGATCGCTGCCCGCATAAGCGCGTTGCGCGAGTAAGACCGCTTCCTCGGACTCCTTCCCGAAGGCGTAACGCAGCGGGTTCGAGATGATCGCAAGCTGCCCCAACGGGATGCCGACATCGGGAGCACCCTCCACGTGCACACGTCCTCCCGTGAAAACGAGATCCTCGACCGCGACCTCGAGGGACCGCGAGGCAACCTCGGCAGCCTTGAGCCTGACCGCCTGAGCGGCTTTATGCACCGCGTTACCGGCGACGACCGCGCTTCTGCTTGCAAAGGTCCCGACTCCATATCCGAGCCGACGGGTATCGCCCGAAACGAGTTTGACGTCCTCGACCGCAACGCCGAGTTCGTCGGAGACGATCTGAGCGAACACCGTTTCGTGTCCCTGTCCCTGGGTTCCGACCGCGATCGCGACGTTGACCGTTCCATCGTTGAGGATCTTGATGACCGCTCCCTCGTACGGGCCTAGCCCGGTCCCCTCGACGTAGCAGCCGAACCCGAGCCCCAGCAAACGCCCTTGTTCGCGCGCCTCCTTCTGCTCGGCGAGGAACGCCTCATAGTCGAGCGCCTCCAAAAGAACATCGAGGCCTTTCTCGTACTCGCCGGAGTCGTAGACCACGTTCCCGCCGTCCTGCCACGCGACACCGACCTCGTAGGGGAACTCATCGGGCCCGATGAAGTTGCGGCGCCGGATCTCGGCTCGGTCGATCCCGAGTTCGCCGGCGACCTTGTCCATCACCCGTTCCATGACGTAGACGGCCTGTGGGCGGCCGGCACCTCGATAAGGTGAGGTCGGGACCTTATTGGTGAAGATATTGCGGTACTCGTAACGGAAGTTCTCGATCTTGTAAGGACCCTGCATCTGCGCCGCGGTGACGATCGGGATGATCAAGCCGTACGAGCAGTAGGCGCCCGCGTCGTTGATGAACTTCACGTCCATAGCCAGGATGTGACCCTCAGCGTCTGCCGCGACCTTTATGTGGTGGACCTGACCCCGCTCGTGGTTCGATCCGACGAAGTCCTCGCGGCGGTCCTCGATCCACTTGACCGGATGGCCGAGCATGCGTGATGCCCAGGCCACCATGACCTCTTCGGGATAGAACTGGATCACCTTCATGCCGAACCCGCCGCCGACATCCGGCGCTACGACGTGGACGTTGTCGGGGTCCAATCCGAACAACTGAGCCAGTCCCCCGCGCACGCCGGTGGGGGCCTGGGTCGAGTCATGCAGAAGCAGCGATTCGGTGCGCGGGTCGTAGTTCGCCACCACTCCCCGCGTCTCCATCGGCATCGCCGCGGCACGCTCGATCTCGAATCGCCACTCGAAGACATGCGCCGCCGACGCCATGGCGGCATCGACATCGCCCTTCTCCTCGGTAGCGCGACCACTGACGTTGTCGGGCATGTCCGAATGAACAACGGGAGCATCGGGGAGCGAGGCTCCTTCGAGGTCGGACGCGACCGGTAACGGCTCGTAGTCCACGAAGATCATCCCGACCGCGTCCTCGGCGACGTAGCGGTCCCTGGCAACGACCATCGCAACGACCTCGCCGACGTAACAGACCTCTTCCTTCGCAAGCGCGTACTGGGTTCGAGGAGCGAAGAGGTTCGGGTTCGGGATCAATAGCGGCAAGGGTTCGCTGAGCAGCCCCTCAAGATCCGCATGCGTGTACACGCCATACACACCGTCGAGGGCGAGGGCCTCCGAGGTATCGATGCTGAGGATCCGCGTGTGTCCGAAATCGCTGCGCAGGAACGCGGCTCCGTACGCACCACTCTCGAAATCGTCGACGTAGCGACCCTTGCCGGTCAGGAACCTCGGATCCTCGTTGCGCTGAACCGGCGCACCGAACATCTTGGTCGTCATCGCTCGCTCTCCCGCTCATCTGTTTCTGCGACCGGTCGAGACCGCTCGCGTGCGATTGCCGCGGCGCCGCGGATCGAGGCGAGGATGCCGGTGTATCCGGTGCAGCGGCAGAGCTGGCCCGAGATCTCCTTGCGGAGCTCGTCGTCGGTCATGTCCTCGGCCTCGGCCCAGAACGGCATCGCGGTCATGAGGAAGCCCGGAGTGCAGAATCCGCACTGCAGCCCGTGATGTCTCTGGAACGATTCCTGGAGCGGGTGGAGGCGACCGTCTTCATCCGCGATCCCCTCGACGGTCGTGATCTCCGATCCGTCGATGGTCACCGCGAGAGCCAGACACGAGCGCGCCGGTGCGCCATCGATCAACACCGTGCAGCATCCGCATACGCCGTGCTCGCATCCGACGTGGGTTCCGGTAAGACCGAGTTCATGACGGAGCACGTCGGACAGTAGCCAGCGTGGTTCGACGTCGACCTCTCGACGTTCTCCGTTCACCGTCAGTGCGATCTTGCGCATCTCGGTCACGCCGATACCCCCGTCGCCACGGCCCGGCGCGCGGCCTTGATGCCCAAGCGCACTGCCAGGAAGCGCTTGTATGCACTGGTCGCGTGGATGTCCGAGTACGGCTTCAGTTCGGCCTCCACGAGGTGTTCGAGTTCGCCCAGGAACGACGGATGCTGATACTCGGCAGTCGGTCGCGCGGGAACCTCTACCGACTGGGGCGTCACCCCAACCCCCAGATATGCCAGCGAGACGCTCATCCCACCGGGTGCAGGACGAGCTACTGCGGCGACCCCGCAAAGGGCGTAGTCACCGCTGCGTCGCGAGAATTCCTCGAAGGCGAAGCCCTCACCAGGCCCTCGTCGAGGGAACCGGACCGCCTCCATCCACTCGTCGTGCTCGAGTGCGTTCACGAGGGGGCCGACGAAACAGTCATCCGAGTGCACCGTTCGCTGACCCTTGGCGCTACGCGGCGACGATCTCGCCGCCGAGTGCCGTGAGGACCGCGGGGATCTCGGCCGCAGGATCGGAATGGGCGACGCTCCCTACGATCGTCCCGCGGGTCCTGATCGCCGGATGAGCGACGTAATGCAGCGCCTCGAACAGCAACGGGAGTTCCTCCTCCACGATCGCGGAGCGCTCGGCGCCAACGTGACGCACCAGCGGATCGAAGGTCACCCATCGATCGTTCATCTCCGGCTCCGTGGATTCGCCCTCGAGATGGTTGATGTCGATGAGGTGTCCCGGGTGGGCGAGGCGGAAGTTCAGCATCGGGACCAACGACTGGCCCCCGGCGAGGATCTTCGCCTCGTCTCCATGCTCGGCCAGCAGCGAGATGACTTCGTCGCGCGTCGAGGGCCGGTGGTACTCGAACCGTGGCGGCTTCATCCCCCCACCCTCTTGTCCATCAGGTCCCCCTCGACCGCGGCACCACCCGAGCGCAATGCCTCCTTCTGCACCTTACCTACAGAGGTGCGTGGAAGGGCGTCGACGAAGCGGATCTCGCCGGGAACCTTGAAACTGGCGAGGCGCTCCCGGCACCACCCGATCACCTCATCCTCGGTCGCCTTCGCTCCCTCGGCGAGCACGCAATACAGGAGGATCGCTTCGTCCCTCATAGTCGTCCGGAACGCCGATCGCAGCACTTTCGTGAACCGCGGGATGTCCATTAACGACCGCTTCGATCTCGCCCGCCGAGACGTTCTCTCCGGCTCGCTTGATCATGTCCTTTGCCCGATCCACGAAGTACAGATAGCCCTCACTGTCGGCCCGGACGAGATCACCGGTGTGGAGCCAGCCATCCCGTAATGCCGCTGCGGTCGCATCGGGGTCGTCGAGGTACCCCGCCATCAGGGTCACTCCCGGCTCCCCTCCCACGAGGAGCTCACCACCCTCGGTGACTTGGAGCTTCGCCTGCTTCGTCGGCGGACCGATGCTCATGTTCCGCCGCTCCCCGACCAACGGGTTGAGTGTTGGGGGTGCGATCGTCTCCGTCATCCCGTAGAGCTGAAGAAGATCGGTACCGAAACGCCGTTCGAACTCCTCGAGCTGCTCCTCGGAGACGTTTTGCGAGAAGATCACTGCGCGCAGCTGATTGTCGGCGTCCGCGCTCGATCCCGCGGCTGCCAGGATCATCCGTATCGGAGCGGCGAACAAACTAGCCAGGGTCGCCCTGTTGCGGCGCGCCTGCTCGCCCCAGCGGGACGCGCTGAAGCGGTCCATCACGGCTACCGACGCGCCTGTGACCAATGCCGACATCGTCGAGTAGTACTGAGCGTTGGCGTGGAACAGCGGAAGAACGATCAGCCAGCGATCCTCACTGGTAACGCGCAGGTGCTGCGCGACAACCTCGCCCGCATGGATGTAGTTCGCGTTGGTAACGATCACGCCTTTGGGACGGCTCGTGGTCCCCGACGTGTAGAGGATCGCCGCGGGATCGCGATCTGACGGCCCCGAACCATCGAACCTCTCCGCGGCGGTGAGACGCTCGTCGAGATCGTCGCCGGTCGTGATGATCATGCGCGAGGTCGGTAGTCCTGTCCGGGCGGTCTCAACCGCGCCCGCTAGATCGGTCGTCGTGATCGCGGAAATGACTCCGGAATGGCCGATCTCGAAGTTGAGCTCGCTCGGGGTGAGAAGTGGATTGGTCGGCACGATGACCGCGCCGAGCACCGCGCACCCGAACCAGACATCGAAGAACTCGGCTCGATTCGGCAGATGAACCAGAACGCGATCGCCGACCCCCACTCCGGTTGACACGAGAACGTCGGCGGCGCGGAGCGCTCGCTCGTAGATCTCTCCGTAGGTGCGCTCGGTCGACGAGCCGTCCTCGGACTCGAAACGAAGGAACGGATGCGTCCGCAGCGGTCGCGGCCCAATTCTCGAGGACGGCTCGAAGGGTTCGGTTCGAGGTGGTGTGCGAAGACATCCGCTCAGTCTGGCCCAGGGGACGACGACATGACCAGGGCCGCCGCCCGGAGATAAGCCCGGCCGGTCGAATGGCCGAGGACGGCCAGTTCGTCCACCGCCTCACGCCACCCCGGCTCGTCCGGATCCAGCAGGGCGAGCATCGGGGCGATCATCCGCCCCTCGGCGGCGTGCCGGAGCAATGACGCCGACAGCCTGGTCGTCCTCGCCCCGTCCCTGCCATAACACCTCTGTGGTCCCGGCTTCTTTGGCGCCTGGGACTCGTCTGGTCTGTGAGGGCTCGGATCCAGGGGTCGGGGAAGGACCGGGCCCGGGCGACCCCGGCGGCCGAGGCGAGGAGGTCGTCGCCCTCGGGCGTCAGGCCCCCGCCGCGGCCGGTGAGCACCCGTGCGGCCTCCAAAGCGATGGTTCGACGTCCCAAGTCTCGATCGCCCGGCGCAGGATCTCGGTCCCCTCGAGGACCGGCTCCGGGCCGTCGGGCAGGGCATCGATGTAGGCCGAGCGCTCGATCAACCAGGGCCCGGGGCCGATCGTGCGGAGCGGTCGGGTCGTAGACCTCGGCAGTGTTGAAGGCGACGGCCCCGCCCGACCAGGTGAGGCCCTCCAGACCAAGGGTGACCGGGGTTCCGGAAGGAAGCTCGGGGACCGGGCCGGGAAGAGCGATCCCGTTCGGCATCTCCGGTGTCCCCGGAGCGGTCAGCGCGACGACATCGTCGGCCATCCCGAGATAGACGGCGCCTCCCCCGCCGCCGAGGCTCGTCCCGTGTCGCCTCTTCGGGCGGCGTCGATCACGGGCTGGGCGATCCGAATGAGTATCACGGCCCCTCGGGCGGGACCCCGACCCCGGGGGCCAGGCCCTCGAGCCGAAGCGCAACCCCCAGTGCGGCTGCCTCGGTCCCGGCCACCACATCGACGCCGACCGGGACGCGGTCGACGAGTTCCCACGGGATCGTGACGGCCGCCGCGCGGCAACAGTTCACCGCAGTCGCGAAACGAGCGACCTCCCTGATGACTTTCCTCCGCAGTTTGGGATCGTTCGAGATCCCTTCGACCGACGGAGACATCAATGGCGTCGTCGGCAACAGCAGCGACGAGACCCCCTCGAGAGCGTCGTGGAATGCAGCCCGAAGGTCATCGAGGGGAAGGACCTCGGTGGCCAGCTTCTCGGCCGACAAGCCCTCGGCGTATCGAAGATTTCCGAGAACCTCCTCGGTGTAGTGCTCGGCGCGGTCCGGATACCATCCCGCGGCGCGGTGTGCGCCGAGCGCCTCGTTCACGAGCAGATAGCTGGCCGGTCTCCCCCACGCCGAGAAGTCCGGAAGTTCGACCTCAACGAGGTCGAACCCCGCCTCTCTGAGCAGAGCGATCGCCGATGCGTACGAGCGCACGACGGCCGGATCCATGTCACCGAGCACTTCATCGCGTGCGAATGCCGATCCGTGGAGCATCGACCGGTTCGGGAGTCGTGCCGGTCATCGCCTCCCACATCAACGCCAGGTCCCCTACGGTTCGCGCCAGGGGCCCACACGAGTCGAGTGACGGCGACAGCGCCACGATCCCGTCGACTGGGACGGCACCGTTGCGTGGCTTGAGTCCCGCGACTCCGCAGAACGCGGCGGGGATCCTGATCGATCCCGCCGTATCGGTGCCAAGCGCGCCGAGGCTCATACCCGACGCGACCGCGACCGCCGAGCCTCCGCTGGAACCGCCGGGTATCAGGGAGCGATCCCACGGGTTCCGGGTCGGCTCGCTGAACACCCCGTACGCGAACGGGTCGAGGTTCGTCTTGCCGATCACGATCCCTCCCGCCTCGCGCAGGCGGGCAACGACCGGTGAATCGTCCGCCGGGACGCGCGTGAGGACATCCGACGCCGCAGTGGTCGGCATCCCGGAGACATCGAGCAGATCCTTGATCGCAAGCGGGATACCGAAGAGAGGCCCCCTGGGTTCGGAGCGATCCATAACTGCCGACGCCGTGGCAAGCGCCCCACTGGCATCGACGTGAAGGAACGCCCTCAGCTCATCATCGAGAGCTTCGATCCGGGCGAGACAAGCCTCCGTGACCTCGAGTGGAGAGACCTCGCCCGCGGCGATAGCGCGCGCCGCGTCTCCGATCGTGGAGAACATCTAGCCCTTGTCCTTGGATCCTCCGAATAGACGACGGATACGCGCCCACAGCGTGCTGAAGAACAGACTGAATCCCTTGACGTCCCCCGCTTTGACCTCCGCCGCCTCCTCGGGGGTGTTCGCCATCAACTTCTGCCCGAGACAGCCGGCGAACTCGCGAGTGAGCTGGCTCGAAACGTCTTGGATTAGCCCGGAACGGCCGAATTGGGCCATCGCTCCCTGGAGGTGGACGTCGGCGACGATGTCCACCTTGGTGCCATCGCCGACCGTGACCAACGCGTACTTGACGGTTGCATTGGCGCGGCTCCCGCCCTTCTGATCGGCGCCCTTGGCAGAGATGGTGCCGGTTCGGGCGGTCTCGTCGAGGTCATCGATCCGGGCCTCGCCCTGGAACTGCGCACTGATCGGGCCGAGCTTGATCTTCATCTTGCCCTTGTAGACATCTCCCGAGGCCGCGTCGAGTAACTCCACCCCGGGCATGCATTCCGCAACCTGAGGCACGTTCTGGAAGAAGTCCCAGACCACCTGTACCGGCTGTTGGACCTCGAAACTCTCGTTGATCTGTGGCACCCCGGCCCCCTTGGACGTTGTTGGCTCAGCGGTCAACTTACGCCCTGAACGCCCTCGCGAAAAGATGAGGACGCGGAAGCGGGGGCCGAACATCCGGCCCCCGCTGTCTTGCGTTGCAATGGTTCTCTACGGAACCAGCGTGATCCGATCTGGCACCGGAACCGGTACGGGGCTGTGCGCCCCGATGTAGGCCACGAAAGCATCAACGTCGATGTCCGCACCCTGTGAATCGGTTCCTTCGGTGAGGACGGAAAAACCGTCACCGCCGGAGGCGAGGAAGTTGTTGACCGTTACTCGGTACTCAGCCAGGGGATCGACCACAACCCCATCCAGCATGATGCTGGATGGATCGACGCGGTCGCCCGCAGGGGCGAGGGGGTCCCAGGCGTAGGTGAAACCTTCCGACACCTGAAGCACCTTGGGCGCGCTCTGGTCCCACTGCTGCTCGAGTAGTCGCTCGATCTGCTCCCCGGTCAGGGTAAGGACGGTCAGCACGTTGCTGAACGGCTGCACCGTGAAGGCCTCCTCGTAGGTGACCTCACCATCGGCCTCTTCCTTCGCCGCCGCGTAGGTCAGATCGGCCCTGATGCCGCCCGGGTTCATGAACGCAACCACGGGGTTCCCAAGAGCAGCAGTGTTGGTAGCTTCGAGTTGGGCGTCGGCGATGAGGTCGCCGAGCGGCGACTCACCGGCGGCGTTGGCCGCACGCACGATGTCACCCTCGATCGTGCCGATCACCTCGTTGCGCAGCTCCTCGGAGAGCTCGGCGTACTTAGCGACGAGCGCCAGGATCGAAGCGTCTTCCTCGACGTCGCGAGTAACGATGACGTTCTCCACCGCGATGTCGGAGAAGTCCCGGGTCGCCCTGTCGAGTTCGACGTTGTACTCAGTCACGATGCGGCCGAACGAGGCCGAGCTCGTGACAGGACGATCGTCGATCACGCAGTTGTAGGCCGCGTGGGTGTGCCCGCTGATGAACATGTCGACCTGCTGGCTGGTGCGCTCGACGATATCCACGATCGGACCCGAGATCCCCGGGCATTCGTTGTACGTACCGGTCGGGAATCCTCCCTCGTGGATCAGGACCACGAAAGCCTTGACGCCCTGCCTCTCGAGCTTCCTGACGAGATCGTTCGTCGTGTCGGCCTCGTCCCGGAAGTCGAGCCCGGCGACACCGGTCGGCGTGACGATGTCGGGCGTGCCCTCGAGCGTGAGTCCGATGAAGGCGACCTTGATCCCGTCGTACTTCTCGATCTCGTACGCGGGCAGCAGCGTCTTGTTGTGCTTCTTGAAGACGTTGGCGGAGAGGTACTGGAAGTCGGCGCCGTCGAAGGGGTCGCCATCGGCGCATCCATCGACCGGGTGGCATCCGCCTCGCTGCATCCGGAGAAGTTCTTCGGAGCCCTCGTCGAACTCATGGTTGCCAACCGAAGAGATCTCGAGATCCATCTCGTTCATCGCTTCGATCGTGGGCTCGTCGTGGAACAAGGCAGAGAGCAACGGGCTTGCGCCGATGAGGTCTCCGGCGGCCACGAAGATGGAATTCTCCTGGCCCTCTTCCAGCGACTTGATGTGCGTGGCGAGGTACTGCGCTCCGCCCGCATTAACCGTGGTTCCCCCCGGCAACGTGACGCGTCCGGAGGAACCGGACGGCGGCTCGAGGTTTCCGTGGAAGTCGTTAAGCGCCAGGATCTGGAGCTGAACCTTCCCCTTATGGCCCCCCTTCTCCTTCGCCGGAGCACTGAGCGCCGGCACCAAAGCAACCACCATCGCCAGGGGAAGAACGGCGCGCAACAGCGCCCTCCCCCGTGTACCAGAGATTGGAAACACGGATCCTCCTTGGTTCGCCCGCTACGCCACCGCCGTGGGGACGCAGAATGTCCATATTGTTATGGCTGCCCCAGTTTGAAGCAACCGGACCAAGGGGTTAACTCTTTCGGTACATCAGTCCCGTCGCTAGGCGCGAGCCGCGCTCTTCCGGTTGTTCCGCATCCACAGGGCGGTCAGCTTGAGGGCACGCGCCGGCGGCTGGACGGCCACCTCGTATCGCTTGCCCTCCGAGTGGTCGATGGCCTTCTGGGACCACCTCTCGACCTCATCGGTGTGGTCTTCCATCCATTTGTAGGTCGCGTAGAGCACCGCAGCCGCCTTGGGGATCGGGCCCGCGAACTTCCATAGCTTCATTCTTCACTCCAATCCGTACGTCTTCAGCCTGAGGGTTGTAAGCAGAGCACATCACTACCCCGTCGAGCGATTGCTTAGTCTGGGCCCATGGCAAAGACATTTGAAACGATCGACGAACACCTCGGGGATTGGATCCTTGAGCAACACGTCTTCTTCGTGGGGACCGCACCACTCGACACGAACGGGCACATCAACGTGTCACCGAAGGGCGGTCGTGGATCGCTGGTCGTCCTGGCCCCCGATCGGATCGCCTACCTCGACATCACCGGGAGTGGAGCCGAGACGATCGCCCACGTTCGCGAGAATGGGCGGATCGTGGTCATGCTCTGCGCCTTCGAGGGGAGACCGAGGATCGTTCGTCTCCATGGGGTCGGTCACATCCACCAGAAGGGTGAAACAGGATTCAACGACCTCGTGAGCCGCTTCCCGGATGCCGCGTTCCCCGAAGTGGGCCTCCGTTCGATCATCGAAGTCGAGGTGAGTCGCATCTCGGACTCGTGCGGGTACTCGGTTCCCTTGCTGTCCTACGAAGGTGTCAGGCCCCATCAGTCGCTGTGGATAGATAAGAAGCTCAAGGAGCACGGTCCCGACGGGATCGAGAAGTACGTCCGGGAGAAGAACCTCTCCAGCATCGACGGACTCCCCGCGATCGAAGTGAAAGGGCTCGACCAGTGATCACAACCGCCCTCGCGATCGGCGCAGCGACCTGGGGGATCGTTATGGCCCTGTCTCCGATCCTCCAGATCCATCGGATGGTTCGAACGAGATCGTCACGGGACGTCTCGATCGGATACTTCAGCGTCTTGCTGGTCGGGTTCCTTCTATGGTTCGCCTACGGCATATCGATCGACAACATGACTCTGGCTATCCCCAACGTGGTGGCCTTCCTGATCGGTTCGATCACCGTGCTGGTCGCACTGCATTTCCGGCGGATCGAGGTTCGAGAGGGTCGTCTTTGATCGTCGCCAGCCACACCCAGTACACGAAGAGGGCCTGAAGAGGCAGCCTCGCGATGAGGCTCGCGTGACCCCCGGGGACCGAATACTCGTCGGGATTGAGGGCCATGTTCACGTTCGCCGGGAACACAACGACGAGGGTGCCGATCAAGAACCAGCCCGCCGGACGCCGGGTCCTCGGGTGCATCGTGCCCAGGGCGCCGAGCAGCTCGGCGACGCCCGAGGCGTACACGAGCGGCAGGTGGCCGGGGAGGGCGTCGGGGATGATCGCCGCGTATGTTCGGGGGACGAGGAAATGGGCGATCCCGGCAACGGCCATCACCGGCCCGGCGAAGAATCTGGCGACACGGCGCATCAAAGCAACTTATCCCGCCCCTCCCCCCTATCACCCTGAAAGTAATGGCAGATCGGGAGGAATCGGACCCTCGGCACCGAACCTTCGCGGATAGGGACGGGCACGACGGGGGCCCGCAGATCAGGGGGAAGTACGGATGTCCCACTCATCGGCCGTTCGGATCGCAGCCACGCTCTGCGCCATCCTCGTGGCGGCCGCTTGCGGGCAGAAGCCCAACGTCGCCGACCAGGCCTCCGCGACGGGGCTGATCGGCGCGTCCGGCGGGGTCCTCGATGCCGAGGGCAACCTCGTCGATCCCGAGACCGGCGAGATCATCGCGACAGCGGACGAACTCGAGGCAGCCGATGCCACCACCGCAACCGACAGCCCGTCAAGCTCGACTTCCGACGACGACTGGCACGGACGATCCGGAGGCCCCGGCCCCCACCGACGGCGACACGACCGGGGTCAGCGACACGGTCATCAAGATAGGGGCCCACGCCCCCATCACAGGCGCTGCGCCGGTCCCATCCGACTCGGCCAACAAGGGCGCGGCGATCTACTGGCGCTGGCTCGAACGCAACGGCGTGAAGATCCACGGACGAAGTGTGGAAGTGGTCTTGCGGAACGACAACTACAACCCCTCGCAGGCGGTATCGGTGTGCCGTCAGATGGTCGAGGAGGATGAGGTCTTCATGCTCTCGGGTGCCGCCGGTACGGATCAGATCCAGGCATGCGCTCGCTACGCGGCGTCTGAAGGTGTGCCGTACATCTCGGCCGGAGTTACCGAGGTCGGGCTCACCGGACTCCCGAACTACTTCGCGGTATCGATGACCTATCCGGATCAACAGCCATTGATCGCCGACTTCCTCAAAAGCGATCTCGGAGCCGCGGACGAGAAGAACGCGATCGTCTGGTTCAACACTGCATCGTTCAAAGATGGACACGACGCGTACATCGCGGCCATGGACGACGCGGGACTTACGGTCGACTACGACCGTGCCGTTCCCAAGACGGCAGGTGCCAGCGAAGCACAGGCCATCGCGACGGAACTCAACCAGCGCGGGATCGACAACGTGAACCTCCTTCTGGCTCCGGTGTTCTGGTTGCAGATGCTCAACGCAGCCGGCGCGCAGGCGTACCACCCACAGTGGGTGGGGGCCGGGATCCAGTTCACCTTCGACGCCATCGCAACTGCCGGCTGTCGCAGTGGCTCTCTCGACGGAGCGAAGATGTTCTCGCCGTTCCCGGCTTGGGTCGACAGCAACAAGTACGACCCGGAGTTCCGCCAAGCGGTTCGGGCTATCTATCCGGAAGAGAACGACGGGGACGACTTCATGTGGCTCGGTTGGTCTTCCGCCAAGGCGATGCACGAGATGCTCCTGAAGGCGGGCAAAGACCTCACCAGAGAGAAGTTCATCTACACGATGGAGCGAGGCGACTTCTTCAACGGCATCGGCCCTCACGTGAGCTTCTCGCCGGAGGATCACTTCGGTGCCAGCGAGGTCCACGTCTCGGAGGCCAAGTGCAGCCAGGACAACCGGTGGCACACGATCCACGACTGGGCCAAGGACTTCTAGAGAGCCCCGTTGGGCATAGCGTCGATCCCGGGGTAGGAAGACCCGGACGCTAACTGCTCGATGGGAGGACCAACCATGGCTGAGACCTTCGACCTCATCGTCATTGGGATGGGCGTGGGTGGTGAAGAGGTCGCCGGGCGAACCGCTGAGGCAGGCATGAAGGTCCTCGCGGTCGAGAAGAAGCTCGTCGGCGGCGAATGCCCTTACTGGGGCTGCGTCCCATCGAAGATGATGATCCGGGCCGGGGACACGCTCGCCGAGGCTCTCCGCGTGACGGGGCTGGCCGGCAGCGCTCAGATATCGCCGGATTGGGGGCCGGTCGCCAAACGCGTTCGAGAGCAGGCGACCGACAACTGGAACGACAAGGTCGCCGTCGAACGCCACGAAAAGAAGGGCTCTACGGTCATCAAGGGCTCGGCTCGCATGGTCGGACCGCGAGCGGTTGAGATCGACGGCACGCGCTACGAAGCAACGAAAGGCATCGTGATCGCGACCGGGACAGAACCTGCGATCCCTCCGGTAGACGGTCTCGACTCGATCCAGTACTGGACCAACCGAGACGCGATCGAAGCCGAGAAGATCCCGGCCTCGCTGATCGTGATGGGCGGTGGTGCGATCGGACTCGAGCTCGCCCAGGTGTTCCACCGGTTCGGCTCGAAGGTCACCGTCGTGGAGATGGCCGACCACCTGCTTCCCTCGGAGGAGCCTGAGAACGGTGCCGCGATCGAAAAGGCGCTGACCGAGGAAGGCCTCCGTGTCCATTCCGGGGTCGAGGCGAAACGGGTCGTCTCGAGCGGCGGTGAGATCGAGCTGACTCTCGGGACCGGAGAGTCGGTGCGCGCCGAACGCCTCCTGGTCGCGACCGGTCGCAAGACCTCACTGGCACCCCTTGGGGTGTCGGCCGCCGGTCTCGATGAGGACGCTCGGAACCTCGAAGTCGACGGCCACATGAGGGTTGCCGACGGTATCTGGGCGGTCGGTGACGTCACCGACCACGGAGGCTTCACCCACATGGCCGTCTATCAAGGACGGATCGCAGCCGCCGACATCCTCGGGCAGCAGCACGCTCCCGCCGACTACTCCGCGGTGCCCCGCGTCACGTTCACCGATCCCGAGGTCGCGAGCGTGGGGCTTACTGAACGCGCAACGCCCGCGATAAGGGCATCTCGGTGGCGACCGGCATCGCTAAGACAGCTTCGTCGGCACGAGGATGGATGCACGGACCCGGAGCCGAGCACGGAGTTACGAAGTTGATCGCCGACACCGACGCCGGCGTTCTCATCGGAGCCTCGAGCATGGGACCGAGCGCGGGGGACGTGATCGGGTTGCTCGTACTCGCCATCAAGGAACGCATCCCGATCGCATCGTTCAAGGAGATGATCTTCCCCTACCCCACCTTCGTCAGAGGCGTGGAGGACGCGCTCAGAGAGCTCGACTGAGGCACAAGCTCACCACGCCCGCACGCCCTCGACCGTAAGCATCACTCCCAACGCGACGATCAGCAGCATGAGCGCACCGGCGAACCGAGCCGCCGGGATCCGGCGAGACACCGCACGGCCGATCCAGAAACCGGCGCCCAGAACCGGAACGGTGGCTGCGAACAACACCAGCACGCGCTCGGTCCACAGGCCCCCGAGGCCGTGGCCGAGGGCGATGAAGAACGCGGCGGTGAGGAAGTTCGCCTGGAGCGTCGCCCGGAACACCTCCGGCGACCATCGCTTGAGGCTTCCGTAGACGACGATCGGCGGTCCGTTGGTGTTGAACGCACCACCCAGGGCTCCGGAGAGGAGGCCGACCGGGACCGCCCAACCAGCGCTCCTCACCTCGGGGAGGCTGGGGCCGGTGAGTGAGTAGAGCCCGTAGACGATCAACGCCGCCCCCAGCGCCAGGCTCACCGGGCCTTGGGGGGCCTCGATCAGGGCGACGATCCCCAACGGGATCCCGAGCACGATCCACGGGAGTAGCTGTTTCGTCGACTTGAGGTCGACCGCTCGCCTGGAGGCCAGGAGCATCGCCGTGGCCAGCACAAGGGAGGTGAGACCGACCAGCGGGGCAGCCGTCTTGATCCCCAGAGCAAGAGTTAGGACCGGCATAGCCACCAGCGAATCTCCAAACCCGAACACCGAACGCACCAGGGCTGCCACGAGCATCATCGAAAGCACCAGGGCGACGGTCACGGCGACAGATTAGGCGGTCCCACGCTCCATCGGCGAGTATCTCCCCGTGAAGGTCTGTGTCGTGGGGGCGGGCTTCTCGGGTCTCGCTGCAGCCGAACGGCTGGCGTCCTCGGATGTCGACGTCGTCGTGCTCGAAGCACGCGATCGGGTCGGGGGCCGAGTGTGGTCGCAGACCCTTCCCAACGGCTCGGTCATCGAGCGTGGAGCGGAGTTTGTCCTCGGCGACTACGCGGTGATGCGCGCCACGATCGCTCGTCTGGGTCTCGAGCTCGCGCCGACCGGCATGTCGTACGGGAATCGCGAACCACGTGGCGCGGACACCACGACCACCCACGTCGCCAACGGATTCCGGACACTCGCGGATGTCGTCCGGCAGCGGCCCGAACTCCTTAGCGTCAAGGATGTTCTCGAGGCAGTCGGGCTCCCCGAGCCCGTCGAGCGTTCCGTGATCGCACGGCTGTCGATCTCTGCGGCGTACGATGCCGCTGGCCTCTCGGCTTCGACCTTGCTGCACACGGGATCGACCGCGTCCGAGCAGGAAAGCCATCGCGTCGCCGGTGGGAACGATGGGCTCGCTCGTTCCATCGCCACGCTCCTCGGGGAGAGGGTCATCCTCGGGTGCCCGGTGCGTTCGGTCTCGTGCAGTGACGACACAACGACCGTGTCCGGCGACGGATTCCAAGGTGACTTCGACGCGGTTGTCGTGACCGTGCCGGCGAGCGTGATGAGGATCATCACCTTCGATCCCCCACTACCGGATCACGTCGTCAGGCTCTTTGGCGACGTCGTCTACGGCCACGCCGCGAAACTCTTCGTTCCCCTCGTCCGGGAGGTCGAGCCGAGCAGCGTCATGAGCGTCGACGATCACTACTGGTGCTGGACCGCGCAAGGAGTCTCGGGAACCGTCCAGCCGGTGGTCGGTTGTTTCGCCGGCTCGAGCTCCGCGCTCGCTGACCTCGGGGTCATCGCCGGTCCGGAGCGATGGCTTGGGCGCCTAAGCGAGTTGCGTCCGGATCTGGAACTCGACGCGACCGGTGCGGTGCTATCGACCTGGGACACTGATCCTTGGGTCGGAGCCGCCTACAGTGCGGAACCGGCGGGACGACTCCGGACCGATGCCCTGACCACTCCGGTCGGCCCCCTGTACTTCGCCGGCGAACACACCGCGTCCGAGTGGGCCGGCACGATGGAAGGAGCCCTCCGCAGCGGCCACCGGGCCGCCGCCCAAATCCTCACCCGGCGCTGAACCTCGTTCACAGGCAGGGGGTGATCACGATGCGACCGTCGAGTCGATGCAATGAGATGTCTTCGCCGGTCGACGCCTCGTAGATCGCCCGATCCGTGGAGACGAACGTGAAGGTTCCCTCGTCGGGGTTGAAGAAGAACGGATAACGGCTCCCCTTGCCGTAGTCCGTCGGGGTGTTCGGCCTTCCAGAACGACGCATCGAAGTCGACCATCCAGTCGAGCCCGCAGTGAGGAACGGTAAAGCGGTAGGTACCTTCGTCGGCGACCTCCGCCGAGCGAGGCCGGATCCGGATCCGACCGTCGGCCAACGTTTCGGAATCGAATTCATCGGTCGTCGGGGATGGTTCCGGCTTGATCTCGGGTTCACCCTCTATGGCCTCGATCATCGACCCCAGGGATCCAACCGCCCAGCCCGGCTCGACCAGCCCGTTGCCCGGTGAGTCGTCTTCGTCGCAAGCGAACCAGAATCCCTCGAGATGGAAACCCCATGCATCGCGCCATTCGCTGAGGAAGACGACGGCCATCGCACCTTGCGGCAAAGCCTCCTGATAGTCGGCGATGGAGCGGGCGTTCTCGTTGAAGTCGGTGACCACGGTCACGGTCTCGCCGATCTCCGGACCGGCCTTTTGGCTGAGGACACGATCGACCCCGATCGTGAAGGCGACCGTCCCCATCCCCCGACCGGCGAGATCGTCGGGGGCGTCGTCGGCATGCGAAAGCGTCCCGACCACGATCGCGTCGGCCCACGACGCCAGTTCCTCTAGGGAATCGGAGGGTTCGTAGTCGTAAGAGATCCCCGGATCGCGAAGGGTGGCTTCGAACTCGCTGATGCCGGAACAGGCCTCCGGCTCCGCTGCCGTGGGCGTTGTGGCGGCCGGGGTCTCGGCGCCGCAGGCGGATAGGAGCATGAGCGCTGTCAGGACGGCCGCGATCCGTTTCATGGTTCTGAGACGGGGCCTGGGCCCGCATTGTTCCCGGCTTTGCGAGACCGATGAGTTTTCGTCTCACGCTGGGTCCAAGCTGTATGAAACCAAGAGAAGGGCCGGCTTGACCTCAAGTCCGGTTGAACTCCTAGGATGCTGGAGCGAGCACTTCGTGTCCGCTCACCACCCGATCGATAACCAGGGAGAGAACCCGCTGTGGAATTGAACTTCAGTCATTGGATGGCGATGGAGAGCGCCAAGCAGGTCGGGCAACCGCGGAAGAAGATCACCCGCGAGACGCTGCGGAGGATCGGGGAGTTCGCCCGGCCCTTTCGAGCGGCGCTCATCGGGTTCGTGCTTCTTAGCGTTGTGGCCGCGATCCTTACCGTGGCCACCCCTATCCTCGCCGGGCGCGTCGTAGACGAGATCATCAAGGGCCGGGACCAAGGCACGGTGCTGTGGCTGGCGGGCGTGATCGCCGGGATCGCGATCTTGGATGCCATTGTGGGCATCGCCACGCGCTGGCAGTCCTCCAAGATCGGCGAGGGATTGATCCTCGACCTCCGCCGGGCGGTGTTCTCACATGTGCAGCGGATGCCGGTCGCGTTCTTCATGCGCACTCGCACCGGCGCCCTGGTTAGCCGACTGAACAACGACGTGATCGGTGCGCAGCGCGCGTTCACATGGACACTGTCGGGCGTCGTCAGCAACGTGATCGTTCTCATCCTCACGCTCGTCGTGATGGTGTCCCTCTCCTGGCAGATCACCCTGCTGGCGTTGATCATGCTGCCGCTGTTCGTGGTACCGGCCCGGCGAATGGGTTCCCGTCTGGCTCACTTGGAGCGCGAGGCTGCTGATCACAACGCGGCGATGACCACACAGATGACCGAACGATTCTCGGCCCCGGGAGCAACTCTGGTGAAGCTCTTCGGACGCCCCCAGAATGAAGTCAGGGAGTTCGAGCTCCGCGCCGAACGGGTCGCTCAGATCGGCGTCCGCACCGCGATGGGCCAATGGATGTTCTTGACCGCGCTTGGACTCGTGTCCGCCTTGGCGCTCGCGCTCGTCTACGGTCTCGGCGGCTATTTCGCGCTGCAGAACGAATTGGACGCGGGCACGGTCGTCACCCTGGCTCTCCTGCTTACGCGGCTCTATGCGCCGTTGACCGCACTTGCCAGCGCACGGATCGATGCGATGACTGCGGTCGTAAGCTTCGAACGCGTCTTCGAGGTCCTCGACCTCAAGCCACTCATCGATGAGAAGCCCGATGCGGTTCGGGTTCCGGATGGTCCGGTCTCCGTCGAGTTCGACAACGTCAGGTTCGGATACCCGTCGGCCGACAAGGTCTCCCTTGCTTCCCTCGAGGAAGTCGCCACGCTTGATAGCCGGGGAGGAGTTGAAGTCCTGCACGGTGTGTCGTTCACGGTCGAACCCGGGAAGCTCGTCGCGCTCGTGGGGTCCTCGGGCGGGGGTAAGTCCACGATCGCCTCCCTGGCCCCCCGCCTCTACGACGTCGACGAGGGTGCCATCCGCCTGTCTGGAGTGGACGTCCGGGACCTGAGCTTCGATTCGATCAGGGAAACCCTAGGGATGGTCACCCAGGACGGCCACCTGTTCCACGACACGGTGCGGGAGAACCTGCGGTTCGCACGACCCGAGGCCACCGATGACGAACTGTGGGAGGCGCTGACAAGCGCCCGACTCGCCGACCTCGTCAGGTCGTTGCCCGACGGCCTCGACACGGTTCTAGGAGAGCGCGGCTATCGCATCTCCGGCGGTGAAAGGCAGCGGCTTACCATCGCCCGACTTCTGCTCGCAGGTCCACACGTGGTGGTCCTCGACGAAGCCACTGCCCACCTCGACTCGACCTCCGAGGCAGCGGTCCAGGCGGCCCTGGTCGATGCACTGGCGGGTCGGACCTCGATCGTGATCGCTCACCGCCTCTCGACGATCCGGAACGCCGACGAGATCCTCGTCATCGAAGAAGGCCAGGTGATCGAACGCGGAACCCACAACGAACTCATCAACTCCGGGGGCCGGTACGCCGAGATGCACGAGACGCAGTTCGAGAATGACTCGCCCTCGGAACTTGCGGTTGAGGCCTAGGAGATCAACCGTCTCCGCATCAGCCTGATCGCGATCGTGCTGGCGACGACGAACATCGCCACGAGGTAAACGACGTGCCACAGGGTTTGCGTGCCGACCTCACCGGTCGTCAGGGCCCGCAGCAGGGACGACGAATGGAACAGCGGCGTCGCCTGCACGACCGGCCGGAGCAGGTCGGGGTACTGCGACACCGGGAAGAACGTGCCGGAGAACAGGAACAGAGGGAAGACCACCAGAGTCATGACCTTCTCGAGTGACGAGATCTCTTTGGTGGTTCCGGTGAGGATCATCGCTCCGGCCGACAAGGCACCGCCGGAGAGCATCACCGCGGGAAGAGCCAGCAGTGCCCACCACGAGTGCACCAGTCCGAACGCGAGCATCACGATGAGGAAGCCGGCGCCGTAGATCGTCGAACGGATAAGCGCCCACATCATCTCGCCGATCGCGATGTCGGGGATGTTGACCGGGGTCGTGATGATGCCGTCGTAGGTCTTCAGCCAGTTGAGCTTGAAGAACGGGCTGAAGAACCCGTCGAAGACGGCTCCGTTAAGGGTTGATGCGGCGAGCATCCCGGGGGCCATGAACGATGCGTACTCGAGCGTGCCGCCGGCGTAGGGGACTCCCCCGACGTACTGCCCCACTCCGAAGCCGACCGCGAGCAGATAGAACACCGGCTCGAAGAAACCGCTGATAAATGCGATCCAGTAGTGCTTGTACGCCAGCGCGTTGCGACGAACGAGCTTGACCGCCCGCTGATACGACGGTCTCGGATAGACGGGGGCCGGAGCCTCGATCGCCATCAGGGCACCAACCGCTTCTCGAGGTTCCGCATCCCCACCACCGTCCCGATGCCGAGCATCGCGACGAGGTATCCGAGGTGCCACACCGCAGAGACGTCCAGTTCGTAGATCGCTAGCTGCCGGACGAGCTCGACTCCGTGGTAGAGCGGCGTCGCCTGCGCCACGATCTTGCCCCAGAGCGGTAGCTGGTCGATCGGGAAGAACGTCCCCGACAGCAGGAAGAGTGGCGTGACAACGAACCGGAACAGCCAGGTGTAGGCCTCATCGGTCTGCAGGGTCGCCGTGAACGCCATGATCACCGACGCGCAGGCGAGCCCTAAGAGGACCGCAACTGGGATCGCGAGGATCGCCATCGGTGAATCGAAGACCCCGAACAGAGCCATGACCGCAGCGAAGGGAACTGCGACCTGCGTGAGCATGACCCCGATCCACGCGAGCTCTCCGATGAAGATGTCCCGGACCACGAGCGGTGCGGCCAGCATCGCCTCGTAGTTCCTCTGCCACATGATCTTCATCATGATCGGGTAGGTCGCGCTGAACACTCCCGACTGCATGCATGTCGCGGCGAGCATGCCGGTAGCGAAGAAGTCGACGTAGTCGACCCCTCCGAAAGCGTCCGTTTCCGAAACCATCGAGCCGAGCCCCAGTCCCATGGCCGACAGGAACATCACCGGCGACAGCACGGACAGGAAGAACGAGAACCGCCACGCCCGCCAGAAGACCGTCACGTTCCTACGAACGATCTTGGTCGCGTTCATTCGACCAGCGACCGGCCGGTGATCGTGAGGAAGACATCCTCGAGAGACGCTCGGCGCACCATGGCGGTCTCCGTCTCGATGCCTTTCTCATGGATCTTCGCGAGGGTCTCGTCCCCCGAGCCCGTGTACAGGAGTACGCGATCGGGCAACCACTCGACCCGCTCGGCGATGTCGTCGACCCAACCCGTCAGCCGACCGCGCTCGGCGTCCGAGAGCCTCAGCTCGAGGACCTCCCGGGTGCTGTGCCGAGCGATGAGATCCCGGGGCGAACCTTCGGTCACGATCTTGGCGTTGTCCATTACGACGAGGCGGTCGCACAACTGCTCGGCCTCGTCCATGTAATGGGTAGTGATCACGAGAGTGACCCCGCGCTGCTTCAGGCGGTAGAGGCGGTCCCACACGAGGTGGCGTGCTTGCGGGTCGAGGCCGGTGGTCGGTTCGTCCAGGAGCAGGAGGTCGGGCTCGTTGATCAGGGCGCGGGCGATGGTCAGACGACGCTTCATCCCTCCGGACAGCGGCTCGACCTTGCTCTTGGCCTTCTCGGTCAACTGCACGAACTCGATCAGTTCGTCGATACGGGGGCCGGCGATGTCGCGGGGGACGTCGAAGTACCGGGCATACATCTCGAGGTTCTCCCGCACCGTGAGCTCGATGTCGAGGTTGTCCATCTGCGGCACCACCCCGATGCGGGCCTTGATCTCGGATGACTGCGTCACGGGATCCATCCCGATCACTCGGAGTGATCCGGAACTTGGCGGCGAGGTGCAGCCGATCATCCGCATCGTAGAGGTCTTGCCCGCACCGTTGGGGCCGAGGAACCCGAACGCTTCGCCTCGGCGCACCTCGAAATCGATGCTATCGACGGCGACCATCTGGTCGAATCGCTTGGTTAGCGACCGCGCATGGATAAGGGCATCGCTTTCGGGGACTGAAGACATCCGAGCATCCTAATCACCGAGATGCTCGACAGCGACCCTCTTGGGAACGACCATCCTCCAGGCTTCGAGAACGATCTCTTGCATCTCGTCGCGGTCGATCGCGCCGAGGCGCGCGACGACCCAGTTGTATCGGAGATCCACCGGCTTGGGCATCATGAACTTGTCCGGCTCCGATTCGATGAGAGCCTCTCGTTCCTCCTTCGGAAACGCGAACCCCATCAACGTCTCATCGTGCGAGAACGCGATCCAGACGTACTGTCCGACGCGGAACTTCACCCGGTCCCGCACCAGCACCTCGTAGGCCCTCGGCAAGTCTTGAGGCGATTCCCGAACGTCCTCGATCGTGACCACTCAGTCCTCGTCACTCCCGAACCACTTCTCCTCGAACCGGCTCTTCTTGGTCTCGAGCGCAGTCTCGGGCTCCGGCTCCGCCTGGATCGCCTCTGCGTCCCCTCGCGTGAGAACCCAGGCCGTCAAACCCGTGGTGATGGGGACCGACGCCATGAGCCCGATGCTGCCGACGAGGGTCCTGACGATCTCCTCGGCCACCACCTCGCTGGTAATGACGTTCGAGAAACCGGTGCTCGAGACCGTAAACAGGATGAGAAGGGGCAGCGCCGCACCGACGTACGCGAGGACGAGCGTATTGACGGTTGACGCGATGTGATCCCGTCCGATCCGGATCCCCGCGTTGTACAGATGAACGAATCCATACGCCCGGTTGGCCAGACGGATCTCCCACACAGCCGATGCCTGCGTGATCGTCACGTCGTCGAGGACTCCCAGGGTTCCGATGATGATCCCTCCGAGCAACAGTCCCTGGAGATTGATCTGTTGCGCCGAGACCTGCAGGAAGGTGGCTTCATCGGAGGCGAACCCGGTGAGGTGACCCAACTCGACGAACACAACCGCGAGGATGCCGGTAAGGGCGAGGCTGATCAGCGTCCCCAGCACCGCGCAGGTGGTCCGGACGTTCACGCCGTGAGATAGGTACAGCGCCGCGAACATGATCGCCGCGCCACCGATGATCGCCACCGCGATCGGGCTGCTCCCTTCGAGGATCGCGGGCAGGACGAATCGCACGAGTATCAACAGGCTTATCCCAAGTCCTAGGAGAGACGTGACCCCCTTGAGCCGGCTAAGGAGGATCACAACGAGCACGAAGATCGCGGTCAGGAGCAGCAGTGGCGTCCCGCGCTGGAAGTCGACGAAGCCGTACGGAGGGACATCCTCGGGCAACTCGACACCATCGGTCGTCTGGGTCGCGGTGACGATGATCTTGTCCCCCGGCTTGAAGCCCCGCTGATTGTCTCCTCCTGAGAAGTTGAAGGAGAACTCCTCCCCTTGATCCGGTCCTTCGTCGAGCTTGATCTCGACCACTGAGCAAACGAGCTCGACACCAACCGCGGGCGCTTCACAAGCTCCTTCGTCGACCTCGACGATGGTCGCTCCGTACCTCTGTATCCCCACACCCGGTGCAGCGACCTCGAGATCGGCCCCGCTCGGCCACAGCTTCACCAGGCCGACAACGGTGAAGACGATGAATGGAGCTATCGCCCACATGAGTCGGCGCTGCATCGCCGGAGAGGTCTTCGGCGGCGGCCCGTGTGCATGGGAATGCATCATCCGACCCTAGGGCATTCCCTCCCCCGGGGGGCCGGGAATCACAGAGCAGAGCTGTAGGTTGTCCGAGCACATGGACTCCAAGGTTGTGATCCGCACCTACCTGGTTATCACCGGGCTATTCACGTTGTCTGCCTCGGTGATCTGGGGGATCAACACCTTGTTCATGCTCGACGCAGGCCTGACCATCTTCGAGGTCTTCCTTGCCAACGCCGCGTTCACCGCAGCAATGGCGATGCTGGAGATACCAACCGGAGTGGTCGCCGACACGCGTGGGCGCCGGGCGTCATTCCTGCTCGCGGCGCTATTCCTCGCGCTGGGGACACTCGCCTACGTCGGGGTCGCCTTCATCGACGGCGGACTGCTTCTGTTCTGTCTCGCCGGAGTGATCCTCGGGCTGGGATACACCTTCTATTCGGGCGCGGTTGAGGCATGGCTCGTCGATGCATTGAAAGAAACCGGATACGAGCAAGAGTTGGATCGCGTCTTCGCCCGCGCGTCGATGGTCGCCAGTGTCGCCATGCTCCTGGGGACCGTTGCCGGAGGACTGCTCGGACAACTCGACCTCGCCCTCCCCTACTTCGTCCGTGCGGGGTTGATCCTCATGGCCTTCGGCGTGGGATTCAGGACGATGCACGATCTCGGGTTCACGCCAAGAACCGTGCGCTTCAAGGGCATCGCCGGCGAGATGAAGAAAGTCGCGAGCGCAGGGCTGAACTTCGGATGGCGCTCGCCGGCGATCCGGTTGCTCGTATGGGACTCATTCCTGACGCTGGGGTTCTTCTCGTGGGCCTGGTACGCGTGGCAGCCCTACTTCCTCGAGCTCTACGGAGAGGATGCCGTGTGGCTCTCGGGTCTCATCGCCTCGCTCTTCGCGCTGGCGGGGATCGTCGGCAACTCTCTGGTCGGACGACTGGCAAAGCCGGGCCGGAAGCGCACCACTCTCCTCCTAACATCGACCACGATCGTGACGTCGACCATGGTCGCCGTCGGCGCGATCCGATCGTTCTGGATCACCGTTCCGATCTTCCTTCTGGGAGCGATCGCGGGCGGCGTCCTTCAGCCTGTCCGACAGACCTATCTGCATCAGTCGATCCCGTCATCGGAACGAGCCACGCTCGTGTCGTTCGATTCTCTGATGGGCAGCCTCGGAAGCGTGGGCGGCCAGACCGGACTGGGCTACCTATCTCAGGAACGATCGATCCCCGCGGGCTTCGTCGTCGGAGGGCTGGTTACGTTCCTGGCCATCCCGATCTTCGGGCGTCTGCGCGCACTCGACCTACCGGCCGACAGGATCACGCACCTCGCCCCCGAAGTGGCGTCGTCTCCGCCCGATGCCGTCCGCCCACTCGAAGACCCCACATGATCCCTCTATCCCAACGCGTCGAGCAGCGCTCCGATCGGGCCCTCGAGGCCGAAGCGCTCCGCTGCCGCGACGATCTCGGGTCGGGGTAGATCGCGTGGGCGAGAGAGATCGGCAGGCCGAAGCGGGAGATCTGTCGCGATCGCTACGACCTGGGCGGCCTTCCTGACGTAGTCCGCCTGCCCCCTGACCTTGGCGAGCGTCACGCTCGCTTCCGATCCCTCGGCCTCGCTCAGGATCGTCTCGAGATCGCCGTAGCGCGCCACGAGTGACGCCGCGAGCTTCTCGCCGATGCCCTTCACACCCGGGAGACCGTCGGAGGCGTCTCCTCGCAGGACCGCGAAGTCGAGGTAGGACCGCCCGGGGATGCCGTAACGCTTCTCGATGTAGGACTCATCGACGATGTCTACCTTGCTGACCCCGCGGATCGGGAAAATGACCACCACGTCCGCCTCGCGCACCAGCTGGAAGAGGTCGCGATCGCCCGAGAAGATGACCACCCGTCCAGGAGCCTTTTGGGCCAACGTGCCGATGACGTCTTCAGCCTCGTGATCAGGGTGCCCGATCACCGGGATGTCGCACATCTCGAGCATGCCGTAGAGGATCGGCACCTGGGTTGCGAGTCGCCTCTCTGCCTGTTCCTGGGCGCTGCCCGGCTCGGCACGAAAGCCCTTGTACGACGGGATCAGATCAACGCGCCACTTCGGGCGCCAGTTCTCGTCGGCCGCACACGCGAGGTAGTCGGGGTTGAGGTCGCCGACCAGCCGGGCCAGCATCCGAAAGAACCCGTGAGCAGCGTTGATCGGCTCGCCCTCCGGGGTCTGAACGCTGTCCGGAGTCGAGAACAACGCTCGATAGAAGAGGCTCGGAGCGTCGACCAACAACGTGAGTGACTCGTCCATGGCATCAGAGCCTAGTGCTACCGGAATGGGTCGAGATCGACGCCGCACCCCTTGGTGCCGGTCGGGAAGCCTTCTGGCAACGGATCGTCCGTCGGTTGCTCGGTGTTGAGAGCATCGACCTCGAAGACTCCATCGCGCAACGTCAGGCGAACGATGTGAACCTCGGTGACGTCCGAGCCGGGCCCCTCGACGGGGTGGTTTCTCCAACCGGACACGAGCACAGGATCCTCGGGGTAGCCCTCGCAAGCGAACTTGCCCGCGAACCCTTCGTCTCCGCCCACCCAGATGCTGGCGATATCTCCTGCCGGGAAACCACCCTTGCGGTCGCCGGGTTCACCCACCCGCACCGGCCCGAACGCGACGGAGCCACCCGACTCGGTCGCGTCGAAGACTCCAAACTGGGTGACGGATCCGCCCTGCATGATGACGAGAAGTTCTTCGGATCCGTCGCCGTCGAGGTCTGTCGCCGCGTACGGCTCGCACACGACGCAATACCTGAATGCCTCCCATGACGCGTCCGCCAGGCCGTCACCGGTGACGTCGACGGCCACGAGGTAGGAATCCTCGATCTCCCGATTGCACTTCCCGTTGTCTTTCAGGGTCGTGGCGGTCCAGGCTGTGCCGTCGGCGTCATCACCCAGAAGATCGATCCCTTGGAGTCTCGTGACGTCGCACACCGGGAAGCCAAGACCGATGTCTTGCCCCACCTCGGGGGCCTGCGTCTCATCGGGCGAGGGGCTCTCCGACGGAGAGGGAGCGACCGGGGGAAGCTCGTTCTCCCCGGTGAAAGCTCCCACCGTCACGATCGAAGCCGCCGACACGGCCGCGATCACCGCGATCCCGCTGAGCGCAGTAACGGCTCTCCTGATCCTGGCACGTCGGAAGACGATCCCTTCCATCTCCGGCGACGGCCTGACCTCTTCCGCCGCTCGATCCCGCAATTCCCTCAGTTCGCGTTCGAGATCACTCACCGTTCTCACCTTTCATCTGTTCGCGAAGTGAAGAAAGACCTCGCGCCACCAGAGAGTTGACGGCCCCGATAGAGGTGCTGAGGGCCGACGCGGTCTCTTGTTCGGTCAATCCCTCGCAGTAGCGGAGTACAACTGCAGCGCGCTGCCGTTGTGGCAATGTTCCCAGCGCCTGTAGGAGTTCGTCCCGAGCCTCGACTTGTCCAAACCGAGCGTCGTCTTCTCCCTCAACCACAAGCTGATTGCGGGCGAAGAGCCGCTCCCGGTTGGCCTTCCGGAAATGATCCCTGCAGAGATTCACCACCACGCGCCTGAGGTAAGGACCAAAGGAATCCGGACTCCGAAGATCCTGGAAGCGGCCGAACGACCGGACGAATGCTTCCTGGGCTAGATCCTCGGCGAGGTGTCGATCCCCCGTCATGAGGTAAGCCAGCCGCACGGCATCCGGGGAATGGTGATGGAAGAGGTCGCTTGCTCTACCCCTGCCCAGCGTTCTCGCCCCCTTGGGCGCCTGCATGCCCTCTCTCGGCGCCACTTGCTCTCTTGTCCTGTTCACGATACTTAGACGAACGAAGGCCCCGGGAGACCGCGCTCGATCTCCTCGGATTGTTAGATTGGCCGTGATCTACATCCCCACTCCCGCTGGAGGGACCGACATGGCATGGATCGAGATCGTCGATGAAGACAACTCGGGGCCCGAGCTAAGAAACCTGTACGAGCCGATCGTCGATGCACAGACCGGCCGGGTCGACGAGATCCTGCGCATCCACTCCCTGCACCCGGCGGGACTGGCCGCCCACACCGCGCTTTACCAGTCCGTCATGCGCTCGACACCGACGATGCGCAAGAGCGAACGCGAGTTGATCGCACTCGTCGTAAGCAAGATCAACGAGTGCCACTACTGAATTACTCACCACCGGCGCGGTCTGCGCCGATTGCTGAAGGACGACGAGCTCGTGGCTCGGATAGAAGACGACTTCCGTTCGGCAGGTCTCGATCCGAAGCGCCTGGCCATGCTGGAGTACTCGGAGAAGCTGACCCTCACTCCGGGCGCGATGGAGCGTTCCGACGTAGACGCTCTGCGAGTCGAGGGTTTCAGCGATGCCGACATCCTCGCCATCGCGGAAGTCACCGCCTACTACGCGTACGTGAACCGGATCGCAGACGGCCTTGGGGTTCAGGTCGAAGACTGGTTCGTCCCCGAGTGACGAAGAGGAAGAAGACATGACTCCTTACCGAGCGGTGCCGGCCCCCAAGAGAGCGGTTTCGCCCGAGCAGGCTCTCATCGACGTGACTGGATTCGCAGGTGCGATGTCCACGCGGAGAAGCATCCGCTCCTTTTCGACCGACCCGATCGACATGTCTCTGATCGAGCATGCACTGCGGATCGCAAACTCAGCCCCCTCGGGAGCGAATCTCCAGCCCTGGCATTTCGTCGTCGTCACCGATCCCGCTACGAAGAAACAGATCAGGATCGCCGCCGAAGCCGAGGAAGAAGCCTTCTATTCCTCCAGGGGTTCTCAGCAGTGGTTGGCCGCTCTCGAGCCTCTCGGAACAGACTGGCGCAAGCCGTTCCTTGAGGACGCCCCTGCACTCATCGTCGCGTTCGAGGTGCATCGCAGCGACGCGACCCCTCAGCCCTACTACGTGAAGGAATCGGTCGGGATCGCCGTCGGCTTCCTTATCGTTGCGCTCCACATGGCGGGTCTCGCAACGCTTACCCACACGCCGAGCCCGATGCGGTTCCTCAACGAGATCCTGGGACGCCCCAAGCACGAGCGTCCCTTCGTACTTCTCCCGGTGGGCAGGCAAGCGGAGGACGCCCAGGTTCCCGATATCGCCAAGAAGGATCTCGACGAGGTGACGACCTGGATCACCTCCTAGGCGATGCGTCCCTAGAAGGCCGGGAAACGCGCATCCAGTGACGTTCGCCGACGTGGGGCCGGCTGGACTCGAACCAGCGACCAACGGATTATGAGTCCGCCGCTCTGACCAACTGAGCTACGGCCCCCCACGAGAGGACAGGTTACCCCTCGGGTCGTGTGGTACAGAAGGGCATGAGCGAACGCCGGGGGCGGGACAAGGATCTGAGTCGCACCGCACCCGTGGTGCCGCCCATCTACCAATCCACGACCTTCCGGCTCGACGATCAGAGTTACGACGACATCATCGCCACCGGCGGTCTTAACGAGACCTGGTACTCGCGCTTCACCAACCCAACCGTCGCCCACGCGGCCGAGATGGTCCGGCTACTCGACGGCGGTGGTGATGCGTTCATGACCTCGAGCGGTATGGGAGCGATCGCGACCACCCTCCTGACCTTGCTCCGCGCCGGCGACCGAGTGGTGGCGTCGCGAGAGCTCTACGGGGACACACGCGATCTCTTCGTTCGGGATCTTCCCGGCCTTGGCATCGAGGTCGACTTCGTCAGCGTCGCCGACCTCGATGGCTGGAAGGAATCGCTGAGCAAGAAACCGGTCACGGTTGCCTACGCGGAAGCGATGTCGAACCCGCAACTGCGGCTCCTCGACATCCCGACCGTTGCCGAGCTGGCCCATGCAGCCGGAGCCTCGCTCGTGGTCGATGCGACCTTCGCGTCACCGTTCTGCGTTCAGCCACTGTCATTGGGTGCGGATGTCGTGGTCCATTCGGCGACCAAGTTCCTGAGCGGCCATTCCGATGTGATCGCCGGGGTCGTGGTGGCAGATAAGACGACCATCACCGAGGTCCAGAAGCGCGTCATCAGCTTCGGGACGTCACTCGATCCGCACGCCGCCTTCCTCGTATCTCGGGGACTCAAGACCTTCGAAGTTCGCCTTGCACGCCAGTGCGACACCGCCGCGAAGATCGCCTCATGGCTCGCCGATCATGACCGGATCGCCAACGTGTCCTATCCGGGCCTGACTGATCATCCCGATCACGAGATCGCCGAGCGCATCTGGCATAAGGATGCGCGGGGAGCGATGGTTACCTGCGTCCTGAACGGAGGCAACGACGCGGCGGCCCGGATGATGCGCTCCCTGAAGGTGATCACCGAGGCAACGAGTCTCGGAGGGGTCGAGTCGCTCGCTAGCGCCCCTCATAACTCGTCCCAGTTCTCATACTCCGCCGAGGAACTCCGGTTTGCCGGAATAGAAGCCGGGATGGTCAGGCTCTCTATCGGACTCGAGGACCCGGCCGAGCTGATCGCCGACCTCGACCAAGCTCTGGAGGAACGCTGACCGACCAAGAGAGACCATGGCCCGTGCGCAGCGGGGACGAAAAGGCGATCCTCACGAGTTACCTCGATTGGTATCGCGAAACCTTGCTGCTGAAGGTCTCGGGCCTGTCCGACATCGACATGAAGCGGCGGCTGGTTCCTTCCGAGACCACCCTGTTCGGGATCGTGCACCACCTTGCCTACGTCGAACGATGGTGGTTCCAGGATGCGTTCGCCGGGCGGACGGTCGAGTACCCGTGGACCGACGACGATCCCGATGCCGACTGGCATCCCGAGGGGACGATCTCGTCGGAGGAAGCTATCGCCCTGTACCGAAGTGAATGCGAGATCAACAAGCAGATCGTCGCCGAAGGAAGCCTCGATGATCTCGCCAAGCACCCGAGGTACCTGGACATGCCTCTGCGACGGATCTTGGTCCACATGATCGAGGAAACCGCCCGGCACGTCGGCCACGTCGACATCCTCCGAGAACTGACCGACGGGGTTACCGGCGACTAGCCGGGGGGCCCATAAGCAGCGAAAAGTCCTGGTCAGCCGCTTGCAATCGAACATATGTTCGTATATGATGACAAGATGGACATCGAACCACTGGTGACTCATCTGGAAGCGGCCATCGAGGAACTCGAGAAGGCGAATTCAGGCTTAGAGCCCGATCTCGTGAGCGAGCCTGACTCCAAGACCTGCGTACGACTCTACGCGCGCCTCAACCGTCTCTCGGCCTTCGGGGTTACCGCCTTCGCTCGCAGGCAGGACGCCGCCCGACTGGCTCAGCTCACCGGCACCTCGATGGGCAAGGCGAAAGAACTGGCGGCGACGAGCGAGGTGCTCGGATCCTCTCGCCCGCTCGATTCGGCATTGCGACGTGGCGAGGTGTCTATCGACCAGGCAAACGAGATCGCTCGGGCCGAGGAGGCCTCCCCCGGGTCCGCCAAGGACCTCCTGAAGATCGCAAAGAACGAGTCGTTCCACGTACTGAAAGACGAGGCCCGCAGGACCAAGCTCGAAGCCGAGCAGCACCGGGGTCTGGCCGAGCGACAACGGGAAGCCAAGACCGCCTCGCACGGCACCGGTGAGCTCGGCATGGCCCATATCCACCTCTCCTTCCAGCCCCACATCGGGACCCAGGTCATGGCTAGAGCCGAGGCCGAGGCAGAACGCTTGGCGAGGGCGGCCAAGAAGTCAGGGGTGAAGGAGGACTTCGACAAGCACCTCGCCGATGCTTACGCCAACCTGCTCCTGGGCTCCGGCAAGGGACGAGCGAAGCGTCCCGAGCTGGTCATCCTGGTGAGCCACGAGGTTGCCAAGCGCGGATGGACCGACGTCAAGCCGGGCGAGATGTGCAAGATCCCCGGCGTCGGCCCGGTCGCACTCGAAGTCGCCAAAGAGATCGGACGGGATGCGTTCCTAAGTGGCGTGTTCTATGACGGGGTAGACCTCCGCCACCTCAAACGTTGGGGTCGCAGCCGTGCTCCAGAGGTCGCGCTGGCCCTCGAGCTGGGGCCGGCACCCGAGTTCGACGGCGTGAAGTGCGGCGACTGCGGGAATCGTTTCAAGACCGAGTTCGACCACATCGAACCGGTAGCTGCCAACGGCCCGGACGCCCACTTCAACCTCGGCGCGCGCTGCTGGTCCTGTCACCAAGCGAAGACGGCCCGCGACCGAATGGCCGGAAAGCTGACACCGAAGGCCCCACCCAAACGGAAGCCCCAGGTGAAACGCTCTCGCCGCGCCGAGAAGTTGAAAGCGCAGGCACCGTAGCTATCTCTTGCGCGCCTTCCAGACCTCTTCGCACGGCCACCGGCGCGCCCAGTCGAGAGTGACCCACGGGTACCTCGTGGTCGCATCCTCAGCCGGCCGCAACTCGATCAGGTCCTCGACCTCGAAACCGTTGTCCCGTAACAGCCTGATCCAATCGCCGTAACCGATGTGGAACTCGACCGAGTCGTTGTCGGCCCAATCGATGCGATGCATGCCGAAGTAGTCGCGGACCAGTTTCGGCTCGGCGGCGGCATCTTCGTCGTCGTCGGGCATGCACAGCATCAAGATGAACCCGTTGATCAGGAAGATCAGCTCGCCACCGGGTCGCAGGAGTCGAGCGGCCTCGGGGATCCAAAGATAAGGATCGCTCCAGATGCTCGCGCCGTACTCGGAGATCGCGATGTCGAACGACGCGTCCGCCAGCGGGACCGCTTCGGCGGGGGCCTGGATCAGGGGAAAGCGGCGATCGAACTCCTGCTGGAATCCGTGAGCGCGCGCCAGTTGCGTCCAGGTCGGATCGATCCCCACCGGCCGGGCCCCCATCTTGTGGAGCCACGCCGAGACATAGCCTGTTCCGCAACCGAGTTCGATCACGTCTTTGCCCGCGACGTCGGGCAGCATCCCGACCTCCGCCTTCGGGGATCAACCAGATCCCCCACGAGGGGTCATCGGCCATCCAGTCCCGTCGCCCCGAGGTTTCGAAGTCTTCCGAATCGGCGGTCCACGACGCCTGGTTGCGCGCGATGTAGTCGGGTAGCTGAGGGCCGGTCACGGCTGTTCCTTGCTGAGTCCCTCGACGTATTCCGCCCCGGGTAATGCCGCGAGCGCGTCGGGCGGAACGTAGAGCTTCAGGGCGCGGCTCCCCCCGCCGACGATGACGCGGGGCAAGGTTGCAACCGGAGCGTCGATCCAGATCGGGAGATCCTCCGGGAGACCGAACGGCGTAACCCCGTCGGGGAGCATGCCGGTCAACTCCACCGTCGTCTCGGACGGTGCGAACGATGCCTTCCTGGTCCCCAGCCTTCGTCGGATCGTTCCGTTGACATCGAGGCGACGCGTCGCTTGCACGAGGCAAGCGGCATACACCGGCGGCTCCGACTTACCGATGACCACGATGCAGTTAACCGACTCTTCCTGCGAATAGCCATACTTGTCGCAGAATTCGGCGGTCGCCGCGTAGTCCGGATCGATCCGGATCACGTCATGGTCGGGCGAGACTCGTTCGACCGCTGCCAGCACGGTCTTTTCGATCTCGTCACGTTCGATCTCGTCAGTCATGGGGGGACGTTATCCGATGACGAACGAACCCGAGCTACAGATCCCGGACGCGAAGCGGAGCCCGGAGGAGACCGGGCCCCGCTTGCGTGTTCCGACTTGCGTGTTCCGACTTGCTGCTCCGACCGCTAGGCCGAAAGCTTCTCGATCAAGACACCTTCGAGCATCGACAGTGCCCCCCGGTGGATCTGACAAATCCGGGACTCGGTGACGCCGAGCAGCTGACCGATCTCTTTCAAAGGCTTCTTGAGGTAGTAGTGCTGCGTGATCACGAGGCGTTCCCGCTCGGTCAGACCGGTGAGCGCCTTCACGACCTCGAGGTGATCCGAGGCCAGATCGGTGAGGGCGTCGGGGCCTTCCTCGAGCCGATCGCTGAGGGTCTCGTCGAGGCGGGCACCGTCGGCGGTCATCGCCGACTGGAAGTCGACCGGCACGATCTTCTCGATCACCCGGCTGGCACGCTTCTCCGCACCTCTGGGGAAGTAGCTGAGGGTCCGAAGGCCGTCACCCATCGCTCCGTTGATCCGGCGAGAGCCGTAGGTCTCGAACTTCACTCCCACCTTGGGGTCGAATCGATCGATCGCATCCATGAGGCCGATCGATGCGTAGCCGTAGAGGTCCGGCCGGTTCGACGGCTCGACCGAGCGGGCCATCTTCGCCGCCAGCAGCTTCACCAGCGGCAGGTAGTGGATCACCAGGGCATCCCGATCGACCTTGCGACGGTCGGCGATCCACGTGCTCCAGAGTTCCTCCAACTCGGTACTCGAACGCTGCTCCATAGTTGCCTCCCTAGCCATCAGTAATGCTCAATAATTAACAAGAGCAACAGATTGGCAGGGCCGAGAACCCCCGCACATCCCCCGTCGGGGTGGAACCACCACCCCTCAAAGGGCAGCTTTGGGCAGGCAAAATCGGACAGAAGGCAACAAAGTCCCACGGGCGCGCCGAAGAGAACATGTGGGCCGATGTGGACCGGAGCGGATGCACGGTCGGGGATGAGGGAGGAAAGAAAAAGCGCTCCGAGGGTGGGACTCGAACCCACAACCTACCGGTTAACAGCCGGTTGCTCTGCCGATTGAGCTACCTCGGAAAGGACGGCCCACATAGTAATTGGTAGAACCCCCGCCGGGGACAGAGACCCAGATTTGACCGGCCCCCGTGCGGGCATACGATGCCTACGAATCGATCGACTGTGGAGGATGAGATGCGAGGCCGCCTCGGAGTAATGATGGGACTGGGTGCCGGATATGTACTGGGCGCTAAGGCAGGGAGAGAACGCTACGAGCAGCTAAGGCGCCTCTACGACAACCTCCTGGATTCCTCTGCGATGCAGAAAGCCACCGGCAAGGCGAAGAACGTGGCCACGGGCGGCGTATCGAAGGTGACTTCGGCGGTCAAGGGCGATGACTCGAACGGGTCCCGCAGCGGTCTTACCGTCGCTCCCCCGCCAGGCTGAACTACTCGAGGTAGTCGCGCAGCTTCTGGCTGCGTGAGGGGTGCCGCAACTTACTCAGCGTCTTCGATTCGATCTGGCGGATCCGCTCGCGGGTGACACCGAACTTCTTCCCGACATCCTCGAGCGTGCGCGGCTGACCGTCGACCAGTCCGAACCGCAGTCGAATGACTTCCTTCTCGCGGTCAGAGAGTGTGTGGAGAACAGACTCCAGTTGCTCCTGCAACAGTCGGAAGGAAGCGCGTTCCAGAGGAACGACCGCATCGGCATCCTCGATGAAGTCGCCGAGCGAGGAATCTTCTTCCTCACCCACCGGGGTCTCTAGCGATACGGGCTCCTGAGAGATCTTCTGGATCTCCCGGACCTTTTCGGGCGTCATCTCCATATGAGTTGCGATCTCGTCTGCGGTCGGTTCCCGACCGAGGTCCTGTAGCAACTGGCGCTGGATCCGGACGAGCTTGTTGATCGTCTCGACCATGTGCACCGGGATCCGGATCGTGCGCGCCTGGTCGGCGATCGCGCGCGTGATGGCCTGACGGATCCACCAGGTCGCGTAGGTCGAGAACTTGAACCCCTTGGTGTAGTCGAACTTCTCGACCGCACGGATGAGGCCGAGGTTCCCCTCCTGGATCAAGTCGAGGAACGCCATCCCGCGACCCACGTAGCGCTTGGCGATCGAGACAACCAGCCTCAGGTTGGCCTCTACGAGGTGACGCTTAGCCTTGGCTCCGTCGCGGGAGATGCGATTCAGCTCCCAGCGCTGATCCTCGGTGGTGGTCGCCGACGTGTCCAGGAGGCGGGCCTCCGCCAACAGGCCGGCTTCGATCCGCTTGGCGAGATCGACCTCCTGTTGGGCGGTCAGCAGCGCGACCTTGCCGATCTCCTTGAGGTACATCCGGACGGGGTCGTTGGTGGGGGCTTTACTCAGAGCCAGATCGATGGCGCGACGCTCGCGGCGACGGGCCTCATCGGCATCCTCGGTCGACTCCTCTTCCTCTTCGGCTACTTCTTCTTTGATGGACTCGTCTTCGGCGACATCAACGCCGACATCGACGAGCCGTTGGAAGACCGCGTCGGTCTCGTCGGTCGTCAGATCCATCTTGGCGAGCTTCTCGGCGAGGTCGGCCGCCATGATCGAGCCTTCCTTGCGCGCTTCTTTGATCAGCTTGTCGACCTGCGCCTGAGTGGGGTCCGCGGTGATCGTTTCGCTCGCGGGCGTCTTCTTAGTTTCTGCTTTACCAGCCATGTCTAGGCTGCCCCTTGCAACTGACGCAGGAGGTCACGGCGCTCGGCTTCGAGACCCACGAGTTCGGTGAAGAGCTCGTCGTGCTTGCTTGCTTCGTCTACGGGATTCACTTCTTGCAATGTAGCCCTTCTCCGCTTGATGTCTCGTTCGAGGCTGAACACTTTAAGCCGTACGAAGACTTCCAGAAGACGACCTTCGAGATCGTCGATCGGATGATCGTCCGCTCCGAGCGACAGCTCCGTGAACAACGAAAATGCATCGGGAGACAGCTTCGAAGCATCCTCAACCGGAAGATCGGAAGCACCGGCTTCGATCGCCCCGAGCGCGGCATCGAATAGCTCACGGCGGGCCGGGGCGGTGAAATCTGCAGTGCTGATCTGTCTGGCCCAGGGGCCGGCTTGCTGCGTGCGAGTAACGAGCAACTGGAGCGCCTCTCGCTCAACTTTCACGTTTCCGGGGAAGCGTCGATCACGCCCCGTATCGACCCCCCCGGCTCGATCAGATTCGGATGGCGGCCGGGAACCACGTTCTCCCAGCGTCCGTTGGATCGCATCCGAGTCAACTCCGATGAGTCGCGCGGCCATAAATACGTACTCGTGCCGCGCCACTGGATCGGGGTGCCACCCTAGCACCTCGACCACTTCACGAACCGCTCGTCCTTTTGCTTCGGGAGTATCGAGGCGGAGCTTCGCGACCGTCTGTTGAAGCTTGAATTCCATCAACGGTGAGGCTGCGTCGACGATCTTGCGGAGCGCGTCGGCGCCGTCGTTCTTAACGACGTCGGCGGGGTCGGAACCCTCCGGCAAGGGAGCCACTAGGACTTCCAGTCCTAGTTTGTGTTGAAGGTCGAATCCTCGCTCGGTGGCGCCCTTCCCGGCCGTGTCGGCATCGAACATCAGCACTAACCGGTGCGTGAACTTCTTCAACAACTCGAAGTGCGACTCACCAAGCGCGACACCGTTGGTTGCAACAGCTTGCACGATGCCGGCCTCGTGCAGAGCGATGACGTCCGTATAACCCTCAACGACGATCGCCGCATCACCTTTGCCAAGAGTCGCCTTTGCCTTGAGCAATCCGTACATGACGCGCGACTTTTGGAACGCCGGCGTCTCTGCGGTGTTGAGGTACTTCGGACCGCTGTCGGTCTCGAGCAGCTTGCGAGCACCAAAACCTACGACGTCGCCCTGATGGCTCCGAGTCGGGAAAGATGATGCGCTGGCGGAAGGCATCGAACAGGCTCCCGTCGCTGTCGCTCTTGCGGGAGAGGTTCGGCCTTCATGAGCTCTTCATGCGTAAATCCCTTGGCGGTCAGGTGTTTGGTCAGCGAATCTCGACCCGGTGCGTAGCCGAGCTCCCAGCCGGCCGCAACCTCCCGGTCGAATCCCCGCGATGAGAGGTACTGCCGGGCCCCCGCCGCATCCGGAGAGTCCATCAGCGCCTTGTGGAAGAACTTCGTGGCCTCCTCGTTGGCGGCCACGATCCGCTGCTTCAGTCCCCTCGCCTGGCGGTCCCCAGGTCGCTGCTCTTCGTAGCGAAGCTGGAAACCGGTCTTGCGCGCCAGCCACTCGACCGCGTCGGGGAAGTCGAGGTTCTCCATCTTCTGAACGAAGTGATAGATGTTGCCGCCCTCGCCGCACCCGAAGCAGAAGAACAGTCCCTTCGCCTGATCGACGCTCATGGACGGCGTCTTGTCCGAGTGGAACGTGCACAGGCCTTTGAAGGTGCTGCCGCCCGACTTCTTCAGTTGCGTGTAACCGGAGATGACTTCGACGATGTCCGCGGTATCTCGGAGTCGGTCGATGTCCTCATCGTTGATCTTCGCCATTGACCCACTTCATGCCTAGCCGACGTGCGAGGTAACCCGGGACCGCCCAGCTCTCAGGTCTACTTCGGGGGAAGTCTGCTCATCCTAATAGGCCCGAGCCGAGGACCGCCTCTCCGCCCAGGTCGGTAAACGTGCGAATCGCGAACCGATCGGTCATCCCGGCGACGTAGTCGACCGAGCGCATCCTCGGGTCGCCGAAACCATCGACCTGTGGGCTGGCCTCGAAATGCTCCAGGAGGGTGGTCATGATGGCCTCGACCTGCTCCTTGACTTGAGGGGTCACCCGGCCGAGATAGACCTGCTCGAAGAGGAACTCCCTGGTCAGGCCCATCGAATCGAAGACGTCCTGACTCATGGTGATATCCGGCGAACCCTCCGAGGCCCGAACGAGGTCCCCCACCATCGTGTTGATCCGGGAACGGTGACCGATCCCCAGGACCTCCCGGGTCGCCTCGGGAAGGTCGTCCTCGACCAAGATCCCGGCCCGGATGGCGTCGTCGATGTCGTGGTTCAGGTACGCGATCCGGTCCGCATATCTCGCGATCTGTCCTTCGAGCGTCGAAGGCATGGGCATCGACCATGTGTGGTTCGCGATCCCATCCCGAACCTCCCAGGTCAGGTTCAGGTCCTCGAGGACCTCGACGATGCGAACCGACTGGAGGTTGTGTCGAAAGCCCGGCTGATAATGAGCGACGAACTCCTCGCCCATGTGGCCGAACGGCGTGTGTCCGAGATCGTGACCCAGACAGATGGCTTCTACGAGATCCTCATTGAGCGCCAGTGCCCGAGCGATGGTCCGCGCGACCTGGGTGACCTCAAGCGTGTGGGTAAGCCGAACGCGATAGTGATCGCCCTCGGGGGCCAGGAACACCTGCGTCTTGTGCGCCAGCCGCCGGAACGCCTTCGAATGAACGACGCGGTCACGATCCCGCTGGAAGCACGTCCTCAGCTCGTCCTCGGCCTCGTCGCGATCCCGTCCCTTGCTGGCGACCGCCAGCACCGCTCGCTCGGACAGGGTCCTACGTTCGTCCTCTTCGATTCGAGACCTGATCGCGCTCATGGGGCGACGGTAGCACCCGCCTACGACGAGGAGCCTTCGACGCGGGCCCGGAACGCGTCCTTCCACTTGACCGTTCCTCCGGTCCGGAGGACCGCTCCGCGATAGACCCTGCCGGCCAGCGGAACCAACAGAATGGTCGACGCAGCAGTTAACCCGAAGGAGAGAACGATCTGCCAGCCGGGAGCTGCGCCGGCGGCGATCCGGAGCGGCATCACGAGCGGGGCCGAAAGCGGTATCAGCGATGACACCGTAGCAACGGTCGTGTCTGCATTTCCTTGGCTGACGATCGCGGCGAAGAACGCTGCAATGAGGATCATCGTCAATGGAGACACCGCGTTCTGGACCTCCTCTTGGCGTGAAACCCGTGCACCGGCCGCGGCAAAGATGCAGCTATAGAACGCATAGCCGAGGATGAACCACAGCACGACGTCTGCGATGGTCAGCCACGCTGACATCGTCGGGTTGAACGTCCCCGTGATCTGCGCCGCTGTCAGGGCAACGGCGGCCATCCCAAGAAGCTGGGCAAGACCGAGGGCTCCGATTCCGATCACTTTCCCGGCGAGCAACTCCGACGGTCGCACCGTAGCCAGCAGCAGCTCGACCACCCGGGACTGCTTCTCTTCGACCACTCCCATGGAGATCCAGACTCCGTACCCCAGCAGCTGCCCATAGAGGAGGAAGACGCCGATGAACGCGATCCCATTGTTGTCCTCTTGCTCTGGATCGGGCGGATCGAGAACCTCCACGGCCAGGGGCTGGGGATCGAGGATGCCGGCGATCTCGTCGGCGTCGAGTCCCTGCGTCTCGAGCTCCCCTCGCACGCTGAACCGCTCGTAGGCAACCGATAGCAGCGTTTGCAGCCCCGGATCTGGTTCTCCCTTCGACAGGAGACGTTCGGAGCCGATCAGGACGACGTCCACCTCTCCGTCCTCCAACGCCGACTTCGCCGCGTCCTCGGTCGGGAAGACATGCTCCGTAAGTCTGGCGCCGAACTGATCCTGTCCTTCGATAGCACCTGCGACGATCGTGCGGGCGTCTCCTCCGACCGCTCCTACATCGAACCGATCGACACCCTCGTTGAACGATCCGAGGACGACAACGGCCAAGAGGATCCCCAGCGTCAGCACGGTAGAGATGAGGAAGGCTCGATCCCGGGCCCGGGTGGTTACCTCGCGCAGGGCGATGAGCTTGACCGCCGATCTATCCACCGGCACTCACCTGCTCCCTGAAACGCTGGCTCAACGAGCGCCCCTCAGAAGTCAACTCCTCGACCGAGCCGTCCAACACCTTCCTGCCGGTGTTGATCATCACGACCGAGTCGCAGAGGCGTTCCACAAGTTCCAGTTGATGACTCGAGAACACCACCGGGACGCCTGCCGACGCGCGTTCACGGAGGATCTCGCTCATGACGTCGACACCAACGGGATCGAGTCCCGGAGAAAGGCTCGTCGAGTACCAGCAGATCCGGCTCATGAACCAGCGCCGCAGCGAGCTGAACCCTTTGTTGGTTCCCTAGCGACAGGCTCTCGACGTCGTCTCCGCCACGCGAGGCGACTCCCTAGGCGCTCGAGCCATCTTCCCCGTACGAAGCCCGCGCCGTCGGCCTTAGTCATCCCATGCAGTTGGGCCAGGTACACGAGTTGGTCGGCCACTTTCATCTTTGGATAGAGGCCGCGCTCCTCGGGCATGTAGCCGAACCGTCTCCTGGTCGGAAGGTCGGGTTGTTTACCGCGCCACAGGACGTGACCGGCATCCGCCGACAGGACACCCAGGATGATCCTCATCGCGGTGGTCTTCCCGGCGCCGTTAGGACCCACGAATCCGAGAATCTCGCCATCATCGACCTCGAATGACAGGTCGTCCAACGCGACGAGCTCGCCGTAGGTTCGACGCAGACCACGCAATTCAAGCAACTCGCTTCACCATCCCAGGAACGTTACGACCTCACCGGCAACTTTCTCGATCGGTTTCCCCTCGTTCCACACGGCGAGGTCGTGCATCTCGAACGTCTCCATCTCGCGCGCCATCTTCTCGGTGCGCTTCAAGAAGTCCTCCACCAAACGCGATCCGGTCTCTCGTTCCACGATGCGGCCGCGGACCGTTTCCGGTGACGCCTGCACCAGGACCACGGTCAGGTCGGTCGCTCCTGTGGCCGCACGTAGGCGCTCCAGCTGCTCGGGACGCTCGATCGTGGCGCCCAGCACGAGGTAGTGGGCCCCCGCCCCGACTAGATTCGGCAGCACCGAGGCGAGATTCTTGATCTGTAGCTCCATGTTGTACGGGTCGTCGGGGTTGAGGGACGGGTAGAGCTGACCCAAACCGTCGAGCTCGATGAACGCGTGGTGCAGTCCGCGCTCGTCCAGGACGTCGGAGATCGCCTCGACGAGCTCCGTCTTGCCGGCGCCGATCGTGCCGGTGACTAGAACGATCGGAATTTCCAGCGCGGCCTACTTCGAGCTCGACCGGGCATCACCGAGCACTGCCTGGCCCGCGGCCAGTCGTGCTGTCGGGATCCGGAAAGGCGAGCACGACACGTAATCGAGATTCAGGTTGTGACAGAACGTGACCGACATCGGGTCACCGCCGTGTTCCCCGCAGATGCCGAGGTGGAGATGAGCGTTGGTCGCCCGCCCCTCCTCGACTGCGATCTTCATGAGACGGCCGACGCCGAGATCGTCGATCGACACGAACGGGTTCCAACCAACGAGCTTCAATTCCTCGTACATCGCTAGGAACTTGCCGATGTCGTCACGAGAGAATCCGTACGTCGTCTGGGTGAGGTCGTTGGTCCCGAACGAGAAGAAGTCCGCGGTCTCGGCGATCTCGCCGGCACGCAATGCGGCACGTGGGAGCTCGATCATCGTCCCGAACGGGATCTCGAGATCGACACCGGCTTTCTCGATCTCCTCCGCTACGACGGGGAGAAGCTCGTCACGCATGCGGACGAACTCTTCCGCGGTCGCTATCAACGGGATCATGATCTCGGGCTTCGGATCGAGCCCCTTCTTCTTCAGTTTGACGGCCGCCTGAACGATGGATCGCACCTGCATCGCGTAAAGGCCGGGCTTCACGATCCCGAGGCGTACGCCGCGGAGCCCCAGCATCGGGTTGTCCTCGCGGAGTTCGCGGACCTTGCCGAGAAGCTCCTTGCGTTCGGCGAGCTTCTTCTTACCCATCTTCTTGACGCCCGCTTCCACCAGGGCAACCTCGACCTCGAGGTCGACGTGGTTGGGGAGGAACTCGTGCAGCGGCGGGTCCAGCAGTCGAACGGTCACCGGGAACCCGTCCATCGCTTTGAAGATGCCCTCGAAGTCCTTGCGTTGCAACGGGAGCAACTCAGCGTAGGCCTCGGCCTCTTCCTCATCGCTCTGAGCGAAGATCATCTTGCGTACCGCCTCGACCCGCTCCTCGCCCATGAACATGTGCTCGGTCCGGCACAACCCGATGCCTTCGGCGCCTCGGACTCGTGCGTTCTTCGCCTGCTCGGGAGTATCGGCGTTTGCCCTGACGGCCAGGGAGCGCTTGTCGTCGGCCACCTTCATGAAGCGGTCGAATGCTCGCCAGAGGTCGGAGTTCTGGGCTCTCTTCTGCCCGAGCATCGCGGCGTCGAGCACGGACCGCTCGGTCGGAAGCTCACCGGCGTAGACCGTCCCGTCGGTACCGTCGATCGTGATGTAGTCGCCTTCCTTGACCGTGACCTTGCCGACCTTGAATGTCTTCGCCTTGCGGTCGATGCCGATCTCGGCGGCTCCGCAGACCGCGGGGATGCCCTCACCGCGAGCAACGACGGCTGCGTGCGAGTTCGTGCCTCCGGCCGACGTGAGGATCCCTTGGCTCGCAACCATGCCGTGATAGTCATCGGGGTTCGTCTCGCGACGAACGAGGATGACCCGCTCGCCCTTATCCGCCGACGCGGCTGCGTCGTCGGCGGTAAACACAACGCGACCTACGGCGGCTCCGGGGGAAGCATTGAGACCTCGCGCGATCGGGACTGAGGTCGACTTGACCTTGGCCTCGATGACCGGCTTGAAGATCTCATCGAGTTTGTCGGCGGTGAGGCGGTCCCTTAGGGCGGTCATCTCGTCGATAAGGCCCTCGTCAACCATGTCGTTGGCGATCTCCCACTCGGCGCGTGCAGTTCGCTTGCCAGTGCGCGTCTGGAGGAGCCACAACTTCCCCTTCTCGACAGTGAACTCGATGTCGCACATGTCCTTGTAGTGCTTCTCGAGGGTCGCCATGTGGCCGTTGAGCTCTTTCCACGCCTTGGGCTGAACCTTGCCCATCTCCTGCAGCTTCAAGGTCTGGCGGATCCCCGCGACGACGTCCTCTCCTTGCGCGTTCTCGAGGTAGTCGCCGTACGGCTTCTTTTCACCGGAGGCAGGATCGCGAGTGAACGCCACACCGGTCCCGGAGTCCCCACCCTTGTTACCGAAGACCATCGTTTGGATGTTGACTGCGGTCCCGAGCGAGTCGTCGATCTTGTTCCGACGCCTGTAGTCCTGGGCGCGCTTGTTGTCCCACGAGCCGAACACGGCCTCGATCGCGTCGTGGAGCTGGTCGGTCGGGTCCTGCGGGAACTCTTTCCCCGCGTTCTTCTTGATGATCTTCTTGAAGGTCTTGACCAGAGCCTGAAGGTCGTCGACATCAAGATCAACGTCGTTCTCGATCCCCTTCTTATCCTTGGCCTCGTCGAGGGCTTCCTCGAACAGATCCCCGTCGACGTCCATGACCGTCTTGCCGAACATCTGGATCAAGCGGCGGTAGGAATCCCACGAGAAGCGGGGATCGCCGGTCTGGTTGATGAGGCCTTCGACCGACTCGTCGTTGAGCCCCACATTCAGGACTGTGTCCATCATCCCCGGCATCGAGAACGGCGCTCCCGAACGTACCGAAACGAGAAGCGGGTCCTTGGGGTTGCCGATCTGGAGTCCCATCGTCTCTTCGAGGTGCTTGCGGTGGTCGGCGACCTCGTCGAGCAGTCCTTCGGGGAAGCCACCCTCGACGCGGTAGGCGTTACAAGCCTCGCAAGTGATCGTGAATCCGGGAGGAACCGGGAGTCCGATGTTGGTCATCTCGGCGAGGTTGGCTCCTTTGCCGCCGAGGAGGTTCTTCTGCGATGCGTTTCCTTCGGTGAAGTCGTATACCCATTTCTTAGTTGCCGCCGCCATCTTGTTTACCGCCATGCGATCCCTCTCTCTGCACCTTTCTTACCTGCTTACGCTTCCATCCTTTTCCCAAGGTAGTCCAGGACCCCAGCTAGCGGTATCCGGTCCTGGTTCATGGTGTCCCGCTCCCTCACCGTCACCTGCTGGTCCTCGAGGGAGTCGAAATCCACGGTCACACAGAACGGCGTGCCGACCTCATCTTGTCGCCGGTAGCGCTTACCGATCGACCCGGCGACGTCGAAGTCGGTGACGTATGACTTCCGGATCTCGGCCGCGAGGTTCTCGGCTACCGGAGTGAGGTCGGCGTGCTTCGAGAGTGGGAGGACCGCCACCTTTGTCGGGGCCAACCTGTGATCGAGCGCCAGCAAGCTCCGCTTCTCGATCTTGCCGGATGCGGTGGGAGCTTCCTCCTCGCGCCACGCATCGATGATGAACGCCAGGGTGCATCGCTCGACCCCGAGGGCCGGTTCGATCACGTACGGCACATAGTGCTCGTTCTTCTCCTGATCGAAATAGGTGATCTCTTGGCCCGAATGCTCGGCGTGCGCCTTGAGATCGAAGTCGGTTCGGTTGGCGATGCCCTCTAGCTCCGACCAGCCCATCCCGGGGAAGTCGTACTCGATGTCGTAGGTCGACTTGGCGTAGTGACTGAGCTCATCCTTCTCGTGCTCGCGTAGACGCAGCTTCTCGTCGCTCATCCCGAGGTCGTGGAACCAGTCCATCCGGGCCTTGAGCCAGTACTCGTGCCACTGCTCGTCGGTTCCGGGTTCGACGAAGAACTCCATCTCCATCTGCTCGAACTCACGGGTGCGAAAGACGAAGTTTCCCGGGGTGATCTCGTTACGGAATGACTTCCCCTGCTGCGCGATCCCGAAGGGGATCTTCTTCCGGGAAGTCGTCTGGACCGTCAGGAAGTCGACGAACATCCCCTGTGCCGTTTCGGGCCTCAGATAGATGACATTGCCGGAATCCTCCACCGGGCCCATATGGGTCTTGAACATGAGGTTGAAATTCTTCGGATCGGTCCACGCCGGGCCTTGACCGCAATCGGGGCAGTTCTTCTCAAGGTTGATGTGGTCGGCCCGGAACCGGTGGTGGCAGTTCGTGCACTCCACCAGGGGGTCCGTGAAGGTCGCGACGTGGCCCGACGCCTCCCAGACCTTGGGAGACATGAGGATCGATGACTCGAGGCCCACGACGTCTCCACGCAGGTGAACCATCGAGCGCCACCAGGCGTTCTTGACGTTCCGCTTCAGCTCGATCCCGAGTGGTCCCCAGTCCCAGGCAGACCGTAGCCCCCCGTAGATCTCGCTCGAGGGGAACACGATCCCCCTGCGTTTGCAGAGGTTGACGATGGTTTCCATAGACAGGTCGCTCATTCGGTCATGATAGACGGCGCATGGACACCGCCTTGGGCCTCCTCGTCGTCGTGCTCTTGGTCGTGGCCCAGGCGTTCTACGTGGCCGCCGAGTTCGCCCTCGTGGCGATCAACCGCGAGGGGCTCGAGAGAGAGGCCGAATCCGGCGACAAGCGGGCGATAAGCATCCTCGGCGCGGTTCGGAACGTCTCCTTCCACCTCTCAGGCGCTCAGCTGGGCATCACCGTCACGTCCCTGATCCTCGGCTTCATCGCCGAGCCAACCATCGCCGAGGTCCTGGAACCCCTGGTCGAGGCCGTGGGGCTTCCAGCATCATCCAGCCATGGGATCGCCATCGCGATCGCCCTGGGGATCGCGACGGCGGTGCAGATGGTGTTCGGCGAACTCGTTCCCAAGAACTTCGCCATCGCCCGGGCTCCTGCGGTCGCCCGGCGCACCGTTCCCGCTCTCAAGTTCCATGACCTGCTGCTGGCACCGCTTATCCGGTTCCTGAATGCGGCAGCGAACGCTACGGTCCGCTTGTTCGGCATCGAACCGCGAAGAGATCACCGGCGTGCGTTCCCTCGAAGAGCTGAATCTCCTGGTTCACGCTTCGAAGGAAGCAGGCACCCTCGAGGACGAGGAGTACTCGCTCCTCACCCGATCGATCGACTTCGGAGAGAAGACTGCTGCCGAAGGACTGGTACCGAGAACCTCGATCGATGCCCTTCCCCAGACGGCCACGCTGCAGGAGATGGCCGATCTGGCCCGCTCTTCGGGACACTCTCGTTTCCCCGTCTTCCGAGAGAACATCGACGACATCATCGGGGTCGCCTACGTGAAGGATCTGCTGGCGATCCCCTTCGAAGAGAGGGCCGGGAGGTCGATCACCGCGATCCTCCAGGAGCCCCTGCTCGTCCCGGAATCGCGCGACCTCGCCTCGCTGCTCGTCGAGATGCGACGCGCGCGCAAACAGATGGCGATCGTGCTCGACGAGTACGGCGGCACGGCCGGGATCCTCTCGGTCGAGGACATCCTCGAGGAGATCGTCGGGGAGATCGAAGACGAATACGACCCCGCGGAGGTCACCCGGGTGACCGGCTCCCTACCGGACGGCGTTCACATCCTGTCCGGCCTCCTGCACGAGGGCGAGGTTGAGGAGGCCTGCGGGTTCGCTATGCCCGACGGTCCCTACGACACGCTCGCTGGATTCTTGTTGTCGCTCTTCGACCGCATCCCCGAGGTCGGCGAACACATCGAGCACGAAGGATGGGAGTTCAAGGTTGTAGAGAAGGACGGCAACCGGATCTCCAAGGTGCTCCTGGTCAGGCCGCGACGGAGGAAGGAACCCTCATGACGGTCTGGTACCTCGTTATCGCAGTGGTCCTCCTCATTGCCAACGGGTTCTTCGTGGGCGCAGAGTTCGCATTGCTCGCGTCCCGCCGAACCAAACTCGAAACGATCGCTGCACGAGGAAGCGTTGGCGCGGTCAGCGCCGTCAAGTCGATACGCGAACTGAACTTCATGCTGGCAGGGGTGCAACTCGGCATCACCATGGCATCGCTCGGGCTGGGTTACGTGGGAGAGCCCGCGGTCGCGCACCTCATCGAAGGCGGCATCGAGAGGTTCGTCGAGTTGCCATCCGGTCTCCTCCACGGAATCTCACTGGTCGTGGCGCTAACGATCGTTGTCTTCCTCCACATGGTGGTGGGCGAGATGGCTCCGAAGAACATGGCGATCGCCGATCCCGAGAAGGCCGCCATCTGGCTATCGGTCCCGCTGCGGCTCTATGCAAACCTCTTCCGGCCGTTCATCAACCTGCTCAACCACCTGGCCAACTGGGTTACGAAGAAGTTCGGGGTCGACTCCACACAGGAGCGATTGAGCGCCCACACCGTCGAGGAGATCGGAGCGATGGTCCAGGCCTCCGCCAAGGGCGGAGCTATCGATCGATTCGAGGAACGCCTCCTGTCCGGCGCGGTCGAACTCGGCGAGCGAGACGCGGGCGCCGCCATGGTTCCCCGTACCGAGCTGTCGGCCCTCCCCTACACCGCGACCCCGGCCGAGATCGAGGCCACGGTCGTCGAGTCGGGCCACTCCCGCATCCCCATCTACCAAGGGGACCTCGACAACATCCTCGGGTTCTTCCACGCGAAGGACCTGCTGCAGGTTGCCGTCGAGGACCGGGACCGCCCGCTCCCCGCCGACCTCATCCGACAGATGCTCGTGGTTCCGGAGTCGCGCAAGCTCCGACCCCTCCTGATCGACATGCGCAGACAACGCATCCATGCGGCTCTAGTGATCGACGAACACGGCGGCACGGCCGGGATCGTCGCGCTCGAAGACCTCATCGAGGAGCTCGTGGGTGAGATCCGCGACGAACACGACGTTAGCGAGATGGGGATCCAACGCCTCGACGGAGGCCGCTTCCTGGTGCCGGGAAGCCTGCGGATCGACGAGGCCGAATCGCTCCTCGACGTCGACCTCCCCGAAGGCGAATACGAAACCGTCGCCGGGTTCCTGATGGATGAGCTCGGACGGATCCCCAAGCGACGGGACGTGGTCGATCACAACGGCTGGAGGCTTCGGGTCCGGAGCATGCACCGCCGCCGCGTCGTGCAGATCCTGATCGAACCCCTGGCCACGGACTCGCCTCGTCCGCCCTCCGGCGAGTAGCCTCCTGAGGATGAAGAGCCAGGCGGTCCGAGCCGCACGCCCCCATCTGCTCAGCGCAGCCGTCGCTACCGCCGCTTCCGTTGCCGGTCTCGTGATGGCGTCCTCCTACATCGAAGGCGCCGGCGGACTCATCGATCAACTGCGGTCGAGCACATCGGACGGCAACGACGTCCTCGCCGTGGTCGGCTTCGTGCTGTTCCTCCTCGGCGGCATCTTCGCCGTCCGGAGCATGGCGGCTGCGTTGCGCAAAGCGCTCGAGGTCCGCCTCGGTGACGCCCGCGGGGTTCCGGTGGCGCTGGCGCTATCGGTCCTCGGCTACCTGCTCGTGATCCTCCCCGCCCTCGAACTACTCGGCGTCAACCTGGGAGGCCTCCTCCTCGGCGGGGCGATCACCGGAGTCGTCGTCGGTATCGCGGCCCAGCAGACTCTCGCCAACTTCTTCGCCGGGATCGTGCTCCTTACCGTTCGCCCGTTCACCCTCGGGGAACACATCGTCCTGCGCTCCGGCCCCCTCGGCGGCGAGTACGAGGGCGTCGTGCGAGACATGAGCCTCTTCTACGTAGCCCTCCAGACCAAGGCCGGCCCCGTCCAGCTCCCGAACGCCGGCGTTCTCGCCGCCGCCATCGGCCCAGGAGCTCGCCAGCCCGCCGATGAAGACGAGCTCCTAGACGACGGCGGCAATTAGTCCGGACGCGAAACGACCCCCGAATCCCCCCGGGGGCCGTCCGTAACAGGATGTCTTTGTTTGTCAGATAGGACGAACGTTGGACGCCTGCTTGCCCTTCGGACCGTCGGTCACGTCGAACTCGACGGCCTGGCCTTCCTCGAGGGACTTGTAGCCATCAACCATGATGGCGGAGAAGTGGACGAAGACGTCCTCACCATCGGACTGCGAGATGAACCCGTAGCCCTTGTCGTTGCTGAACCACTTCACGGTTCCTTCAGCCACTACACCCACACTTCCTTTCTCTAACGGGGGCCGACAGACTCATTCCTGTCGAGGAGCCCCCGCCACATGCACGAGGAACCGTAGCATTATCGGACGCCGCATGGGGGTCGGTTCTGCCCGATTAATCACGAACCGGCTTGGCCTGCTAAAGGCCTCCGAAACGGCGCTCTCTGGCGGCATAGTCCTCGAGCGCTTTGAACAAGGCATGACGGTCGAAGTCGGGCCACAGGATCTCGGTGAAGTAGAGCTCCGCGTAGGCCGACTGCCACAGGAGGAAGTTGCTGAGGCGCATCTCGCCCGAGGTCCGGATCAGGAGATCGACGTCGGGCACGTCGGGGGCATAGAGGTTCTCCGCCAGCGCGCCGGCGGCAGCCGCGTCCTCGAGCTCCGCCCGGCCCCCGTAGTTGAAGCAGATCAGGAGGTCCATGCGATCGTGGTGGGCGGTCTTGGCCTCGGCATCGTCGAACTCGACCAGGACGTCCTCGGGCACTCCGTCGCGACGGCCAACGCGGCGGATCTTGATCCGGCGCTCGTCGAGGTCGTCCCGCCGCTGGCGCAGGAGCATGCGGTTGAAGCCCATGAGGAAATCGACTTCTTCCTGGGGACGGTTCCAGTTCTCGGTCGAGAACGCGTACACGGAGAGGTAGCGGATACCGGCTTCGAGGGCTCCCTCGACGACGTCGAAGAGCGCCTTCTCCCCCATCTCGTGGCCCTGGGTCCGGTGCAGCCCGCGCTCTTCGGCCCATCGGCCGTTGCCGTCCATGATGATGGCGACGTGTGCCGGGACGCGCTCTGCGGGTATCTCCGGCGCGCTCATCCGGTGGCGACCAGGAAGCGGAGACTCTTCAGGGGACGGTCGAGGTGATACTCGGCGTAACCCCGCAGCGCCGCGGTCAGATCGAGCGTCGCATCTCGATCGGAGTCCTGTCCGAAATCGTTGGCAAGCAGCCGCTGGAGGAGAACGAGCCCTCCCGGAGTCAGGCGCACCGCGTTGTGGTCCTCCCGCCGGCACCCGTCGCACGCCACCCCGCCCAGAGCAGGAGAGAACGCCACCAGTCCGTCCTTGCGGCTGCACCCGGCGCATACGGTCAGCTGCGGGTGGTAGCCCGAGATCGACAGGAGTTTCACGAGGAAGGCGGGCACGACGTTGGTGCCCCCGAGCGCCAGCGACTCGAGCGCTCCCAGGAGGAGTGAGTAGGTCGGGAACGATCGCTCTCGTTCCTCGGAGATCTTCTCGACCAGCTCCACGATCGCGGCCGCCGAAGCGAGTTGCATGTAGTCGTTACGGACCGAGTCGAACGATGTGACGATGTCGGCGGCGGTGATGGTGTCGAGGGCACCCTTGCCCTTGTAGACCATCAGGTTGACCTGGGTGAAGGGCTCGAGCCGTCCTCCGAAACGGGACTTGGTCTTGCGGATCCCCTTGGCGACCGCCCTGACCTTGCCGTTCTCGCGGGTAAAGAGCGTGACGATGCGATCCGCCTCGCCCAGTTTGATCGTCTTGAGGACGATTCCCTCGTCCTTATAGAGCCCCGGCATAGGACCCTTAAGGGTAGGGCTACCGGGGGCCGATCCCGGGGCTATCTCAAAGCTTTTCGTCGTGTTTCTGAGTGATCTTCACGCCATCCGAACAGGGCCCGGCCGCCTTGCCCGTGATCGAGACCTTCTTCTTGTCCGACCAGGCCTTCTTCATCCATTTGACCTGTTTGGCGCTGAGTTCGAGCTTGAGATCCCCGATCCCATTCGCCGGTACCGGAACGTCTCCATCGACCTTGAAGACATCGTGACCGGGAACGTCGACCGTCATCCTGCCCGTGATCTGACAGCTCGCGTCGACCTGGTTGTAGATGAGGCTGAACCACAGGCCGTTGGTGTCGGTGACTCTCTTTCGGGTCGAGCCTGGGGAAACCGTTAGCTTGGGGGCCTTGTTCGCGTACTCATGAATCAGGCTCGTGTTGGTGCTCGCCACGAAGAGGTGATCCTCGCCGTTGAGCGCCACCCCGTGGGGATAACTCAGTTCGCCGACGAAGCTGAACTCCCGCTCGAAGGTGGCGATCCCTGTCTGGAGGAACTTCGAAACGCGCGACGTTCCGCTCTCAGCGACCCAGATCTCCGTCCCCTCGGGATTGACCGTGATCCCGTCGGGGAAGCTCGCGATGCCTGCCTCGTCGACTACGAAAGATCCGGTCGCTTCCTGATTGGGTGGGTAGAAGATCATGACCCCCTCGCGCCCGGCACGCAGATGCCCAAGCTGGTTGGTCACGTACATTGCGCCGATGTTGTCGAACGCTATTCCGGAGGGTTTACTGAACTGGTTGGGGCCGGCTCCATAAGAACCCCACGCCGAGATGAAGTTTCCGTTCGGCCCGAATATCGAGACGTTGTGGTTCTGGCCGTCGGTGACGTAAACATTGCTGTTCTGGGGTCTGATCGCGATGCCGTTCGGCTCGTTGAACTGTCCGGGACCAGGGCCGGACTCACCGAATGATCCTTGGAACGCGCCGCCGGTTGAGAAAACCTTGATCTTGTCGTTGCCGGTGTCGGCGACGTATATCTGACCGTTTCCGTACGCAACGCCCTCAGGGTAGAAGAGAGAACCGGCCCCCTCCCCCCCGGTGGACCAGACCTGAGCTCCATGCTTGTTGTACTTGACCAGGCGATGGAGATGGTCGACCACATAGATGTTGCCGAGTTCATCGGTGGCGACGTCATACGGAACGTAGAGCTCTACCGGTTCATTGGCGAGAACTCTGATGTGTGCCACCCCCGCGTCCGCTCGGCCCAGGAGGATGGTTGGGATCAAAAGGACGACGGCAAGAAGAACCATCGCTGGTCTGCGGATCCGGTTGGTCGCCCCCACCTGAGCTCCGATCTCGGATTGGTTCCGCCATTGAACCGGCGGGGCGGCGGCGATTCAAGGTGGTTCGTAACCCAGGAGAGCGCTATGGGCGTTTTGGAGTGAAAATTCTTGACCTAGACGATACCTATCCGGATGTTGCGTGCCCTCTTGGCGCCGTTCTCCTCGACCAGATCGAAGGTCACCCGCTGTCCGGTACGGAGGAAGCGGAACATCGATCCGTCGAGGGCGGTCGAGTCGAGCTCGTAAGAGGTCTCTCCGTCGTCGGCCAGCAACGATCCCGTCCGGGTCAGTGAGTCGTATTCCTTGACGGTCGCCTGCGGCATCGGATCCCTCTCCCCTCTTGTATCGGACTCTCCAGAGATTACCCGAGCGGACTCAGTCGGACTTCGGCCACAGCGGGCCGCGCACGAGGAAGAAGCCCACGACTCCAAAGAGGGCCAGGACGACGAGATCTCCGATCTGGCCGGAGTTGAAGTTTCCTTCCAGGCCCGGTTTGAGGGCGTTGACGGCGTAGGTCGAGGGGAGCACCGAGCGGATCGGGCCCATCCAGCCGGGAACCTTGTCGGCCGGCAGGATCCCCAGGAACAGCACGGCCATCATGGCGAGGTTGGAGTACATGCCGGCGAGTTGCTCGTCCCGCGCACCGAAGCCGATCGCGACGCCGATGCCGGCGAGAGCCAATGAGCCCAGTGCCCATACCGGAACCGCGGTCCACAATGCCGCGAGGGAAAGGTCGAACAGCATCGAGCCGAACACCAGCACCACGACGGTTCCCGGCAACGAGAACGCGGCGAACGAAAGCAACACGCTCGCAACCACCGCGGTGCGGGTGACGGGCAGCGTTTGGTAATAGTCGAGCGCTCCGTTCTCCTTAAGCGCCGAGACCCGTTGCGCGAGCATGACGATCGCGGTCATCGCTATAGCGAGCACCGCGGAGCCGGCAACGATCTGTTCGCCGAACTCGGCGACCTGCGGCTCGTCCATGATCGCCCGCATGAGAACGGCGATCCCGAGCGGCATGACCGAGGACACGATCAAGATACGGGCGCCACGAGGTCCTGAGGCGCGCCATCTGGATCCACAACAGGATCGAGAAGCGCCCGCGCCGAGTGGTCGTGGCCGAGGCGGTGGCCATCAGGCGTCACCCGGGGGTCGACGGTCCCGGTCTCGTCCTCTTCGAAGGCATGTCCCCTGAGTTCGAGGTAGACGTCCTCAAGACCGGGCGTAACCAGACGAACGTCCTCGAGTTGCCCGGGTTCGGACCACGCCATCACCTTCTCCAGAGTCCGCAAGGCGAGATCGGCCGGAACCCAAGCCGAGACGTGGCGTCCCCTGACCCGGGTGTCGCCCCCCATCTCGCGGGCCAGTTGTCGGACGTCGATCCCAGCCCCCTCTGCGACGACCAGTTCGATACGCGTGCGATGCGAGAGGTCGGCCTTCAGTTCAGCCGGCGTCCCGCTGGCGACGACCTTCCCTCTATCGATGATCGCGACGCGACCGAGCGCGTGCTCGGCCTCGGCGACATCGTGGGTCACGAGGATCACTGCGGCGCCGTGCCGGGTGCGGTCGCCTATCAGCCCCCAGATCTTGCGCCGGAGCGACGGATCGATGTCGGCCGTCGGCTCGTCGAGGATCAGAACCGGCAATCGACCGGCCAGCGTCATTCCGATATGGGTCAGGCGTTTCTGGCCCCCGGAAAGCTTGCGCATCTGGCGGTCGACGATGCTGCCCAGCTGGAGGACCTCGATCAGTTCGTCGGCTTCGGTCCCCGCGGTCTTCTTGCCGAGGCCGCGGAGCATGCCCGTCCATCGCAGGGCTTCGTTGACCTTGAGTTCTCCAAGTGGCAGGACGGCCTGCGGGAGATAGGCGACGGTACGACCGACGCGCATCTCGGCACCGGCACCGGCGACGATAGGTTCGCCGAAGAGACGGACCTCGCCCGAGGTGGGAGCCACGAGCCCGACGAGTTGCTTAACGACGGTCGACTTGCCGGCTCCGTTGGGGCCGAGCAGGCCGAAGGTCTCGCCGGGCTGCACGCTGAAGGTGATGCCGTCGTTAGCCAGCACCTTGGGGTCGTTGTAGACCTTGCGCAGGTGACGCACCTCGTAAGCCGGAGCGTTTCGCATCAGACGTCGTCCGCGTGATGTCCGAAACCAAGTCGCTCGAGCGCGTGCGAACGACGCTGCCAGTCCTTCTCGACCTTGACGCGCAGCTCCAGGAACACCTTCTGGCCGAAGAGGAACTCGATCTCCTCCCGAGCCTCGGTTCCGACCTGCTTCATGGTCTCGCCCTTCTTGCCGATCACGATGCCCTTCTGCGAATCACGCTCGACGTAGACGAGCGCTCTGATCGCGAGGAGACCATCCTCCCGCTCCTCGTACTCGTCCGTGATCACGGCGATCGAGTGTGGGATCTCGTCGTGCATCCGTGCCAGGAGCTTCTCCCGAACGAGTTCCGCTACGAAAACTGGGGGTGGCTGGTCTCGCCTGGTGCCGGGCGGATAGTACATGGGGCCCTCAGGCATACGGGCGACGACGAGGTCCCGGACGATGTCCACGCCGTCCCCGGTCAAAGCCGAGACCGGGATGTACTCCTCGTAGTCCCCTAGCGTGGAAGCCTTCGCGAGCGAGGCGATGATCTGATCGTTCGACATGCGATCGACCTTGTTGACCACGAGGAACACCGGCGTGTCGGTCGCTCTCGATGAATTGAGGTCCTGGGCGACACGCTCATCCCCCCGACCGATCCCGGACTCGCCGTCGACGACGAAGATCGCAACCTCGACGTCCGACCACGCGGAGCGTACGAGTTGGTTGAGCCGCTCGCCGAGAAGCGTTCGCGGCTTGTGGTAGCCGGGAGTATCGACGAACACGACCTGGACCCCGGGGCCGATGCCGTTCTTATCGCCCGCCTCGAGCACTCCCCGGATCGCACTCCGTGTGGTCTGGGGCTTGTCGGAGGTGATCGCTACCTTCTCGCCGACCAACTGATTCACGAGGGTGGACTTACCTACGTTCGGCCGGCCCACGATGGCGGCGAATCCGGAGCGGTAGCCCTCGAGGCTCACGCTCGCTCGACTTCGTCGCCCTCGGGAATCCTCTCGGACGGATCGAGCTTGCGGATAACAACCTTCTGGATGCGCCTACCGGAGACGCGCTCCGTCGTTAGCTCAAGCCCGTCGTACCGCACCTTCTCTCCGGGGACGGGGACACGCCCAGTGAGACCGAACACGAGACCACCGACGGTGTCCCATTCCTCATGCGGAAGCTCGACCTCCATCAGCTCGTTGACCTCGTCGATCGGGAGCTTGGCGTCGACCCTAATGGTGACGTCGTCGACCGGTTCGACGAGCGGCTCCTCCTGGTCGTACTCATCAATGATCTCGCCCACGATCTCCTCGATCAGGTCTTCGATCGTTACCAGACCGGCGGTGCCTCCGTACTCGTCCACGACGATGGCCATATGAACGTGCTGCTTCTGCATCTCGCGCAAGAGCTCTGCGACCTTCTTCTGCTCGGGGATGAACAAGGGAGCGCGACCGAGGGTCGATGCCTTGGCATTGCCTTTGGACTCGTGGATCCGCTTGAGGAGGTCCTTCGCATAGAGCACCCCGACGATGTTGTCGACATCGCCCTCGTAGATCGGGATGCGCGAGTAACCCGCCTCGATGATGGTCTCGAGGGCCTCGTCGAGGGAGGCGTCGGTCCGCGCGGTGACCATGTCGGTACGGGGCACCATCACCTCGCGGACGACTGTGTCTCCGAACTCGAAGATCGAGTGGATCAGTTGCCGTTCGTCCTCCTCGATCTCGTCATCGTCCTCGTCCTCGTCGTCATCCTCTTCATCGAGGTCGCGTATCTCCTCCTCGGTTACGAAGGGGCCCTTACGCAAGGTGCGGCCGGGAAGTGGACTGATGATCAGGTTGGCGATCGCCACCAGCATCCGGCCTAAAGGCTTCAGCGCGACGCCGAGCAGAAAGACGATCGAAGCCACGCGCAGGGCAACGGGCTCGGAGTTCTGGATCGCGATCGTGCGGGGACCGATCTCGGCGAGGACGTACAACAGGATGGTCATCGTCGCAATCGCGATCGCTTCGGCCCCCACGCCGAAGTTTTCGACCGCCCATCCCGCCGCCAGAACCACGCCTCCGACACACGCGAGCAGGGACAGCAGCAGGAGAACATTCATGAAGGGGGCCGGGTCCTGCACGATCGTGAGAAGTCGATCGGCCCCCGGCTTCTTCTGGTCCACGAGGTGATGGGCCTTGATCTTCGTGGTCCTCGCTATCGCCGCTTCCGCCAGTCTCAGGAACCCGGCGATCAGGAGCAACGCGAGGATGGATAAACCAACCGCTAGGTCGCCCATCAGACGACCTCAGGTTCGAACGAATCGAGTATCTCTTTCAAGCGCGTATCCATACGCTCCTTGTCTTCTGGTCCCTGGTGGTCGTAGCCGAGCAGGTGCAGCACGCCGTGGACGAGGAGGGTTTCGACCTCACGGTCACGATCGTGTCCGAAGCGCTTCGCGTTCTCGTCGGCGATCTCGGGACAGATGACAACGTCACCCAATATCGCTTCGTCCTCAGCATCGTCCTCATCCATCATCGGAAAGGCAAGGACGTCGGTTGCGTAGTCGTTACCCGCGAATCTGGAGTTCAGCTTCCTGATGTGATCGGCGGAGACGAACAGGATCGACAACTCGATCGAATCGTCGATCTTCTCGGCCCCCATGACGTGACGCGCCAGGGTCGAAAGACGTGTCTCATCGACGCTCAGGTCCTGCTCGTTGGCAACGAATACGTTCACTCGGAGGCGCTGAGAGTCTCGGAGTAGATGCGGTACGCCTCCACGATCTCCTGAACGATCTTGTGCCGAACGACATCGCGAGCGTCGAGATGCGTGAAGGTAACGCCCGGGATGCCGGTGAGGATCTGCTCGATAACCACGAGACCCGAACGCGCTCCCGCGGGGAGGTCGACCTGGGTCACGTCCCCGGTTACCACGGCACGCGACCCGAACCCCAAACGAGTGAGGAACATCTTCATCTGTTCGGGAGTCGTGTTCTGTGCCTCGTCGAGGATGATGAAGGAGTCGTTCAACGTGCGTCCACGCATGAATGCGAGTGGGGCGATCTCGATCGTCCCCTGCTCGACGTAGCGAAGGAACGTGTTCGGCTCGAGCATCTCGTAGAGAGCGTCATACAGCGGTCGGAGGTATGGATCGATCTTCGCCGCAAGGTCACCAGGAAGGAATCCGAGTCGCTCGCCGGCTTCGACCGCAGGTCTCGTGAGCACGATGCGGGAGACCTCTCCAGCTTTCAGCGCGCGGATGGCTGCCGCGACCGCCAGATAGGTCTTGCCTGAGCCGGCCGGACCGATCGAGAACGTGATCGTGCTCTTGCGGATCAGATCGACGTAAGCCTTCTGCCCGGCCGTCTTGGGACGGATCGGCTTGCCCGTGTGCGTAGTGACCACGGTGTCGGAAAGCACTTCGGACGGACGCGTTTCCTCTTGGTCCTTGATCATGTCGATCGATCGCTCTACGGACTCGGACGTCAAGATGTGCTCGGCCTCCAGAAGGGTGAGGAGTTCCTCGAATAGACGGGACACCCTTTGGGTTTCCGCGGTTTCGCCGGAGAGAAGGATCTCATTGCCTCGGACCAGGACATCAACGTCAAAGGCGTCCTCGATGAGCTTGAGAAGTTCGTCCCTCGCGCCGACCAGGCGGACCATCTCGTGGTGCCCCGGGACCAGGATCTTCACTTTTGTATGGGTCAACATAGGTTTCTGGAAGGAAGTTTACCCCGGGGGCCAGGACATCGAGCGTCCACCAAGCACGTGGAAATGGAGGTGGAAGACGCTCTGCCCGGCCCCGGCGCCAACATTGGACACGAGCCGGTAGTCCTCGAGGCCCTCGTCGGCGGCGATCTGCGCTGCCAGCTCGAAGATCTCACCGGTCAGCCCGCCGTGAGCGGCGGTCAATTCCCGGGCCGAGACGATGTGGTCCTTAGGGATGATGAGGACGTGCGTCGGAGCTGCCGGGTTGATGTCCCTGAAGGCGATCACCGTGTCGGTCTCACTCACCAGGGTCGAATCGATCTCCTTGTGCGCGATCTTGCAGAACAGGCATTCGGGATCTCTCACGCGCTCACTCCCTCTCGCATGTAGGACGCTCCTCTGACACCGAGGCGCGCGGCTATCCCATCGGCCCTCACACGCTCGCCGATGACCTCAACCATCTGACCCAACATCCCGCCCCCCTCGAACCAGGCCCGCACGTAGTCATCCGTTTGTCCCGAGGACACGATGACGCCGTCGATCTCGCGCTCGTCCTCGACCAGGATCTCCAGGGGAACCTCGAGGTGTTCGCGCAGGAACTCGCTCCGGATCCGGTTACCGAGCGCTATCAGTCGCTTGCTGCGACCCTTCTTGACGTCCGGAGGAGTGTCGTCCAGCATCCTCGCGGCCGCGGTGTCGGGACGCTCCGAGTACCGGAAGACGTGGAGCTTGGAGAACCCGATGCGTTCGGTCATCGCGAGCGTCGCCTGGAACTGCTCCTCGGTTTCGCCGGGGAACCCGACGATGATGTCGGTCGCCAGCGCCAGCCCCTCGATGCGCGCCTTCGCCTTCTCGACCGCCTCGAGGAACCCGTCGATCCGGTAGGGGCGATTCATCGCGGCCAGGACCGAGTCGTGACCTGCCTGCATCGGCACGTGGAGGTACCGGCACATCCGAGGTTCAGATGCCATGAAGTCGATGACTTCAGTGGTCAGGTGGTTCGAGAGGATCGAAGACAACCTCAATCGCCACAACCCGTCGATGGACATCAAGCGTTCGAACAAGCGGAGGAGATCGCGCTCGTCCCCGCCCTGGTCGTACGCGTACTTGCCGAGGTGCACTCCGGTCAGGACGACCTCCCGAGCCCCGGCTTGGACACGCCTGGTGGCCTCGTCGACCAGGGAGTCTTCATCGAGCGTCCTCAGGGGTCCTCTCGTGGTCGGGATGATGCAGAACGTGCACCACTCGTCACAGCCGGTCTGGGCTTTCAGGTTCGCGCGCACGCGTGTCTCGGTCGCGGACTGATCGTTGCGGCGCATCCCGATCTGTAGCAGCGGCGCGGTGATCGCGTGCTCGCCGAGGACCTCCGCGAAACGCTCCTTCTCGTCGTTGCCGACAATGAGGTCGACGCCATCGATAGCCGCGATCTCGTCCGGATCGGACACCGCGTAGCATCCGACGACCACGACCTTCGCCTCTGGATGGTTGCGAACCGCCCTGCGGATCGCCGAGCGAGATGCCTTGGTGGCCTCACGGGTCACGGTGCAGGTGTTGATCACAACTACGTCCGCGGAGTCCTCGGGACGAGCGGCGACCGCGCCTCGAGCCGACAATTGTTCGGCCATCGAGTCCGACTCGGCCTGATTCAAACGGCATCCGAGCGTCTGGAACAGGACCCTGGGCGCCTTCACTCCCGTGCTCATCGCCAGAATCTACCTAGCCGATGAGGCCGTAGTGGTAGAGGACGGCCGCGACCGAGACGACCGGTGCGTTCTCGGTCCGAAGGATGCGAGGTCCCAGCGAGACGAGTTGTCCGCCCGCGTCGGCGAGGGCCTCGGCTTCTTCCCGAGAGAAGCCGCCTTCGGGACCGATGACCAAAGCGATGCGATCAGGGGGTCCATGGAGGGCGGTCCGCAAGGGAAGGGACGCGCCCTCCCACAGAACGACAGTGGCCTGCTCGTTGGCGATCCTCGCCAAGAGCCGTTCCCACGACAGCGGATGATCCGTGCGCATCAGGAACGGGCTACGCGACTGCTTGGCCGTCGCCCTGGCGATCGCAGCCCATCGCTCGGCGAGTCGTGCAGCCTTCGCATCGTCCCAGCGGACGACGGAACGCTCGGACGAGAACACACCCGTTTCCGCAACGCCCATCTCGGCCAGACGTTCCACGACGTCATCGATCTTCCCGCCCTTGGCGGCTCCTTGGTAGACGACGACCTCGGGAAGCAAAGGCCGACGGAGTTCGCTCTCGAGGATCTCCGCGACGAGCGATCCATCCTCGACGCGAGAGGCTGCGCAGCGAGCTACTGTTCCGGCGCCGTCGGTCACGGTGATCACGTCGGGCGGAGCCACGCGAAGCACCGTGAGGGCATGCCGGGACTCATCGGGCGGAAGCGTTACCTCACCGGCCCCCAGTGAACCAAGGGGAACGAGGAACCAGGGCTGGTTGCTCATCGGAAGGCTTTTTTGAACTTCTCAAAGAACCTCTTGGATCCGGCCTCCTCGCCCCGCATCTCCGCGAGCCGGGCGATCAGATCGACCTGCTCCGCGGTGAGATCGGTGGGCGTTTCGATCTTGAGGACGACTACGAGGGTCCCGCGACCCCGGCCGTTGAGCCTCGGCATCCCGCGTGATTTGAGTCGTACGATCTCGCCCGATTGGGTTCCCGGAGAAACCTCGATCTCCTCGGCATCCTCGAGCGTGGGGACCTGAACCACCCCTCCGAGGGTCGCGATCGTGAACGGAACCATGACCTCGCACGCGAGATCGTCGCCGCCGCGTTGGAAGACATCGTGCGGTTCCACGCGGATCTGCACGTACAGGTCCCCTGCGTGCGCTCCTCTCACGCCGGCCTCTCCCCTACCAGAGACTTTGAGGCGAGCCCCGTCGTCGATCCCCGCGGGGACTTGGATCGTGATGGTGTCGAACACCGGAACGCGCCCTTTCCCACGACACGCTGGGCAAGGAGTGGGGATCTCCTTTCCGGTACCCGAGCAGGTCCGACAGGCGACGGCGGTCATCACATCACCGAAGATCGAACGCTGTACCTGACGAACCTGGCCGGCACCGCCACAGGTGGAGCAGGTGATCGGAGAGGTCCCGGGTGCTGCTCCACTTCCAGTGCAGTCCTCGCAGGTTCCGAGCGTGCTGATCTCGACGTCCTTGTGAACGCCAGTCGCGGCGTCCTCAAGGGTCATCACGACCTCGGCTAAGAGGTCTGTCCCGCGGGCAGATCCGCCCGACCCTCGTTGGCCGGCACCTCCGAAGAACGTCGAGAAGATGTCCGAGATGCTGCCGAAGTCCCCGAAGTCACCGACGCCGGCTCCCGCCCGCGCGTCACCGAAACGGTCGTACCGGCTTCGTTTCCCGTCATCGGAGAGCACGTCGTAGGCATGCGAGACCTCTTTGAAGCGCTCGTGAGCGGCAGGGTCGGGATTGGTGTCGGGGTGTAGTTCGCGGGCGAGCCGCCTGTAAGCAACCTTTATCTCTTCCGCGGTCGCGTCGCGGGCGACCCCCAGAATCTCGTAATGATCCTTGGCCATCAGTGCACTCTAGGCGGAGGGCCCGGTCAGCATGCGACCTAGGTTCGTGGCCACCTCGTACACCGCCGCCATCGTGCGCCGGTAGTCCATCCTCGTGGGTCCGACCACCCCGAGCGTGCCCAGAACCACGCCCTCGGCGCCGTAGGGAGCGGTGATGACGGCGCAGTGTTGCATCTCCTCGATGAGGTTCTCGGATCCGATCCGCACCGACATCGAGTCGACCGACAGCCCTTCGGCGAGCAACTCGAGCAGGATGCGGCGATGCTCCAGCGCCCCGATCACCTGACGAACCGTCTCGAGGTCGGAGAACTTGTGTTCGTCGACCATGTTCGAGGTTCCTTCGAGGAACACGCGCTCGCCCTCGTGTGCGGCCAGCGCAGACTCGAGCACGGTACCGACGCGGGTCGCGGCGTCTCTGAATTCGAGCGGGATCGCTTCGACCGAGCCGAGGATCGTCTGCGCCACACTTTCGAGTGGCTTCCCGAGGACCAGGCCGTTGAGGATAGCGGCGGTGCGATCGAGCTGCCCGTCGTCGGTGTTCTCGGGGACCCGTACGACATGGTTCTCGACCCGACCCGTATCCGAAACGATGACCACCATCGCCCGGTCGCCGCCCAGGCCTACGAGTTCCACGTGACGAGCAACGCTGCGGTCGAGGGCGGGCGAGAACACGAGCGCTGCATGGTTGGTCATGTTCGACAGCAGGCCCGCGGTCTGGCGTAATGCATCCTCGAGTTCCCAACGGGCCTCGTCGTAGAACGTCTGGATCTGCTTGGTCTCCGCGGAGGGCAGCTTGGCGCCGGCGGCATAGGCATTCACGAAATACCGATAACCCCGGTCTGTTGGGATCCTGCCGGCCGAGGTGTGCGGCTGATGGATGTAGCCAAGCTCCTCAAGCGCGACCATCTCGTTCCTGACGGTCGCCGATGAAACCCCCAGCCCGTAATTCTCGACGAGCGTCTTCGAACCGACCGGCTCCCCGGCAGTCACGTAATAGGAAACGATCGCCCGCAAGATGGTCGCCTTACGATCGTCGAGGGCCTCGGGGGTTCCGGGGTTCTGTGCATTCATAGGTATCCCCATGGTACCCGCCCTTAGCACTCAACTTCCAGGAGTGCTAACCGCTCAGCCGATGGTCCCGTCGACGCGGACCTCGTGATCTCGGCTCCCGCATACGGGGCACTGGGGTAGGAGGCCGGACGCCAGCTCGGTGCGGCACAGAGGGCACAAGCCCCGGAGATCGGCCAGGCTCGGTCCCTCGACCGGCGTGTCTTCGACGAGGACGATGACTCCGGAGGTGCTGGAGGCCTGAACGGAGTGGTCGTGCTCGCACCGGTACTCGTCGGCGCCGGGGACCGAACCCCACCTCGAGGTGAAAGTCAGCCCGCAATCCGAACACGTCAGGTTCCCCAGGTACGTCATCGTTCCAGGATTACAGAGCCGAGAGCCTGCGGAGGACAGGCTAGCGCGCGAGGGCGATGAACAGCACGACCAGAACTGCTCCCGCGAGTGCGAGGCCCGTGTCCGAGGTCACTATCTTGAGAAATCGGCTGTTCATAACCGTCTCCCGTCCAGGGGGCTGGATCCGCTTGCCTACATGACATCGGCTCCTCCCAACCCCTACTTGATGACGGTTCGCCTTGTGAGCCTCGATGCCTCCGTCACGGCCTCAAGTGGGTCCCCGAAAGTAACCTCGCAGGGGAGGATCTAGGCGTAGCGGACGAAGCGGTCCTCGAGGTTGTCATCACCGAGGCGTTCGATGACCTCAACCAGCAGAGCGGCGCACACGGGATCGAACTGCTTCCCTGCGTGCTTGGCGATCTCATCGAGAGCGTGCTCGACGGGAAGGGCTTGCCGGTAGGGACGATCGGTCGTCATCGCATCGAACGCATCACACACCGCGACGATGCGAGCTCCGAGGGGGATCAGATCGCCCTTGAGGCCCTGCGGATAGCCGGTGCCATCCCAGCGTTCGTGGTGGTGATAGATCACCGGTAGCGCGGGCTTCAGGAAGTCGATGCCCTCGAGCATCCGCTTTCCGATCGCAGGATGCGTTCGCATCATCGCCCACTCGTCCTCGGTGAGGGGGCCATCCTTACGGAGGACCTCATCGGGGATCCCGATCTTGCCGACGTCGTGAAGGATCGAGCCAAGGCGTACCGCCTGGCGCGTTTCGTTCGTCACCTGCATCGCGTCGGCAAGCGCACCTGAGAGGTCGCGTATGCGACTCGTGTGTGCTTGCGTATATGGGTCGCGAGCCTCAAGGGCCGAGACGAGTGCTTCGATCGTCGACGTGTACTGGCTCTCGAGCTTGGCGGCGAGCTGGATCTTGGAATAAGCGTTGGCCGCGAAGGTGGTCAGCACTTCGACGTTGCGGGGATCCTCGCCTCGGAACGGACGGTTCGCCTTGCGATAGATCTCCACGATGCCGATCCCTTCGCCGTCGACGATGATCGAACACATCAGGAGACGAGCGAAGCCAACTTCCTCGAGAAGCCTCCGTTCGTTGGGATCGGCATTCGAGTCCTCGAGGGAGATCTCGAGGGACTCACCTGAGCGGATGACCTTGCGGGTCATCGGGTACTGGTCGAGCGGGTACTCCTCGACGAGACTGTTGAGTCCATAGGGCGGGAGTACGCACGCGGCGACGTCGCGGATAACGTCCCGCTGCTGATCCACAAGGGATACGAGAGCGGCGTCCGCGTTCAGGGCGGTGACGACCGAGCGGGCCAGACCGGCGAACAGGTCGCGCATGTCCGTGGCTTCCTGCATGGGGCCGATGCCCTCGATGAGGTCGCCCAGATGGTCACCACGGCTGAAGCTGCCGGTGATGACGTTGCTCGTGTTCTTCTTTTTGCTCGTGTTGCCAGGGCGGCTCGAGTTCCGCATAGACCATTTGTATCGGCGCGGAAGGCCTGGGAGTTGACTCCCCTTGCCCCGAAAAGTCCGATTTCTAGAGGAGCCGGGAGCCGATCTCGGAGGCCAAGAACGTGCCTCGGGGGGTGGCTCGGAGCCATCCGCCGGCCCGCTCCAGCAGGCCGTCCCTCTCGAGCCGCTCGATCTCGGGAAGGGAGCGGGCAAAAGTCTCGCTCCCCCAGCGGCGAGTGAAGCCGTCGATCTCGATCCCGGAGGCCAACCTGACCCCGAGCATCAGTGCCTCGGCGGCCCGCTCCGCCGGCCTGAGCGTCTCTCTACCGGCCTCGGGCGACCGCTCTCGAACGGCGGCCTCGATGTAGTCCCGGGGGAGTCGCACCGACCAGTACCTCGTCCCATCGAGATGGCCGTGGGCACCGGCACCGAAGCCGAAGTAGTCGCCCGCCGACCAGTACAAGACGTTGTGGGCCGACGCCCGCCCCCGCACTGCCCAGTTGGAGATCTCGTACCGATCGAAGCCCGCGGCGCCCAGCATCTCGCCCGCGACCTCGTAGCGATCGGCCTGCAGGTCGGGGTCGACGTCGGGGGCCCGACCCGTGGTGATCAGCGTGGCCAGCGGGGTCCCGGCCTCGATCGTCAGGGCGTAAGCGGAGATGTGATCGGGTGCCGCCTCGATGACGCCTTCGAGCGAGGTTCGCCAATCGGCGGGTTCCTCCCACGGTGACCCATAGATGAGGTCGGCGTTCACATCGGGGACCCCGGCCCGCCGGGCGGCGGCGAGAGCCGTCAGTGCCACCTCCGGCGAATGAGTCCGACCGAGTCCGAGAAGCACCCGAGGGACCAGCGACTGGATGCCGATCGATACGCGGTTGAAACCTGCGGTCAGCAGGGCCTCGAAGTAGCGCTCGTCCACGGTCTCGGGATTCGCCTCAACGGTGATCTCGGCGTCGGCTGCGATCCCAACCGAGGCGCGCACCGCGTCCAGGATGCGTCCGAGGTCCCGGGCGGGGAGGAGCGTAGGGGTCCCGCCACCGAAGAAGACCGAGGTCGCCGGTCCGTTCCCGGCGCCGTGACGTTCGATGTCCGTTACGAGGGCATCCACGTACGGACCGTGGACCTCCTGCGCTCCGGACGCCTCCTTGCTCGCGTACGTGTTGAAGTCGCAGTAGTGGCAACGATGGAGACAGAAGGGGATATGGACGTAGACCCCGAAGCCCGGCTCCTCGAGCCACCGTCCGGTCCGGTTGAGTCCGGCCGCTGTGATCGTCGTGACGATACTCATGATTCGACGTCCGGTTCTAGCTTCAGGGCCTCGATGAATGCCGACTGCGGCACCTCGACCGAGCCGATCTGCTTCATCCGTTTCTTGCCCTCTTTCTGCTTCTCGAGCAGCTTCCGCTTACGGCTGACGTCCCCGCCGTAACACTTTGCGATGACGTCCTTGCGCTTGGCCTTAACCGTCTCGCGCGCGATGACCCGCGAGCCCACCGCGGCCTGGATCGGCACATCGAAGAGCTGCCGGGGGATCAGCTTGCGGAGGCGCTCCGTCATCGTCTTCCCGTAGAGGTACGCCTTGTCTCGGTGGACTACGGTCGAAAACGCATCCACCGGCTGGCCATTGAGGAGTACGTCGACCTTGACGAGCTCGGAAGGGTTCATGCCGACCGGCTCGTAGTCGAGCGATGCGTAGCCCTTGGTGCCGCTCTTCAGCTGATCGAAGAAGTCGAAGATGATCTCGCCGAGGGGCATGTGATACCGGATCTCGACTCGCTCCGGCGAGAGGTAGTGCATCTCCTTGAGCTCGCCGCGCCGCTCTTGGCACAGCTGCATGATCGTGCCGATGTATTCCGACGGCGAGACGATCATCACGGAGACGTACGGCTCATAGATCTCTTCGATCGTGCTCCGGTCGGGCATGTCGGTCGGGTTGCGGATCATCTTCCGGTTGCCGTCGGTGAGTACGAGTTCGTAACCGACCGAAGGGGCCGTCGCGATCAGCTCGAGATCGAACTCCCTCTCGAGCCGGTCACGCGTGATCTCCATGTGCAGGAGTCCGAGGAAGCCGCAGCGGAAACCGAACCCCAACGCGGTCGATGACTCCGGCTCATACACCAAGGCGGAGTCGTTGAGCTTGAGTTTGTCGAGAGCGTCGCGCAGAAGTGGGAAGTCGTCTCCGTTGATCGGGTAGATGCCGGCGAACACCATCGGCTTCGGCTCGCGGTAACCATGGAGAGGCTCTTCGGCAGCTCCCTTGCCGGCGGCGGTAACGGTATCGCCGACCTTCACCAGCGAAACCTCTTTGATCCCTGCAACGAGATAGCCGACCTCACCGGTATCGAGCGACTCGACGGGAGTCGGCCCCGGCGACATGATCCCGACCTCGTCGGCCTCGACTTCGAGTTCGGCAACCATGAAATGGATCGGTTGGCGTGACGAGAGCCGGCCGTCGATGACCCGGATGTAGGCCACCACACCTCGATAGGCGTCGTAATACGAGTCGAACACGAGTGCGCGTAAGGGCCCATCCGGGTTCCCCGTCGGCGCCGGGACCTTGGCAACGATCGCCTCAAGCAGATCGGGTACGCCTTCGCCGGTCTTGGCCGAGATCCGGAAGACATCGGAGGGCTCGCAACCGATCAACTGAGCGATCTCTTCGGCGTACTTCTCCGGCTGCGCTGCGGGGAGATCGATCTTGTTCAGCACCGGGATGATCTCGAGCCCGGCGTCGACCGCCAGGTAGAGGTTGGTCAGGGTCTGGGCCTCGATGCCCTGGGCGGCATCGACCAGCAACAGAACGCCGTCGCAGGCCGCCAGGGACCGGGACACCTCGTAACCGAAGTCGACGTGTCCCGGCGTGTCGATGAGGTTGATCTCGTAGAGCTCTCCGTCGGAAGCCTTGTATTCCATCCTCACGGCAGCGGCCTTGATCGTGATGCCCCGCTCCCGCTCGAGGTCCATCCGGTCGAGGTATTGCTCCCTCATATCGCGGTCCGAGACCGTCCCCGTGAGCTGCAGGAGGCGGTCCGAAAGGGTGCTTTTCCCGTGATCGATGTGGGCGATGACGGCGATCGCCCTCTGATGTGGCTGATCCATTAGGCGCAGCGTAAAGGCATTTGCGGTATCCTTGCGCCCGCAGACCCCCCTAGTGAACGGGCCCTGAATTAACGCGGTCCCGTCCCAGATACAGCAGTCCGTCTCGACGGACTGCCAAACAAAGTGGAGAATCGATAGATGGCGAACATCAAGAGTCAGATCAAGCGAAACCGCCAGAGCGCGGCTGCCAACGAGCGCAACAAGAGCGTCCGCTCCAGGCTCCGCACGATCACTAAGAACTTCCTCAGCTCGGCTGAGTCTGGCGACGCCGAACAGGCCGCCGCGGGCTACCGTGAGGTCAGCCGCGAGCTCGACAAGGCCGCCGCCAAGGGCATCATCCACAAGAACAAAGCGGCGAACCAGAAGTCCCGGCTCGCCAAGCACCTCAAGGGCTAAGGGTCATCTCTCCACTATCTTGACCACGGCGCGTTCCAGTGCGGCTTGAGGCGGCAGGTCTCCGCCTTTCATCTCGAAGTCGGCTTCGGCCAGGAATCCCATCGCGTCCACCAATTCGTCCTCGGAGTATGAACGCGCCTGGGTCGCCATCCGCTCCGCCCGCCATCCGGGCATCCCCAACACATCGCCAACCGCGGCCGATCCCCTGTCCGCGTGACGGCGCGCCCTCAAGAGCCTCCTGATGTGGTTGGTCAAAGCACCGAGCAGCGGCAGTGGGTCCTCACCCTGGTCGTAGAGGCGGCGCAGTAGCTCCATCGCGCGCGGCAGCTTCCGCTCCCCCACCGCGTCGGTGAACGAATAGATCCTCTCGTCGGCGTGACGGGTGAAGGCGGCCTTGATCTGGGGGACGCCGATCGTGCCCTCCGGACCAAGGCGTGTGCCCAACTGATCGAGCGCGGCGTCGAGGTCCCTCAGCTCGTTGCCGACCGCTTCGATCAGTGCCCACGGCGCGCGTTCGTCGATCTTCAGCTTCTTGGAGCGAGCCCGGTCCTTAACCCACGTGGCGAGCTTCCTACCCTTGGGCGCCTCCAGACTCACGAGAGCGCCGATCCTCTTCACCTGCGCGTCGAGCTTCGTTCGACCGGTGGCGACCAGGACCAGGACCGATGACGGCGACGGAGACTCGAGGTAACGGGTCAACGCCTCGACCTGTTCCTTGAGCATGTCTTGCGCGCTCTCGATGATGACCAACCGACAACCACCCAGCAGAGATGCGGTGCCCAACGTTCCGAGGATCTCGTGCCCGGGAGTGCGCGCCGGGAGGGTGATCTCGGCGAGAGGATCGCAACCGGTTTCGTTCCTGACCCGGTCGAGCGCTTCATCGACGAGGAACTCCTCGCCCGACAGCAGGTAGACCGGAAAGCTCATTCGGGCCTCAAACCCATCGTGTAAATCTTGTTCTCGTCATCCATGAGCGAGACCGAGCCGGCTCCCTCATCGAGCAATTCGCTCCAACGGTCTCCCATCCACTCTTCGGCCGCTTCCTGCGTCTCGAACGCCTCGGTCGATCGAAGGTCGCCACCGTCATCCGCGTGCAATACCCACTTCCACATCAGACGGCCAGCGAGAACGAGATCATCGAGAGAGCAAGGAGTGGAAGGCCGACCAGGACGGCCCACGCCGCCATCGCTTTGGAAGAGATCTCGACGGCTTCCTCGGAGATCAGACGGGATGCCACGCTTCGGCGACCCTCCGCTCGTTTGGAAGACCAACCTTGTTCCGGCTCGGCCGCCCCGGTCAAGCCAACTCCGAGCGCCAGGATCCCGATGATGAACAGCCCGGTGCCGATCCCGTGGAACGCCACCTTGTCGGCCAACCACGCGTAAACCAAGCCCCCCGCGACCCCGGCCGCTGCACCACCGAACAGCGATATGACGATCACCTTGAGGTTCGTGAGTTTCATGACCAGAGGTTAACCCCGGGCATCCCCGATGAGGGTTCCGATCGCGGCCCCGATCACCGCAACTCCGAAGGCGGCCGCCACGATCGAGGGAACCGGAACCGTTGCCCAGGCGGTTCCGCCGAACCCATCCCCCACTTTCAGGATCAGCGTGACGAAGGGCCCCGCGAGCCGAGCGATGAACCCAGCTCCGTCCGCCCAGAATGGACCGACCATCGCAGCCGCGAAGCCCAGGATCGTGGCCGGGGCCACCGCCGGCATCGCCAGGAGATTGGCCGGGAGGCCTGCAACGGAAACCTCCCCGAACCCGGCCGCGAGCAGCGGAGCAACGGCCACCTGGGCGGCCACCGTCGCCCCGATCCCGAGGGATACCGGACGCGGAAGGAAGGAGAGTCTCTCCGAGAGCGGGCGAGCCCACAAGATGATCCCGGCCGTCGCCGCGACCGACAGTTGGAGTCCGAGAGAGGTGAGCAGACCCGGTCGTAGTGCCAGCACACAGAGCAGTGCGAGACCGAGGGCATGGAGGGTCGGGATCCTCTCGCCAAGGGCAAGAGCCGCCAGACCGATCGCCCCCATCGCCGCGGCTCGCAGCACCGACGGCTCGGGCCCGGTGACCAGGACGAACAGGATCAGTCCAACCGTTGCGATCGCGAGCCTGGTTCTCAAACCGGCGAACGCGGCCACGAACATGAGCGAGCCCAAGACGATCGCGACGTTACTTCCGGAAACGGCGACGAGGTGCGTCAATCCCGCGCGCCGAAGGTGCCCCTCAGTGACCGGATCCATCCGGGAGGTATCGCCGATCGTGAGCCCGAGCAGCAACGCTCCCTCGCGAGGACCCAGCGAAGCCGACCGCGTCCCGGAGGCCACCTTTCATGTCCGCAGCGACCGCCATCACGCGCGAAGGGATGGATCCGGTGATCACTTCGACCGGGTGGAAGCCGGCGAGCGCTCCAGATCTGGTCAGGAAAACGTCGAACCCCTCGGGTTCAAGCGGGTAGATCCAGCCGAAGGCTTCGATGGTGGTTCCCGCGTCAGCGTCGACGCGTGGGAATGCAAGTGCGCCCAGATCGTCCAACGGAGCTCGATCGGTGCAGGTCGCTTCCGTTACGCCCACCAGCGACGCATCGTTGCCGAGGTGTTCGAGGAGAGATCCCGATACCTCGCAACGAGCTACCTCCGCCGCGAGCATCGAAGCGGCAGAGACGTCGGGTGCACGCATCTCGGCCGAGAGTGAGCCGAGGCCAAGGCCGATCAGGAACACCCCTCCAGCGGTCAACGCGGCGACTCGGCGCGGGATCAGCAGGACTCCACCCATGAGGGCGATGACGAGGGGATGCGCGACACCGATGAGGATGCCCGCGGCGAACCCCGCGAGCGTCAACCACAACGCCACGTCAGACGGTCACGTACGGGCGCAGGGATTCGAGCGTTGCGGGTCCGATGCCGGTCACGTCGAGCAGGTCCTCAACCGCGGCGAACGGTCCCGATGCATCCCGATGGTCGATGATCGCCGCCGCCTTGACCGGACCGATCCCAGGGATCTGCTCGAGCTCTATCTGATCGGCGGTGTTGATGTTGATGACCGCAGGAGCGTCTGGAGTCGCCGGGGTCGTAGATGAAACACTCGGCGATGCCCCGGCCCCCAGAACTTCGATCTTGGTGCCGTCGACGAGCACTTCGGCGAGGTTGAGGAGGTCAAGGTCTGCCCCTGCCCTCGGTCCTCCGGCGGCCTCGATCGCGTCGGCGACCCGAGCCCCCGGCGGCAGGGTGTACAGCCCTGGTCGCCGGACCTTGCCCGCGACATGGACGACGACGCCCTCGACCTCGGGGGTCTCGACGGGGTCGGGGGCCGTGTCCTCGACCGCCGGGGGCGCGATACGGGCCGGGGCACCCCGGGCCCAGAAGGCGAGGCCCCCCAGAGACAGAGTCGCGACCACGGCAGCCAGAACCCAGACCTCACGGCGGGTTCCGATCCCCGAGCGCAGGCGGTCGAGAAGCGATCCCGGGATCTCGACAGGTTCCATGAACGTCCACCTCACCGCACTGTCACCGGGCCGACAGTGGCGGGGCTCACAGCGTGGGAGCGTCAGTCCATGGACATCAAACTCCGCGCGGTCAAAGACGAGGCCGAAGCCAAACGATTCATGGTCGCCTGTGAGGCTTCATTCGGCGATGAGATGCGCGAAGGCGAAGAGTGGAACGACTTCAAGAAGGTCCTCGAGAACGATGCGCACCATCGCTGCGTACGATGGCGACGACATCGTCGGGACCGCAGGAGCGTTCTCGTTCAAGCTCACCGTGCCGGGCGGCGGAGAAGTAAGGGCCGCCGGGGTCACCGTCGTAGGCGTCCTTCCGAGCCATCGTCGTCAGGGCCTTGCGACTAAGATGATGCGCAAGCAGCTCGACGATGTCCGCGCTGCGGGCGAGCCGGTAGCGATCCTCTGGGCGTCCGAGGGAAGCATCTATCAGAGATTCGGGTACGGCCTCGCTACCGTTGGACTTCAGATCGACATCCCCCGTGCGAAGACCCGGCTGCTCAACGATCCACCTCGGGTAGGCAAGGTCCGCGTGGGCGTCCCGAAGGAGAACATCGGAGACCTGTCCAAGATCTACGAACGGGCCCGCTCAGAACGTCCGGGGATGGTCGCCCGCTCGAAGAAGTGGTGGAAGCACCACACGTTGACCGATCCCGAACGACACCGAGATGGTGGGGGCCCGCGCTTCGCAGGGATCCTCGAGATCGATTCGGAGCCGGCCGCCTATGCGATCTACCGGTTGCACCACAAGTGGGATGACGGTTCTCCCGAGGGTCACATCGAGGTCAAGGAGCTCGTCGCCACGAGCCCCGTTGCCGAGCGCGAGATGTGGCGCTTCATCTTCGACATCGACCTGAGCGCATCGATCAAGGCATGGTGGCTGCCCCAGGACTCTCCGTTGCTGTTGATGCTGATGGAGCCTCGAAGTCTGAAGGCTCGCATGTCAGACTCGGTGTGGGCTCGCATCGTCGACGTCCCCGGTGCGTTCGAGGCGCGCAGCTACAACGTCGGAACCGACGAGATCGTCTTCGATGTGGTCGATGACTTCTGCCCCTGGAACGAAGGACGCTGGTCGTTCGACATCTCGGACGGCAAGGCGAGGATCACGAAGACCGACGCGGAGGCAGACATCAAGCTCCACGCCCGGGAACTCGGAGGGGTCTACCTCGGTGCCTTCACATTTGGTGAATTCCAGCGCGCGTTGCGATTGGAAGAACTGACCGAAGGTGCGGTTCGTCGCGCCGACAGCCTCTTCCGGACCGAACGAAAGCCCTGGCACCCCGAGATCTTCTAGATCACGAGCGACAGCATCTTGGGGGGGCGGGCAATGACCTTTGCCGGCTCCTTGCCATCGAGGTAGCGCTGGATCTTTTCCGACGCTAAGGCGCGCTTCAACATCTCCTCCTCGGTGACGTCAACCGGGACCAAGATCGTGTCGCGCACCTTGCCGTTCACCTGGATGACCATCGTCGCCTCGTTCTCGGTCACCATCGCCTCATCGAAGGTCGGCCATGCCTGGACGTGGATCGAACCTTCGTTGCCGAAACGACGCCATTGTTCCTCGGTGATGAACGGGGCTATGGGAGCCAGCATCTTGATCAGATCTTGCGTCACCTCGCGGAGGACCTCGCCGTTGTCGCCGCCCGCGGCCCGATAACGGTAACTGTCGTTCACCAGCTCCATCAGACGAGCGATCGCCGTATTGAAGGAGAGACCTTCGTAATCGGCCGAGACGGCCTTGATGGTGCGGTGCAGGCTCTTGAGTAGATCCTGCTCCGCAGCGCCACTATCGGTCCCCTCGAGGGTCCTCGCCTGCTCGCACAGGCGCGATACGCGCTGGAGCCACGGGGCCGTCACGCGGCCTATGGAGGTCACGCCCTCAGAGGGCCAGTCGTAGTCCTGCTCGGGGGGCCCTGAGAACAGGATGAACAAGCGCAACGCATCGGCCCCATAGAGCTCGAACGCCTCGGCCGGAGAGACGAGGTTGCCCCGGCTCTTCGACATCCTCTTCCCACCCATCGTGATCTGGCCCTGGTTGACCATGCGTGGGAAGGGCTCGGGGTCCCGGGCCATGCCGATGTCGACGAAGAACTTCTGGAAGAACCGGGCGTACAACAGATGGAGGACGGCGTGCTCGATGCCACCGGTATAGATGTCCATCGGCATCCACGCATCGGACTTGGCGCGCTCGAAAGGGATCTCCTCGTTGTGTGGATCTAGATACCGCTGGAAGTACCACGACGAGTCGACGAACGTGTCCATCGTGTCGGTCTCGCGCTTAGCCGGGCCACCGCACTTCGGGCACGGGACATTCAGCCAATCGTGCGCATTGGCCAGCGGCGAGGCTTCGTCCGATGGCGTGAAGTCGATCCCGTCGGGCAGGACGACAGGCAACTGGTCATCCGGGACCGGGATCTGCCCGCAGCTGTCACACGAGATGATCGGGATCGGCGTTCCCCAGTAACGTTGACGAGAGATCAGCCAGTCCCGCAAACGGAAGTTGACCGCTCCCCTGCCGAGCCCCTTCTTCTCGAGCCACGCGGTCACCTTCGCCACTGCCTCATCGGCCGGCGTGCCGTCGAACTCGCCCGAATTGACCATCACTCCATCGTGCGAGTAAGCCTCGGTCATCGTGTCCGGTGCGGCCGCCTCGCCCTCGGGCTGGATCACGACTCGGATCGGCAGGTCGTAGCGACGCGCGAACTCGAAGTCCCGTTGGTCGTGGGCCGGCACCGCCATGATCGCGCCGGTGCCGTAGTCAAGAAGGACGTAGTCCGCGACCCAGATCGGGATCTGTTCGCCGTTGACCGGATTGGTCGCGTACTTCCCGAGGAACATCCCCTGCTTCTCGCGCTCGGTCGAGGTTCGGTCCATCTCGGTCATGCGCTCGACCTCGGTGCGGAACTCCTTGAGCTCTGGCCTCGAGTGAAGTCCCTCTAACCAAGTCCTCGGCGAGCTTGTGCTCCGGAGCCATCACGAAGAATGTCGCGCCCCACAACGTGTCCGGCCTGGTCGTGTAGACGGTTATGGGCTCCTTCAACCCCTCGATCGGAAACTCGATCTCGGCTCCGTAGGAACGTCCGATCCAGTTGGACTGGAGCATCTTCAAGCGCTCGGTCCAGTGCTCGTTGATGACCATGTCGTCGAGGAGCCGGTCGGCGTAGTCGGTGACCTTGAAGAACCACTGCGTCATATACCGCTTGACGACGAGGGTGTCACAACGCTCGCAGCGACCCCCGACCACCTGTTCGTTGGCGAGAACCGTCTTGTCCTGGGGACACCAATTGGCCGCGGCCTCCTTCTTGTAGGCGAGCCCTCGCTCGAACAGACGGAGGAATATCCACTGGTTCCAGCGGTAGTACTCAGGGTCACAGGTTCGGAACGTTCTGGTCCAGTCGAACGAACAGCCGAGGCGTTCGGCGCTCGATCGCAATTTCTCGATGTTCGAGTAGGTCCACTCCCGCGGGTTGATACCTCTCTTGATCGCGGCGTTCTCGGCGGGGAGACCGAAGGCATCGAAGCCCAAGGGGTTCAGTACCTCGAACCCCTTCATGCGTGCGTGCCGGGCGTAGGCATCGTGGATCGAGAACACCTCGACGTGACCCATATGCATGTCCCCGGACGGGTACGGAAGCATCGTCAGGGCATAGCGCTTGCGTGAAGGATCGAGCGGCACCTCGGGCGCGACGTAGTCGCCGTCCTGAACCCACTTGACCGCCAGCCGGGTCTCTATCTCGTCGAAGTTGTAGTCGCTCTCCATGGCCCAACCCTAAATGCAGGCGGACCTAGCCCGGGCAGTTCCCGAAGGGCGCGCCGGCGAACTCCGGGTACCGACTCAGCCCCTCGTATGTCTCGGTCGATTCCTCGGTACGGATCTCCACCAAAAGGTCATCATCCAGCCGGTAGAAGGTCCGTTCGAGCAGATACTTCTTGCCGGGGAGCCCGGCATTCGAGATAACGACAACGCCCGGTTCGTCCGGAGCACAGGCCGCGCCGTCGAGGTGAGTCACTCCCCCGCCAAAGGCGATCAGATCACCATTGCCCCGATCGGGATCTCCGAAGGTAACGGGACGCACGGGATCGAGCAGGAAGAGCAGCCCGAACTCGGTTGAGGCTCCAGCTTGGATGCTTACGAACACCTCGGGTACGCCGGAGTCATCGACGTCCACGAGCTCGCGGATCTGCGGCGGGATGAGGTCAAGCTGGATATCACCCTCGACAACATTGGACGACGTGACGCCGTCGACGTTCGCCACGACGAACACCTGACAGCCGAAGGGAGCTTCCGGGTCGAGCACGATCTCGACCTCACCCTCACTTGTCTCGCCGTCAACCCCGGCTTCTGCCCACCCCGATCCGCTGGTCGACTCTCCGGATGTCACCGCGGCCGCCTCGTTGGGACAGTCGGACCCCGTGATGGCCTCGGGGCTCGGAGACTCGGAGGGCGAAGGTTCCGGACTCTCGGCCGGGGTCGGGGTTTGCTCCGATCGAGGCTCTCCGTCCCCGTCGCACGCGCCCAGGAGAAGGACGGTCGCCAGAAGGGATGTCAGGAGTGCCCGGAACCTCATCGCAACCATCGTAGAACGCGCTTCTGGAGCACTGGGTTCCGGGTGGGGGTCGGAACCTTCATGCTCCAGAAGTCGTTTTCATCCGGCTTGCGCCGAAAGCTTGCCGAGCCGTATCGAGGGGGCGGGGCGGCCCCCTCGATCAGTTCGGCTGCTGAGAGGAAAGTGGGGCGACTCTCCTCCCGGGGGTTGTTGTCGGGGGTGAAACCTGAGTACATGCTGCCCGAGGCAGGGGGCCCGAGCATCCGGCGAAGGTCGCTGATGTCGGGCCCGAAGGTCCTAACTAACCCGCACCTCGTAGGGGGACTCGATCTCCTCGGTGACGGTCCCGTCGCGGTGGAACACGAGGAACCGGTCCATGAGCTGCATGAACCACCGGTCGTGGGTGACCGCGATCACCGCCCCCTGGTAGGCCGCCAGCCCCCGCTCGAGGGCCTCGGCGGAGTCGATATCAAGGTTGTCGGTCGGTTCGTCGAGGAGCAGCATCGTGGGCGACCTCAGCTCCATCATCAGCAGCTGGAAGCGCGCCTGCTGCCCACCCGACAGTGACTCGAAACGGTTCTGCGCCTCCGGATGAAGTTCGTAGCGCTTGAGCCCGGACATCGCCCGGGTCAGGTCGAGGCCCTCGCCCCGCATGATCTCGACAAGGGGGATCGACTCGAGATCGCTGCGGTCGTTCGTCTGCGAGAAGAGACCGGGATCGACCCTGGCCCCCAGCTTCCAAACGCCGGAGTGGGGGATGTCCTCTCCTCCGAGCAGGCGGAGTAGGTGCGACTTGCCGGCGCCGTTAGGGCCGACCACGCCGATGCGCTCGCCGTAGTGGACCTCGGTCGTCAGGCCCTCGATGAGTCCCGGGATGGCGAAGTCATCAGCCTTGAAAACGATCTTGCCGGTCCGTCCGCCACCGAGGTCCATCTTGATCTTCTGTTCCTTGGCGCGCTCCCTCGGTGCGTTGTCGCGCTCGTAGCGTTCGATGCGCTTCTCCATCGAGTTGGCCTTGGTGGCGAACTTCTCGTTGTAAGAGGCCTTCCTCTTGTACTCCTTGAGGATCGTGGTGAGGCGGTCCTTCTCGTTCCGGAACAGCTTCTGCTCCTCTTCGATACGCCCCAGCCGCGCCCGGCGAGCCGCTTCGTAGGTGAAGTACGACTCCGGGTGTACCCACGCTCCTCCGGCTTCAAGGGTTACGACGCGGGAAGAGGTATTGGCCAGCAGAGCGCGATCGTGACTCACGTAGAGGATCGTTCGCAGTGACGCATTCATCTTGTCCTCGAGCCACCGCTTTCCGGGGATGTCGAGAAAGTTGTCCGGCTCGTCGAGCAGCAAGACGTCGGCATCGCTCCGGAACAACACCTCGAGAGCGAGACGCTTCTGCTCGCCTCCCGACAATGTCGACACCGGTCGGTGCCCCACCTCTTCGAGCGAGCGCCCGAACGCCGCAGTAGTGCACTGCTCCCAGAGCACCTCGGCGTCGTAGCCTCCTGCCTCACCCCAACTCGAAAGCGCACTCGCGTACCGAAGGTTGGTCTCGGGGGTGGCGTCCTTCTCCACCGCGCATTCGGCGGACGCGAGCTCCGCCGCGGCGGTCTGGATCACAAGGGGTGAGTAAGAAAGAAGGAAACGACGGACGGTCATCTTGGGATCTCGGTCGGCGAACTGCCTCATGACCCCGAGTCGCCCATCAACGCGCACATGCCCCGACTTGGCCTCCATGTCGCCGGCGATCAAACGGAAGAGCGTGGACTTGCCGATCCCATTGATCCCGACGAGCGCTACGTGATGCCCGTCGCCGACCTTGAAGTTGACGTCCTTGAACAGGACGCGGCCCCCTGGGAGGGCGTAGCTCAGATTGTTGGCCTCGATGCTTCCCATGACCGCGTGAACGCTACAGGCGGCACCACGATTGGGCTGTCGCCTATCCGACCAGGGTTGCCCTTAAGCCGAGCGCCCGGCCTTCCGAGAGGCGCGCACACGGTCCTGGGCACTGAGGTTGACCTTCCGGATCCGAACGTGATGAGGGGTCACCTCACAGCACTCGTCCTCGCGGATGAACTCGAGAGCCTGCTCGAGCGAGAGGTCGCGCGGCGGGATCAAACGGACAAGCTCGTCGCTGGTCGACGACCTCATGTTCGTAAGCTTCTTCTCTTTGGTGGGGTTCACGTCCATGTCCTCGGACCGGGGGTTCTCTCCGATGATCATCCCCTCGTAGACCTCGATGCCGGGACCGACGAACAGAGCTCCGCGCTCCTGGAGGTTAAGCAGGGCGAAGTTGGTGGTAGGTCCGCGCCTGTCGGCAACCAGGCTGCCGGTTGGGCGCGTCCTGATCTCGCCGTGCCACGGCTCATAGCCTTCGAAGATGTGATGGAGCTGGCCGGTCCCGCGGGTTTCGGTGAGGAACTCGGTGCGGAACCCGATCAGCCCACGCGCCGGAACGATGTACTCCATCCGCACCCAGCCGGTCCCGTGGTTGACCATCTCTTCGAGGCGGCCCTTCCGCAATGCGAGTAGTTGCGTGATGACGCCGAGGTAATCCTCGGGCGCATCGATCGCGACTCGCTCGACAGGCTCATGAAGCTTGCCGTCGATCTGTCGCGTCAGCACTTGCGGCTTACCAACCGTGAGCTCAAAGCCCTCCCGCCGCATGATCTCGACCAGTACCGCAAGCTGAAGCTCTCCCCTGCCCTGTACCTCCCAGGTGTCGGGACGCTCGGTGGGGAGCACGCGGATCGCGACGTTGCCGATCAGTTCGGTGTCGAGACGGCTCTTGACCAGACGGGCGGTCAGCTTGGTCCCGTCCGTTCCGGACAAGGGTGACGTGTTGATACCGAGCGTCATGGAGAGGCTCGGCTCGTCGATCGTCATCGGAGGCAGAGGGCGAGGGTCCTCGGGGTCAGTCAATGTCTCACCGATGGTCACCTCGTCGAGGCCGGCGATGGCGATGATCTCGCCCGCCCTCACCTCCTCGGCGTCCACCCGATCGAGCGCCTCGGTGACGTAGAGCTCGGTGATCTTGACGTTCTCGATGGTCCCGTCGACCCGGCACCACGCGACGTTGGAGCCCTTCCGCATGCTCCCGTGACGGACACGGCACATGGCAAGGCGACCGACGTAGGGAGATGCATCGAGGTTGGTGACGAGGGCCTGGAAGGGATGACCCTCTTCGTAGGTGGGGGCCGGGATGCTCGCCACCAACATGTCGAACAGGATCTTTAGATCGGTGCCCTCATCGGTGGGATCGAGCGACGCCCTCCCCGCTTTGGCGTTGGTGTAGATGATGGGGAACTCGATCTGTTCCTCGGTGGCATCGAGATCCATGAACAGCTCGTAGACCTCATCGAGAACTTCCTTCGGGCGAGCATCGGGTCGGTCGATCTTGTTGATGACGAGAACCACCGGCAGCTTGCCCTCGAGCGCCTTACGGAGAACGAAACGGGTCTGCGGTAGTGGACCCTCGGCGGCATCCACGAGAAGCAGCACTCCGTCGACCATCGTGAGGCCTCGCTCGACCTCGCCACCGAAGTCGGCGTGGCCGGGAGTATCGATGATGTTGATCTTGATGTCTCCGAAGCGAACCGCGGTGTTCTTGGCGAGGATCGTGATGCCCTTCTCTCGCTCCAGGTCCATCGAATCCATGACTCGCTCGTTCACGTCCTGGTGCGCGCCGAACACGCCCGACTGCCACAACATGGCATCAACGAGCGTGGTTTTTCCGTGGTCAACGTGGGCGACGATCGCAACGTTGCGAAGGTCGTCTCGCGTGGGCATAACAGGCCTCTTCCTACAAGGATTTGCCCCTGTACCCAAGGGCGGGAGGCTTCAGTCTACCGCGCTAAGTCATTCGCTCAGCAGGCGCACGTGAAGTAACCGAGGTTCACCGACTCGGGGGCCGGTCCGAAGCGTCTGATCTTGCCGATGCCTGACGATGCGATCGTCTCGATATCGCCGCTTGCGACATCCAGCTTGGCAAGATCGTTACTGAGACCCAGGTACAGGAGCTCGCCGTCCGGCGTGATCTGCAGTCCGGTGATCTTCTCGTCGAGTGTCCACCGTTCCTTGACCGAGAGAGTGCTGATATCGACCGCGATCACCTCGGTCCCAGATGCGAGGTAGAGGGTCTCGCCATCGGCGACCGCCGATGACCGACCAGTTCCTATGGGCATCTCGATACTCGTCGATCGAGCGATAGCAAGGCCGACCGGATCGATCTCCGCAAGCTCGCCCGTCGAGGCGTTGGCCACCAACAAGGTGCCGTCGGGCATCGTTGCCATCGCCGTCGAGCGGGCGGCGGAAGGGACGAACTCGGCGGGAAGATCGATGCAGTGCGCCCACTTCATCTCGAGGTCGAGGACGTGAACGAACGCCTTGTCCTCCCCTTGTCCCTTGACCGTGTACAGCGTGTAGAGACGCTTGCCGTCGGGGCTGGCGGTCTGGACCCTCGACGATCCGCCCATGGTGCCCTGCAGCTCACCGTGAGGAGTGAAGACATCCTCAACCACCCCGGAGTCGAGGTCGAGACGGCGCACCTGATACTCGGTCGGCTGACGGGGAGGCGTGAAGCTGATGACGAACAGGCTCGAGAGATCGGTCGAGAATGCCTCCGGCTCGAGGTTCCCCTCGAGATTGTATTTCTGCATCTCTCCGGTTGACCCGTTCGCGACGATTAGCTTCGTACGAGGGCGGCCGCTGGAGTAGTGGATCTGGTTCACGGGGCTCAGGGCCGCCACCATCCCGTCGTGGGAGACAACGGTGACGCCGTAGTTACCGGGCACGTCAAGGGTCCAGAGTTCTTCGCCCGTTGCGGGATCGAGACCGTCGACTCTGGTTCCCACGACTCCTGCCGAAGTCGCTCTCACCACGGTTGACCAATCGGTAGTTGGTACCGCCCCTTCGCCCGAATACAAGGGACCCGCGCCTCCCCCACTGACCTGGAGCACGGCCAGCCCTGTACCGGACCGGACGAACACGAGGTCCTCACGCGCCACAGACGGCTGCTCACCATCCGCGCAGGCGGCCAGTGAAACCATGAGCACGGACAGGGCGAGCGCGAATAGACGCTTGGACATCATGATCCTCCTCCTGGGGACGTTCTTCTCTTAGACGTCCCAAGGAGGCGATCGGTTCGCCTTCAGTGGTGTTTGTTGCGTCCGTCGTCGTCGATGATCAAGCCGATACCGATGCCATGGTCGATCGTGGCGCCGGTTGGGCTCGATAGGCGAACCGTGAAGTACTCGTGGTTCTCCTTTTTGTTGTCGCCGATCACCTCGATGGTGATGTACTTCACGGTCTCGCCCGGAGCGAACGTCACCGTTCCACTCTGCGGCGTGAAGTCTGCATTCCGGCCTTGGGACGTGGCGCTGCCGTCAACGGTCGAGTAGCCGACCGTCACCGCGTCGGCGGTTGTTTCCGACAGAGAAACCTTGAAGGTCATCTCAGAGGTGTGGCCCTTTCGGCCTTCGAACGTCCATGCATGTCCGATCGATACCTCGGGTGGCTCGATCGAGAACAGAGCCGCGGGAGGGTCGTGGTCGCTGATCTGCTCGGCGAACTCGGAGTTGATCTGGAGGTACTCGAAGATGTCGAGTTCCTCCTCCAGGGCGGGCGACACCAGCATGTGATCAAGCGTCTGCGCATTGCCCTCGAAGTTGTAGCTGTAGCGCTCGCCCTCGGGCAGCGTCTCGGCCAGGTTGATGAGGTCATCGCCCTGGACGACTTCCAGGACGTCGGAGAACCAGAAGTCGTTGAGGTCCCCCACCACCGCCACGTTGGCCGCCGGGTCCTGCGACAGGATCTCGTCGACGAAATCGTTGACGATCGCCGCCTGCTGCATCCGCTGGACCTCGGAGCTGCGCTCGGGCGGCTGAAAGCGCCCAAACAATGGTTGGTCTCCACCCTTGGAGTTGAAGTGGTTGTTGACGACGAACAGGGACTCGCCGGCGTAGGTGAACTCCGCTGCGAGCGGCTTCCGGCTGCTTGCCCATGCGGGATCGGCCGGCTCGACACGTCCGGGGCTGAAGCTCAGCTCGGGACCATCGGGTCCGGCAAGGATCTCGGTCGCAGTGGTGGCATCGCCACCCGGACGGGAGACGAACTCAAGCCCTCTGTCCTCGCGATAGAGGTAGCCGACGCGGATGTTGCCGCCCGGTTCGCCGCCGTCCTGGTCGTCGGCCGGAGCGATGTCCGTGAACGAGTACACCGGCCCGCCCGCGGCAACGATCGCATCGACCAACGCCTGATAGGACGCGGAGGCGTCGGTGGTTGAGTCATTGGTGGCACCGTTGTTGTCCTGGACCTCCTGGACCGCAAGAAGATCCGGCGACCCGAGATTGTTCACGATCTGGGCCGCTTGGTCGTTGATGCGCGTGCCGTCCGAAGGATCGAGGTTCTCGACGTTGTACGAGGCGATCGAGATCTGCCCCGCTTCCGCCGCCGGGAACACCTCCGCTGCGAGTCCGCCATCGGTGGCCGTCGGAACCTCGGTCACATTCAACTTGAAGTTGGAGAAGCTGTAGTCGAGCACTCCGATGGTGGCGCCCTGAAGTAGGTCGGCGACATCCATCTGAGGTGTCGCCATCAACGTGTCGTCGAGCAGGATGCGCTCGGGGTTGAAGTCTCCCGGGGTCACGATCACTCCGCCACGCGAGGTCCGGGGGCCGGCATCGAGTCCGCCGTCGGCGACGACCGGAATCTCGCCGAAGCCGTTGGTCGGACCGACCGCCAGCGCATCATCGATCTGGACACGCATGCCCTCGAGGCTCTCGTAGAAGTCGATGCCGTCGGTGTCCTCGTCGAACGACCCAGAGGTTTCGACGTCGCCGGACGCGTCGTCATCGATGACGGTTCCGGGCGGAACCCGTCCGGCCCGGCCGATCACGGTCGCCTCCGGAAGCGGATTGCCGCCCGAGATGACCGTGGCGCTCGCTCCGGCGAGCTCTGTGATGGTGAGGTTGTCGGCGTCGCCCCCGGGCCTGAACTCGGTCACCGTTCCCTCGACCAAAACCTCGTCACCTACGGCGACACCGGGGTTGCTGCCGGTGAAGACGAAGAGACCAGATGAGGTCGCGTCGTCATCATCGGCGGCCGGGTCCTGGAACCAGAACCCGTTGCTACGAGCGGCCGTCACGATCCCCTCCACGTCGCGGACATCGAGGCCCTCCAGGGGCGAACGGTGTGACTCGCCCTGGATCTCCTCGATGCTCGGAGGCGGTCCGAGAACGCCGATCTCTATCGTGCAGGCGCCCTCTTGAGGATCGGTTCCGTCATCGTTGGTGAAGGTGATGCGAGCGTCGTAGCTACCGGCGGGGACCGAGTCCGCAACCTCGAGGGTCGCGGTCAGCGATCCACCGGGACCGGATGCGGGCTCCACCTCGGTGAGCATGATCCCCGGAGTTGCGGGCGTGACCTCGAGCGTCGCATCCACCACCGCGTCGTCGGCGTCGGTCGCCGACACGGATCGGCTGGTGGCCGTTCCCTCACCGGTCTCAAGCGCTCCGCCACAATCGGTGACCACGGGGGCGTCCACGCTCCCACCCGAGCCGGCTGCCACATCGTCGATCCCAACCCATTCGTCGTTTCCTGTTGCGTTGGTCGTGATGACACGCACCTGCACGAGCGGTTGGTCGTCGGTGTCGTCCGGTAACACGACTGCAACGTCGGTGGTCAACGTGGCGAGGCCAGGACCGGTGGTCGCGTCGGGGACGTAGCCGTCGGCGAGGTTCGAGAACGATCCCGAGTTGCCGACCCGGTATTGCGTCGCGATCTGTTGCACCGCGTCGTCGACACTGCCGTCGAGGTCACGCGCAACGAAGGAGAAGGCGACGTCGGCGACGTCGCTCGTGTCGAGGTTGAACACCACGTTCGGTGCATCGGCGGTACCGGAGCCGGTCAGGGCCACGACGCCACCTGGCGTTTCGTGGAACTCGGTCACTCCCCCGGTCGAAAAGGTGTTTGGGTTCGTTTGGTTGGCGTTGACATCGACTACCGCGGAGAGATCGGCAGTGACCGTTCGGGCGTCGACGTCGTTGGACGACGTGCCACCATCGCCCCGGTAGCCGACGACGCCGGGAACCCCGCTCCAGTCGTCGGTAACGACGATCTGAGACTGGTCATTCCATGACTGGGCAAAGGGAAGTGATTGAGCGCTCGAATCGGCGAGTGCCGCACTCTGGAGCGCGGCTCCAGCGACGAGCAGTCCTGAAAGGATGATTCCGACGACACGCTTGCCGCGCCTAAGACCCAGCGATCCGGTCACGTTGCCTCCTCTGGTTCATGACTTTGTGAGCACCAGCCCCTCCGGGCCGACTCGCTCTGGATACACGAACGGGGTGAATCGGACATTAACCGGGAAAGCCCCGTGTGCGAAGACCCAGAGAACGTGCGCAAACTGATATGTATGACGGTCACATCACTAGCGAAAGGCGCGCTCATGGACCGGAGGAAGCGTTCGATCTGGATCGTCGTTGTCGTGCTCTCCCTCGGCATGCTGCTGGGCGCCTGCGGAGACGATGACGGTGGCAGCGGGAACGACGATGCAGCCGGCGACGCCCAGGGCAACCTCGAAGCCTTCTGCGACGCAGCCGAGTCGATCGGAACCGCGGGAGCAGAGCCGGATCCGGAAGTCATGCGCGGCTTCGCCGACGCCCTCGCCACCACCGCTCCGCCGGAGATCAGGGACGACGCGGTCATCCTCGCGGATTGGTTCAACGAGATCATCGACAAGTACGGAGACGATCCCGATGCCCAGTTGAGCGAGGAAGACATCACCGAAGAGGTTCAGGCTGCCCAGGCCAGTTTCCAGACGTACATCGAAGAGAACTGCCCGCAATTCCAGCCAACGCCTGCGGAGTCATAAGGAAAGCGGAGCTCGTCGCCGCCTAACTGACGCCTCGTGGACCCGACCGGGATCGAACCGGTTACCTCTGCCATGCCATGGCAGCGCTCTACCAAGTGAGCTACGGGCCCCTGGGGAAGACAGATGCTACATCGTCGAATCGGCCCCTCAGGAAGCGGGGGCCGGCGGCGTGCCGGAACCTCCGGAACCTCCGCCACTACGTCGGCGACGGCGGCGGCGCTTGCGGCGGGGTGCATCCCCGTCGCTTTCCGAACCGGAGCCTGCGCCCATGCGCGGGGCGGCCGGCGCTTTCTCGCGCTGGACGCCGCTGACGGTGACCTGCGCCGGCTGCTTGGGGGTTCGGGGTCGGTTGTTTCCGCCGTTGCGTTCCTCGGCGACCTTGATCGTGATCCGGTACTCCTGCGGGTACTGCGGAACACCCCAGACGCTCTGAAGCTCGCCGATGATCTCGTCGAGGTCCTGGCCGTCCGGATCGGTCGTCAGCTGCTCGAGCTTCGGCCGGTAGGACGCCATCAGTTGTTCGAAGGTGACCCTTTCGGGGCGCGCTCCACCCGGTCCGCGACGACGGCGGCGCTTCTTGCGCCGGCCCCCGCTTGCGTTGCCGGAACCAGAGGCCTGAGCTTGCTGCCTCTGCGGATCGGCACCGCGGTTCTCGTTGGTAGCACCGCCGGAGCCGGATCCTCCGCGCCGACGTCTACGTCGCCTCCGCGGCTGTTGGCTCATCCTCTTCATCCTCCATTTGAGTTCTGAACTCGACAACCTCTGCGTCCGACCACAGTCTTTCGAGGTCGTAGTAATCGCGGTCCTCCTGATGGAAGACATGGACGACGAAGTCCACGTAGTCCAACAGCACCCAGCGACCTTCTCGTTCTCCCTCACGCCGGTAGGCCTTGAGGTTGCGGTCCTTGAGGAGTCGACGCTCGATCTCCTCGGCGATCGTCTTGACCTGCCGTTCGGTATTGCCGTTGCAGATCAGGAAGTAGTCGGTGATTACCAGTTGCTGGGAAACGTCCAGGATGGCGATACGACCGGCCTTCTTATCCGCTGCCGCGGCCGCAGCCTCGAGGACTATCTCGGGTGCCTTTGCGCCGTTCTTGCTTAGCTTCAATGAGGTCGCGTGGAGTCCTTTCGGGGCTCGTCCTTGCCGTTACTTAGCCACCAACGATACCCCGGGGGCGAGTTTGGATACGTAAATATCCCCCTATCAGTCACTCCCACCGTAGAGAGTTCGGGCCTCGATGTAGGCGGTCACCGGGGCAGGGACGTGGGGACCCGGGTCCTCGCCCCTCCGGAGACCCTCTCTCAGGGCGGTGGACGACACGTCGAGGCCCTCGACGTCGAGACGGTGGATCACGGGCCACCCTTCGCCCCCCCGGAGCCCGGCGAGATCGATCCCGGGCCGCTCGACGGCGACGATGTCGGTGAGGGCCGCGAGACGATCGAGGCCAACCCAGGTCCCGAGGTTGAGGGCGGCATCCGCTCCCAGGATGAAGAAGAAAAGCACCTCATCGCCGTAGAAGACGCGCAGCGCGTCCAGGGTGTCGACCGTGTAGGTGGGGCCCGATCGATCGAGCTCGATACGAGACACCGCGAGCAATGGGTCATCCAGTGTGGCGAGGACGACCATCGTGAAACGGTCCTCGGGGGCCGAGTAGTCGTCCTTCTGCCACGGCTGACCGGTGGGTACGAACAGCACGCGCTCCAGCGAGAACGCGGCCGCCGATTCCCTCGCCGCCATCAGGTGTCCCTCGTGCGGCGGATCGAACGTTCCGCCGAGGATCCCGATCCGGCGTTCCGGTCGGCTCACTCCCTGATCTGACCCTCGCCCCACACGACGTAGCGTTCCGAAGTCAGGGCGTGGAGCCCCATCGGTCCCCTTGCGTGCAGCTTCTGGGTTGAGATCCCGATCTCAGCGCCGTAACCAAACTCTCCGCCGTCCGAGAAACGGGTCGATGCATTGACCAGCACCGACCCTGAATCGACCTCGGAAGAGAACCTGCGTGCGGCCGCGAGGTCACCTGTAACGATCGCTTCCGCGTTCGACGTCCCGTAACGATTGACGTGGGCGACTGCCTCATCGAACGAGTCGACCACCTTCACCGCGAGGACGAGGTCGAGATACTCGGTCCCCCAGTCTTCTTCGGTCGCATCGATCGCATCCGGCCATAGAGCCTTCACGCGCTCATCGCCTCGGATCTCGACCCCCTTCTCGGCGAGCAGGTCGAGTGCGCCGCCGAGCCACTTGCCGGCGATCTCGTTATGCACCACGAGGGTCTCGGCCGCGTTGCAAACGCTGGGACGCTGGGTCTTGGCGTTGAGGATGATGTCGGTTGCCATCTGAGGATCCGCACTCGCGTCGACATAGACGTGACAGTTGCCGTCACCGTCGATGATGAAGGGGACGGTGGCGTTGTCCTCGATGCTCTTGATCAACTCTTTGCCACCGCGCGGGACGAGGAGATCGACGAGTCCCTTCGCCTGCATCAACTCGAGAGCCGACTCCCGCGAGGTTCCGGGCACGAGTTGGATCGCACCGGCAATCACGCCTTCTCCGGTCGCGGCATCGTGCAGAACCTTGACGATCGCCTCATTTGAAGCCGTCGCGGTCGAGGACCCGCGCAGTAGGGCCGCGTTCCCCGATTTCAAACAGAGACCGGCGACATCGGCAGTCACGTTGGGACGGGCCTCGTAGATGACCGCGACCACGCCCAACGGAGCCCGGACGCGCTCGATCAACAGACCATTCGGACGCTTCCATCCTTCGACTACCTCGCCGACCGGATCGTCCTGATCGGCGACCACCCGCAGGCCCAAGGCCATCCCGGCGATCCGGGAGTCGGTCAGGGTCAATCGATCGATGAGGGTCTGGGAGATGCCGTCGGCCGTGGCGCGCTCGACATCCTCGGCGTTCCGCTCGATCAGCTCGGCGGCTCGATCCTCGAGGGCGGCGGCCATCGCCCGCAGGGCACGATCCTTGGTCTCGCCGGTCAGCCTCGCGACGGCGGGAGCCACGTCCGCGGCTCGCTTACAGACATCTCCGACATCGGTCATGGCCTCTCCTCCGGGTCCCAGGATACCTACGCCTTAACGAAGCAGGATGACGAGCTGATCGCGATGGACGACCTCGCGCTGCGCCGGTTCTACCGACCGGCGCCCCTTCGCCGCCTCGAGTTCCGTTGACGAGTAGCGGCTCAGTCCGCGGGCGAACACCTGCCCGTCGGCCGTGGCGATGTCGACGACGGAGCCCTCGTCGAAGGTCCCCCTCGCTCCGGTAACCCCGATCGCGAGCAGGCTTCGGTGATCGTCTACGACGGCAGAACGCGCCCCGTCATCAACGGTGACGGTTCCCAGAGGAGGCTGCCCGAACGCGATCCACAGTCGGCGCGCGCTGAGGCGGGTGGGATGGGGGTGGAAGAAGGTCCCGATCTCCTCGCCCGCGATCGAGCGACCGACCACATTGTGCGCGGAGGCGTCGCCCACGATCACGCCCACCCCGGAGAACGTCGCGACCCAGGCCGCCGCTATCTTCGACGCCATGCCGCCAGTCGAGAACTCCGAACCCCGGCCCCCGGCGGCTCGCTCCAGCTCCGGCGTGATGCGGTCCACCTCCGAGAGGAGTGGTGCATCGGGGTTGGTCCGAGGGTCCTCAGCGTGGAAGCCCTGGGCATCGGTTAGCAGCAAGAGGAGCTTGGCGCTGGTGAGGTTCCCTACGAGCGCGGCCAGACGATCGTTGTCGCCGAAGCGGATCTCGTCGACCGCTACCGTGTCGTTCTCGTTAACGATCGGGATCGCACCGAGTGCGAGGAGTCGGTCGAGTGTGTTGCGCGCGTTTATGTACTGCTGGCGCTGCATGAAGTCGTAACGGGTGAGGAGGATCTGTGCTGATACCAGCCCGCGGGTCGCAAGCTTTCGTGCATAGATCTCGAATAGAAGTCCCTGTCCGACGGCCGCGGCGGCCTGCAACGACGGGATATCGGCGGGGCGGTTCTTCATCCCGAGCGGTCCGGCACCGGCAGCGATGGCACCCGAGGAAACCAGGACGACCTCGATGCCGGCGGTCCGAGCAGCCGCAACCTCGTCACAGAGGTCGTCGAACCTCGCCTCGTCTACCTGACCGGTCGGGCCAACGAGAGACGTCGTCCCGATCTTCACGACCAGCCGGTCGCCGGGGGCTAGTACCGGTCTCATTGCTCTTCCGGCTGAAAGTCGAAGTTCACCTCTCCGATACGAACCTCGTCACCCTCTACTGCACCTGCTTCTTCGAGCATGCGCTCGACACCCATCGCCACCAAACGACGCTGCAGGCGCTCGATCGCTTCCTCGTTCTCGAAATCGGTAACCGCGATGGCTCGCTCAGCGCGCTTGCCACGCACGCGCCATGCCTCGTCCTCGCGGGAAACTCGGACGGGATCCTCTTTGACTACGTGCCGGACGTATCCGACCGCGGGAGGAGCATCGGCACGAGCCTTGTCCACGAGCGCCGCAACGGTTTCGACGAACGAGTCGATACCCGCGCCACTGACCGCGGATATCGGATGCGCGTCGGGGTGGCGCTTGAGGACGTCATCGACGCGACCCGGGTCGACGTCGATCTTGCTCGCGAGGATGAGAGAGGGCCGCTCGCCGAGCTCGGGGTCGAACGCGATCAGTTCGCGCTTAAGGATGTCGACATCGTTGAGCGGGTCCCGATCCTCGGCCGCGAGATCGACGAGGAACACCAGCACCGCCGCTCGCCTTACGTGGCGCAGGAAGCGGTCTCCGAGTCCCTTGCCGGTGCTGGCTCCCTCGACGAGTCCGGGGATATCGGCCACGACGAAGGACTTCTCCTTGTGCTTGACCACCCCGAGATTCGGAACCAGTGTCGTGAAGGGGTACGAGGCGATCTTCGGCTTCGCCGCCGAGATACGAGAGACCAGGGTCGACTTCCCGGCATTCGGGAATCCCACCAGACCGACATCGGCTAGGAGGCGCAGTTCGAGGCGAAGGGTCCGCTCGTCGCCGGGCTCGCCCTTCTGCGCGAACGCGGGGGCCTGACGCGTCGAGGTGGCGAAGTGGACGTTGCCCTTGCCACCTCGGCCTCCTTGGGCGGCGATCATCTCGTCCCCTTCGCCCGCGAGGTCGGCGATCAGCACGTCCTCGTCGTCGTACACGACGGTTCCAGGGGGCACGAGCACGATGCGTTCCTTCCCACGCGCTCCATAGCGTCGGGACCGTTCGCCGTTGACGCCGCGACCGGCCTTGATGTGCGGGTGGTCACGAAGATCGAGCAGTGTGCCGACCGAGCGATCGGCGCGGAGGATCACGCTGCCGCCATCTCCTCCGTCACCACCGTCGGGGCCGCCTTTGGGCTTGTAGGGCTCGTGATGAAAGGACGCGGACCCGTTACCGCCGTCTCCGGCGATCACTTTGATCTTCGCCTCGTCGACGAACGCCAATCTGCCTCCTAATGAAAACAGGGGCCCAGCGGGCCCCCGTCAGGTTGTGGTGATGCGGTTGGGTGCTACTCGGCGTCGTTGAGAACGCTGATCACCTTGCGGCCACGGCGGCATTGGCCGGGTCGTTCATGTCGGCTGGAACGCCAACATTCTCGGGACCGGCATCGACCTGGAACTTGTCGAGCATGCCGTTGGCGTCGAGCGTCCTGACGATGGCCTCGTACGCCGAATTCACACGCGTGTTGACTTCGATGTTGCCCATCGCGGTGTCGCTGGGCCGCGCAGGATCGTACCCTCGGTGATGCCGCGGTCGATGAGGCACTGAACGAGGGCCTCGCCGGCGATCGCCGCCGCGGAGGCATCCTGGCCGGTATGGCTGATGCCGCTGCGGTTGAGGATGTTGGGGTCGAACCAGTTGGTGGTCGCGACCGGGATGCCGTTGGCCTTGGCGGCCCGGACGATTCGTCATAGGCGCCTACCTGCGGCGTCGTCATGATGAGGCCGTCGATGGTCGGATCCTGGATGACCTGGTTCAGGATCTCGATTTCGCGAGGCCGGTAGTCGGTCGGCAATTCCGAGCCGAGCAGAAGGATGGTGGCGCCGATCAGGTTGCCGGCGACGTTGGCGCCGACATAGACCGGGTCAAAGAAGCCGTTGCCGGCAGTGTGGGTGACGATGGCGAAGGTCAGTGCCCGTCGGCCGAATGGAAATCCTTGGTGCCTTCGGCCTCCTTGGCCGCGTCATCGAAACTGTAGCCGGCGACTGCCTGGCCGACGCTGCCCGACTGTGCCAGCACACCGGTTGTTCCCGCGGCGATCAGCGCGATGGCGCTGAGGCCTCCCAGAAGATGCTTCATGGTTTTCCTCCCTGAGCGCCGGCGTGTAGTCCAGCGCAACTAATAGAGTTGCAATTTACTAGCTCGCAATCAAGCGGTTGCGTGGGCACTTAGGCCGAACCGGAAGGAAACTTAGGAAACAAGTGTGATTATTCAGCTCCGGCGCCGGGCGAGTAGACGTGGTCGCAGGCGAGCACGGTTTCGCCGCGCTGGTTGATGACGCGGACCTGCTCGATGACGCGTCCGTAATGGGGCCGCTTCGGGTCGGCCTCGAGCGCGGCGATGGTCAGCACCGTGTGGATGGTGTCGCCGATGAATACCGGCTTTGGGAAGCGCAGCCGCTCGTAGCCGTAGGTGAAGGCGAGCGGATTGATCTCGCGGCGGTGAGCCCGATGCCGATGGCGAAGGTCATCGTGCCGTGCGCGATGCGCTGGCCGAATTGGCGAGGATTTCATGAACTCGGCATCCATGTGATGCGGGAAAAAATCGCCGGTGTGGCCCGCGTGGACGACGAAATCGGTCTCCGTGATGGTGCGGCCGTGCGTGCGGGGTTTCGCCGACGACGTATCCTCAAAATGGCGTGGCCGCTCCATCAGTGGCTCTCCCGCTAGAGCCCGTTGAGCGCCGCGACGATCGGCGCGTGGCGGCCTCGCCGACATCAGCCCGGCCTTGAGCCGCTCGGCGGCCGCTCCTGGAACGCCATATAGCCGTTGTGGCGGGGGCGCACCTAGGAGCGCCTCCAGCGTCGCGCGCGTCTTGCGTAGAAGTCTCGGTCGTCGGCGTTGACCGCGTCGTCCTCCCAGGCGGCGGCGTGGCCGGGCTGCCCGCCGGACGCGGCGTAGAGGCCGCGCTGCACTTCGCGCCGGCGACCCAGAAGGCGTAGTCGATGGCGCTTCGCGATTGGCCGAGTAGGCCGAGACGGCGATGCCCGTGCCGCCGAGTGCCGAGCCGCCGATGCCGCGGGCCAGGGGGATGTCGGCGAAGGCCAGCCGTGCGGCGCGGAAGCCGCGCGCGCGTAGCTGACATAGCCGTAGCCGAGCGGCATCATCGACACGATCGCGATCGGCGCCGGCCATCGCTTCGAAGACGGCGATCGGGTCCATGGCGAAGTTCGACGGCTCGATCAGCGCCGTGATTTCGGCATCCGCGATCACCTCGTTGCCGGCCTCGGCGCGATGAGTTCGCCCTGCCCGGTGGCGCAGGGCGTGCCGAGGTTGGCGGCCAGGGTGAAGAAGCACATCAGGCTGTGCGGCGGGCAGCATCGGCAGCACGACGTGGCCTTGCCGCGGCGAGGCGCAGCACCTCGTCCCAGCTCGCCGGCGGCGTTCGAGCGAGATCGGCGCGGTAGGCTTGCACCTGCGCTGCGGCATCGATCGGAAAGGCCCATTGCTGGCCCTCCCAGTGTAGCTCGGAACGATTGGCCGACGCTGCCGCGGCAGCGCTGCGAGTTCTGCTTCGCGGCCGGGGAGGTCGAGCGGCGTGAGGCAGTTCTCGGCGGTGATCTGCCCGACATGCGGGTGGTCGATGACGATGAGGTCGTATGCCGCGCCAGCTCCTCGACCGGGAAGGTCTCGAAATCCTGCAGCGAGCGCTTGTCCCAGGCGATCCCGACGCCGGTCTTCTCGATGCCAGACCTCGCGGGTCGCGACCATCGGGTCATAGCCGCGCGGATGGCTCCAGGTCATCCCCTGCGAATCGTGATGTTCACAAGCCGAATTCTTCGCGGATCGCGGCGCTGTGCTCGCCGATCAGCGGCGCCGCGCGGGTGCTCGGCGCGCGCGCCATCGACGCGGATAGGCGAGCGCGTGGTCGCGATCGCGACGCCGTCCTCGCGCGTCACCGTCTGCAGCATGTCGAGCGCCTTGAAGCCTCGCTCTCCATCAGCGCCGGCCAGTCGAGCACCTTCGCGCACCAGATATCGGCCGGCTCCAGGATCGCCAGCCAGTGCGCGGCGCTTGCGTCGCGACTGCTCGGCGATGATGCGCTTGATGGCGTCGCGCGTCGGTGAACCAGCTCTTGGGTTTTCGCGATAGGGCGCGAGCGCCGCGAGCTCGAGCAGGTCCCGAGCTTGGCGATCGGCGTCATGGCCATGGCGAGATAGCCGTCGGCGGTCGGATAGACGCCGTAGGGCGCCCTGAGATAGGCGTGGGCGGGCGGAAGGCGGCGCGCTTGGGCAGCCGGCCGCCGTCGTTGAGATAGGTGGTCAGCACCTCGAACTGGAAATCGACCAGGGCCTCCAGCAGGCTGGTCTCGATATGCGCGCCTTTGCCGGTGCGGATGCCGCGGGACCAGGGCGGCGAGGATGCCCTGCGCGATGGCGGCGCCCGCCAGCATGTCGGCGACGGCGAGGCCGAACGGCACCGGCCCCTGGTCCTCGTCGCCGTTCAGCCACATGAGGCCGGAACGCGCCTGCGCCAGCAGATCCTGGCCCGGCCGCTGCACCCAGGGCCCCTTCGCCATAGCCGGTGATCCTGGCGTAGACGATGCCGCGGATTGATCGCCTTGACCGCCTCGTAGCCGAGGCCGAGCCGCTCGATGACGCCGGGCCGAAATTCTGCAGCACGACGTCGGCCTTGGTCAGCAGCTTTCGCAGCGCCGCGAGGTCGGCCGGCGTTCTTCAGATCGAGCGCCAGGCTCTCCTTGGAGCGGTTGATGGCGTGGAAGACGTCGAATCGCCGCCGATCTCGGTATCGCTGAGATAGAGCCGGCGGCAGAGATCGCCGCCATCGGGCCGCTCGATCTTGATGACGCGCGCCCCGAGGTCCTGCAGGCGCAGCGACGCATAGGGCCCCGACAGGAACTGGCACAGGTCGACGACGACGAGGCCGCCGAGGAGAGGTGTTCTCGGTCATGTTCTACTTCTCGGTCTTGCCTTCGAATTCGGCCGGGATGCGGTACTTCACCGTCTGCAGATGCTCGCAATAGAGCACCAGCTCGCCCTCGCCCTTGAACACTTCGTAGCTCGCGCGGATCAGGCCGAGCTCCTTGTACTTCGGGCGCTTCTCCAGGTTGGTGCGGATCGTGTAGATCGTGTCGCCGATGAAGGTCGGCTTGATGAAGCGCAGCTTGTCGTAACCGTAGCTGAAGGCGTTGACGCAGTTGGTCGCGACGAGCCCAAGCCCGGCCGAGAACACGAACGCCCCGGCGACCAGCCGCTTGCCGAACTGCCCTTCGGTGGTCGCAAAGATCTCGTCGGCGACATAGGGGTGCATGTCGGTGACGAGCGCGTTGAACTGCATGCTCTCGCCTTCGGAGATGGTGCGGCGGAGCGAGCGGATTTTGTGGCCGACCTCGAAGTCCTCGTAGAACCAGTTCTCGGCATTCCACACCGGCAGCGCGCGCATGCTCGGCGGGCATCGTCGTGGGGTTGGTCGAGTGAGACGCCGACGGTCGGCGCGAAGTCGTCATGGCGCGCTCCTCACCGGAGTTGCCGGCGCGGCGGCGGAGTCGAAGGCGGCCTCGACCAGCGCCATCGTGTGCCATGCATCCTCGACGCAGGTGACGAGCATCTCGTCCTCGCCGGCGGCGAAGCGCTGCAGGTTGGTCATCGTGCCGATGAAGGCATGCGGGAACCAGCCGCCGCTGAGCGGCACCTGCGCCCAGTCCTCGCCCTTGCGCGGATCCACAGCTCGTCCGGCTCGCCCTTGGGATAGTTCGAGCAGCAGCCCCAGCTTCACCATCGCCGCGCCTTCGGTCGCCTTCGAAGCGGAAAGTCGCATCCTGGAAGCGGCGGCCGAAATCGTGGTTGTGGTTGATCGAGAACGTGCACGCGCTGGTCCGGCGCGAAATCGAGGATGCGCCGAAGTGCGCGTCTGCGCCAGATCGGTCGCAGGGATGGCCGAGCGTGCGCGCGTGAACGCCCATCGGATTGCCGAGCAGCGCGCGGATGAGTGTCGAGATAGTGGATCGAGTGCACCGCGATCTCGACCCGCGGCATGCCCTTGAGGAACGGGAACAGGTGCCAGGGCGTGACGATGTTGAGATGGATCTCGACATCGACCAGCTCGCCCGAGCCATCCGCGCTCCAGCGCATCGGCGAGCGCCAGCATCATCGGCGAAAAGCGCAGCTGGAAATTCACCGCCGCGGTGAGCTTTGCTCGCGGCAGAGCTTCAGGATCGCGTCGCCTCATCGAGGTCGCGCCCCATCGGCTTTTGCAGCAACACCGCCGCGCCGTCGGGCAGCTTCGGCAGCACGTCGAGATGCGCGCCGGGCGGCAGGGCGAGATCGTAGACCGCGCTCCGCGTCGCGATCGCCTCCTCGAGCGTCGGAAGCGCGTCGTATCCCACTTGGCCGCCAGCGCCTCGGCGCGGTCGCGGTCGATGTCGAACACCCCCGCGACCGGGAAGTCGGCCATGCGATAGGCCGGCAGGTGCGCATCCTTGACGATGCCGCCGGCGCCGATGATCACGATCGGCCTCGGCGCGCTCGGCCGGGGCCAGCTCTGGCGCAACTCGTCGACCGGAATGCTCACCGCTTCCTCCCCGACGGCTTGCCGTCATTCTTATGTGAATAGTCTTTTCACAAGTGAGGAAGCGGGGCAAGCGATACGTCTTAGCTGGGCGTCTTGGCAGACAACTGCATCCCCAACGCCTTCATCACTCCGATCAACGTCGAAAGTCTCGGATCGCCGGTCTCGCTCAAGGAGCGATAGAGCGCTTCGCGCGTCACGCCTGCCTCGCGCGCGATATCCGTCATGCCGCGGGCACGAGCAACGACGCCAAGCGCGTGGTCGATGTAGCCAGCATTGCCGCTCTCAAACGCGTCCGCAATCAGCTCCGCCTGAGACTGCGCATCATCGAGATATTCCGCAGCATCGAAGCGCGTTGTCTTGGGTCGGCTCGGTCTAGACCTCCTTGGCCAGTTCTTTGGCTTGCCTGATTGCCTGGCGTTGCGAGGATTTGTCGCCGCCACGAAGCAGGATCACCAGGACCGTGCCGCGCTGCACGAGGTTGAACTCGATAGCCGGGACCATAATCGACCCAGCTCGCCGATGCCTTCGAACCACTTCACATCTCCTAGCAGCCCGGATTCAACTCGAACGATCCGCTGTGCGATCTTCTTGGCAGCGCGTTCGTCGCGGAGGCTTCTCAGCCATTTTCGGCATCCTTCAGGTACGTATGCCCGAGCTGCCTGAGGTCGAGATCACCGCACGACGGATCGAGGAAGCCGCGCGCGGCGCCGGGGTCGAATCGGTCCTGGCGCCGGGGATGAACGTGATCAAGACGTTCGACCCGCCGCTGGAAGCGCTGGTCGGCCGCGAGATCACCGGCGTGCGCCGGAACTCGAAGATGCCGGTGATCGAGTTCGGCGATCTCTCGCTCCTCATCCACCTGATGTCGGCGGGGCGGCTGCGGGTCTACGACAAACGCGCCTCGCTGAAAGACCGCGCCTCGCGGGTGCTGATCCGACTCGACGACGGGCGCGAGCTGCGGCTGCGCGAGATGGGCACCAAGCAGCGCGCCTGGGCGAAGCTGCTGCCTTCCGACGAGGTCGCCGAGGACGAGATGGTGGCGACGCTTGGGCCGGAAGCGTGGCCCGCGCCGCCGCTCGAGGAGTTCGCCGCGGCGATCGACAAGCCGCGCCACCTCCACCCCCTCCTGCGCCACCAGAAAGACATCAGCGGCATCGGCCGCTCCTGGGTCGACGAGATCCTCTGGGAAGCCCGCCTCTCGCCGTTCAAGAAAGGCAACGAACTCGATCCCGAGGAGGTCGCGCGCCTGCACGCCGCCCTCCACGTTCTCGGCGACGCGATCGACCACTACGAAGAGACGATCGGCCCCGACCTCCCGGACAAGATCAAGGTCCCCCTGCGGATCCACAAACACGAGGGCGAGCCCTGCCCCCGCTGTGGCACCACCCTCGAGGCCGTCTTTTTCTCCGAACACCAGATGAATTACTGCCCCCACGACCAGACCGGCGACCGCGTCCTCAAAGACCGCCGGCTGTCAAAACTCCTGAAGTAAGCCTCAGCCGGGCTTTTTGTCTCGCTCGACGCGCCAATGGCTGTCGTCTGGTTCAACGGAACATCCCAGGATGGCGGTTCCGGCTTTGACGCGGCCCTGGCTTCTTCTTCTTTTTCTTGAACAGTTCGAAGATCAAAACGTCACCACCGCGATCAAGGTAGCGAAGGCGGTGCCGACCGTAAACAGGCCGGATAAAAAGAAATACTCAGCCTTCTCCACAATCTGCGTCGCCGTGTCGACGTGCCGGGTCATCGATTCGATCGAGGCAAGCAGGCCTGAATCGTGCGGACTTGGACGCGCCAAAGATCCGGCTCATGGGTGAACCGCTCGGAGGTGTAGTTGGCGACCTCCTGCGAGCGAGATCGGACACCGGCTCTGGCAAGAGGGTTCCGCGCAGGGCCGTGACCAATGAGGGGATCAGAAGAAGGGAGCCGAGCAGCAGCGCGATCCCGGCGGTCTCCCGTGCCGGACCATGCAGCAAGTCAAGGATGGACTCCGCGTTAGCCCCTACCAGCGCCAAGATGGCGCCCGCGAATCCGGCGAGCTGGCCACCGGCGAGCTGGCCACCCCGTGCGCGCAAAGCCTGGACCCTTGCCCGTAAGTCATCCAAGAGCCCTTCGGACTTCTCCACGTACCAGGCGATGGCTTCGGGATTCGGGTCCACGGCGCGAAGCTAGCGCCGGATTTGGCTCCCTCGACCGATGCGCGAGAGAAATTGACAGAGACGTGAGCTAGTCGGCGCGAAGAAGTAGGGAGAAGTCGAGAACCGGGGCCGAGTGGGTCAGCGCGCCGATGCGAGATGAAGTCGACGCCGGTCTCGGCGATCTCGCGGACGGTCTCCAGGTTGACGCCGCCGGAGGCCTCGAGGGTGGCCCGCCGCCGGCCCCGTGGGCGTCGCGCAGTTCGACCGCGGCGCGCATCGTCGGCGGGTCCATGTTGTCGAGCAGGAGCATGTCGGCGCCGGTGCCGAGCGCGTAGGCGGTGTCGTCGAGGTTGTCGACCTCGATCTCGACCGGCAGATCGGGCCGCGCCTTGCGGGCCGCGTAGACCGCCTTGGCGATGCCGCCGGCGGCGGCGATGTGGTTCTCCTTGATCAGGAAGGCGTCGTAGAGGCCGATGCGGTGGTTGGCGCCGCCGCCCGCCGCGACCGCGGCCTTCTCCAGCGCCGCAGGCCCGGCGTCGTCTTGCGGGTGTCGAGGATCTTGGCGCCGGTGCCGGCGACCGCCTCGACGTAGCGCGCGGTCAGCGTCGCGATGCCGGAGAGGTGGCCGAGGAAGTTCAGCGCGGTGCGCTCGGCGGCGAGCAGCGCCCGCGCCGGCCCGTCCATCGTCCGCGACCACGGCCGGCACGGCGGAGCGCCACTCGCCCTCGGCGACGAGGTGCTCGACGTGCTCGACCCCGCATTGGCGCATCGCCTCGCCGACGGCTCGAGCCCGAAGACGACCCCTGGCGCTTTCTGCACGACCCGTGCCCGCCCGCGCGCGTCGGCGGCGACGGTGGCCACCGCGGTGACGTCGCCGTCGCCGATGTCCTCGGCCAGCGCCCGGGCGACGATCTGCTCGTTGGTCTCGGCCATCTCGCCACCCTAATCGACGCATGGCGCGGGAAATCGCGGGGCCGAGGGGGGCGAATCTCACGTTCGGGAGACTTAGGACGTTGAATCTCCGATGCCGACGCTGCCCCCCTTCCAGACCCTGATCGACGCCCACGCCGCCACGGTGATGGCGGTGCTGCGGGGGGCGGTCGGGCGCGACGGTGCCGAAGACGCGTTCCAGGAGACCTTCCTGGCGGCGCTGCGGGCCTACCCGGGGCTGGAGGACGACGCCAACCTGCGGGGCTGGCTGATCACGATCGCGCAGCGCAAGGCGATCGACCACCACCGCGCCCGCGGCCGGCGGCCGGTTCCGGTCGCCGAGATCGAGGTCGAGGCGCTCGACGCGACCCGAGACGCCCGCCGAGGACGTCTGGGCCGCGGTCGGGGCGCTGCCGCCGAAGCAGCGGGCCGCGGTGACCCTGCGCTACGCCAACGACCTCCCCCACGCCGAGATCGCGGCGGCGCTCGGCTGCTCGCCGGAGGCGGCGCGCCGCAGCCTGCACGAGGGACTCAAACGATTGCGAAAGGAGCTGGCATGACGACGAAGACGAAAACCACGAGGCGGGCAAAACCCGAGCGAAGGCGAAGCGGGGAGCCAAGCGCGACCGGCGGACCGCGCGAGTCACCGAGATCGCCACCGCCGAGGGCCTGCTCGACGTCGCCTACGCGACCGTCGATTCGCCGTTCGGGCCGCTGCTCCTGGCCCGCACGCCACGCGGCCTCGTCCGCGTCGGCCTGCCGGGCGAGGACGCCGAGGTGCTGCTCATCGATCTCGCGGCACGGGTCTCGCCGCGGATCCTGGAGTCGCCGGCGGCGCTCGACGAGGAGCGCCGTGAGCTCGACCGCTATTTCGCCGGCAAGCTCGACCGCTTCGACCTGCCGATCGACTGGCAGCTCAGCCGCGGCTTCCATCTCCGGGCCCGCAGGGAATGGTCGCGATCCCCTACGGCGAGACCCGCACCTACACCGAGCTGGCCCGCGGCGCCGGCAACGAGCGCGCGGTCCGGGCCGCGGGCTCGGCGTGCGCCCGCAACCCGATCCCGCTCGTCGTCCCCTGCCATCGCGTGCTGCGCAGCGACGGCAGCCTCGGCGGCTACGCCGGCGGCCTGCCGATGAAGGAGGGCCTGCTCGAGCTCGAGGGCGCCCGCGAGCGCTCCGCCGGATAGGCACCCGCCCGCCGTCCAGGGCTCGGCATCGACGAAACGTCTAGTCGCGGCGCGGCAGCTCAAGAGGGTCATAGGGGGGTCGATTGACTCCCCATGCCCTCCATGCGGACCTATCTGAGTCTCTGGGCCGGCGCCCTCGCCGTCGTCGCCCTGCTGGCGAGCAGCGGCGCCTCTCCCGCCGCCGCGGCGACGCCCGCGCCCCGCACCCCCTTCACGGCCCTGCCCAGCGCCCTCGTCATCGACGAAGAAGGCGACGAAGTCTTCGAAACCGAAGAAGGCCCAGCCAACGCCGCCGAATGCGCGGCCGAAGCCCAGGAAGAGATCGCCGAAGGCGAACCTCGAAAACGAATCGCGAAGAAGAAGACGAAGCCGACCTCGCCGAAGCCGGCGAAGCGCCGGAATCGCGCCCTGGTGCGCTCGACCGCTGCAACCGTCTCCACCACGGCGGCCGGCGACGCCGTGCACCTCTCGCTCCAGTACAAGGACTGGACGCCCGCCACGGTCGCCATCGCCTACAGCTCCGCGGCCACAAAGGACCTCGAGCTCGGCAAGACGACCAAGCACTTCGGCAAGAAGGGCACGATCAAGCTGACCGCCAGCCTGTCCGACGCCGAGGCCGAACGCGCCCTCGCCGCCCAGGAGTTCGATATCGCCGTGAAGCCGGCCAACTCTCCCGGCTTCTGCGGCAAGATCGCCTCGCCCAGCAGCCTCGACGCCCACAAGGCGCTTGGCCGGGGGCGGGTCTGGACCGACTAGCCCGGCAGCGTTGTCGTGAGCCAGGCCGCCGCTTCGGCGACGTGGGCGGGCTCGATCCAGTGGCCGAAGTCGGCCTCGCGGTAGTCGACCGCCACCCGGCACCCTCGAGCAGGTCCCGCGCTTCGCGCCCGAACCCGATGCCGATCACCGGGTCGGCGCTGCCGTGGGCGATGAAGGCCCGGGTCCCGGTGCGGTCGGCGAGCGACGGCTGCCAGCCGTCGACGCTCGGCACGAAGCCGCTGAAGCCGAGGATGCCGGCGACCGCCGGCCGGTCGCCGCCCAAGCCCATCGCGTAGCTCATCACCGTCCCCATCGAGAAGCCGCCGAGCACGGTGCGCTCGGGCCCGACCCCGGTCTCCTCCCAGAGCTCGTCGTGGAGCTCCGCCAGCGCGGCACGCGCGGCCTCGAAAGTCTCGCGGTCGGGATGGCCGACCCGCGGCACCAGGTACCAGTGGAAGCCCGGCGAGCCGGGCAGTTGGAGTGGGCCGCGAGCCGAGATGACCGCAACCGGCGCTCGGGGTCGAGGCGGTCGGCGAGGCCGAGCAGGTCCGCTCGTCGGTGCCACGGCCGTGGTGGAGCACGAGCAGGCCGGCGGGCGCTGCCGCGGCGACGGGCCGCTCGACGCGGACCAGCGAGGCCATCTAGCCGGCCGACGCGGCGGCGGTCTTGTTCAGATAATCGCGGACGAACTCGTCGAGGTCGCCGTCGAGCACGCCCTAGACGTCGCCGACCTCGTGCTCGGTGCGGTGGTCCTTCACCATCGTGTACGGGTGCAGCACGTAGCTGCGGATCTGCGAGCCCCAGGCGACGTCTTTGACCTCGCCGCGCGCCTTCGCCAGCTCTTCGGCGCGTTTGCGCTCCTCCAGCTCGATCAGCTTCGAGCGCAGCAGCTGCATCGCCGACCGCCTTGTTCTGGGTCTGCGAGCGCTCGTTCTGGCACTGGACGACGATGCCGGTCGGCAAGTGGGTGATCCGCACGGCCGAGTCGGTCTTGTTGACGTGCTGGCCGCCGGCGCCGCAGGCGCGGTAGGTGTCGATCCGTAGGTCGTCTCGTGATGTCGACCTCGATGTCGTCCTCGATTTGCGGCACGACGTCGACGCTGGGCGAAGCTGGTGTGGCGGCGCGTTGGCGGAGTCGAAGGGCGAGATGCGCACCAGGCGGTGGACGCCGCGTCTCGCCTGAGGAACCCGTAGGCGTTCTCGCCGCGGATGTTGAAGGTCGCGGACTTGATGCCGGCCTCCTCGCCCGGCTGAGGCTCGGCATCTCGACGTCGAAGCCGCGCCGCTCGGCCCAGCGCAGGTACATGCGCAGCAGCATCTCGGCCCAGTCCTGGGATTCGGTGCCGCCGGCGCCGGCGTGGACGGTGACGACGGCGCCGCCGGCGTCGTACTCGCCGCTGAAGAGGC
>CAWGWA010000001.1:0-175295 GCA_963826105.1 uncultured Actinomycetes bacterium | reverse complement strand
CGAAACGACGCCCATCGCCATGCCGAAGCGTCCAACGGATGCGGCAACGCTTGCGTGGTACAGCAGGAAGTACGGCGAGGTCGGGCCACCGGTCGCGTAGATCCACACCGCGATCAACACCAAGTCGCTGACCGTGCTGACAAGCGACAACCTCATGATCCTGCGGATGTCACCCTTCTCGATGCTTTCGTCCGTGCGCGCGGCAAGAAGGAAGGTCACGAACGCATACGCCGGCGCCAGGACGATGATCAGGCGCGCTAGATCGAGCCTCTCCTCGAACGGAGAAAGCCACACGAAGGTGACGATGTTGAAGAGGACGACCGCTATCCGGATGACCGCGATGGCTCTCTCAGTGGTTTTCAGACGCCGACCGAGGGCGGCGACCGTGCTTATAGGACGTCCTTAGACAGGTTCACGAGGCACAGTTTGTGGGCCCCTCGTCGAACCGTCGATACGTAGAGATAGAAGCGGTCACCCCGCGGCCGTGGCGACAAACGGGCGAGGATCGAGTTCTCCACCGGTTGTGGCTTCTACCAAGGCATCCCACCGCAGTAAGGCGCCGGGGCGAAAGACGCGATCCACCAATAGGGCGCCGGCTTCCGGAACACCGACGAGACCACCGGCCTGGTGGCGCGCGGTGTCTTCGAGCTGTGACGCAAGGATCTCGCCCAGAAGGTAGTTGTGGTAGTAGACCGGCGCCACGGCCACATGGATCTTGGCTGCCCAATCGGGAGCGTCGCGGTCGGGAGGTCGCTTGAGAAGTTGGAACCGTTCGACCAACTCCCACCACAACGAGTTCAGATCGGATTCGGGGTCTGCATACATCGCCCGTTCGAAATGAGTCATGACGAGTGCCCAGCGAGCGAACAGCAGCATCTGAGCGCCGTTCGCGCTTGCGAGGCCGTCGGCGACCGCTTCGACATGGGAGGCGGGCAGACCGCGGATGGTCTTGAGCCATTCCGGGTCACGGACGAGACGGCCGGTAAGGATCGCCATCGCCTCGGTGGTGAAGGTGTGCGTCGCTCGGCGCAACACGTACGGAAGGTCGGGATCGACCGAGACGTCGTAAGCAGCGTGCCCAGATTCGTGCAGCATCACCTCGGTCCAGCGCTCTCCCGGAACGATGTTGGCAAGGATCCGAACGTTCTTGGCACTGCGATCCACATCGAGGCAGAACGCATGCTGGCACTTCCCCTCCCGCGGATAGAGGTCGCTGCCTTCGATAACCCCAGAGATGTCGATCCCCCAGGCGTCGAAGGTCCTGCGCGCCAGGTCGGCAGGATCGCTGTCGGCCAGCTCGTCATCGACCGACACGCGTCCGTCCAGGGGCAGCTGCTGGAAGAACGGATCGGCGTAATGCCATGGATACAGATCGTCGGTTCCGAAACGACGGGTCAGCTCGCCGTCAAGGTTCGCCTTCCACCGCCGGAACGGCTCGTCGGTCAGGCGCTCCACCTCGTCGAGCACACCGAACAGCCACCGCTCGTCCATCTCCTGGAGTTCGAGGGCGAAGCTGTAGTGATCGGAGCGTCCGAGATCGAGCGCAGCCTGGTTACGGAGACGGGCTAGCTCGCGTACTCGGTCGGCGACCACCTCGCCGACCTCCTTGGACGCCTCCCAGGCACTCTGGCGTAGGCCGTGATCGTCGGAGGTCCTGAGGATGGTCTCGATGTCGTTGTCTGTAACGCGCTTCCCGTGGATCTCCGGACGGTGATTGGCGAATTCACTCTCTACGGCGCTCGAAATCGACACGATCTCGGCCCGCCGATCCTCATCCATCCGGTTGCCCATCAAGGAGAGTCTCAGAACCGTCAGCATCCGATGAACCGTCGCGTTATGGATATCTGAAGCCAATGCATCTTCGACCGCCGCCAGGTTCGCGGCATCCCCCTTTACTCGACGAAGCTCGAGCTCTAACTCTGAGCGACGCCGTTCGTTGGCGTCGGTCGCCTCGATCTGCGAATCCCAATAAGCCTCATGGAACGCGATCTCGAGAGACTGGATCTCGTCCTGCAGTCTCTCCGCGAGATGGTCGTGCGATTCGTGCAACTTTTCTCCCCCGTTCCAGGGCCTGATCCTGCAGCATCCGGCCGGCGCATCTTACCGATTCATCCCCTACGGACGGGCCAACTCGAAATGCCACGGTTCCCACGACATCGGTCGCACCAGCGGCAATCCACGTTCCTGAACCAGATTCCACGCGTACTCAGTATCCCCTCCAAGATCAACAGCCAACCCGCGTTCGTGCATCGATGTGCCGGGGCGGGCGACCCAATCGTCGGCCAGCTCCGCGTCGCCGTAGCGCGCTAAAGCGTCCTCCCAAAGCTCGACCTGTCGTTCGGGGGTCCGGTACCCGGACCCAAGCCAGATCCGACCGCCGCCCGCGGCCAGCAACTCGTCCACTGCAGCCTGCAGCCTGGGATCCAAGCCACCGGGCGCCGCCGGCATGAACCGGCTCGGATCGATGACCGCACGCGCCGAGGCGGTGACGCCCTCGATGGTCACTTCGACCTGCACGGCAAGCGCTCCGGGATGGCAGATGCAATCCGTCAACTCACCGTCGTTGAAGCGGGCGAAACGAAGCGCCGCGGAATACGGACTGGAATCCCCATAGGGAGCGGCTTCGGCGGCGGCCGCAAGAGCCGCTGAGTCGGCTGCCGTCTGAGCACGCGCCCTGACCGACGCCGCCTCGGTCACCTCGGTGACGTAGGCGCCCGTGACTACCAACATGATCAAGGTAACCATCAGCGACAGGACACTCACGGCTGCTCGACCCGCATGGTCGCCTCCCCATAGAGCGTGAGGATCGTGAAGAGATCACCGATCAGAGGCACGTGCGCCTTTGGGTGATACGTAACCGACACGGTGACCGGACCACCCAAACGCCTCTCAGCCGCCGCGGGCGTTACCTCGACCTCGGCACCAACAAGTCCGCTGGCCTCCACCGCGCTATCGACCGCCGCAACGTCGGGGTCGACGGCTGCCATCCGGGCCCCCTCCCGCGCCGCATGCGACACACGAACCTGGTCTGCTCCGATCATGGCTGCTTCGACGAACGCCATGATGACCACCGCGAGTATGGGGAGCGCTAGGACAAGCTCGACGGTTGCCTGACCTCGCTCCCGGCGAAGTCGCACGATCAGCCTTGCGCGCCCTTGATGACGTCCTGAACGATCGACTCGAAGAGGCCATCGAGACCTCCGCTCTTCACGAATGCCGCCAGCGCGCCGGCGATGACCACGACCACCAGAAGGGTGGTCACGTACTCGGTGGTTGTCTGGCCCTTCTCGGAGAGAAGGATCGAACGAAGGCGTTCCACGGAGACCTCCTAACTCGGAGCCGGCACGCGCCGGCACTGAGTCGATCTCACGTCATGGAACGGGAGCCGTCTGTGACGCCCGTCACGATCAGAAGGAGATCGTCACGCGGTCTCCGGGGTCAACCCCGGCGCGATCGAACGCACCCCTATTGACCTCGAGAGCTAGAGCGTAGGGCTCGGCCGGTGTGTATATGGGGCAGTTCTCCTCGACGCACGGCTCCATGTCCATGATCTCTTGGATGATGCCGTCGCTCCCGATGAACGCGATCGACAGCGGGATAAGGGTGTCCTTCATCCAGAACCCACCCGTCGTGGGTTGAAAGAACACGAACGCCATCCCGCGATCCTCCGGCAGTGACTCTCTGCCCATGAGGCCGATCTCCTTCTCCTCATCCGTGCGAGCCATCTCGACCTCGAAAAGAACCGAGCCCTCTTCGGTATCGATGAGAGCCGCGGCGCGTTGTCCGAAAGTGGCTGTGGGCGACGGTGAACCCGTCAAACCCGAGCTCGAGGAGCCCGAGGTCTCTGCAGGCCCCTCGGAACCATTGCAGGCGGCCGCGAAGATGCCGAGCACGATGATCGCGAGGAAGCGTCTGACCGCCATGCGGTAACCATCGCGCATACCGGGCGTTACAACGCCTTGAGCAATGGTGCGAATCCGATAAGGAAGAAGGACGGCAGCAGGCACAAGGAGAGCGGAAGCGCCATCAGTACGGGAGCACGACGAAGGCGAGTCTCGAACTCGAGAGCTGCTTCCGATCTCCGGAACCGCGCAAGAGAATGAAGCGAGTGGGACACTGGGATCCCGAGAGTGATGGCGTCACCGAGCCGATCCGACAGCTCCGGAAGACCGGCACGCTCGAGCGCCCGGCGCGGCGAGAAACCGAGTTCGATCAACGTGGATGCCCTCTCGAGTTCGCCCCTGAGGCCGTCCGGCGCCTGGATCGCGGCTACGGATATGGACTCTCGGATAGAGGCACCGGCCTCGAGCGACCTCCTCATGATGTCGCACGCGGCGGCAAGCTCGTCGTCGGGGAGAGACGTGGGCGTGAGACGGACGATCCAGAAAGACCCCAGGGCCCCCGAGCACACCGCCCAGCAAGAGGCCGCCGAGATCCCCCGCATCGATCCCTCCGCGCGTTACGCCTCCGGCCACGAGCAGCAGGATCGGGACGGCCAGGATCAGTCGCCCGGAGAGGGAGGCACCGGCCGCCGCGGCCCGAGCGATGCGCCGCCTCCCACTCGATCCGTTGATCGATGCGGCGAGATCATCGAGCATCGCCGCGAGGTTGCTGCCGCCCGCCATCGACGCGAGGAAGCAGGACGCGAGGGAACGGCCATCGGATCCCCACGCGGCCTCAACTGGTGCCAGGGCATGCTCGACGGAACAACCGAGCGCAACACGTGCGGCGGTGGCCGCCACCTCGACTCGAACCTCTACGGGAGCCTCGCAGGGCCAGCGTTGAAGGGCGGTTACGGGATCCATCCCCGATCGCAAGAGAGCGGCGAGGCCTCGCACGGCAGACGCGCGAGGGTCCTCACCCATGACCTGTGATCGAAGCGACTTGGCGCCGGCCCCCGCGTCGCTCGAGGTGCACGTAGAGATCGAATGCGGCAACGATGCTTCGGCGGAGCGAATCCTCTGAGGCAGCGGTCCTCTCTTGGATGGCGAGAGCGACCAGACGATCGGGGACGTCCCGGGCAGAGCGTGCGTGGACGGTCATCATCGAGCCTTCATGTCCCGTCGCCATCGCGGCGAGGGCATAGAAAGCCTCTCGACCACGAACCTCTCCCACAACGATGCGATCGGGTCGCATACGCAGAGCCGCCTTGAGGAGCTCGGCCGATTCGATCGCCCCCTTGCCTTCAACATTCTCGGGGCGTGTGAGGAGCGACGCGACGTGCGGATGACGCGGCACCAGCTCTGGGGTCTCCTCGACCGTGACGATCCGCTCGCTGGGATCGGCGTGACCGATCAGGGCATTGAGAAGAGTGGTCTTTCCGCTGCCGGTTCCCCCGCTGATCACGATCGAGTTCCTCGCGGCGACCGCATCGATCAGACGATCCTTGGACGCGGTCGTCGAGCAGTCCCCACTCGGTGAGGACATCGAGGTCGGGCCTCTCCGTAGGCCAGCGTCGGATGGACACCATCGGGCCGTTTGGCGCGAGTGGAGGGAGCACGGCATGAACTCGAGCGCCATCCGGCATCCGTCCGTCCGCGATGGGACGCGACGCGTCGATGCGGCCGCCGGACGAGGAGATCCAGCGGTGGATGTAGCTGAGCAGGTCATCGGGTCCCTCGAAAGACACGTTGGTTCGTTCCAGTCGGCCGGAGCGCTCGACCCAAACCTCATCCGCGCCGTTGATAAGCACATCGGTAACGTCCGCGGCGCGCATCAGGTCGCCGAGTGGTCCGTAACCATCGATGTGATCGGCCAACGTACGTACGTTGTCGCCCACCGGACCATCACCCCGCTCGGTGATAAGTGAGCGCAGCGCGAGCCGTCTTGCAGCCGGGTCGAGTTCCACCAGGTCAACCCGATCGGCAACGAGCTCGAGGAGGTCGTCATCCATCGCGTAAGCCACTCTGCCAGCCGATCGAAGGCACGCTTCCAACGTGAGAGTGGAGTCGTGAGGAGCGCACCGACGTCCTCACGGTCGCGAAGGAGTGCGGAGCACGGCAGCATCACGTCGTACCTGCGACCCAGGATCCTGGACAATTCCGTCCGAGAGGTCTCGCCACCGGGTCCGATGCGATTGCCGACGATCACCCAGGCCCCCGATCCGTGGCGCTCAAGGAAGAGCGCTCGTGCGCGTAGCTCCGGGAACGGTCGGAGGAACGACGACCACCACTCGGGTGCGTGGATCGAGGAGGGTTTCGATGTTTGCCAGGGGAAGCATCGATCGACCGTTGTCGGGAACGTCCTCGAGCGCCCCGCGATCGCGGCCTTGGGATGGTCCGGGGCGAAGATCGCTCTGAAGCCGCCTGAGTGCGGGACGGTGAGGAGCCGATCGGCGGGATCGAAGGTACGAACGTCCTCGGGCATTCCGAGCCGGGCGGCTCCACCAAGGTTTGGATCGACATCCAGGTAGCACGACGGAACCGAACCCGACGAAAGCGCCGAAGCCAGGTGGATCGCAACGGTCGTAACCCCTGTCCCACCACATGCCGAGGTCACGATGATCGCTCTGCCATCGGGCTTCAGCCGCACTCGGACAGCCGAGATGACGTCGGCCGGGTTTGACGGATCGAAAACGACGTCGATACTCCGGCCCTGGATCAGTCCCGACCACAACGTCTGCACTCTCCGGAACTTGGTCGTAGAGGTCCACCCGCCATTCACCGGGAGCATCGTCGAAGGCACGGGCGAGCTCGAGTCGGAGGGACGACTCGGAGCAAACGAGCGCTACGCGGACGGCACCCATAACCCGATGATGGAGCGCTTCAGGCGTGCCTCCTGTGACCCACGACACAAGAGCGCGACAATGCAGCCGATGGAAGCAGCGTTCTTCGACCTCGACAAGACGATCATCGCCCGCTCGAGTCCTCTGGCTCTGAGCCGTTCCTTCCTGCGCGAAGGGTTGATCCAACGCGGGACGCTGCTCAAGTCGATGTACGCGCAGCTCGTCTTCCAGTTGATGGGCGCGGACGAGAACAAGATGGAGAAGATCCGCGAGGAGAGCGCCAAGCTCACCGCCGGATGGGAGGCCGACAAGGTACGCGCGGTCGTCACCGAGGTACTCGAGGAAGTCATCTCTCCGTTGATCTATGCCGAGGCGCTCGAGTTGATGCACGACCATCGGGCCGCGGGACGACTGATCTGCATCGTCTCGTCATCACCGGAGGAGATCGTCGCCCCGCTTGCAGACATGTTGCGCGCCGACCGGTGGATCGCGACGCTCCCCACGATCGTCGATGGCAAGTACACCGGGGAGCTCGACTTCTACGCGTACGGGGAGTTCAAGGTCGAAGCCATAACGGCGCTGGCCAAGGAGTTGGACATCGACCTCGATGCGTCGTTTGCGTATACAGACTCGATCACCGATCTGCCGATGCTCGAGAGTGTCGGCAATCCGAGACCGGTCAACGCCGACAAGGAACTCCGACGCGTCGCAGAAGAACGAGGCTGGAGCGTGGAGGTGTTCCGCGACCCGGTCTCGTTGAAGGATCGATTCCACCTGCGGAGGCCGGAAGTATCGGTTAACGACGGGGCCCTATATGCGGCCGCGATCCTCGCCCTTGCGGGCCTGTGGTGGTGGAGGAATCGCAAAGTATCGCCCGATGCCTGATATGGATGAGGCCCCATGAACACAATCACAGTGCCGAAAAAGTCTTTCCGCGCGGTCGTCGCCGCGTGTCTCGTCGCGTGCTTGGCGGTCGCCGGACTCTCCACCTCGAATGCCGCACCGAGCCAAGCGGAACTCGATCGCGCGCGGGAGCGCCTGATGGAACTCGAGAAGGACTTCGAGATCGTGGTCGAGGAATACAACCTGGTTAACGCCGAATACGAGAGCCTCCAAGGTCAGATCGCCGAGACCGCCGATAAGGTCGCCACTCTCGAGAAGCGCAGGAACACCACGCACGACGACGCCAGCGCGATCGCGGTGCAGCTCTACAAGTCGGGTGGCGCCACCGGTTCCCTGGAAGCGATCTTGTCATCGGACTCGCTCGCGGAGATGGACACCAGCATCCAATACCTCCAGACCTCTCAAGAAGCCCGAACGCGCGTCTTCGAGCTGCTCGATGTCGCGACTAGCGAACTCAACACCGAACTCGAACGACTAGAGAAGCAGAAGAACACCGCGGCCCGGGCGCGCGAGGAGGTCCTCGAACTCAAGGCCCAGATCGAAGAGAAGATCGCGTCGCAGCAGGGAGAGATCGACGAGCTCAACGAGAAGATCGAGCGCGCCGAAGCCCGGCAACGGCGACGCGACGCGGCGGCCGCAGCCACTCCGAGCCTTCCTGCCCCCGGCCACATCCCCACCGTCCACGCATCGAGCCCGCACGCCCAGAAGGCCGTGGACGCGGCGCTGTCGCAGATCGGGAAGCCCTACGTCTACGCCGCAGCCGGGCCCGATTCGTACGACTGCAGCGGCCTCACGATGTGGGCCTGGGCCCAAGCCGGGGTCGGGCTTCCCCACAACTCGGGGGCCCAGTACGCGGCTACCCCGCGGGTCGATCGCTCCGACCTCGAGCCGGGCGATCTCGTCTTCTTCGGCTCCCCGATCCATCACGTCGGCATGTACATCGGCGACGGCCAGATGGTCGAAGCGCCTTACACGGGTGAGTACGTCCGCGTCGTAACGATGGACCGCTCCGATTACGTCGGAGCCGGTCGCCCCGGTCTCTAGCTACTCAACGACGAACGGCTCCGCGGCCGTCGCCAGTTCTCCCGACTTCGAGATCACCGCGAACGTCACCACGTAGGTCCCCGGCGCGAGCGGCGCGTCCGGGGTCCACGACCACACCGAGCCATCACCGGTCGCGGTTCCAGAGTTCATAGCCGTCGGCGAGCCCCACTTCCACACGATGATCCGCACCTCTCGTGGTTCACTCGGAACGTCGACGGAGAACGTCGCATCGCGCGGGAGGGTCTGCATGACCATGGCACCGATGTCGGGCACTACGGCCGCGGGATAAGGAGCTTCTGAGAAGAGCTCGATCTTGACGTCGCCGTCGACGACGCGGATCGGAAGCGACGAAACCATCCTGCTCCGTGAACCCTTCACGGGTGACGTTGCCAGTAATGGTAACGACGCCGAGAGTCTCGGTCTGCTCGAGGAAGAACAGATGCATGTTCCGCTCGGTCGCGAAGTCGTACGCGCCGAGGGTCTCCCCGTTCAGCGACACCGGATCGAAGTTGGCGATGTCATTTTCGAAGTAGGCCTGCGAGACCGGGCTAAGCATGTCCCACATCGCCTGGGTCTTCTGTCCGGCCGGCAGATTGATGGCGGACAGGAAGTCGGCGACCGCATCGAACGCCTCGGCCTGTGACACGCGCGGCTCCGGACCGATCACGGGCTGGCCCTCGCGCGGCTCCGGACCCCCGATGGTCACGGCCGCGGTGACCCCACCGGCCACGAGAACCGCGGCGGCAGCGATCGCCGCGACCATTCGGTAGTTCCGACGCGAGCGGCGCGCCACCGTCAGGGTCGTCATGAGGTCGAGTGGCTCGCCCGGCATGCTCGCCGCCGCCGAATCGAGCCGGTCCTTGAGTTGTGTGTCGAAGGTCATGTCCTCACCGCCTGCTCGAGAAGGGGCCGAAGCCTCTTCAATCCCCGATGGATGTCCGACTTGATCGTGTTCACCGGACGGTCGAGGACACGAGCGATGTCCGCTTCGCTCATGTCCTCGTAGTACCTCATGACGATCGCGGCTCTGCGTACGGGTGATAGCTCGCGCAGTGCGTCCCTCACCACGAGCCAGTCGTCCACCTTGCCGGCCGCCGAATGCTGGATCCCCGGATCGGATGGGGTGCGCTCCTCGTGTCGCAGGGCGACCGCCTTGCGGCGATGGGCGCTCCTGACCAGATTCACGAGGATCCGCTTGGCGTACGGCGCGGGGTCGCCGCCCTTGATGCGGGACCAGTGGCGATAGGTACGCACCAGCGCCTCCTGGGCGAGATCGCGACCCTGCTCGGCGTCGCCGGTGAGGAACACGCCCAGGCGGCGTATCTCCTCGGCGTGGGCAGAGAAGAACGCCGAGAAGCTCGCGTCTCGATCGGAAGAGTGGCTCACACTAAGAAAGACGCTTACACAACCCCCGGGGTTGCGCGAGACCTACGTGGATTCGGCGGCCAGCACGGAGGCTGCGTCCGATGCTGCTTGGATCCGCTTGGCTCGCCCTTCCAAAGTCACGATGAAGGCGACCGATGCCACGATCACGAAGGCACCGATGAGCATCGATGGGTTCATCTCCTCGGAGAGGATCAGCCACCCAAGGACCAAGGCGATCACGGGGTTCACATAGGCGTAGGTCGCGACCTTCGAGATCGGAGCGTTCTGCAGGAGCCACACGTACGCGGTGAATGCGAACAGCGAGCCGAACACGACGAGGTAGCCGAGCGCGAACAACGATCGGCCCGAGAAAGAGCCGACGTCGATCCCCGAGGCCTCGCCGCCCACTAATCCGAAGAAGAACAGCCAGGCCGATCCGCAGAGCATCTGCATACCGGTGGAGAGGAATGGATCGCGCGGTAGTTGGACGCGCGGCGACATGAATGAGCTGATCGCCCAGATCAAGGCGGCAAGGACACAGGTGCCGAGGCCGTACAGGGTCGCCCCCTCGGGACGATCCCCCGGAAGGATCAGGATCGCGACGCCGATGAAACCAACGGCAACACCGATCAGGGTGCCTCCCGCGACGCGGTCGCCGGAGACGAAACGAAGAAGGATGACCCACAACGGAACCGTTGCGATGAGAAGCGCCGCGAGGCTCGAGGGAACTGTCCGCTCGGCGAGGATCACGAGCCCGTTGCCGCCCATGAGCAAACCTCCACCGATCGCAATACAGGAGAGCAGTTCAGGCCGGCTGATCCGGACCGCGTCACGACCTTTCCTGATACGGATAACGGCCAAGACGATCACTCCGGCGATCAAGAAGCGCACACCGCCGGTGAGGAGCGGGGGCAGGGTCTCTACCGTGACCCGGATGGCGAGGTAAGTGGAGCCCCAGACGATGTAGACCGTCCAGAGGGCGGCCCACACGAGCCAGTTGGGGGCGTCTTGCTCCGTTCCATTCCTCGTGGCCATAGAAGACTGAACCCCTTCTGATCGTCGAACGATTCCTTACCCGCGAAAGTCCGAAGGAAGGAAGGTGGAACCTCCTAGAACTCCGGCTCAGCCGCTCTCTACCTATGAAACGAAGGAGCGGCCCGAATCGTGAGGTTACGACAGGGGTGATCTGGAAGACTGTCATCGCGCCGACACGCGGGGGCCCGCTCTCGCTTCATAGGGTTCATCATGTGGACGACAATCCCCTAGAGCCCCATCCGCCCTTCCCCGAGCGCCCGCGCTGGTACCACCGGCTGCGCGGGGTGGCGATGGATCTCACGCCGCTCAGGACGTCGCGTGACTACCGGCTCTTATGGATCGGATCCGGCGTCTCGTACATCGGGACCCAGCTCACTTTCGTGGCGATCCCGTACCAGGTGTACCGGATCACCGGCTCGACACTCGCGGTTGGGCTCACCGCCCTGTTCGAGCTGGTTCCGCTGTTGTTCCTCTCACTCGTCGGTGGAGCGGTTGCCGACGCGGTCGACCGGCGAAAGCTGCTCTTGATCACCGACACTCTCCTGGCACTCAACTTCGGTGATCCTCGCCCTGCATGCCTCCGGCGCCAACCCGAAGGTATGGGTCCTCTACGCGCTGGCCTCCGCCAATGCGGGGCTCTACGCGATGGGTGCTCCGGCGCTCCGATCCGCTACCCCTCACCTGCTCCCTCGCGAGCAGATCGTCGCGGCCGCCGCGCTGACCGGGTCGGTGCAGAACCTGGGTGCGGTTGCCGGACCGATGATCGCGGGAACGTTGATCGCGGTTATCGGGCTGCCGTGGACCTACGGGCTCGACATGCTTACCTACCTCGTGTCGATCGTGTGCATCTTCTTGATCGCACCGATCCCTCCGCTGGCGGATGCCGATCGGGTGAGCGCCCGGTCGGTACTCGACGGGATCCGCTTCTTGAAAGGCCGCCAGGTACTCCAGGGATCATTCGTCGTCGACATCAACGCGATGGTCTTCGGGATGCCGACGGCTCTGTTCCCGGCGTTCGCGTTGGACAGGTTCGGCGGCGGGCCCGAGATCGTTGGGTTCCTCTATGCCGCGCCTTCGGTTGGGGCTCTGCTTGCCGCGCTCAGCAGTGGATGGACCGGAAGGATCCGAAGACAGGGTGTCGCGGTGTACATCGCCGTTCTCTTCTGGGGCGGATCGCTCGTTGGCTTCGGACTGTCCGGAACACTGCTGATAGGTCTGGTCTTCTTGGCGATCGCAGGAGCCGCCGATCAGGTCAGCGCCATCTTCAGACACACGATCCTGCAGACCGCCGCGCCCAAGCACATGCAAGGGCGGCTAAGCGGACTCGAGCTGGCGGTGGTTGCCAGTGGGCCTAGCCTCGGAGATCTGGAGGCCGGAGCGGTCGCCTCGGTCACGTCGATCGGATTCGCCGTCGTCTCCGGTGGCTTCTTGTGCATCGCGGGGGTCGGTGTGATGGCTCTACTGATGCCTCAGTTCGCCCGCTACGACGCGAGGAATCCCACGCCTTAGCGACCGAGCCCCAGGTGCTCGGAGAGCGCGGCCCAGAGCTTCGGGGCATCGCCGTGGAACACGTCCCCGGTTGGGATACCCGTCTCCTCTTCGATCTCGTTAACCGCCCATCGGGCGACATCGCGATCGAGACCGCGTGTGTTGATGGAGATGCAAGCGACCTTTGCCGGCCGGAGGAAGCGCGCCAGATGCTCGTAGGTCTCGATCATCTCGATCAGTGGCGGGAGCTTGGTGAATGGTGGCTCCTCGATCTGAGAGCGATTCGGCTGGTGACAGAAGACGAGTGCCTCGGGTGCGGAGCCGTGGAGGAGGCCGAGTGTCACACCCGAGTACGCCGGGTGCCACAGACTCCCCTGACCCTCGACCAAGAGGACCTCCGATGCGGGATCGGACTCGAGCACCAGCTTCTCAGCCGCGCCGGCGGTGAAGTCCGAGATCACCCGGTCAACCGCGATCCCTCGCCCGGCGATCATGATCCCGGTCTGCCCGGTCGCGACGAACTCCGCGGCAACGCCGGCGGCTTGGGCCGCGATTCCGAGTTCGAGCGCGGTCGTCATCTTCCCCACCGCACAATCGCTCCCGACGGTCAGGACGGTTCGCTGCGGAACTTCGAGGCTCTTGCCGGAGAACAATGGGATCTCGGCAGGGGGATCCCGCACGTCCCACAACCGGACGTCATGTTCCAAGGCAAGGGCGACGAGCTCGTCGTCATCCCGCAGGAATCCATGAAGTCCGTTCACGATCTCGAGCCGAGCCGTGATCGCTTCCTTCACCCAGTCGCGCCAGTGACCCGGAAGCCATCCCCCGGGGGTCGCAACGCCGAGGAGCAACGAGGTAGCTCCGTTCGCCACTCCCTCGACAACCGAGTCGACGATGGGGGCCGAGCGACCGAGTTCGGGGAGGACCTCGAGGAGGTCCTTTCCCGCGTGGTCGCGATCGATCACTCCGGCGATGTCGTCGTGGGAGTAGTGGAGTACACCGTGCGCGGTCTTAGCGTTGCGTTCGAGAAGGAAGCCGTCGGCCAGAACCAGCCACGAGCGCTTCACTCCGGAGCCCCCTCGACTCCGAGCCCTGGACCGTCGGGCAGGGTCAACCGGGCACCGTCGTAGGTCACGCCGGGATAGGGGTCGGCGGCCAGCAACAACGGTCCATCGAGGTCGACGAAGTCGCACAGGGACGCGACGCTGGCCCCCGCCGTTGCCGCGATCCCGGATTCGAGATCGCAGCCAATCATCACTCCCATCCCCAACGCCCTCGCCGCGATGGTGCCCTTCACGAGCTCCCTGATCCCGCCGGCCTTGCGCAGCTTCAGATTCACGCCGTCGGCGCGCCCCGCCAGCTTCGCAACGTCCTCCGCGGTTCCCGCATCCTCGTCGGCAAAGATGGGGATCGAGGATCGCTCCTTCACGCGGCTCCAACCGTCGTAATCGCCTTTCGGCACGGGTTGTTCGCACAGTTCGATGTCGAGTTCGGCCAGGGCATCGAGGCGTTCGATCGCCTGGTCCGCAGTCCATCCCTCGTTGGCGTCGATCCGGATGCGGCCCGTCGTACACCTCACGGATGGCACGAACCGCATCGACGTCACCGTCGAATCCGACCTTCAGCTTCATCGCCGGATAGTCCGCCAGCTTCTTCGCCCGGGCGACCATCACATCGAGATCGGCGATCGGCACGGTCACCGAGGTCTCCGGGATCGGCCGTCCTCCGTAGTCCGAGCATCTCGGCCACCGACACGCCGGCGATCCTCGCGGCGAGGTCGTGCATCGCGATGTCAACCGCGCAACGGGCCGCGGTGGCCGGCATGAGTTGTGACAGACCCTCGAGATCGAACGGTGATGTCGAGCTGGTTCAGATCGACCGCGTTGATCTCCGCGAGGACCGAATCGGCCGAGTCGCCCCAGCGCGCGTCGGGAGAAACCTCGCCGACCCCGGAGTGGTCTCCGTAGGAGACGATCGCGAAGACGTTGTTCGCTACATCCCATGACTCGACGGCGATCGTGAACTTCTCCGCGAGTTCGAGATCGACAGCGACCCCCCTTATGGAGAACTTATCTGCGCCCACAGAAGATAATGAGACCATGCTGAAGAACACGCTGAAGACCTATACCTTGCTGGCCGCCCTCGGCGGACTGTTGATCCTGATCGGTGGAGGGATCGGTGGTGGCAGTGGGGCCTTCATCGGCCTAGCCATCGGTCTCGTCTTCGTCGGGGGTTCCTACTGGTTCTCCGACAAGATCGCGATCCGTGCCTCCCGCGCCCAGCCCGTGACCGAAGCCGAAGCCCCGGAGCTGTACCGGATGGTCCGGGAGCTCACAGCCGCAGCCAACCTGCCGATGCCCAAGCTCTACGTCACGCCCGACGCTCAGCCGAACGCCTTCGCCACCGGTCGCAACCCGGAGAAGGCCGCCGTCGCGGTGACCCAGGGGATCATGCAGGTGCTCACCGAGGACGAACTCCGAGGGGTCATCGCCCACGAACTGGCGCACGTTAAGCACCGGGACATCCTCATCGGATCGGTCGCCGCGGCCGTTGCCATGGGCATCACGTTCATCGCCCGGATGGCGATGTGGGGTGCGATGTTCGGCGGCGGAGGACGGGACGACGAAGGTGGCAACAACATCTTCGGACTAATCGCCATGATGGTCCTCGCACCACTCGCCGCGATGATGATCCAGATGGCGATCTCGCGCTCCCGTGAGTTCGAGGCGGATCGCGAAGGCGCCCGCCTGACCGGGTCCGGGGAACCGCTCGCCCGGGCGCTCGAGAAGCTCCACGCCTCGGCCAAGAAGGTCCCCATGAACGTGAACCCGGCGATGGAGCAGGCGTACATCGTGAGCCCCTTCACCGGTCGCAAGGCTCAGTTCGCGAGTCTGTTCTCGACCCACCCGCCGGTCGAGGAGCGCATCGAGCGTCTCCGCTCGCCGCAGTTGATCTAGATAAGGGTCAGCTGCTCGCTCGCCAGTTCGGCGCGCTCCCTGCGTGCACGTGCGGCCGAATCGGCAGCTCGACGCGAGAACCGGGCCGGCCTCGGCTCGGGTGAACGCCTCGCACCCCCGGCCTCGCGGATGATCTCGCCCGCCTGGGCACCGAACGCCTTGCGATCGGCGCGCGACGCATAGGCAGAGGCCCCGTACATCGCCTGGTAACGGGGAACGAGGTCGGGATAGTTGTCACCCAACCAGTCCATGTAGACCTCCTTCACCTTCGGCCGGAGGTGCAACAAGATCGGCGACACGTTGGTCGCGCCGGCGTCGAGCGCTCCTTCAACCACCGCCCGCATCTGTTCGGGCGAGTCCGAGATCCCGGGGAGCACAGGGGCCATTAGTACTCCACACGGGATCCCGGCCGCGTTCAGTTTCGCCACCGCATCGAGCCGCTTCCGCGGATGCGGGGTCCCCGGCTCGCTCTTGCGCCAGACCTCTTCGTCGAGCGTCCCGATCGAATACGCGGTCGACACATCGGTAACCTCGGACGCCTCGACCAGCAGATCGAGATCGCGGAGCAGAACGTGCCCTTGGTGAGGATCGAGAACGGATTCCCGACGTCGGTGAGTTCCTTGATGATCTTCGGCATCAGCCGGTAACGGCCCTCGGCCCGCTGGTACGGATCGGTCGCGGTCCCCATCGCGATCCCCTCGCCGGTCCACGACTTCCGCCGGAGCTCCTTGTGCAGCAACTCCGCGGCGTTGACCTTGACGACGATCTTCGTCTCGAAGTCCTTGCCCGCATCCATATCGAGGAACGTGTGAGTAGACCGAGCGAAACAGTTGTGCGAGATCACGCCATCAGCGATGAAGTCCCCGGTCCCGGTGGTCATGTCATAGAGGGGAAGCTCCAATCCCAGCGCCCCAACGCTTTCCACTCGTCGCGGAGGGCTGTTCTTGATGGCCGCACCCTCGAACGTTCGCTTCCGAGTGATCGCTGGATCCGTGGTCAGAAAGAATCGAAGCCTCTCCCCGAGCCCGCCGGTCAGGCGAACGATCTCCACGTCTCGATTGCGCTCTAAGGCAAAACCAAAGTCGAACCTCTCGAGACAGGAGACGATCCACTGAATGATCTCTGGGTCACAGTTGGATATCCGAAAAACGCCTTTCAAGCAGCTGCCTTCGGCATCAAAGATGCCAGCAAGGAATCCTTTAGCCCACTCTGCAGCAGCTGAGTGTGGCCATTCGATCAACTGTCGGATCGCCTCAACTGAATCCCGCGCCTGCGTTCGTATGGCTTTTGCTTCACGAGTAGTGGCTGTGCCTGCATGGAAGAGGAACTCTTTGGTCTCGACCCCAAAGTCAGAAAGGAAACCGCGCGAACGATCCAAGGCCTCGAAATCGACAAGGGCTAAGCGGAACCGGTGAACATCGAAGACCGTGCGACCAGGGCGAGGGTAGTTGTATGTGCCGAGAGTTCCGTCGCCGCGGATCATCCCGCACAGATAGCCACGCTTGTAGTCGTCTCCACCCTTGGGCCCATCAACTATCCGACCAGGACCTAGCAGCCGGTCGTTGGTTGTGATGTGGGGTCGGCGATCCCTTCCCTGCTCCACACCTGACACGTATTTCCACCCGCGGTTACTAAGGAAGCGGTGATCGCCGCTCGTGACGAGTGCCGTTCCATCATCCAGAACCACACGATGCGCGGGCTTGACGGTCTTCCAGTGATCCAGGACGCAAGTGTTTACGTAGCGACGGTACTGGCCCTTCCTCTCCGTACCGACGATCAGATCTCCAACTTTGATGTCGGCCATACGTTTGGTTCGGCCGTCGGCCATCAGGATCGGCGTCTCACCACTGAGGCAGTAACTGCAGGCATGACTGCATCCCCTGTAGGGGTTGATCGTGTAGTTGAACGGCAGGTAGTTGCCGGGGACGTGGTTGATGATCGACTTGGACTCGACCTCGATGAACTCGATGCCCCGGAAGTTCGGGGTATCGAAGGTGCGTCTCCTCAGTTCGAAAAGGCGATCTCCTGCCATCCGGCAACTATAGAACATATGTTCGATAGTTGCACGTCCGGTGCCCAGCGATACGAGCAGCGACTAGGCTCGTTCGGGTCGGACCGCTCGATCAGGGGGATGCATGGATCCATCGCTCAGGGGGCCCGGAGGCGCCGATCCGGAGTACGAGGACCTTCCCGCCTCGACCGGGTCACCGAGGGGATTCTGGCTCCACGTGGCGGTCGCTCTCTTCCTGGGGGCAGCCGGCCTCTTCATCGCCGCCCGCGGCTCTGGCGGCGGAGCCGACTTCGAGAGTGACTTCTGGCGCATCGCGCTCGGAGCGACCGGCGCCTTCTACACGTTCATCTTCATCCGCGCGCTCTATCGCGCGCAGACCGCGTATCGGCCACGCTTCGATCGCGACACCCACCGCAGGTCCGCCATGTGGGGCAAGCTCCATGCGGTCCTCGGGCTCTGGTTCGTCCTCCTCGCCGTGGTGCCTCCACTTGGGGACGCCACCATCGAACTCGAGCCGTGGCTCAAAGTCGGCTACGGGATCGGCGGAGGGTGGACCCTGATCACTGGACTACTTGCTCAGTGGAACCCCACCCGGTTCGTCCAGAGCCAGCGCGTCGAAGCCGGAGAGGGCAGGCCCGCCAGAGCCTTCATCTTGCGAGCCAATGACACGGGGGTCTTCATCAACGAGCGCCCACAGGTGAAGATCGATTTCCGTATCGAGATCGAAGGCGAGACGCCCCACGAGGCCAGCGACAAGATCGTGATGCAGCAGTCGAAACTGGCGCTGTTGATCCCCGGGTCGTCGGTTGCGGCGATCGTCGATCGGATCAACCCGGACGTCTTCCATCTCAACTGGGACGACTGGCGAGGGCCACCCACGACTACCGGCTGAGAGTCAGGCGGAGCGACGCTCCCCGGCCCCATGGGCGTGCGCCAGCTTCGAGTTGAGAAGGACCCGAGCGCGAGTCAAGGCCTCGTTCCGTCCGAACAAACGGAACGCCCAGTTCGCTTCGCCGAGCAACGCGTGCAGCTCGAAGGCGAGCAGGGTCGCATCGGTGTCCGACGACAGTTGACCGCGCGTGATCGCGCGTCTCAGTTGCTCCTCGAGCACCACGTACCAGCGGCCCGTCAGTCTCACGAGCTCGTCCTTCACCTTGCCGGGACGGCCGTCGAACTCGAGAGATGCCGCGTGGAAGAAGCAGCCGCCTTCGAAGGCGTTCGTCAGGTAGTCGAGCCAGTTCTCGGTCAAGGCGCGAGCGCGATCCAGACCCGCCTCGGAGCTCGCCGCAGGTCGGATCACCCGTTGCTCGAAGATCTCGGCCGCCCGCGTAACGGCGGCCAGCTGGAGATCCTCCTTGGATCCGAAATGGCCGAAGAGACCGGACTTGCTCATCCGGAGATCGGCTGCGAGGCGCCCGATCGTGAGGCCCTCGAGCCCTTCGACCGAGGCGAGCGCGACCGCCCGCTCGAGGATCTGATCCCGCTTCGCGCCGGCCATTGGCCCTCCTGGATAGTCCGTCCGACCGTTCGGACGATATCCATAACCCCTGGTCAGACCCCGGATTTCCGCCTCGTCAGCGTTCCGGCAGAGGTTGAGTCGGCCTCAGATACGGCATCGCTTCGACGGCCACGATCGCTCCCAGGATGAGGGCGGCGCCGAGCCAGCCGGTGGCGGAGAGCCGCTCGTCTTTCAGAAGCCACGAGAAGAACCCAGCGAAAGCGGGTTCGGCAGCCAGGATCAGAGCGGTGCGCGCCGGGGGCGCGTGTTGCTGGGCGTAGGTCTGGACGAAGAAACCGAGCGCGCTGGCGACGAACGCCGTCACCGCCAAAGCGAGCCAGACCTGACCTCCGTCCGGCATCTCGATGTCGCCCCCGCCTCCCGCGATGATCAGACTACGCAGGCCGCAGACACCCAGCTGCACCGCGAGTAACGCACCGGGATCGAAATCCTTCACTGCTCTGTCGGTCACGAGGATGTGAAAGGCGAATGAGCACGCGGTGATCAGGATCATCGCGTCGCCGGTGTTCAGACCCCCCTTGGATCCCGACAGAAGCCACAGCCCGAGAGCGGAAATCAGCGCGGCGATCCACGCCGTCGCCCCGGCACGCTGTCGTAGCAGGATCGCTCCGAAGATCGGAGTGAGGACGACGAACAACCCGGTGATGAACCCCGCGTTGGACGACGTCGTGCGGTCGAGCCCGAGGGTCTGGAACGCGTAGCCGGTCGTGAGGAAGACCCCCATGCCGAGTCCTGCGATCCATCCCGCTCGGCTAAGCGCCGCGAGCTGCTTGCGGAAGATGACCGCCACCAACAGCGACGCGGGGATGAAGCGATAGGCCAGGAAGGTGAAGGTCGGGAGTCTCTCGATCGCGTCCTGGACCATCGGGAATGTAAGGCCCCACACCATCGCGATCCCGAGCAGGGACAACTCCGCGACGTGGAAGCGCTCGATGGCCCCACGAGATTCGGTCACCGGGGGAATGTACCGGGTCTGCTCAGTGCGTCTGCGGGAACCCCAGGTTCACGCCACGCTGCGACGGATCGGGCCATCGGGCGGTCACGACCTTCCCCCGCGTGTAGAAGTTCACGCCCTCCTTGCCGTGGACGTGGCTGTCCCCGAACAACGATGCCTTCCATCCGCCGAAGGAGAAGAACGCCATCGGCACCGGGATCGGAACGTTGATGCCGACCATTCCGACCTCGACGTCGTGCTGGAACATCCGCGCAACGCCTCCGTCGTTCGTGAAGATCGCGGTGCCATTGCCGTACGGGTTCTCGTTCACGATCCGCAACGCGTCCTCATAGGTCTCGGTCCGCACCATGATGAGGACGGGTCCGAAGATCTCGTCGCGATAGATCGTCATGTCCGGGCGTAACCGAATCGAAGAAGCACGGGCCGATGAAGTAACCGTTCTCGTAGCCCTCGACCTTGAGGTCGCGGCCGTCGATCGCGAGCTCGGCCCCCTCGTTCAGTCCCGTCTCGATGTAGGAGGCGACCTTGTCGCGTGCCTCGGCGGTTACGAGTGGACCCATCTCGGCATCGGTGTCGGCGGCAGCGTCCGACCTTGAGCTTCTCGACGCGCCGCTTGACCCCCTCCAGCAGTGCGTCTCCGGCATCTCCGACGGCAACCACGGCCGAGATCGCCATGCACCGCTGCCCGGTCGAGCCGTAGGCGGCGGAGACCGCCGCATCCGCGGCAAGATCCATGTCGGCATCGGGCAGGACGACCATGTGGTTCTTCGCGCCGCCGAGGGCCTGCACGCGCTTCCCGTGGCTCGCGGCCGTTTCGTAGATGTACTTCGCCACCGGAGTCGATCCGACCGAGCTGATCGCGCCGACCTCTGGATGCGTCAGCAACGCATCGACCGCGACCTTGTCCCCGTGAACCACCTGGAAGACGCCGTCGGGCAATCCCGCTCGGGTGAACAGTTCGGCCATCAGGTTCGCGGCGGACGGATCCTTCTCGGACGGCTTGAGGATGAAGGCGTTCCCGCAGGCGACCGCTATCGGGTACATCCACATCGGGACCATCGCCGGGAAGTTGAACGGCGTGATCCCGGCCACGACTCCGAGCGGCTGACGGATCGAATACGAATCGACCTCGCGGGTAACGTTCTCGGAGAACTCTCCCTTGAGCAGATGCGGGATCCCGCAGGCGAACTCCACGACCTCGAGGCCACGGTTCACCTCACCCTGGGCATCGGAGAAGACCTTGCCGTGTTCCGAGGAGATGAGTCGTGCGATGTCATCGAGATGCTCTTCGACCAGAGCGCGGTAGGCGAAGAGGATCTTGACCCTCTGCGTCATCGAAGAGTTCCGCCACTCCCCGTACGCCTCCCGGGCGGTCCGTACCGCGAGGTCGACCACGGCGGCGTCGGCGAACGCTACCTGCGCGGTCCTCTCGCCGGTGGCAGGATCGTAGACATCACCCAGCCGGTCGGCTGGAGCATCGTGCTCCCGGCCCCCGATCCAGTGATTGACGGTTTCACGAACTGCTTCGATCGCTTCGATCAGGCGCGTGCAGCCGTCGTCGGCCTCTTCCATCGAGATCGACAGCGGCGGGCTGACGCGTAGGGTGTTGCCGTAGAGGCCGCCCTTGCCGATCAGGAGCCCGCGCTTCTTGGCCTCCTCCATCGCCTTGGTGGCCAGACCGGGGGCCGGCTTGGTCCCTCCCGGCTCGACAGCTCGAGTCCGATCATCAAGCCCTTGCCGCGCAGGTCGCCCACGATTCGCTGCCAGCCTGGAACTCGCGCAGACGTCCGAAGAGGTGCTCGCCGATCTTCTTGGCGTTGGTCTGCAGATCGTGATCGAGCATGTAGTTGAGGTTCGCCAGCGCGCCGGCGGTCGATAGCGGGTTCCCACCGAAGGTCGAGATCGAGTTCGCCTTGATCGAATCCATGATGTCGCCGCGCGCGATGACGCCGGCGATCGTCAGCCCGTTCCCGATCCCTTTGGCGAAAGTGATGATGTCGGGCGTGATGTCGTGGGCCTGGAAGCCCCAGTAATGATCACCGGTACGTCCCCACGCGGTCTGGACCTCGTCCGAGACGAACAGGATGCCGTACTCGTCGAGGATCTCCTTCATCGGAGTGAAGAAGCCATCGGGCGGGGTTGCGAAGCCTCCAACCCCCTGGATCGGCTCGGCGATCATGCATGCGACGTCGCCCGACGTGGTGGTCTCGATGACGTTGCGCAGGTCGTCCGCACAAGCAGTGATGAACTCACCGTCCGGCAGATGTCCGAAGGGGCTGCGGTACTTGTAGCCGGACTGCACATAGCTGACGTTGAGGGGACTGTTGGCCGAAGGTGACCATCCACGGTTACCGGTGATCGCAACGGTGGCGAACGAGCGCCCGTGATAGCTGTTCCTCAGGGCGAGGATCTGGCTCGAGCGGCGGTAGATGGACGAGATCAGCATCGCCGTCTCATTCGCCTCAGTTCCCGAGTTGCAGAAGAAGACCTTGGCATCCGGGATCGTCGAGAGCTCGGCGAGCTTCTCGGCGAGCTCGATGGCAGGCTCGATCAGGTAGGCGGTCGAGGAGTGCAGCATCTTGTCCGCCTGGGCCTTGACCGCCTCGACGACCTCGGGAACCGCGTGGCCCGAAGCGGTGGTGAGGATCCCGGCGAAGAAGTCGAGATACTCGTTCCCGTCGACATCCCAGACCTTCAGGCCCTGGCCGTGGTCGAGCGCTATCGGCTCCTCGTAGAAGAGAGCGACCCAGTCGGGCATCACCTTGCGGTGTCGGGCGAGAAGAGACTTCGAATCGGACATCGTTCCTCCTAGGCTGGTTCCGTTCACCTTACCGAGCGGGGCTTAGGCGGGGAAATCCGGCCCCCAGTGGGGCCTGGGTGATTGCCTTCCCTTATGGCAACCGCAGCTCGGGAGAAGCCCACTAACGGCACGATCGTCCGGATCGTTCTCGTCGTCGCCGGGATGAGCCTCCTCTTCATGGGCATTTACACGGTTCGACACATCCTGCTACTCGTCTTTGTCGCTGCGTTCCTCGCCGTGGGGCTCGATCCCGCGGTACGGCGTTTGGAGAAGATGGGGATGCGGCGGAGCTTCGCCATCTCCACGATCTTCCTCGGGGCGTTGGGGTTCATCGCAGCATTCATCGCAGCCGTGATCCCGCCGCTGATCGAGCAGATCGCCGAGTTCGCAACCAACCTGCCCAACTACGTCCGGGATCTCGCGGAGAACAACCCGCGCATCAGAGAATGGATCAACTCGAACGACATCCCCGCCAAGCTCCAATCCGCGGTGTCGGACATCCCGAAGGTCATCGGGGGCTCGCTCGGCAACGTGGTCGGGATCGCCGGATCCGTTCTCTCTGCCCTATTCAACGGACTGACCGTGATGATCCTGACGATCTATTTCTTGTCGAGCCTGTCGCACATCCGAGAGGGATCGCTGAAGCTCGTGCCCAAGAGCCGGCGAGAGAACTTCAAGAACCTCCTCGATCCCATCCTGGAGAAGATCGGTGGCTACATCGCCGGACAACTATCCGTAGCGCTCCTCGCAGGGGTCCTGGCCTTCGTGTTCCTGGTGATCGCCGGCGCCCCATTCCCCGTCGCACTTGCTCTGTGGGTCGCGATCTCAGCGTTGATCCCCATGGTGGGCGCAACCCTGGGCGCGATCCCCGCAGTGATCGTGGCGTTCTTCACTTCAACGGGATTGGGAGTCGCGACCCTGATCTACTTCATCATCTACCAGCAGGTTGAGAACTACGTGATCGCGCCGAGGATCATGACCCGCGCCGTCGACATCTCGCCGGCTGCTGTTCTGCTGTCGGCATTGATCGGCGGCAGTCTCTTGGGATTCGTTGGAGCGTTGATGGCCATCCCGGCCGCGGCATCACTCAAACTGATCTTTCAGGAAGTCGTGTTGCCTCGAACGGAGAAGGCTTAGGAGCGACGTCCGATCCTGGGCACACCCGACGGTGGCGTGTGCTCTTTCACCGGTTGTGCCCCGATCAGCGCGGAAGCGAGCAACCACGCGAACGCAGTCGCTGCAAGCGGTAGGGCGAGACCGAGCGTGATGGCGATCCAGCCCGGAGGCTCGAAGGCGGCCACGAAGACGGCGACAAGAACGACAACCCCAAACAACGCAACGACGGCGATCGACAGAGCCAGGACCCATTTGGTCGCCTGATCCGCCGCTTCCTTGTCGTTCGGTGCCTCTCGCATCAGCAGTGCCGCTCCTTACCCGCTCACTCGCCTAACCCCGCGCCTCCTATAAGAGACGTTTCGGACGAATGAAAGGTTTCCCTGAATACAAGATTCTCCGTCGCTCTTCTATTCCACCGCACATCTTTGGATAAACGTGGGCAGTTGGAGGTCGGGAATCCGACTCCGGGCGCTCCCTTAGGCCCGACGTCGGCAGGGGGAGGCCCCGCCACGTCGAATCTCTCTCCCTAGTCCGATTCATCTGCAACGAAAGGGACAGACACATGAAGCGTTTGCTTTCTCTGCTATTGAGCGTTGCCTGCACGTCTCTGATGCTAACGACTGCGGCCTCCGCATCGCCGGCCTCGGTCGAGCCCAGTGGCGGCGTTCTCGATTACAACGACTACCTACTCGGTCACCTGAGCTACCCAGGCGTCGAACAGGCCGAGCGATTCGTAGCGAAGCAAGAGGGCACCTCTCGCCCCGCCGCCTCGGATGCGGCGTACGGGAAAGAGGGCTGCGAGCCCGAGACGACCTACGAGGTCGGCGATCAGAGGACCTTCTGGACCTCCCAGCAACAGCTCGGCAACGTCGAGACGGCCTTCACCCTGGCCGCCAAGTCGGAGCACGGATACGTCTGGGTCCAGGACGAGTACTACATCCCGGTCCCCGTCGATCTGCCGGAGGGCTTCGTCTCTCAGGCTGAGGCCGAGGCTGCGGGTGCCGACTGGGACGCGATCTACGACATCGACCGCGCCTACTTCGGCAAGGAGCCGAACCCGGCGTACGACGCGGTGAACCTGGCCCCCGGACTCCCGGCCGACTGGCGCGACGCTGACTGTGACCCCCGGGTGCACATCCTCAACTTCCCGATCGACCTTGGTGCCAACACGAGCCTCGGCTACGTGGCCGGCTACTTCTCCTCGGAGCACGAGTACCCGAACGGCACCGGTGAGCACGAGTCCCCGTTCTCCAACGAGGGCGAGATGTTCTTCATGAACTCGATGTTCCTCAACCCCGGTGACGACACCTACGCCGGTGTCCTGGCCCACGAGTTCTTCCACATGATCCAGTTCTCGAACGACTACAACGAGGAGACCTGGGTCAACGAGGGCATGGCCGACATCGCCGCCGTGGTCAACGGCTTCGGCGACATCGTTCAAGGACACATCGACGCATACGAGGAGACTCCGGACCAGCACCTGAAGGACTGGACCGGGACGGTCGATGACTACGGGCAGGCATTCCTGTTCTTCGATTATTTTTTCAACCACTATGGAGCACCGGAAGATGAGGGCACCGAAGAGCTGGAGGCATACGGGCTTGCCAAGCTCCTGACCCAGACGAAGGCCGATGGCGCCGCGGGCATCAGCAAGGTGATCGCGACCCGCACCAAGGCCCTCAAGTCTCAGCTCAACAAGTACTACCGCAGCGGGAAGTTCGGGAAGGCCTTCAAGGACTACATCGTCGCCAACTACCTCGACCTGCCCGAAGCTGCGGTCGGCCAGTACGGCTACGCCAACCGTGAGGTCGCAGCGGTCGTGACCGGAACCGGAGACTCCGACACGCCTGATGACCCTCTCCCGATTCCCCCCGAGGAAACGACCGTGTTCCCTTACGGCGCCGACTACTACGAGGTCACCGGTGACGGGACGCTCGATGCGACCGCGGACGACCCGGTCGCGATCATCCCGGCGACCGAGGGCCAGCCCGAGCCGGCCGGAGGCTACTTCGGGTGGAGCAACCGGGCCGACGAGATGATCACGTTCCTCGAGCGAAGCGCGAACCTCGCCGGCACCACGGCTCCGAGCCTCCAGTTCAAGTACTGGCACCAGATCGAGGCCGACTGGGATTACGCGTACGTTCGTATCTCGACCGACCTAGGCAACACGTGGGAGTTCCTGAACACCTCCGCCTGCGGTGGTGTAGCGACGGACCCCAACGGCAACAACCGTGCCGTGACCGAGTCGGGTGGCATCACCGGCGATTCCGAGGGATGGCAGGAATGTGCCCTCGACCTCACCCCCTACGCCGGTCAGAAGGTCGTCATCCGGTACGAGTACGACACCGACCAGGCCGTCACCGAGCCGGGCTACGTCGTTGACGACGTCAATCTGGTGGACGGTGAGACGAAGATCTGGAAGAAGACGACCAACTTCGAGAAGGCGAAGCGCGGTAAGGCTTGGACGTTCGGTGGAGAGGGCCTCCTCAAGTGGCTCCGGATCCAGCCGCTCGCCAAGAACCAGCCGTTGATCATCGTCCTTCGGATCTCGGGCAACAACGTCAAACGTCAGGTACTGACCCGCAAGGCGTTCGCCAAGGTCGCCGAGGGCCTGGCCCTGGAGAAGAAGGGCAACGTCGGTGACGAGAAGACCGTCATCGTGGTCTCCGGCACGACGCCGATCGCAACCACTCCGTTCGGCTACTCCTACAACATCGTCCGTTAAGCACGACTCAGAAAAAAAGAGAGGGCCCGGCAGCTGCCGGGCCCTCTTTGCGTTCGGTTCTTACTTGACCTTCTCGAAGACCATCACCGTGTTGGCTGCCTGCTCGAAGATGTGCGCGAGCTTCCAACCCTGCGCGTGCTTCTTGTTCAGCTCACGGGTCAAAGATCCGGTGTTCAGATCCCCCCGGTTGACCTCTACCTGGTAGTGGTCATCTGCCATCGTCTGCCTCCCTGTCATCGTGCGCCGGACGACGGCGCAGGTCGTGAACAGCCTTATTCAGGGAGCGGTGCGGTGACAAGCCCCTTGGGAGATGCGGGCTACGTAGCTTCCTTCTCGAGGCGCTCCCGGGCGAGGTCGATATACGAGCCGTCGAGGTCGTAACCGATGTACCTCCGCCCATTGCGAGCGGCTGCTACGCAGGTTGAGCCGGACCCCATGAACGGGTCCAGGATCACATCGCCGACGTAGCTGAAGAGGCGGATACACCTCTCGGGCAGTTCCACGGGGAAGGGTGCCGGGTGCCCGACCCGCTTGGCCGACTCCGGACGGATACGCCACACGTCCAGCGTTGCCTGGGCGAACTCGTCGGCGTCGATATCGTCCTCATGAGGCAATCCGGCGTCCTTGCGCTTCTTCTTCGCGCCCCTCGAGAGCGCTCGGTCGAACCGTCCCTTGCTGGCGATGATGATCCGCTCGGTCGTGTCACGGAGTACCGGATTGGATGCGCTCCGGAACGAGCCCCAGGCGCAGGATCCCGATGCACCCTCCGCCTTTAGCCAGATGACCTCGCCGCGTAACAGGAGGCCGAGATCATCCTGCAGGATCGCGATGACGTCGGCCGAGAGACTGCGGTACGGCTTACGACCGAGGTTCGCGACGTTCACGCAGATGCGGCCACCGGGCTCGAGCACGCGCCGGCATTCATCCATAACGTCACGAAGTAGCGCGAGGTATTCGATGTAGGTGCCTGGGATCTCGCCCTCGCCAAGGGCCTGTTCGTACTCCTTGCCGACGAAGTACGGGGGTGAGGTCACCACGAGCGCAACCGAGTTGTCGGCAACCGCATCCATCTTTCGGGCATCGCCATGGATCAGGAGATCGGCTTTCGTCTCGTTAACGGTCTCGTCATCGGACAGCTCCGGTGGGGTGAACCGACTGTAGAAATCCGTGGCGTCGTGACCCTCACGTCGGCTCACGCCGAAGGAAGAGGTCGCGGTAGGCGTCCTCTTCTTCTTCTTCAGATCGGCGGGCTGCGGGTCGGCCACTACTCCCCCTCGGGCGGTACTCCCTGGACGAGACTCACACTAATCGGCGCCGGTGACAGATTTCCGCCGAGCGCCCGTGGTCTACTACTCCGATAGTAGAGAGGGGGGAACCCATGCGACGCAGCGCGCTGGTTGCGATCTTGCTCCTGTTGGGCACCGCATGCGGAGGCTCAGATGGAGGGAACGGGGAGTCGGACACTGCTCCCGAGCCTGCCGCGGTCAAGCCTCAGGCCGCCGAGGTCGGAGCCGAGGTCCCCGGCAACCCGGTAGGCATCGCGGCCGGCGAAGGTTCCCTGTGGGTCGCCACCTGGCAGGAAGGTGGAGTTTCCCGGGTCGATCCCGCGACCGGCGAAGTCATTGCGACCATTCCAACGGGAGAAGGCGCTCTCAACGTTGCGTTCGGTGAAGGCTCGGTGTGGGTTGCCAATCACCTCGAGGGAACGGTTTCCCGAATCGACCCTGCGACCGAGAAGGTCGTCGCCGACATCGAGATCGGCACCCAACCCGAGGGTCTCGGGATCGCCGGCGGGTTCGTCTGGGTCACGATCGAAGGCGAGGACATGATCGCCAAGATCGACGCGTCCACCAACAAAGTGATTGCCGAGATCGAGGTGGGGGCCGAGCCACGTCGCCTATCCGTCGCCGACGGGATCGTCTGGGTCACCGGTTTCAACGACTCGACCCTCACTAAGGTCGACGCGGTTACGAACGAGGTGCTCGACTCCGCCGAGGTGGGCTTCGGTCCCGACGGAGTCACGTCCGGTCTCGACAAGGTGTGGGTCGCCGCGCTCGTCGGAGGCACGCTCGACGCGGTCGATCCCGACACTCTCGAGGTGACCGAAAGTCTGGCGACCGGCAGCGGACCGGTCGAGGTTCAGGTGTTCGACGACCTCATCTGGGTGGCCGATCAAACCGACTCGACGGTCACGGTGGTCGATCCCGAGACGATGTCCATCGTGGCGCTGTACACGGTGGGTGGAGGGCCGCGTGAGATGGCGTACCTCGATGGTGTCGTGTGGACCACCAACGAGGCCGACGGAACGCTATCCAAGATCGTTCCCTGAAGGAGCTAGGAACCCGGCGTCAGTCTGCGGTTAGGCGAACCAGGTCATCGCTAGGGTTCAGGCCTTGTCGCGCAGGAGCACGGCGATCGCGCTCGAGATCCAGATCGCCAAGGCCGGCCTCGAGCGCCCGCCGGACCACTGCCCGGTTCGTCTCCCCCTGGTCCATCCGGGCCCCCACCGATCCGGCCAGATCCAGGATCAACTCCAGGTCCTTATCCACGAGGTCGAGGCTGAAGGCCACCGGCGTCTCCTCCGGATTCACGAACGCCTCCTGTTTGTAAAGGACGAAGGGAGCTGCGATCGCGCTCTTCGCGAACACCTGGTACGCGGCGGCCCGGTCCACCCCCGACTTCTCGGCCAATACGAGGGCCTCGGACAGCGCGACATCCAGCGCGTGAACGATCGCGTTCACCGCCAGCTTCATCGTTGCCCCGGCGCCGAGCTCTCCTACATGCAACAGGTTCGACGAGAGTGCCTCGAGTACGGGGCGGGCCCGCTCCACGGCTTCCGCCGCGCCACCGACGATGATCGTGAGCGTGCCGGCCTCGGCGAGGGAAACGCTTCCGGAGACCGGGGCGTCCAGCAGCGCCGCCCCCCGCTCCTCGACCGAAGTACGGAGGGCGAGGACGGTGCGCGGAGCGATCGTGCTCATCTCCATCACGACGGTGCCGGGAGCGAGGCTCTCGACCACTCCCTCCGATCCCGCGTACACCTCTTCGACCGCGGCGTCGTCGGCCAGGCTGCTGAGGACGAACGCGGCGCCGTCGGCGGCCGCGGCCGCGGAGTCAGCCACCTCGGCTCCGGTGGCCTTCGCGACGGACTGTGCCCTCGCTGCGGTCCGGTTCCAGACGACCACCTCGTGTCCCTCCCGGCGAAGGGTCGCCACCATGGCCGCCCCCATCCTGCCGGTCCCGAGATAGGCGATCCGACCGCTCACGTGAGCGACCAACCTCCATCGACGGCGAGATCCACACCGTTCATCGCGGGATTCTCGAGAAGGAACGCCACGGCATCCACCATGTCCTGCGTCCGCAACAACTGTCCAGTCGGAGTCTTAGCCCGAACGGCCTCCAGCACCTCCGCGGGTTTCTCGGCCCAGAAGGGCGTATCGGCCACGATCCCGGGGTGGATGGCATTCGTGCGCACGGGGGCCAGTTCGGTGACGAATGTGCGGACGAGCCCCGTGACGCCACCGTTGATCGTGGTCACGGTGGTGGACCCGGGGTACGGCTTGTCCTTGGCAAGACCCCCGAAGAGCACGATCGCGCTTTCGTCGTGCAGCCGGGAAGCGAGGGTGTGGACCACCTCGGTGTACCCGACCAGCTTCAGGACCGTGAGGCGGATCGCCCCTTCGATGTCGTAGTCGGCCACCGTGTTCAGGTCGCGATCGATCGCGGCGATCACCAGTTGATCCACGCTCCCGATATCGGCCAATGCAGGGGCGATGCTTTTGGGCTCCGCAAGGTCGAAGGACACCGCCGAGGTGCCGTTACCGATCTCGTCCGCGACACTCGCGGTGCGGGATCCGTCGCGCCCCGATATCACTACCTTGCGGCCCCCCGCCGCGTAGTGCTCGGCCACCGCGCGGCCCAGCCCCGACGTACCGCCGATAACGACGGTGCTGCCGTTCTCTGTCACCTAGTCCTCCTCATTCTTGATCGCGTCTCGCAGGTAGTCCCAGTCCCGGGCGAAACGATAGGAGTGACGCGCCGAGGGCTGCGGGGCTTGCGTCTCCAACCACCGGACGATCCCGGGCCCCGGGTTGGAGAACGAGTGCACGCAACCCACGCCGGCCCACGCACAGTCACCGGGTCGCATCCGGTAGGACTCGTCGTCGAACTTCGCATCCACCTCACCCTCAAGGATGAGGTACGTCTCCTCGAGGGGATGATCGTGTGCCCCGGCCATGCCTCGGGGCTCGTACTGGACCATGAACATCGTGGAGAGCTGAGCACCGAGATCGGTGTCCACCATCATCTTCACTGTGATCCCGCTGTAGACGAGAAGGGCCGTTCGCATGCTGGCCGACACCGCGAGCATGTCTTGGGTTTGCTTCTCGACCGCCATGTTGGCCGGGTCGATGTGGCCGAACGAACGCATCCGTGGATCGCGCGGGTCGACGGGGATCGCCTCGGACGCGGGGAACGGGGGCGTCCAGATCGTGTCCCCGTCGTGCTCGCGTCGAGGCACCGGGGCCGACATCGCAGCCCACTTGGCCACAGAGTCACTCTCGTTCCGCAGTGTGTGAGGAACCCCAACCGGGATCAGGCCGTAATCGCCCGGGCCCAGCCTGACGGCCGCCTCGGGCGTCTCGAGCACGACCTCGCCCTCGATGACGTACAGGCTCTCCTCGTAGGAGTGAATGTGATGCGAGATCGAACCGCCCGGGTCCATCTCGCCCACCCCGAACCCCGTATGCACCGACCCGACCGATTCGTCGACGATCGTCCACCGGCGGAATCCCTCAACGTGACCTTCGAGCCACGGGGGGACGACGTAGGAGGCCTCTTCAGCGGTGGCTACGACGTGGTTAGAGCTCATCGCTCTTGATCCTTTCTCATCGGGGGGTACTTCGTTGCTCAGTCCATCGCTCGCGTCACGCTCTCCACGATGACCGCGGCCGATGGGATCGCCAGATCCTCGAGCGAATCCGATCCCGGGAGCGGGATGTGGGGAGTGGTGACACGGACGATGGGTCCATCGAGATCGAAGAACGCCTCCTCGGCGACGATGGAGGTCACCTCGGCCCCCCAGCCACAGAGGCGCGGGTTCTCTTCCACGGTGACCAGCCGGGAGGTCTTGGATACCGAGGCCAGGATCGCCGCGGTATCCAGGGGAACCAGTGACCGGATGTCTAGGACCTCGGCGTCGATCCCCTTCTCGGCCAGTTGCTCGGCAGCCGTCACCGCCTTTGGCACCATCGCGCCCAGCGCGCAGATGGTCACGTCTTCCCCCGACCGCAGGATCTTGGCCACACCCAGCCGATCGACGATCTCGCCGTCGGGGACCTCCCCCTTCACCGGATAGAGCACCTTCGGCTCCACAACGATCACCGGATCCGGGTCACGGACGGCCGCGGCGAACAGGCCGATCATGTCCGCGGGGGAAGACGGGACCACCACCTTGAGGCCGGGGATCTGCATCGCCCAGGTCTCGATGCTCTGGGAGTGCTGGGCCCCGAACCGGAGCCCTCCACCGTTCGCCGTCCGGATGACCAACGGGAGGCTCACCTGCCCGTTCGTCATGTATCGGGCCTTGGCGATCTGGTTGGCGATCATGTCCCAACAGACGGCGAAGAAATCGCTGAACATGAGCTCGGCCACGGGACGCAGCCCGTTCATGGCCGCGCCCATCACGGCGCCGATGATGGCCTGCTCGGAGATGGGCGTGTCGCGCACCCGGCGGGGGCCGAATCGCTCCATCAGTCCCTCGGTGGTCTTGAAGACACCGCCGGCGGCGGCCACGTCTTCCCCGATGAAATACACGGTCTCGTCCCGCTCCATCTCTTGCGCGATGGCCCGGGCAACGGCACCGCGGTAGGTCAGTTCCGCCATGCAGAGCCTCCGTCGGCGAAGACCTCGGTTTCGAGCGACGAGGGGTCCGGGATCGGCGCCGCTTTGGCCGCCTCAGTGGCCTCATCCACGGCCGCCCCGGCGACCCGATCGATCTCAACGAGCTCGGCCTCATCGACACCGGCATCGAGGAGCCGGCGGCGAAGGGTGGGGATCGGGTCGCGGCCCAGCCATTCCTCGACCTCGTCGTCGGGCCGATACTTCCCGGGATCGGCCCGGGAGTGCCCTCCGTGTCGATAGGTCTTGGCCTCGACCAGCGACGGCCCCTCCCCGCGGCGGGCCCGGTCGACCGTGCGTCGGGCCACCTCGTACATCGCATCGGGGTCGTTGCCATCCACGATGATCGGTTCGAGGCCGTAAGCGGCGGCCCTGTCGGCCGCCGGGTGTTCGACCGCGGTCACGGTGCGGATCGGCGTGTACTCCATGTACAGGTTGTTCTCGCAAACGAAGACGACCGGGAGATCCCAAACCGCGGCGAGGTTCAGGCCCTCGTGGAAGGCACCGATGTTCGTGGTGCCGTCGCCGAAGAAGCACACCACGACCTGTCCGCTGCCTCGCTCCTTCGCGGCCCACGCGGCCCCGGCGGCGATCGGGATGTGCGCGCCCACGATCGCGTATGAGCCCATAGCGCCCTTGCTCACGTCGGTCAGGTGCATGGAGCCACCCTTGCCTCCACAGATCCCGGTGCTCCGGCCCAGCAGCTCCGCCATCAGCCCCTCCATCGGGGCGCCTCGAAGAAGGGTGTGGACGTGGCCGCGATAGGTGCAGTACACGAGGTCGTCGGTCTCGAGTGCCGCGGCGAATCCTGCGGCCACGGCCTCCTGTCCCAGCGCCAGATGCGAGGTGCCTTTGACCAGTCCCTCGAGGAACAGGTGATGGACGCGCTCCTCGAAGAGGCGCGCCTCTTGCATCATCCGGTACATGTCGAGGCGGATGCCCTTATCGGCCTCCACCGCGGGCGCGGGATCGCTCACTCTTTCCCCCACCTCAATACTCGTTCGCGACCATGAGCTCCTCGCAGGGGAACAGCGTGATCACCCGAGGCCCGTCTGCGGTGACGATGACTTCTTCTTCGATCCGGGCTGCTGACCGTCCGTCAGCTGCCGGGCAGAAGGTCTCGAGGGCGAACACCATCCCCTCCTGGATCTCGATGGGGTCGTCGAACGAGTTCAGCCTGCTGATCACCGGACGCTCGTGCAACCCGACTCCAACCCCGTGAGCGAACTGGAGCCCAAAGGCGTCCATCTCGTCAACGAACCCGAACTCCTCCGCCTTCGGCCACACGGCCGCGATCTGATCGGTGGTGACGCCGGGTTTGACCAGCTCGATCGCCGCATCCATCCACTCGCGGACCTGCTTGAACGCGTCGCGCTGAGCCTGCGTGGCCCGTCCCACCGCGAATGTCCGGTAGTAGCAAGTGCGATAGCCGTTGAAAGAATGGATGATGTCGAAGTAGGCCTGGTCCCCCGGCCGGATCAGCCGGTCCGAGTAGACATGGGGGTGAGGGCTGCACCGTTCCCCGGCGATCGAATTGATGGCCTCTACAAACTCCGAGCCCATCTCGATGAGCCGGTTCTGCGCAAGGGCCACGATGTCGCTCTCGCGGACCCCGGGCTTGAGGGCCTCGAAGATGTCCTGGTAGACGCCGTCCACCATGGCGCAAGCCTGGGTGAGCAGCATGTGCTCGTCGGGGCTCTTGATCTCTCGGGCGTCCGCCATCACCTGCTGGCCGTCCCGAACCTCGACCCCGGCCTTCTGAAGCTCCAGGAATACCGACGTCTCCGCCAGATCAACGCCCAACGGCATGTCTGCGACCCCATCCTCTTTCATGATCGACCGGATCTCCTGTGCCGCCCGAGCCTGGAGCCCGACGCGAGGATGGATCGCGCCCTGGAGGCCGGTGTTGCCTCCGATGGAATTGGTCTCGTCGTACATGTGCGGGAGCTGGAGGCGATGGGACTTGGCCGCGGAGCCGAAGTCGAAGATCCGGGGCCGGCCGGTGCGGGTGATGAGGGCGTACCGCTCCCCCTTGTTGAACGCCCAGTACCCGATGTGGGTCGAGGTGGAGTAGCGGATATTGCTGGTCTCGAACAGGAGCAACGCGCCGAGTTCCGAGCGCTCGAGGGCCTCGCGGGTCCTAGCCAGGCGGTACTGGCGGAGACGCTCGAAATCCACCCGTTGTTCCCAATCGACCCCCTGGATCCCCGGCGACGGTGTGGTGGCCACCGGGAATTCGAATGTCGTCATGCGCCTCCTCCTCCCGTGTCCCCTGCAGCGACGTTGAACGACGTGTGCAGTGTGACTGTCCAAACATAGTGTTTCCCCGTAGGTGACGCAAGGCGAGGCCCCCTGGGGGTACAGTGAACCTCATCATGGACACATCGAGGCAGCTCCTCTCGAACTCCATGGCCGACATCGCGGACCGGCTGCGGATGGAGCGCACCCGCCAGGGCGTCAGCCAGCGAGCGCTGGCGGGGCGGCTGGGCCTTTCCCCCAGTCTCATCTCGCAGATCGAAACCGGCCGCTCCAAGCCCTCGGTCAGTACGCTGTACTCCCTGGTCAACGAGCTCGGCCTCTCGCTGGACCGGCTCTTCGGAGACGACGAGACTCCGTCCGAGAAAGATGGGGAAGCAGCGGCCGAGCGCGATCCCGCCGGGGTCCAAGAGGTGGTCCGCCCCAACGAACGCCACGTCATCGAGCTGGAATCCGGGGTCCGGTGGGAGCGCCTGACCAGCGAGCACGAGGAGGAGGTCGACTTCCTCTGCGTCACCTACGACGTCGGGGGCTCCTCTTCCGCCAACGGCGCCCTGATGCGTCATCCGGGACGGGAGTACGGCTACCTCATCTCCGGCCGTCTCGGCGTTCAGATCCGTTTCAAGGAGTACCTGCTCGAGCCGGGGGACTCGGTCGCGTTCGATTCCACCCAACCGCACCGCCTCTGGAACGCCGGGGATGACCCGGCCCAGGCCCTGTGGTACGTGGTGGGACGAGACGGCTAGCGACCTTCGCGGCGGCGTCACCGTTTCACTCACCGCTCAGATCCCCGGGGCCTTGAATCCCGATTTGGACAGGACGTGGTCCCTCGAGTCGCCGACCATCCGTTTGACCGACTCCCAGTCGACGTGGAGCAACCGGCCGTGACGTTTCATAACCCGGCCCGCGATCAGGACCGTGTCGACGTTGCTCGTATCCATGCCCGTCACTACCGCGGTCGCCGGGTCGTTCAGCGGAGTTACGTTCATCCGATCAGTGCGCAGCATGATGATGTCGGCCTGCTTGCCCGGCGTAAGGGTCCCTACCTTCGAGTCGAGACCGTTCGCCTTGGCTCCCTCGATCGTGGCCCACGCCAGTACCTCATTGGCGGAGCTCGGGCGCTTCCCCTGGGCGGTTGCCGTCGCCCGCTGCAGCGCCAACGCCGAGCGCATCTGGTTGAACATGTCGCCGGGCACATTGGTTTCAACATCCACGCTCAGGCTCGGAGGTAGACCCCGGTCGAGGAACTTCTGGATCGGCGGCATCCCGTGTCCCATCATCATCTCGACCGGCGCCGCCAAGGACACCGTGCCCCCGGTGTCGACGATCATCTGGATCTCGGTGTCGTTCAGTGTCGTGCAGTGGATGTAGGTGGTGTCCGGACCGAGCAGCCCGGCGGCTCCGAACTCCTGGACCTTCCGGTCCATGCCGTAGCTACCGACCCCGACATGTGTGGTGATCCGCGCGTCTGCCTCTCGGGCCAGCTTCCAGTGATCCCGGGTCACCTCGAAGTCCGTGAACTCCGGACCCGGGGCCGCCAGCGCCAGCGTGAGCATCTGGTCCTTGGAGGAGAAGTGCTCCGTCGCGGCCCGCACGAACCAGCTCGGTTGACGCTCCTCCCACTTTCCCCACCAGGGGAACCCGTACGCGAACACGCCTCGGAGCCCGGAGTCCTTGAGCGCCTGGATCACCGCATCGGTATGGGCGGGCGAGCCCTGGATGTGCGACCAGTCGAGGAGCGTGGTGATCCCCGCGTCGATGGCGCCCAGCGCGGACACCAGGTTGCCGGCATAGGCATCCTCGGGTCGGTACGCGGGAGCCAGCTTGTGCAGCACGTGGGTGATGTAGCTGGAGCGACCCTCCAGCGGAACGTCGGTCCCGATGTTCCGCAGGAGTCCCTCCCAGATGTGCCGGTGCGTGTCCACGAACCCCGGCATGACGATCATCCCCGAGGCGTCGATGACGTCTGCGTTCGCCGCCTCCAGATCGTGGCCGATCTCGACGATCTCCCCGGCCTCGATCAGGACATCGCAGGCGGGAAGTTGGCCGTTACCTCCCTCGAGGGTCAGCAACGTGCCACCCCGGATGAGCGTCCGTTCGACCGGCGACACGCTGAAGTCTGGTCCGGCGGGGTACAGGTTCGGGATCTCCGCAGCCTTCGGCGGCCGACTCCCGATCACTCGCCGCCGGGCGCGCTTGTAGTTCCTCTTGGCCAGTTCCTTGATGTCCCCCGCTTGATAGAGAAGGATGCCGGCCACCAACAGCAAGCCGATGATCATCGGACCGTCGGCCGGCGACAGGCCCAGGTACGGCAACATCGTGAGGATGAGGGCGAGGAGCAACGACGCCACCAAGCCTCCAAGGAACGTCGCCCGACCCCCGGCCAGCGAAGCCCCGCCCAGGACGGCGGCGGTGATGCTGTTCAGGGCGAAGGGGGAACCGACCTGGGCATTACCGATCGGGGATCGTGACATGACGAAGAACGCGGCCACGGCGGCGAGGGTTGCGGACAGGAGTAGCGACCGGACCCTCACCCAGTTGGTCCTCGCACCGGCTCGTTTCGCGGACCTATCGTCGAGGCCCACGGCTCGAACCTGAAGGCCCGACCCGGAGGCATGGAGCCACAGGTCCATGAGCGCGGCGGCTACCACCAGGACGAGGAAGGCGACCGGGATGGGCCCGACCTTCGTCACCAGCACGGCCACCAGGTCGGGGTTGATGATCCCCTGAGCGGTCGGGCGGAGGGTCAGCGACAGCCCGTCGAGGATGCTCAGGGTCGCCAAGGTGGCGATGATGGAAGGCATCCTGAGTCCCCTGACGAGGCCGGCGTTGACCAGGCCGAGCCCGACCCCGCAGGCGAGGATGATCCCCGCCCCGGCCAGGATCTCGGGCGTCGTGGCTTCGGGGCCGATCCGGAAGGACGCGATGACCACGCCCAGGCTGATCATCCCCGCCACGGAGAGGTCCAGGTACCCCACCAGGAGAGCGTGGGTCTGAGCCATGGTCACCACGATCAGGGGAAGCGCCAGGATCAAGATCTGTGACACGTTGGTCGAGTTGATGAATCCGGGGAAGCGGGATTCGGCGTAGAGCAGGAGCGCCAGCAGGAGCATGACCTGGAGTACCACCGGCATCCATAGTCGGAAGCGGACGATCCTTCGCCACATGTGGATGTCCCGAGCGTTGCGGATGACATTGCGAATCACCCGTCTGGTGGCGTCGGTACGCGCGCTCATGTGGTGCGCTCCGAGGGCGATTTGGGCATCGCCACTCCCAGTGGGGATCGACCGGCACGAGACAGCCCCGGCCCCCGCACCACCGTCTCGACGATGCGACGCTCGTCGAGTTCGTCCCCCGGGATCTCCTCGATGATCTGTCCCCGAGACATGACCAGCACCCGATCGCACAGCCCGGCCAGCTCAAGCGGGTCGCTCGACTTGACCAGCAGAGCCGCCCCCGCGTTCGCCCGGGTCCGAAGCGCGCGATAGATGTCGAACCGGGAGCCGACATCGACCCCCTGGGTGGGCTCGTAGGCGAGGATGACCGACGGATCTCGAAGGAACGTTCGGGCGACCGAAACCTTCTGCTGATTGCCGCCGGACAGGAATTCCACCGGCTGCTCCAAAGAGGGAGTGCGGATCTCCAGCCGACCGGCCAGCTCCGACACCAACTTGCGCTCCCGCCGCCGGCGGATGAGACCGGCCAGGCTGAACCGGCGCAGGGACTGGATCGTCGTGTTGGCCCGAACTCCCAGTACCGGCATGAGGGACTCTCGCAGGCGATCGCCCGGCAACAGCATGACGCCCGCCTTTATCGCCTCGTGGGTAGAGATCAGCGTCAGCTCCTTGCCATCGCAGACCACCCGGCCGGCCTTGGGGGCCTGCCGGCCCGACAAGCAGTCAAAGAGTTGAGGCTGCCCGTTGCCCTCGGCCCCGGCGACGCCGACGATCTCGCCGGCCTCCAGCATGAGGCTGACCGGGCCGAAGGCCTGACCCTGGAGGCCGTCGACGACCAGCACCTCGCGTCGTTCAGCGGAGGTCGACCCCGCGGGTGGAAAGGCTGCCTCGAGGGGGCGACCGACGATCAGCTCCACGAGCTCCGCCTCGCTCGTGGAGGCGGCTTCGAAGGTCCCCCGGTTCTTTCCGTCGCGGAGCACGGTGACGCGATCGGCGATCTCAAGCACCTCGGGGAGGCGATGGCTTACGTACACGACGCCAACGCCGCGCTTCTTGCATTCGAGCAGGGTCCGGTGCAGCGCCTCGATCTGATGAAGACCGAGCGCGGTCGTAGGTTCGTCCAGAAGAAGGACGAGGGGGTCGGTTACGAGCGCCTTCGCCACCTCCAAGAGCTGACGCTCGGCAAGGCTAAGTAGCCCGGCCGGAAGATCGGGAAACAGCTCGATGTCGAGATCGAGGTCGGCGAGGACCTTCCGCGCCCACTTCTTCCTGTTTCGGTAGGGAGGTCGCTTGTCCGGAGGCGCGGCGAGGTACAGATTGTTCTTGACCGGCTCGGCGGGGACCAGGGAGGTGTCCTGGTAGGCCATCGCGAGACCCAACCGCCGGGCCAGAGCCGGGGACCTCCTACGTAGGGGGTGGCCCCCGATCCGGACGGTGCCCAGATCGGGGGCCACAAACCCGCTGGCGATCCCGAGAAGCGTCGACTTCCCGGAGCCGTTCTCGCCGACAACGGCGTGAACCTCCCCGGCACGGCAGTCGAAACCGACGTCGGTCAGTGCTCGGACCGCCCCGAACCGCCGGGACACGTCCTGCAACTCGAGGACGACGTCCCCGCCGAGCGACGCTTCTTCGAGATCAGCCATCAACCGCTGAACATCAACTCTAGGATTTCAGGCGGCACCAGCGACGTGCCCGACACGTAAGGGTTCACCCGATCGGGGTTGCAGTCGTCGGCCGTTACCTCGCGCATCACGTGGGGCACGACGACCTCCGCCGGGATCTCTTCTCCTTCCAAGGACATCATGGCCGCGGTGACGCCGACCCGAGCCTGGAAGTTCCCGCCGGCCGTGTAGAAGATCTTGTAGGTCGGCTCGTCCCGCTCCACCCAGTCGCAGAACAGGGTCTGCTCGTCGGTTCGCAGGGCGATGGTGAGGTTCTCGACCGAGAGGCCGAGCTCGTCGTACACCTTCAGTCCGGTGTTCATCCCGTCGGAGTACTCGTACGCCCACCCCTTGATGTCGGGGTCCGGGGTCAACAGTCCCCGGAACACGTCTGGGATGATGGGGTCGTACCAGGACGTGTCGCCGGTGGTGGAGTCAGGGTTCGCCGGCGGGTTGACCAGATCGGCTTCGAGGTTCTCGATGGTGCATCGCTGCCAGCCGAGTGAGAGCGCGTTGCCCGGCGTTCCACCGAGGAGTGCCACCTTGCCGTCTCCGACGCCTGTGTTCAGGACTTCGGCGAAGGACTCGCCGAGCGCACAGAGGTCTTCACCGACCACGGTCAGATAGTCCTCACCGGGGATCAGCGCGCCTTCCTGGTCGGGAAGGCCGACCCAACCCGCCGAGAACGCCACGTACGGGATCCCGGCGGTGTCGGCTTCCTTGATCGCATCGGCGATGGCCACTCCCATGTCGGGGTAGCCCACGATGAAGTCAACGCCTCGGCTCACGAGGAACCGGACGTCGTTCGCGTGGACGGCGGGGTCCGGATCGAAGTTAGCCTCGGTCGAGACGATGGTCCCGATGTCGGGGTACGAGAGCGCCTGGAGGATCGCCTCCATATGGCTAACCGCGCGCCAGACGTTGACCGTGTCACCGCCTCCGTCGGCATACCCCATCACGAGCTCGCCACCAGATCCGGTCTCGCATTCCTGGTTGTTGAAGCACTCCATCGCCTTATCGATCGTGGCTTGATCCACCGTTTCCTCGACGCGCGCGACGGCCGTCTGGATGATGTTCCAGCTCGCTTCGTCCGACGGTTCCACGGGACCCATGGCCTTCTCGATCAGCGCCGGGTCGGCTTCTACGACCTCGGGAGCCGTCGTTTCGCCGTCGTCATTCCCGCCCGCGGGCGTGTCGGGGTCGTCTCCCCCACATGCCGCCGCCATCAATGCGAATACGGCGATGATGCTGATGATCTTGATCCGTTGCATGCTTCCCTCCTCCTTCTGCCGATGACCTGACTGTCCGAGATCGGTGGTCCCGGATCCGTCCTCTCCTCTCAACCCGTCCCCTCGCCGGGTGTGCCGACGATGGGTGTCTGCACACGACCCGGTCGCTTCCGCTCACGAAGTGCGTACTCCACGCCCCGGATGATCCGGTCCCCCGAGAGCAACATCCCGCCGATGATGACCAGTCCGAAGACCACGAACTGGAGGGCGGTGGCGAGCCCCATGATCCGCATCATCTGATTGAGCCCGGTCAGGAAGACGGCCGCGGCGAAGGTAGAGATCGCACTGGCCTGACCCCCTGCCAACGAGGCGCCGCCGATGACGACCGCCGCGATCGGCGCCAGGAGGTACTGCGTGCCGACGAAGGCCCCGGGCCTGCCGATGATCCCCGCCAATGCCAGCCCGGCGGCCGCGTAGAACACGGCGGCCACCACGTAGGCCAGGATCCGGTTCATGGTCACCCTGACACCCACGACGTAGGACGCGATCGGATTGGCCCCCACCGCCTGGAATCTGCGACCGACCGACGTGTAGCGGAACCCAAGGCTCAGAACGATGGTCAGGACCAGACCGACCCAGAAGACGGCGCTCATGCCCCAGACACGGTTCGTCGCCCAGTCGGACCACCCGGATGGCACCGGGTTCTGAACCGGAAAAGTCCTTGCGTAGCGGAACACGACCCCGGTCGCGATCTGGCCGACGGCCAGGGTGACGATCAGTGGGTTCAGCTTGAGCCCGCCGACCAGGATCCCGTTGACCAGGCCGACGAGGGCCGCGGCGCCGAGGGCGGTGAGGATGGCCGCGAGAACGCGTTCGTCCGACTGCCCGCCCACCCCGACCATGATCACCGCGGCCAGGCTCATCGTCCCGGGTACGCTGAGGTCGATGCCGCCGGTCATGACAACCAGCATCTGACCGAGAGCTGTTATCGCCAGCACGGCCGCCAGTGGAGCGATGGCCCTCAAGGCCACACCGCCCAGGGTCGCCGGCGCCCAGATCGCGGCGACGATCACGAGCAAGATCAGGGCCAGGTAGACCGGCACGTACCGGGAACCGACCACCAGCGAGGTGAGCGCGGACGACGGGGCGCGTTGCGCGGAGGTCATCGTTCTCCCTCTCGAGCGGCGTCGGCCAGGAGGCCGGATGCTGCGGCCACGCGCTGCGCCGCCGCAGTGGCCAGCTCGCGTACGTGGCTCAGGTCGGCCTGAAGCACTCCCTCCCGCATCACGGTCCGGCCGCCAACGAACACCCAGTCCAAGTTGGACGTATCCATGCCCCACACAACCGCGCCGATGGGGTCGTTCACCGGGAAGATGTTGGGACGGTCGGTCCGAAGAACGATGAGGTCGGCTTGCATCCCCGGCTCGATAGATCCGGCGACCCCACCCAGCCCGGCCACTCGTGCACCGTCGACGGTCGCACAGCGGATCACGTCCCGCGTGCTCATCATTCGGGGAAGTCCGGCCTTCCCCGCCAGCTTGCGTTCGAAAACGGTGGCGTGCTGCAAGGAGATCGTCGCTCGCATCTGAGCGAACATGTCCCCCGGAGCCACTCGTTCGTCGTCGATGCCCAGCCCCGGACGGATGTTGCGGTCGATCAGCTCTTGGATCGGAGGTGATCCGCGACCGCCGGCCATCTCGCTCGCCGGGGTGAGCGACACCGAGGCCCCCGAGGCGGCGAGGGTGTCGAGATCCTGAGCGTCGAACTCGGAGCAGTGGGCGACCACGACGCCGGCGCCCAGCATGCCCCGTCCTCCCAATCGAGCGATAGCGCCGGCCGACTCCGGGCCGGCGTGGACGTGGATGGGGACGCCCAACTCCCCCGCGATCGCACATTCGGCGGTTACTCGGTCCGCGTCCGCCGCCCCGAGCTCGTACCCGAGGGCGATGGTGGTGGTGGGACCGGCCGCATCGGCAAGGCGAGTCAAGAGCCGGCGCGCCTCTGCTCCATCCTCCTCCCGACCCCGCGACGCCCCGTCGGAGACCTGGACGAACACGGTGCGCAGTCCCGAGTCCGCGTGGGCCTGGAGCGCGGCCTCCTTCGCCTCCACCTCGGAGGGGATATCGGCCCAGTCAACGACTGTGGTGATGCCCGCTTCCGCCGCCCCCAAGAGGGCGATCAACGTGGCGGCGTAAACGTCATCGGGTCCGAAATGGCGTCCGAGGGCGGCGACAAGGACGGGGGCGTCGGGGCTCGAAGCGCTCTCACCGAGGTTCCTGAACAGGGACCTCCAGGCGTGGCGGTGGGTGTCAACGAAGCCGGGCATGATGATGGCGTCCGCGGCGTCGACCAGCTCCGCGTCCCGGGCCCGGATCCCGGGCCCGACCTCGGCTACGACTCCATCCTCGATGAGGACATCGGCCCGGGGGTGGTTGGTGGTCTTGGCCCCCAGCGTGAGGACACAGCCGCCGCGCAAAAGGATCCGCGTTGTCACTCTCGGCCTCCCCACAACGGCCGGAACGCCCCCCACGGACTCGAAGCCATCCATCCACCCTCATATGAGCGACCCATACCGTTCAGTAACACTACACACAATGCCGCGGGACTGCCAAGGGGAATCGCACGGTAGGGGGAGCCTCGGGTCACGGTGGCTGAACGGGCCCCGCTCCGCTCACTGGGACTCTTCAACTTGTAGTGTCGCTGTGCCCGCCGAGCGGTTTGCGGAGGCGGACGAGAATCGAACTCGCCCACCGTGTCTCCACGGCGCTCCGGTTTTGAAGACCGGGAGGGACACCAGTCCCCTTTCGCCTCCCTCGTTCCCGAATAGCCGCGGCTCTAGGAAGGAATCCAACGTCGGCGTGTAGAAAGATGCGCCGAGCCGGTTTATCCGGGAGGGGCATGCTATCCCCGGGGCTCGAAGGGACCGAGACGGAGATCGGGGACTAGTCACACCGGGGCCCCGCGAACCACCCGTTAGGGGTCTTGTCCGGAATCTAACCGGACAAATACCCTGAATCCTTGAACGGATAAGCGCCGTCGCGCCGGGGAACCGACCCCGGTGGCGATGTCGGGGGGAGTGCTGGATGCCGGGAGCATGGGCGGAGGAGAAGCTCGACCTCGATCGATCCGAAGATCGTGAACTCGTTGGTCGCGTCCGAGACGGCGACGAGCGAGCGCTAGAGGGCCTCTTGACCCGCTACCGTGGATTCGCCCGGGCCAAGGCCCGCTCCTACTTCCTGGCCGGCTCCGACAAGGAGGACGTGGTTCAGGAGGGCATGATCGGGCTGTACAAAGCGATCCGCGACTTCGACCTCCAGCAGGAGACCCCGTTCCGAGCCTTCGCCGAGCTGTGCATCTCCCGCCAGATCCTCACGGCGATCAAGACCGCCAATCGCAACAAGCACAAGCCGCTCAACTCATCGATCTCGCTCGACGCGCCGGCACATTCGAGCGACGACTCCGGCGACGGATCCATCGGAGAGACCATTGCTGCTGCCCGGACCACCGACCCGGCCGAACTCGTTATCTCCTCGGAAGCGATCGAGGCGCTGAAGTCCTCCCTGAAGGAGGGCCTCACCGAGCTCGAGAGTGAGGTCCTGACGCTCTACATGGATGGCAAGTCCTACGAAGAGATCGCCGGCGCCCTGGGTAACCACGTCAAGTCGATAGACAATGCTCTCCAACGGATCAAACGCAAGCTGCAACGCCACCTCGACACGCGCGATCACTCGCCTGCCTGAAAGGTTGTCCCGCGAGGCGAGTAGCCTCTAACGGTGGACGACGCTCGCGTCACCTTCGAATCGAACGACATCCAACTGAGATCACCGATCCTGATCGCGGCGTTCCAAGGTTGGAACGACGCAGGTGAGTCGGCCACGTTCGCCGCCCGTCACCTTCAGGAGGTCTGGGGTGCTGAGAAGATCGCTTCGGTCGACCCTGAGGACTTCTTCGATTTCCAAACCGTGCGTCCACAGGTTGAACTGGTAGACGGCTTGACCCGATCGATCTCGTGGCCTCAGAACGAGCTCTTCGGGGCCCGGCTCGCGGGCGACACCGACGCGTTGATCCTCATCGGCACCGAACCGAGCCTCAAGTGGAGGGCATTCTCGAACCTCATCGTCGAGATGGCCGGCGATCGGAACGTCTCCCTCGTGGTCACCCTGGGAGCCCTCCTGGCAGACGTGCCGCATTCGCGACCCGTGCCCATCACCGGGACCGCAGTCGATCCAGATCTGATCCTGAAACTCGATCTGCAACGGTCTCGCTACGAAGGACCGACCGGCATCGTCGGGGTTCTCCAAGATGCCTTCGGGAGGGCAGGTGTGCAGTCGGCGAGTCTCTGGGCCGCCGTCCCTCACTACCTCGCGGTGTCCCCGAATCCCAAGGCCGCGCTCGCGCTGGTTGAAAGGGCCTCGCGACTGATCGGCGCTGCTGCCGATATCGGAGAACTCGTCGCAGCCACCACGGACTACGAGGAGAGGATCAACGAGATCGTCGAGACCGACGACGACATCAAGGAGTACGTCAGGCTCCTCGAGTCCCGCTCCGATGATGACGATGCGGAACCCGAGGAGCTCGACCCCTCCCAGCTCCCCTCCGGAGACGCGCTCGCCGCCGAACTAGAACGCTTCCTCCGGGAGAGAGATCAGGAGTAGCAACTATTGCTTGACTGCAGTGACCTCTAGCGAGAGCTTGACGGTCTTGCCGACCAGGACTCCGCCCGTCTCGAGAGCCTTGTTCCAGGTCAGCCCGAAGTCCTCACGGTCGAACCTAGTGGTCGCGGTGAACGCAACCCGCGTGCCGTCGGAGAAGAGGTCGGGAGTGGTGCCTTCGAATCCGACGTCGAGTGTGACGGACCTCGTGATGTCCTTGATGGTCAGGTCGCCCGTCAACTTTGCCTCAGTCTCCGAGAAGACCTCCAGCGCGGTGCTGGCAAAGGTGATCTTCGGGAACCGTTCGACATCGAGGAAATCTGGTGACCTCAAGTGTCCGTCACGGTCGGGCGAGCCCGACTGGATGCTCGACGCGTCGATCTCAGCTCGTGCGCTTGACGCCGAGATGTCTTCATCGATCGTGAACGAAGCGTCGACGCGCCCGAAACTTCCGGATACGGTCGAGATCATCATGTGCTTGGCCGAGAACGAAAGGCTGGAGTGCGCTGGGTCCACGACCCAGGTCCCGACCAGATCTTGTGCCTTCACTGCAGTTGGAGTGCTCATCTGACTTCCTTCCATCGATCCGACCTGACCTCCGTAAGAACATCCTTGCCTCTGCAACTATTTCCTACGCAACTACTTTTCTTCTCTAAGATGGCGCGATGGCGTTCCGACTGAGGGGTTTGACGAAGCGGGAGGACCGCGCCTGGCGGGCGTTCCTAAGAGCGCACTACCAGATCGTCAGGAAGCTGGACGCGGTGTTGCTCAACGAGGAAGGGATCAGCCTTTCGGCCTTCGAGGTTCTGCGGTGGTTGGAGGGTGCTCCCGGTGGGCGCATGCGTATGTCTGAGCTTGCCGGGAGTGTGCTTCTCTCGCGCAGCGGCGTAACCCGTCTGGTCGACAACCTCGTCGCCGAAGGCCTCATCGAGCGCCAGCGCTTCGAGGGAGACGCTCGGGGCTCCGAAGCGGTCCTTACCGAGAAGGGACGCCGGCGGCTCGAAGACCTCTCGCAGGTCCATTTCGATGGGGTCAAGGACTTCTTCACCGGTCGGCTGAACAACACCGAACTCGACTCCCTGGCGGATCTCCTCGACAAGCTCGTCGATCTCGATGGGGAGGGTGAGAACTGCTAGCCGGTTAGCTCCCCGGCCAGTCCCGCTTCTTCTCCTCTATCTCCGGCCAGTCGGTCGATCCCGAGGTCTTGGTTCCGCCGAGGACGTCGCCCAGGTCCTTCTTCCCCGAGATGTCCCCGGCGGCGGATAGGAGATCCTCGAGCTTGGCCCGCTCCTTGCCCTCGATCCGGATGCGGAGCGCGGCTAATGCAACGGCCTGCTCGTTGGACAAGCCCTGGTTCCGGTCGATCTCCCCGAGGGCCTGCTCGGCTTGCTTGATCAGCTTGAGATCGTCCTTCGCCTGCTTCTGGAGTCGCTGTTTCTCGTCGTCACTCACGGGGCACTTTTTACACCCTTACGGGTGACCAGTGGCAGGCGGGGTATCGTGCCGTCGTTCACCAAAAGTTCATGAACTTCCAAGAAGGGACGGAATGCGCCTCAGAGTCGTGTCCAGCGACGCCTCCTTCTTCGACCTCTTCGAGCAGATGGCGGCGAAGGTCAAACAGGGGGCCGACGAGCTACTCGATCTACTCACCAACTACGGCGACCTCGATCGGAAGGCCGGTCGGATCCTCGATACCGAGCACGAAGGCGACGAGGTCACCCACGAGATCATCCGCCGCATCAACACCACCTTCGTCACCCCGTTCGACCGGGAAGACATCCACCTCCTGGCATCGAGCCTGGATGATGTTCTCGACAACATCGCGGCGGCGGCCGAGAACCTCCAGCTGTTCCGCATCGACCAGCCCCTTCCGCAGATCGTCTCGCAGGCAAAGACCCTCGCTCTGGCTGCGGACAAGACGGCCGAAGCGATGCCATTGCTCCGGAAGATGAAGGGCCTCGAGGAGTACTGGATCGAGATCAATCGCCTGGAGAACGAGGGTGACCGCTCCTACCGCCGTACGATCGCCGAGTTGTTCTCAGGCGACTACAAGGCGATGGACGTATTGAAGTTCAAAGGGATCATCGAGGAGATCGAGGCGGGTTTGGATCGACTCGAGGATGTCGCCAACACGATCGAGACCATCTCGCTCAAACACAGCTGATGCCCTTCTCGTACGAAGCAGGAATCATCATCCTGGTGGCGCTGTCGTTCGACTACGTGAACGGCTTCCACGACGCGGCCAACTCGATCGCTACCGTCGTATCGACCCGTGTACTTCATCCACGACTCGCGGTTGCATGGGCCGCCTTCTGGAACTTCATCGCGTTCGCCGTCTTCGGTACCGCGGTCGCCAAGGTCGTCGGTTCCGGGATCATCAACATCTCGATGATCGAGACGCAAGCCGACGGTTTCAACGTGATCCTTGCCGCACTGATCGGAGCGGTGGCCTTCGACCTGATCACTTGGTACTTCGGGCTCCCAACCTCTTCCTCGCACGCCCTGGCGGGCGGACTCGTTGGAGCTGCTCTGGTCTATGGCGGGACGGACATGTTGGTGTCATCCGGCATCACGAAGATCGCGATCTTCATCGTTATCGCACCGATCCTCGGATTCGTCGTTGGAGTAATCATGATGAACATCGCCCTCTTCTTCGGGAAGCTCTACACGAAGAACGGCCGTCTCTCCACGGCGAACACCGCCTTCCGCCGTCTACAACTTGTCTCGGCCGCGGCCTACTCGCTTGGGCACGGAGCCAACGACGCGCAGAAGACGATGGGGATCATCGCCGCAGTCCTCCTGATCGACTCAGGCGGAGCGGCTGGTGGCGAACTCGACATCTCCCTCCCGATCGTGCTCGTCGCTCACACCGCGATCGCGCTCGGAACCCTCAGTGGGGGTTGGAGGATCGTCCACACCCTGGGGTCGAAGATGACCAAGCTCCACCCGATCGGAGGATTCGCGGCCGAGTCGTCCGCCGCGATGACGCTCTTCGTGACCGCTCATGCGGGGATCCCCGTTTCAACCACTCACACGATCACCGGCTCCATCATCGGGGTGGGTACGACTAACCGCTTCTCGGCAGTCCGCTGGGGCCTCACTGGGACGGTCTTCTACGCGTGGATCCTGACCATCCCCGGCTCGGCGGCCATCGCAGCGCTCTCGTACGAGGTCCTCACCGTCGTTCCGGCCGGGTTCGCAGCCACCATAGGGATCGTTACCGCCGCCTCCATGGGCGTCCTCTTCTTCGCTCGGCGGCGCAAGGCGATCAGGGACGCAGCGGTCTTCGCTCCGCCCTAAAGTCGCCCGCTCGGCGGACAGATGTTCCTAGTGAACCGTCCTCTACGAACTTGGAGCTGTGCGCCGGTGAAACTCGGGACCCCACCGATCAAGGCGAGCGATGCAGAGCGGGCCATCGTGCTCGAGGATCTCGTCGTATCGATCAACGCACACGATCCGTACACCGGAGGTCACTCCTACCGCACGGCCGCCTACGCCTCCGCGGTCGCCCGAACACTCGGGTACCCGGCGCCGGCCGTGGAGTTGGTCCGGCAGGCGGCTCTCGTGCACGACGCCGGCAAGATCGGGATCCCTGAGAGGATCCTGCGGAAGACGCAAGAGCTGACCGACGAGGATCTCTCCCTGTTGAGGCAGCATCCCGACCTGGGGGTCAGCATCCTCTCCCGGCTACCAAACCTCGCCCCACTGCTTCCCATCGTTCTCCACCACCATGAGCATTGGGACGGGAGCGGATACCCACTGGGGTTGAGTGGCACCGATATCCCGATCGAGTCGAGGATCATTCTGGTTGCCGATGCGTTCGACGCCATGACCACCCACCGGCCTTACGGCCGGAGGTTGGACCCCGAAGCTGCCCTGGCCGAGATCGCCCGCTGCTCGGGTACTCAGTTCGATCCCCTGGTAGTCGATGCGCTCCACGAGGCTCACGGGGCCGCCGCCCTGGATGGACCAGGTCCCAGAACGATCCGGATCGCCGACGGGGAGAACCCGTCAAAGTAATTCGGTCCCGCCGTTCCTCCGTGTCTCCCATAATCGAGCGATGACCGACGCCCTGATGATCACGTCCTCCTTCCTGCCGGGGCAGGGCGGGATCGAGAGCTACCTCGATCAACTGTGCGCGGAGTTGGCGCCCGAGGTCGCCGTCATGGCTGCGGGGCGCAGAGGGGGGTCACCGATCCCCAACGGCCTTCCCTATCCGACGATCGGCCACACGGGAAGCATGCTCGTGCCGACCCGAAGATTGGCGCGCGCTATCTGTGCCGAGGCCGAGCGTTTGGGGACCGACCGGATCATCTTCGGGACGCCGTGGCCCTTGCTGCTCCTCGCACCGCATCTTGCGACTGCCGGTCTGCGATACGCAGTCATCGTTCATGGAGCCGAGTTGATCGCGCCCGGAGCGATCCCACTTCTCGGGGCGAAGCTCGGGCGCGCGCTCGCCGGCGCAGACCTGCTGCTCCCGGTAAGTCACTACACCGCCGGCAAGGCAGAGAGCCTCATACGACGTACCGACCTCCCGGTTCCCCCAGTCGAGATCTTGCGCGGCGCGCGTAGACCTGGCGAAGTTCACACCTGAAGCAGACGCGGTTACGGCGCGAGCCCGGATCGACTGTGGCGAGAACGTTCCGCTGATCCTGGTCTTCGGTCGCTTAGTCGCGCGCAAGGGAGTCGATCGCCTCATCGACGCACTTCCCGAGATCGAACGAAAGGTCCCCGGCACCACTCTGGTGGTCGGCGGGACCGGGCCCGAGGAGAAACGCCTGAAGCGATTGGCCGCTCGTACCGGGGGCCGCGTGATCTTCGCCGGGCGGGTACCCCACCAAGAGGCGCCGGGCCTCTATGCCGCGGCGAACGTATTCGTGCTCCCGGTCGTCGACCGGTGGTTCGGACTCGAGATCGAAGGACTCGGAGTGGTACTCCTCGAGGCTCAAGCCGCGGGAACCCCGTGCGTTACCGGCCGGTCGGGCGGGACGCCTGAAGCCGTCCTCGAGGGCACCACCGGGTTCGTGGTGGATGGGCGCGATCGATCCGCTCTGGTCGACGCAACGGCGCGACTTCTCACCGATCCCACACTGGCCGAGACGATGGCGGCCGCCGGCCGCGAACACGTTAGGTCGGAATTCTCAGAGCGACCACTCCCCGAAGCGCTTCGAACCTGGCTCTCCTAGTCACGTACGATGGATCCATAGCCACCATCAAGGTTGACCGGAAGGGGGTTCTCCGTATGCGCATCAAGGTGACCTCACCTGGGATGGATATCAAGCAGTCGGAGATCGACCAGATAGAGAAGGACCTCGAGAAGATCGGGCGTCGCCTTAGCAGCTATCAAGAGGTCGAGGTTCTCGTGAGAGCCAAGGACCACAATTCCTCCGCCCATCCCAAAGTGCACGTCACCATGGAGATCGACTACGGACGCAACCATCTCGTAGCCAAAGGCGATGACGACGACATCTTCGTTGCCGTCCGGCATGCGCGTGAAGATGTTCTCAGGCAGATCAACGATCGGTCCCGCGGCGGGCACAGCTCCTTCGCCAAGGGGACATGACCTCGCGAGAGGTACCGATCCGGCGCGATCGCAGGGAGGAGATCCTCCAGGCAAGCCTCAACCTGTTCGCCGAAAAGGGGTTCCACGGAACCTCGATGCGCGACATCGCCAAGGCCGCCGGCATCACCGAGGGTCTCATCTATCACTACTTTGCATCGAAGCGCGATCTGTTCACCGCGATCATCGAGGAGTACTCCTTCCTCCCTCTGCTACGAACCCTTCCAGAACTCGCGGGGCAACTCGATCTTCGCGGCCTCCTGCTCGTGCTGGCGCGGGGCTTTTTCGACGTCCTGCGGCAGAACACGCAACTGACACGCCTGCTACTTCAGGAGGTTCAGGTTTTCCCCGAGGAGAAGGAGGCGTTCTTCGCCGACGCCGTCGGCGAATCGATCAGTGAGCTGGCGCAGATCCTCGAGGGACGCATGAGCGAGCGGGTGCGAACCCAGGTCGATCCTCAGGTGGCCTCACGACTCTTCTTCAATGCACTGCTCGCGTTCTTCGTCGAGCAGGAGATCCTGGGCGGCAAGCATCTGCTGCCGGCCGACGAGAAGGTCTACATCGAGCACCTCGTCGAGATGTTCGTGAAGCGCCTCGGCTCGGGCAAGAACGGACCCCGCCCGATCGCCTAGGGCCGTTACGCAGGGGCACCGATCTGAGCCAGGACTCCATCGGCCAGCGACTTCATCGTCTCGAGCCAGTCCCCTTCGGACAGAGCGTCGAGGGCGGCAATCGCTGCGGCACCGTGGTCGGCGGCCATCGCCATCGTGTCTTCGAGTGCGCCGGTCGCGGTGAGGATCGGTAATGCGACTGCGATGTCCCGTTCGCCTGCTGCCAGCATCGAGCGAAGCGACGCGTCGCGCTCGCAAGCCAGCAGTACTGGGAGGGTGAACACGCCTTCGCGGAGATCGGTTCCCGGCTCCTTACCCGTGAGCTTCGGGTCTCCGAGGACGTCAAGGAGGTCGTCGACGATCTGGAACGCAAGCCCAAGGTTCTCGCCGAATGACACCAGTGCACGACGAGCACCATCGTTCGCACCGGACGTTGCCGCACCGAGTTCACATCCTGCCCGGAACAGAGCCGCCGTCTTTCCTCCGATCGTTGCCATGTACTCATCGACGCTTCGGTTCGGATCCCCGATCGTTGACGTCTCGACGATCTGCCCCTCGCAGACCTCGGCGATCGCACGAGCGAGGATCCCCGGTACCTCACCGCCTGCTTCGGCTCCCAACGACGAGCCGTTGGCGAAGAGGTAGTCACCGGCTAGAACCGCGACGTTCGTACCCCACTTCGAATGAACGGTTGGAACCCCTCGCCTCGTCTCAGTCTCGTCGATGACATCGTCGTGATACAGCGTCGCGAGATGAACGAGTTCGATCGCGGCCGCGGCAAGATCGGTCTGTGGGAGACCGGGAGTGCCCGCGCGCGACGACAGTAGGACCAGAGCAGGGCGAACCCGCTTGCCACCTGCCTTGATCAGGTGGGTCGATGACTCGGCAACGAGCGCACTTGGCGAGGCCCCCGCTCGTTCCATCAAGACGTCCTCGACCCGGCCGATCTCGGCCAGCAACCACTCCGGAAGGTTCATTCGCCGACGACCTGGATGCAGTAACGGCGGGCTCTCGAGGAATCGAGCTCCACGAACAGAACGCGCTGGTCATCACCCAAAACGACCTGCCCGTCGCTGACCGGAACGGACTCCGACGCTTTGCCGAGGAAGGCATGGACGATGTGAGAGGGCCCGTTGGCCGGCTCGCCCTCTACGAGATTCTGGGTCCGCACCTCGAGATCGTCGTGGACGTAGTAGCCGTCGTTGGGGGCGATCGTGTGCATGGCTCGTTCCATCGCTGACATCAGACCGGCCCCCGGGCGGGCGATGAGAACGGCGCAGGTCGTGTGAGGCGAGAAAACGAGAGCGTTCCCCGTTCGGATCCCCGACTGCTTGACGACCTCCACCACCTCCTCGGTGATGTCCAGCGCGTCCAGACGGCCGCCGGTTTTCGTCTCGAACTCTTGGAAGTGGACCACAGAGAGCCATTGTCACCCACCCACTGAACTGCGGGGTTGTACGACCGTTCGACCCCGTTAAACGTGCGTTCAAATCCCCACCCACGTGATAAAAGCAGGGCATGCCCATGGACGAGACCGGAGTGCCTGAAGTTCCATCACCGCCGCAGTCGTTCCTCGACCAGGATGGGTTCAAGATCCTCTGCGAGATCGAGCCCTCCTGGAAACCCGACATCGCGCACGTCCGAAAGCAGATCCATGTCCTCAACCCGGTGGTCGACGGATTCCTGATCCCGGACAACCACCTGGGTCGGGCGACGATGTCGAGCGTCTCGGTCGCCCACGAGGTGAGCTACATGGGCGGGTTGTCGATCGCTTGCGTGAACGCCCGCGACCGGAACCTTCTCGGGTTCCGGCGAGATCTCCTGACCGCGGCCGCCTACGGCGTCCAGCACTTCCTGTTCGTCTACGGAGACGCTCCCAAGGAGGGTAGGCGTGCGGAGGATCTGACCGTGCGCGGCATGATCGAGGAGGTCCAGTCCTTCACCACCGGCCCGCTGTTCCACGGCTTCCCCAACTTCCGGATCGGGACCACTGCTCGGGTGGGCAGGCCCCTGACCTGGCGCGCCAAAGCCGATTTCCTCTTCGTTCAGATCACCTACGACGTCGAACGGCTCTTGGAGTGGCGCCAGACGATCGACTTCGACGGGCGCGTCTATGCCGGAGTCATCGTTCTGGCCAGTTCGAGGATGGCGCAGAGGATCAATGCCACGATCCCAGAGATCCGGGTCCCGAAAGCGTTGATCGACAAGCTAGACGACGACCCCGAGTTAGGGATCGACCTCGCCTGGCAGCAGGTCGAGGCGATCAGAGCCTCGGGGGCCTTCGACGGCGTACACCTGGTGCCGGTATCGCGTTACGAAGCGATGGCCGCCCGGCTTAAGTCGCAGCTCTAGCTGGCGCGGCGGGCGCGAGCACGACGACGCTTGAGCGATGCACGCTCTTTATCGGTCAAGCCGCCCCAGATGCCGTACTTCTGGTTGGTCTCCATGGCGAACTCAAGACACGGTTCGGTTACGGGGCAGCGCTGGCACACAGCCTTAGCGCGGGCCTCACGGGCCTGCTTCTCGAGCTCCGACTCACCCTCTTCTCCGAAGAAAAGAACGTTGTCGTACTCCCTGCAGGCTGATTCGTCCTGCCAATCCATCTCGTCCGGTTCGCCCTGAGGCCGAACCGATCCCTCCTTCTAGCTCTCATGGTGCATCTAGTGCGCTTGTGAACCAGCGCTCTCTTACATCACGTTTTCGTAGCACTGCCCTGCAACCGGCAACGTGGGCCCCTCGCTGTCTATTCCTAGCAAGCGCCGGCGCCAAACCCGCCCATGGTCCTTGATGCCGTGGTGCCGTGGTGCCGGGGCCGGTCGGCGGAGCAACCCCACGATTCTAGAGGTCGTGTCAATGCCCCGCCTCAGAGGGTCCACGATCCGTCCCGGCCCCCATTGAGGACGTTCTGCCCCTGTGGACCGGTACCTGCACGGCTAAGGCATCGCCCCACTATCATGCGGGCATGGAGCGAACGCCCCCCTACCGAGTGGCCCTTGTCGACGACCACGACCTGCTTCGGCGGGGCATCAAAACGATGCTCGATTCGGAGGACGACCTCGAAGTGGTGGGGGAAGCATCCGATGGGGCAGAAGCCCTCAAACTGGTCGAATCCACGCTCCCCGACGTCGTTCTGATCGACGTGATCATGCCGAACAAGGACGGCATCGAGGCGACCAAGGAGATCAAGGAGTTGTTCCCGAAGGTAGGCGTGGTGGTCCTCTCCGGACACGACGAGCGCCAGTTCATCTTCGATGCGCTGAAAGCAGGGGCCTCGGGCTACCTGCTCAAGACCGCCGAGCTCGACGAGGTCATCGCCACCGTGAAGTCGGTCGCCCGCGGTGAGGCGAAGCTCGACCCCGCGCTGGCCAGCCAGGTCCTGACCGAGTTCCAGACTTATCAACGAGCCGAGGTCTCGGAGGTCTACCAGCCGCTCACTCCCGCGAGAAGGAGATCCTCCAACTGATGAGCGACGGACTGCCGAACAAGACGATCGCGGCCCGCTTAAACATCTCCGAGCGGACCGTGACCACACATGTTGCGAACATCTACTCGAAACTCCACGTCAACAACCGCGTGTCGGCGATCCAGGAAGCGATGCGCCGGCGGATCCTCGACCTGCAATAGGCCAGTGACCTCAGACGAGAGGGACGACGCGCGCAGCCAGCGTCTGCGGTCCCTCCCGCCGGTGGGTCGGGTCATCGAGGCCCTTCACGATCTACCCCATGCCGTCGCTCTCGGGATCGCGCGATCCGCCCTCGATAGTGCACGCGCGCTGATCCGAGCCGGCGACGAGGTCACACTCGAGCAGGTTCTCGATCTCGCCCGTAAGGCGGCGGACGAGCATCCGCTACGAGCTATGACCCCTGTGATCAATGCAACCGGGGTGATGATCCACACGAACCTGGGGCGAGTCCCTCTGGGCCGAGCTCAGCTCGACGCAGTACGTGCTATCGCGGGGGGCTACTCGAACCTCGAGTACGACCTCGTAACCGGGCGTCGTGGTGACCGCTACGCACATTCTCGTCAAGCGCTCGTGACTCTTACCGGCGCGGAGTCTGCCGTTGTGGTCAACAACAACGCAGCCGGGGTCCTCGTCACTCTCGCAGCACTCTGCTCCTCGAGAGAGGTGATGGTGAGTCGCGGTGAGTTGATCGAGATCGGAGGCGAGTTTCGCCTCCCCGACGTGATGGTTTCTTCCGGGGCGACCCTGCGTGAGGTCGGCACGACCAATCGGACCCACTTGTCCGATTACGAAAGAGCCATCGCTCCAGAGTCGGCCGCGATCCTCAAGGTGCACCCGTCCAACTATCGGGTCGTCGGTTTCACAAAAGCGGTGGAGGTCCGAGAGCTCGCCCGGCTCGCCCGCGGGCGTGGTGTCCTTCTCCTGTACGACCTCGGATCGGGGCTGATCGCGGACGAACGAGAGTGGACGGCTGACGAACCCTCGGTCGAACGTGCCCTCGACGAGGGCGCCGACCTGGTGATGTTCTCGGGAGACAAGCTCCTGGGTGGACCTCAGTGCGGGATCGTGGCCGGGCGCCGAGATCTGATCGAACGCATCGCCAAACATCCCCTGATGCGAGCGTTACGACCGGACAAGATGACGCTCGCGGCCCTCGATGCAACCCTTGCACTCCACCTCGCGGGGAAGGTTGATGAGCTCCCGCTGTGGGCGATGTCCGCGAGAACGTCCGATGACCTCGAGGCTCGGGCCAGCGCGCTGGCGGCATCAGTGGCCAAGGAGGTCGAGGGGGCCAAGGTCGAGGCCCGCGCGGTAGCGGGGGTAGTCGGAGGTGGATCGCTGCCGGGCGCCGAACTCGGGTCGTGGGCCGTCGCGGTCACGCATCCCGAGGTCGGGGCCGCCGAGATCCAGCGCCGCTTGAGGATGAGAGGGCACCCGATCGTGGCGCGCATCCAAGACGACGTTGTGCTGCTCGATCTCAGGACACTCCGCCGGACGGAGGAATCCGAGGTCGCCGCCGCGTTGACCGACATCCTCGGGTGACATCGAGCGGAAATGAAAGAAGCGACCGGGGGCGACGGTCGCTTCTTCCTTACAGCGGCACCCAGTTGGGTGCAGGAAGGGACCATGTGTCCCGCCCTCCGACAGGCGCTAGGACGGAGTGAAACGACGCCTGTCTCGTAAGGGGCCGGATCACGAAAGAAGACCGATGGGCGACACAGATCGCTTCCCCTTCGGCAGCTGGGCCGTCTCGATGAGACCCCTGGCTTTGCGTCTCCACCTCACGGTGGGTTTGCCCTTTCGTGAGGCGGTCGCCTCCCGTGCATCTGTATTCGGCGTCGCCTCGAGATTCCTTGAGCACCCACGTAGGGCGCCCCGTATCGTTGCCCTATGTTCGTCATCGGGACCGCGGGCCATGTCGATCACGGCAAGTCCAGCCTGATCGAGGCCCTGACCGGAACACATCCCGATCGGCTCGCCGAGGAGAAACGTCGTGGGCTCACGATCGATCTCGGCTTTGCGATGCTGACACTTCCGTCCGGCCGTGAAGTCGGCGTCGTCGATGTTCCCGGGCACGAGCGATTCATCCGGAACATGCTGGCGGGAACCAGTGGAGCGTCGGCATGCCTGTTCGTCGTCGCCGCCAACGAGGGGTGGATGCCGCAATCGAGCGAGCATCTCTCGGCCATCGATCTCCTCGGTATAGAGGCGGGAGTCATCGCCATCACGAAGGCCGACACGGTCGGACCAGAAGACCTCGATGCTCTGGAGCGCGAGATAGGGCGACGCGTAGCGAACACCACGCTGGCCACCGCCGAGATCGTGCCGTGCTCGGCCGTGACGCGTGCAGGACTGGACGTCCTGACGGGCGCTCTCGACAGGTCCTTGAACCGCATCGTCACGCGCAGTGACCGACGTCCGCGCGTCTGGGTCGACCGTTCCTTCACGATGCCGGGGTCCGGGACCGTCGTTACCGGAACCCTGAGCGGCGCGGCGGTGAGCACTGGCGACGAGGTCGGAGTGCTCGGAAGAACGCCCCAACGAGCGCGTGTGCGCGGTCTACAGACGCACAACCGGGAGGTCGCCTCGATAGAGCCCGGCAATCGCGTCGCGATCAACCTCGCCGGTATCGACCGGAGCCTGGTGGATAGGGGTGACTGTGTGGTCGTCCCCGGACAATGGCGTGCCTCCGATCGATTCAACGCCTTGATCCGCGTCCTCGACCCTTCCTTGACCGGGATGGAGTACGACCTGACCTCCAAGGGAAGCCACCTTCTGTACGTCGGCACCGCCGAGGTGGCCGTCCGCATCAAGCTCCTAGATACCGATCGAGCATCGGCCGGCGACGAGGTCTCCGCGCAACTCGTTCCGGCGCGCCCGTTGCCCCTGGCACGCGGGGACCGGTTCGTGTTGCGCGACGCAGGCCCCGGCCTCACGTTCGGGGGTGGGGTCGTCGTCGATCCGCTACCGCCCTTAGCCAAGAGGAACGAGACCGGTACCGCCGCGCTGATCGACGCGTTGTGGCGGGCACGGGGAGCCGACGCGCTGGACGTGCTGCTCACTGCAGAGGGAGAGCTCTCGCTCCAAGATGTCCGGCTGCGGATCGGGCTGACTGCGATACCGGAGGGGATCCCGATCCTGGGGGGACGCCTGTTCTCGGGCCCCCGTGCTGCTCGCCTGAACGAACTTGCGCGGGACCACCTCCGCGACCACCACCGGGACTTCCCGCTCGAGCGAGGGATGACCAAGACGATCCTGTCCAAGCTCCTCGAACTTGACGCGGAGGTGGCCGATGACCTACTCGCCGGTGACCCCGAGATCGTTGTGGAGGGCTCGCTCGTGCGCCTTGCATCCCATGCCGTCACGATCACGTCCTCCCAGACCGAGGCGCGCGATGCCGTGGTCGCTCGTCTCGATGCCGCTCGCTTCTCGCCTCCAACATCTGCGGAGCTCGACGTCGACCCTTCGCTCCTACGCGCCCTCGAGGACTCGGGGGAACTGGTGCGGGTCACCGATTTCCATCTCACGGCGGCGCGGATCGATGAGTTGAAAGCCGTGATTACCGCGGCGATCAGGGGGCGCGGACCTCAAACGGTTGCCGAGATCCGGGATCTGCTCGGGACCACACGTAAGTTCGCTTTGCCGTTGTGCGAATGGATGGATGGAGCAGGGATCACCCGAAGGAACGGAAGCCTGCGAAGCCTCGGTCCGCTCGCTTAACGATCCTCGCCGGCCAGGGGATCGCCACGCACGACGGTACCGCCGACGAAGTCGGCATCCGGGAGAGGCTTGGGAGCCCCTTCCTTCATCTCTTCGACGAGTGAGTCGACCACTCTCTGGAGGTCCCTGGTCTCCTTGAACACCTCCCGCTGTCGGGTGGCGGAAGTGCCCCGCTCAAGGATCGCCGAGACGCCCTTCAGCTCTTCGGAGCAGCCCAGACGCTCGGCGGTCGGTACGAGGCGGTGGATGAGGTCGTCGATCGAACGACGAAGGGAAAGCAGGTTTCCCTCTTCATCTCGGATGATGTCGGCGTCAAGACCGTAGCGAGCGGCACGCCATTTGTTCTCGCGGATCGTCCATGCCTGGTGACGCGGGATCTGCAGACCCTCGTTGTAGCGATCCGCCAACCACACCACCAGCGACTGCGACAGCGCAACGATCGAGGAGAGTTCCTCGAGAGTCGAGATGCCGTCGCAGATGCGCAGCTCGATCGTCCCGAAGCCGGGGTGCGGCCTGATGTCCCACCACACCTCACGCACGGTACGGATCGCGCCGGCTCCGACGAGGGTTCGCATGAACCGTTGGAACTGTCCCCAGTTCTCCATCTGGTACGGAAGCCCGGCGGTTGGAAGGGACTCGAAGATCTTCGAACGGATCGATTGGAGACCCGAATCTCGACCCATCCAGAACGGACTCGATGACGACAACGCGAGGAAGTGCGGGATGAAGGTCGCGAGGCTGTTGCCAACCGCGATCGCTTCCTCACCCGACTTCAAACCGACGTGGGTGTGCACGCCGAAGATGAGGAGCCGTCGTGCGGTCCACTGGCAGTCCTCGATAAGGCGGTGATAACGGGGATCGGGCGAAACCGTCTGGTCGCTCCACGCCGAGAACGGATGCGTACCCGAACACAGCACCCGGTAGCCATGAGTTCCGGCTTGTTGTATCAAGCGCTCGACCTTGTCCCCGAGATCCTTCCGCACGCCCGCTACATCTGTGTGCACATCCGTGATGACCTCCACACAGCATTCGAGCAGCTCATGCTTGTAGCCGGAGTAGGCCTCGAGCTCACCGAGGATCTTGGTCGCCGCGGTATCGGTGACGAGCGCACCCGACTCGTCGACCAGCTGGACTTCGATCTCCGCCCCCAACGTGGGTGAGTCCGAACCCGAGAAGAGGATGTTCATCGTCAGATGCTACGTCTTGGAACGCACTCGGAAGCGCCCAACCGTGTAGAGGAGGGCGAACACGCTTGCGATCACACCGGTGGCGAACACCCCGGGGCCGGAGGGGATCGAAATGAGCACGGGGATCAAGGCCCCCACGACCCAGGCGAGCTGAAGGCCCGATTCGAAGCGTGCGAACGCCCAGCCCCGACCGCCCTCGGGCGTCTCCCTTTGCACCATCGAGTCGAACGCGACCTTGGCCGACCCAGAGGTGATGCCGAAGGCGAGCACCAGCCCGGCCGCCGTCTGAGTCGAGAACCAGAGACCGACCAGGATGCCCGCGACCCCACTGATCATCAGAGCGAAGGCGAGGATCCCCTCTTCCTTCAGGATCCGCTTAAGGCGGGGCGCGATCAGGGCGCCGAGCAAGCCGCCGCTCGCCGCGGCTCCGACCAGAAGTCCGAGTCCGACCGATCCGGCAGATTCGCGGCGTAGCGAGAACGCTAGGTGGAAGACGAGGAACCCTACGAGGAACCGGATCGCCGACAGTGCGACGAGCCCCTGACGGATCGAGACCGTACGAGCACGCTGCCGCGCATCCATCCGTTCGCCGATGTCGAGGCGTCCCCTGACCTTTGGCAACCCCACCGCGGCGGCCGCACCGATGAAGTAGACGCCAGCGGTGAGCAGCAACTCCGTTCCCACACCCGGCCACGTAAGGAGGGCGACTCCCGGCAAACCGATGACCATGCCGGCGATCGCACCGATACGTGACAACGATGAATTCGCGTCGACCAGAGTGCGACCCTCGGGGATCAATTGCGGAAGCGCGGCGCCGCGCACCACCAGCACTGCGCGACTGAGGATCAGGATCCCGAACGCGATCGGGAACAGGAACAACGAATCGATGCGCGACGACAACAACCACGCGAGGACCCCTCGTCCGAGCGCGGCGAGAACCATCGTGGCGCGCAAGCGCCCCCGGCTCCGGTCGAGGAATCGAGCCAGGAACGGAGCAACGATGGCAAACGGGGCCACGGTCAGGGCCAGGTAGAGCGCCACGCGCCCGTGGGCCTCGGCGGTCGGGATCGAGAAGAACAGTGTCCCTGCCAGCGCGATCGCGATCAGGGCATCACCGGCGGCGCTGGCCGCCTGATAGAGGAGCATCCGGCCGAACTCCGGGGTCTCGGCGTCGTCCTTGAGCCGCCTTACCGCCCGGCGGGCGGCGATCCGAGCCAGGGATTCGTCCTCTTCGAGCGGGGGCGGATGGAGATCTCGCTGCGGCGAGGAGCGCGTCGAGGAGCGCTCCTTGGCCCGCCCGGTCGCCCAGCCCTCGTCCGGGGTGTCGTCAACGGTGCCCCAGTACCTCGAGGAATCCCGGGGCTTACCGAACCTTCGCCTCTTGCTCCCAGCCACAGGGTGAAGAGTAGCGACTTGGGCCGCCCCCCTCCGCCCCTCGGATCCTCCGACAACTTAACGCACTTGAAAATCATTTGCATGTAGCTTAGGGTGCGTCGATGAAGCCGCTCGTCCTGCTCGCCGCTCTTGCGCTCGTTGCGTCAGCCTGTTCGGGACGGGATGACCCCCGCTCCGAGGACCTCGTGGTCGCCTCCTTCTATCCCCTGGCATGGGTCGCCGAGGAGATCGCCGGCGATACCGCCGAGGTCCTCGACCTCACGCCCTCCGGGGTCGAGCCCCACGATCTCGAACTCGCCCCGTCGCAGGTCGGGATGATCGAAGACGCCGACCTCGTTCTCTACATGGGAGGGGGCTTCCAACCGGCGGTCGAGGAGGTCGTCGATCCCAACTCCGCTTCCGCACTCGATCTCCTCGATGGGATGGATCTCCTGGAAAGCGATCCTCACGTCTGGCTCGATCCCACGATGTTGGCGGACATCGTCGGGCAGACGGCAGACCAACTGACCCGGAACTTCCCCGAGGCGAGCGACTCCGTGAACGAGCGAGCCACCGCCCTCGAGGAGCGGCTTCAGGAGCTGGACCGTGACTTCCAAACCGGACTTACCAAGTGCGCCCGCCGCGAGATCGTCACGAGCCACGCCGCGTTCGGATACCTCGCCGACCGCTACGACCTCGAGCAGATCGCGATCTCGGGTTTCAGTCCGGAAGCGGAACCGTCTCCGAGGCGGATCGCCGAAGTCATCGACCTCGCTCGAGAGCGCGGCGTGACGACGATCTTCTTCGAGACCCTGGTGTCGCCCGACATCGCCGAGACCATCGCCGACGAGATCGGCGTGACCACGGCGGTGCTCGAGCCGATCGAGACCCAGCCCAACGAAGGCGACTACCTTGACGCCATGCAACGCAACCTGACCACGCTCCGGACCGCGCTCGACTGCCGATGAACGCTCCCCCGTTCGCTCTGCGAGATGGAACCATCGCTCTGGGGAGAACCCGCGTCCTCGAGAACATCAATCTCACAGTCCACGATGGCGAGTTCGTCGTGATCCTCGGAAGCAACGGATCGGGAAAGACGACCCTGGTGCGCGGGCTCCTAGGCCTGATCCCCCTCGCCGCGGGAGAGTTGGAACTCTTCGGGACCCCACTACGGAAGTTTCGGGAGTGGTCCCGCATCGGATACGTCCCGCAACGATTCAGTGCCACCGCCGGGGTTCCTGCAACCGTCGAGGAGGTCGTGCTGTCGGGGCGGATCTCGCTCGCCCGGCGCGGGCGGGGCTACCGTGGGGAGGACCGAGCTGCCGCGGTCGAGGCGCTCGACGCGGTCCAGCTTGCGGACCGCGTCCACGATCCGGTCTACGAGTTGTCCATGGGCCAGCAGCAGCGAGTCCTCATCGCCCGGGCCCTAGCCGGACGACCCAACGTACTGGTACTGGACGAGCCCCTCGCCGGGGTCGATCAGCAACGCCAGGGAGACTTCGCAATGACCCTCGGCGAGCTCAACCGCTCCGGCCGAACGGTAGTGCTGGTGGCGCACGAACTCGGGGCCCTGCAATCTCTGGTCTCCCGAGCCGTATTACTCAGCACTGGAAGGATCACCTACGACGGGCCACCGCTCGACGAGCACTTCCACATCGAGCACGTGCACCATCATCCGGGACTCGCGGCCAAGCTCCCTAACGTCCCGTCGAATCCCCCATCGGAGCCTCGATGAACGCTGTCTTCGAGCTGTGTCCATTCGAGGTCTGCCAGTGGGACTTCATGCAGCGTGCTTTGATCGCCGCGTTCCTCATCGGGCTTGCCGCTCCGGCGATCGGCGTCTTCCTGGTACAACGCAGGCTCTCGTTGATGGGTGATGGGATCGGTCACGTCGCCTTCGCCGGGGTCGCGGCCGGGTTCCTGTTCGGCATCGCCCCCGTATGGACCGCGCTGCTGGCGGCGATCATCGGTGCCGTTGCCCTTGAGCTTCTGCGCAGTCGAGGCCGGATGGCGGGGGACGTTGCCCTCGCCCTGATCTTCTACGGAGGTATCGCCGGCGCCGTCTTCATGACCTCGCTATCGGACTTGAGCAACGCCAACCTGATCGGCTATCTCTTCGGTTCCGTCGTCACCGTCGACTCGATGGACGTGATCCTCAGCGCGGTCGTTGCCATCGCCGTGCTCGGGATCACCTATCTGCTGAGGAAGGAACTGTTCGCCGTTTGTTACGACGAGGACGTTGCCCGGACCTCGGGACTGAACGTCGGAGCTCTCAACCTCCTGATCGCGGTGACGGCCGCGGTTACGGTCGCCGTCACCATGAGGGTCGTTGGCATCCTCCTCGTCTCCGCGATGCTCGTGCTTCCGGTGGCGGCCGCTCTCCAGTTGACGCGTAGCTTCCGCGCGACGGTGCTCGTGAGCCTGGCGCTGGGTGCGATCGAGAGTGTCGGGGGCCTGACGGTCGCGTACTACGGCGACGTCTACCCCGCGGCAACGATCGTGCTCGGAGCGATCGCAGTGTTCGGGATCGCCGCTACCTTCAGGGTGGTGACGTCACGTGGGTGAGACGAAGAAGCGCTCGACGCAGCAGCGTGAAGCGGTTGCCCGCGTTCTCGAGGGGGCCGGGGGATTCCGCAGCGCGCAGGATCTGTTCGACGCCTTGCGCAACGATGGAGCCAAGATCAGCCTCACCACCGTCTATCGAACTCTTCAGTACCTCGCTGACGAGGGCTCGGTCGACGTCTTGCGATCGAAGGACGGCGAGGCGATCTATCGCCGCTGCGCCTCGAGCGAGCACCACCATCACCTCGTCTGTCGCGAGTGTGGAGCCGCGGTCGAGATCGAAAGCACCGAGGTCGAAGACTGGGCCGAGCGCGTCGCGGAGCGCCACGGCTTCACCTCAGTCGATCACCTGGCCGAGATCTACGGCGTCTGTAGGAATTGCGCTGACTAGTCGGGTGGTGGTGGGCCCGCCGCTTCGCTCCCGAACGCGGCCTGGAAGCCCCGAAGCAGCTCGACCGGGATCGGGATGACCAGGGTCGAGTTCTGATCTCCGGCCACGTCGGTCACCGTCTGTAGATAGCGCAACTGGTACGCCAGCGGGTGCTTGGCCATGATCGCTCCTGCTTCGGCGAGACGCTGGGCGGCTTGGAACTCACCTTCGGCGTTGATGATCTTGGCACGGCGTTCACGTTCGGCTTCGGCCTGTTTGGCCATGGCCCTCTGCATCTCAACGGGAAGGTCGACGTCCTTGATCTCGACAAGAGCCACCTTGATGCCCCAGGGATCGGTGAGGTCGTCGATGATCCGCTGAAGGTCGTCGTTGAGACGATCGCGCTCGGACAGGATCTCATCCAGGTCCGCCTTCGAGAGCACCGCTCGCAACGTCGTCTGGGCGATCTGGGAGGTCGCGAAGAGGTAGTTCTGGATCTCGACGATCGCCTTCACCGGCTGGAACACCTGGAAGTAACAGACCGCGTTGACGCGCACGGTGACGTTGTCCCGGGTGATGACGTCCTGCGGCGGAACATCGAGGGTCACGATCTGCAGGTTCACCTTCACCATGCGATCGATGATCGGGATGATGAAGAACAGACCGGGTCCTTTGGCGCCTTCGATGACGCGGCCAAGCCGGAAGATGACCCCTCGTTCGTACTCCTGCACGATCCTGACCGATGCCGAGATGAACACCAATAACAGGATCGCCGCAACGCCCACCGCGTACCACACGTCGACCTCCTAGCTTGGCTCCGCGTCCTCGTGTTCGTGCCACGGCTCGACCAAGAGGACCAGCCCTTCGGTGGCCATGATCTTTACCTTGGATCCGGCCTCGATCCCCATCTCCATCGTTCGGGCCCTCCACAAGGAGCCCTTGGTAACAACCGTACCTTCCGGGGCGATATCGGTTTTGGCCACGCCGACGGTCCCCACGGGAGAGTCCGCGTCCGTTACCGGGCGGCGCAATCGCACCCGAAGTGCTGCCGTCATGACCGATACGAAGAACAGGATCGTGGCAACCACCGCGGCCACGATCGCCCACGGGTCGACCAGCAGCTCCGACGCCGCCCCGCGGAACAACAACGCGCCACCGGCACCCACCGCGAGCCCGCCACCGATCGTAAAGACCCCCAGCGCACCTATCTGGAGGTCGAGCAAGAAGCCGCAAACCCCAACAACGATCAGGAGCACGGCCGGCCACGATGTCGGCAGCGCGTTGAGCCCATAGAGGGCCAGCACCAGGGCAGCCGCCCCCAGGATCCCGGCCAGTCCGATCCCCGGGTTGTAGAGCTCGAAGATCAGCCCGAACAGCGCGGCGAGCAGCAAGAGAAAGACGAGGTTGGGGTTGGTGACCGTGTGCAGCAGCCGGTCGATGATCCCCATCCCCTGGAACCGCACCGGCGCACTGAGTGACCCGGTGTCCGCATCGAACGTCTCCAGCGCCGGAGCCCCGAAGAGTTCCAGACCGTCGAGCTGTTGGAGCAGAGAATCGAGGGTCGATGCCTCTCCATGCGCGATGTTGGCTTCGATCGCCTGCGCCACGGTCAGAGTTCTCGTCGCCCACGTGGGGTCTGCCGGCCTGGGACCAGATCTTGGGAAGAGCCGGCTGGCGATGACATCGTTCGGTGAACCGTTCGGCACCGCGAGGTTGACCGGGGCAGCAGGACCGATGGTTGAGTCCACCGCCACGTACGTAGCATCGCAAGCGGCGGCAACCATGAAGGCTCCGATCCCAGCTGCCTGAGCCTCGCGCGGCGCCACCCAACAGATGACGGGGACGCCGGCCTCACCGATCGCGGTCAGCACCTCTTCGAGGTCTACATCGATGGCTCCTGGGGTATCGATCTCGATGATCACGGCCTGGGCGCCGTCGCTCGAGGCCCCCCCGAGTCGGTCGATCAGATAATCGGCCTGGATAGGGTCAAGCAGGTTCTTGATCTGGATCAGATCGACCGGATCTCCCTGATTCCCTTGGGCTCGTGCGCTCGAGATGGCGCCCCACAGGACGCCGAGGATCAGCAACATCAAGAGAAGGAGAGCTATGAGACGTGTCGACGACTTCATCGCCGGTGACTCTATCCGCGCCTATCTCGTGTCCTCCCCTCGGAGGTGTAGAACCACCTCATGAACATCGATGAGTTCCTGGATCCGACGATCCTCATCGTCTCCGGCAAGGGAGGCGTGGGGAAGACGACGGTATCCGCCTCCCTGGCCCTCGTCGCCGCCCGGCACGGTCGCAAGGTGTGCGTCGTTGAGGTGGATCAGAAGGGGACGCTGACGAAGCTCCTCGGGGGCCGGAGCGCCAGCTACGAACCGACCGAGCTCACGCCGCGCGTTTGGGGAGTGAATATCACCGCCGAGCGAGCACTCGCCGAATACCTCGAGGTCCAGTACCACATGAAGCGGATCTCGAAGGTGTTCACGTCGTCGCACTTCGTCGACTACATCGCGACGGCCGCTCCCGGTCTCGAAGACATCCTGATCCTCGGGAAGATCTGGTTCCTCGAGAAGGGACGTCACACCGAGCACAACTTCGACACGATCATCGTCGACGCTCCCGCAGCCGGACACATGCTCACGTTCCTGTCTGCACCGATGGGGCTCTCCGACGCCGTCAGGGTCGGGCCGATCAAACGGCAGGCGGAGTGGCTCGTCGAGATGCTGCGCGACCCCAAGCGGGCACGGGTACACCTAGTAACCCTGCCGGAGGAGATGCCGGTGAGCGAAACGCTGGAAACCGCCGCCGCGTTGGACGGCAAGATCGGCATCTCCGCGGGGCAGACGTTCGCGAATGCCGTCTACCGTCCGTTGCTCAACGACAACGAGCAATCTCTGTTCGAGGAGATCGCCGCCGACGGCAGCATCGATGAGCTCTGCAAGGCAGCCGATCGTGTTGGCCTGAGTCTCGACGGGCGCGACCTCGAATCCCTGAATGGATACGCGGGGTTCCTCCAGTCACGGCGGGACATCCAGGCCGACCACCTCGCGCGCCTTCGTAAGGGGAAGGGTGGAGTCATCGACCTGCCGTTCCTGTTCTCTGCCGGGCTTGCGCTCCCGGACGTCGAAGCTCTCGCCGATGTCATCGAGGCCGAGGTGGCGGGCCTGTGAACCCCATCGACGAGCTGGTTTCGGTCAAGGAGATCATCGTCTGCGCCGGATCGGGTGGGGTGGGCAAGACCACGACGGCCGCCGCGATCGCGCTGCGGGCCGCTATGGATGGGAAGAAGGCCGCGGTCCTCACGATCGACCCGGCCAAGCGGCTCGCCTCGTCCCTCGGACTCAAGGAACTGTCGAGCGAACCTTCCAAGGTGTCGAAGCAGAAGTTCACCTCCGCAGGGCTCGAACCCAAAGGCGAGCTATACGCACTGATGCTCGACACCAAATCGACGTTCGACAAGGTCGTGCTGCGCTACGCACCGAGCCCGGAGCAGGCCGAGAAGATCATCAACAACCGCTTCTACCGAAACATCTCCGGGACTCTCTCGGGAACGCAGGAATACATGGCGATGGAGAAGCTCTACGAGCTCCATGCCGACGGCGGGTACGACCTGATCGTCATCGACACACCGCCCACGAGGAACGCTCTCGACTTCCTCGACGCTCCGAAGCGATTGACCGACTTCTTCGAGAGTCGAGTGCTGAGGTGGTTCCTCCTCCCCTACATGAAGGCGACCGGGGGCATCATGAGGATCGCCAACGTCGCGGCCACCACGTTCCTAAGGATCGTCAAGAAGATCGTCGGAGCCGAGGTCCTCGAGGACACCGCAGAGTTCTTCGGCAACCTTGAGGGCATGTACGACGGGTTCAAGCAACGGGCGCAGGACGTCGCCGCACTCCTAAAGTCGGACATCACCTCGTTCGTCGTGGTGACGTCCCCCGCCGAGGACTCCGTAACCGAAGCCACCTTCTTCGCCACGCGGCTGAACGAATCGGGGCTGCCGTTCGGTTCCCTCGTCGTGAACCGGGTCCACCCCTCATTCGGCGAGCCGATCGACGTCACTCCTCGACAGCTGCGCAGGCTCCAGGAGGGCGACGAGCGCGATCGGCTCCTTGCCAAGTTGCTGATCAACGAGAACCGTTTCCGGGGACTCGTCGACCTCGAAGAGAAGAACCTCAAGGGTCTGGCGAGGCGGATCCCTAGACATCTCTGGGTGCGAGTGCCCTACCTTCAGACTGAGGCCGTTGACTTCCCCGGGCTCATCGAGATCGCCGAGCGACTGTTCGATGGGGAGCCCGAGACGGTCTGATAAGGCCGGCGACGAGAAGTTAGGATGCGCTCGATGATCGCCTCCATGATCGCTGCCAGATTGATCGAGGGTCTCGTCTTCGTCCTGACCGTGGGGACGGGCGTGTTCGCGGTCTATCTCGGGGTGTGGCTCTTCCGCCTTCGCTCGTCACAGAAGGGGCCTGCCTACAAGGGTGGCATCGGTCAGTGGACCTGGGCGCTCCACCGAGTGACAGGCGTCGCGATCCTCGCTTTCCTGATCGGCCACATCGTCGACACGTTCGCGGTCGGCTTCGGTCCCGAGCTCTACGACGAGACCATCAGCCTCTACCAGCAGTGGTGGTTCAAGCCGTTCGAGGTGGGGTTGATCGCGGCGGTTGTCTTCCACGCCTTCAACGGGATGCGCATCATCATCTTCGACTTCTGGCCGCGGATGGCCTTGAAGCAGAAGCAGTTCGCTTACGCCCAGTTCGTCCTGTCGTTCCTTGCGTTCGCACCCGCAGCGTTCTTCATGCTGCGCTCCGCCTACGAAGGGTCCCCGTTCTCCTGATGGCGATAGCCAGTGAAGGTCTTGCCCCCCACCTCTCCTCGATCATCCGGGAGGTAGCCCGCGGAGTTGCCCGCGTCGGCGCCAAGAGCGACGGCTCCGGGACCAAAGGTCTGCTCAAGGTGGAACGGCAGCAGGGCGTTAAGCGAGTCTTCCAGGTCTACTGGACGCCGTTCCAGATCAACATGGTCGGCGACGTTGTCACGCTACGGCTGGACGTACCGAAACCTCACCTCCACTGGTGCGAGGCCTATCTGTCGCCCGACCAGCGGAACTGGATCCTCTACTTCCACGAGCGCGAAGACGGCGATCCCGAGCTCGTCTATTACCGCGACTACGCGACCCCCGCCGAGGCAGTCGAGGCGTTCTTCGGCTTCGCCGAGTGGTACGCCCTGACACCTACCGACACGACCTGGGACGAGATCTCGTACACCGTTGCCGATGACTTCGACTGGTCCGAGGGGCGCGAGACGCTGCTTCCGACCTCACTGGCTCCCGGCGTACAGGAGTCACTCAAGAAGTCCACGATCCTGTGGATGCGCTGGAACGACAACGGCCACGAACATCAGATGCCAGTCTGGTACGTGTACGAGCAGAAGCTCGGGAAGATCTACGTCCTCTCGGGCGAGCGCCAGCAGCTGATCCCAGGGGCGGAACGCATCCGTTCGGCCGATGTGATCTTCCGGCAGAAGGGAAAGAACGTCAGGCTCGCGGAGATCCCAGCCAGCGTCCGGGTCGTGCCCAAGAGCACTGATGAATGGGACGAGCGCGCCGAGAAGCTGGCGGAGAAACGTTTGAACATCCCGGGTCTTCCTGAGGACACCGCTCGCCGCTGGCGCGACGAGTGCGAGATCCTGGAACTAACCCTGAGAAGCTAAGACGCTGCGCCAGCCGGAGACCCCGGCCTGACGACGGTAGCGACGGCGCTCCCTCTCGGTGAGGCCACCCCAGATCCCGTGATCCACAGGAGCATCCATGGCATATGCCAGACATGCATCCTTCACCGGGCACGTTCGGCAGATGACCTTGGCTGCTTTGTGCTCACGAGCTCCTACCGAGAACCACAGGTCTGGGTCCGTCTCCGAACACTTCCCGTGAGCTCGCCAATCCTGGTCGGTCAGATCGATCAGTTCGAGTACGGCGATCGCCACAGTGCGTACTACCCCCGTTTCAAATGGGCTGCCTAGCCCCACCTATCCGAGGAGAACGATACGGAACGTGCCGTCCGATTCCGATAGTCCGTTGAGACCCTTTCCGGGGCTTGTGGTCTTAACCTTCCGGGATGGTGCGGAACGAATGAAATGGACTAAGCCCTAGTCCTTTCGAGTCACCTCAAGGGTAGGTCCTAGGTGAGCAGCCGGGGCCCCGCTTACAACCACCTTCTTGGTGCGGGCCTGGTCCGTCAGAACTCCCGTCGCTCCGAAGATCGCCAGTCCGACGAAGAGCTCAACGACGACCAGCTTCTTGAACAAACGTCGAACATCGGCGCTATCGGCATCAGATGGGGTCGCCTCTAGCCGGCGACGGATAACGAAGTGGTTGAACCCACCGATTCCGATGATGCCGAGCACGAGAACGATCTTGACCGCGATAGCTCGCCCGTATCCCGTGTTCACGAGATCGGCCAGATACTCGATGTGCAGGAACGAGTTGAGCGTGCCGGTCGCGACCACCACGGCGATCATCACGACTGCGAGCTGAGAGAAACGGGTGACCACCGGTCGCAAGAGATCGAGAGGTCGAACGGCGTCGCGCGTCGCGACCGGCACGATCCCGGCGAGGACCACTATCCCCGTGAACCATGTGGCCCCTGCGGCAAGGTGCAAGACATCGTTGACCTCAGCGAGCACTTTCGGAGAGGCAACTGCGGAGTGCCCGGAAAAGGTCGCGGTCGCAAGCAGGATCCCGGAGAGGCCCGCCCATATCCCCCAGAAGATCGGCGCGGGCTTCGTTTCCCCTTCCGCGGTCCCGGCTAGAACCGACACGCGTGCCTTGCCGAAGAGCATCACGCCGAGTGCGAGCAACAGAGGGATACGGACTCCGACCCAGCGGCCGTAAGAGCTGTCGAAGACGGAGCTGATCGCGTTTCCGTCGACGGCCGAACCCCTGACCTCGGCGATCTGCATAGCCTGCAGCACGATGAAGAGAGCGGTGGCGGTCATCGCCACGATCAACGACCCCTCGATCAGACCCTCGATACGGTCGGCAACCCTTCCCCGGCTCGAGGACCACTCGGCCCCTCCGGCCCCCTTGAACCCGGGGCGGAGAACCAGAAGCAGGATGGGGACCAGGCCGAACAGGATCGCGGTCGCGGTGAAGGAACCGAACCTGACGAACGGGAACGCGATCTCGCGGAACCGGTCGACCGCGTCCATCTAAGGTCAGGGCTAGCCGCGGAAGCCCTGGGCAGCTTCCTCGACCGTCGGAGCGATCGAAACGCCTTCACCGAATCCGGTGATAGCGAAGAGCTTGAGGTGTTGTTCGCGCGTACAGGCGATCGCCAGGTCACCGGATGCTTCCCGGAGCCGGCGGACACCGCCCATCAGTGCACCCAGGCCGGAGGAATCCATGAAAGGCACCCCATCGAGGTCGACCACTACCTTCGGGGTCTCTTCCTCGATCATCGTGCCGATCGCGTCTCTCAGGGAACCGACGGTGTAGACGTCAAGGTCTCCGGTCGGTCTCAAGACGCGGTAGTCGCCCGAATCGACGATCTCGATCTCTACCTTCTGCTGTGCCACGCTTCCTCTCCTGTCTGGGCTCTTCAGCCGTCCTGGGCCGCCGCCGACCCGTCTCCCTGCTGAACGGCGCCCTCATACTCCACGATCAGCATGGTGAGGTCATCATCGAGCTTACCGGCCGCGAACCTCTCCACTTCCCCAATCAGCTGTTCCCCGAGTTCCTCGATGCCTACTCTCGTAAGGCGAACCGCGGCCTCAGCGAAGCGATGCTCGCCGAACACCTCCCCCTCGGGGGATTTCGCCTCGAGGAAGCCGTCGGTATAGAAGATCAGGCGGTCTCCGGGAGCGAGCTGATTGACGGTGACATTCAGCCCCGGATCCTCGAACCAGCCCAGGACCCGGTTCCGGGGACCTTCCACGTAGTAACCGCGGGGCTCCCTCTCGTCAACCGAGCCTTCGGGAGAGCCGCCCTGGAGGAGGAAGGGGGCAGGGTGCCCCATGTTCAGCCACCGGGCCTCGCCAGAGGCCACGTCGATCACGGCATAGACCAGGGTCGTGAAGGAGTCGGGGTCGGTCGCATCGAGGAGGGCCTCGTTGGTGCGGGCTATAACGGTCTTTGGTGGCGACCCGAGGCCCTTCTCCGCCCGCAGGAACGACAGCGCCACCGTAGCCATCAGCGCCGCCGCGATCCCTTTCCCGGAGGCGTCACCCACGACAACGGTGCCCGAGCGAGGGGTGACGTCGATGTCGTACCAGTCGCCGCCCACCAGGTTCGCCTGCCGCTGGATCGGGACGATCTTGAGCCCGGGGGTCTCCGGGATGTGGCGGATCAAGAGATTGCGCTGGATCGAGGCGGCGATCTCGAGCTCGCGGTCTTGCAGAGCGAGCTGCTGGAGGCGCTGGAGACCCGACTGCATCTCGGTGAAGCGCGTCGCAAGTTCTTCGACCTCGTCCCCGGAGTGGATATCCACGTCCTGCTCGAAGTCTCCTCGGCCGATCGCCCGGGTCACCTCGACGAGGCGCGAGAGGTTCCGTGAAAGACGACGCGGGAGGGCGAATGCCAGTGTGATGGTGGCTCCGCCAACGCCGACCAGAACGATGATGAGGATGATCAACGCCTGCCTGGAACGCGAACTCAGCTCCGACTCGGTCTCCTGGAGCCGCTGCTCCTGAAGTGTCCTCAGTAACTCGCTCTGGATCTCGATGTCCTGGATCAGCCGCGAACCTTCCTGGTCCAGTATGCGGAAGGCCTGCGACCGGTTACCGGCGGAGGCTCGCGGGATGACCTCTTCCTCGACCAAGGTGTGGAACTCTCCTCCGGCTTCGGTCAGTTGGTCGAGGATGGCGCGCCCTCGGCCCTCGCGGAACAGAGCGCGCGCTTGTTCTTCCCAGTACTCGGCGATCTCCACCTCACGCTGGTAGCGCTCCAGCAGGGTTGCCTGGCTTCCGATCAGCGAGCGCGAGACGGCCGCCGATTGGGCGGTATAGGAGCGGACGATCTCATCGACCGCGACAACGGCCGGGATCGATTCCCTGAACACCCTGCGCTGAACGGACCTCACGGAACCGAAAAGCGAGAGCGTCACCCATCCGAGCAAGGCGATGAACAGGAACATGAGCCCGAAACCGCCCGTGATCTTCCAGCGGAGGGACAGTTTCACCCCGACAGTATCCTCGACCCCGATGACACCCACTCGCATCGGCCAAACCGTGGCTCTGGCAGGCCTGGCGGCCGCCGGAGCCGGCGTCTACGCCCTTGCGGAGGCCAAGTCCTACCGTCTTGTCCGCCATGATGTTGCCGTCCCTCAGGGGATCCCGCCGCTTCGGATCCTGCACCTCTCCGACACCCACCTATGGGGATCGAACCGGCGCCTGATCGATTTCCTCGAACGACTACCAGAAATGATTGGAGTCACTCCCGATCTCGTACTGGCTACCGGCGACCTCATCGAGAACGACACCGGTATCGAGCCTCTGGTGTCGGCGTTCAAGAACCTCGATGCGCGTCTCGGCCGCTTCTACGTCCTGGGCTCGCACGACTACTACCGTTCTTCGCTGAAGGGCGTTTCCGGCATCTTCAAGGCCCTGCTGAAGATGGAGCGGGCACCGGTGACCGCTCACAGGAACTCCACCGCGCTCCTCGAGGAAGGCTTAGTCGCGGCCGGATGGGTCAGCGTGATCAACCGCACAGAATGGATCGAAGACGGCGGCACGAAGATCAGGATCGCGGGAACCGACGATCCCTACCTCCGCCGTCACCGCACGGATCATGCTGCCCGCGCCGAAGACGAAGATCTTGTGATCGCGCTGATCCACGCCCCCGACATCGTCTCGGAGTGGCTTCTTTCCGGATCCGATCTCGTGCTCGCCGGGCATACGCACGCCGGACAGGTAAGGGCGCCTCTGGTCGGTGCCCTGGTCGCCAACTGTTCGCTGCCACTCGAACTCGCGGGCGGGCTTCAGAAGATCGGTCGGGGGTGGCTGCATGTGAGCCCGGGACTGGGGACGAGCCGCTTTTCCCCGATCAGGTTTCTGGCGCGCCCCGAGGCGACGCTACTGACGCTGAAGTCCGCTACTTAGAGGCGTCGGTGAACTCGCGGAATACGCCGGTCACGAGGAAGGCGATCTGCTCGCCGACATCGACGCAGTGGTCACCGAAACGTTCGAGGTAACGAGCGACCAGGACGATGTTCGTGGCCCATTCGAACGCTTCCTCGTCGCCCGCGTATGCCTTGAGGTCATCGAGCATCCCGCGATTGAGACGGTTCAGGACCAGATCGCGCTCCGGCAGTTCCTCGGCGAGCGTCACCGATCGCTGAGCGAAGGCCGACAGTGTGATCTCGAGCATCTCCGCGAGACGCGCCCCCATCTCCTGGAGCCTCGACACCATCGGGGAATCCGCCGGGTAAGCGTGATCGTTGCGCACGAACTTGGCGATATTCACGCAGAGGTCGCCCATCCGCTCGAAGTGGAGGTTCGAGTGAAGGATGGCGCTCACGAGACGAAGGTCCCGGGCGACGGGGGCCTGCAGAGCCAGGAGATTAAGGATCCGCTCCTCGTTCTCGAGATAGATACGGTCGACCTCGTCGTCTCCCGCGATGACGTTATGGGCGAGGCCCAGATCCTGCCGGACGACCGCGTCCATCACGAGCTCGAGCTGACGAGCGACCACCGAGCCCTCGCTCAGAAGGGCGGTTTCGGCAGCCTCCAGTTCGTCGTGGAAACTGGGGCGGCGGATCTCGGGTTCGGTCGAAGGCTCCATCACCACACCATACTCAGGCCGATGTGAACCAGACGCGAACTCTGCGGGACAACCGGTGAACTATCGCCTCAGGCCGCCCTTTCAAGCCTCTCGGGCCCCCATCCCCACTAGACTCGGACCAGAGATGAACGAGCGATGACACTGGTCCTTCCCATCCTTATCGTCGTGACGCTACTGGCCCTCGCCTTCATGTTGGAGCTCCGCGGGACCTCGATCCTCATCCCCATGGCGGTTCTATTCCTGGGCCTCGGGTGGGAACTCCGCCGGAGGCTTAGAGTCCACCCCGTGCTGCAGGAAACTCGGCAGGAGGGTCCGCCCCCCACACTGAACCGAGCCGATGAGATCCTCGAACGGATGACTGAAGGGGTCGTCGTGCTCGACGGGGCGATGAGACCGGTACTCGCTAACGGGGCGGCCCGGACGATGCTCGGCCTCCACGCGGGCAACCTGCCGGCCAAGCTCCCTCAGGACGAGATCCTGGCGGCCACACGCCGGGCGCTGCTCACCGAGGAATCAACCGAAGAAGACGTGTCCGTCTGGTACCCGGATCGCTTGACCCTGAGGGTTAGGTCGACCCCGCTAGACGACGGCAGCGGGATCATCGCCGTACTGCAGGACGCCACCGAGGAACTCAGGGTTCAACAAGTGCGTAAGGAGTTCGTCGCCAACGCATCACACGAACTAAAGAGTCCGGTGGCGGGACTGCGGGCCCTCGCGGAGGCAATCACCGAGGCCATCGAAGACGACCCCGAGAACGCGACCCGTTTCGCTCACCGGTTGGTCGAGGAGTCGGAGCGGCTCAGCCGGTTGATCGTGGACCTTCTCGACCTGTCCCGACTCGAAAACCCGGCTGCGGCTCCTCGATCCGAGATCGATCTCGCGGCCCTCACCGAGAGGGAGGTCGAGGAGTTACGGGGAGACGCTGCCGAGAAGGTCATCCGCCTACGTCTGGAACTGGCCGAGCACGCGCCCGTTCACGGCGACGAGGCTCAGCTCGGGCTGATCGTCAGGAACCTTGTGGAGAACGCGATCCGATACACGCCCGACGGGGGCCAGGTCGAGATCCGTCTCGGCATCGCCGGGAAAGAAGCGGTCCTCGAGATCGAGGACACCGGCATCGGGATACCTCTCGAGGCGCAGCCGCGCATCTTTGAAAGGTTCTACCGTGTCGACAAGGCCCGCTCACGAGACCACGGAGGAACCGGCCTGGGACTTGCCATCGTCAAGCACGCGGTCGACCTGCACGGAGGTTCCGTCAGCGTGGAGAGCGAGTTCGGCCGCGGAACGACCTTCTCGGTTCGCCTTCCCGTCTCAGCCACACACCCACGGACCGCCGAAACGGTGGAGCACTAGTGCCGAAGATCCTGCTGATCGAAGATGAGACCGCTCTCGGCGACGCCCTCACCTACACGCTCGGTCGCGAGGGCTACACGGTGGAGTGGGTCACCGACGGAAGCGAAGGGCTCACTCGTTTCCAGACCGACGGGGCGGATCTCGTGTTGCTCGACCTGATGCTCCCCGGCTTGCCCGGCGAAGACGTCTGTAAGCAGATCCGGAGATCGTCCAACGTCCCGATCATCATGCTGACGGCCCGCGACACCGAGATCGACAAGGTCGTCGGCCTGGAGCTGGGAGCCGACGACTACGTGACCAAGCCCTTCAGCACGAGGGAGCTCGTCGCCCGTGTCAGAGCCGTTCTCAGGCGTGGTGCCGGCGAGCCGGGGGACGAGATGGAGGTGCTTGAGGGAGGTGGAATCCGTTTGGACCCCGGTCGTTTCGAGGTGACCATCCGAGGCGAGTCCGTTCATCTCCCCCGCAAGGAGTTCGAGTTGCTAGAACTCCTTATGGAGAACGCGGGACGGGTCCTCACCCGGGAAACGCTGATCGACCGCATCTGGGGAACCGACTACTTCGGCGACACACGCACGCTCGACGTCCACGTTAAGCGGCTTCGTGCCAAGGCTGAAGAAGACCCCAAGGAGCCGAAGCACCTGATCACGATCCGGGGCCTCGGCTACAAATTCCTTCCCTAGCCGAAGCGGCCGGTCACGTAGTTCTCGGTCCGCTCTTCCGATGGGTTGGTGAAGATCTTCTCAGTGGTGTCGTACTCGACGAGCACACCGGTCCTCCGGTCTGAGGTCTCACTCACTTCGGTCGTGAAGAAAGCGGTCATGTCGCTAACACGAGCGGCTTGCTGCATGTTGTGCGTGACGATCACGATCGAGTAGTCATTCTTCAGCTCTTGCATGAGGTCTTCGATGCGGGCGGTCGCGATCGGGTCGAGGGCCGAGCAGGGTTCGTCCATCAGGATCACATCGGGCTGCACCGCGATGCAGCGTGCGATGCAAAGGCGTTGCTGCTGGCCCCCCGACAGCGACATCCCCGACTCCTTGAGCCGGTCTTTGACCTCATCCCACAGGGCCGCCTTGCGCAGCGACGACTCGACGATCTCGTCCATGTCGCCCGCGATGCCTGCGATCTTGGGCCCGAAGGCGACGTTGTCGAAGATCGACTTGGGGAATGGGTTCGGTTTCTGGAACACCATGCCGATGCGACGACGCACCTCGACCGGATCGATCCCCTTCGAGTACAGGTCGACCCCGTGGTAGAGCACCTGGCCCTCGACGCGCGCTCCTTCGATGAGGTCGTTCATCCGATTGAGGCATCGGAGCACGGTCGTTTTGCCACAGCCGGAAGGACCGATGAACGCGGTGATCCGGTTCTCCTCAACCTTGACGCTGACATCGCGCACCGCGCGGAAGTCCCCGTAGTAGGCCGCGAGGTCGGCCAATTCGATGACCGTGCGACCCGTTCCGGGGACGAATGAACTCCCCCGCTCGAGCGGTCCGGTTCCTGGTCTGACAATGGGACTCATAGTCGAGGTCTCCACTGGGTCACCACTTTCTCTCGTAGCGATTACGAAGGACGATCGCTAATCCATTGACGACGAGGATCACGGCGAGCAGCACGATGATCGCTGCCGAGGTCACCTCTCTGAAGTCCTGGCTCGGTTGCCTGGCGTAGGCGTAAACGACGGTGGGCAGTGTTGTGAAGCTCGACCGCATCTGCTCGACGAGGCCGGCTCCGCCGGTTGAGATGTAGCCGGTAACGGCGCCCACGAGGAGCACTGGAGCCGTCTCGCCCAAAGCCCGGCTGATCGACAGGACGGTACCGGTGAGGATGCCGGGGGCGGCGGACGGAAGGACATGGCTTCGAACGACTTCCCATCTCGTCGCTCCGACTCCGAACCCGGCTTCACGGATCGAGTCGGGAACTGCCCGGAGGGCTTCGGCCGAGGTGATGACGACGATCGGCAGCACCAGCACGGCCAGGGTGAGCCCGCCCGAGATCGCCGTCGTTCCACCCGTCATCGGAGCGAACACGATGACGAACAAAGCCAGACCCAAGAGGCCGTACACGATCGAGGGGACCCCGGCGAGATTGCGGATGTTCACGTTGATGAACCTCGTGAACCTGGTGTCGGGCGCGTACTCCTCCAGATAGACGGCGGCTCCGATCCCCACTGGGAACGCAACGAGCACGACGAGCACGATGGTCAGGGCAGATCCGACAAGGCCCTGCTTGACACCCGCGGTCGCGGCCGAGAACGTGGCCAGCCCGTCGGTCAGGAACCCTGTGCCACGCTCGGTGATTACGCCCAGACCGCCGCGCAGTACGTCTGCGATCAGCGCGATCAGAACGGCCAGCGAGATGAAGAGCGCAAGTATCAATAGGGCCTCGAAGGCAACGCCTTTCGCATCCAGGCGACGGCCCCTAAGCCTGGCGAGCACGACGTCGCTGGTCGTGGTGGACATCAGTACCTCTCTCTCACGCGGCGCACAAACCGCTCGCTGGCGACGTTTAGACCAAGTGTGAAGATGAAGAGAAGGAATCCGACGAAGAAAAGGCTCTCGAACGTGAGCGCTCCGCCTCGTACCTGATCGCTCCCGATCGCGAGCGAGGTCATCGCGGCGGTCATCGTCTGACCGGGTTGAGTGGGATCCAACTGGAAGAGCGAGCCGCCCGTCGCGCCGGCAGCGATCGCGACGACCATGGTCTCGCCGATCGCTCGGGAGACCCCAACGATGATCGATGCAACGATCCCGGAAACGGCTGCCGGAAAGACGACCTTCACGGTGGTGGTCCTCTTCCGGGCACCCACTCCATAGGAGGCTTCACGCAACGCTGCTGGGACCGCCCGCAATGCGTCCTCCGAGATCGAGGCGATCAATGGGGTGACGAGAACGCCGACCGCGATACCGGCCGCCATCATGTTGAACAGCGTCGACCCGCTGAAGAAGCGTTGGACGACCTGCGGGCTGATGAACGTTATGGCGAAGAATCCCAGGACCACGCTCGGGATACCGGCGAGGATCTCGAGTATCGGCTTCAGGGTTCGCCTCACCCGGGGCTTTGCGTACTCGGAGAGATACACCGCGCTGCCGAGTCCGAGTGGGATCGCGACGATCATCGCTATCAAGGAAACGATCAGGGTTCCCGCAACGATCGTTTTGATGTCATAGAGGGACCGGCGAGGGAACCATCCCGTGGTCCAGAGGCTCCCTACATCGACGCTCGTTATGAATGTCAGGGCTCGGCCGATGAGCGAGAACACGATCGCCACACTGATCAGCACGGACAGGGCAGCTGCTCCCAGGAAGAGACGCCGGATGATGGCCTCACGACGACGTCGCGACGGATCGCCCTTCAGGGCTTCGGTGATGGGGATAGGAGCCGGGGAGACCGCTTGCGTCATCGAGTCGAACCTATCTGTCGCATCGTGCCGGGGCGCCTGAGTTCGCGCTTTGTTCACGACTGAGCACGGAGAAGTTCACGGAAAAGGGAAAACGGACGGAGGCCCAGGGGAAGGGGCCTCCGTCCGTGGGGAATGGAGCGTCAGCCCTCCCGGGAGCCGGTCTCCCGGTCGGCCCAAACCTGCTTGGTGATCGCGAGGTCGTCGTCGTGAAGGTCGACGTACCCAACCTCGCCGACGGTCGTAAGTCCCGCGTCGGACAGGTAGAAGTCGACGTAGCTCTGGATCGCGTCATTCTCCTCTGCCTTGGCGGCATTGACGTAGATGTAGAGGAAGCGGGAGATCGGGTACTCGGCGCTCGAGATGGTTTCTGCCGTCGGTGCGACGCAACCATCGCCACCGTCGATCTCGAGAGCCTTTACGACCTCAGCGTTCTGCTCGTAGAACGAGTAGCCCACCCACCCGAGTGAGGTCGGGTTCCCGGAGATGCCTTCGATGATCACGTTGTCGTTCGGGGACGCCTGGTAATCCGGCCTCACGAACGGACCGTCCTCGGAGATGCCCCGCTCATCGACGGCGATGTCTTCGAGGACGAGCTCGACGAAGGAGTCATAGGTACCCGATTCCTCTCCCGGTGCCGTAACCACCAGCGGGGCATCCGGGTAGGGAGCACCCGGCGTGCCGAGTTCCTCACCGATCGTGTTCGCATCCGACCAGTTCTCGAAGCCTTCGGACTCTGGGCCGAGAAGCGCGTACAGGTCGGTGTAGCTCAGACACGAAACCTCAGCGTTCTCCGGTGAGGTGAGCACCGAGATGCCGTCGATCGCAATCTTCAACTCGATGAACTCGATCCCGTTCTCTTCGCAGACTGGAGCCTCATCCTCGAGGTCGATGGGACGGGACGCGTCCGAGATGTCGGTCTCTCCCTCGCAGAAGAGCGCGAAGCCGTCGCCTGTTCCAGGACCGTCCACCGAGATCGATACATCTGGGTTCTCGGCGTTGAACTTCTGGGCGTTGGCGCCAGAGATGGGCTCCACCGTCGAGGAGCCCGAGATCGCGATGGAGCCCGAGGCACTCGGATTCCCCTCATCGCCACCTTGATCCAGAGGGTTGTCGCTGCCACCGCAGGCCGTCGCCAGTAGTCCGACGACCGATAGTGCCGCGACGAGCTTTAACCGTCGCGAGCGGATACTCATCTGATCTGTCCTCCTAGTTCTGTTTCCATCCATGACCCGGACGCTAGCAACGGCGTATGGCGGGCCCGGGGACGAAAGGTGAACGCCCCTTGAACGAAAGGGGCCGGAGCAGGGCGTATCCCTGCGCCCATGGGCTATCCTGTGGTCCCCCAGAAACCCCGTGGGGCCTTTCGGGAAGTGGCGCAGCTTGGCAGCGCGCAGCGTTCGGGACGCTGAGGTCGCGGGTTCAAATCCCGCCTTCCCGACCATGAGCCGCATCGTCATCGCATGCCCGAACTTCTCCTTCGATCGAACCATGACGGTCGAAGCGTTCGAGATCGGGAAGATCCACCGGTCGAGCGATACCGACGCGCGCGGCGGCGGCAAAGGGGTGAACGTCGCACGCGCCCTCGACTGCATCGGGGTTCCTTCGCTGGTTGTCGGGATCCTCGGAGGGTTCACCGGAGAAGCGGTGAAGGGCCTCCTCGACAACGAGGGGGTAAACGCCCGGGGGATCATGGTCCCGGGAGAAACTCGCTCGTGTCTGACTGTGATCGGCCCCGATTCGATCACCGTGTTCAACGAAGCCGGGCCGGAGATCTCGGAAGGTGACTGGGCACGATTCGAAGCGATCCTTCCCGAACACCTCGCCGAAGCGGACGTCTTCGTGTGCTCGGGGAGCTTTCCTCCTGGAACACCCTTCGACGCCGCCGCCAGGATGATCGAGCTGGCCAAGGATCGTGGCTGCATCACGATCTGCGACACCTCTCGCATGTACTTGGACGTCGCGCTCGACGCCAAGCCAGACATCATCAAGCCGAATCTCGCCGAGGCACTAGGAGTGCTCTCGGGTCACACCGAGGAGACGCGTCGAAGGTGATCCCGATGCATCGAGGCGCGCCGAGGATGCCGCGTTCGCGCTGTTGGATCGGGGGCCGGGGGCGGTACTCGTCTCGGCCGGTCCCGCCGGTGCGGTTCTCGCAACGGCGGACGGAAGCACCTGCTTCTCGTCGCCGAAGATCAAGCTGGTCAACTCGATCGGCGCAGGCGACTGCATCGTCGCCGGTATCGCCTACGAACTGAGTGCAAAGCACCCCCTCGACGTGGCGGTCACCCGAGGCATCGCGATGGCGGCAGCAAGCTGCGAATCCGTGGCCGCCGGGATGTTCGATCCGATGCGGGCCGAGGAGCTTCTTACTGCAGTAACTCGGCGATCTGGACCGTGTTGAGGGCCGCGCCCTTGCGCAGGTTGTCGGCCACCGAGAACAACTCGAGTGCCTTGTCGTCACCGAGGTCCTGGCGGATGCGACCGACGTAGCAAGGGTCGAGTCCGGCCGCTTGCAGCGGCGTCGGGTAGACGTTGTTGGGTGTGTCGTCCATAAGCTCGACCCCCGGCGCCTCGGCCAGGATCCGGCGGGCCTCGTCGACATCGATCGGGCGCTCGAACTCGGCGTGGACCGATACCCCGTGACCGACCATGGTGGCGACCCGCACGCAGGTGGCGGTCACCGGCAGGTTCGGGAGGTTAAGTACCTTCCTGGTCTCGTCGCCGACCTTGATCTCCTCGCCGGTGTAACCGTTCGGACGCACCGAGCCGATCTGCGGGATGACGTTTAGGGCGAGCGGGTGAGCGAAGACGTCACCGGCATCGATCACGTCCCGCGCGAGTCCACGCATAGCGGCCTCGGGATCCTTAAGAACTGCCTTGGTCTGTTCCAGGAGTTCGTCCTGGCCGGGCCTTCCGGCCCCCGACGCAGCCTGATACGACGACATGATGATGCGGGTGAGGCCGGCTGCATCGTGCAAGGCGGCCACCGGGACCACCATCGCGAGCATCGTGCAGTTGGGCGACGCGATGATCCCCTTGGTGAGATCGCGGACCGCGTCGGGATTAACCTCTGGTACGACCAGCGGAACGTCCGGATCCATCCGGAACGCCGCAGAGTTATCGACCACAGTCGCACCGCGCTCCACGGCGACCGACGCCCACTCGAGTGATATCTCGTCGGGAACGTCGAACAAAGCGATATCCGCTCCGTCGAAGACCTCGGGGGCCAGCTCGCGAACAGTGACTTCCGATCCGCGGAACTGAAGCTTGCGTCCCGCCGATCGAGCCGACGCCACCGGGATCAGCTCGTCGATCTCGAACGGACGGTCCTCGAGGATGCGCATGATCTCCGTCCCCACTGCGCCGGTCGCACCGACCACCACGAGCCTCATCGGTCGTCCTCCGCTCGCACTACCTTCAGCTTAGGTGAGGTCGCATCCGCGTGGGTCTCTCTGAAGATCACATCGGTCGAGAGCTTGAACTTGTCGTGGATGACCTGCACGGCGCGCTCGACCTCGAACGCACGAACCACGCATGACACGCGGATCGAAGAGGTCGAGATGATCTCGATGTTGATGTTGGCATCCGCCAGCGCGTCGAACATGTCGGCCGCAACACCGGGGTGGCTCTTCATCCCGGCGCCCACCAACGAGACCTTGGCGATGTCGTCGTCGGTACGGATCTCCTCCGCGCCGATGTTCTCTTTCACCTGCTCGAGTACCGGCAGGGCGCGGGGTAGGTCGGACTTGGGCAAAGTGAACGAGATGTCGGTCTTACCGTCATCCGAGACGTTCTGAACGATCATGTCGATGTTGACACCTTCGTCGGCAAGGGGACGGAACACGCGGGACGCGACCCCGGGGTGGTCCGGCACCCCCTTAACCGTGACCTTCGCCTCAGAGATGTCGTGAGCTATCCCCGAAATGATCGCCTGTTCCATACGTTCGTCCTCCTCGGTGATCCACGTTCCTTCCGCTCCTGTGAAGGTCGAGCGGACGTGGAGCTTCACCCCGTAGTTCCGAGCGTATTCCACGCTTCTCAGCATCAAGACGCCCGCACCACCGGCGGCAAGTTCCAACATCTCTTCATATGAAACCGCGTGAAGCTTCCTTGCTTCCGGAACGACGCGCGGGTCGGCCGTGAACACGCCCTCGACATCGGTCCAGATCTCACAGGCATCGGCATCGAGCGCCGCCGCTATCGCAACCGCGCTCGCGTCCGAGCCTCCTCTCCCCAAGGTCGTGACGTCGAACGACGTGGACACACCCTGGAATCCGGCAACGATCGCGATGAAGTTCTCCGCCAGCGCCTTCCGCACGCGGTCGGCCTTGACCTCGATGATCTTCGCCTGGCCGTGGGAGGTGTCGGTCACGATCCCCGCCTGGGAGCCGGTGAACGAGATCGCCTGGGATCCCAATTCGTTGATCGCCATGGACAACAGCGCCATCGAGATGCGCTCGCCTGCGGTGAGCAACATGTCCATCTCGCGGGACGCCGGGACGGGTGAGATCTGACCCGCCAGCTCGACGAGCTCGTCGGTAGTGTGGCCCATGGCCGAGACGACGACGCATACCTTGTTCCCTGCGGCCTGGGTCGCAACCACCCGCTCGGCGACGCGCTTGATGCGCTCGGCGTCGCCGACGGACGACCCTCCGTACTTCTGCACGATCAGTGGCATCCCATGACCGTACCGGTTTTCGAGGGGTGGTCAGCCTTCTAGGCGTCTGCGCCCTTCGATCGCGCGTCCCAAAGTGACCTCGTCGGCGTACTCGAGGTCGCCGCCTACCGGCATGCCGCTCGCAAGGCGCGTGACCAACACGCCCAGAGGTGAGATCAAACGCGCGAGGTACATCGCGGTTGCGTCACCATCGATGTTGGGGTTGGTAGCGACGATCACCTCGGCGATCGCTGGGCTTCCATCCTCCGGGGTTCGCAGACGCCTGAGGAGTTCCGCGACCCGCAGATCCTCCGGGCCGATGCCTTCGATCGGAGACAGAGCGCCCTGGAGCACGTGATACAGACCCTGGTACTCGCGCGTTCGCTCGATCGCGACGATGTCGGGAGGGTCCTGCACGACACAGATGATCGTGGGATCGCGCCGGGTCGAGCGGCAGTACTCACACAGTTCCTGATCCGACACGTTGAAGCACTTCTCGCAGAAGCGAACCTTATCTTTGGCCTCGACGATCGCGTGCGCCAAGCGTTTGGCATCTTCGGTGCTCGCCTGAAGTAGATAGAACGCGACGCGTTGCGCCGACTTCGGACCGATCCCCGGCATCCGAGCGAGTTCGTCGATCAGATCCTGGATCGGCCCCGCATAGAGCATCGCCACTTAGTTGACCACCGGCTACATCCCTGGGAGGCCCATGCCGCCGAGTCCACCGGCAAGAGGGCCCATCGCTTCGGCCTGTGCTTCGCGCGACTTCTCGAGCGCGTCGTTAACCGCCGCGGTCACTGTGTCGGCCAGGATCTCGATGTCGTCCTTGTCGGGCACGCCGTCGAACATGTCCTCGGCGATGTCCACCCGCACGATGCGTTGATCACCGGTCGCTACGACCTTGACGGCTCCGCCGCCGGCCTGCCCCTCGACCTCGACCTCGGCCAGCGCATCCTGCGCCTTCTGCATCTCGGCCGCCATCTTCTGGGCCTGCTTCATCATCTTCTGCATGTCCTTCAAGGGATCCTCCCCGTCATCTCTTGTCGGTGTCGGACTCGATGACCTCGGCCCCGAGACCTTTCTTGAGCAGTTCGATCGGATCGAGATCCGCAGCTGCTGGTGCGGTATCCGAGATATCTACCACCGAGGAGTCGTCCTCCTCGGGAGGCGACGTCGACTGCTTGGAACCGGCCGCGGTGAACGTGACCGAAGGCTTGATGCCCAACGAAGCATGCAGCGCCTTGATCACCATGTCGCGGTTGCGATCGTTCGACATCTCCTCGGCGTGGAACTCCGACTGCACTTCGACGGCGAGCGCACCGTCGTCGTACTTGGTGGGGCGCGACGGGTTCAGGAGCGCGTGCACGCGCTTGCTCGACTTCGACACCTCTCGCAAGGTCTGCTGCCATGCATCCTTGATATGCCCGAACCCAACCTCGGCCGGTATCGCCGCAGGGGCCGGTGAGGATTCCGGTTCGGGGGTCTGCGCGCGGCCGGCTCCGGGCCTGCTTCGGCTCGGAGCCGGGGCGGCCCTGCGCTCCGGTGCCCGGGTCGGTGCAGAGGTCGGTGCCGGGGCTTCCACCTGTGGAGCGGGGCCTTCGATCCCGATCCGACGCTCGAGGCGTTCGATACGCCCGAGCAGACCGGTCGCCGACGGATCGGTCTCGGGGGATGCCGAACGGATCAGCGCGACCTCGAGGAGGAGACGGTGGTTAGGTGCATCGCGCATCTCGGTGAGAGCCTTGGCCAGGAGGTCGACGATCCTCAACAACTGCGAGGGCGTGAACCGCTCGGACTGGGTCGTCATCGTCATCCGATCGGCCGGAGCGGCATCGATCAACTCTCCGGCATCGGGAGCGGTTCGGAGCAGAAGGAGCGATCGGGCATGCGCCAGCGCTCCGCGAGCGACCTGCCGGACGTCGGCACCCTGAGCAACGATCGAATGTACCGACCAGAAGATGCTCCCGAGATCACCCTGCGCCAAGGCGTCGAACAACTCTGCATAGGCGTCGTCCTCCCGGCCCCCGAGTAGGTGCTCGACATCGACCGCGGTCACGCGGCGGCCGAAGCTCGACAACTGGTCCAGGGTTGACAACGCGTCACGCATCCCGCCCTCGGCATGGCGGGCGACGATGTCGATCGCGTCGGGTTCGACGTCGATCGACTCCTTGGCCGCAACGTCGAGGAGGTGCTTCGCGATCACGTCGGTGGGGATCGGGCGGAAATCGAAGCGTTGGGTTCTCGACTGGATCGTATGAAGAACCTTGTGCGCCTCGGTCGTCGCGAGGATGAAGATGACGTGCTCAGGCGGCTCCTCGAGCGTTTTCAGCAGGGCGTTGAACGACGGGGTCGTAAGCATGTGGACCTCGTCGATCACATAGACCTTCTTGTTGCTGCCGGCCGAGGCCAGCGCTACGCCCTGAAGGATGTCGCGTGTGTCTTCGACACCGGAGTGCGACGCGGCGTCTAGTTCGATCACATCGAGTGACGATCCGTTGGTGATCGCCACACAGGAGGGACAGACCCCGCACGGCTGAGGCGTAGGTCCATTCACGCAGTTGAGCGCCTTCGCCAGGATCCGGGCGGTGCTCGTCTTTCCGGTCCCTCGGGGGCCGGTGAAGAGGTAAGCGTGGGCGACCTTGTCCTCCCGGATCGCATTCGCCAGGGTCGAGGAGATGTGTTCCTGCCCGAGGATCTCGTCGAAGGTCTGCGATCGATACTTGCGATAAAGGGAGAGGTAAGCCACGACCCCATCCTAAGTGCCAGGAGAGTCAGAAAAAGAGCCCTGCTCGCGTACTCGCACGCCGGTGGGTTGCTTGAGCTCAGAAGCCGTTCGTCTCGACGAACGGCCAAACAAAAAGCGGCCGTGCAGCTCGCTCTGGACCTCTACGTGGCCGACGCTGTTCCGGGAGCCGGCTCCGGCCGGGAACCCCTACGGCACTCTCGAAGGGCCGCTTACGGCTGCTCCCTTCCGGGCCTGACCGGGTTCACGGTTCCGAGTCGCGTAGGACCCGACCATCAACGCTGCTTTCCGGGGGCTGCCCGGTCACGCAAAGGCCGCAAGCAAGCACTCAGCCCGGCATCAAGAGGGTTTCCGGTACAGGGGACCCCTAGTCCCCCGCCTAGCACGGCCGTCACCCAGGATAGGGCAAACGAGGGAGCGCTCCGTCGTGGCGGAGGCGAAGGGATTTGAACCCTTGGATCCTTTCGGATCACACGATTTCCAGTCGTGCCGATTCGGCCGCTCTCGCACGCCTCCGTGCGGGAGTGTATCTAGTGGCGGTGGGGGTGGGATTTGAACCCACGGTGGGCTTGCACCCACAAACGCTTTCGAGGCGTTCCCGTTATGGCCGCTTCGGTACCCCACCTCGGCCCGTGAGTATACGAGCGGACTAGGAGCGGCGGTCCTCGAAGAACCCCCGGAGGAGTCCCGCGCATTCGTCCTCGAGGACGCCGCTCGTGATCGCCACCTGGTGGTTCAGGCGCGGGTCCTGGGTGATGTTGTAGAGGGACAGAGCCGCGCCGGCCCGGGGGTCGGCCGGACCGTAGACCAGACGATCGACGCGGGCGAGGACCAACGCTCCGGAGCACATCGGACACGGCTCGAGGGTGACGAACATGGTGGTCCCGCCGAGTCTCCAGGAGCCGAGCGCCTCGGCGGCGGCCCGAAGCGCCAGCACTTCGGCATGGGCCGTCGGGTCGTTCAGTAGCTCGCGTTGATTGTGAGCGCGGGCGACGATCTCGGTGCCCTGAACGACGACGGCACCGATCGGCACGTCGCCGTGGTCGAGTGAAAGTCGGGCCTCATCCAGAGCCGCACGCATCGATTCCTCGTCGCTCACCTCAGGCGTCCTTGCGACTCGCGACCTTCTTCTTGATGCCCGCGTACTTCTTCTTGACCCACCCGAGGATGTCTTGCGCCCAGTCGTACTCCGAACCCAACAGAGCCAGGCCGGCGAGGTTGAGAAGGAGTGACCACGGGCCCGGGACGGGGATGATCAGGATCGCAAGGGTGATCATCAGGACCCCGGCCACCGTCACCAGGATCCTCCTTGTCATCCCGACCACCGACTTGCGCCGCTTTACGACGCCGAAGTCGACAGGGTTGTCGAACTCTCCGAGGTCGTGAACCTCGCTGAGCTCGATGTCGTTGGCCGGGATCTGGGTGGCGAAGACCTCGAGGAAGCCCGACGCGTGCTCCGCGGTGAGGTGGGTCATGGTCGGAACCTGCAAGAAGTAGGAGTCGCTCGAGGTCTCGATCCCGAGGATCGGACCGATGCTGGCGCTCTTGTTGACGCCCCAGGTTTTGATATCGGCGAGGGGAACGACCTCGGTCGCGTTCTTCCCCAGGATCCAATGAAGGATGAGGCATTGCTCGGTCAAGTAAAGGAAGCCGGCCCCGCGAGGCCCCCAGGCGCGCCGGACTCGTATCCATCCCAGCACTTTGTCCGATTCAGCGGTATGAGGGCGCGCGTGGTCCAGGATGTTGTCCTGGCGGATGTCTGAGATGCGCTGGAAAAGACCCAATAGAACCCCTGCTCGACCCGTCTTCCCGAAGGCCAAAGGGTACGTGAAAGGAATCTAGATTGTGGGTCGTCTGACCGACAATCTACGCGTCTATGGGTCTCCTACGGGGAACAGGACGACATGGTGTCCTGGCCGGGCCCGCCGTGACACGAATCTTGTCCCGGGCCTCCCATCAGAACATCGCGTCCCCTACCGCCCCGAAGCCGATCCCGCCCGCGGCGTCCTTGGAGGACGTCTTTCCCCTTCCCACCATCGAGACGATCGGGCCCGGAGCTACCCGACGCAGAGTCATCACCGGGACCACCCCAGAATTCAACGCTCGAGACCGAAACCGGGACCCCGAGAACGGAAGCTCCCGACCCACAGTCACCCACGGTGACCGAGTCGTTCCCGTCTCCGCCATAAACGGTGACCGTGAGCCCCGCCGTGATCTCGATGCACAGGGAATCGGCCCCGTCACCGAGGTAGACATTCACCTCGCCGTCTCCGTCGGCGTCGTCGGACGCATCGACGACGACATCGTCGTCCCCATCAGTCGCACAGACGGACTCGGCATCGTCCGATGGACAATCCGCAGTGGGCGGCGTCGGAGTTGGTGTCGGCGTGGGGGTCGGGTCGGGTGTTGGCGCCGCGCCGTTGTCGGTGATCGTGCCAACGCCCTGGTCGTCGGCGATGACGGCTACCGTCGCGTCGGTCAGCTCGACGAGAAGGTTCTCATCCGGCTCGTCGGACGCGGCATCGATCGTGGTGACGGTGATGGATTCGGTCAGGTCCCCCGGCGTGAAAGTCACGGTGTCGCTCTCGCCCGTGTAGTCGTCTGGCTCGATAGCGGTGCCGTCTGCGGTCTCGAAGCCAACCTCGACCGTGAGCTGATCCACCACCGCGAGGCTCACGGTGAAGACGAGGTCTCCTCCCTCCGTTGCCGAAACATCATCGACCGAAAGAGCGTTGGCCTCGTAGGCACCTATGTCGGTATCCGAAAGGAGGAGAGGGTTGCCGTCCACCCGCGCCAGCCCGCGCTGATCCTCAGGCCGGACACCGGACCCGAAGACTCCGGCATCGATGGCCGGGCTGTCCTGGAGCAACGCGTGCGTCTGTGTCGAGCCGCCGTTGTTACCGAGCGATCCGAGTTCGGGATCATCGTGGACATCCCCGGTTCCGTTGAAACAGGTGAGATCGGAGTCGAGGTTGGGACCGACGGAATCGATGGGTGTGCTGCACTCTTCACTGCCGTTGTTGTCGGCCACAATGGTGTTCATCGCACTCGGCAGGGGGCCGCCGAGCGTGTCATCGACGAACATTCCGGGGTTGCCCCCTGAGGTGTTGTCCGTGATAGTGACGTTGACCAACGCTCCCGATCCGAGGGCTTCGAGCTCCGAGGACACTCCGCCGCCGTCGAGAGCAGTGTTACCCGAGATGGTTGTGTTGACGAAGTCATATTCAGCTCCGGGGCCGGTAACGTGGACACCCCCGCCATAGTCGCCGGCAGCATTCCCGCTCACCGTGGAGCCATTCAGGGACAACTTCCCGCCCAGGTTGGCGATACCGCCGCCCTCGACCGCGACACTGCCAGTCACTGCGGAATCGGTGACGGTGAGGGCGGCGTCGACCACACGAATGCCGCCCCCGTCCCCGGGCGCGTTCCCGTTTTGGATCGTGACGTCTGAGATCGTTGCTTCGGTCGCGGCCCCAGAGACGTCGAGCACTCGATCAACATCTCCATCGATGAATGTGTTCGTGGCATTCGCGCCTTCGATATCAACGTCGGACGTGATGTCGAGGTCCCCGGTTAGGGCCGCGCCCTCTCCGGACGCTCCCTCGACAGAGTAGGTACCGGCGGAGATGTCGATCGTGTCGGCGGCCGAATCCTGGTTGGCGGCGATAACCGCTTCACGGAGCGAACAATCAGTCGGGAAACAACCGTCGGGAGTAAGCGGGTCGTCGGTCCTCGTCGGGATGAAGGTCATCGGAGTCACTTCGTAAGCACCGAGGTCGCAGGAGGCAGCGATCCTCGTCGCTCCCCGCTGGTCTATAGCGGGGCATCCACCTACCGAAGCGGCGTCGATGGCCGGGCTTCCCGGCTGGAGCGCGTGGGTCTCGGTTGGCCCGCCCGAGAACGAGAGTGGACCCAGCAACGGGTTTGGAACGGTGAGAGATACGAGACAAGTCCCGTCCGAGTCGAGGTTGGGGCCTACCGGGTTCATGGGAATGTTGCAGTCCGCATCCCCGCCGTGACCTGCAATGATCGAATCGCTGACCGTAGGCGCGAACAAAGGGTTGTTCATATAGATGATCCCGCCACCGGAGTTGTCCGTGACTGTGGTGTGGGTCAAGGTAGCGCCGCTGGGGATGTCCGTCCAGATCCCACCCCCAGTGTTGCCACTTACCGTCGAGTTGGTAACCGAGATCGTTCCGCTACTAAGGATGCCGCCGCCGAACCCGGTAGCGGAGTTGCCTGAGACGGTCGACTGATCGAGATTGGCGTTTCCCCCCACAGAGACCAAGATGCCGCCCCCATAGCCGCCGGTGTTGTTGCTCACGGTAGATCCAGCGATATTGAGCGTTCCGCGGGTGGTGAGAAGGATGCCTCCACCGAGGTTGGCGATGTTGCTCGTAACGACGACATCCTCCAGATCGAGCGTGCCGCCGTCCTGCCGAAGACCACCCCCGTGATCCGTGGTGGTCCCGTTCCGGATGGTCACGCCGGTGATGTTGACGGTCGTGCCCGAAGGCAGGTGCAGCACGCGATCGATATCGCCGCCGTCGATGATGGTGGTCGCACTCCCGGCACCCGTGATCGTCACGCTCTCCGTGATGTCGAGGTCGCCGGTCGCAGCGTCTGACCCGATGGCCACGTCTTCGCCCCCAGCCAGCGAGAGGGTGTAGGTACCGGCGGGAAGTTGGATCGTGTCGTCACCCGAGCCCGCCGGACAAGCATCGGCGGGGGCGTCGGTGTTGGAGGCGATGATGGCTTCGCGCAGCGAACAATCGCCGTCCGCGTTATCGGTGAACGTGTCGACGGTGATCGTGGTCGCCGCTCGAGCGTCAACGGCAAGCGGAACGAGGACCGAAGCCGATAGGACCAAGAGTCCCGCCACGCGCCAGGGACGAATCCCCACCGAGCTCATCGTCCCCAACTCTCTTTAGGCGATGCAACTTTCGATGAGCGTAGTGACGAGGGGGCGGCACGGATAGAACCTTCGCTTGGATTGCTCCGACTACGTAGCCCGAGTGCTACGAAAGCGGCTTTTGTACGCCCGGAGGGATTCGAACCCCCGACCTTCCGGTCCGTAGCCGGACGCTCTAATCCACTGAGCTACGGGCGCAAGTAACGAGGAGAGACTATCGCAGGCACGTCCGGAGCCTTCCTAGTCGGAGGCTTCCGCACCCCTTATATGATTCCGCACGGAGGCGTGCCCGAGTGGCCGAAGGGAGCGCACTGCTAATGCGTTAAGGGGGGTTACCTCCTTCAAGGGTTCAAATCCCTTCGCCTCCGCTCGAGTTAGTGGGCCGGGGTTCGGCAGCCGGAGGCGGGTCGATCCGGATGCGCTCGATCGTGAAGTCTCCCCCCAGACCGTCGAACGAGATGTAGTCGTACGAGACCACCTCGCCGTCCTGGAAATAGAGGATCTCGGCCTCGTACTTCAGGTCCGTATCGACCAGGAACGACCCGAGACCCGTCGCCCCGGTGGAGCCAACGACCATGACCGTGCTCCCGCCCTCCTGGAGGAAGGAGCGTTCGTGGGTATGGCCGGCCAGGATGAGCGGGACGAGCCCCAGGGACTCGGAGGCTTGCCGGGCATCGTGGACCGCGAGCACCCCCGGATCGATCCGCCCCACGATCTCTGCGACCTCTGGAGCTGCGGCCAGCTTCTGCCCATTGGCGTCCCCGGTCGAGACCTCGTTCGTTGCCGTGAAGGTTGGATCTGCGATGCCGAGGATGCGGACGCCGTCGATCGTCGCAAGAGACCCATCGAGGAGTTGAACGTTGTCGACCAGGGCGATCTCGGCGCGGTTGACGAGGGAGTCGTGATTCCCGGGCACGTACAGGTAGGGGACGTTCATCTGGTCGATAAGAGTGCCGATGCGGGCCTCGATCGGCGCCCCGAACGACGTCAGGTCACCGGTATCGAGCACGGCACTAACGTCGAAACGCTCCGCCAGGGTCCTGGTGATCTCGATCCCGATCGGGTTCGAGTGGATGTCGCTCACGTGGAGGATCGCGACCGAATCCTCTTGAGGCGCGAGCACCGGCTCCGCAACGAGTGCGATCAGCTGCGAGAGGCGGGCGGCGAGACTCTCGAAGCGGGATCGCAGACCGTCGAGCGCGCTGAGGCTCTCGTCGACCGCAGCGATCACCTGCGGGGCGCGCTCCAGGGCACCAGTGAACTTAGGCTCCTCGAAAGCAGTGACGTTGAAGGTCGCGGCCGTCAGCCCGACTGTGACCACGATCGCCACAGCACCTCCGGTTGCGCCGGCAGCAAGGAGCCTGAAGTCCCTCCCGCTGACCAGTACGGCGGCGATCGCTCCGATGATGACGCCACCCAGCAGGAGACGTAGTGCGGTGGCCATGGCCACCGACCGAAGGTCGTCTTCGACCTCCCCGACCAGCTGCGCACGCGAACCGGGCGAGGACACGGCCTCGGTCAGCCTCTCGGGGTCGACCTCGCCGATCACGAGGTCGAGGTCGAGCAGCGAAGCGTGGGTGTCGGCGGAGATCGTCCCGAGCGGTGGGATGACGATCCGTGTGGTGCCCAATCCGAGGCGGGCACCCGATCCGACCGTTGAAGGGCCCATCGCGTGGTGTGCCTCGGGGATGAGCCAGACGAGGGCGAGAGAGGAAACCACGCCCACGAGCATCGCTACGAGTAAGCGGCGTCTCGTGGGTACTCTTTTCGGGTGGCTTTCGGGCATGATCATCGACCTTAAAGGGGATTACGGATGCGACTGCGGGCGGCGGCGCTTTTCCTGGGCGTTCTATTGATCCTTCCTGCACCGGCGAGTGCCCTTCCCCAGGGGGCCAGCGTCCAGACGTATCAGGGTGGGCTGAACTTCCCGATCGACATGGCGTGGGTGAAGGGCACCAAGAAGATCTTCTTCACCGAAAAGAGCGGAAAGATCCGCGTGATGGTGGGGAGAAAGCTCCTCCCGCGCCCGTGCATCAGCCTTGGGGTGAGCTCCAGCGGCGAGCGAGGGCTCCTCGGCATCACCCTCCATCCCAACTACAAGAAGAACCACTTCCTCTACGCGTTCTTCACCGACTCGTCTCCGCTCCAGCATCGTGTCAATCGCTACCGGGTGAGGAAGAACCGGTGTTCCCACAACAAGACGATCGTCGATGGTCTCGACGCGTCGTCATCGGGCTATCACAACGGTGGGCAGATCGACTTCATGAAGGGGAAGCTGTTCATCAGCACCGGCGATGCCCACGGCGCGGGTGCGTCGCAGTCGACCAACAATCGGTTGGGGAAGATCCTCCGGGTCAACGCCAACGGCTCCATCCCTGCCGGTAACCCATTCGGCAACTCGGTGTGGTCGTACGGGCATCGCAACCCGTTCGGCCTCGCGCATCGACCCGGTACCGATCTGCTGTACGAAACTGAGAATGGGCCGAGCTGCGACGACGAACTCAACCTCATCAGGAAAGGTCGGAACTACGGATGGGGTGACGGGTACTCCTGCGGAACCCGGGGTGTCGGTTCCAACCCGAAAGGTCCGCTGCGCCGTTACTCGAACATCGTCGTCCCAACCGATCTCACTTGGTACCGGGGTCGCCTCGACGCGTTCGACAACAACCTGCTGATGGGCGACTTCGACGGGGACCTTCACCGCTTCAAGATGAAGAGGAACGGAACCAGGGTGAAGGCCGAACACATCGTCTACTCGACGGATGGGATCACCGACGTATCCAAGGGCCCGGGAGGGTGGCCCTACTTCATGACCTCGTCGGGCATCTTCCGGATCGTCAAGAACTAGAGGTAGGTGCCGGCTCCGGTGCCTTCGGGGCCGTCGGGCCCTGGGGGAAGGCTGCGGCGCATCTCTTCGAGCTGAGCACGGCTCTGCATCTGCTGCGCGAACAACATCGCCTGGATCCCGTGGAAGAGGCCCTCGAGCCAGCCGACCAGTTGCGCGTGAGCGATCCTCAGCTCGGCGTCCGAAGGGGTCAGGTGCTCGTCGAACGGGCTGCTGAGGCGGGACAGTTCTTCCTTGAGCTCGGGCGAAAGGACGTCGGCGAGCTCGGCGAGCGAGGACTCGTAGACCTCCTTGAGTCGGTTACGACTGGCCTCATCGAGGGGAGCTGCGCGGACCTCATCGAGGAGTTGCTTGACCATCGACCCGATCCTCAGGACCTTGGCGGGATGCTGGATCGACTCCCCGTCGGGGTCCTCCTCGGTCTTGCTGCCGGGGACGACGAGGACTTCCTGCTCGGGTGAGACGTTCTCTTCGGGAGTCTGATCTTCCGGGGTGCTCATCGCCACATAGTAACCAGCGCCCCTAGCGACTCAGAGCGTCGGCAATCCGTCGGGGGCCGTCGTGCTCCTCGATCGCCTCGAGTGGCAAGGGAAGCGCTAGAGACCAGTTCGGGCGCTCGTCGGTCGTGCCCGGCTGGTTGGGACGCTCCTCGACCCCGAGCGCATCCTCGAAGGTGGCCGTGAGGATCATGCTCGGGGCGCGGGCTAGCAGCCGGTAGGCGCGCTCGACCACCTCCGCCACCGGCGCATCATCCGTGACCCCGGCCATGTCTCGTAGCCGGCCCCTGATCGCGTGCTCGCTCCCCTCGTTCGGTTGCACCCCCGCGGCTCGTTGAGCCTCGATGTCGGCACCGGTCCACATCCCAGGGATCGTCGGAAGGTCGTGGTTGGTGACGGTCGCGAGCGCGGATCCTCCGGATAGTCCGAAGGATCGCCGGGCTCGAACCACAACACCTTGTACGAAAGGAACCGGCGGCGAGTCAGCTCCTCGCGCACACCGTCCTCGATCGTGCCGAGGTCCTCCCCCACGACGAACGCCTTCGCCCGATGGCTCTCGAGCGCAACGATGTCGAGCAGGTCGGCCGCCGGGTAGCGGACGTAGGTGCCCTCCGACGCGTCAGCGCCGGGTGGCACCCAGAAGAGACGGAACAGACCCATCACGTGATCGATCCTCAGGCCCCCGCCCGTGAGGTTCGCCCGGACCGTACGCACGAACGGTTCGTAGGCCGCGGCGCGCAACGCCCATGGATCGAACGTCGTCACGCCCCACGACTGACCGGCGGTGTTGAACTCGTCGGGAGGAGCGCCGACCGAGATCCCCTGCGCCACCTGGTCCTGCCAGTACCACGCGTCGAAGCCGAGCGGATCGATCCCGACCGCGAGGTCCTGGACGAGGTCGACGCCCGCTCCCGCTTCGCTCAGTGATCGGGTCAGGCAGTACTGGAGCCACATATGGAAACGTGCGTCCGGATGCTCCTTGCACACCGCCCTTACCGCTCCGCGGCCCGGACGGCGGTGCTCCTCGGGCCACTGGTTCCAGTCCGGTCCATGGATACTCCGGAGGACCTCGAACGCGGCGAAGCTCTCGAGTAGCTCACCCTCGGTCCTCACGTAATCGTCGAAACCGGGGTCACGCACGCTGCGCTCGTACACGAGCCGGAACGCCGCCGACTTGAGCCGGTTGACCGCGGTGCGATCGATCCGACGATCGTCATTGAGGGCACGGGCCTGCGCTCGCAACTCCCCCAGGCGTTCGATCTCGGCGGCGCCGGGGAGTTCGTCGATCGAAAGGTAGATCGGGTTCCGGTAGCAGCGACTCGTAGGGAAGTACGGACTCGCCTGGTGACCGGCGGCCGCATGGAGCGGGTTGACCAGCAACGTGCCGGCACCTTGGGAGGTCGCCCAGCGCTTGCACTCGGCCAGATCCGAGAGGTCGCCGATCCCCCATGATCGTGACGACCTGAGCGCGTAGAGCTGGAGCGCCCAACCCCAACTCCGCATGCCCTCCCGCAGATATCCCGCACCGGGCGAGACGATCAGGCGCTTCTCGCCATCCCGGCCGAAGAACGAGTGATAGCCGAGCGGGACGTCGTTCATGACCCCTTCGGTCGCGGTGCGATCCCCGTTCTCGAGGAGGATCTCACCGGCCTCCCCGATGTCATCGCCGGGGTGCACGATCAGGACGTCGGGATCCTTCGGTCTATCGCCGGTCGCTCCCATGAGGTCGAGGAAGGCTTCGATCGACGCGCGCGGCGACTCACGCCACACACCCTGGTAGTCGTGATAGCCCTCTTCGATTCCCCAACGTCGTGGATCGGCCGCGGTCACCCAGTGATGCTAGTTGCCTTCTCCCGCGGGAGTCGCTGCGAGCCAGTCGAGCGCACCCAGCAGAGGAACCCCGTCCTCGCGCACCCAGTCGACGATGCCACTGTCGATGCCCGAGCCGCGCACGGCGCGGTCGCCGAGATCCACGAGGTTGGCGAACCCGCGTACCGCGGCCTCCTCGAAGATGCCGTCGGTCGCCATCTCGCCCAACAGGTCCTTGAGGTTGAGGGTTGGATCGATGGCACGGGCATTGGCGAGCTTGCGCAAGCGTTGCTCGAGTTCGATCCGGAACGAACTCATCGCGACGTTCGGATCGTCGAAGACCTTGGAGATCGGATACGGGAGTCCGGCGAGAAGCGTTCCATCCTCGAGTGTGCGATCGACCTGGAAGCCGGGAGCACCTCGCCGGATCTTCTCCTTGGTGACGACGCGCAGCCCATCGACCTTCTCGCGCAGACGCGGGGTTCCGAGAAGCAGATCATCGAGTGCATCGACCGCGTCCTGGCGATCGAGTTCCGCCAGTTCCATCCAGGGACTGCCACCCCGGATCGTGAACCTCGCGACCGCAGTTCTATATATGAGTGCTGCGATCAGGAATGCGAGGACCGCCACCACCAGGATGCGGAACAGGAAGACGATCGCGGGGCTGCCGAAGACGCGCACCCACGGACTCCCCAGGTTCTCGCGATGGATCGTCTCGGTCGTCGTGGTCGTGGTGTTCCCGAGGTCGTCGGTCGAGGTCTCGGTGACCGAATCGACGACCACCCCCTGGGTCGAGTCCCGCTCGCCGCCGACCGAAAGCTCGTCGAGGACTTTGGCTTGATCGGGGAGGAAGAGAAGCAGCCCCCCAAAGATGAAGACGATGGTGGCGGCCACCCACGCGGCCAACCTCGAACTCTGCATCACGGTCATCGACCTCCGGTAGAAGTCCACGGGTGAACCCCATAGGGGGCCCAGGGATCGAGCCTAATGCCCGGGCCACCTTTCTCCATGGAATCTCCATACCGCCTCAAAACGAAGCCAACCCGGGCCCCTTAGACTGAGCTCCGGCGCGCCGGGCTTCGCCTGCTATCGAGCGGAGTGGCGCATCCACCTAGCATCTATCGACAGACGAAGGAGAAGGCGTGATATCCGCGACCTCATCGATCGAGGCGACCGCAGCCCACAGGTTGGGCTGCGTCGACGTGACCGAGGACCTGCAACGGGCCATCAAGGACTCGGGCGTGTCAAGTGGCTGTGCGGTCGTTTTCTGTGCTCACACGACGTGTTCCCTCGTGATCAACGAGTGGGAAGACGGCGCGCTCGACGACCTCAAGGCCAAGCTGCACGCCCTTGCACCCGAGGACGACTACTACGCGCACGACGACATGACCAAGCGGACCCAGAACCTCGTCGCCGAGGAGCGCAAGAACGGGCATGCGCACGTCCTCCAGATGATCGTCGGCGGCACCTCGCACTCGATCCCGGTCGCCGACGGGGCACCGATGCTCGGGATGTGGCAGCGACTGTTCCTCCTCGAGATGGACGAGCCCAAGGCCCGGACGATCACTTTCCACGTCTTCGGGGGCTAGCGCACCAGGTCCCTAGTTGCGGACCCTGAAGGTCCGGATGTTGAAACCCTTGGTGAATCTGCTTTCGACGTTGCCGCTGAAATCCGTCGCCCTGCTGATCACTCGGTAGGCACGAACCTTTGTCCCTACGGTGGGCTTGAGTCTGTGGGGATAGCGGAACACCTTGAAGTCACCGCTCTTCAGCCCCGGGTGCTTCCTCATGGCCCAGATCCCGATGTTCTTCTGAGCTTTCCCGATCTTGCAGCTGGACCTCCGGTAGCCCTTCCCGTTCCACCACTTGCAGCCCCCCGACTTCATCTTCTTCGCCAGAGCGAGGGCCAGCGTCTTGACCCCGGAACCGTCGCCGTCGTCGAAGAACACATGCGCTTCCTTCGTGAAGTACGAGGTCGGGTCGTAGGTCGCGCCATCCTTCGGTCGGTGGAAGTCGGTGAACGGCTTCGCATAGTCCCCGGTCTGTAGGTTCCTGATCTCGACGGACACCTCTGATGGGCCTGCGGTTGGATCTTCAGGGACATCGAGAGAGACCGTGAACTCGGTGTTGCTGGTCTCGTCGAAGTTAGACAGGATCGGAATCTTGATGGGAGCAGTCGATCGTCGCTCCCCTGCCTCGAACTCGATCGATCCGCTCTTCTGCTTGTAGTGCTCCCCCGCCAGAGCAGTGCCGTCGGCAGTTTCGTAAGCCACCTCAAGTGCGCTGTCGATCGCAGCTGCCGTGCCCAGGCGAACAACGTCAAGGGTGACGAAATCGCGATTCGAATAGACCGAGTACTCCGGATAAGCAAACGCGACCCGACTGGGGCCGTCGATGTCAACGATCACGACGTCCGCGATCCTGGGCGAGGTGATGAAGGGTGAGGGATTCCCCTGGGGATCGCTCAGTTCGATATGCGCGATCATCACCGGCTCTGCGAGGCCATCGACCGCCGTGGTCCTGAACGTGATGGTCTCGTCCGGAGGGATCGGGCTGGGGAAGGCCAGCGTCCCGGAGTCCTGGACGTAGTCGGAGCCTGAAAGAGCGCTTCCGTCAAGCGTCTGCCAGGCGACGCTCGCCGCCCCGGAGCCATGGCAGCAGCGCGCCACCCCGAAGTTCGTCACCGAGCCCTCGATGACCATCTTCGATCGCTCGCGCAGGAAGATGATGTCGTGAGCCAGAGCGGAACCCGAGAAGAGCGTGACCACGAGCACGCCCGATAGGGCCGATATCCACGCCGCACGTCGACGATTAGAGCCCATCAGGATCACTAGTTCCTGACGTGGACGATGCCGACCATCCCGACGAAGCCTCCACCGCTCTTCGTCGAATGCAGGGTGCAACGGAAATAGAAATTCCCATTGGTCTTGAAGGTCTTCCTGGCCGCATCGCCCTTCCTCAAGGTCTTTCGCTCGAGCGACCAGTTCTTGCCCTCGTTCGTGGACTTGATGTCGTGCACTCGGTTGCGTGGATTCAACCACTTGACCACGACCTTGCCGTCCCCGCCCCTGCTCACGATCGGGTGTGCCGGTGACCATTGGTCACCGGACTTGGCCCTGATCGTGAGATCCACCGCGGCGCTCGCGGATCCGGTCACGAAAACGGACGACCCGGCGGCCAGCACCAGGGCCAGCATCACCCTCGTTGCTCTGGAAAACATCTCACTCGCCCTTCCTGTTGCGTAGAGCCGAAAACACACGGCCCCGGAGCGACACCTCCGGGGCCGTGTCTGACCGATTCCTTCCTACTGGTTGCCCGTGTACTTCAGAACGTAGAGGCCGTAATCGCGATCGCTGAACAAGAGGAACGGACGCTTGTTGCCATTCTTCACCGGGAACGTGCCCCAGAAGTTGTTGCCGCGATCGTCGATGAAGTGGCCGACCTCTTTGATGCCGTCGTTACCGAACTTCACGACCCGAGCGCCGGCGCTGTAGTAGGCGATGTAACCCAGGTAGTTGCCACGAGGATCTGTCTTGACCTCGTGGACCGAGAGATCGCCGAAGTTCTTGGCGTAGCGGGGGTCGAGTGACTCCTTGACGGCATAAGCATCGATGTGCTCGAGCGTCTGGCCATCGAAGAGTTGCACGTAGCCCCAGCCGTCGAACTCGCCGGTGACGCTGATGCTTTCACCGGGCGTGTCGATCGGCGGCAGGCTCGCGCTGTCGTCCTGCATCGGGTCCGAGCAGACGGCTCCGTCGTAGTCGGTGTTGAGCAACTTGAAACCGGTGTCTCGGCCGACCCCGAGGAACGGGATCCCACCCTCGACACTGGCCGCCACCACTGCATCGCAGCCGCCGCTGGCCGCTGCGTTCGAGTTGAACACGACCACGGCTGCGTAGCCGGCCGCCTCGACATTGGCGGTCTTCTCGGTGAAGGTGCAGGCCCCTCGCGTCACGAGAGCGATCTCGTCGGGCGAGGCGGCTGCCGGTACGGCCGGATCGGCGATGCAAGCTCGTCCGACCCAGCGCGTCGGGCCCGCCAGCGGGTTCGTGTCGTCAACCAGGGGGGTCGCGCTTCCGTTCGAAGCGCCGAAAGTGTCTCCCGCGTTGTCCCCGGTCGTGATCTCGGAAACCAGCCGGAACGGATTGAAGTCCTCATCGGTGCCGACGACGAACTTCGCGTCCTTGCTCCACCACGCCTGGTGGGCGTTGCCCTCGGGAAGACTGAATCCGGTCAGAGGGTCCGGGTCCGGGTAGTCGTAGTCGGTCACGAACTCCGGGTTGGACGGGTCGTCGATGTTCAGCAGCACCCATCCGACGTCCCAATACGACGCCATCATGTGCCAAACACCCTTGATCCGGCGCACTTGCATGTCGTGCAGGAAGATCGAGGCGCCGTTCGCGGTCTGCGGCTTGAGACCACCGGCTTCGAACTCCTCGAGCCCTACCTCGGCGATGATGACCGGATTGCTGGGGTCGGAGATGTCGAAGATGTCGACATCTGGGAACTCTTCGTTGTCGACCTGGACGGCGTAGGCCTTTTTGCCGTCGACCCAACCCATCACACTGTGAACCGAGTGGGGAGTGACGCGACCTGAGTCGCGCTCGTCCTCGCCATCAAGTCCACCGATCGTCCAGTCGCCGAAGTTGGCCGCGAGTTTCTCGGGGTTCGCCGGGTTGGTCACGTCCCAGATGGTCATGCCGCCGACGTTCTCATCGAGCGTCGTGTCACAGGGCTCACTCGACATCAGCAGGAGGTCGCCCTTGAAGTTCGCGTTGTTCAGGCTGATCACGTGGATCCCTTCGCCCGACCAGTCGTTTCCGTTGTTCGGGATCGATGTGACGACCTTCGGCTCGTTCATGTTCTTCACGTTGACGACGTGAACCTCGGCGTCGTAGGTGCCTCCTGGACCCTCGGTGCACCCGTTGACCCACTCACCTAGGTACGCGTAGCCCTTGTGATAGGAGACGTCGCTGATGACGCCCGGCGTCTCCGTGAGCTGCAGCTTGCTTACGAGCTTCATGTTCTTACTGGACTCCGGAAGGCCCGTCTGCCCCGGCTCCAGCACCTGAGCCCCGAGTGCATTCTCGAGGGCCGAATCGATAACTCCATCGTCGATGCTTCGAGCTTGCCCGATGGTCCTTCCGTCAGGATCAGCGAAAGCCCCAACCCCGAATACAGACAGCACCATTACGGCGCCGACCACACCCGCCAACAGCCTTTTCACGCGGCTCCCCCTTTGCTGACGACCTTCGGGTCGTCCCTCATCATTGAGACGGTTGTCTCGAATGCCCAGGAGAAATCTAGCGATAGGGTCACCCTGGGTCAAATTGGTTTGTTTAGGTCATATAACTCAAGACCGTGATTCCCGCATGCGCAAGACCAAGCGAAGTCTTTTCACGCTGACGCCAGGGAATCGCATAGAATCCCTTGCATGGCAAGCTACCGGATCGGCCTCGCAGCGGAGCTCCTCGGGGTCAGTCCCGACACCGGTTGCTTTGTTTGGGAGTAACTTTGCAGGACGCCCATGTTCCCAAGGAGAGTCCGACATGAACCCATTGATCGAGGGGTTTGAACGGTCCACAGCGTTGTTCGGCGAACGTGTGGCCGCGGTCGGTGCTGACGATTGGACCAACGAAACCCCTTGCACCGAATGGAACGTTCACGACCTCGTGAACCATCTCGTTTACGAACTCGTGTGGGTACCTCCGCTCCTAGCCGGTCGAACGATCGAGGAGGTCGGTGACAAGTTCGATGGCGATCTGCTGGGCGACGACCCCCGCGCCGTTTACGAGGCCGCCTGCACCGCTGCCCTCGCGTCGGCGCGCGCCGACGGCGAGCTGGAGAACATCGTCCATCTCTCGTTCGGTGATTTTCCCAGCAGCGTCTATATCGGACAGCTCGTCAACGACCTTGTCTTGCACGCCTGGGATCTCGCCAAGGGCATCGGATACGACACCGATCTCCCTGAAGATCTCGTGCACGCCTGCTACGAAGGAGCAAAGCCTATGGAGGCGATGGTCAGAGCCTCGGGTCTCTTCGCAGATCCTGTCGATGTAGGAGATGAGGCGAGCCTCAAGGAGAAGTACCTCGGTTTCTTCGGTCGACAAGCGTGATGGGGACCTAGAACCAGATGTTTGCGCGGATGCCGGCGGTCGACCCGTTCCACCCACCCGGGTCCAGCACGGGTGCTCGCGTGATCAACCTTGGAGACATCGAGGCGGCCGACGCCCACGACTCAGATGGGACCTGATCGAGGACGTCGAGTTCCTCAACATGTACGACCCGTGGCTCACCGCCCCGTCTCGCACCCAGAACCGTCGTCAGCAAGCCTGACTAGCAATTTCTCTCGCTGACGCGAGGTTTCTGGTCTAGGATCCCTGCATGCCTCGTTACCGGATAGGTCAAGCGGCGGAGCTCCTCGGGGTCAGTCCCGACACCGTCAGACGTTGGGCGGATTCCAGGAAACTCGCGACCACTCGCACGGCCTCGGGACAACGGATGGTCGACGGGGCCGACCTTGCCCGGCTCGCGGCCGAGGCGACCGAGGCCCTGGAACCGGAACTGACCGCCGCTCAGTCGGCGCGCAACCGGTTCTCCGGGATCGTCACCAAGGTGACCCGCGACACGGTGATGGCGCAGGTCGAGATCCAGGCCGGGCGTCACCGGATCGTGTCGCTGATGTCCCGGGAGGCGGCCGACGAGCTCGGGCTCGAACCCGGCGTGATGGCCATCGCGGTCGTGAAGGCCACCAACGTCATCGTGGAGAAAGGCGCCGAGTGAGACGATCGGTCGCCGCGGCCCTCGCGGCCGTGGTGCTGCTCTCAGGTTGTTCGGGCGACACGGAGGGCGACCGGTCGGAACGCCTCACCGTTTTCGCGGCGGCCTCATTGACCGAGGCGTTCACGGATATCGCCGGAGCCTTCGAGGACGAACACCCCGGGGTCGAGGTGACCCTCAGCTTCGCGGGCTCCCCCGACCTTGCCGCCCAGATCGAGGCCGGCGCGGGGGCCGATGTCTTCGCCTCCGCCGACGCGGCGAACATGGCCCGCATCGTCGAGGAAGGGTTGAGCGCCGGGAGTCCACAGGTCTTCGCCACCAACAGCCTCGCTATCGTGGTCGAGGCCGGAAATCCCAAAGGCATCACCTCTCTGGCCGACCTCGCCCGTGACGATCTCCTGGTGAGCCTGGCCGCACCCGATGTTCCGGCAGGGAAGTACGCCGCGCAGATGCTCGATGCCGGCGGGATCGCGCTGGAAGCGGACTCGCTAGAAGTGGACGTCAAGGCGGTCCTGGCGCGCGTCTCGCTGGGCGAAGCCGACGCGGGCATCGTTTACGTCACCGACATCGCCGCCGCCGGCGACGATGTCTCGGGAGTGCGGATCCCCAAGGAACTGAACGTGGTCGGCGAGTACCCGATCGTGCTCCTCCAGGGTGCCGGCGAACTGGCGGAGGAGTTCGTCCGATTCGTGCTCTCGGATGCGGGCCAGGTCGCACTCACGGCTAGCGGGTTCGGCACCCCGTGAAACGAAGGAGTCACGTCCCCCTGTCGCTGCTCTTTCCGGGCTTGATCGCGGTCGTCTTCCTACTCCTCCCGCTGGCGGCGTTGGTGATCAAGGCACCGTGGAGCGAGATGGGGGCGGAGATCGGCTCCCCCGAGGTCCTCGACGCATTACGGGTCTCCCTGGTCACCTCGGTCGCCGCCGCTCTCATGGCGACGGCCCTTGGTGTGCCGCTCGCGTATCTGCTGGCGCGCGACGACGTTCCCGGGCCGGCGCCTCGTAAGGGGCCTCGCTCTCCTCCCACTGCTGCTGCCTCCGGTTGTCGGCGGGCTCGCACTCCTCCTCGCGTTCGGACGCAGGGGGATCGCGGGCGAGTGGATGCTCGATGCGTTCGGCTTCTCGCTGCCGTTCTCGACTGCCGGTGTCGTGGTGGCCCAGACGTTCGTCGCGATGCCGTTCCTGGTTCTCACCGCCGAGGGGGCACTGAACAACCTCGACAGGCGTTACGAGGAAGCCGCCGCAACGATGGGGGCGTCAAGGCTCTCGGTCTTCGGTCGCGTGATCGTCCCGATGATCCTTCCCTCGTTGGGGGCCGGGATCCTGCTGGCGTGGGCTCGAGCGCTGGGGGAGTTCGGGGCGACGATAACCTTCGCCGGCAACCTGCCGGGGGTTACGACGTCGATGCCGGTCGAGGTCTACATCGCGCTCCAGACGAGGCCGGAAACCGCGATCGTGTTGAGTCTCATCCTCCTAGCCGTGTCCCTCGCGATCCTCGTCGGACTGCGTGGCACCTGGTTGCAGCGCACGTGAGCCTCTCGGCGGACCTCCGCATCGATCTCGGCGGGACCTCGGTCGAGGCGCGTCCTCGAGGTCGAGGCCGGCGAGATCGTTGTGCTCCTTGGACCCGAACGGAGCGGGAAAGACGACCCTGCTGCGCGCTATCGCGGGATCGCTCGGACCTTGCGGGAGCATCACCATCGAGGGACGGGCGATGGATGGACCCAGGACCTTCGTTCGCTCCGAGGACCGCAGGATCGGGATGGTGTTCCAGGATCTCCTGTTGTTCCCGCACATGACGGTCGAGCGAAACATCATCTTCGCGGCGCGCTCGTCGGGCGCCACGATGGCGGGGGCCAGGGAACGAGCGAACGACATCATCGAGAGCTTCGACCTGCATGCTCTCGTCGGGTCACTCCCGGGGTCCATCTCTGGGGGAGAGAGCCAGCGCGTCGCCCTCGCCCGCGCTCTCGCCGGAGAGCCGAAGGTCTTGCTGTTGGACGAACCGTTCGCGGCGCTTGACGCCGCCTCTCGGGTCGAGGTCCGGACGATGGTCGCCGCGCCATCTGCATTCCTTCGCGGGGCCCACGATCCTCGTGACGCACGATCCGCTCGAGGCCCTCGTCCTGGCGGATCGCGTCGTGGTGCTCGAGAGACGGGCGCGTCGTTCAAGAAGGAACCCCCGACGATCTCCGCTCGCGCCCTCGCTCGGCCTACGTCGCGAGCGTCGTCGGCATCAACCTCTTCCGAGGGGTCGCCGGTCCGGACGGCATCGACATCGACGGAGCCACGCTGGTGGCGGCAAGCCCTGTTGCCGGCGATGTCTTCGCCGCGGTCCATCCTCGAGCGGTCGCCCTCTACCGGGCCAGGCCCGAGGGGACGCCGCGCAACGTCTGGAGCGTCCGGGTGACTTCGATCGACGACGAAGGCGACCGCCTCCGCGTCCGCCTCGAGGGTGACCTTGCGATCGTGGCCGAGATCACGCCCGGCGCCGGAACCGACCTCGCCCTGGCCCCCGGCTCGGAAGTCTGGGCCTCGGTCAAGGCGACCGAGGTCTCCATCTACCCGGCCTAACCGAGGCCTCCGGCGATCCGAGAAGCGGCGGGGGAGTGTTTCAGGCGGAGCATCGCCCAGGCCCCCAGGGCGGGGCCGGGGGCCAGGAACGCGAAGGCCCACTGCCACGAGTAGTGATCCTCGAGGAACGGTATGAGCCAGATCGTTGCGACGGTCAGGGTGAAGCCGATCGCGAGTTGAAGGGTGAGCGCAGTACCCACGTAAGCCTGGTCCGCGAGCTCAGTGACCATCGTCGAGAACTGGGCCGAGTCCGCCGACGACCGTGAAGCCCCAGATGGAACCGACCAGCAACGTACAGCCAGGTCGGACCTCCGAAGACGAAGCCGATCGCGATCGAAGTAGCCCCGGAGATCGCCATCATCGTCGCGGTCGTATTCGTCCGGCCCCAGCGATCGCCGAGCACCCCACCGAGCCAGCAGCCCAGTCCCCCGATACCGATGACGAGGAACGTTCCATACGCAGCCGTCGCCGGTCCGAACGACGACCCGTGCTCGGCCAGCGAGTCGGAGAAGAACACGACGAACCAGGCCCACATCGCGTAGAGCTCCCACATGTGTCCGAAGTAACCCAGACATGCGAGCCGCACACCGCGATCGCGTAGCACCGACGATGCCTTGAGTGGATCGAACACGGCGCTCGGGAACGAGAACGGACCGTCCGCGATCATCGTCACGACCAGGATGCCCCCGGCCACCGTCAGAAGAGACGTCGTGACGATCACGACCTCCCAGTCGAGACCCCCGAGTCCGTTGACTAGATGAGGCGCCGCCGATCCGAGCGTGATCGCACCGACGAGGATCCCGAGCGCGGTCCCGCGTCCACGTTGGAACCAGGTCGACATCAACTTCAGGGCCGGCGGATAGACCCCGGCGAGGAAGAATCCCGTGGCGAAACGCAACGGGATGCCCACGCCGGGACCCGGTGCCCAGACGAGGAGGAGATTCACGGCCGCCGCCCCCAGAGATCCGAGCAGGATGACCCTCCGCGGGGCCAGGATGTCCGAGAGGTTGAGGATGCTCGAGAGGAGCGCTCCCGCCACGAAACCCAACTGGACCGCGATCGTGAGCCACGAAGCGACGCCGGTGGACAGGTCCCACTCGGCTCGAAGCTGTGGGATCACCGCCGACGCGGAGAACCACGTCGTCATCCCCAGGACGAGGGCGATCGCCAAGAGCATCAGGGCCCGATAACGCCCCTCGTCCCGAGCCTCAGTCACTGCGGTTCCCCGACCCACTCCTCTAGGTCGAATCGCCAGTCGTTGCAACGCATCCAGTGGCCGGGCGGGAACTCGAAATCATGCTCTTTGAGCAACTCGAAACCGAGCTTCCGGCAGATCGCGTTCGAAGCCAGGTTCTCCACCGAAGGAAACGCGTGAACGTAGCGGTGCTTGCCGTCCTCTTTCGCTCGGGCCAGCGCGAGTGAAGTCGCCCTCGACGCGACCCCACGTCCCTGTGCTTCAGGCGAGACAAGCCAGCCGATCTCGTAGGCGGGTCCGTCCCACTCCTTATCCCAGTAGCCGACCGACCCGATGCTCCGGCCCGCCACATCGACGATCTTGAACATCCGTCCCTCGCCGGACCCCGCCAACTTCTGGTACGTGGCCTGTCGTTTGGCCAGTTTCTCGTCGTTCTCGGGTCCACCGAGGTGCTCGGTCATGCGGGCGTCGCCCATGGTCCGTTTGAGGAGCGGCAGGTCGTCCGGCCCCCACGGCTCGAGCCTGATGACGTCGTCGGCGGTCATACCGACATTATGGAATGTCTGCCGTTTTGCGGGGTTCTGAATCTTTGGTATTCTTACTCCCTTAGAAATAGTGCAAAGTCAGGAAGAAGCGAGCCATGGCGCATAGGACGGCACATCCATACGAGGACATCGACGTGATCGACTCGCGCGCCCCTCGCTTCAACCAGGCGACGGTGGCGACGGTGACGCTGCTCGGGCTGCTCACCGGTTGGTGGGGCCTGATCGCGGCGATGGGCCTCCAGCTGATCGTCGGCCTCCGCTTCGGCCGCAGGGCGTGCCTCCCGTGCGTCTTCTACTTCGAGGTCGTCCAGCCACGCTTCGGCGAGGGCGAGGTCGAGGACTCCAGGCCCCCGCGCTTCGCGAACATCATGGGAGCGATCTTCCTGTCCGCCTCCGCACTGTCGTTCGCGGCCGGCCTGACAACCGTCGGAAACATCCTCGCGGTGATGGTGGCCGCGCTCGCGACCCTGGCCGTCACGACCGGATTCTGTGCCGGCTGCGAAATCTACAAGTTCGTCGCCCGGCTACGAGGCATCAAGCCCGGAAGCGTTCAGCACATCGACCTCGCCGAGTTGGGCGAGTCGAACGGCGGGGGCCAGGTCGTCGTTCAATTCACGCACCCGCTGTGCTCCGACTGCCACGCGGTCGAGGAGCAACTCGTGCTCGACGGACACCGGCTCGTCAAAGTGGACGTCTCGAAGAACCGCGAACTCGCTCGCAAGTACCACGTGTCGGTGGTTCCGACCGCGCTGTCGGTACGTGCCGACGGTCGCGTCCTAGAACGCCTCGCCTAAGAGGGCGCCTCGAACGTCTCGTTGAAGATCTCGAGTTCCTCTTGAAGCGCATCCCAATCGTCGGCGTGGGTCTGGAAGTTCGAGCGCGAAGCCGTGAGGGCCGGTCACGAACTGAAGGTTGACCGCATGTAGTCCGACGCCGCCGTCTTCGAACGTGTACTCCCAGTCCACCGCATCGAATCCCTTAAAGGTTGCCTCCTCCAACTTGACCCGGTCGTAGTTCCCGTGACGGTCCGCGAAGCCGGCCTCGAAGCTCTCAGCGGTCCCCACCACATCGGTGCCGGGAGTATCGGTCCAGTCCACCCTCATGTAGGCACCGGAAACGGGATCCTTGAAGTCGACGCTCGAGTCGTCGATCGAGTTGTCGATGACCTCCCAGTCCTCGGGATAGGCGATCTTGTAACCCGTTGGGAGGATCCCCTTGGCTCTCGTCCAGCCCTCGGGGATCGAAGAAGTCGCATCCTCGGACTCCTCTTGCGAGACTCGATCGGGATCGTTCGTTCCGGGATCTCGCTCTCCCCCCAGCATGATCAGCCCGGCGATCACCAGCACACCCGCGGCGAGTCCTCCGGCCACCAGGACCCGACCCGAGGGGCGGCGACGCGGCGAGCGGGGAGATGCGGGCGGCGGAGATGGGGCAACGGGGGTGGGCAGGGGGATGGGCTCCGGCTCGGTGAGCACCAGCCGGGGCCGCAACGCGGCCGGCTCCGGACGATCGGAGGGATCCTTCGACAGGAGATCCGCGATCACGCCCCCCAACGGTCCGTCGGGAGGCTCGACTTCATCGCCGATCACCGAACGCAAGGTGGCGATGGGCTGCGATTTCCCGAACGGCGACCGGCCCACGAGCGCGAAGTAGAGGGTCACTCCGAGGCCCCATAGATCGGTGGCGGGCTGGCTTCGCTTGCCTTCAGCTTGTTCAGGGGCCATGTACGCGGGAGAGCCGAGGATGTAGCCACTAGCGGTCAGCTTCGGGTCATCGGTCACCGCGGCGATCCCGAAGTCGGCGAGCTTGGCGCGCCCGTCGCTCATGACCATCACGTTCGCCGGCTTGACATCCCGATGAACGATCCCCCGCCTGTGTGCCGCCTCGAGCACATCGAGGAGGTCGAGGGCGATCCGTGCGGTCTGCTCATGCGTTAGCGGTCCATCGCGGGTGACGAGGTCAGCGAGCGACGGAGCATCGAGCAACTCCATCGCTATGTAGATGCGATCGTCCTCGTCTATTACGTCGAACACCATGACCGCTCCGGGATGCCCGAGACCCGCGGCGGTCTTCGCCTCGCGAAGCACCCGCTCTCTCAGGACATCGCGATCGTCGGACGCCATCCCGTGAGGAAGCTTCACTTCCTTGAGCGCGATCTCGCGCCCCAGGCGCGCATCTTTCGCGCGCCACACCACACCCATCCCCCCACGGCCGAGCTCGGAAATGAGTTCGTAGCGATCGGCGATCGAAGTTACCGACGGCATAGCGCTACTTCGACATCCTCACCATGCGTAGTCCTCCGGTGCGGGGTCGTGGCCGGGCCAGATCTCATCGAGGCGCATCAGGGACTTCTCGTCGAGTTCGACCTCGAGCGCACGCTGCGCGCCGTCGAGCTGTTCCATCGTCCGCGGCCCGATGATCGGCGCGGTCACTCCCGGCTGATGGAGGAGCCAAGCGAGCGCCACGTGAGCCGGCTCCTCGCCGAGATCCTCGCAGAAAGCCTCGTACTGCTCGACCTGCGGGCGGACCTCCTCGAGTCTCTCGAGGGCACGACCGGACTTACGGCGACTCCCCTCCTGCTCCTTCTTGAGAACGCCACCGAGGAGACCTCCGTGCAGGGGACTCCAGGGGATGACGCCGATCCCGTAATCGCGTGCTGCGGGGAGGAGGTCGGTCTCGACCCCGCGGGTCGCCAGGTTGTAGATCGATTGTTCGGATACCAGCCCCATGAAGTTGCGACGTTGAGCCGCCTCCTGCGCCTTGGCCAGATGCCACCCGGCGAAGTTGCTCGAACCGACGTAGATGATCTTGCCCTGCTGTCTCAAGACCTCCATCGCCTCCCAGATCTCGTCGAACGGTGTCGCACGATCGACGTGGTGCATCTGATAGAGGTCGATGTGATCGGTCTGCAATCTCTTCAGCGATGCGTCGCAGGCGCGCCGGATGTTGAGCGCCGACAGGAAGGTGTCGTTGGGCCAATCGCTCATCGAGCCGTACAGCTTGGTGGCAAGAACGGTCTTTTCGCGACGACCTCCTCCTTTGGCGAACCACCGGCCGACGATCTGCTCGGTGACTCCTTCGCCCTTCTTCCACCCGTACACGTTGGCGGTGTCGAAGAAGTTGATCTCGAGCTCGTGAGCCCGATCCATGATGGCGTGGGCGTCCTCTTCGGAGGTCTCGGGACCGAAATTCATCGTCCCGAGGCAGAGCCTGGATACGCTCAGCCCACTACGCCCCAGATGTGTGTGTTCCATGCTGGTTCCTCCCCATTCGTCGTCCAAAGAACATACGACGCGCCGAGCATCCGGCATGAACGGGGGCCTGGGACCGATACTGTTCGCATCGTTCGTTCTAGAGCGGCCCCAAGCGGGCCGAGAGGAGGCACACCGATGGCCCGCAAGTCGCTCTACATCGCCGCCCTGCTGATGTTGTCACTGGTCGCCTGCACCTCGACCATCGAGGGCGGCGACATCGAAGAGCAGGTGGCCGAGGACATCCAGGATCAGCAGGGCGTGGCCGTGGAAGTCGTCTGCCCGGATGACATCGAGGCCAAGGATGGTGGCGAGTTCACCTGCACTGCGACCGATCCCGATGGCAACGAGATCCCGATCGAGGTCGTCCAGCAAGACGACGAAGGCAATGTCAACTGGACGATGAATGTGCTCAATCTCCCGGTGATCGAGGAGTCTCTGGCGCCGGACGTGACCGCTCAGGTGAACGCCGAGATCACCATCGACTGCCCCGACCAGTTGGTGGTGGCCGAGGCTGGAAACTCGATCGACTGCGAGGCGACCGATGACCTCGGTGGCGAGGGGATCATCCGGATAACGGCCACGGACTCCGAGGGCAACGTCGAATGGGAGCTGAACCCTTAGGGAAGAGCTGCCGACCACAAGTACAAGTTGAAGGATTAACGAGACGGCCGCTCTCCGGCTAGTCGGCGAGGCGCGGGACGATCGGGCGGAACTCGACCGGAGCACCAGGCTCCCCGCCCGGGCGTGACCGGTACTCGGGAACCCCCACGCAGGTGAAGAGCAGCGTCGCAAGGTCGTCGGATTCGCCCAGGAGCTCCGGCACTTCGGAGTCGAGGAACGTCATCCCCGAAGCGCTCGCTCCCAGGGCATACGCCGCCAGGTGCAACCGGCCTTCGACGAGTCCGGCGGCGAGCTGCGCGTCGCGGTAGCCGCGATCGTCGAGACTAGACAGAGGCGTGGCCGCGATTACCACGTAGGCGGCCTCGGCGCCGAGCATCTGTCCGAGACAGATCCGCGCCAGTTCATCGCGCAGGTTCGCCTCTCTCAGCGGCTTCGACAGGTCCGGCCACCGGTAGATCCCCGGCGTCACGTCGTCGACACCGTGAACAACGACCCAATGCGGCACCTCGATGCCACGCATGGCCGCGGCCATGGACCATTCCAGAAGGTAGCGCGGCAACGTCCGCGTCTTGTCCATGCGTCTCTGCGACCCGCGCCTGCGCACCACGGCGTCGAGCGACTCGGACGGCGGGACATCCGGGAGCGGATCGCCTTCCGGCAGCGGCTCCCCCAAGGTGTCCCGTTCGCCCGCTCTCTGGGCAGCGGTGCACAGAGGGAATTCAACCGACGGCAGTCCGCCGGTCGCGGCCGGACCGCTCGAGCCGATCGCCGGCTCACCATCGCCGAACGACAGCAACGCCAGCGGATACTCATGCACGCCGTCGGCCCCGACAAGCTCTCGCACCTCCTCGTCGGGAAAGTGCGAGCGGAGACGAGGCGTGAAACCGGTGCTCGCGATCGCTGCCGACAGCTGAGACAGCAGCGTGCCCCCGTCCCAGTACAGGTGCCGCCATCCGCGCTCGGCGTAGCGCCAACCTGTTCGCCACGGCACGCCGGTCATGACGAGAGTCGTGACCTCCCCGGAGGCGCGAGGGGCGACCTGAACGAGCGCGTGCTCGGTCGGCGTCGTACCAATGCACACCGTCCGGAACGCCGGTGACGTCCCTTGTGCTCGCGTAGACCTCCAGGGGAAACCTTGCTCCAGCCGAACCGGAGGCCCGGAACGGCATCTGACGGCCATTGCGTTCGACCGTGCGCACGATCCCGGCACCGAGGAAGAGGACGCGACCGAGCTGCGCGGCGTCGAGTTCCTGCACTGGGGAGGCGACACCGGCGAGCACGGCCGTCGCCGGGACGCCCTGGTAGGGAAGTTCGCGCGGCAGTGCGACGACCGGGAGACCATCCGGATACCCCTTCATCGGGGGCGGGATGGTCTCGAGGTCGTTCGGGATCAGGTCGTGACGCAGGCGCGGATCGTCCGCGGGCTCATCCCACTCGCGGTCCGGGTTGTACGAGGTCAGCCGATGCAGAAGTCCGGCGCCGGAATCAAGATCCACGCCGGACATCCTGCCAGTTAACGGCTCAGACGATCACGACGACCTTTCCACGGGCGTGCCCCTCTTCGACGTAACGGATCGCCTTGGCTGCCTCACTCAAGGGAAAGGTCCGGTCAATCGTCCTAGCGGTACCGGGATGCGCTATGGCTTTCGGAGCGCCTCGGCTCTGTTAGCAAACCGCTTGGCCATCGCTCGGAACACGGGGCGATGAAAGGGCCACAGCCCCCACCAGTAGAGCCGCCCCAAGATCCCACGTGGCCGAAACACAGCAGTCTGGATCAGGGTTGCCCCACCGTCTCTCTCTTCCCCTCGGAAAACCAACCATGCCTCTCCAGGTGTCTTCATCCGAGAGCGGAGCACCAGGGCATCGGGTGCGACGACATCGACAATCCACCAATCGATCGCTGATCCGCGGATGATCGAACCTTCGGACCGAGCCCAAGACAGATCTCCGCCTCCCCAGAGCTTGTCGAGCCACTTGCGAACGGCCCAGGCCACTGGCAATGGGTACCAGGAGGCGTCGCCCCCGAAATCCGCGAGCACGGAAGCGATGTCGTTCGGCGATGCGTGAAGCGCGATGCGACGTTCGTCGGTCAGGATCGCAACACGACTCCCGGGCACCGACAGTCCATTGGAGAGTTCCTCTCCCAACGATTCTTCCTGTCGATCGAGAGCGGCGGTCGACGCCTCCACGTAACCCACTGGTGTAATGCTTGGGTAGCGAGACACCGCTGCTTCATCCGTCACAACAACTTCGTTCTGCAGACCATCGATCAACGGACGCGAGATCGACGTCGGCACAGGGGTGATCATCCGGACCCAATAGGAAGAGAGTCGTGGCGTCAAGAGAGGGACGCTCATCACAAACCGTCTGAGGCGACGGAGACGTGCGTAACCATGGATCATCCCCCGGTAGGTGACCACGTCTGATCCGCCGATCTCGACGATCCCGCCCGGGTGAGGTTCGGTTCCGGCGGCGATCAAATAGGAGATGAGATCGTCCTCTGCGATTGGTTGGATGCGCGTAGCGAGCCAGCGAGGAGCGATCATCGCCGGAAGGCGTTCCGTCAGATACCGGAGCATGTCGAACGCGGAGGAACCGGATCCGATAACGATGGCGGCGCGTAACTCTGTTACCGGGATATTGCCGGAGGCCAGGATCTCTCCAACCTCGTGGCGGCTAGAGAGATGACTTGACAGCCGATCGTCCGCGCGACCAAGACCACTGAGGTAGACGATCCTCTCTACTCCTGCTCCCTGTGCCGCGGCGAGAAAGTTCCGAGCTGCCGTTCGATCCCGCTCCTCGAAATCACTCGCGTCCATCGAATGCACGAGGTAGTAGGCAACCTCGACACCTTTGAGGGTGGACTCGAGTGAGCGAGCGTCCATGAGATCACTGGCGATCGTTTCGAGCCCTGGAAACCTGGCGGTTAGAGCATGAGGCGAGCGGGAGGTGGCACACACATCGGCAGAAGCGGCAAGCAGCCTCGGTATGAGCCGCGAAGCGATGTATCCCGTTGCTCCGGTTACGAGGACCCTACGTCCCTTCAAGTTCTCGTCCGTGGGTGTCATTGGGCCATTTACTCACATCTCGCAGAGGGAACAGTCCCTCGATCCGTGAGAGGTGCGTCGCTGATGGAGCGGCAGCAAACACCCGGAAGAGCAGACCGGACCGCGTTCTGGTTCGGTTGTTTCGTCGGCTCGGTCCCAAAGGTATCGGTTGGCGGAGGGCGGGGGACTCGAACCCCCAAGTCCTTGCGGACGACGGTTTTCAAGACCGTTCGGTTACCAGTTACCGTAGCCCTCCGTCGCCAAGCCTAGTGGGTCGACGGCTCTCCGAGCGTCCGCTTCATTGCCTCGAACATCGATAGCTGTCAATATAGGCCGATGAGGACCATCGCCCTGATCACCCAGGATTGTTGCCCGCCGCTGATGCAGGAGCCGATCGATGAGGCCGAGGCGGAGCGGTTGGCGGCCGCCTTCAAGTTGCTCGGCGACCCCGGCCGGCTGCGACTCCTGAGCCTGATCGCCGGCCATCCCGGCGGCGAGGCGTGCGTCTGCGACCTCATCGAGCCCCTGGGTCTGAGCCAGCCCACCGTGAGCCACCACCTCAAGCTGCTCCACCAGTCCGGTCTCTTGGAGCGAGAGAAGCGAGGCACCTGGGTCTATTACAAGATCGACCCGACGACCCTCAAGACGATCCGGGACGCCCTTACCGTCTGAAGCGCTACTCCGGGGCGATCGAGTCGAAGCCGGTGTAGGGACGGAGAGCCTGAGGGATCGAAACACTTCCGTCGGCGCGTTGGTGGTTCTCGAGTAACGCAACGATCGTGCGCCCGACCGCGCAGGCGGTTCCGTTCAGTGTGTGGACGAATCCCTTGTCGCCGTCCCCCTTGTAACGGATGTTGAGACGCCGGGACTGGTAGTCGGTGGCGTTCGTCGCCGAGGTGAGCTCGAGGTAACGGTTCCCGCCCGGGATCCACGCCTCGTTGTCGACCTTCTTGGCCGCGACCGCACCGAGGTCTGCGCCGCACATCACCAACACGCGGTAGGGGATCTCCAACGCCTGGAGGATCTTCTCCTGGTTGGTCCTGATCGCCGCGAACTCGTCCCACGAGTCATCGGGGTGAGCGAACGAGAACTGCTCGACCTTGTCGAACTGATGAACGCGGATGAGACCCTTGGTGTCCTTGCCGTAGCTCCCCGCTTCGCGACGGAAGTTGCGTGGACATCCCCGCGTACCGAACCGGCAGGCTTTCGGCCGCCAGGGTCTCGTCCGCATGCATCGAGGCCGAGCGCGACCTCTGACGTTCCCGCGAGATAGAGATCGTCCTTCTCGATCTTGTAGTACTCGAACTCCTCCGCCGGTAAGAATCCGGTTCCGAACATCGCGCGCTCCCGAACGAGCACGGGAGTGACGACGGGTGAGAAGCCGCGTTCCAGAAGGAAGTCGACGGCGAAGCGAACCAGCGAGAGCTCGAGGATCGCGCCCTTGCCGGTCAGGTAAACGAAACGACTGCCGGATGTTTTCACCGCGCGTTCCGAATCGAACAATCCGAGGCCCTCGCCGAGCTCGACGTGATCCTTGGCCTCGAAGTCGAAGTTTGGTTTGTCACCGTGCTCACGCTCTACGACGTTGTCGTCCTCGGAGGCTCCCTCGGGAACGGAGTCGTGCGGGAGGTTGGGGAGGAACGACGCGGCCTCGTTCAGTTCCGCGTCGAGCTTCTCGAGATCGACCTCGATGTCCTTGAGTTGCTCGGCCAGGACGCCGAGCATCCTCGATCGCCGCAGGACGCTCCTTGGCACCCGCTTTGCCGATGGACTTTGGAGGCTCGGTTGTGCTCGGCCCTCAAGGCCTCGACCCGGCCCAGAAGTGCCCGGTAACGGGCATCGAGATCAACGACGCGATCGAGGCCCTCAACCCCTCCCCGCCGCTCGTAGGCGGCACGGACGGCGCCGAGGTCCTCCCTAACCAGCCTTAGATCGATCATCTGCTGGCTGAGGAGGCGCGGGGCGCTTGCGGTCGGGCCCCCGTCCGGCGCCGGCCATCGCCTTGGAGATGGCCTCACGCTCTTCCTCGGAGAGATTGTGCTCGGACGAGAGATTGCGGATCGGCTTGGAGTAGGTCCGCGATTCGGTCCGTCCGTTGATCGAAGTGATTACGAGTCCGTCCCCGTGGTCGTCGAGCAGGGCGGCGGAGAAGGACAGGCGGCCCCCCATCTCCTCGAAGGCGTCGTAGCGCACCACGTGGAAGCGCTGGACCGAGAGCCTCCGGGAGGCGATCTCACGCTTGAGGTCCGTACCGAGTGAATCGAGCTTCTGCCCGTACCCGTCGAGCTGGCCACCCCATTCGCTCAGGGTCGCCACCAGGTCCCGCTCAGAGCCCTCGCCCCGGACCACCTTGTACTGCCGGTTCATCCGCCGGAGGCGGAAGGCGAGGTAGACCGCCACGAGGAAGGCGATCAGGGCGACCGCCGCCACGACGGCGGTCAAATAGGGTTAGTTGTTCGATGGTGAGGTCAGGCACGGTGGGGAATCCTACACTTCCCCTATGCGCCCCGAAGAGGTCAAAGACCTGCTCACACGCCTCGAAGAGGGGGCCGCTTCGGTCGACGACGCCCTCCGGGAACTGAGGCGGCTGCCGGTCGAGGACCTCGGATTCGCCCGGCTCGATGTCCATCGCGAGTTGAGACAGGGCACCCCGGAAGCGATCTATGCCGCAGGCAAAACCCCCGAGCAGGTCGTCGCGATCGCGGCCCGGCTCCTCGAGCTCACGACCGCTCCGGTGCTGTCGACGCGTACGCCACCGGAGACGGCGGCGCTTCTCCTCAGGGAGTTCCCCGATGCGGTCCATCACGAGGTCGCTCGCCTCGTCGTGCTCCGACCGGAGAGCAGGACGGCAACGGGGACGGTGGCGATCGTCAGTGCCGGGACCTCCGACCTTCCGGTGTCCGAGGAAGCCGCCTGTACCGCCGAGGCCCTCGGTATGGCGGTCGATCGCATCACCGACGTCGGCGTCGCCGGGCTCCACCGCTTACTCGAGGTCCAGGACCGGTTGCACTCTCCCGACGTCGTGATCGTCGTCGCCGGTATGGAGGGAGCGCTGGCAAGCCTGATCGGCGGGATCTCGTCGGCCCCCGTCGTCGCGGTTCCCACCAGCGTCGGATACGGCGCTTCGTTCGAGGGCCTCGCCGCATTACTGGCGATGTTGAACTCGTGTGCCGCGGGTGTCGCGGTGATGAACATCGACAACGGTTTCGGCGCCGCGACCCTGGCGCACCGCATCGTGCGGAAGATCCACTCGTGATCCTTCACTTCGACTGTTCGTCAGGAGCGGCCGGAGACATGCTCCTCGGTGCGCTCATCGATGCCGGTGCTTCGGAGGAACGTGTGCGCGAGGCACTCGACGCATTGAACCTCGACGGCTGGACCATGGAGGTCGGCGAAACCACGCGCCGGGGACTGCGGGCGAAACGCGTCGAGGTAAAGGTCGAGGCGGAGCCGGCGCGCTCCTATCCCGAGGTGCGGGCGATCCTCGAGAGGCTCCGCGCTCAAAACACCGATACGGGCGAGCGCGCTCGCGGTGTTCGAGCGGATCGCAATCGCCGAAGCCGCGGTGCACGGGACGAGCATCGAGGAGGTCCACCTCCATGAGGTCGGCGCCACCGATGCCCTGATCGACGTCACCGGTGTCTGCGCCGCGCTCCACGACCTGGCCCCCGAGGGCGTGACGTGTTCCCCGATTGCGTCGGGAGCGGGCACGGTTACGACCGACCACGGCGACATGCCCTTGCCGGTCCCGGCGGTCGTCGCTCTGCTCGAGGGCGCACCGATGGTCGGACGAGGCACCAAGGAGCTCATCACCCCCACCGGGGCGGCGCTCCTGGCGCACTGGGTGGACACCTTCGGCGACCTCCCGGCGATGCACCTCGACCGAGTGGGCTCCGGCGCCGGGGCCAACGAACTCGAGTGGCCCAACCTGGTCCGGGCTTTCGTCGGCCGGAGCGCGGCTACCCCGGCGACGGAAACGCTTGTGGTGATCGAGGCGAACCTCGACGACCTCAACCCGGAGCTCTTCCCCTACGTCATCGAGCGACTTATCGAAGCGGGGGCCAACGACGCATGGGTGACGCCGATCGTGATGAAGAAGGGTCGACCGGCAACGACCCTGAGTGTCCTCTGCGATGAGGGTTCGATCGAACCGCTGTCGCGGATCGTCTTCCGCGAGACCTCGACCCTGGGACTGAGGATCGACCGGACCGAGAGGCGCACGCTCGACCGCTCGTGGATCGAGGTCACGGTCGGCGGCGAACCGATCCGCGTGAAGGCCGGGTACCTCGACGGCGAGATCGTGAACCTGGCCCCCGAATTCGAGGACGCCAAACGCGCCGCAGCCACCCTGAACCGCCCGCTCAAAGACATCTACGCCGCCGCGATAGAAGCCGCCCGCCGCTCCTAGATCGCGTTCTCCTCCTCTCAGGTGGTCATATGTTCCGTCTGACAGGAGGAGAACGCCCTGAGTGGTGTGGCGGACGGCACAACACGAGGTACTCCGGAGGTGTTTGCGTGATGCCGTGAATCTCTGCGGACCGCTCGGAGCACTGGCTAGGAAGCAGAAGGGCCACCTCACGCGCAACCAATGCGCTGAACACGGAATGTCGCATGACACGATCCGGTATCGCCGCCGAAGTGCGGGCTGGCGGCAGGTGTTTCCGGGCGTCTACCGGCTTCCTGGGGTGCCGAATACCTTCGCCAACGACCTCATCGCAACCAACCTCTGGCTGGGCGACCGAGGCCATCTCTTCGGTGGAACCGCTGCTTACGTGCTGGGGCTGGACGGCATCGCCAGGCCGACTGCGATCGAGGTAGCGATCTGCAGTGGAATCGAAGCTCCGGGGATCAAGGTGCACCGGCTAATGGCTGACGGCCGGGGGCGGACGCGCAAAGTGATGGGCCTGCGGCTCCCGAGTACCGAACTGACTCTTCTGGAATGCGCGGCGACCCTTCCGGTGAAGTCCGTAGGGCATGCGATGGACGATGCCCTGCGCCGCAAGATGACCTCGATCGCGAGACTCCGCAGCTTCATCGCCGACTACGCGACCCACGGGCGTACCGGGGCCAAGACGATGCGGCTGTTGATCGCCGGTCGCGACCCTCACGACGAGCGGGTTCGCAGCGTGCTCGAAACCAAGATGCTTCGGATTCTGAGGCAGATCGAGGGGTTGACGTTCCTGCCGGACCATCCGATCCGAGTCGCCGATCGAGAGTACGTGGTCGATTTCTTTCTGCCCGCCACGTCAATCGGGATCGAGTGTCACAGTCGCAGATGGCACGACGTGGAAAGGTCCGGCGAGCGATATCCGGCGGCATCGAAAGCTCATAGGAGCAGGCATCGAAGTCCTCTACTTCGATTGGGACGATGTCACGTTCGCCGCTGATGAGACGCGGGAAGAGATCCGAGCCGCGATCGCTCGACGACTGACGCGGACCGGCTCCTGATCTAGGCGAGCTTGGCGGTCAGGCTCAGGGGGATCGACGGGTTGAGTGCGTTGGAGATCGGGCAGCCGGTCTTCGCCGCTTCCGCCTTCTCCTGGAAGACACCGTCTTCGATGCCGGGGACGTTGCCCTCGACATCGAGCGCGATCGCCATGATGCGCCAGCCGGCATCGGTCTTGTCGAAGTCAACCGTCGCGGTGACCGTCAACTGATCGGCGGGAGTCTCGTTCTGTGCCAGCTGATTCGACAGGGCCATCGAGAAACACGACGCAGTGCGCGGCCGCCACCAGTTCCTCGGGACTCGTCTTGCCGTCGGAGCTCTCGGTGCGCGCTGCCCACGTAACGCCCTGCTCGGGGATCGACCCGCTGGCGACGGTGAAAGTTCCGGAGCCCTCGAACAGCGTGCCCTTCCATACCGCAGTAGCACTTCTCTGAACCGCCATCGTGCCCTCCTGGATCGGGTTGGTAGTCCCCAGAACCTAATTGATGGAGAGGAGAGCGCCCATCAACGCGATCGGAGGTGCTCGAGGATGCCCTTCTCGATCACGTCGTCATCGCTCCAGCGCTCCTCGAGGTTCTCGGTGCCGACGTAGGCGAACAACGCCTCCTTGAGCTCCCCCGGGTACCCGGCAGCGGCGAGGGCGCCCGAGATCTCGCCCTTGAGAGCGTCGTCGAGCGGGATGAAATCGAGGTCCTCGGGCCGGGGAAAGTACAGCCGGTTGAGGTCGAAGAGACGCTTCAGCTCGGGGACCGGATCGGGGTGATCGTCGACCCTTAGATCCACGGCCCGATCGATCATGCCGCCGTAGCCACCGCCCTCACGGACGACCATCACCGAGGCGGACTGGCGGCCTCGCTTGTCACCACCGGCACGGTCACCGGCGTGGAGGGCGGCCAGAAGCTTGACCGCCAGTTCTCCGGTGGCATTCTCGAACGCCTCGCACATCGCGTCCACGACCTTGGGCCCGGTCAGGATGTTCCCCTGGCAGGTGTAGCCGTCACCGGTCCGACCGCCGGCCCAGTCGTAACACTCGGTCCCCGTGTAGGTGGCAGATCCGCCCTTGCCGTCGACGACACCGAGCTGGCGATGCTCACGCTCCTCGTCGGCGCCGGTCAACTCGGCGACGACGGCATCGGCGTCCTTCCCCGAGCGCAGCAGCACGAGGCCGTCCGGGCCGTAGGCAAGATTGGCGAGTGCCTGGGTGGCGACCGCGCCGACCGGGGCGGCGGCCCAGGGAACCGCAGCTCCCACCGCTAGGAACTTGGAGGCAACCGCGACGCCCCACTCGGTACCGGATTCGGAGCCTGGATCCCAGGCGACGATCGAGAAGGTCATCCGTAGCAGCCCGCTCTAGGCGTGTGCGGCCTGCTGAAGCTTCTCGCCGGTCTGGAGCGGATACCAGCAGGCGGCGATGTGGTTCGGATCGACCTGGCCGAGCGGCGGGAAGTCGGTCCGGCAATTCTCGGGGATGCCGTCCGGGCCCCCGACCTGACGTGCCTTGGGACAGCGGGGGTGGAACGGGCAGCCGGGCGGCGGATCGATCGGAGACGGAACGTCGCCTTCGAGAACGATGCGCTGGTCCGACGAGGTGTCCGCATGTCCCTTGGGGACAGCGGACAACAACGCCGCTGTGTAGGGATGCTTCGGATTGTTGTAGAGCTCGGTGGAGTCCGCCACTTCGACGATCCGGCCGAGGTACATGACCGCGATCCGGTCCGAGATGTGCTGCACGACGCCGAGGTCGTGGCTGATGAAGATGTAGGTGAGCTTGAACTCGTCCTGGAGGTCCTCGAGAAGGTTGAGGATCTGAGCCTGGATCGAAACGTCGAGCGCGGAGACCGGCTCGTCGCAGACGATCAGCTTCGGACGCAACGCGAGCGCGCGAGCAACACCGATCCTCTGACGTTGTCCCCCGGAGAACTCGTGGGGGTAACGGTTGTAGTGCTCCGGGTTGAGACCGACACGGTCCATCAGTTCCTGGACCTTCTTCTTGCCCTCGCCCTCGGTCTTGTGGATCTTGAACGGTGCTCCAACGATCTGTCCGACCGTCTGCCTAGGGTTCAGCGACGCGTACGGGTCTTGGAAGATCATCTGCATCTTGCTGCGAATGCGACGCATCTGCGAGCGGTTGTAGGTCGAGATCTCTTCGTCCTCGAACCAGATCTTGCCGGCGGTCGGCTCGAGGAGCTTGAGCAGCAACCGCGCGGTGGTGGACTTGCCGCAACCGGATTCCCCCACCAGTCCGAGCGTCTCACCGGGCTTGACCTCGAACGAGATCTCCTCGACCGCGTGTACCGCGGCGACCTGCCGCTGAAGGATGATCCCCTTGGTGATGGGAAAATGCTTGGTCAGCCCCTCAACCCGAACGAGATAGTCGCCCGCTCCGGACGGATTCTCGTGCACCTGCGTGGGGGAGGGCTCGGTCATGACGCCGCTTTCGTTCGACGGGACTGACGCTCGGACCAGATCTTGGACTTCTGTTCTGCGGTGAGATGGCAGGCGTCGGGGTGCCCCGCTCCTCGTTCCTTGATCATCGGATCTTCTTTGTCGCACGGATCGAAACGGTGAGGGCAACGCGGGTGGAACGAGCAACCGCTCGGGGTCCGGATCAACGACGGCGGAGAGCCCTCGATCGGTACGAGCTTCGAACCCTTCATATCGACGTGCGGGATCGACTCGAGCAGGCCCCACGCGTACGGGTGCTGCGGGGTCTCGAAGACCTCGTCACGGGTCCCCATCTCGACCGCTCGGCCGGCGTACATCACCATCACCTTGTCGGCGACTTCGGAGACGACCCCGAGGTCGTGAGTGATGAGGATCACACCGATGTTGTACTCGTCCTTGATGCGGTTGATCAGATCGAGGATCTGCGCCTGAACGGTCACGTCGAGAGCGGTGGTCGGCTCGTCGGCGATCAATAGATCGGGGTTGTGGGCCAGCGCCATCGCGATCATCGCGCGCTGACGCATGCCGCCCGAGTACTGGTGTGGGTAATCGCGGAAACGCTCCTTCGGCTTGGGGATCCCCACCGCGGCCAGAAGATCGTAGGTGCGCTCTTCGGCCTGCTTCTTGGGAACCTTGTCATGACAAAGGATGGCTTCGACGATCTGGGTGCCGACCCGGTAGAAGGGGTGTAGGCACGAGAACGGGTCCTGGAAGATCATCGCCATCTCTTTGCCGCGGATCTTCCTGAGTTCTTCCTTTGGCAGCTGAAGGAGGTCCCGACCTTTGAACAAGACCTCACCAGAGATATCCGCGGCATTGCGATCCGTCAGCCCGAGAGCGGTCAGGTTGGTAACGCTCTTTCCGGACCCCGACTCGCCGACGATGCCGAAGGTCTCGCGCCGGTTGACGCTGAACGACAAGCCATCGACGGCTTTGACCAGACCGTCCCCGGTCGGGAAGTGGACCCGAAGATCCTTGACGTCGAGCAGCAGTTCATTACTCATCGTTCGGTGAGCATAAGGGTTATATGTCTCTCCTGGGAGGGGTTACGAGTACCTGACTCGCGGGTCAAGGATGGCGTATACGACATCCACGATCAGGTTGGCCGTGATCACGAACAGGGCGGCGAACAGGGTCGTCCCGAGGATGATCGGGAGGTCCGAGCTCTGGATCGAGTCCACCGCCAGGAGCCCGATCCCCGGGATGTTGAAGATCCGCTCGGTGATGATCGCCCCACCCAAAAGGATGCCGAGGTCGAGCCCGTACATCGTGACCACGGGCGTCAGGGCACTCCTCAGGATGTGACGGATCACGGAGCGCTCCTTGAGGCCCTTGGCCCGAGCGGTCCGGATGTAGTCCTCGGATTGCACCTCAAGCATGTTGCCTCGAACCATCCGCGTGTAGAACGCCGCGAACGTCACGGCAAGCACCAGCCACGGCAGCCACATGGTGGCCAGCCACTGGCCCGGATTCTCGGTGATGGGCGCGTAATTGCCGACGCTATAGATGCCGATAGCCGAATCGAAATAGAAGATGCAGATCAACCCCAACCAGAAGGTGGGCATCGAAACCCCCGCCAAGGCGAAGAGCATCGATCCTCGATCGAGGAGGGATCTTCGTTTCAGCGCGGAGATCACTCCGATGGGTATACCGATGAGTAACCACACGATCGACGCACCGAAGGCCAGCGAGAAGGTCGCCGGGAGCCGATGGAACACCGCTTCCCTAACGTCGATCTGGGACTGATACGAGTACCCGAGGTCGCCCTGGAGTGCGTTCCACACGTACTTGCCGAACTGGACGTAGACGGGCCGGTTGAGGCCGAGGCGCTCTTCGATGTTGGCCACCAGCTCGGGCCGCGGGTTGCGTCCCGCCATCATGACGGCCACAGGCGACGCGCGGCCATCCTCGCTTCGTCCCGTACCTCCGGGCAACACGAAGAAGATGAGGAACACGACCGCGGTGACAAGGATGATCATCACGAAGGACCACAGCAGCCGTCTGATCACGTACTGAAGCATCTGGCTCTCCTCGTCGTCCGCGGTGCGTTGCGTTCTTGGCCTTCAACCGGAGCCTGGATCTTGCCAGCCTCCAGGTGAAGGGCGGGGCCGGCCGAAACCGGCCCCGCTGCTTCACTACTACTGCCACTTCTGTGGAGCTTTACTCCTGTGCAACTCCCGCAACAACCCAGTCGATGTGCGACGTGAAGGTGTTGTAGATCGGGTTGATCAAGTCCGCGGAGTAGATGATCGTCTCGTTGTCCCAGGTCCAAGGCACCCACACGCCACTCTCGGTGGCGAGGCGGTTCGCCTCTTCCCAAGCAGCAACGCGCTCGTCACCGAACGGCGTCTGTGCCGCGGCGTCGATGGCGTCGTTGATCGTCGGGTCATTGAGCTCCGAGTAGTTCTGGTTACCCGAAGGCAGGATGTTGTCGCCGTGGAACAGCGGGTCCAGGAAGGTGAAGGCATCGTTGTAGTCCTTGCACCAACCAGCGGACGTACCGATGGCGACGTCCTTGTCGGGGATCCCATAGAACTGGGTGTACTGGTTCGGGAACGCAGGGGTCTTGACGTTGAGGTTCGAGAATCCGAGCTCCTCGAGGTCAGCCCTGACCGACTCGGCGTAACGGTCGTGTGGCGGGTCGGAGGCACCGACGAACAGAAGCTCGCCGTCGAAACCATCCGGGTATCCACCATCGGCCATTAGCTGCTTGGCCTGCTCCATGTCACCAGCCATACCGTCCGTGCCGAACGGGTTGTACTCATCGGTCGACAGGTAACCAGCCATGCCCGGAGGCAGGATGCTGGAGGCGATGTCACCCGTGATCGGGCCACCCTGAAGGGTCTTCAGGTTCGCCCTGTCGATCGCGAAGTTGACTGCCTGACGGACCTCGAGCGAGTCGAACGGCTCGACGGTCGTGTTCAGGAAGACATAACGGGTGCAGAGCGACGGCTCGTTGATGAGGCGGTCGCTGAGCTCAGGGTCGTTCAAGGTCTGCTCGAGAGCGGGACCCTGCGGCGAGACGTCCATACCGTAGTGGTAGTCGCCGTCCTGAACCTGCTGGACACCTACGTCGTTGTCGAACCCAAGCTTCCAGTCGACCGTGTCGACGTAAGCCTCACGGACATCGTCCGTGTCGGGGTCCCAGAACGTGTTGCGCTCGAGGGTGATCTGCTCCTCAGGCGTCCACTCTGCGATGTAGTACGGGCCCGAAGCGACGACACTGTTGTCGTAGTTCGAGTCCTTCTCGGCGTCGAACTCAGCTGCGTAAGCAGCCGGAACCGGAGCCGATGCGGGCATGGCCATGCGGTACGGCCAGTCACCAGTGGGCTCGGACAGGTTGAAGACGATGGTCTTGTCGTCCGGCGTCTCGATACCAGTGATGTTGTCCGCGTCACCAGCGACGAACTCATCGGTTCCCTCGAGGACGTCGTAGTAGAAGGGGTAACCACCACCAACCGACGGGATGAAGACACGCTCGATGGCGTACTTGACGTCGGCGGAGGTGATCTCTTCACCTGTGACGCCCGCAACCTCTTCGCCACCAAGGGCAGGACCGAACTTGATCCCTTCCTTGAGGGTGAAGGTCCACGAGCTGGAGTCCTCGTTAGGCGTACCAACATCCGTAGCGAGGTCAGGAACCAACACGTTCTGTGCCTCGAAGTCCGAGACCGCGGGGTAGGTCACGAGCGTACGGAACACGCCTCGTGCCATGGTCCAGGACAACGTGTAGTACATGGACGCGGGGTCCATATAGTCGACGTCCGACGTTCCCGCGATCTTTAATACTCCACCCGTAGGGATGTCTGCGGGCTCGACCACGTCGTCATCATTGTCGCCGCCACCCGGCTCATCGTCGCCGCCACATGCAGCGGCAAGCATCGTGAGCGCGAGCAGTACGGCGAACAGCCGTATGACTCTCTTCTTACTCAATATCTTTCCCTCCCGTTGTTCTGCCGATAGTGCCTTGTCGTGCGGTGTTGCGGTGTTGCGGTGCTGCTCTTGGTACTGCGTAATGCCTCATTGAGTTACGCCGTGCCTCCCCCTTTCGTGATCACTCCCTAGTCCTTGGATCAAGCGCATCGCGTAGGCCATCACCCAGAAGGTTGAAGCCAAGGACGGTCAGGAAGAGAAGGAGGCCCGGATAGAACATGTACCACCAGGCCGCACCGTAGGTGACGTATGACGTGGCGCTAGAGATCATCTTGCCCCACGATGCTTGAGGTTCCTGGATCCCCACGCCGAGGAACGACAACGCGGACTCGGCCACGATGTTCGTGGGGATGATCAGGGTCGCGTAAACGATGACCGGAGCGACCAGATTCGGCAGGATCTCGCGGAACATGATCCACCGGGTCGACGCGCCCATGGAGTGCGCGGCTTCGATGAACTGGGCTTCACGCAACGACAAGCGTCTGCCCTCGAACGATGCGCGCGATGTACGGCCAGCCGAAGAAGGTGATGAGGAAGATCACGATCGTCTCGCTGCCGCCATAGATGACGCCGAGGGAGATCGCAAGGAGAAGGAAGGGGATCGACAGGATCAGGTCGGTCAATCGGGAGAGCAGGGTGTCGACCCAGCCGCGGCGGTAACCCGCCAGCATCCCGACGAAGACGCCGATCATCAGCTCGAAGCCTGTGGCGATGATGGCGATCTTGAGCGAGGTGCGCGCCCCATAGAGGACCCGGATGAAGAGGTCACGACCACTGTCGTCGAATCCGAACCAGTGGGTTGCGTCGGGGGGTGAGGGGGATCCGAAATCGTTGAGGCCGATGTCACGGAACTGGAAGTCGTAAGGGATGTCCCGGATCTTCTCGACGATGCCGGCGCTGAGGGCCAGAAGGATCATCAGGAGGACGAGAATGGCGCCCATGATCGCCAGCTTGTCTTGCTTGAACTTAGCCCAAAAGATCATCCGCGGGGTTCTGGCGATTACCCCCGGACCCTCGGCTTCCTCGCCCCCGCCCGGACCGCCGGTAGGCTGAAAATCGATAGCACTTTGTGCCACAGCGTTTTCTCTCCCCGATGATTTCCCCCGCCAGAAGCCCGCACATGACGTGCCGAGACTCCAGGCAGGGGGAGCCTACTACAGCGGTCGTATCGCAGTAAAGCCCCCGGGCCACAGGCCCTTTCGGGGCCCCGCGGCGTGCGTAATGTATCTGTTTGTTTGGCCATTCGTCTAGACGAATGGCTCTCGCCGTTCTCAAGTGCCCAAGCGACCAGGACGCGCTCGGTGGGGGTCCTAGGTGCCAGAAGCCCAAAGATGGATCGCGGCGAGCGCTCTCCAGGGGTGCCAGGCCTCAGACCTGGTCGCCGGGGTCACATCGGAGGCCGGATCGAGCCGCTCCAGGGACCGCTTCAGCCCCAGATCGGTGGCGGGGAAGGCATCCGGCTCTCCCATCCGAAGGGCGATGTAGTGGGCGGTCCACGGTCCAAGACCGGGGAGCTGAACGATCGAATCGACGAATCCGTCGAGCCCGGCGCTCCGGTCGAGCCGGACCTCTCCTCCGGCGACCACAGTTGCGAACGCCCGGATCGCCCGCTCGCGGGCACCGGTCAGACCGAGGCCCCCGAGATCCGCTCCGGCCAGGACTTCGGCCGGGGGGAAGGTACGGCTCAGACCGAACCCCTCGAGGCCGGGCACGGGAGTCCCGTGCCTTTCGGCCAGACGGCCGATCATGGTGGTGGCGCCGGCGACACTGACTTGCTGGCCAACGATCGCCCGGATGCCGACCTCGAACGGGTCCCAGGTTCCCGGGATCGGCAGTTCGGGCCGGGCCTCGATCAGGGGGCCGATCAGCGGATCAGCCCTCAGGTGTTCGGCGCCGGCCGCGACATCTTCGTCGAGGTTAACGATGCGCCGGGCCCCCTCGACGATGTGGATCAGCCCCTCCCAGTGCGGCAGATGCGCTCGCAGGACGAGATGATCGGGACCACCGGGCGATAACTCGAGGACGCCGGGATCGCCATCGACCACGATCGTGCGGCGATAGGCGTCGCCCTCGATCGCCTCGACCCCGGCGATTGACCGGGGGCGGAAGTAGGTGAGGACGGCGTCCCAATCGAGCGGGGCGTTCAGCGGGAGCCTTAGCGCCAGGCCCCCGTCGGCCACGAGCCGGTCGGTCTTCCGTCGCCGGGCCCGAAGCTCGCGGGGCGTGCTGCGGAAGATGTCGAGGCACGCCCGGTTGAACTGCCGGGTGCTCCCGAAGCCGGACGCGAACGCGACCTCGGTGATCGTCAGGTCGGTGTCGTCCAGCAGCCGGCGCGCGAAATGGGTGCGGCTCGAGCGCGCCAGTTGATCCGGGGTCGCTCCGACGTGCTCGACGAACATCCGTCTCAGATGACGGGCCGAGACCCCGAGACGAGCACCGAGGTCGTCCTCGGTCGCTTCATTCAAGGCGCCGCCGAGGATGAGGCGAACCGCCCGGCACACGAGCTCCGGCGCGCCCCGGTCGATCGACTGAAGGGTCCGGTACGGGCGGCACTGCAGACAAGCCCGGAACCCGGCCGCCTCCGCAGCGGCCGCGACCTGGAAGGGCCGGACATTCTCGGGATGCGGCCGCCCCCCACATCCGGGGCGACAATAGATGCCGGTCGTGACGACGGCCGAGAAGCTCATGCCTGAAGTTCTACCGGACCTCGGCTCGAGAAACGAGACACATCCGGACAAGCCTCTTCGTGGGCGAGGGGGGATTTGAACCCCCACACTCTTGCGAGCACTGGCACCTGAAGCCAGCGTGTCTGCCGTTCCACCACTCGCCCATGCCCCGAGAAGACTTCTCCTGGGGGAGGCCTCAGGGTACCAAGGGGTAGGCCTCCCGAGCGCGGGTAATCTGCCGTCGTGGGCGTAGCCAAAAGCATCGAGCAGAAACTGGAGGGCCTCGTCGAGGGCTTCTTCACCAAGGTCTTCCGTTCCGGCCTGCAGCCGATCGAGGTGGGGCGGAAGATCCTCAGGGAGATGGCCGAGAACAAGACCGTCTCGGTTAACCGCGTCTACGCCCCCAACGAGTTCCGGGTCTTCATGGGACCCGACGACTACTCCCGCTTCTCGCAGATGGAGGCAGGACTACAGCGCGAGTTCTCCGACATCGTGATCCAGGCGGCCAAGGAGAACCGTTGGAACCTCATGGGGCTCCCGAGGGTCACGTTCCACGAGACCGAGGGCTTCGGTAAAGGGAAGTTCACGCTCGAGGCTGCCCTTTCCGCCGATCCCGACGTCGCCGGGCCGAGCGTTTCGACCCACGATCCGTCGACCTCCGACCCGTCGATGACGCGAGCGGTTGCGATCGCGCCGGGAGCGAGCGCCGGACCATCCGACGCGACCCTCGTGGTGTTCGACGACGAAGGCAATGAGACGGAGCGGATCTCGATCACCAAGGCTCCGGTAACGATCGGGAGGATGTCGAGCAACGATGTCGTCCTCTCGGATCAGAACGTGTCCCGTAAGCACGCAGAGTTGAGGCACGAAGGCGGGCACTGGCTGATCGTCGACCTCGGGTCGACCAACGGCACCTCGGTCAATGGAACTCTGGCCCGCGAGCACGCGCTCGATCATGGGGACCGGATAACGTTCGGTGCGATCGAGCTGATCTTCGAGACGAAGGCGGACTGATGCCGGTACTGGTCCTCGATGTCCTCAAATACGCGTTCCTCGCGATCCTCTATCTCTTCGTAGCGCGCGCGGTGAAGGCGATCTATGTCGAGCTCAGACCACAGGGCGCGGCGGCACCTGCACCGAGAGCGGCAGGGAGCGCTCCGGCCAAGAGCGGGAAGCGAAGCAAGAAGCCGACGAGAACGGTCGCCGTCATCGAGGGCGAGAAGCTGAAGGGCAAGACCTACACGGTCACCGGCGAACTACTCATCGGCCGGTCGAGCGATTGCCAGATCACGCTCGACGAGTCGTACGTGTCCTCGAAGCACGCTCGGATCTTCGAGCGCGACGACAAACTCATGCTCGAGGACCTCGGGTCGACCAACGGCACCTATCTCAACCGGCGCCGCATCACCGCGGCGACCGAACTTCAGCGCGGCGATCGGATCAAGATCGGTCGCACCGTCATGGAGATGCGCAAGTGAGGGTCCATGTCGGGGTACGGACCGACGTCGGTCGGGTCCGCGAAGGGAACGAGGACTCCTACATCGTCCTGGAGCCCATCTACGGGATCGCCGACGGGATGGGTGGTCACGCCGCCGGCGAGGTCGCTTCCTCGACCGCCGTGGACGCCTTGTCGGAGGGCATCTCACGGGTCGATCCCACCAACCCCGATTCCCTCGCCGAACTGATCAAGGACGCGAACCGGACGATCTTCGAGAAGGCGACGCGCGACGACTCGCTGCACGGGATGGGCACCACCTGCACGATCCTGCTGATCAATGGGCCTACCGCGCACCTGGCCCACGTTGGTGACTCCAGGGCTTATCTCTTGCGCAGCGAAAAGCTGGCGAGGATGTCGGAGGACCACACGCTCGTCGGCCGTCTGGTGCGGGAAGGTCAGCTCACCGAGGAAGAAGCAGCCCGGCATCCGCAGCGCAACATGATCACGAGGTCACTGGGTATCGACCCCGAGGTCAGGGTCGACCTGCGCTCGTTCGAGTTGCGCGACGGCGATCGCCTGATGCTTTGCTCCGACGGTCTGACGTCGATGGTCGACGAGCCGACGATCGGGCGGGTCATGCACGACACCGCCGACCCGCAGCGCACCGCCGATCAACTTGTAGAGCTCGCCAACGAGGCCGGGGGCGACGACAACATCACCGTGGTCGTCCTCGACCTAACCGACACCGGCGCGGCCCCGCCTCCGCCACCCGCGGACGATCAAGCGGCCGTGTCCACGTCGCTCACCGGTGAGGTGCCGGCCGGCGCGGCTCCACCCGCGAAGACTGCTCCCAAGGAAGGGACCTCGATCATCGAGCGGACCACCGGGCGTCCGACCGACGCCCCCCTGGGGCCGCCGCCAGAGTCGTCATCGTCCGACAACGACACCGGCACCGGCACCGGACGGCGGATCCTCCGCAAGCTCGTCTTCTGGGTCTTGATCCTCGCGGTGCTGGCGGGGGCCGGGTACGGCGCGCTGCGTTACTCGCTCAACAACTCGTGGTTCGTGGGTCTGAACGATGCCGACGTCGTGACGATCTTCAAGGGTCGTCCGGAGGAGGTCCTAGGGATCAGCCTCCGTGAGGTCGAGGAGGAGACGGATATCGCGGCCGAAGACATCCCGAGCTTCAAACGCGCCGACCTCGAGGACGGCATCAAGACCGACTCGCTCGAGGAAGCGCGCGAGGTCGTGGAGAGCCTCGAAGCGTTAGTCGGGGAACCGGCCGAAACGAGTAAGGCAGGCGCTGACTGATGCCGGCCTCCCGGCGCCGGAACACCGAACTCTCGCTCCTGATCCTCGCCCTGATAGTCGGCTGCGGCGCCCTGGCTCTCGTGGCCGTCGCTCGCAACACAGACCGGCTTGCCGATGTGATCCCGTTCATGTTCGTCCTGGTTGTTGGATACGTCGTAGCCCACATCGTCATGCGCCGCTTCGCCCGCGAGGCCGACCCCCTGATCCTTCCGCTCGTCGCCCTGCTGAACACCGTCGGGCTCGCGGTCGTCTACCGGCTCTCGCCCAAGGGATCCGGACCGACGCAGGTGTCGTGGTCGATAGTGGGGCTCGTCTTCTTCGTCGGTACCTTGCTGCTGGTTCGAGACTTCAAGATGCTCGCTCGCTTCAAGTACATCCTCGGGTTCACCGGGCTCGGGTTGCTGCTGCTCCCGGTTCCGTTCGGAACGACGGTCGGCGGGGCCAAGCTGTGGATCCGCTTCGGGGGATTCTCGTTCCAGCCGGGTGAGCTCGCCAAGATCTGCCTGGTCATCTTCTTCGCCGCGTACCTCGCCGAGCGCAAGGAGCTGCTGGCGATCGCATCCAAGAAGGTGCTGACGTTCCACGTTCCCGACCTCAAGCACTTCGGTCCGCTCCTGGTGATGTGGGGCGTGTCGCTCGCGGTCATGTTCTACGAGAAGGACCTCGGGTCGTCCCTGCTGTTCTTCTCGATCTTCCTCGTGATGCTCTACATCGCGACTGCGCGCTTCGTCTACATGGCGTTCGGGTTCGTCTTGTTCTTCATCGGCGCCTACATCGGGCACCAGGTCTTCTCGCACGTTCAGCTGCGTGTTCGCATCTGGCTCGACGTCTTCAATCCCGATCTGATCGGAGGCGACTCGTATCAGATGGCGCAATCGTTGTTCGCGCTGGCGACCGGGGGATTGTTCGGCACCGGATTCGGCCAGGGACGGCCCGACCTGATCCCCGCGGCCGAGACCGACTTCGTCTATTCGGCTCTGGGTGAGGAACTCGGGCTGATGGGCACTGTCGCGATCCTGATGATCTTCATGCTGATCATCGCCCGCGGTCTGCGCATCGCGGTGCGGTCGCGCGATGACTTCGGTCAGCTGTTGGCGATGGGCCTGACCGTGACTATCGGGGTGCAGACGTTCATCATCCTCGGCGGCGTCACGAGGTTGCTGCCACTGACCGGTATCACTTTGCCGTTCGTGTCCTACGGAGGGTCGAGCCTCGTCTCCAACTTCATCCTGGTCGCGCTGCTGTTGCGGATATCGCATCAGGGGGCGGCGGAGCCCGACCCGGCACGCACAGCCGAGATCCTGATCGGGGGCCGGGGCTGATGGAGCGGCAGATCCGTCGCGTCGGGATCGCTCTGATCGCGTTGTTCCTCGCCGTCTTCGTGCAACTCAACTACGTGCAGATCTTCGCTGCGAGCGACATCGCCAACAACGGGGCCAACAGCCGAGCGCTCATCAAGAAGTACTCGGTCAAGCGCGGCTCGATCGTCACGATCGACGACGTCGAGATCGCGCGGAGCGTCGCCACCAAGGGCAAGTACAAGTACAAGCGCACCTATCCCGAGGGTGAACTGTTCGCGCACATCACCGGTTACCTGCCGTTCGCCGGAGAGGCAACCGGGATCGAAGCCGCCTTCGACGACGACCTGATCGGGGAGGGTGGAACGCTATCGATGCAGGATCTCCAGGACCGGCTGCTCGGCTCCGGGGAACGGGGCGACGACGTCGTCCTGTCGATCGACTCGCGCCTCCAGGAGGTCGCCCGCGATGCACTCGGCGACAACGTAGGGGCCGTCGTCGCGCTCGATCCGACGACCGGCGAGATCCGCGCGATGTACAGCAACCCCAGCTTCGATCCCAACCCACTCGCGTCGTTCAACACGGGTACGGCCGAGGACTACTACCAGACGCTCGACCCGAACTCGGGGACCAGCCCTCTCGTCGCCGTGGCAACCCGTCGGACCTTCCCGCCGGGCTCGACCTTCAAGGTGCTCACCGCGTCGGCGGCCCTCGAGTCGGGCCGCTATCAACCGGACTCGACGTTCCCGGACCCGAACGAACTCGATCTCCCGCTCACGAACGAGACCCTGACCAACTTCTCGAACACTGCATGCACCGGCTCCGGACAGATCGATCTCTTCACCGCTCTGGAGATCTCGTGCGACACGACCTTCGGCATCATCGGGCTCGAGGTGCCCGACGACGTACGGGAGATGGCCGACCGGATGGGATTCAACGAAGCACTTCCGCTGGAGATCGGGACCGCACCGAGCAGGTTCCCGAACATCCCGGATGAGCAGGAGCCGCTGCGCGCGTACGCGGGCATCGGACAGGGTGAAGTTGCCGCCACGACGCTCCAGATGGCGATGATCGCTGCAGCCGTCGCGAACGGTGGCGACGTCCCGGTGCCTCGTCTCCTTCATCGCATCATCGACGCGTCGGCCGGCACGGTCAGCGAGCCCGAGCCCCAGATCTCATGGGCGAGGCGATGTCGGCCCAGAACGCGAACGACGTCAAAGAGATGATGGTCGCCGTCGTCGAGAGCGGGACCGGAACCAACGCCGCGATCGAAGGCGTCGAGGTTGCCGGCAAGACCGGCACTGCCCAGAGTGCCGAGGGTGCCAACCCGCACGCATGGTTCATCTCGTTCGCTCCCGCCGATGACCCGCAGCTGGTCGTCGCGGTGTTCGTACAGAACGGAGGGTCGTTCGGGGCAGAGGCCACCGGTGGACTAGTGGCGGCGCCGATGGCCAAAGCGGTTCTCGAAGCCGATCGTCGTCTGAGGGATTGGTAGACGAGGGCCTCCTCGGGGGCCGGTACCGGATCGGGGACGCCATCGCGGCCGGCGGCATGGGGGCCGTCTACAAGGCGCAGGACGAACGCCTCAACCGCACGGTCGTGGTCAAGATCCTGCGCGAGCACCTCGCGGGGGATCCTCGTTTCGTAGAGCGCTTCCGCCGGGAAGCCCGTGCGGTCGCCTCACTTTCGCATCCCAACATCGCCGGCATCTTCGACTACGGAGAGGACGAGGGCCGGCACTTCATCGTGATGGAGTTCGCCGAGGGCAGCGACCTCTCCGATGTCATCCGGCACCGGGGACCGCTCGAGCCCGCGAGCGCCGCGCGGATCGCAGCACAGATCTGCGTCGCTCTCGATCACGCGCACGCGGCGGGCATCATCCACCGAGACATCAAGCCCGCCAACGTGATCGTCGACGACCACGGCAAGGTTAAGGTCACCGACTTCGGCATCGCGCGCGCGGCCGGAGACTCGAACCTAACCGTCACCGGCACGATGCTCGGCACCGCGAACTATCTCTCGCCCGAACAAGCCGGCGGAGACAAGGTCGTTCCGGCCTCGGACATCTACGCGCTTGGGATCGTCCTCTACGAGATGCTCACCGGGGAGGTGCCCTTCACCGCCGATTCCGCGGTCGCCGTCGCGATGCGTCACGCCACCGATGAGGTGCCGGCCCCCAGCTCGGTCAACCCAGACGTCCCGACGGAACTCGATGACGTGGTCGCCAGGGCGACCGCGAAGGACCCGGCCGCGCGCCCGAGCTGCCGGGAGATGGCGGCCGCGCTGTCCGCTGCGATCGCCGGAGGGGCGGCGGCGGAAGACGACTTGGACGAGACCCTCGTCGAGAGCACCGTGTGGCCGATCCCCGGCGACCGCTGGGACCCGGAGCGCCTGGGTCGCAAGGTCCTCATCACGTTCGCGCTACTCGCGCTCCTGACCGTAGGCATCCTCGGCGTGCGGGTGTTCGCTTCGGAGGACGACCCCGGCGACGGGCCGGGCGTGGGGCCCACCGCCACGGCAACCCCAACGCCCACACCCACGCCGACGCCCGAGGAATCGATCACTCCCGAGCCGACCACGGTGGAGATCCCGGAGGAGATCCTCGGGGACAAGGACAAGGACGTCGAGCGCTATCTCCGGGACGATCTGGGGCTGATCCCTTTTATCCAGGAGGTACCGCACGACGCTGAGAAGCACACGGTAGTAGGTAGCGATCCGGAGCCCGGCTCAACGGTCGAATCGGGGTCGCAGATCACGCTCTACGTGAGCGACGGGAAGGGTTTCCCCGAAGATGACGAGGACGACGAGGATGGCGACTAGTAGTGTTCCCGCGACTCGCTGAACGGAGATATCTGTGAACGGGAAACACAAGTACGGGGGCCGATACGAGGTCATCGAGCCGGTCGGATCCGGCGGCATGGCCGAGGTCTACCGCGCTCGGGACGAACTCCTCGGCCGCGACGTCGCCGTCAAGGTGCTGTCCGAGCGATTCTCGCGCGACCCTTCCTTCGTTGAGCGTTTCCGCCGCGAAGCCCAGAGGGCAGCCAATCTCAGCCACCCCAACATCGTTGGCCTCTACGACTTCGGCTCGGACGGCGACACCTACTACATCGTCATGGAGTACATCGAAGGCCGCACGCTTGCCGAAGTGATCGCCGATAACGGCGCATTGATGCCCGAGCGCGCCGCGGAGATCGCTGCCGACGTAGGCGCCGCGCTTCAGCGCGCACACGGCTCCGGGATCATTCACCGCGACATCAAGCCCGGGAACATCATGCTGACGAGCGCCGGCCAGACCAAGGTCACGGACTTCGGGATCGCCCGTGCCGTCGGTGGTGAACAGGACGCAACCATGACCCAGACCGGGATGGTGATCGGAACCGCGGCGTACCTCTCTCCCGAGCAGGCTCAGGGCGAACCGGTCGACGCCCGATCCGACATCTACGCGCTCGGTTGCGTGCTGTACGAGAGCCTCGCCGGCAGCCCGCCGTTCACCGGGGACACGCCGCTGTCGATCGCCTACAAGCACGTGCGGGAAGAGGCCACCCCGCCGTCCCGCTTGAACCGCGACGTTCCGGCAGACCTCGACGCGATCGTAATGAAGGCCATGGCCAAGGCTCCGGGCGCTCGTTACAACAGCGCGGATGAGATGCGAGCCGACATCGATCGTTTCCTGAACGGCCAGAAGGTCCTCGCTTCAGCCCAGACCGCGGCACAAACCTCCGTCATGGCCGGATCCGGAACGCAGGTCATGCGTCAGACCGAAGTGATGTACGACGACGAGAACGACGGTCGCAGCCCATGGTTCTACATCTGGGTCACGCTCGGCATCCTGTTGGTCGCGGGTATCGCCGCGTTCTTCCTCGCCAACAGCCTCTTGGGTGGAGAGAAGGTGGAGGTCCCAGGCGTCGTCGGTCTCACCGAAACCGAGGCGCGCGATGTCCTCGACGAAGCCGGGCTCGGATGGGAGATCGAACGCCGCGCCAGCGGTAAGCCCGAGGGCGAAGTACTCGAGCAGGATCCTGAGGAGGGCGAGACCGCGGAGGAAGGGGACAAGATCCGCCTGGTCGTGTCCTTGGGCGCCCGGCAGACCGAGGTCCCCGATCTCGAGGGGATGACGCTCGAGGAAGCCGAGGCGGCGCTCGAAGAGGCGAAGCTCAAGCTCGGTGACACCATCGAAGAAGAGAACGACGAGTTCGAACCGGGTCAGATCTTCGATCAAGATCCACTTGCCGGCGAGGAGGCCGATCGCAACTCAGAGGTCGACGTGTTCATCTCGTCCGGCGGCGAGACCGTCATCGTCCCGTTCGTCACCGGACAGTCGGAGGACCAGGCGGTCGCCAACATCGAGGCCGCCGGCCTGGTCGCGAGCGTGAACCACGAGTCTTCCGATGAACCCGAGGGAACCGTCATCGCCCAGGACCCGGAGGGAGGAGCCGAGGCCCAGAAGGGGGACACGGTCACGATCCTCGTGTCCGAGGGTGGTGGCTCCGAACCGATGCCCGACGTCACCGGCTCGGACGGGGACGAGGCCGAAGCGTTCCTCGAGGAGGAGTACGGACTCAGCGTGACGCAAACCGACCCCGAGGGAGCGTGCGCGGAACCTCCGGGCGTCGTGTGCAGCCAGGACCCGGACCCGGGGACCGAGGTCTCGCCCGGTGATTCGGCGACCCTCTACGTGCAGGGCGGGAACGGGGCGCTCGACTTCCCCGGGCTCCTGTTCGCGTTCTTCAGTTTCCTGGCCTGATCCCCATGCGCGCCACGCGGCTCGCCGGCGCTCTCTTGCTCGTGCTCGCCGGTTGCACCGGTGGGGGGAAAGAGCCGCAGACCGAGACGCCGACGGTTGCGACCGTCTACTACTTCGATGGCGATGCCCTGACGCCGGTGAACCGTGAACTCCATCCCGGCGAGGGGCTCGAGGGCGTGGCGCAGTCGATGCTGGCCCCGGCCCCGGGCCGCTTGAGCTCGGCCCTTTCTGGCGTCGAGATCTCCGAGGTCTCCGTCGATGGTGACTTGATCACCGTCGAGGTCGGCGAGGGGTTCGTCGACGCGACGGACACCGAGGTCGCGCGGCGGGCGAGTCAAGTGGTCTACGGGCTCACGGCGACCGATCCGGAAGCCTCGGTCGCGTTCGAATCGGAGACCGCGTCGATCGAGGTGATCACCGGCGACGGAGACGCCACCGACGAACCAGTGACTCGCGCCGACTACGAACGGTTCCGACCCTGGCTCGAGATCCTGCAGCCCGCGCCGGGTGACTCACTGACGACCCATTCGATCCGGGTCGAGGTCGCCTTACGGGAGGAAGTCGACGTCAGGCTCAAGCTCGAAGCGAGCGATCGGAAGTATTACGACGTCGTCCGCTCGGGGGCCGGCATCATCTCGGTACCGCTCGACGTCATCCTCGTCGGCGCGGAACCCTGAAGGTGACCGCGCTGCAGGATGGCGTCGAACGCTCGCTCGAGATCCCGGTGACCTTCAACCCACAGAACTGAGCCTTCAGACGCGGGCGGCGATGGTGAGGAAGTTCGCCATGAGCTTCGGGCCCTCGTCGGTGAGGACCGACTCCGGGTGGAACTGGACGCCCTCGACTGCGAGTTCCTTGTGGCGGAGGCCCATCACGACGCCGTCGGAGCTGCGGGCGGTGACCTCGAGGATGTCCGGGAGCGCCTCTTCGACGGCGAGCGAGTGATAGCGGGTAGCGACGAACGGAGACGGTAGTCCCTTGAACACGCCCTGATCGTTGTGCGTGATCTCGGAGGTCTTGCCGTGAACCGGGCCGACGATGGCGCGCTCGACGCGACCGCCGAACGCTTCGGTGATGCACTGATGCCCGAGGCAGACACCGAGCAACGGGATCCCCTGGGCACTGAAGTGACGGATCGCCTCGATCGAGACGCCGGACTCCAGCGGCGTGCCCGGTCCCGGCGAGATGACGACCGCGTCGGGCTCGGTGGCGACAAGATCGTCGAGGGAGCGATCGCTGCGGAGCACGACCGGATCCGCCCCGAGCGCCCCGAAGGCCTGCGCGAGGTTGTAGACGAACGAATCGAAATTATCGACGAGCAGCAGCTTCATGCTTCCGAGACTACTGCGCGCGTACTAGAAGTTCGCCGGGAGCCAGCGGTCGGAGGCGTAGATCAACAGCAGCGAGGTGATGATCGCAACCGTGGCCCACAGGGCGAGCTCGAGCCCGCGCCGCTTCCACTTACTCGGCTGTTTCGGAGTCGCGGTTCGGCTCGGTCATCAGACCTCCAACTCGGCGAAGACGATGAGTCGCTGGTCGGCGGAGAACTTCGGGTTGCAGGTAGTGAGCAGGAGCTCGGCCCGGTTGCCGGATCGAGGGAACCGGCTCGTCGTCTTCGACCACCGTCATCTTAGTGACGACGTAATGGAAGGTTCCCCACTTGGTCGTCGTCGTGATCGCGATCGCCGGGCTCGAGTCTGTCGAGGTCCCAGAACGGAGCGCCGTAGGTCGTGCGGTGACCGGAAACGATCACCCGTCCCTCCTCGCCGGGCCAGAACACGTCGTCCTCGTCCCTGAGGCACAGACGGGAGCGGCGAACCGGTCCTCGCAGGCCGGGTAGTGGCCGGGCCCGGCTTTTAGCTGCTCGATGCCGACGCCCTCGACCACGATGTGATCGACGTTGATCTTCGGGATCTCGAGTTTGAACACGGGGGCGCCGGGCGCCGGATCGAAGTTCGGGCCGGGGCGACCGTGTCTCGGCCGCCGGCTCGAGCGCGGCGAACTCCGTCTCGAGCCGGTTCTGCTGCCGCTCGGTGTAGATGCCGGTGCCCCACAGGGTCCAGACCAGGAAGAGCAACACGCCCACGCCGACAGAGATCAGGAACTTTCCGAGGATCTTCAGGGGAGACATATTCGCAGGCAACGATATCCCGGCTACTATCCGAAGCCATGCCTAAGAGTCGATCCAAACGACAGCGCAAACAGCCGCCGCCCAAGGCGAAGCCGAGACATTCCCCCGAATGGGTGGGGATCCTGTTCTTCATCCTCATGGGCGTCGGGCTGATCGTGATCATCGCCAACTACGTGTCGGCCTTCGGCGGGGGAACCGCCAACTGGAGGCTGTTCTACGGGCTCGGTCTGATCACCGGGGCGTTCATCCTCTCGACCCAGTGGCACTAGTGGCGTAAGATACCCCCGGAGGGTATCCACATGAGCGAACCAACCCACGTGCACGGGTCTTACGGGCACGACAAGAAGAAGCTGCTGGATCGCCTCGGACGGATCGAGGGGCAGATCAAGGGCATCTCCCGGATGATCGACGAGGAGAAGTACTGCGTCGACGTCCTCACGCAGATCTCCGCGGTCCGGGCCGCCCTCGACAAGGTCGCCCTCGTGGTACTTGAGGATCACGTTCAGGGCTGCGTCAGGGATGGCCTCAACTCGGGCGACGGACAGGCGAAGGTCGACGAGCTCCTCGAGGTGGTGGAGCGCTTCGTGGCGCTCCGGAGGTGAGAATCACAAAGATGTCATTTACCCACACGCGTGGATATCCCTGTGGATAACCCCCGGTCCGGTGGGGGATTCACCGGCTACCTGATCTTCGCGGTCGTCGCGGCGACCTTCTACGCCCTGGGCGAAGTCCTTCGGCTACCTCCGGGCCGGTGTCGCCGTGACCGTCTTCTTCCTCATGGCCCGGTTCGGGATCCGGTGGATGCGCTCGGCGGTGACCTCTCAGCCCGAGCCCGAGGTCACCGATGTCTCCGAGTACGGCCTCAAGTACGTCTGCACGATGTGCGGACTCGAGCTCAAGATCGAGGTCGCCGCCAAGGACCGGGCCCCGAGCCACTGCATGGAACCCATGGTCCTGGTCCGCACCGGCTCCCCCACCCCCGACTGACGGTCTTGGGGAGTTAGCCCAGGCGTTCGAGGATGGTGGCGTTCGCCAGGCCCCCGCCTTCGCACATCGTCTGGAGGCCGTAGCGGCCGCCGGTGCGCTCGAGGGTGTGGAGCAACGTCGTCATCAAGCGACCTCCGGAGCCACCGAGGGGATGACCCAGTGCGATCGCGCCGCCGTTCACGTTGACGTGATCCTCGAACCAGTCGTCCTCGATGCCGAGCTCCTTCTTCCACGCGAGCACGACGGTCGCGAACGCCTCGTTGATCTCGACCGCGTCGATGTCGCTCATCGACAGGCCTGAACGCTTCGAGCGCCTTCTGGGTTGCGGGGATCGGACCGGTCAACATGGAGATCGGGTCGGTGCCTGCAAGAGCGAACGTGTGGAACCGGGCCCGCGGCGTGAGGCCGAGCTCCTTGGCCTTCTCCGGAGTCATGATCATGAGGGCCGAGGCGCCGTCGGTGATCTGTGACGAGTTCGCGGCAGTAACGACGCCGTCTTCCTTGAACGCCGGCGGCAACGTCGCCATCTTCTCGAGGTTCGGGGTGCGGATGCCTTCGTCGATCTCGAACAGCTCGGGACCGTCCTCGGTCTCGACCTTGATCGGGTGGATCTCGTGCTTGAACCAACCTTCCTGGGTCGCCTTACCGGCGAGCGTGTGACTGCGCGCGCTCAAGGCGTCGCAGTCCTCACGCGTGATGCCCCACTTCTCGGCGATGATCTCGGCCGAGATGCCCTGCTGCACCAGGCCCCCTTCGTAGCGCGACATCAATGAGTCGGGGAACGGGAATCCGCCGGACGACATCGACGAGCCCATCGGTACGCGCGTCATGTGCTCGACGCCGCATGCGATCGCGACGTCGTAAGCGCCGGCGATGACACCCTGCGCGGCGAAGTGCGCGGCCTGCTGCGACGAACCGCACTGACGATCGACGGTCGTGGCCGGAACCTCTTCGGGGAGACCTGCAGCGAGCCACGCGTTGCGCCCGACGTTTAGTGACTGTTCGCCGACCTGCGAGACGCACCCACAGATCACGTCGTCGACCAGTCCCGGCTCGATGCCGGTGCGGGCGACCGATTCCTTCAGGGTCTCGGCGAGAAGATCGACGGGGTGCCAGTCCTTCAGCTTGCCGCCCCGCTTACCCAAGGGGGTCCGGACGGCATCGACGATGACGGCTTCGCGGGTCATCTGCTTCCTCCTGATTGAGGCCTGCGTTCGGATTATGGAGAAACTTGACCGAAGGGTCAAGGGACCATCATCGCGCATTTCGTACCGGTACGAGATCCCTCGCCATCGTGACCGTGGTCCCCTCCGGGGAGGACTCCCAGGCCACGTCGTCCATCACCGTCCGCATCAGATAGAGGCCCCGGCCCCCAGAGGCGAAACGGTCGGGGAGGCCGGAGGGATCGACCTCGCCCGGGTCGAAGCCGGGGCCGTCGTCGGCGATCGTGATCGTGACCTTGGTGCCGTCGAGGGCGCACTGGACCCTGATCTCGCTGCGTCCGTCGGGTTTGTGGCCGTGCCGGCAGGCGTTCCCGGCCGCCTCGCCCACGGCCAGCTCGATCTCGCCGGCGATCTCGACGGGAGCCCGGACGTCGGCGAGGAAATCGGCGACGAACGCTCGCACATCGGAGAGGCGCGACGGCTCGTTGGGCTGCACGAGTTCACGGCTCGGCTCGCCGATGTCCATGTCCGGAACGACCCGGCAAACGAGCATGGCGAGGTCGTCGCGCAGCTCCCCTTCTCCGACCCACGCGTCGACCCCGCGGCGGATCGCCTGGGTGAGCTCACCAGGGGTTCCGGTTCCGTAGCGCTCGAGTAACGCGAGGAAGCGCTTCTGGCCGAACGGCTTGCCTCGGCGCGGGGCCTCGGTGACTCCGTCGGTGTAAAGGACGAACATGTCGCCAGGTTCGAGTTGGACGCGCCCGATCGTGTAGGTCGCGTCGGGATCGACCGCGAGCGGGATGCCGGCCTCGGAGAGCCACTCGACGTCGCCGGTATCGGATCGATGGAGCGCGGGCGGAACGTGACCTGCGTTCGCGTACTCGAGTACGGCACGCTCGGGATCCAGGATGCCGACGAAGATCCTCACGAAGCGATCGGGGGACATGTCACGTGCGAAGAACGAGTTCATCCGGTCGAGCAACTTGTCGGGATCGGGATGATCGATGATCAACGACTTCAAGGTGTAGCGCGTCAGGGCGGCATCGCTCACCGCGTCCGGCCCGATACCGCACATGTCGGCGAGAACGACCCCGACGCGACCATCCGGCAGGGTGATGAAGTCATAGAAGTCCCCACACACTGCGCGCCGGCCCGCGGCCGGAACATAGTGCGCGACGAAGCTGTGACGAGGAAGCGCCGGGACGGTGGTGGGCAGGAGGCTTCGCTGGTAGCTCTCCGCGGTCGTGCGCGCTTGCTCGTAGAGATCCTGGATCTCCTTGGCACGACGGACCGCGGCGGTGATGTCGGTGTAGACGTCGATGCGGCCGACGAGCATTCCCGCCTCATCGAGCGCGGGACCCGAGAACAGACGGAGGCGCCGGATCTCGGGAAGGATCTGCTCAACCTCAGACCGGATCTCGACCTCGGGATCATCGCGGAGCTCCTGGAACATCTCCATGTAACCCTCGGGATCTTCGGTCTTGCGGGCGAGGGTTCGCTGTAACTGGACCAACGGGAGACCGAGGTGCTGGTCGGGGTCGAGGCTGAAGACCTCACCGGCCCTCCGGTTGACCACGCGCACGATCCCGGCGCGGTCGGAGAACACGATCGCCTCGTTCACGGCATCGAGGACCGCCATGAGCCGGTAGCGGACCGCGGTCGCGAGCCGGTGCTCCTCGCGCTCGGCCTGGTAGTGGACCCGGAGCTCACGGGCGACGAGCCCGGCAACCGCACCGGACAGGACGAAGACACCGGCGGCCAGGGCGATCGAAACGTCGTCGGGGCGCTCCCCGGCGATCTCGGTCAACCCCACGTAGGCGACCATCGCGAGGACGGGGGCCAGCACGGCGCCGCGGAGGCGGCCGAGCAGCCCCACCGCCACGATCGTCGGGATGAAGATCAACTCCATCGAGGCGATGTCGTCGCGTAGAAGTGCGAAGAATCCGGCGATCAGGCCCATGTCGACCACGACGCTGACCCACAGGAGCCACCCTCGGGTCCCGACCCTTGGCATCACGAGGTGGAAGAGGGTGAACAGCCAGACGACCAGGCCCCCGAGCAGCATGAGCCCGATCCCACGGGAGTTGTCGCTCAGATCGGCGATGAAAAGGAGGCCGAGGAGAAGGACGGCGGTCGCCCACGCGACCAGTTCGGCGAGCCGAACGGCCCACCCCCAGCTTCCGCGCTGGACGGGCTCACTGCGTCGTCGGGAGCCCTTCCCCTTCTTCCTCATGCTTCCCACCACGACCTATCCAATAATGGATCGTGCCGTCGAGGGCGAATCCGCCCCCCGGCATGACTTCCATCTTCCTACCTGGCGCTCGCATCCCCTACCAATCTCCAACGACCGCCGTCCTCGAGGGTTACCCCCTTCCTCTCGGCGAACTCGAGATGGGCCCGGACCGACATCGCCGCGAGCGGATAGAGGGCGGGGGACGTATCGGTGTAAACGTGCTCGACGATCTCCTCAGGGGTCAGGGGCCCACTTGCCAACGCCTCGAGGATCGCAGCCTCCCGTTCGGCCCGATGGGCGAGGTAGCCGTCGATCACCTCGTCGCCGCCGTCGAGCGGGAGGAAGTGACTCGGGTAGATCCGGTCGATCCCGAGCGCTGCGCATGCGCTTCAGGCTTGCGAGATAGTCGCCCATGTCACCGTCGGGCGGAGCGATCACCGCGGTTCCCTGACCAACGATGTTGTCCCCCGCGAAGACAGAGGCGGCTCCCTTGAGTAAGAAGCAGAGGTGGTCGGAGGCATGCCCCGGCGTGTGGAGCGCGACCAGGGTGGCTCCTCCCGCGGCGATCTCGTCGCCGTCGGCCAGAGGGTCGATCTCGACGCCTCCGGCGGGTTCGGTCCCGAACGCGCGCACCGGAGCCCCGGTCCGGGCCACCAAGCGCGGCGACGCCTCCGACGTGGTCGGAGTGTCGGTGGGTGATCAGGATCTCGGAGACCTCCTCGTTATCCAGGAGCGCATCGAGGTAGCCGTCATCGTCGACCGCGGGATCGATCACCACGACCGGACCGGTCCCCACGACGTAGGAGTTGGTTCCCGGGCCCGTCATGACCCCGGCGTTCGGAGCGAGGACGACCCGGACCAGCGGAGACAGACGGACGTTCATGACTCCGCCCCGGACCGACGATTCCTTGCGCAGAGCCTCGAGCGACTCGGTGCTGCCGGGGAACGCTTCGAGGCGTTGGAGCATCTCGATCGTGGGCGGCGCCATGATCAACTCGCCGGCGGCCAGTCTCGCCAACGCCGCGCCCGGCCTCACCCACAGCCACGACTCGACCTCACGGGGATCGGGGACCGGCTCCCATCCCGTGGGAACCCGGGCGATGAAGAAGCGGGCGTCGAAGCGGATCGGGGAGCCCGCCGGCGTCACCCAGCGCCCGGCCGGGACGAGGGCATCGGTGGCCAGGGTCACCTCGGCGGCGAGGCAGTCCTCGAGGAACACGGCCGCATCCGCGGCGTCCATCCGGCTAAGGCTCTCGTCTTCCCCCGAGGCCAGCAGGAGCCCGACCTCCTCGTACGCCTCACGCAGGGCGCAGACGAGCGTTCCGAGGGCCTCACGGGGGTCGTCGATCCCCAGGGAAGCCGCCGCCTCGGCCCCGGAGAGCGCCGAAGGGCCCTCCCAGCGGGGGTCGTAGTCGGCGGGGGCCAGGGCCCCGCCCGGGAAAACCGCCATCCCACCCATGAATCGCATCGCCTCGGGCCGGATCGTCAGGAGGACCTCGAGCCCGTCCGCGCCGTCTCGAAGCGGCACGACGGTAGCCGCCAGGCGAGGCTCGGGAGGTCCGTTATCGGACCGCGTGGTCAAGTTCATCCGAATCGGGGTAGATTCTCGCACCTAGCAAAGGCACGCAGATCAGGTGGAGCGATTCGCCTCGGCGTAATCGCAAGCCAGAAGGAGGCGGAGAGTGGCGGTCAAGTTCCTCACGGAAGAGTGGGCCAGCGCGATCACCGAAGCGCTCGGTGCATCGGACGATTTCAAGAAGGCAGCGACCGGCCAGCAGGCCAAGCTCCAGCAGGTCGTGACCGACGTTCCGGATTCAGGAGAGGTCAAGTACTACCTCGACCTCGCCGACGGAACCGGCACCGTGGCGATCGGCGAACTCGACGGCGCCGAGGCCACCATCACCCAGAACTACGAGACGGGTAAGGGCATCGCCCAGCGCGAGCTCAACGCGCAGAACGCGTTCATGCAGGGGAAGCTCAAGATCTCCGGCAACATGATGAAGATCATGCAGCTCCAGGGCGTCATCAACGCGATCGACAAGGCGACCGAGGGCGTCGAGGTCGAGTACCCGTAAGCAATCAGAACGACAAGAATCAAGAAAGGCCCCCGAGGGAACGGGGGCCTTTCTTGTGCTCCCGTATCATCGCGGGATGATCAACGTTTGCATCGCAGGTGCCACCGGCTGGACGGGAGCTCCGCTCGCCCGTGCAGTGATCTCCGACAGAGGACCTGAACTTGGTCTCCGCGGTCAGCCGCCACGCGGCAGGCAAGGACCTCGGAGCCGCGTGGGGAGAGGGGTCCCTCGGCGTGCCGGTCTTCGCGACGGTGGTCGAAGCGCTCGAGGGGGCCGATGTCCTCGTCGACTACACCTCTCATGAGTCCGTCAAGTCGAACACCCTCGCGGCGCTAGCGGCGGGGGTCGGTGTGGTGATCGGCTCCTCCGGCCTGACCGGCGCCGACTTCGACGACATCGCGGCCGCCGCGACCGCCAACTCCGTGGGAGTCGTCGCGGCCGGTAACTTCTCGGTCACCGCGGCGATGGCTCAGGCGGCAGCGCTCCTTGCCGCGCGACACCTCCCGCAGTGGGAGGTCATCGACTACGCGTCGTCGACCAAGCCCGACGTCCCCAGCGGCACCGCGCGCGAGATGGCGGAACGCCTCAGCGCGGTGAGACGACCCGAGATCGGCGTCCCGGTTGCCGACATCGCCGGCCCGAAGGATGCGCGTGGTGCCGACGTGGACGGCACTCAGGTCCACTCGGTCAGGCTGCCCAGCTTCGTGGTGTCGACCGAGGTCGTGTTCGGGATGCCGGACGAACGCCTCGTCATCCGTCACGACGCGGGCTCCAGCCCCGACCCCTACGTCTCCGGAACGCTGCTGGCCGTGAAGGCGCTACCCGGCCGCGTCGGACTCACCGCGCGGGCTCGACACGCTCCTGCTCGAAGGCTGACCCCTAGGGGCGGATCTGGTTCAGGAGGCCGATCGTCTCCTCGAGGACCTTGTCGCCGAAGCAACGGTCGATCGAGTAGGAGTCCTCGTAGTTGACGACCGCGACCCCGCCGGCGACGAAGCCGAGGCCTTGCTGCCCGACCGGGTTGAGCTCGAAGCTCTGCGGCAGGTAGCCGAGCGCGTCGTTGGCCTGAGCGAGCGGCATCGTGACGATCGCGCCGGACTGCTCCTTGATCGTGTTGGAGAGATTGCTGAACAGCTCGCCCGGGCCCGCGGTGATCGCGAGCTGATTGCCCACGAATGCTGCAGTCGCGGGAACCTCGACCGACATCGGGGACGCGGACTCGCACGGTGCCGTGTCGGGGCTCTTCCCGGTGCGCACCTCAGCGGGCGACTCGAGGAAGTTGCGGTCGAAGAAGCCGGGAGCACCGAGAGCGGTCAGTGGCACGTTGGTAGCCGGCTGTCCCCAGGTCTTCCGCGCGACGCGGATGTTCGTGTCGGTGACACGCATCCCGGCCCCCACGTCGGGGATCAGTCCCGCGAGCGCATCGCCCATCATCGTTCCACCTGCGGGTGAGATGTTGCCGAGGCCGGTCATCATGTGCAGCCCCACGCCGCCGAAGCGCGTCCTCGAGGGCCTTCTCGAACACGACGGGCCAGTCGCCGTGGGCCACGCCGGTTCCCGCGTCCATCGTGACCGGGTGAGCGGCGAATGCCCCAAGCGTGAACACGGTCTCAGCGGGCTTGCGCTTGTGCTTGGGTGCCACCGCGCGCATCCAGGTGAGCTGCTGTTCTTCGGCGCTCCGGTAGGTATCGCGACGCTCGCGGTTGTGGCCTCGAGCGATCTGCTCGCCGGTCTCGAGGATCGCGGGACGGCGCTCGTCCCATGCGGTCGTGATGCTCTCGCGGATCGCATCGCCGACCTGCTCCATGTACCAATCGGGAACGAAACCCCAGCCGCCGATCAGATCGGGTGAGGTATGGCTGTGGGTCGAGGCGATGACGAAGCTCTCGGCTGGGATACCCAGCTCCGCACCCAGCTCCTGCGCTCAATTGCTTGATCCCACAGTCATCGCACTTGTTGCCGTAGTCCCAGAAGTAGCCCTCGGCGTCGATGATCGTGAGCACCAGCGCTCCAGAAACGCCGTCGACCTCCGGCCCCTGAAGCACCGCGCTGCGAACGTAGAGCCCGTACTCCTGGTCCCACGACGTGATCGGGTTCATCGGTCCGATCCCGTAGCCACCCATATAGAGGCAGTTGGGGTTCTCGGGCCACGGCGAGCCGGCCGAGGCGAGATGCTCGGCGGAGCCGGGGAGCTGCGTGACGAACGCCTCGCTCAAGGTCGCGCACTGATCGCGGTCCTGGATCCAGGTTCCGTCGTAGTCCTCGGGCCGGGGCTCGATCGAGACCTTGGAGGCGCCGGCGAGGACGTAGCCCTGCTGGGGCGGGCCGACCGGGAGCAAGCTGTCCGCCTTGCGGCCCTTGCCCCCATGGGCCGAGCCGCCGCCAGCTTCCGCGGTCACCTTCGGGAGCTTCGGGGTCGAGACCGGAACGAGTCCGGCCCCCGCCCACGCAAGGCCAACACTGAGCACCCCTACGAGCAGGGACGAAACCAGGTAACGCACGGCGGAACGCACTTGAGGACCCCCCAGAAAGATGAGATTTGAGGGGGAGATTCGCCGCGCGAGCACAGATCCCCTTGTGCCTCTGCACAACCGAGGTCATCACGCCGTCAGCGAGCGTGCCACCTTAGGTGCTCCTCAAGTCGGGAGCCCTGCTCGTGAACCTCGGACGTGAGGGCATCGACGCGAGACGACAGGCCGTCGATGCGGGACGAGACCCCGTCGAACCGGGCGTTCATCTCGGACGAGAGCCCGTCGATGCGGGAGTTCATCTCGGAGGACAGCCCGTCGATACGGGACGAGATCCCATCGATCCGGCCGCCCAAGTAGATGAGGGCGCCGAACAAGGTTGCGGCCAGGAGGCCGATCACGGTCCATGTCTGTGCTTCCATGGCAGTCACGATATTTCGAGCCTACGACACGAGATCGGAGTCCCGAGGCTTACTCGGCCCCGAACTCGAGGACGTTCAGCCTCACCTTGGCCCGGCCGGCGCCCCAGAAGCCGAGACGCTTGGCGGCCTTGCGGGAGACGTCGATGATCGTCTCCTTGTCCCCGTAGGGTCCCCGGTCGGTGATCGTGACGATCACCTTGTTGCCGTTGGCGAGGTTCTTGACCCGGACCCGGCTTCCACACGGGAGCTTGCGATGGGCCGCGGTCTTGGCGCTCGGATCGTAGGTGCCACCGCACGCGGTTGCGCCATCGGCGTACATGTTGGCGTAGTAGACCGCGTCGCCCTTGTGGAACTTGCGGTGCGCGAACACGGGGGTTGCGAGGATCACCAGAGCGAGCGCGAGCACCAGGGCCGTGCGCGTTCGGATGGTTCCCACCTCCGTTGGTCGGTTCCCCAGCAAGCGAATGGAGCCCATCGGGCTCCAAGGGAAAAACGCTATTCGCTCCTCCCGGAGGCGTCAAACACCCTTGTGATTTCGCGCTCTCACGAGGCCAGAGCACACGTCCGAGGCGGTCAGGGGATGGGCCAGCGTCCCGAATCGCTCTTCGTGAAGAGACAGTCCACCCTGGGCGGTCCCGGGTCAAGCGTGACCCTCCGAGCGATCGCTCGGTAGCCACCACCCTTTCGCACCTTCAGAGAGAAAGAACCGTTCGCGTCGGTGAGAGCGGATCTGCGGTCGTGCCAGGCACCGTCGACGCGCTTCTGGAGGACGACCTCCTGAGCCGCGGCACACGGAGCGAAGTCACCGGCCGCCGACAGCACGCCTCCCAACAAGAGCTTCGTCGTGCCGCTTCGGGTGACCAGGTCGCCTGACAGAGTGAGGCTCCGGGCGTGCTCCTCGGGTGCGCTCGACTCGTCGTCGTCGTCCACATCCGTGCAGTCTGTATCCGCGGGGAAGTCGATCAGCCCGTCGTCGTCGTTGTCGAGGCCATCAGAGCACTGGGTCAGGGGCTCCGAGTTGACCTCGGTAAAGGTGGCGGTGACACTCCGATTGCCCGCCAGATGGATCGTGCACTGGTTCGCGGTGTTGCCCTCGCGAGCGAGGCATGGACCCGACCACCCCGTGAACTCAGAACCATCATCAGGAACGGCAGTTAGGGTCCCGTAAGTGAATTGAGCGAGGCGAGAGGAACACGCAGATCCGCAGTCGATGCCGAGTTGCGGATCACCCGAAACCGAGCCCGAGCCAGTCCCTGCCTTCGAGACGCTGAGGTCGAAGAACGAAGGACTCGGTGGAGGTGGCGATGGAGCGACCGCCGACTCCGAGTAACGGGCAACGGTGAAGTTGAACCCTGGTCCGCCACTGGAGTAGCCCCCAACGAGAAGTTCCCCGCCCGTTAGGACCACAACAGAGTTGATCGCGTCGTTATTGCCCCCAAAGTCCGTGGTGATCTTGCCGTCATCGTCAAAGGTGGTGTCGAGGGAACCATCCGAGTTGTAGCGGGCGATGGCGAAGTCTGAGTCCCACGGTGCCATGAAGTTGCCTGGGTCGGTCTGCACTGAGGAAGCTCCAGCCGCAACGATCGATCCGTCTGACTGGAGGGCGATCGAAGTGATGTAGTCGGAAAAGCCCCTGATGGAGGTCGTGACGATCCCATCGCCATCGAAACTCGAGTCGAGCATGCCGCCAGAGTCGTAGCGGGCAATAACGAACTCCCCTGGCCCGGATCCACCAACAACGATGTCGCCGTTCGGTTGAATCGCGACCGAGTTGATCCTCGTCGGAGCCCCCGACATCTGTTGTTACGAGGCCGGTGCCACCAAACAGTGGGTCAAGCGAACCGTTCGTGTCGTAGCGGGCAAGGGCAAAATCGAGGGGTAGGCAGCACTGGATCCGCCCGCCACGATCCTGCCGTCAGATTGGATAGCTATCGAGTTGAGGTAATCCCCACCTGGCGTCGTGACTTTTCCGTCGCCATCGAAGGAAGAGTCCAGCGAACCGTCCGAGTTGTAACGGGCGATAGCAAACATCAGGTCATTAGATGTGTTGGTGTACACCACCGGCAACGATCTTTCCGTCCGCGTCTATCGCGATCGAATTGATGTCGTCGTATTCACTCCCGAAGGAGGTCGTAACGATCCCATCCGTGTCGAAAGTTGTGTCGAGCGACCCGTTCGTGTTGTAGCGAGCAAGGGTGAAATCGGTGTAGAAGCCAACCTTGGACACTCCCCCCGCCAGGATCTTGCCGTCCGCATCGATGGCCACCGAGTTGAAGTAGCTATAGTCCGCGCCGATCGCCGTAGTGACGATCCCATCCGTGTCGAAAGTTGTGTCGTAAGACCCATCGGCGTTGTAACGGACAAGGGTAGCGATCTGATTGGAACTTCCGTCGACGGACCACCCACCGGCGACGATCTTGCCGTCCGGCTGCACCGTGATCGAGGTGACTTGGCTCGCTTGTTCGAAGACAGTTACAGCCTTACCGTCCGTGTCGAAGGTTGGGTCGAGGCCGATCGGACCGGCAGTAGCCGAGCGCTCATCAGGAACTGAGCGAACAGTGCGGCCGTTACCATGCATGCCACGACCAGCACGCCGCCCGCCTAGGCGAACCCACAGACTTACCCCCCCCACCTCGATCGTTTGGCATGCATCTCTCCGAGAGCTGCGATGCTACGACGCGAACCTTATTCGATCGGCAATGGGTGTCACTAGTCATTTCGTAGCCTTCACAGTACTGGGACTAGAGCGGAGACGCTCGGATAGTGCCGCGAGGATGCACGGGACCTCAGCGGCCCTCAGGCGTCGAGGCTCAGATCAAGCTGCAGGCCCCGGGAGAGGCGGTCGTCGGCGTCGAGGGGTGCGTAGCCGGGGACGTCGTAGTGCGGGGTGTCGAGGTAGACCTTGGCCTCGGGCATCCTCCGGAAGCGGCCGTGGCTCCAGCGGATCTCGACGTGTCCTTCGACCGGGATCTCGCGGCCGTCGTCACGCCGCGTAACCAGTGCACGCCACTTGACCACCGGCTGGCCCGCGGCCGCGTCGCCGGAGACCTCGAACGACCGGAGGCTGAACTCCTGGCGCCAGTCCCACGGCGTGTAGATGCGGAGGCGCAGGACGTCGTCGGGGGCGGTTCCGAGGACGAAGTACGGCGCTCCGGAGAGCCGCAACAGTCGCCACAACATCTCCTCCTGAGCCGCCGCGTCGATCAGTCCTGCCCTCCAGCGCGCGGCCGATGCTTCGGCGGCTGAGGCGCAGAACTCGAGATACGGTCCGGCGAGCTCCTGGGGCCACGGACCCGCCAGGCTCTCCTTGAGGACGATCCGCTGATCCTTGACGAGGTCGTCGACCTCGGCCGGCAGTCCCGCTCCCAAGTGTTCACGCACGACCCGGTAGAACGCGCGATAGGCATCGGGTGCGACATCCAGATACCAGTCCGGCACCGGCCCCCGGCGGTCGACCAGCAACCGATCGAAGAGGTAGGCCGGCGACACGTTCATCAGGATCTTGGAGAGGTACTTGCACGACACGAGATAGACGTGATCGATCCGGAGGTCGGCAGGCACGGTGTCGTAGCCCGGCGTGCGGTGGGGGCCCTTCCACTCGATCAGGTAGGGCCGCCGGCCGCGGAGTCCCGCTGCAGCACCGAGGAACGCGAGTCCGTTAGACCACGCTCCCCGGAACTCGGCATCCATCGAGCCTTCGGAGAAGACTTCCTCAAGCCGGTCCCAGTGCGCCGGCTCAACGTTGCGCAGCTCGGGCGGTCGAGCCTCGAGCGCATCACGCAGCGTAGGGAACCCGAGCATGGCGAGTCCGGTGACGATCTCGGTGACCTCGGTGCGCGGCGCAGGCATGAGGATCAGGCTAGCAGCGGACCACGAAGAAGAGCCGGCCCCTTCGAGGGGCCGGCTCTTGATACTTACGACTCGATGCTTCTAGTGCTTGTGCTTCTTGGAGTTGCTCGTTGCCTTCCCGCAGTTGTCGTCGCCGGAACTCGAGGCGGGGGCCAGCAGACGGTAGGTCCCCTTCCTGTCCTTGAGCAGGAACTTGACCCCACCGCCGCCTCCCGTAGTTTCGGCCTTCTGGCTGAACCACGAGCCGGAGACCTTCTTCTGGAGCCTGACCGTCTGGCCTCCAGTGCAACCTGCGAAGCCGTCGTCGGTTGATAGCTTGCCCTTGGCCAGTAGCTTCCTGTTGCCGCCGACTTTGACGTGCTTCACCTTGTTGAGCATCAGGGTGCGGGAGTGGACTTCACCCGGATCGGTGGTCCAGTCGATCGTGCTGGTTGCCTCACAGTTACCGGCCGGTGTGCCCTCCTCGGTGCCGACTCCGTTGGATCCCGTGTTGGCCGCCGCTCCGCACTCCTGAACGCCTCCATCGCCGTCGTTGGTGATCTCGGCCGTGATGGTCTGCTCGCCGACCTCGTCGTCGGTCGTCTCAGACGATCACCTCGACCTCGCCGTCCTCGTTCGGAACCCCGTCGGAGCTGTCGATGCGCCCCTCACCCAACTCGGTGAACGCCACTGCAGGCGTGTTGGGAACGTTGTCCGCCGCCGGGTTGCCGTAGCGGTCGGTCAAGGTGCAGGTCACGACCTTGGACGTTCCCGGCTCGGCGGTGTCGGTCTCGGGGTCGCAGGTGATGTTCCTGGCCTGCGAGGAGTAGAACTCCCGCGATCCGCTGTCGCTGGCCGATCCTGAGGTCGCCGTAAGGGTCTGGATACCCGACTCCTCGGAGTAAGTCAGGAAGAAGGCGTCCCCGCCTCCATCCGTAGTCACCGTAACGTTCGTGACCAGTTCCTCACCCTCATCGTAAGTCTGGTCGTTGTCGTCGTCCTCGACGAGGAAGCCGGCACCCGCAGTACCGATCGTTCACGGTCGCACCCGGGATCGCGACACCCATCGAGTCGAGAGCCGAGACGCACATGTACCAGTCGTCCGCGACTTCGATATTGGCAAGGAGAAACTCGGGGTCGGTCGCTGCATCCGAGTCCTCACACGGAGTGCCGTCGGCCTCGGGATCGATCACTACATCCGCAACCGTTGGGATGGTCGTGAACCAGTACGAGTACACAACATCGCTATCGTTACCATTGTCCAAGGCCGCGGTGATCTCGTCCTCTTGCCCCTCCGGCACCGGCGGAGTCCCGATGTCCGTGTAGGTGAAGGAAACGACACCGTTGGAGTCGGTCGCTCGAGTTGGGACCCATGGCGACTGCGTTCCGCCCCACCACGGTGAAGTCGACGAGCGCTCCAACCGATGGAGCCCCAAACGGATCGGTCACCGTGCAGGTGACCGTGTGCGACGCGCCGACCACGTTCTGATCGCTACGTGGGGTACACGCGATGTCGGTGGCCGTCCCCGGAGCCAGCCAAGAGACTAGAACAACATCGGTCTCGTCCGAGTCGCTAACGGCCGCGCCCTCGGCGCAACCGCTGCCATCGGCTGCGGTACCACCATTGGAGTCGGTGTCGTTGTCCAAGTCGGCCCAGAAGCACAAGGCAGTGTTACTCCCCGGCTGGGTCTCCGAGGCCGGGACCGAGCCCGAGCACTGGCCATTGGCGGCTGTAGTGCAGAGGTTGTTGTAGTCCGCGGGCGTCGTGTTGCCGTTGTCCGGATCGTTGGCTCCGTTGAGGTTCTCACCGTCGATCAAGAGCTCCGGGTATGCCCGCTTCGGTTCCGTCCTGCACCTCGTTATCAGCGACTCCGCCACCGGCACCATTGTCGTTGAACGCCTTACACGTGATCGACGCTGCCGAGCCTGCGCCGCTCGCGGGCAAGCGTTTGAGTCTCCGGCGTGCAGTCGAGCGCGAAATTGGCTACCGAGCGCCATGAACCAGTCTGCTGGTGACCACGTCGGTATCGTCGATCTCCGTGCGGGCCCCAGGCGTCGTTCCCTCGACCGCTCCCTCGGTGGCATCGCCATCGAAGGTCGTGTTGTCCTTGTCATCGTCGACCCAGGCACGGATCACGTTGGAGCCGACCGTCGTCGAAGTGAAGTCGACGGTACAGGTCGTTTGTGTCGTGAGGACGGTGCAGGTCATGTCCGGGGACATCGGTGAGCTGTCCGCATCGGTAGTACGGGGGTTGGCGCCGTCATCGGCGGTCACCGAAACAGCTGCCCCGGATTCCACCTCGAAGTCGACCTCGCAGCCCGGGACAGGGTCGCTGCATAGAGGGTCGATCGTCGCCGTCAGTTGATGGGTGACCCCCGTCGCGTTGGTGCCAGTCTCAGGCGTGACCTGAAGGTCATGCGAGTTCTCGACGCTGGCACCGGCAACACCCGCCAAGGGTGCGATCAATGCCGTGAGAATCGCCAGCGCGCTGATCAGCGCCAGTAATCCGATTGGTATGTGTCGCCTGACGATCAATTCCCCCACCTCCGATGATGGAACACGACCTACTCAATGGATCCAACGATGTGTATAGCAGGAAGTTGCCCCGAGCACCCGGTGAAGCCCTAGGCACAAGAAGAAGCCGGCCCCCGAAGGGGCCGGCTTCTTGATGCCTTGAAACTTGTAACAGAGATGCTAGCGGACGAACTTCGCTCCGCCGCCACCACCGTGCGTGTGGTTGCGAACGTTGCTGACCGCCCTCAAGCAGACCTGCTCGGCACCGCCACCGTCAATGAAGGACGACTTGGGAGCCACTGCGCGGTACTTCTTGGCGATATCCCTGATCAGCACCTTGAAATTGCCGCTGCTGTTGGTCGTATCGGACTTGCGAGTGATCCAAGAACCACCGGCCCTGATCTGAACCTTCACCGGCTGGCTCGCCGAGCACTCCGCGACACCATCGTCGGTGGACAGGGTGCCCGAAACCTTCAGGCTCCTATTGCCTCCGCCAAGGTTGACGTGCTTCACCTTGTTGAGGTGGTTCGAACGAGCGTGGGTGTCGCCGGGCTGCGGTGTGTCGGTCCAGGTCTTCTCGACGCTGGTCTCGCAGTTACCGGCGGTGTATTCGTCCTCGCCGTAACCGTACGAGTTCTCGTCGTTGCCCTGAGTTGCCGCAGGAGCGTCGCACGAGTCGTCGTTGTCGGCCGGGAAGACGTCAGAGTCTGTGTCGTCACCGGTGAACTGGGCAGAGATGGTCTGCGTGCCCTCTTCACCTGGGAGCGTGGAGGTGACGATCTCGATCTGGCCGTTCGAGTCCAGCAGGCGCTGAACGCCGGCGTCGCTGTCCTCAGCGTCCGCGCTGTCCAGTCGGCCCGTGCCGGTCTCGCTGACGGTCACGAGGTCGCTGCTCTCGTCGCGCGAACGGTGTCGGGTTACCGAACTGGTCGGTCGCGGTGCAGGTCACCACGTGCGACGTTCCGGTCGGGTTGGTTGCCGTTTCTGGATCACACTCGATGTTGCGAGCGTCATCCGGCGTCCAGGTGACGACCACCGGCAGGCTGGTGTCAGGCGAAGCCGTAGCCGTGAGCGTCTGCTGACCGCTCTCCTCGGAGTAGAGCCACTGGGCTCGGCCACCGGTGAAGCTGCTGGCCTCACCACCGCTGTCCGTGGTGATTGTCCAGCTCGTGACGAGCTCGTCGTCGTCGGGGTCCCCGTCGCCATCGAGGTCCTGAGCGTCATCGTTGTAGTCGAACATCCCACCCACGCCGGTGCTGTTGAACGTAACCGTCGCGCCCGGGATCGGGTTGTTGGCTGCGTCTTGCACCGTGGCGCAGAACCAGGAGTCGTCACGTCCGACAACGTTGGCTGTCGGCCGTGTCTGCGCCTGCCTGGGTGGCGGAGCAGCCGCCGAGGCTCAGAATCACTTCGTCAACCACCGGGGTGGTCGTGAACCAGTACTTGTAGGCGGTGTCGTCGTGCTGTCACCGGCCCGTTGCCGAAGAGTCGTCGTCGTCGTTGTCGACGTACGCGAAGATCTCGTCCTCTGCACCGTTGGGGGTGCCGGTGTTGACGTCGGTGTAGGTGAAGTCCACCTGACCGTTGGCATCGGTGAGGCACTGATCTGCGTCGGGGTCGGCACCGTCGTTGCGGCCCGAGATGTCGAAGTCGACGAACTGACCGGCGACCGGGGAGCCGAACGCATCGGTGACCGTCGCGGTCACGGTGTGCTGCTCGCCCTTGAGGTTCTGGTCGCTCTCGGGGGTCAGGGTCAGCTCGGCCGCCGCTCCGACCTGAAGCCAGGTCTTCTGGACGCGGTCGGTCGGGTCGGTGACCGTCTCGGCCTCGCCGTTGGCCTCAGTGTCACAGTCGTTGCCGTCCTCGACCGAAGCGCCAGCAGCGTGGAAGATGTTGTCGGCGTCGGCGTCGATCCAGAAGCAGATGTTCGCCGTACCGGCCTGGGTCTCGGACGCTGCGACATTGATGGTCGCGGTTCCGTTGGCGTCGGTGGTGCCGCCGTTGTTGTAGTCGGCGGTCGAAGCTGCGCCACCGGTGGCGTCGTTGTCAGGGTCGTTGGCGCCGTTGAGGTTCTCGCCGTCGATCGTCTGACCCGCAAGCGCCGTCTCGCCGGCGTCCTTGACGCCGTCGTTGTCGGCGTCGACCCACGCGTTACAGGTGTAGGTCTCGGTCGAGCCGGCGCCCGTGTTCGGGTTGGTCGCCGTCTCCGGGGTGCAGTCGAGCTTGGAGTTCGCCGGCAGAGCCGAGAACCAAGTCTTGCTCACCACGTCGGTGTCGTCGATCTCGGTCCGCGAGCCCGGCGTCACGGCTTCGTCGCGGCCCTCGGTGGCGTCGGCATCGAACGAGGTGTTGTCCTTGTCGTCGTCGACCCATGAGCGGATGACGTTCGTCCCGGCCGTTGTGGACGTGAAATCGACCGTACACGTGGCTGCTGTGTCTGCAACCGTGCAGGTCATGTCCGGGGTCAGGGGTGAGTTGTCTGCGTCCGAAGTGCGAGGGTTGGCGCCATCGTCGGCGGTTACCGATACCGCCGGACCAGACTCGACCTCAAAGTCGACCTCACAACCGGCGGCCTCGTTACAGACCGGGTCGATCGTAGCGGTGAGCACATGCGTCGCGGCTGTAGCATTCGTAGCCGTCTCAGGGGTTACCTGAAGGTCGAACGAGTTGTCGGGGCTGGCCATCGCACTCCCGGCCAACGGTACGATCAATGCAAAAAGGATCGCCAGCGCACTGATGAACGCTACCGACCTACTGGAATACTTCCGTGTTGCAGTCAATACCCACCTCCTGGTGAGATCGTTCCTACTAACCAACTGGCACCTACTGCATCTGGCAGCAATCTGCCTCTTCTTCATGATTACTAACGACGTGTATAGCAGGAAGTTGCTTGGCTTGGTCGAACCTTTTGAGTCTATTTCTGCGCGACCGCAGCCACCCCCTTCCCTTCCAGCCCTGTGTCGAAAGCCTGAGGAACCCTACTGCACATATAGCGTGACGTCTTGAGCTACCACAGACGCCGCGAAACAGTCTAGCGTGAGATTCCCCGCAAATTGCCCATAATCGGGCATCCCGGCCGCTCCCGGGCGATCCCCCCCGATATTGCTGTAGGAGCCGAAGAAGGAGATCTGGAGCTTCTGCCCGCTCCTCTTGAGGGTGGCACTCGATGCACCGCCGTCGTAGAAGTACTCGTGCCCGTCCCTGGTGAGCGTCACGCCCAGGTGAACGTTGCCGGAGATATCGAGGGTCATGGTCATCGGCAGCGCCTCGGAGCCGTAGTGGATGACCGAGGTGACCTGTTGCGAGACGGTCCCGGCGGCACAATCGACCGTAGCCGAGGACGACGCCGGCTTGTCTCCAGCGCTGGTCGTTGAGTTGGAGAACCCGAAGTAGGGGTTCTGTATCGGCAAGGGCTGAGGGGCGGGCGGCGGGTTCTCGCCACCACCTGGGGGCGGGTCCGTCGGAGTTGGCGTCGGAGTTGGCGTCGGGCTCGGGCTGGGGGTTGGGGTCAGGAGTCGTCGGGTCGGGAGTCGGAACGACCACGGGAGCGTCCGGGGTGTGCTCCCGCTTCTGCTTGCCCTTGCGATCGGCGTGATCCGGAGCATGGTCCGAGACGTCTGTCGATGCCATCATCGTGGGGGGCTGAGCCTGAGCGCTCGGAGGTGTGGTTCCGACTCCGGCGACCGCACCCGCGGTCACCACCACTGCGGCGGCGGCCGTGGCGAAGCGCTCGGAAACGACGACCCCGCACTGCTGGATGAATCCTCCGCAGCTCGCGGCGGCCTGCGATGCACTCGCCGCGATATCGCTAAGTGGCGTGGCGGTCTTGGCCGCGTGGCTGGCACGCTCCCCAACGGTGTGCTCGACCTTGCGGAAGCGATCGACGAAACGGGCAGGCAGGAACATCGAGGCGACCGCGGCCGGGTTCCAGGCCCGCTTGAAGCCGGCACGAGCTCGGTGGAGCAACGCCTTGACCTGTGCGTCGGTGATCCCCAGCGCGATCGCGACCTCACTGTAGGAGAGGCCCTCGAAGTCGCGCAGGATGATCGCGGCGCGGTGCATCGGGGGCAGGCTCTCGAGCACCCGCCTTACCCGGCGGCTCTCGGCGCGCCGGATGACGAAGAACTCGGGGTCGCTGTCGATCCCTTTGTCGGGGAGCGTGAGCTCCATCTCTTCCATAGGCGTCGGCTGTATCGGACGCCGCGCCTGCGTGCGCAGGTTGTCGAGACAGACGTTGGTCGCGATCCGGGTGATCCAGGCCCCCAGTTGGTAGCGGCCGTTGAATGAGTGTAGTGACTGGAAGACGCGCAGGAATGCCTCTTGGGTTGCTTCCTGGGCATCGTGCGGGTTGGCCAGCATGCGGCGACAGAGCGACTCGACCCGGGGCCGGTAGCGGCCGTAGATAACTGAGTAGGCGTCCTCGCTTCCGGACTTGAATGCGATCGTCAGGTCGCGCTCGTCCGCCGAGGCAAGAGCCTCGCCGTCGGGGCCGTCGTAGAACAGTTCGTCGGCGCGCTGAGCGACCATCTAGCGGATTGTCCTCTCTAGGACGAGTTTGTATGCGGCTTTAGAGTAAGCGGGAGACATCTTCTCTCTATATCCACTCGGACGGAATAGCCCATTCGGGTCATTTCGTACCGCAAACGTGCTCTCGACGTAATCCACCTTAAGAACGTAAACGCCGGAAGACAATAGGAAGTTGCTCGGACTGCTAAGAGGTTTCCCTCACTCGCAGGCGATGAGCGTGTCCTTGCCCTTCCCGCCACGGCAACTATCGGTTCCCGGGCCCCCCTTGAGCAGGTCGGGCCCCTTGCCCCCGACGAGCGATGTCGTTCCCTCCTCCACCGAGAAGGTCATCGCCCAAGTTCTTTCCTTTGATCGTGTCGTTTCCGCCAAGTCCGCAGATCACGTTCCTCCGGCCGTTGCCGGTGAGGACGTCGTCGCCCGGCGTGCCGGCGATCCGTTCGGTTCCTCCAGCTATGGAGGAAGAGCCGAATGCCATCCCCTTGCAAGGTCCCTTCTTGACGACGCCGACGAACGTGGCGGTTACCTCGCGGTCACCGTTCATCTCGACGGTGCACTCGTTCCCGTCGATCGAGGCGCAGTCGCCGGTCCATCCATCGAATACGTAATCGGCGGAGGGGACCGCCACCAGGGTGCCGGTCGTGCCGTCCTCCACGATCGCGGAGCACGTACTTCCGCAGTCGATCCCCAGCGCCGCGCCGGTGACGGTTCCCTCACCGGTGCGAGACACCGACAGCGTGCGCTCCTGTGGAGGTGGGGCGGGGACCTGCACCTCAAAGGCCCCCAGATCGCAGGCCCCACCCGAGGGCCGGGGCAAGCCACGCTGGTCGACGCCACTCAACTCGTTACACGGTCCGCCGTCGGCGATGTTCAGCGCGGGGCTTCCTGTAAGGAGCGCGTGCGTCATGGTTGGTCCGCCGTTGTTGAGGAGTGGACCCAACAGGGGGTCGGCGGTGATCGAGCCGGCGCCGGGGGCCGGGAAGCATGATCCATCGGAATCGATGTTGGGGCTGAAATCGTCGATCGGAAGGTTGCAGTCCCCACCCACCGGGTTCCCGGCGATAATCGATCCATCAGAGATCGCGTCGTACGGGTCTTCGGTCCACACCCCACCGCCTTCGCCCAGCGCCGAGTTATCGGTGATCGTCGAATGGAGAAACAGAGAAATCACGTCGGTGAAGTGGAGACCGCCTCCCTGGCCCGAACCGTCGCTCACGGAGTTCCCACTGACCGTGGAGTTCACGACCGCGATCTCGGCTTGATCGCCCATGATGCCTCCGCCGACGAGGACCGCATCGTTGTCGGAAACGGTGGTCCGTTCGAGGATCGTCAACGAAACGAAGGCGCCGATCGCACCTCCGCCTTCGCCAGGGTCGCTACCGGTCGCGTCGTTCCCACGCAGCGTGGAATCAGTTATGTAGAGCTGGGCGAACGCCCCGGCAGCGATGGCCCCGGCCGCAGGGGCAGTGTTGTTCTCAAACAATGAGTCTTGGACCTCCAGGAACTCAAACGGACCGAGCGACTGCTCCGCGAAAAGGGCACCCCCAAACTCGGCGGCGGAGTTGCCGGAGAATGTCGTCCCCGTGATCGCGCTCGGTCCCCTGACGTAAGCGCCGCCCCCGAACTCGGCCTCGTTCCCGTCGAACAGGGAATCCTCGATCGCCAACGACCCACCATTGCAGGTGCAATCCGCGGTCAAACCTCCTCCAGCTACGGCTTCGTTGTTGATGAAGCTGGCGTCACTGATAGTCAGATCAACTCCGACCATGAAGATGCCCCCACCCTCTGAAGCCGAGGTGTTGGTCGAGAACTCGGTATCGCCCTCGATCGTCACAGTGACCCCAGGGCCACTTCCCTCGAGGTAAAGGGCACCCCCACCAGTAAAGGGGTCGACGATGTTCGCGGTGTTCCCAGTAAAATCAGTGGTTCCATCGATCTGAACTTCAGCGTCAAACGCGTGCACGGCTCCGCCGGACTCCGCCGCTGAGTTTCCCGAGAAGGTCGAGTCCGTGATCGTGAGGATGCCGGAATCTTGGTAGACGGCGCCGCCGCTCGCGCCTCCGTGGTTGTCCTCGAAGGTCGAGCCCGTGATCGTGAGGTTGCCTTCGCTGCTGACTGCTCCCCCGTCATTGAGGTTGTCGTTCCCGGAGAAATACACAGACTCGAGCGTGAGGTCACCTCGGTTGTCGATCGCTTCGTGAGGGTTCCCGGCCCCATCGGGTTCCCCGTCTCCATCGACAGCAAGCTGCCGGAAGGTCACTTCGCTGTCGGAATCAACCTGGAAGCCCTCGTCGCCCGCACCGGAGAGGTCGATCACCGTCGCCGCCGAGCTCACACCCTGGATCACGAGATCTTCGGTGATGTCGATCTGGCTTGTGACTTCGATCGAGAGATCATTCGGCAGCGAGATCGTGTCGACACCGAGGGTCCCGGCGGCGCACGTGTCTACCGGCAGATCGGTATTGGCCGCCTCCACCGCTTCGCGCAAACTGCAGGCTGAGTCGGAGACACCGTCGGCGGCAGCCGCATCGACCGTAATGATGGCCGCCATAGCCGGGGAAGCGGTGGCAACGAGCCCAGCTAGCAGACAAAGCGCCATTAGCACCGCGCGGAGTGCTCGACTCACTTTGACAACCTCCAGATGGGCCGGACCAACGTCATTCTCAAAGTACGTGGCCCAAGGGGTGCAAGCCAGGGGGTTCGGAGCCTTTCCGCTCGTGCCACAACCTCTCACTAGGTTCAGGACGGCCCTGAAGGTGTTCAGATAGGGGGATGTTCAGACAGCAATCACAGGATCGTCAGCGCGTTCAGGTGCGGGCTCCGGCCCCCGGCGAGGACCACCGTCCAGTGGTCCTGTTCGTGTGCACCGAAGGGGCCGGCCGCGCCCGGATGGCCGAGGCGTTCTTCAACAAGATGTCTCACAGCCACCGAGGGTTGGCGGCGGGAACGAAACCGGCTCCGCATCCGCTGCCCACGGTTGTGTCGGCGATGCACGAAACCGGGCTCGCGATCGTGGACCGTCCGGCGCTCACGCTAACGCCGGAACTCGCAGAGGAGGCGGAGCTGGTGATCGGTATGGGTTGCGACGTCGCTAGTGCGTGCCCCGAGCTGTCGACCCCGATCGAGGACTGGGAGCTCGACGATCCCAAGGGCAAGTCGGCCGACGAGGTCGCCGACATCCGGGACCTCGTCGAACTACGGGTGCGGAACCTGATCGGCAAGCTCGGCCGCGACGTCTGAGGCGATCAGGGGATGTACGTCTCGCACGATGGTAAGCCGGTGTCGGTGCCGGCACCTCCATTGCAGGTATCGCCGCTCGGGCCCCCATCTAAGGTGTCATCTCCGTCGTCTCCCCAGAGCTTGTCGCCCTGTGCGCCTCCGTAGAGTTTGTCGTTGTCGTCTCCGCCCTTGAGGTAGTCGCCGCCGCCTAGGCCGACGAGAGTGTCGTTCCCAGGAGCGCCGTAGAGCTTGTCATTGCCGGCACCCCCGTTTAGATAGTCATCGCCAGTGCCGTTGGGGAAGTAGTTCTCACCGTAGAGATCGTCGTTGCCGGCACCGCCGAACAGTTGATCGTTACCGGGGTCGCCGTACAGCTTGTCGGCTCCGTCGCCGCCGTTCAGAACGTCCTTGGAGTTGCCGCCAACCAGTACGTCGTTACCCTGTCCGCCGACGAGGGCATCGTCTCCGTCGAAACCGGAAAGCTCGTCATTGCCGATCCCTCCGTAGAGGCTGTCGGCACCATCGTTGCCGTAGAGCTTGTCCGCTCCATCATCGCCATAAAGGGTGTCGATGCCGTTGTTGCCGTAGATCCGGTCGGCGCCCGCGCCGCCATAGATGAGGTCTTTGCCGGTGCCGCCGTAGACGCTGTCACCGTAGAGGAGGTCGGCGCCCGCGCCGCCATAGATGTTGTCGTTGCCGCCGAGACCGCAGATGGTGTCATTGCTCCCGAGTCCGTAGATCGTGTCGATCCCGGATGTTCCTCGGATGACATCCGCGCCCGAGGTGCCGTAGGTCGTCTGATTCGGAGCCGTCACCTGGATCGTCACCACCGAGGTGGCATCACAGGGGGCCGGCGGCGTCTCCTTCAACTTAGTGATGAAACCATCGGTGGGGCCGGCATTCGATCCCTGGAGCGGAACGTACAGGGGGAAATCGGTGGACCGGCTCGAACCGGCCACGAATGCCGCACCGGTGCCGTCGACCGCGATCCCGTTGCCGTAGTCGGCGTCCGAGCCGCCGAGGAAGGTCGAATAGACGAAGGCCGATCCCGCCGGGATGAGTTTCGTGACGAACGCGTCGAACGACCCACCTTTGGTCGACTGGAACGGATCCTGCACGGGGAAGCCAACAGAACCGGTGTAGCCGGTGACGTAAGCGTTGGACGCCGCGTCGACTGCGATCCCGTTGCCGGAGTCGCTTCCCACGGCGCCGAGGTAGGTCGAGTAGACAAGGGTCGAACCGGCCGCGCTGAGCTTGGTAACGAAGGCGTCTAAGTTGCCTCCATAGGCGCCTTGGATGGGAGCGACCGTTGGGAAGTTGATCGAAGACGTCGATCCCGTCACGTACGCCGCGCCCGCCCCGTCGACATCGACCCCGAGGCCGACATCGATCGCCGAGCCACCGAGATAGGTGGAGTAGATGGGGGCCGATCCCGCGGCGTTGAGCTTGGTTACGAAGGCGCCGTCACCCCCGCCGTTGGTTGCCTGGAACGGGCCTTGCAGCGGGAAGTTGCTAGACGTCGTGGAGCCGGTCACGAATGCCGCTCCCGAGCCGTCGATCGCGAGGGCGTTGCTCTTGTCGTCGAGCGTTCCTCCCAGATAGGTCGAGTAGAGGAGCCCCGAGCCCTTGTCGTTGATCTTGGTTACGAACGCATCGGTGCCTCCGGCATTAAGAGGTTGCAGCGGGGCCTGCGTCGGGAAGTCGGTCGACGTCGTGGAGCCCGTGACGTACACCCTGCCGATCTCGTCGACGGCGATCCCACGGGCGATGTCGACCCCGAGTGCGACCGCGCCGTTCGAGCCGCCGAGATAGGTGGAGTAGACGAGGGCCGAGCCTGCGGGGTTGAGCTTGGTGACGAAGGCATCTTCCGACCCGGCGTTGGCCGCCTGGATCGGAGCGTACGTCGGGAAGTCCGTAGAGGTCGTGGAGCCGGTCACGTACGCCGCGCCTGAGCCGTCGACCGCGATCCCGTAGCCGAAGTCCATCTTCGTGCCACCGAGGTAGGTCGAGTAGACGAGGGCCGAGCCCGCGGGGTTGAGCTTGGTCACGAAGGCGTCGGTCTGTCCGGCGAAACCTCCGAGACCGGGGAAAGAGGGACTGGGGAAGCTCGTGGACGACGTAGAACCGGTCACGTATGCGGCGCCGGACGAGTCGACCGCGATCGCGTTGCCTTTGTCGTCTCCCGTTCCACCCAGATAGGTCGAGTAGACGAGCGTCGGATCGATCACCAACGGGCGAGTGTGGTCGTAGGCGCCGACCTCGAAGCCGAACTCGTGACCATCGAGTGCGAAGCGACCGGCGACCGGAACCCGACGACCTCCAATCTTTTGGTAGAGGACCGGCGGCGCCTGCGTCACCTCACCACCGGGGGTTGAGATAACCAGGCCCCCGTTCCTGAGCGTCACATCGGTCGCTCCCGAGATCCCGAGCGTGATGTTTCCGGGGTCTGCACCAGGAGCCACTACGAAGTCGTACTCGAGCGTCCCCGAGTTGGTCCCGTAGTAGGTGAGGTCGATCCCGTCGAGCACGGCGCTGTAGCTCACGCGCCCATACGTGGAGATGTCACGGTGCCATCCGATCGGATCGTCACCGGTGAAGTAGTTGACCTTCCCTGGTAGCGCCGCCAGCCCACGAGCTGGTGAGGAGCTATCCGCTCCCAGGAGCTCCAACCGCACGATGTCCTCGGCCCCCAGAGCGAGCGTGGCACCCGTCGCATCGATCGCCATCCCGAAACCGCGACCTCGGGCGACGAAGTCGAAGCGGTCGGGGGCTTGGCCCACATTGGGCTCGAACGAGATCGGAAGCTTCCCGTATCCCTCGACGACACGTGCCGCTGGATCAGGAGCCGAGCCGATCGGGACCGGAGGGATCGGCACGGCAAGGACCAAGAGACTCGCCGCCAGAGAGGCCAGCGCAACGAACGCGACATGGCGCCGCGAGGTCCAAGTGATCGGCCATCGATTGAACACTGGTAGCTCTCTTCCAGACGAAAGCTGAAAGAGTCAGATGCCCTAGGGCTCAACCAGCCGTCGCCCACCGAGGTGGACGCTTCTCCCCCGATCGGGGACGAACTCAAGGGTAGCCCTGCCGGATTGAGTTGGATAGGGGACTCACACTTACTATGCATGAGAGACCCGGAGTTGACCGCCTGTGGCAAGCTCGACGGATGCTAAAGCTCACCGATTTCATCATCGACTGCCCGGACCCGATGAAGCTGGCGGCCTTCTACTCCGCAGTGACGGGTCGCGAGGTCCTTGCCAAGAGCAACGACGAGTGGGCCAGCATCCAATACGGCGAGGTCGAGCTCGCCTTCCAACGGGTGGACGATTACCGTCCCCCGAGCTGGCCCAGCAGCGAACATCCCAAGCAGTACCACCTCGACTTCGAAGTGGACGACATCGAGTCCGAAGGGCGCCGCGTCGTCGAGCTCGGCGCGACGCTACAGAAGGACTTCATCGGACCCGAGGGCTACGGCTGGCAGGTCTACACCGACCCGGTCGGGCATCCCTTCTGCTTGTGCCGTAATAAAGGAGTCGTTTGGCGCGACAACGAGTTGGTGTGGCCTTAAGGGCTGTTCCCGTGCAACAATGCAAGCTCTTGATGGCGTCGTTGCGGGCCTCCGATTCCGTCACCGAACGAAAGGTCCCAACCATGCGCCGTTCGATCTCTGGGTTGCTGGTCGTCGTCCTGACCGGAGCGCTGCTGGTTACATCTGCGGGGGTAAGCCTCGCCGCGTCATCCTTCACGTTCTTCAACTCGAACAAGGTCATGGTGCCCGGGACCGGCGGATACAAGCTGACCATCGGGGGATACGAGGGCTACGTCTACATGGATCTCATCAAGAACGCCGACGGGATCCTGCAGGAACACTCGTACAGCTTCGAGGGCGCCGATTTCAGCCTCTCGAAGAGCATGGATGAGGGAGCGATGATCGCCGACCTTGATTCCTTCGGAAAGGTCAACCTCAGGTTCGACGCCACCGAGCCCATGAAGAAGACCTCCAGCTGTGGAGGAAAGATCATCGTGAAGAAACGGAAGGGAACCCTGAAGGGGACACTGAGGTTCAAGCCGGACACGCAGGGCACCGCCTTCTTCAAGACCATCAAGCTCGACAAGTTCACAACCACGATGACGCGTGAGATCAACAAGGACTGCATGGAGCCGGGTGGTGGAGGGGGCAGCGTCAGCAACTGCCCCCGGACTGTGGCTCTCTTCACGAGTGGCCCCACCGGACGCAAGCGCCTCGACGGTTCTGTGCTGGTCGACTTCTATACCAGCGAGAGCGCCACAGCTCCGGCCACGTCGATCTCGCACAGGATCGAGGCAACCACGGACGATCCAATGATGATGACCTACACCGAAGACCTGCAGATGGCCAACGTGGACTTCTCATTCGCAGCTCCCCTACTTGAGGGAGAACTCGATTTCACGGCCACCGAAGCAGCGATGGTGAACGACACGGGGACCTGCAAGGGCGGGAAGACGTGGGTCACTGATGGGGATCCCGGCACGCTCGTCGGAAGCGTCACCGCACAATTCGACTCGTTCGGAGAGGTGACCACTACGCCGACGGGCGGCTATCTCCAGCGCTGGGTGACCTCCGACTAAGAGCCACCACGTCTTTATGAACAAACCAGAGCGTGCTTCCGCGAGAGAAGCAGTGGGGATGCCGCTACCTCCGGCCCCCGTCGTAGAGATCGCTAATCGCTTCCGGAACCTCATCGGACGGTCACATTCGAAGATGCAGCCTCCGTTCGCCCTGATCCTGGAGCGCCTATTCGGTCTCGTCGATAACAAGATGCTGGGGCTCCTGGTGGAGTTGAAGATCCCCGATCTGCTGCACGGAACCCAGAAGTCGGCAGCCGAGCTCGCCGGCGATACCGGCACAGACCCCGATGCACTCGATCGCGTACTCCGATTCCTCGTCTCGCGTGACCTTCTCGGCATCACCTCGGACGGTCGGTACAAGAACAACGCAACGTCGGAGCTTCTACGAGAGGACCATCCCTATTCATGGAAGGGCTGGGTGGAGTTCTTCGCGTCAGACTGGAACTGGGACATCTGGAGCGATGCGATGCAGTCAGTGATGAAGGGCGGCGGCGCGGCCGAGACCGCGTTGGGGCTGCCGTTCTTCGACTACCTGAGCAGCCACCCCGAAGCCGGATCGGCGTTCAACGCAGCCATGCAGAGTGGGTCCACGATGCAAGGTCTGATCCTTCAGGAGAAGTACGACTTCTCTAAGGTGCAACACATTTGTGATGTCGGTGGCGGTACCGGAGCGGTGCTCGGAAACCTGCTCGCGGCGAATCCGCAGTTGCGAGGCACCGTCTTCGAGTTGCCGGCGGTCGCGGAACAAGCCCGTGCCTACCTGGGTTCCTTGAACCTTCTCGATCGATGCGATGCCGTCGGCGGTGACTTCTTTGAGTCCGTACCGGTCGAGGCCGACATCTACACGCTCTTCGCCGTCATCCACGATTGGGGTGATGAAGAAGCGATCCGGATCCTTCGGAACATACGTGCGGCCATGCCATCCGACGCCAGAGTTCTGGTCATCGAAGGGCTGATCCCAGAGCATTCCAACTACAACTTCTCGAAGGTCTCGGACCTTCTGATGCTCGTTTACAGCGACTCAGGTCGCGAACGAAAGAAGGAAGAGTTCGACAACCTCTTCGCAAAGGCCGGATTCCGAGTCAATCGGGTGCTGAAACTCCCATCCTTGTTTCGGGTCTTCGAGCTGGAGGCCGCCGACTAAGGACTTCCGAGTGGAGCGGATCGGGATCGAACCGACGACCTCCTGCTTGCAAAGCAGGTGCTCTACCGATTGAGCTACCGCCCCCGGAGGCCGCAGCTTATCCGGTGCCCGCGGGAGGCATGATTGAGCGATCGTGCAGACCCGCAGGAAGTTCCTGGCATCGGGTGCGGCCGTCACCGGGGCTGCGTTCCTTCCGCGGACACGTCGAGGAGCCGGCGCCGAGCCTCGCATCGTGGTGGTCGGGGCCGGCCTCGCCGGGATGACCGCGGCCTACCGGATCTACCGGCGGACCGGGATCACTCCTTATGTTTATGAGGCGTCCGATCGGATCGGGGGCCGGACCCGGACCATCCGCGGACTATCAAGCGATCAGTACTGCGAGGCCGGCGGAACATTCATCAGCACCGGCGATCGGGCGATCCGCCGTCTGACCAGAGAGCTCGGCCTCGGGCTGACCGATCTGAACGAACACTGGCCGCGGGGCAAACGCACCCTCTTCTTCAAGGAGCGGGTACGCATCGGAACGCAGGTTTTCAAGGATCGCGACGCAACCGCACGTGTCGCCCGGCGGCAGTTCGATGACCTCGGGTGGCCCGTGACCCGCAAGTCGCACACATCTGCCGCCGAGGTCTGGGATCAAGTCAGCATCGCCGAGTGGATCGAGGAGTTCACGCCACGGGGTCTCGATTCGCTCTTCGGGCATTACCTGAGGACCTACTTCGAGTCCGAGTACGCCGGGGCGATCGAGGAGGCCTCGAGCCTCCATCTGATCGCCGACTTCGCCGCTCCCGGACGCAACTACGACGAGAGATTCGAGGTGCGCGGCGGGAGCGACCGGATCGCCGGCGCGATGCATAAGCAGTTGCCGGCCGGCAGCGTGATCACCGGCGCTGCCCTGACTCGCCTGGCACGCAACGACAACGGAACCACGTGCACGTTCGCGATCGACTCGAGCGCTCTCGACATCGAGGCCGACCACGTGGTCCTCGCCCTGCCGTTCACCGCCCTGCGCGATGTCGACTACACCGACGCCGGCTTCTCCGAGGTGAAGGACCTCGCCATCAGGGAGTCTCGCCTAGGGGTGAACACCAAGGTCAATCTGCAGTTCGAGCGCAAGGCATGGGGTAGCGAACGCAACGGTGTCGCGATCACCGACCTGGTGACGGGGTGGAGCTGGCCCGGCGACGCGGGACAACCTGGGCGGGACGCGCTCCTCGTGTTGTTCAACGGCGCGCAGTTTGCGGCCACCTATGACGGGTCGCCGGCTCACGGCGTCGCGTCCGATGAACTCGTCGCACAGCATCTGAGCGCGGTCGATCGGGTCTTCCCCAGTGCGAGCGGCTCCTTTATCCCGGGAGAGGCATATCTCGACCACTGGCCCGCCGATCCATGGGTCAAGGGCTCGTACTCGTATTACAGGACCGGCGGCTTCACCTCGATCGCGGGAGAAGAGGCGCGACGGCAAGGCGCGATCCACTTCGCCGGCGAGCACACCGCGCGCTACGGCAACCGGGGAACGATGAACGGAGCGGTGCGCTCCGGCGAACTCGCGGCGACCCAGGTCGTCGACTCGCTCAGCTCGTAGCGGGCGCCAGTTCCTCGAGCAGTGCGCGGACGCGGCGGTCGATCTCCTCGCGGATCGGGCGGACCTGGTCGATCGGTTTGTTGGCCGGATCCTCGAGTTCCCAGTCGAGGTACTTCTTGCCCGGGTAGATCGGGCACGCGTCCCCGCAGCCCATCGTGATGACGACATCGGCCGCCCTAACGACCTCATCGGTCAGCGGCTTGGGGAACTCCCTGCTGATGTCGATGCCGATCTCGGCCATGGCCTCGCGGACGCCCGCGTGGATCTCGTTCGCCGGGGTCGAACCGGCGGAACGCACGTGGACCTTGCCCTCAGCCGCGTGATCGAGCAGCGCGGCCGCCATCTGTGAGCGCCCCGCGTTATGGACGCAGACGAACAGGACCTCGGGCACTTCCGTCATGAGATCGCCTCCTCGTCGTCCAACGTCAGCAGCAGGGTCGTCCGTTCCCAGGCTCACGGGCACTCTCGGAGAGTTCGGGGGCCTGAACCACCCGCCAACCACTCTCATCGATCTGGTATGGCGGGTGGCCCGGCGCCTCGGATCCCCCCGGTTCTGTTACCTCTTGAGCTTGACTGTGCCCGACTTCGTGACGACGCCGCCGTCATCGTTCATCGCCTTGATGACGTACTTGTAGGTCCCGGCCTTGGCAAGCTTGCCGTTGTTGGCCTTGCCGTTCCAAGCAACGAACCATGGACCCATGCCGAGGTCGCTATCGACCAGATTCCTGACCAGCTTGCCGCTCTTCTTCTGGATCTTGACCGTGGTGTTGATCATGTAGTGGGACAGGAACCAGAAGATCTTGGCCTTCTTCTTCGTCTTCGCCTTCGGAGTGAACGGATCGGGCGAGTCGCTTACGTTCGTGACCTGGTGCCCGGGGGCGGTGCCCCCGACGAGCATCGCGGCGGCGTCGGCGACGTTGATCCGTGGGATCGTCGCATTGACGTCCGGGATCGGATCGCCGGTCTCCTGCAGCGCCCTCAGGGTTTCGAACACGCTGGCGGGTTGAACGTCGTGCATCAGAGCCCAGGCCCCCGCGACGTGCGGGGTAGCCATCGAGGTTCCGTCGAGTACCTGGAAGGCATTGCCCGGCACCGACGAGTTGATCTGACCACCCGGCGCCATAAGCGAGGTGAAGAAGACATTGTTGGAGAACCCAGAGACCGTGTCGTCCTTCTGGGTGGAGCTGACGCTGATCGCGTTGGGCAGACAGGCAGGGAACCCCATCGAGTCTGTGAAGCCCGAGTTGCCGGTGGCGATCACTGTCGCGATGCCGAGCGAACGTAGCTGGGCGATGATCGTCTGGTACGCCGGGAACTGGAAGTCACAGGTGAGGAAGTGCTGCCCGCCACCGAGGCTCAGGTTGGCGGATGCGACGTTGAGCCCCATGTCGCTGAGATTGACGACGTGCTCGAGACCGGCGATCTGGTCGGAGGTGAAGGACAGGGTGCACGGGTCTTCACCGTCACCGCAATCCTCTCCGGTGAATTCGGAGAAGACCTGGACCGCCGCGATGTCGGCCCCCCTGGCAACACCGGAGAACGACCCGCTGGTCCCGGCCGCGATCCCCGCTACGTGGGTGCCGTGGAGACAGCCCTCCGCATAGTCACAGTCCTGACCGGCACCGGCACCGATCTGCGTGGCCATCCCGTTAGGACAGCTGAAGCCGCCCGAGAAACAGGACTCGTCAACGACCTTGCCCGAAAGGAAGGAGTGGCTGGATTCGACTCCGGTGTCTAGCACCGCGACCACTTGGTCGGTACCGTCGAACCCGGCCGCCCACAGGTCATCGGCCTGGATGAGGGGAACGCTCTGGGCCAGTGTCGGTGGCAATGCAACGTCTTCACTGATGCTCGTCGTCGACGCCTCGAGTCGCGCCAGTGCCTCGGCGGAAACCTCGAGCGCCACGAACGGGATCGTCTTGAACTTGCGGACCACCTTGTGGCGGGTACCGGCAACCGAAGCCAGCAACGTCTGACGCCCACGCTTGATACCGGCGCGCTGTGCGGCAGCCTGGGCCGACGAAAGATCGCCTTCGGGCGAGTACTCGGCGTCGAAGCCGACGATCACTCGCACCGTGCCTCCGCCGGCGGCCGCGGATCGGAGCTCAGGAACGCTGCGGAAGGGGCTACGTGAAGAGGGCTTGCCGATCCTCGCGGCGTTGCGAGCGGCCGGAGCGGAAGTCGCCTCGGTTGCTCGACGAGGGGCCGTGCCGGTCTCGGCCTTGCTCGATGCAGGGGCGACGGCGACGAGAAGAGCCAGGGCAACCGTCACGCCTAGCAGGCGTAGAGCAGCCGGATAGTTGCTTGTCTTACTGGAGGTCATGTACGGACTTCCGTTCTCTAGGCGCGGGTTTCGACCAGCTAAAACTACGTAAAGTGGAGGCCTCAGGGAAGGGGCTAAGTACGTAATCTCGGAGAGTCGAAGGTCTGTTGCCCCGGGAATATAGGGTCCGTGCAAAGGTTTCCCAAAACAGACAGATACCGATCGAGGAGGCAATTCCAGTGACAGAGATCCAGGCGGTAGGTGAGCAGGACTTCAACGAGTCCGTGCTTGCGTCCGACACGCCGGTCATCGTCGACTTCTGGGCCGAGTGGTGTGGCCCGTGCCGCCTCGTTCACCCCGAACTCGAGAAGATCTCGGTCGAATACGAGGGCAAGGTCAAGATCGTGAAGCTCAACATCGACGAGAACCCGTCGATCGCCGCGAAGTACGGCGTCATGAGCATCCCGACGATCGCCCTGTTCACCGACGGCAACCTCTCGGCCCAGGTCGTGGGGGCCCGTCCCAAGGACGACATCGTCTCGGGCCTCGGCCTCAACGGCTGAACGCACACCAGCGACTAACGGGGCGGCCTCCGGGCCGCCCTTTCTCGTGTCTCAACCTCTGTGTAGGATGTGTACTGTTCGTTGCTAATGACATGTACACCAACGAGAGGACGCGATGGAGGTCGGAGTCAGGGAGTTCCGCAGCGGTCTGAAGGAATGGATCGCCAGGGCGCAAGCGGGTGAAGAGGTCATCGTCACCGAGCGCGGCCGTCCCGTGGCGCGGCTCGTGGGCGTCAACGGCACGAGCGCACTCCAGGATCTGATCGACCGGGGAGTCATCTCCAGACCGGAGAAGCCCGCGACCTCGATGAAGGGCCGGAAACGCATCCGCGCGTCGGGCTCCGTGTCGGATCTCATCACGGAACAGCGCCGGTGATCGCCTACTTCGAAACCTCCGCTCTGATCAAGCTCATCCTCGAGGAGGAGCATTCGGATATCGCCGCGTCGATATGGGACGCCGCCGACTCCAGGCTCAGTAGCCGGATCACCTATCCGGAAGCGCGAGCGGGATTGGCCTCCGCTTTCAGGTTGGGCCGACTCAACGTCAATGGGTACGCGGACGCAAAGAGCTGGTTGCGCGAGCTCGTCTCTCAGATCACGCCGGTGGAATTGACCGCGCAAACGGCTCTCGTCGCCGGCGAGCTGGCGGAGCGTTGCTCGTTGCGTGGTTACGACGCGGTCCATCTGTCCAGCGCCCTGATCCCCGATCTGGAAGATCTGGTGATGGCGACGTGGGACGACGCTCTCATCCGCGCGGCCGAAGAAGTCGATCTGCCAGTAGCAACCGGTCCCTAACGGGGGAAGCCGGGGGACGAGTAATATGCACGACCCGAGGGCCCATAGCTCAGCTCGGTTAGAGCGCACCCCTGATAAGGGTGAGGTCGATGGTTCAAATCCATCTGGGCCCA